>CAVZEV010000013.1:0-200184 GCA_963774405.1 uncultured Solirubrobacterales bacterium | reverse complement strand
GGGAGGGGGCTCCCGGCCCTCTCTACGACTCGTTCAGTTCTTCGCGGAGCGACTGGCGGAGGGAGCCGGAGTTGGCTTCGGGAACCAGGGTCAGCAGGCGGGACATGGCGGCTTTACCCGAGCTGTTTGAGATCCAGGGGATCTCGGCGGTTTCCAGGATCGGGTGGACGAAGCGGGAGGCGCTTGGGTCGGGGGCTTCCAGGTAAGCCACCGAGGTCGAGTCCTCAGTGGCTCGACGTGCGCTGGCTCCCAGCGTTGCGAGGTTTAGCTTCTTAGCTTCGCGAGGACCCGGCAGGCAAATAGCTCGCACCCGCAGGTCGCCGGCCCGCCCCCCGTGCTTCGCCAGCTCCTGTTTCGCGGCAGCGCACAACGGAGCTTCGACGTAAGCAGTGACGGCCGCATCCTTGCTGACGCCACCGGAGCCACAGCCAGCCACAAGCATCCCGCAGCACGCAACTACCGCAACTACCGCAGCTACCCCCACTGCCCGCGCCACCCACCGCGGACCCTTGCCAGCTTCGTTGGTCTTATACGAGACGGAGAAGGGACGGGTGCCCCCTCCCAAAACACTCAAGAGCGGCTCCTGCCGCTCGTTTTGGGAGGGGGCACCCGTCCCTCCCCTGCCTTGCCATTAGCCAAAGAAGACCTCAGCCTCCGAGTAGAGGGACTCGGGCACCGTCTTCAGCTCCGCAGTCGCCTCGCTGAGATCCACCAGCTCGATGTCAGTCCCCCGCAGCGCAGTCATCTTGCCCCAGTCCCCAGCATCCGCAGCATCGATCGCATGCAGCCCGAACCGCGTCGCCAGCACCCGATCGAACGCCGTCGGCGTCCCGCCCCGCTGCACGTGCCCCAGCACGGTCGCCCGCGCCTCCTTGCCGGTCCGCTGCTCGACCTCCCCCTCGAGCCAGTGGGCGATGCCGCCGAGGGCGACGTGGCCGAACTGGTCGAGCTTCTCGCTCTTGGTCTCGGGCATGCCGCCGAGCGGCTGGGCGCCCTCGGCGACGACGAGGATCGGCGCGTAGTGATGCTCGAAGCGGCGGCCGACGAACTCGCAGACGCGGTCGAGGTCGAAGGGCAGCTCGGGGATCAGGATCACGTTGGCGCCGCCGGCGAGGCCGGCGTGGAAGGCGATCCAGCCGGCGTGACGGCCCATCACCTCGACGATCAGCACCCGGTGGTGACTGTCCGCCGTTGTGTGCAGGCGGTCGATCGCCTCCATCGCGATGTTGACCGCGGTGTCGAAGCCGAAGGTGTAGTCGGTGGCGCCGAGGTCGTTGTCGATCGTCTTCGGCACGCCGACGACCGGGACGCCGTGCTCGGCGTACAGGCGCGAGGCGGCGCCGAGCGTGTCCTCACCGCCGATCGCGATCAGGCCCTCGACCCCGTCGGCCTTCAGGTTCTCGGCCAGGCGCTCCGGGCCGCCCTCCTCCTTGAAGGGATTGGTCCGCGAGGCGCCGAGGATGGTGCCGCCGCGGGGCAGGATGCCACGCACCTCGGGCACTCCCAGCTGCGTGCTGTCGCGCTCCAGCGGGCCGCGCCAGCCGTCGCGGTAGCCGACGAACTCGTGGCCGCAGTGTTCGACGCCCTTGCGCACGATCGCGCGAATCACCGCGTTGAGGCCGGGGCAATCCCCGCCGCCGGTGAGCACGCCGATCCGCATCCACCCCAGATTAGCCGTGACGGATGCGCGACCAAGCGCTAGGTTCGCTGAACTGCATCAAATTCTCGGCCCCGCAGGTAGAGAATTTGATTGCAGTTCAGATTGGGCGAGCCGGAAAGGGGTGGATGAGATGAGTGACGCCTTGGACATGCAGGCGCTGCGGGAGGCGGGACGGAGGCAACCTGGTCGGAGGGGGACTTCGCGGTGGTCGCGGCGGTCGTGATGATGGCCTCCGAGGAGCTGGTCGAAGCGCTTGAGGTCGTTCCCGGCGAGCGGGTCCTCGACGTCGCCACCGGCAGCGGCAACGCGGCGATCGCGGCGGCGCGGCGGTCGTGGGGCGGGGTGACCGGAGTGGACTTCGTTCCCGCCCTGCTCGAGCGGGCGCGCGAGCGCGCCGCGGCCGAGCGCCTCGACGTCGAGTTCGTCGAGGGCGACGCCGCCGAGCTCCCCTTCGCCGACGGCGAGTTCGACGTCGTCGCCTCCGTCTTCGGCGCGATGTTCGCCCCCGATCAGCAGCAGGCGGCGAATGAGATGCTGCGCGTCTGTACGCCGGGCGGCCGTATCGGCATGGCCAACTGGGTCCCCGACGGCCCGGTCAGCCAGCTATTCGCCATCGTCGCCAAGCACGTCCCGCCGCCGCCCGGCTTCACCCCGCCGGTGCTCTGGGGAACCCAGGAGCGCGTGCGCGAGCTCTTCGGCGACGGCGTCACGGACCTGCGCTTCGAGCGCAAGGCCTCGCGCCAGCCGTTCCGCTCGATCGACCACTACATGGAGATCTTCCGCACCTATTTCGGCCCGATCAAGCTCGCCTTCGACCGGCTCGACCCCGACGGCGAAGCGGCGCTGGACGCCGACCTGCGCGAGCAGCTGGCGAAGTGCAACACGGCCGGCGACCGCGCCTTCGTGCTCGAACCCGAGTACCTGCAGGTGACCGCCGTGCGCGCCTGAGTCGTCAGGACTTGGGCTGGAACACGCGGACCGAGGCGCCGATCAGCAGGATGCCGAAGAAGACGAGCCCGGAGACGCCGCCGCCCTGGCCGAGCACGGCGTAGACGACCGTGGTCGCGGCGAGGGCGAGAAAGACTGAGATCACCATTCCCATG
Source organism: uncultured Solirubrobacterales bacterium (assembly GCA_963774405.1). Classification (GTDB taxonomy): domain Bacteria; phylum Actinomycetota; class Thermoleophilia; order Solirubrobacterales; family 70-9; genus VRUE01. Next base: position 197,421 of record CAVZEV010000013.1, on the reverse strand, counting down.
CGGGCGGCATCCTATCCATTCGCGCGGTTGCCGTCTCAGCCGGCGAGCGCGGCGCGGGAATCGCGCAGGAAAGCGCCAACCGCCTCCGCCGCGGCCTCCGGACCGCCCGCCTCACCGGCGGCGCGGACCAGCCGGCTGCCGACGATGACCCCGTCGGCGACCTCGCCGACCTGGGCAACCTGGCCCGGCGTGCCAATGCCGAAGCCGACGGCCACCGGAACCTCGGCGTCGGCCTTGGTCGCGACGACGAGATCGCTCAGCTCCGGCGGCAGCTCATCGCGCTCGCCCGTTGTCCCCACGGTCGAGACGACGTAGACGAACCCCTGCGCCGCCGCGCAGATCCGCGCCCGCCGCTCCGCCGGCGTGGTCGGCGCCACCAGCGGCACCAGCGCCAGCCCCACCGCCGCAAACGCCTCCCGCACCGGCTCCGCTTCCTCCAGGGGCAGATCCGGCACGATCGCCCCCGCCGCCCCCACCGCGACCGCCCGCTCGGCAAACGCCTCGGCCCCACCGTGGGCCAGCACCATGTTCGCGTAGACCATGAAGACCACCGGCACGCGGTCCGAGATCAACCCGCAGATCTCCAAGGCCGTCTCGAGAGTCGCCCCCCCTTCAAGCGCCTTGGTCCCGGCCGCATGAATAGTCGGCCCATCGGCCAACGGGTCGGAGTAGGGCACCCCAAGCTCAACCAGATCGGCCGATTCCGCATAAGCCTCCGCCACCGCGATGGCCGTCTCCCGATCCGGATACCCGGCCATCATGTACGGCATCAAAGCCGCCCGGCCTTCATCCTTAGCTCGCTGAAACGCCGCCGCGATTCGCTCCGCCCCCCGGGACGCCGCGAGCCTGGAGCCCAGGGGGTCATTCGACAGAGCCTCCCCGCTGTTGCTCTGGCGAATGACCCCCTGGGCTCCTCCCTCGCCGCTGTCACTCAAGGGAGTCATCCCCCAACCCTGTCGCGCCACTCCAGCACCTCGGCCAAATCCTTGTCGCCCCTCCCCGAGAGGCAGATCACGTCATACCCGTCACCGGCCTCGCCGTTCTCGAGGAACCAGGCAATCGCGTGCGAGGACTCGAGCGCCGGAATGATCCCCTCGAGCCGCGTCAGCGTGGAGAACGCGGCCAGCGCCTGCGCATCGGTGACCGCGTAGTAGCTGGCACGCCCCGTATCCCTCAGGTAGGCGTGTTGGGGACCGACCCCGGGGTAGTCGAGCCCGGCCGAGATCGAGTGCGCCTCGATGATCTGCCCCTCCTCGTCGGCGAGCACCGAGGAGAGCGACCCGTGCAGCACACCGGTGCTGCCCCTGCCCAGCGACGCGCCGTGGCGATCGGTATCGACCCCCTCCCCCGCCGCCTCGACCCCGATCAGGGCGACCTCGGCGTCGTCGATGAAGGGCGTGAAGATCCCGATCGAGTTGGAGCCGCCGCCGACGCAGGCGATCACCCGCGCCGGCAGCGCGCCCTCGGCCGCCAGCGCCTGCTCTCGCGCCTCCTCGCCGATCACCCGCTGCAGGTCGCGGACAAGAGCCGGGTAGGGCGCCGGGCCGACCGCGGAGCCGATTATGTAGTGGGTGCTCTCGACGTTGGCCACCCAGTCGCGGATAGCCGCGCTGCTGGCCTCCTTCAGCGTCCGCGCCCCGGCCTCGACCGGCACCACCTCGGCCCCGAGCAGGCCCATCCGCTCGACGTTGGGGCGCTGGCGGCGGATGTCCTCCGAGCCCATGTAGACGACGCACTCCAGCCCGAGCAGGGCGCAGGCGGTGGCGGTGGCGACGCCGTGCTGGCCGGCGCCAGTCTCGGCGATCACCCGCGGCTTGCCCATCCGCTCGGCGAGCAGCGCCTGGCCGATCGCGTTGTTGATCTTGTGGGCGCCGGTGTGGGCGAGGTCCTCGCGCTTGAGGTAGACGCGCCGGCCCGCCTTGGCGGAGAGCCGGTCGGCGAGATAGAGCGGCATCGGCCGGCCGATGAAGTCGCGATGGAGCAGACGCAGACGCTCGTTGAAGGCCGGATCCTCGCGCGCCTCCGCCCAGGCCGCGCTCAACTCGTCGAGCGCCGCGATCAGAGTCTCGGGCACGTAGCGACCCCCGTAGGGGCCAAATCTCTCCTCGACGGCGCTCATGCCGACGGGACGCTAGCTACACCGGCCGCCTCGAAGAAGGCAGCCATCGCCGCGTGGTCCTTGCGACCGGGCTCGGCCTCCACCCCGCTCGCCACGTCAACCGCGAACGGGTGCGTCACCGCGATCGCTTCGGCGACGTTGTCGGGCCGCAGCCCACCGGCCACGATCGCCGGAATCTCGGAGCGATGCTCGCGCAGCAGCCCCCAGTCGAAGCTTTCGCCAGTCCCGCCCCAGAGCCCTTTGCCGCGCCGATCGAAGAGGTGGAAATCGGTCCGGTAGACCTCCGCCCCGTGCACCTCGGCCCCACTGGCGACGTGAATCGCCTTGATCACCTTGACCCCGGTCCGCCGCGCCACCTCGGCGCAGAACTGCGGCCCCTCGGCCCCGTTCAACTGCACCATCGTCAACCCAGCCCCCTCAACGGCCTTCGCCACTTCCTCCAGCTCCGGATTGACAAACACCCCAACCACCTCGCACTTGCGCCGATAGGCAGCACAAATAGCCGCCGCTTCATCAGCAGGACAGGCCCGCGGGCTCTTCTCGTAATGAATCAACCCAATCGCCCAAGCCCCCAGCAACACAGCCTCCGCCGCGTCATCGAGATTCGTTATGCCGCAGATCTTTACGCGCACGCTCCCAGGGTACGGGAGCTACCCCGGCGGCATCCCTCGGGCTACGTCCCACCAAAGCTGCGATCGAGGCACCGCGTAAGACGCAGAGCGCCGGGTGGCCCTTTCCAAAACACTCCAGCGAGGCTCCCGCCGAGCGTTTTGGAAAGGGCCACCCGGCGCTCTACCGCCTGGCTCGTGCCGCTATTCGGCTTTCGCCGGCCGTACCCCCAGAGTGACCGTCACGTGCTTGGTTTCATCCGCCCCCCGAATGACCGTCAATTCCATCTTGTCCCCCGGATGAGCAGAGTTGACCGCATCCACCACTTCTTCCATCGAGTTGACCTTCTTGCCGTCGACTTCGGTGATGATGTCGCCGCCGAGGTTGACCTGGGCGCCTTCGATCGTCGCTTCGGTGTCGCCGCCTTCGAGGCCGGCCTTGTCGGCCGGGCTGCCCTTGACGACTTCGTTGATCAGGACGCCCTGTTCAACCGGAAGTTTCAGCGCCTTGGCCAGGGCGGGCGTGATGTTGCCGCCGCTGACGCCGATGAAGGCGTGTTCGACCTTGCCGTTCTTCTCGATCTGTTCGACCACTTCGCGGGCGGTGTTGATCGGCACGGCGAAGCCGATACCGACGTTGCCGTCGCCGCTGCCGCCGGTCTGGATCTGGGAGTTGATCCCGATCACCTGGCCGGCCCCGTCGATCAGCGGCCCGCCCGAGTTGCCCGGGTTGATCGCCGCGTCGGTCTGGATCACGTGCGAGATCGAGAAGCCGTTGGGCGCCTGGATCTGACGCTGTAGAGCGGAGACGATGCCGGCCGTGACGGTGCGATCGAGGCCGAACGGGTTGCCGATCGCGACCACGGGGTCGCCGACGTGGACCTTCGCCGAGTTGCCCAGCGAGAGCGGGTGCTCTTCGCCCGCGGGGGCGTTCACCTTGAGCAGGGCGACGTCGGTCGCCGGGTCGGCGCCGACCACTTCTGCTTCGTGCTCGGTGTCGGAGGAGCCGAGCTTCACCTCGACCTTGGAGGCCCCTTCGATCACGTGGTTGTTGGTGAGGATGTGGCCTTCCTTGTCGATCAGGATCCCCGAGCCCGTGGCAATCCCGCCGCCGCGCGATTCTTCTTCGCCGAAGGGGTTGAAGGGCGAGGCCGAGGACGTTTCTTCCGGTTCCAGGGTCGATTCGATGAAGGCGACACCCTGCCCGTCCTGCCGGTAGATCTGGTTGACCGTGTTGGTGTCGCCGCTTTCCCTGTTGGCGACCGGCGCGGTCAGCGGTGCCGGGATCGTCGTCGTGGTCGTGCTCTTGGCGTCGACCCAGCCGGCCGAGATCGCAACCGCGAAGAAGGCGGCGACCACCGCGCCGCCGAGGAGAGCAGAGACAAATGGTGTGCGCAGGGTTCTCTTCATCGTGGGAGCACTGTAGGAGGGCTCCCTCAGGAATTCCTAAATGGGCAGCAAGGGCGCTCTAAAACCCCGGCCGTGAGCTCAGGGCAGGCGGTGCTCGCTGGTGGCGTCGTCGACGCCGGTCAGCTCGCGCGCCTTCGCCTCGGGGTCGGGCGCGCTCATCAGGGCGCCGCCGATCAGCACCGCATCGACCCCGACCCGCTCGAGCTCCTCGAGCTCCTCACGCGAGGAGATGCCGCTCTCGGCGACGACGGTCTTGCCCGCCGGCACGTCGGTGATCAGCTCGTAGGTGGTCGAGACGTCAACCGTGCCCGAGTCGAGGTCGCGGTTGTTGATCCCGATCACGTCGGCATCGAGCTCGAGCGCTCGCTGCAGCTCCTCGCCGTCGTGGACCTCGACCAGGCAGTCGAGATCAAGGCCGCGCGCCATCTCATACATCTCGCCCAGCTCGCGGTCGGAAAGCGCCCGGACGATCAGCAGCACCGCGTCGGCGCCGTTGACCGCGGCCTCGTACAGCTGGTACGGATCGACGATGAAGTCCTTGCGCAGGATCGGCAGGTCGCAGGCGGCCATCGCCGTGCGCAGGTCGTCGAGCGAGCCGCCGAAGTGGCGCTCGTCGGTGAGCACCGAGAGCGCCGCCGCGCCGCCGCGCTCGTAGGCCTGGACCTGGGCGGTGACGTCGGCCCCGGCGGAGATCTCCCCGGCGCTGGGCGAGCGCCGCTTGAACTCGGCGATCAGCGAGAGGCCCGGGCGTACCAGGGCCTCGCTGAAGGGGCGATCCTCGCCGCGCGCGGAAAGGCGCGACTCGAGGTCCGCCTGCGGAACCTGCCCGCGGCGGCTATGGACCCCTTCCCGTGCTACCGAGATCAGCTGCTCGATCATTGCCACTTGACCGGCCAAGCCTAAACGGCGCCGGGGCCGGTCGCCTCGATCAGCCGCCCCAGCAACTCCGCTGCCGCGCCGGAATCGATCGCCTCGGCGGCCTTCTCCACGCCCCCGGCAAGGCTCTCGGCGCCGCCGCCGATGTAGATCGCGGCGCCGGCGTTGAGCAGGGCGAGGTCGCGGCGCGGGCCCAGCTCGCCGCTGAGCACAGCGCGCACGGCGACGGCGTTCTGCTCGGGGCTGCCACCCGCCACGTCCCTCAGCTCAGCCGTGGTCAGACCGAGGTCGGCCGCCTCCACGTAGTGCTCCTCGGTGCGGCCGTCGCGCACCTCGATCACCCGGGTGCGGGCGGAGATCGAGAGCTCGTCGACGCCGTCCTCGGCCGAGACGACCATCGCCCGCTCGCTGCCGAGACCGACCAGGGCCTCGGCGATCGTCTCCTGGTAGTGGCGGTCGGAGACGCCGAGCAGCTGGCGCTGCGCCCCCGCCGGGTTGGTCAGCGGCCCGAGGAAGTTGAAGATCGTGCGCACGCCGAGCTGCTTGCGGACCGGCACCACATGCGCCGTCGCCTTGTGATGACGCGGCGCGAACATGAAGCCGAAGCCGAGCTCGTCGATGCAGCGCCCGACCTGCTCGGGCTCGAGCTCGATGTTGACCCCGAGCGCCTCGAGCAGGTCGGCCGAGCCGCACTTGCTGGTGGCGGAGCGGTTGCCGTGCTTGGCGACCGCGCAACCGGCCGCGGCGGCGATCAGGGCTGCCGTGGTCGAGACGTTGAAGGTCGACGGTCCGCCCCCGGTCCCGGCCGTGTCGACGAGATCGGTGCGGGTGGTGCTGACCGGCGTCGCCAGGGCACGCATCGTGCGGGCCAGGCCGACCAGCTCGGGCACCGTCTCGCCCTTTGCCCGCAGCGCGATCAGGAAGGCCGCGGTCTGCACCTCGCTGCTGCGCCCCGCCATGATCTCGGCCAGCACCGTCGCCGCGTGATCCGCCGTCAGGTGCTCCCCGCCACAAACCGCGTCAATCGCCCGGGTCACCACGTCGTTCGTGCTCACACCCGTCCACCACCGCTCCGGTGCGCTTTATCCCTGTATAGGGGGGGAAAGGCGCACCGGAAGCTCATTTGGGGTCCGCCAGGAAGTTGGCGAGGAGGTGCTTGCCTTGGGGGGTGAGGACCGACTCGGGGTGGAACTGGACGCCCTCGGCGGGCAGCTCGCGGTGGCGAGCGCCCATCACGACGTCGCCGAGGCGGGCGCTCGTCTCGAGCACCTCGGGCAGGTCGGGGTCGGCGACCAGCGAGTGATAGCGGCCGGCGACGAAGGGGCTGGGCAGGCCAGCGAAGATCGTGCGGCCGTCGTGCTCGATCTCGGCGTCCTTGCCGTGGATCGGCTCGCCCTGCACGGTGCGCCCGCCGAAGGCCTCGACCAGCGACTGGTGGCCGAGGCAGACGCCCAGCACCGGCGTCCCCGTCTCGGCGAAGCGGCGGATCGCCTCTTTGGAGATCCCGGCCTCTGCCGGCGTGCAGGGGCCGGGCGAGACGACGAGGCGATCGGCACCGCGCTCGAGCAGCTCGTCGACCGTGGCTTTGTCGTTGCGCACGACCTCGAGCTCGGCGCCGAGCTCGCCCAGGTACTGGACCAGGTTGTAGGTGAAGGAGTCGTAGTTGTCGATGACGAGAACGCGCATGCTCAGGCCCAGTCCGGCTGTTCGCAGGCGAGCTCGACGGCGCGGAAGACCGCCCTCGCCTTGTTGACCGACTCGTTGTACTCGTAGGCGGGCACGGCGTCGGCGACGGTGCCGCCGCCCGCCTGCACGTGGATCTGGCCGTCCTTGACGACGACGGTGCGGATGTGGATCGCGGTGTCGAGGTCGCCGTTCCAGGAGAGGTAGCCGATCGCGCCGCCGTAGGAGCAGCGCTTGACCTTCTCCAGCTCGTCGATGATCTGCATCGCCCGCACCTTGGGCGCGCCCGAGAGCGTGCCGGCCGGCAGGGCCGAGCGCAGCACGTCCATCGCGCCGACGTCCTCGCGCAGGGTCCCCGAGACCTGGCTGACGATGTGTAGCACGTGCGAGTAGGTCTCGACCACCATCAGCTCGTCGACCGAGACCGAGCCGTACTCACAGACCCGGCCGAGGTCGTTGCGGCCGAGGTCGACCAGCATCACGTGCTCGGCCCGCTCCTTGGGGTCGTTGACGAGGCGCTCGGCGAGGCGGCGGTCCTCCTCCTCGTCGGAGCCGCGCGGGTAGGTGCCGGCGATCGGCCGCGTCTCGACCGTGCGGCCGGTGACTTTGACCAGGGGCTCGGGCGAGGCGCCGGCGATCTGAAAGTCGCCGAACTCGAGGAAGTACATGTAGGGCGAGGGGTTGACCGCGCGCAGGCCGCGGTAGATCGAGAAGGCCTCGACCGGGGCGGGCGCGGAGAAACGCTGGGAGGGAACGACCTGGAAGGCGTCGCCAGCGTGGACGTACTCGACGATCCGCGCGACCGCAGCTTCGAACTCCTCGCGCTCCATGTTGGAGCTGAACTCGGGCGACTCGGCGACGGCCGGGCTCTCCGGCGCCGGAACCGCGCCGCGCAGGCGCCGGCGCGCCTCGGCGATCTCGGCCGCGGCGCGCTCGTAGGCAGCGTCGATGCCGCCCTCGTCGTCAGCGAAAGCGCAGGCCATGATCGTCAGCTCGTGGCGCAGGTGGTCGAAGACGAGCAGCAGGTCGGTGACCATCAGCGCCATGTCGGGCAGGCCGAGCGGGTCGGGATTGGGCGGGCCGAGCGGCTCGACCGTGCGCACCAGGTCGTAGCCGAAGAAGCCGACCGCGCCGCCGCTGAAGGGCGGCAGGTCCTCAACCGGCGCCGGCCGGAACCGTGCCAGGTACTTGGCTACGGCGGCATAGGGATCGGCGACCTCGCGGTCGTCCGCCTCGGACTCGGAGAGCACCCCGTCACTCCAACGCAGGATCGAGCGCGGCCGAAAGCCGACGAAGGAGTAGCGGCCGACCTGGCCCTGCTCGGCCGACTCGAGCAGGAAGCAGGGCGCGCCCTCGGGCTCGCCGGCGCGCAGCTTGAGGAAGGCCGAGACGGGTGTCTCCGTGTCGTCGAGGAAACGGGCGCAAACCGGCACGACGTTGCCCTGCGCGGCGAGCTCACGCGCCTGCTCGAGCGTCGGCGTCAGCTTCAGCTCGGACTCAGCGGCGACGGCCATTGAGCACCTCCATCGCGGCGGACTGCGGAACCTTGCGCGAGGCCATCAGCACGGCCAGGTGGTAGAGCAGGTCGGCGGCCTCTTCGGCGACTCGCTCGTCGCTCTCCTCGCGGGCGGCGCGAACGACCTCCTCGGCCTCCTCCTCGACCTTTTCGCCGATCAGCTTCGGGTCGTCGAGCAGCTGCACCGTGTAGCTGCCCTCGGGCCGCTCGGCGGCGCGGCTGCGCAGGGTCCTCTCCAGCACCGCCAGCGCCTCGTGCACGACCGGCGCCGGCTCGCCGTCACCATCGAGGTCGCGGTAGAAGCAGCTTCGCTCCCCCGTGTGACAGGCAGGCCCAGTCGGCTCGACCAGGGCGACGATCGCGTCCCCGTCGCAGTCGTAGCGCAGCTGGCGCAGCTTCAGCACGTTGCCCGAGGTTTCCCCCTTGCGCCAGATCTCCTCCCGCGAGCGGCTATAGAAGTGCAGCTCCCGAGTCTCAACCGTCAGCCGCAGCGACTCCTCGTTGGCGTAGGCAAGCGTCAGCACCTCACCGGTGGCTGCGTCCTGAGCGACCACGGGCACCAGGCCGCGCTCGTCGAATTTCACCTGCTCGAACATCAGGCAATCGTAGTTGCGGTCGCTACTCGATACCGAGGCGGTCGAGCAAGTCGTCGTCGCGGCGCCAGTGGCTGCGCACCCGGACCTGAAGGTCGAGGTGGACCTTGGCGTCGAGCTCGGCTTCGAGCGAGCGGCGGGCGGCGGTGCCGATCTCGCCGACCTTGGCGCCGCCCTTGCCGATCAGGATGCGCTTCTGGGACTCGGTCTCGGCCCAGACCTCGGCGTTGACCGTGACCAGACCGTCCTCGCGCTCGCTCATCTCTTTGACCTTGACCTCGACCGAGTGCGGGATCTCGTCGCGGGTGCGGTTGAGCACCTGCTCACGGATCAGCTCGGCGAGCAGCAGCTCGCTCGACTGGTCGCTGTGGTCCTCGGGTGGGTAGAGATAGGGGCCCTCGGGCATCAGCTCCGCCATGCGCTGCACCAGCGCAGCGACTCCCTCGCCTGTGCGAGCGCTGATCGGGAAGACCTCGTCGACGCCGCCCAGCTCGGCAGCCTTGGCCAGAACCGGGACGAGCTCGTTCGGCCCGAGCCGATCGGCCTTGTTGACGGCGCAGATGATCGGCAGCTTCGCCCCCGCGCCGAGCAGGGCGCGGGCGATGAAGCGGTCGCCTGGACCGACTCCCTCCTCGCCGTTGATCACGATCAGGGCCAGGTCGGAATCCGCAAGCTCGCGCTCGACCCGCTTCTGCATGCGCTCGGTGAGCACGTCACGGGGGCGCTGCACGCCGGGCAGGTCGACGAGGACCAGCTGGCGCTCGGATTCCGTGTCGGTGTGGATGCCGCGGATCGCCCGCCTGGTCGTCTGCGGTCGCATCGAGACGATCGCGACGCGGCTGCCGACGATCGCGTTGACCAGGGTCGACTTGCCGACGTTGGGCCGCCCCGCCAAGCCGATGAAGCCGGAGCGGCTCACGCCAGCCCCTCGATCACCGTCGCCTGCAAAGCCAGCATCTCCCCCGCGTCGGTCTCGTGGTCATAGCCGCAGAGGTGGAGGACGCCGTGGACCGCGGCCTCGGTCACGTCGGAGCAGTGCTCGGGGCAGATCGCGACATCGCCGAGCTCGCGCGGGCCCGCGGTCGGCGAGGTTTCGTCGATTGGGAAGGCGAGCACGTCGGTCGGGGCGTCCTTGCCGCGGTGCTCGCGATTGAGCTCCTGGATGCGGGCCGCACCGACCAGCTCGACCGCGAGGTGGCCGTCCTCGACGCTCGCGGCCGCGAGCGCTGCGGCAACCGGTCCCCGCAGATCGGCCGGCACATCGGCGAGGTCGAGGCTCAAGAGCCCGGCGTCGGCCCGTGTTCGGCTCGCGCCGCGCGCTCGCGGTTGCCGTGCTCGTCGTAGGCGGCGACGATGCGCTGGACCAGCTTGTGGCGGACCACGTCCTCGCCGCCGAACTCGATGAAGGAGATGTCCTTGACCTGGTCGAGGATGTCGCGGACGACGATCAGGCCGGAGCGCTGGTCGGTCGGCAGGTCGATCTGGGTCACGTCCCCGGTCACCACCATGCGCGAGTTGAAGCCGAGCCGGGTGAGGAACATCTTCATCTGCTCGGGGCTGGTGTTCTGCGCCTCGTCGAGGATTACAAAAGAATCATTAAGCGTTCTACCCCGCATAAAAGCCAGCGGCGCAACCTCGATCACGCCGCGCTCGAAGTAGCCGTTGACGCGGTCGGGGTCGAGCATGTCGAAGAGGGCATCGAAGAGCGGGCGCAGGTAGGGGTCGACCTTGGCCTGGATGTCGCCGGGCAGGAAGCCGAGCCGCTCGCCCGCCTCGACCGCGGGCCGGGTGAGGATGATCCGCTGCACCTGGCGTTCGGCCAGCGCCGCGGCTGCCATCGCCACGGCGAGGAAGGTCTTGCCGGTGCCGGCCGGGCCGACGCCGAAGGTGATCGTCTGGTCGCGAATCGCGTCGACGTAGCGCTTCTGGTTGAGCGTCTTCGGCGAGACCTTGGTGTTGCGGTGGCGCCAGACCACGTCCTCGAGGATTTCCGCCGGGCTCTCGGAGGCGTCGAGCGCGCCGGTTACCGCTTCGATCGTCCCCGGCGCCACCTCGTGGCCCTGCTCGATCAGCTCGACCAGCTCGTCGACCACGGTCGCCGCCATCTGCACGTCGTCGGGTTCGCCGTCGAGGGTGAGCACGTTGCCGCGCAGGTGGAAGTCGCAGGGGAGGTGGCCGCGCAGCTCGCGCAGGACCGCGTCCTCGGAGCCCGCCAGCTCGGCGGCGACCGTGTTGTCGAGGGTCAGCTGCCTACGCGCCAAGCCGCTCACGCACCGCCGCGCTGACCCGCTTGCCGTCGGCCCGCCCGCCGACCTTGGGCATCAGGGCCGACATCACCTGACCCATCTGCTTCTGCTCGCTCGCGCCCGTCTCGTCGATCGCCGCCTCGACCAGCTCGGCCAGCTCCTCGTCGGAGAGCTGTTGCGGCAGGTAGGCCTCGATCAGCTCCGCCTCGAAGCGCTCGGCGCTCGCCTGCTCCTCGCGGCCCGCCTCGGCGTAGGCCTCGGCCGCCTCGGCCCGCTTCTTGCGCTCGCGCTGCAGCACCGCGACCTCGTTGCCGTCGCCGAGCTTGGCGTCCTTCTGCAGCGAGTCGACGATCAGCCGCAGCGCGCCCGCGCGCTCGCGATCGCCCGCCTTCATCGCGGTTCGCACGTCGGCCTGCACCTGCTCGAGAACGCCCATCCGGTCTAAGGGTAGTCGGCCGCGTCGGGCGCCACGGCGAGCCCCTTGGAGACCAGATCGGCGATGTCGGTGCTGACCAGGGTCCAGCCATGGCGGCGCGCCGCGGCGACGTATGCGGCGTCGTAAGCGGTGAGCTCATACTCGACCGCGATCTCCAGGGTCGACTCGACCAACTTGGGACCGACCCTCACAATTTCCTCACCGCAGCGGGTGACGAGTGTCTGCATCAGGTAGCGGGCTTCCTTCCCCTGTTTTCTGCGACTACCCATGACGTTTGCGACCTCGTACAGCGTCAGGTCGAGGGCCGCGACCGGGCGCGAGAAGTCCAGGACGATCTTCCGCGCGTCAGCGTGAAAACGATCTTCAGGATCGCGCGCTGCTACCCAGACGCCGGCGTCGACCAACAGCACGTCAGTGCGATTCCCGGTCTTCCCTGATCAGCTTGGCACCTTCCCCGCCCATGGGCGCCGTGGCGAGGTCCAGCAGCCGCGCCACCTCCTTGCGTCGATCCTCAAGGTCGGCCTGCAGCTCGCGTTCCGCCAGCCGCTGGAGAAAGCCGCTGCGCGTCTCGCGGTTGACGCGGGCCTGGGCGTCGAGGCGCTCGAGCAGGTTGTCGGGGATTGAGATCATCACCTTTGCCACGGGGCGAGTATATATGGTGTTGCCGATGGCTGTTGTCGTCATGGGCTGAAGCCTCGCAAGTCTGAAGTCACGCGTGGGTCACGTATGTGCCAAGAGTGAGAAATCGGGCGCGCGGAACTAGCGATGGCCACTTATATCGACGCGCTCGACCTCGCCCAGCGGCATCTGCAGGAAGCGAGTGCCGTGCTTGCGGAAGGACTCGGCGTCCCCCGTGCAGAGGAAGCGGTAATCGCCTTCGCCGTCGGGCTCACGGGCCAATCCCTGCCCGACCAGGGTGCGCTGGACTGCCGCCGCGACGGCGTGGCCGCCGCTGACCAGGCGCACGTCGCGGCCGAGGATGCGCTGCAGCATCGGCGCGACCAGCGGGTAGTGGGTGCAGCCGAGGATCAGGGTGTCGACCTCGGCTCGCTTCAGCGGCCCGCAGTAGCCGCGCGCCATCTCCAGCACGCCCTCGTCGAAGGGCGAGCCGTCCTGGATGAAGGGAGCCAGGTCGGGCGCCGCGACTTCGGTCACCTCGAGCGCCCGTCCCTGCCCTTCGAGCGCGCGGCGGTAGGAGCCGCTGGCGACCGTGTTTGGCGTCGCCAGCACCCCGACCCTGCCGCTGTCGGTGATCGCGGCGGCGATCTCGGCCTGTGGCTCGACCACCGGGACCACCTCCACCCCATGTGTCGCGGCGACCTCTCTGGCCACGTCCTCGCCGATCGCCGTCGCCGTGTTGCAGGCGATCACCAGCAGCTTGGCGCGGCCGCCGAGCAGGGTCTCCGCGATCGAGCGGATCCGCTGCCGCAGCTCGTCCGGGTCCTTGACCCCGTACGGAAACCAGGCCGTGTCGCCGAGGTAGACGAAGTCCTCCTCCGGCAGTGAGACCAGGCACTCGTGCAGGACGGTGAGGCCACCGACTCCCGAGTCGAACATCGCGACCGGCAGCGATGCATCGAGCGCGCCCCCGCTTGCGGCCCGGTCCGTCAGCGCTCTACAGGAAGGGCTTGTAGGCCATGAAGAAAACGGTCACGACCACGATCAGCCCGGCAACCGTGCCGACCTGGCTGAGCCGCTTCGCAATCGCGTCGAACTCGGGACTGAGCTCATCGCCGGCCTTCAGATCTCGTTCCGCCAGCTCCCGCGCCTTGCGCACCTGCGGTTGGAAGAACCCGTGCTGGAGCCCAAAGAGCACCAGGATCGCGACGAAGCCGACACTGATGAAGACATCGCTCGCGTCCCAATTGCCGTCACCGAGCAGATAGAGCCCGGCGAGCAGCAGCACGATCATGCCCGGGTTGACCAGATACCGATCGACCTTCTGGACGCCTGCCAGGATCGCCGGCGTCGCCCGTGGAAACTGCGGCGTAACCGAGAAGAAGAAGCCGTAGCCAAACGTCGGCCCGAACGCCAGCACGACCGCCAAGATGTGCAGCGTGAGCACGATCTTGTAGCCGGGACTGATGATGCTCGCGAACTCCATCGACGGCAGCATATTGCTACCTCCGGAGCAACAGCGCCGCCCAGTCCCCCTGCAAGCGCCTGTCCGCCTCGGCCAGCCCCCATGCCCCGAACTCGGCAGCGATCTCATCCACCTCGCTCGGAAGCAGCCCGGAGCAGATGAGCGTGGCCGGGGCCGAGACAGGGGTCCCCAAAACACTCAAGCGAGGCTCCCGCCGAGCGTTTTGGGCCCTGTCTCGGCCCCTCCCGCCCTCAAGCTGTCCGGCCACCGCCTTCAGAACCGGCGCGGTCATGTTGGCGACCACCGTCGGGGCGAGCTCAGGGAGTGCCTCGCGGAGGTTTCGGCGTTCGAGCTGGAGGCTGACACCATTGGCCGCAGCGTTAGCGCCGGCAGCCTCGATCGAAGGTGCCTCGTGGTCGTAGCCGCGTATCGGGGCCCAGCCGAGCTTGGCCGCAGCGATGGCGAGCACCCCGGATCCTGTGCCGAGGTCGATGAGCGGCCCGTCTGCTTCACCCGCTTCCTCCAGCTCAAGCAGGAGTTCCAGGCAGAGTCGCGTCGTCGGATGGGCGCCCGTGCCGAAAGCCTGGCCTGGGTCGACGACGAGGTCGATCGCGCCCTCGCGCGGCTCCTCCCAGGAGGGTCGCAGCCAGAGCCGCTCGCCGACCAGGAGCGGTTTGTGGAAGTCCTGCCAGCGATCGGCCCAGTCGTCGGGGACCTCGGTCGCGACCACCTCAACCAGGCCGTCCCCCGCCGCGACCTCGATCTCGCCCAGCTCGGGCAGCTCTCCCTCGCCGCCGTAGATCGCGTACTCGACGTAGCCCGGGCCCTGCTCCTCCTCGACGCCGTTGGGCGCCAGCACGGTCAGCTCGGCGAGGACGATCTCGGCCTGCTCGGGCGCGCAGCGGACGGCGAGGCGGATCAACCGAAGGCTCTGCGCATGCGCGAGAGGAAGCCCTCGTCGCCCCCGTCGGAGCGCAGGTTGTGCGGCTCCAGCGACTGCTCGAGCTTCTCGGCCAGCTCGCGCTGCTCCTCGGAGAGCTCGCTGGGGACGATCACGTGGATGACGATGCGCAGGTCGCCCGGCGGGCCGCCGTTGGCGCCGGGCAGGCCGTGGCCGCGCAGGGCGAACTGGGTGCCGTGCTGGATCCCCGAGGGCAGCTCGATCTCGCGCTCGCCGTCGTGGCTGGGGATCTTGACGCTGGTCCCGAGCATCGCCTGCACGGCCGAGATCTCAACCGCGTGCATCAGGTCCTGGCCGCGCATCGGCCCGCGCCTCACCTCGAAGCCGAAGGCGCCGCCGAAAACCGCGCCCAGCAGGCTCCTCGATCGAGCCGAAGCCGGCGGCTCCGCCGCCCGGTGGGAAGCCTCCCTGGCGCAGGCCGTCCTGGCCGTAGCGGTCGTAGATCTGGCGCTGCTCGGGGTCGGAGAGCACCTCGTAGGCCTCGGCCGCGGCCTTGAACTTCTCCTCGGCCTCGGGGTCGTGCGCGTTGACGTCGGGGTGCAGCTCGCGGGCGACCTTGCGGAAGGCTCGCTTGACCTCGGCGTCGGAGGCGCCGCGCTCGACCCCGAGCAGCTCGTAGTAGTCGCCCGCCATCGATTAACCGTCGTAGACCGTCTCGCAGTAGCGCGAGAGCTCGCGGGCGGCGCCACGAACCGAGGCGATCGCGGTGGCGTAATCCATGCGCAGCGGCCCGACCACGCCGACCGCGCCGAGATTGCGGTGGGCGAGGCCGTAGTTGGCGCCGACGACGCTGACCGAGCGCAGCTCCGGCCGCGGGTTCTCGGCCCCGATCCAGAGGAAGACCGAGCGTTGATCCAGCGCCGAGCGCAGCATGCCCAGCATCGTCGCCCGCTCCTCCAGCGCGGTCATCAGCATGTCGGCGCGGGGCAGGTCGGCGGAGTGGGCTTCAGAGAGCAGCCGTGAGGCGCCCTCGGTGTAGAGCGTGTCGGCGGACTCCTCCTGCTCGAGCTCGGTGAAGGCGGCGCCAAGCGTGGCGACGAACTCGGCCTCGACCGGCCCCAGCTCCGGATCGGCGAGACGACTGGCGATCATGCGAGCGCCGAGGCCGAGGCCGGTCAGCTGCTCGTTGAGGTAGCTGGAAGCCCACTCGACCAAGCCCGGATCGACCGGCCCCGGAAAGTCGAAGACCCGCTTCGCCACCGCGCCATTGGAGGCGATCGCCACCACCATCACCCGCATCGGCTGCAGCCGCAGCACCTCGACCCGGTGGATCGTCGCCGCCACCGTCTCCGGCGGCGCCGTCACCAGCGCCATCAAATCCGTCACCCGCGCCAGGGCCCTCGTCGTCTCCCGCATAGCCGCGTCGATCTCCCGCCGCAGCTCCAGCTCAACCGAGCTCTCCGCCGCCGGGCCGCCAGTAGCCATCATCGCGTCGACGTGCCGCCGATACCCCAACTCCGTCGGCACCCTGCCCGCCGACGTATGCGGATGCGTCAAGTACCCCGCCGCCTCGAGCGCCGCCAGCTCCGCCCGCACAGTCGACGGCCCCCACTCCACCTGCCGCTGCTCGGCGATCTCTTTCGACGGCACAGGCTTCCCCGACGCGAGATACGCGTCAACCACCAGCTTGAGAATGAGCTCCTGGCGAGACGAAAGCATGCCTCAAGTCTATGAGGAGCGCCGGGTGGCCCTCCCAAAACACTCCAGCGAGGCTCCCGCCGAGCGTTTTGGGAGGGCCACCCGGCGCTCCTTGCCGCTTAAAGCTGAATTTCGGCTTCCGCGTTGCGGATCGTCTGATTCTCACCCTGCGCCGCAACCGTGTCCACGACAACCCTGTCGCCATCGACACTCTTAACGGTGCCGCTGACCACGATCTCAGTCTCCGGGGCGCCCATCCCGCGGAACTGGACCGAGAGCCTCTTCAGCGCTCGCGGGTCGCCGTCGGCGAGCGCCGCGTTGGCGCGGGCGACCAGGCCCATCATGTAGAGCCCGTGCAGGATCGAGTTGGGGAGACCGACCGCCTTGGCGAACTCGGGGTCGATGTGAATCGGGTTGAAGTCGCCTGAAGCGCCGGCATAGCGGTGCGGCAGGTACTTGTCCGGAGTGACCTTCAGCTCCGGGATCGCGTCGCCTGGATTCAAGTCCGCCATCTCAGACCCCCCTCACGATCAGGGTCCAGGTGCCCTTTGCAACCTGGTCCCCGTTCTGGTTGACCGCGTTCGTCTCGAAGATATAGAAGCCCTTGCCGTCCTTTTCGGAGATGTCGACGCACTTGGCAGTGGTCGTGATCTCGTCCCCCGAGCAGGCCGGCTCGCCCCACTCGAACTCCTGGCCGCCATGCACCATCGCGGCGAAGTTCATGCCGACGTCGGCGTCGAACATCGCCGGCGCCATCGCCGGCGAGCTGTAGACGACCGCAAACATCGGCGGCGCGACGACGTCACGGAAGCCGGCCGCCCTGGCCGCCTCGCGATCGAAGTGCACCGGGTTCTCGATCCCCAGCACCCCCGCATACTCGCCAATCTTCTCCTTGCCCACCTCGTACTTCGTAGCGGGCCATTCCTTGCCTATTGCCTCAGTCTTTACGCTCATGGCGCGCCAGTCTAGAGACGCTTCAAACGACTGGTCGGCCGGCCAGTAGAGCTCCAATGAACGGACCGGTCCAAAGGCGCTTCAAAGGACTGGTTGGCCGGCCAGTTGACCTCCTGCACGAACGGGAGTGACGTGGGCGAGGTGGTTGAGCAGAGGGAGTCGGGCACCCTTCCCAAAACACTCAAGCGAGGCTCCTGCCGAGCGTTTTGGGAAGGGTGCCCGACTCCCTCTATTCATCGATCTCGAGAACAGCCAGGAAGGCCTCCTGGGGCACTTCCACCCGCCCCACCGACTTCATCCGCTTCTTCCCCGCCTTCTGCTTCTTAAGCAGCTTCTGCTTACGAGTGACGTCCCCCCCGTAGAGCTTCGCCGTAACGTCCTTGCGCAGCGCCTTGACCGTCTCGCGAGCGAGGATGTTGGAGCCGATCGCGGCCTGCACCGGCACGTCGAAGAGCTGGCGCGGGATCGTTTTGCGCAGCCGCCCGACCAGCTTCTTGCCCTGCTCGTAGGAGAAGTCGCGGTGGACGATGATCGAGAGCGCGTCGACCTTGTCGCCGGCGAGCAGGATGTCGACCTTGACCAGATCCGAGGCGCGATTGCCGATCGGCTCGTAGTCGAGCGAGGCGTAGCCCTTGGTCGAGGACTTGAGCAGGTCGAAGAAGTCGAGCACGATCTCCGCCAGCGGCATGTCGTAGCGAATCTGCACCCGCACCGGGCTCAGGTAGTGCATGTCGACGTGGGTGCCGCGCCGCGACTGGCAGAGCTCCATCACCGCGCCGACCTGCTCGGTGGGGCAGATGATCGTGGCGCGGATGAACGGCTCTTCGATCGTCTCGATCGTGCCGGGGTCGGGCAGTTCGGTCGGGCTGCGCACCTCCAGCTCCTCGCCGTTGGTGAGGTGGACGAGGTAGCGCACGTTCGGCGTCGTCGCCAGCAGGTCGAGGTCGTACTCGCGCTCCAGCCGCTCGCGCACGATCTCCATGTGCAGCAGGCCGAGGAAGCCACAGCGGAAGCCGAAGCCGAGCGCCTCGGAGGTCTCCGGCTCCCAGGAGAGCGCGGCGTCGTTGAGGGCCAGCTTCTCGAGCGCGTCGCGGAGGTCTTCGAAGCGGTCGGTGTCGATCGGGAAGAGCCCGCAGAAGACCATCGGCCGCACCTCGCGGTAGCCCTCAAGCGGCTCGCTCGCGGGGCGCTCCAGCGCGGTCAGGGTGTCGCCGACGCGCAGCTTGGCGACGTCCTTGATGCCGGTGATCAGGTAGCCGACGTCACCGGCCTCCATCCCCTGCACGGCGGTCATCGCGGGCCGGAAGAAGCCGATGTCGTCGATGTCGGCCTCGGTGCCGTTCTGCATCGCCAGGATGCGACCGTTCTTGCGGAAGCTGCCGTCGACCATCCGCACGTAGGCGACGACGCCGCGGTACTGGTCGAACTCGGAGTCGAAGATCAGGGCGCGCGTCGGCGCCTCCGGCTTGCCCTCGGGCGGCGGCACGCGGGCGACGATCGCCTCCAGCACGTCGAGCACCCCCTCCCCCGTCTTGGCCGAGATCGGGATCGCGTCGCCCGGCTCGCCGCCGAGCAGGTCGGCGATTTCGGCCGCGACCCGCTCCGGTTCGGCCCCCGGCAGGTCGACCTTGTTCATCACCGGGATCAGCTCCAGCCCGTTCTCGATCGCCAGGTAGGTGTTGGCGACGGTCTGCGCCTCGACTCCCTGGGCGGCGTCGACGACGAGCAGGGCGCCCTCGCAGGCGGCGAGGCTGCGCGAGACCTCATAGGAGAAGTCGACGTGGCCGGGCGTGTCGATCAGGTGCAGGTGATAGGTCTCACCGTTGGCGGCGGTGTACTCGACCCGCACCGCCTGCGCCTTGATCGTGATCCCCCGCTCGCGCTCGAGGTCCATCGAGTCGAGCATCTGCGCCTTCATTTTTTTCGGGTCGACGGCGCCGGTGAGCTCGAGGATGCGGTCGGCCAGGGTGGACTTGCCGTGGTCGATGTGGGCGATGATCGAGAAGTTGCGGATGTGGTCCATGGGCGGGTCGCCAGTATGGCGAGTAGCCGACGGGTCCTGCGAGCCGCTCGACCGGCGGGTCCTGTCGCGGCAGGGGCCCCACCAGCCCCTGCGGTCGCTAAAGCGTCCCCGGGGCTGGTACCCCCTACCGCGCCACCCGCCGGAGGAGCGCCTGGACAGGACCAGCGACAAGACGGCCGCGGCTCATGGACACGCCGATGGAGCCAGCGGCCCCTTCAGCTCGTAGATGACCGTGGGCGGCTTGCGCAGGACCACCGTGGCCCCGGGAGCTTTGGTCCAGCGGGATGTGGGTGGGTATGGGGGCTTGCCTGGTTCTATGCGGTCTCGGGTGGTGACCACGTAGTCGTAGTGGCCGGCGTTGAGGAGGCGGCGCCATTCGGGGCAGGTTGTTGGGGCGGTGAAGCCGCCGTGGGGTTGTTCGCTGCCGATGTAGGTGACTTCGTTGCTCAGGTCGCGGCCGTAGAGGGGGTACTGGCGGGTGCTGGTGGTGGCGATGCGGGCGTCGGTGATGCCCTGGGCCCAGGCGAAAGCGGCGTTGAGGCCGGGGGTGGTGAAGCTGGGATTCGAATAGCGAGCACGCAGATAGTGCCGTTGCACCGGGTAGCCGAGCGCGACGACAGCGACCATGACCCCGGCGACGAGCCAGCTCAAGCCCCAACCCCGCCGCTGACTTTGTCGTTTGGGACGCATATGCACCCGAAACGACGAAGTCAGCATGGGGCCTGTGAGGCGATCGCGGAATGGCCGGGCGGTCGGGAGGAGGGCCAGACCGAGGATTAGGGATGGGGCCAGGTAGCGCAGGCCGGATTCGAAGCCGTGGGGCATGCCGTCCGGGCCCGACGCGGAGGTCGGCGCGATCAGCCAGGCCAGCCCCGCCGCCAGCCCGGTCAGCCCAACCACGGCCAGCGCGCCATCGCCCTTCCGGTGCGCCTTTTCCCCGCCATGGGAGGAAAAGGCGCACCGGAGCGCCGGGGCGAGGGCGAGCAGGAGGCCGGCCAGGGCGGCGATGAGCAGCAGCGGCCAGAGAATGGTGAGGCCGTGGTGCAGGCCGGGCAGGAACCAGCCCGACCAGACCGAGCCGTCGCCGAGGTAGCCAATGACGCTGTGGGCTTCCCTCCCCCCCAGCGCCTGCTCCGGCGCCGGCAACGTGATCGGCCCCAGGTGCTTGACCCAGGGCAACGGGTTGCCGCTGTGGGCGAGGTTTCGCAGGTACCAGTAGCCCCCACCCGCCAAGGCAGCAACACCTCCCGCAACCAGCGCACGCAAACGAGCGTCCCGCGGAGCGACAAGCGCAACCCCCACCACCAAGACCGCCGCCGGCAGGAGGAAGTTCAGCTTCGTCCCGGCCGCCATCCCCACCGCGAGACCCACGACCACCACCCGGCCCAGCCCGAACGCGGTTCTACTTGCCGGATAGGAACCGCGTTCGGGCTGGGCCAGGGCAACCGCCACCGCGGCAAGCAAAAAGAAGATTCCGACGATGTCGTTCCGTGCCTCCCCCGCCTGGTCGTGCAAAGCGGGCACGCTCAACGCGATCGCCACGAGCGCCAGCGACGAGGGGGCCACCCGATATGGCCGCCCGATGCACCAAGCAGCTACGAGGCATCCAACGAACCAGCCAAGGTTGAGCAGTGGCGAGAGGGTGTCCCGGCTGAAAGCCAACATCCCGATGGCATGCAGCACTTCCGAATTCGCCGGGTAAAACCAGGCCAGGAACTGCGGCGCAATGAAATGCAAGCTCCACGTGTCCCCGCTCCGATAGAACCCCGCCGCGAACGGCCCGTGGTACCAGGTCGAATCGAACCCGGTCATTCCCGTCGAAAGCCGCAACTTCACCCCGACCGCAAAATGGACAACCGCCACCGCGGCTACCACCAGGGCGACCACGGCCGCTGGTGAAGGGTCGGGGGGGCGTCCCTCCGGCGCAGCGGCGTCCTCTTTTTCGCCCCACCCCCGCCCTCGGACGGCCCCAGACTCCCCAGGCGAAAAACCCAGCAAGACGGAGGGACGCCCCCCCGGCCCTCCAACCACCAGCCGAAGTCCAGCCCCCACAGCAACCACGGCAGCCAGATACGGCCCAGCCCTGAACCAGCCAAAGCTCCCGAGCCCCTCGGCAACCCACAGCAACCCCGCGATCGCGAGCACCCCCGTCGCCAACCCCGCCGTCGGACCACTCAGCCCCGGCACGAGCCGCCTCCGCACACTCACCGCCCCCAGCCAGGCAAACCCGACCAGCACCCCCAGCTCGACCACCCCCAGCAGGTAGCGCCCAACGCCGAGCATCTAGCGCCGCCGCAGCAGCCGCATGATCTGCTCCAGCTCGGCGATGCGGAGCAACTTAGCCATCCCGAGGTAGACCAGGCCACCCAGCCCGAGCCCCGCCCCCAGCGAGAGGATCTGGCCGAGCAGGCCGCGCCCGAGCGCGTTGTCGAGCACGTCCCAGACGCCGAAGGAGACCGCCGCCAGGGCGGCCGCGGCGATCGTGATCTTGATCGTCGTCTGGGACAGCCGGCGCAGCTCGAGGCCGCCGAACTCGTGGCGCAGGACGATCGCCTGGGCGACCACCGCGGCGATCGTGCCGATGCCGGTGCCGGCGACGATGCCACCGGTGCCGAACGGCTTGTAGAGGGCGAGGGCGCCGAGGGCCGAGACGACCAGGTCGAGGCCGGCCAGCCCGGTCGCCATCCAGGGGCGCTGGAGGCTGAAGAAGGTGCGGGTCTGCAGCAGGTAGAGGCCGTTGGTCGGCAGCGAGAAGGCGAACCAGAAGAGTGCGGTGGCGACGAGGGTCGTCTGCTCGGGGTTGAATTCGCCGCGCTGGTAGATCAGCCGGATCATCGGCACCGAGAGGACGAGGATGGCGGCCGCGGCCGGCACCAGGACGAAGAGGATCTGGCGCATGCCGTTGGCCATCGTCGCCCGCAGGTTCTCGATCTCCCCGCGCGAGGCGAAGCGGGCCAGGGTCGGGAAGAGCACCGTGGCGATCGCCACCGAGAAGATCCCCTGCGGCAGCTGGTAGATGCGGAAGGCCTTGTCGATCGCCGCCGGCGATTCCGTGCTGACCAGGCTGCCGAAGAGGCTGTTGATCAGCATGTTGAAGTTGATCAGGCCGAGGCTGATCGTCACCGGCAGCATCAGCAGCAGCACCCGGCGCACGTTCGGGTTGCGCCACTCGAAGCTCCACTCGAACTTGAACGGGGTGTTGCGCAGGTCCCAGGCGGGGATCAGCAGCTGGACCAGGGTGCCGACGAGGATGCCGACCGCGTAGGCGTAGATCCGGTTCTGGCCGTGAAAGGAGGGCGCCAGAAGCACGGTGACGACGATGATCGTCAGGTTCCAGAACAGCGGCGAGATCGCGAAGGCGCCGAAGCGGTCGTAGCTGTTGAGGATGCCGACGACGACGCCGCTGATCCCGAGCAGGATCAGGATCGGGAAGAGGACCTGGGAGAGGGTGACGGTGAGGTCGAGCAGCTCGCCTTCGAAGCCGGGGGCGAAGATCGGCATGATCACCGGGGCGAGCAGAACGAAGAGGGCCGTGATCGCGCCGAGGACGAGGGTGATCAGCAGCAGCAGGGTCGAGGCGAGGCGGAATGCCTCGCGGTAGTTCTTCTGCTCGAGCTGCTCGGTGAAGATCGGCACGAAGGCCGGTTGCAGGGCGGCGTCGGCGAAGAGCGAGCGGACCAGGTTGGGGACCTGGAAGGCGATCGTGAAGGCCGACATCGGGCCGTAGACGCCGTAGTAGGAGGCGGCGACGATTTCGCGGCCGAGACCGGCGATGCGCGAGGCGGCGGTGGCGGCGGAGAAGAACGCGGTGGAGCGGGCGATGCGGCCCGCCTGGCGGCCCGGAGCGGGATCGGCGCCCGGTTCCTCGCCCGGCGCGAAGGCCTCCGCCTCACGCACGGCAGCGTCCCTCGCAAGCGCCTCCGCGTCGCGTTCGGGGGTGTCGGGTGCCTTGGGCGTCTCCAAGCTTTGTCTCAGTCGCTATAGTCGGCGGCCGCCCGGAGGGGGCTCGGAGCCCACTCAGGCACATGACTCATGGCCAACATAGCCTCACAGAAGAAGCGGATCCTACGCAGCGAGCGCGAGCGCACGGAGAACCGCCTGCTCACGAGCACGGTGAAGACCTACTTCCGCCGGCTCGAGGCCGCCGTGGAGGCAGGCGACGCGAGCAAGATCGAGGCCGAGCACAAGGCGCTGGTCTCGAAGATCGACAAGGCCGTGCAGAAGGGCGCCATGCACAAGAACACGGGCGCCCGCAAGAAGTCAAGAGCAGCCCGTATTGTCGCTGCTCCCGCCGCCAAGTAGCTACGCCGGCGCTCCAGCAGCCGTCCTGACCGCGAGGGTCAGCGCCAGCTCATCGCCGTAGTCGGCGCCGCCGCGGCACCAGACCTCGAGGTCGGCAAGCGTCGCGGTCGCCTCCTGCAGCTGCTCGAGGTTGGTCCTGCCGAGGCGCGCGACCAGCTGCTTGGCGGCGTAGGGGTGCATGCCGAGGCTCGATTCCACCTGCCTCGCGGGGACGCCCTGCTCGAGCTGGGCCGCGGCCGTGCAGGCCTTGCGCAGTCGCGAGGCGAGGCCGTAGATCAGGCCGGTGACGTTCTCACCTTGGGAGATCAGTCGCTCGGCCAGCGAGGCCGCCTTCGCCGGGTTGCGTTCGAGCATCGCGTCCGAGAGCGCCCAGACCGCCGCCTCGGAGGTGTCGGAGACCATCGCATCGAGGTCGGCGGCCGAGACCGCGCCCCCCTCCCCCGCCCAGAGCGCCAGGCGCTCCAGCTCGTTGCGCAGGCGCACCGGGCTCGACGCCCATGCGGTCGACCAGCATGCGCGCCGCGGCGGGATCGAGCGCGAAGCCGAGGCGCCTGGCGTCGCCGACGAGCAGGCGCGGCATCTCGCGCGGCTTCGGCGCCTCGAACTCGTGGATCTCGCCCGCCGCCGCCTTGACCGCCTTGGCCAGCTTGGCCGGCGCCTTGGCGCGGGCGATCAGGACCACGGTCAGGTCGGGGGGCAGATCGGCGATCGCGTCGACGACGGCGCCGAGCTGGCGATCGCGCCAGCGATCGACCCCGTCGGCGAGCAGGTAGCGACGGCTCTCGGTCAGCGACATCGCCGGGATCGCCGCCAGCAGCGCCTCGTGATCGGGCGAGCCCTTGCCCTCGCTCGCCTCGAATATCTCCAGCGCGCCCGCACCGCCATCTCCTTCGGCGCGCTTGCGCAGGCGGGCCCGCGTGGCGTCGATCTTGGCCTGATCGGTGCCGGCGATCAGGTAGAGAGATGCGAGGGCCGCCATCGCGGCCGAGTCTAGTGCGCGGCCTGGCCGGCCTTCGCCGCGTCGGCGGCTTCCTTTGCCGCCGCCGGGCTCGGCGCCGGCGCGCTCGTTTCCGGCGCAGGCGCCGGCGCTGCCGGGGTCTTCGCCTTGGTCTTGGCGACGCTTTCGTCGCGCTTCGCCTTGGCGCTCGGCGCTTCGCTCGATCTCGTCGAGCCCGACGAGGAGCCCTGGCCCTTGGCCGTCTTCGGGCTCGACTTCGCCGCTGCCGCCGACCTGCTCTTGTCGCCGGCGGACTTCGCCGTCGCGGCTTCGCTCGGTCCCGAGCCGGAGCTCGTCCGAACCGCTTCGCTCGCGCTCGCGGGCGCAGCCGCGAGAGTCGGCGTTGTCGGAGCAGCGGGCGTCGGGGACTGGGGCGCGGCCCGGGCGCCGGCTGTGCGGAGCCGGGGTGACCGGCGCCGCGCCCAGGATGCACGACAGCGTTGTCGCTCAGCTGTCCGGAGCGGCCGAGCCGCGAGCCGCGCGAGGAGCGCGAGGAGCGACGCGGCGTCGCGCCCGTGCCCTGGCCACCGCCTGCGGTTGCCGGCCTGGCGGTCGCAAGCGCCGGACCGGAGTGCGTCAGGGCGACGGCGTCGCTGACCGTCCCGACCCGGGTCGGCGTGCCCGGCAGGGGGCCGCTGAGCACCGCCGGCCAGCCGATCTGCGAGATGAAGAAGACGAGACCGAGCGCAACGGCGCCGATCAGGCCGAGTAGCCCGAGTGAGGCGCGGCGCAGCCGCAGCAGCATGCTGCCCTCGGCCAGGCTGAGGCGGTCCAGCGAGCGCGTCAGCGGGTGTCCAAGCTTGGAAGCCACCGTTACGACCATCGACGCCGGTCGGGGCGAGCAGGAGGGCCGGGAAGGCGAAACCCCAGTTTTGCCTCGGCCATCTGTTGAGGCAGCTCAGCCGCCGGCCGCCCGGACCAGGAAGGAATTCCGATCCACGTCGAGCTCAATGGTGCCGCGCCTGTCCGTTCGCAATGCCCGCACGCCGTGGCGGGCGAGCTCGGCCAACGTGGCCGGGGACGGGTGGCCGTAAGGATTGTCGGCACCGACCGAGATCAGCGCCAGGCGCGGCGTGGTGCGATCGAGCAGGGCGCCGAGGCCGGGGTCCGTCGCTGCCGTGGTGGGCGACCTTGAGCACGTCGACCGGCCCGGGGTCGAGCGGGACTTCGCCCGCCTCGGCGTCGGCGGTTAGCAGGATCGAGAAACCAGCGCCAGCGAGCGAGGAGGACGACGGCCTGGGTGTTGGGGTCGGCGCCCGCCAGGGGCCGATCGAGCAGCTCCGGCGGCGGCCAGAGGACGCTGAGCCGCAGTCGCCCGGCCCTGATCGTGTCGCCGGCCGCGACCCGGACGGGACCGGCGCCGGCGCTCGCGGCCTCGCCGCGCAGGCCCCGACCGAGGCGCGCGTAGAGCACGCGGCCGATCGGGAAGTGCCGCTCGAGCAGTTCCTCGATCCCGGCCGCGTGGTCGGACTGTTCGTGGGTGACGACGGCGAGGCCCAGGGATCTGACGCCGGCCGCCTCGAGCTTGGCGAGCAGGTCGTCCCCCGGCGGCCCGCCGTCGATCAGGACCGGCGCCGCCGCGGCGGGCCGCAGCAGGATCGCGTCGCCCTGGCCGACGTCGAGCACCGAGACCCGGAGCCCGGCGCGGGGTGCCGGCGATCGCCCCTTGCCTCCCGACGCCACCACGTACGCGAGCGTGAGCGCCGCCACGAGCGCGACGGCCGCAAGCGCCCAACCGGTCCCGCACAGGTGCAACGCCTTTCGTCCCCCGAGAAGCCGAGGCGCGTTGCGCCTCGGGGCGGCCGGGCTGCGTGAGCGGCGCAGCGCGGCGAGTCGCCGGCGGCGCAGCAGGGCCGGGAGGCCCGCCACCGCAGCCGCCAGGGCAACGTAGGAGACGAGCAGGCCGGCCATGCCCAGATCCACTTCCAGCATCGCCCAGCGCGGCCGCCCGCACCAGGCGGCCACAGAGGCGATGTAGGCGAGCAGCGGCGCGGCGATCGCGTTCGGCACGGCGGCCGGAAAGCCGGGTACCTGCGCGCCGATCGAGCTGAGCATGCCGAGCCACATCGCCGGCGCGACCGCAGGCAGCGCCAGCAGGTTGGCGAGCAGGCTGACAGTCGAGAGCTCGCCGAAGTGGAAGGCGATCAGCGGCGCCGTGGCGAGCGTCGCCGCAATGGTGACGGCGACGCCCTCGGCCAGGGCGCCGCGCAGGCCGCCCGGCCCGAGCCGGCGGGCGACCACCCGCCGCAGCGGCTGGGCGATGGCGAGGATGCCGAGCACGGCGGCGAAGCTGAGCTGCCAGCCGACGTCGGCGCCGATCCGCGGGTCGATCGCCAGGGTGAGGATCGCGGCGATCGCCAGCGCGTAGAGGCGCGAGGCGCGGCGCCCGGCGAAGGTCGCCAGCAGGATCAGCGCCCCCATCACGCCCGCGCGCACGATCGAGGGGCCGGCGCCGGCGAGCGGCACGTAGACCACGATCGCGGCAACGATCCAGAGCAGCCGGGTGCGCAGCGGCATGCCGAGCAGTGCCAACAGCGGCATCGCCAGCAGGGCGAGCAGCGCCACGTTCTGGCCCGAGACCGCCAGCAGGTGACTGAGCCCGGCGCGGCGGAAGTCCTCGCTGGTGGTCGGATCGATCCGTTCGTCCTCGCCGAGGACGAAGCCGCGGGCAAGCGCCGCCTCGCGGGCCGGCATGCCGCTGCCCAGGGCGCGCTCGGCGCGGGCGCGAATCTGGTCGCGATGGCCGAGCGCCAGCGCGACCACGGCGAGCATCGCGAGCACGACCGCGGCGCTCGGCCGGGCGCTCCGCATCGCCGCTCAGGGCTGCAGGCGGGCGCGCAGCGACTCCATCGTCGCCGGCCCGATCCCGCTCACCTGGTCGAGCTGGTCGATCGAGGAGAGGCCGCCGTGTTCGTCGCGGAAGTCGATGATGTCCTGCGCCGTCACCGGCCCGATGCCGTCGATCGTGTCGAGCTGCTCGACCGTCGCCGTGCCGAGACTGATCGGCCCTTCTTCGCTCGCGCCGCCGGCTGCTGCCAAGGGCGCCCCCGCCGGCCCCCGCTTCGGCACCACCACCTGCTGCCCGTCGGCCAGGCGGGCGGCGAGGTTGATCGCTTCCAGCAGCGCCCCGCCGCTCGCTCCCCCCGCCCGCTCGACCGCGTCGGTCACCCGCGCCCCCGCGGGCAGCCGGTAGACGCCCGGTCGCGCCACCGCCCCGGTCACGTCAACGACGACGTCGCCGGCCGAGCCGCTGCTGTGGACGCTGAATCCCTTGCCGCCGTCCGACGAGTAGGACGAATCGACTTCGCCGCTGTTGCCCTCAGCGCGGATCGCGCGAGCGCCGAGCAGCAGCAGGGCGACCGCGATCGCGCCGTAGACGGCGATCTGGGATCTGCTCAGCTCGGGCACACCCCAAACCGTTCAGGATCGCGACGCGCGCGTGGCGCGCAGAATCAAACTTTTGAGCTACAGGTCTTCGTCGTCGTAGCCGGCGACCTCGGCCAATTGGTCGCTGTAGAGCTCGGCGGCGGCAACCGGCGGCGACTGCACCGAGATGCAGGCGAACTCGGCATCGCCGTTGTTGGCGATCGCGTGCTCGGTCGCCGGCGGCACCAGGATCAGGTCGCCCTCGGCCACCTGCTGGGTGTCGCCCGCCACCGACATCGTGCCAGCGCCGCGCACGACAACGTAGGCCTGCTCGGCCTCCTCGTCGGAGCGCAGGGTCTGCTCGGCCCCGGAGGGGAGCTCGATCCAGGTCACCGAGAGGTTGCGCGAACCGAGTTCACCCGCGTCCATCAGCACGCGGGTGCGCAGCCGGTGCCATTCCTCCACGGACGCCTCGGAGTGTCGTCTGACGAGCACGGCGGCTTTGTACCAGATAACCGGAGTGAAACCGTGACCGCTCAGCGAACCACCAGGTTGACCAACTTGCCCGGGACGACAATCTCCTTCACCACCTCTTTGCCGTCGAGGAAGCGGGCGACCTTCTCGCTGGCGTGGGCGAGGCGCAGCAGCTCCTCCTTGGGCGCGTCGGCGGCGGCCTCGATGCGGTCGCGCAGCTTGCCGTTTACCTGGACCACGAGGGTGACCGTCTCGCTGCTGAGCAGGGCCGGGTCGGCCTCGGGCCAGGGCTGCTCCCAGACCCGGCCGCCCTGTAGCCGCTCCCAGATCTCGGCGCCGAGGTGCGGGGCGAAGGGGAAGATCAGCGATGCGGCGGTCGCCGCGGCGAAGCGGACCGTCGCGGCGCCCTGCGGATCGCCGTAGAGCGCGTCCTTGAAGCGGTAGGCGTCGTTGACCAGCTCCATCACCGCGGCGATCACGGTGTTGAACTGGAAGCCGCGCTGGAAGTCGCGGGTCACCTTGTCGATCGCCCAGTGGGCCTTGGCCTGGAGGGCCAGAGCGTCGCCCTCGAGCTCGGAACCGCTCACGTCCACCCCGGCCCCCCTGTCTCCGACCTCCTCGCAGAGGCGCCAGAGACGGGAGAGGAAGCGGTTGACGCCCTCGACTCCCTCGTCGGCCCAATCGGCGTCGCGCTCGGGCGGGCCCATGAAGCAGATGTATGTGCGGGCCGTGTCAGCGCCGTAGCGCTCGACGTACTCGGCCGGGCTGACCGTGTTGCCGCGCGACTTCGACATCTTCGCCCCGTCGCGGGTGATCATCCCCTGGGCGAAGAGGTTGGCGAAGGGCTCCTGCACGTCGAGGACGCCGACGTCGGCGAGCGCCTTGGTGAAGAAGCGCGCGTACATCAGGTGCAGGATCGCGTGCTCGACCCCGCCGATGTACTGGTCGACCGGCAGCCAGTGCTCCGCCGCGGCGCGCTCCCAGGCGGCCTCGGTGTTGCGCGGGTCGAGGTAGCGGATGAAGTACCAGGAGGAGTCGACGAAGGTGTCCATCGTGTCGGTCTCGCGGCGGGCGGGGCCGCCGCACTTCGGGCACTCGGTGGCGACCCACTCCTCGGCTGCCGCCAGCGGGCTGCGGCCCTGCGGCGCGTAGTCGTCGATCTCCGGCAGCTCGACCGGCAGCTGCTCGTCGGGCGACCCGGCACCCGTCCCGCACTTGTCGCAGTAGACGATCGGGATCGGCGCGCCCCAGTAGCGCTGGCGCGAGACCAGCCAGTCGCGCAGGCGGTAGTTGACCGCGGTCTCGCCGCGGCCCTCCTCGGCCAGCCAGGCGACGATCTCGGCGTAGGCCTCGCGATTGCCCACGCCGTCGAAGCGGCCGGAGCCGGTCATCGGGCCGTCGCCGGGGTAGGGCAGGCCCTCCTCGTCGCGCCCGCTCTCCTCGTCGCTGCCCTCGATCACGCGGCGGATCGGCAGATCGAAGGCCTGGGCGAAGTCGTAGTCGCGCTCGTCGTGGCCCGGCACCGCCATGATCGCCCCGGTGCCGTACTCCATCAGCACGTAGTCGGCGACGAACATCGGGATCTGCTCGCCGTTGACCGGGTTGACGACGCTGCGACCGAGCGCCACGCCGGTCTTCTCGCGGTCCTCGGCGCCGCGATCCTCGCCCGACTCGCGCGCGGCCTGGTCGACGTAGTCGCGCACCGCGGCCTCGGCGGGCGTGCCGGCGACCAGCCGCTCCAGCTCGGGGTGCTCGGGCGCGAGGACGAAGAAGGTGGCGCCGAAGAGCGTGTCGGGACGGGTGGTGAAGACCGGGAAGTCGAGGCCGAGCTCCTCGCAGCGGAAGCTCACTTCGGCGCCCTCGGAGCGGCCGATCCAGTTGCGCTGCATCGTGATCACGTGCTCGGGCCAGGACTCGAGCCGCTCGAAGTCGGCGAGCAGGCGCTCGGCGTAGTCGGTGATCTTGAAGAACCACTGCTCGAGCTTGCGCTGCACCACCTCGGTGCCGCAGCGCTCGCAGCGGCCGTCGACGACCTGCTCGTTGGCGAGCACGGTGGCGTCCTTGGGGCACCACTGCACCGGCGCTTCGGTGCGGTAGGCGAGGCCGTGCTCGAGCAGGCGCAGGAAGATCCACTGGGTCCAGCGGTAGTACTCGGGCGTGTGGGTCGCGAGTTCGCGCGACCAGTCGATCGAGATCCCCCACTCGCGGAACTGGCGCTGGAAGGAGGCGATCGAGCGCTCGGTCGCGACCCGCGGCGGCTCGCCGGTTTTGATCGCGTTGTTCTCCGCCGGCAGGCCGAAGGAGTCATAGCCCATCGGGTGGATCACCTCGAAGCCATTGCGGCGGCGAAAGTGGGCGATCGCGTCGCCGACCGCGTAGCACTTGAGATGGCCGACGTGGGGTTCGCCCGAGGGGTAGGGCAGCATCTCCAGCACGTAGGACTTCGGCTTGGAGTCATCGAAGCCGGGCTGCCCCGGGTTCGCCACCTCCCAGGTCTTCTCCTCGGCCCAGACCTGCTGCCACTTGCGCTCGATTGCCTTCGGGTCGTAACCGCTCATCCGGCGCGATCTTACGAGTGGTCTGTGCCGAGGGTCGGGTGCCCCTGCCGCGGCGCTGGGTTTTTCGCCTCTGAGTGGAGCCCTCTCGCTGAGTGGTCTGTGCGAAAAACAGGACGCCGCTTGCGGCAGGGGCACCCGACCCTCCGCTCACACCGCGGGCGAGAGAGCTTCGAGGATGTGGGGCCAGAGGTAGACCTCGATCGTGGCGGCTAGGACGAGCGCGGGGATGGCGATGAGGACCGTGACCAGGGTGGCCGCAAGCAGCTGGTTCCACTCGCCGCGGCGACTGGCGATCAGCCAGGCCGCCAGGGGAAGGAAGAGGGCGGTCAGCTCCAAGAGCGCGTGCGGGAGGACGCTGAGCAGCAGGGTGGCGATCGAGATGTGCAGCTGGTAGGCGATCGTCGCGCCCTGGAAGCCGAGGTAGAGCGCCTGGGTCGAGAGCGAGAAGAGGGTGACGGCGCAGACGAAGAGGATCGCCAGCTCGCCCGCCTTGACGTGGACCCAGCGCGAGATGCCGCTGCGCTGGGCGGCGGCGATCGGCATCGAGGAGCCGGCGATGAAGCCGGCGATGCAGGCGGTCGCGTGCAGGGCGAGGACCAACGAGTTGCGCCAGAGGATCGGCAGCAGGTCGCCCGCTTCGGAGGGTTCGGTCAGGCCCGGCAGGTGGATCGGGGTGATGTCGGGGGTTAGCTGCCCGGCGACGACCCAGACCGCCGCCAGCAGCGCCAGCGCGATCGCCAGGCTGAGCGCGGCCCAGGCGCGCAGGACAACCCAGTTGCGCTCGCTCCATCCCTGCAGCGCCGCGCGGGTGTCCTCCATCCCGTGCGAGAAAACGTGCTCATTGGCGGTGCTCATCGCTACCTAATCGGCAGCGGGGCGCCGCTATTTGAGAGCGGCGGGACCGAGACGGGCGTAGGGCTTACCGCGGCGACGGATCAGGATCTCCGCCCCAGCAGCCGCTTGCTCCATGTAATAGCCGAAGTGGTTTCGAAAGAGATGGGCGCCGACCTCCTCGTCCGCCGGCGCAGGAATGGAGCTGGGGGGATTCGAACCCCCGACCTCTACCGTGCCACGGTAGCGCTCTGCCAACTGAGCTACAGCCCCAAGTCGGTACTTCTCCGCGAAGTTTAGTGCCGCGCGCTGTCCATTTCTGGCAGGCCTCAGGCGCAACTGGATCGTCCAACGCCCGTCGACGTCCTCGATCGGGATCAGGAAGCACTGATCGAGCTCGCCACAGTACGCACCCACGGCATCAATCTCCGCGGCGGAATAGTTACGCCGAATGAACCCGTCCGGGCCTCGCCGGTTGCGGGCGAGACTAACCACGACGACGTCCCCCTCCTTCTTGGCCCATTTGCATTGGACCCGCAGGAGCCGACCCGCGAGGCCGATGACCAAGTCGTACGGCTCGTGCTCGGTCAGCGGCTTCAGCACCGAAAGGCCGAGCCGCGCCGCCTCCGTCGCAATCGCGAGCTCGGCGACGTTGCCCTTGTGGTTCGGGTTGTCCATCCACCGATCATCGACGCAGGGACCCCGGAAGGCAACCCTGAAATGTGCCGATTTACAGGCGAAACAACGACGAATCTCAGACTTCGGCGGGCACGACCACCTTGAAGCCGATCCCTGCGGCCTGCAAGCGGCCCAGCAGCGCGTCGCCCATCGCCACCGCGGTCGTCACCTGGCCGGATGTCTCCGGCAGCTCGTCGAAGGCGAGGCAAAGGGCGGACTCGGCGAGCATCTTCGAGGTCTCGCTGTAGCCGGGATCGCCGCCGGTCACCTCGGTGACGACGCGCTCGCCGCCGCCCTCGCCGCTGAAGCTGATCTTGAACCAGCTCTTGGCGCGGACCGCCTCGCTCGGCCCCTCGCCCGGCGCGGGGAAGGCCTTGAGCAGGAGCTTGCGGGTCGGCGGCAGCTGCGCCAGGACCAGCGCCGCCCCCACACCGCCGGCGGTCAGCGCGACCGAGGAGAGGTGCTCGGCGACGGCGTTGTGGCCATAGGTGAAGTCGGGGCCATAGCACTCCAGGGCGGCGGCGGAGTGGCGCACGACGTCGCCGTCGATCGTCGGCAGCGGCACCACCCAGCCACCGAGCGCCTCGTCGCGGCGCACCCGCGGCGGCGCCGAGCGGACCCGCCTGTCCGCCGGCCGCTGCTCGGCCTGGCGCCGGCGGCGCGCCGCGGCGAGCGTCTGGCGCGCCCGGGCGAAGCCGTTGATCGCCGAGGAGAAGGTGCCGCCGGAGAACTTGGCGTCGGTCCGCACGTAGCCCTGGACGGTGAGCGGGACGCCCTCGGGCAGCTGCTTGACCGTGAAGTAGGCGCCGAGGTCGTGCGGGATCGAGTCGAAGCCACAGCTGTGGACCAGCCGCGCGCCGCTCTGCCGAGCCTTCTCGTGGTAGCCGAGCCAGATCCGGTCGACGAACTCGGGCTCGCCGGTGAGGTCGACGTAGTCGCTGCCGGCGGCGGCGCAGGCGGCAACCAGCGGCTCGCCGTGGAGCGCGTAGGGGCCGACCGTGGTGGCGACGACCCTGGCCGCCTCGGCGACCCCCGCCAGCGTCGGGGCGTCGGCGGCGTCGGCGACCAGCAGCTCGGGCGCCGCAACGCCCGCGCCGAGCAGGCCCTCCAGGGAGGAGCGAACCGCCTCGAGCTTGCCCCGGTTGCGCCCGACGAGGGCCCAGCTCAGGCCCTCGGGGCCGTTGGCGGCGAGGTAGCGGGCGGTCAGGCCACCGGTGAACCCCGTCGCGCCGAAGAGCGCCAGGTCGTATTGCCGCTCGGAGGCCACGGCGCCATTCTGTCGCGAATCGAGCCGGCACGAGGGCGGCGCCTGGCTAGAGTGCCGAGCCGATGTGGCTCTCGCGCCTAGCGGTCGACGTCACGCCGCTGCGCGAGTCGCGTGATTTCCGCCTTCTCACCGCCGGCTCGCTGGTCACCGGGCTGGGCACCCAGGCGACCCTGGTCGCGCTGCCCTACCAGGTCTACGTCACGACCGGCTCGGCCTTCCTCACCGGGCTGCTCGGGGCCGCCGAGCTGGGGCCGCTGGTCGTCGCCTCGCTCTTCGGCGGCGCGCTGGCCGACCGCTTCGACCGGCGCGCGATGCTGCTGCTCTGCCAGCTGGCCCTGGTCGGGCTCGCCGCGGCGCTGGCGCTGGCCGCCCACGAGGGCGACCCCGCGGTCTGGCTGCTCTTCGTCCTGGCCGGGCTGACCGCCGGTGCCTCCTCGGTCGAGCGGGTGGTGCGGGCGGCGATCGTCCCCAACGTCGTCCAACCCGAGCAGCTGCGGGCGGGCCTCTCGACCACCTACGGGCTCTACCAGCTGACCCAGGTGATCGGCCCCGCTCTCGGTGGCCTGCTGATCGCCGGCTTCGGCATCGCCACCCCCTACGCGGTCGACGCGGTCAGCTGCCTCGGCATGGCCGCCGCCGCGGCGGCGATGTCGGCACAGCCGCCGATCGAGGTCGAGCAGCACGAACCGGTGCTGCGCTCGATCCGCAGCGGCCTCTCCTTCGTCTTTGGCCTCAAGGCCCTGCTCGGCTCCTTCGTCATCGACCTCTCGGCGATGACCTTCGGCATGCCGCGGGCGCTCTTCCCGGTGCTCTCGGTCAGCGTCTTCGGTGCCGGCGCGGCAGGCGCGGGCCTGCTCACCGCGGCCGTCGCCGCGGGCTCGACCGTCGCCGCGCTGACCACCGGCTGGCTCAACCGGGCGCGCTTCCTCGGCCGCATCGTGCTCGTCGCCGTCGCCGCCTGGGGCGGCTTCGTCGCCCTCGCCGGCGTCTCCGGCTCGCTCTGGGTCGCCGCCGCGCTGTTCGCCCTCGCCGGCGCCGCCGACAGCGTCAGCGCCGTCTGTCGCAGCACGATCTCCCAGACCCTCACCCCGGATCGCATGCGGGGCAGGATGAGCTCGGTCTTCAGCCTCGTCGTCGCGGGCGGGCCACGGCTCGGCGACATCGAGTCGGGCAGCGTCGCGGCGCTGACCTCGGCCCGCTTCTCAGTCGTCTCCGGCGGCCTCGCCTGCCTCGCCTCGGTCGGCCTGATCGCCCTCGCCTTCCCCCAGCTGGCCGCCTACGACGGCGAGCGGGTCGGGGCGGGCGCCGTGGCGAGCGAGGATTCCGCCGCGCAAATCCCCCTGGGAAGCTGAGGACCGGCGCTCAGCCGGCCACCCAGGTCCTTGCCGCGTCCTCTTCGGCCAGGCCGAAGACGCGGACCTCGCCGGGCATCATCCAGGCGAAGGCGTGGATCGAGCCCGCGACCCAGCCGGCGTCGGTGACGATCGCCGTCCGCTTCCAGGCCGAGTGGTGACCGATCCCGATGCCGAGCCCGACCTTGGCGTCCTGCGCCATCGCCGCGGGCCGCATCTCGAAGTCGGCACCGAGGACGTAGAGCAGGCGGATCTCGCCCGACTCCGCCGCCGCCGCCAGGGCCGGCTCGAGCACCTGCTTGTAGTCCTCCGCGCTGACCTCGCCGTCGGCCCGCAAAGCGGTCACGCCCGCCGGGGCGTCATCGATCCTCTCGATCATCTCCACCTCTCCTCTCGCTGTCGTGGTCTACCGGCAAGTTACTGCGACTTCTCACCGCCCCTCAAATGCACAGGGCGGCTCGCCCTACTCCGACGGCCAGCACCAATAGCCGCAGTCCGGAAACCCATCTTCTTCGGCCCAGTCATTGCCGGCCCGGATCTTGGTTCCGTAGCCGCCGTCGGTGAAGAGCTCGAGCAGGAGCCCGTGCTCGAAGGCGGTGGGAATGAGGTGAGCGAAGCGAACCTGGCCGCTTTCGGTGGCGTGCAGGCCGGCCTTGAAGGCGGCGTCCAGCTCAGGGTCAACCCTGACCAGGGAGGTGACATCGGCGGTGGCTCGCATCTCGGAGACCTCGCCGCGCTCCTCGCCCTCCTCGATCGTGACCCGATGATCGCCGATCACGAAGAGCACCTTGTAGGCGCCCAGCTCCACGGCCAGCCGGCCCGCCGCTTCATCGGGGTCAACCGGAACCGCGGCCCCGTTGGGGCCGACGGCCACCGTTTCGATCACCGGGGTGTAGTCGTCGATCACATGCCTGAGGAGATCGGCGTTGACGACGATGTTTCCCTCGCCGGCAAGGGAGAGCAACCAGCGCGGGGCGCCGTCGCTTCCGGCAAGGCCGGTCGCCTTGCCGTACTCCCCGAGCGCGTGCACGAGGCGGTGGTTCGCGTCCGCGGACAGGCTGCCGTCCGCGACCGGCTCCTCGTAGGGGTGAACCACAACGGCCTTAACCCCGACGAACCGCAGCATCGCCACGTCGCGGCAGAGGGCGGCTCGGTCGCTCTCACTGAGCCGGTCGCCACAGCGAATCACGAAGGTCTTGCCGCGAAACTCCCGGATGTAGGGAAGCGCCTCGATCAGCGTGGCAACGTTGGTCATCGGGCAGAGCCTACAGTCGGTCTGGAGCGTCGATTCCGAGCAGCTCGAGGCCGGTCGCGATGGTCCGGCCGGTCGCCGAGGCGAGGATCAGCCTCGACTCCTTCTCCGCCGCCTCGGCGGTTCCGATCGGACACGCCTCGTAGAAGCTGGAGAAACGGGCTCCCAGCTCATGCAGGTAGGAACAGAGCTTGTGCGGCTGAAGGTGCTCGGTCGCAAGCGAGAGCTCGGTGCCGAAACGCAGCAACTGTAGCGCCAGGGCCCGCTCCTCCGGGGTGGCGAGTGTGACCGTTTGGCCCGCCGCCTGCTCACCGTTTGCCGGGTCGCCATACCTACGCAACAGAGAACACACTCTGGCGTGCGCGTACTGCAGGTAGGCAGCTGTATTTCCTTCAAAGCTGAGCATGCGATCGAACGAAAAGGTGTAATCGCGAACCCGGTCGCTGCAGAGATCGGCGTACTTGATCGCACCGATGCCGAGCGAGCGGGCAAGCTCCTGGGGATCGGAGGTTCCCAGCTGGCGCTCCTCCAGGAGCGTTCCCGCCCGTTGGGTTGCCTCTTGGAGCAGGTCCATCAGCTTGATCGTCTTACCCGCTCTGGTGCGGAGCATCTTGCCGTCCTCGCCGAGAACGGAGCCAAACGCAACGTGGCGCAGATCGTCGTCCTCATCGGCCCAGCCCGCCGCCCTGACCGCGTCGAAGAGCATGTTGAAGTGAAGCGCCTGCGGTGCACCGACGACGTAGAGAATCGTGTCCGCCTCCAGCTCCCTCAGGCGATACCTGATTGCGGCGAGATCGGTGGTGTCATAGTTGAAGCCACCGTCGCGCTTGCGGACGATTATCGGCATCACTTTTCCGTCGCGCGAGGTGTAGCCCGGCAGGAACATGCAAAGCGCCCCGTCGCTCTCGGTGAGAAGGCCCTTCGCCGAGAGCTCCTCGACAACACTCGCGAGCATCGGGTTGTAAAAGCTCTCGCCGGCGTTGTCCTCCGGGGTCAAGCCCACGGCAAGGGCGTCGTAGATCTGCTGAAAGTACGCCTCGGAGACCTCGCGCAGCCGGCGCCAGACGGCGAGCGACTCCTCGTCCCCCTGCTGAAGCAACACAACGCGCACGCGTGAGCGCTCGGCAAAGTGCGGGTCCGAGTCGAACTTGCGACGCGCCTCCTGGTAGAAGAGGGTCAGGTCCGTCACCTCCTGTCCCGGGCGCACCTCCCGCTCGTCGAGCATGTGCTCGACCAGCATCCCAAACGGCGTCCCCCAGTCACCCAGGTGATTTTGCGAGATCACCTCGTGACCGTAGAAAAGCAGCAGGCGGCGCAGGGCATCGCCGAGGATCGTGCTGCGCAGGTGACCGACGTGCATCTCCTTCGCCACATTTGGAGAGCTGTAGTCGATGACGATCCTGCGGGCACTCTCGGCGGGGGCGACGGTGAGCCGGGGGTCGCCGGCAATCGCCGCAGCTGCCCCCGCGAGATAGTCGCTGCGCAGCCGAAAGTTGATGAACCCCTTGCCGGAGACGGTTGCCGGCTCGTAAGCCTCGCTCTCGGCCAGGCCGGCGACGAGTTCCTGGGCCATCTCGACCGTGTCCACCCCACGCTCGCGACCGACGCGGAGCGCCAGGGTCGATTGGTAGTCACCCTCCTGGTTGGGCGGGCTCTGACGGACGAGCGCGTCCTCGACCTCGAGCCCGAGATCGCCGGCAGCGCGGAGCAGCGCGCTCTCGACCTGCCCAATCGGATCGTACGTGCTGGCGTTGGAGAGGGAAGCTGGCATTGGCCCCAGGGGTTAGAGAGATCGACGCGGTGCTTACGACGCCTGGACCGGGGAGCCGCGACGCCGCCTGCCGCCGGAGTATATGGAGCAGGCCGTGGCTCCATCGCCTGCGCCGCTCGTGGCACAGGCCAGTGACTAGAGTCTCGCGCATGGAGCCGCGTCGCTCGACCGTTGTCGCCAACGAGGTGCAGAACTGCTCGCCCGGCGTGCGGATCGTCCCGCCGGAGGCGGATTTCGTCTACATCATGCGCCGCGACTCCGATTACGTGGCGGCGCAGTTCGCCGCCCGCCTCGGGGCCGGCGATGCGCTCACCGAGATTCGGGCGGCGTACGAGCGGACCGTGGACACCCTCGCGACGGCGATCAGGAATGCCTTCAGCCACGTCTACGAGCGGCCCGCGCTCGATCTCCTCGACGCCGGTGAGGTCCAGCGGCGCCGCCAGGAGCTCATCGCCTCGCTCGGGACCGCGACCGTGATCAGCATGGACCCGCTGATGAGCGAGGGGGCGCTGCAGCTGGCCTTCTCACGTTGCTACCTGCCGGGAGGCACGGAGTACATCGAAATGATTCCCCGGCCCGGCTGCCCTCCCCTCGAAGAGCAGGTCGCGACGATCAGGGCCGCCGCCGGCGAGGGGCCGATCGTCGTCGTCGAGGATGACTTTTTCTCCGGTGAGACCCTGACGACGATGCTCGGCGCGTACCTCGGAGATCTGGTCGAGAACGTGATCGGCGTCGTCGTCGGCACCAAGGTCGGCCTGCTGGAGCCGGATTTCCCCGTACTGCCCGCGGTGCGGTACCTCTGCGAGGACGACCGGGCCCCGCTCGAGAAGATCGACCTGGGCGATCCGCGGGACTACGTGGTCGGCGCCAGCGGCCTCGTCTGCCGGCTCCGCTCCGGTCGCCTCGGCCGCCTCCCCTACGTGCTGCCCTTCGTCAGCCCGGCGGCCCGCGCCAGCATCCCCGAGGTCGCGGAGGAGGAGCTCTCCGCCGCGGCCTTTGATCTCTCGCGCCGCTTCTACGCAGACCTCGGGACGATTGTCGGAGACGACGTTCCCCTCGCCGCCACCGACCCCGCGTTCGTCTCCGCCTGCGAGGAACTCTTTGCCCTCGACCCCCGGATGCCGGTCATAGAGGCGCTCGACGCCATCCTCGCCAAGGGCGCCTCGGCGGTCGGCTGACCGGCCGGCGGTCCTCCGCCGCGCGCGACCCTATTGTTGCCCGCCCTTTGTATGACGCCCCTCAGCACCTGATCGGCGGCGGGGCGCGCACCCGATCGCTTCCGGATTGGCCCGACGCCCGGCCGCTGCGCTCCTGGCAGCGGGAGGCGACCGAGGCCGTGCGTGCGCACTCGGCCGCCAGCTTCCTCGCCTCGGCGACACCGGCCTCCGGCAAGACCACCTTCGGCCTGCACATCGCCCACCGGATGCTGAGCGCCGGCTTCGTCTCGCGCCTGGTGGTGGCCGGCCCGACCACCCACATCTGCCGCCAGTGGGCCGCCGACGCGGCCCGCTACGGCATCGACCTCGAGCCCAACAGGCCGAACTCAGACGGGCCCGAGTCGGCCGACTTCCACGGCGTCGCGGTCACCTACCAGACGATCGCGGCCGGGGCCGAGACGCACCGCCGCGCCGCCGCCCGCCGCCCGACCCTGCTGATCGCCGACGAGCCGCACCACATGGGCGACCAGGCCGCCTGGGGCGTGCAGACCCGCAGCGCCTTCGACGGCGCCCGCTTCCGCCTGCTGCTCTCCGGTACGCCCTTTCGCTCCGACAACTCGGCGATCCCCTGGGTCGCCTACGACGAGGACGGCCTCAGCCGCGCCGACTACTCCTACGGCTACGCGCAGGCGCTGCGCGACCGGGTCTGCCGCCCGATCACCTTCCTGCCCTACGACGGCGAGATGGAGTGGGTCTCCGACGGCCGCCTGCGCAGCGCCGACTTCGACCTCGCCCTGCCCGCGGCCGAGGCGGCCCGGCGCCTGCGCACGGCGCTCAGCCCGGAGGGCGAGTGGATGGGCGAGGTGCTGCGCGACGGCGACGCCAGGCTGAGCGAGGTGCGCGCCGGCGGGCACCACGACGCGGGCGGCCTGGTCATCGCCTCCGATCAGGATCACGCCCGGGAGATCGCGGCGCGCCTCGCCGCCGTATCGGGCGAGCAGCCCGAGCTGGTGATGAGCGACGAGCCCGGCGCCGGCCGCCGCATCGCCGAGTTCGCCGGCTCGGAGCGACGCTGGCTGGTCTCGGTCCTGATGGTCTCCGAGGGGGTCGACATCCCCCGCCTGCGGGTCGGCGTCTACGCGACGGCGGCGCGCACCGAGCTCTTCTTCCGCCAGGTGGTCGGCCGCTTCATTCGCACCACGCCGGGGCCGGGCCGGCAGATGAGCTACCTGCTGATGCCGGCCGACCCGCGGCTGAAGGCGCTCGCCCACGAGATCGAGCTGGAGCGCCGCCACGCGCTCGACCTCTCGCCGGATGCCGAGGAGGACGAGGTCGAGCTCGATGACGTCGACGCGGAGCGAGGCGATCCGGGCGACCGCTTTGCCCCGCTCAGCTCGGGCGACGCCGAGCTGGACGAGGCGATCATGAGCGAGACCGCGCTGCAGCTCTTCCCGACCGACGATCCCAGGCCGAAGAAAGCGAGCGCCCCGGCCAAGCCCAAGGCCGCTCCGCAGGAGCCCGAGGCCGAGCGAGAGTCGGCCTACGCGATCCGCGAGCGGCTGCGCGGCGAGCGCAAGCGCCTCGTCGCCGACGTCTCCCGCCGCAGCGGCCGCTCGCACCGCGAGATCCAGTCGCGCATCAACCGCGCCACCCGCGTGCGCTCGGTCGCCGGCGCCACGATCGAGCAGCTCGAGCGCGGCAACGCGATGCTGCGCCGCGAGCTCTCGAGGTAACCCTTGCTCA
Organism: uncultured Solirubrobacterales bacterium; assembly: GCA_963774405.1. GTDB lineage: Bacteria > Actinomycetota > Thermoleophilia > Solirubrobacterales > 70-9 > VRUE01. The sequence goes on along the minus strand of CAVZEV010000013.1, from coordinate 156,527 downwards.
GAAGCGATGCCGGGCGAGGCGCAGCCCGCCCCGCCGCTCCTCCTCGGCCATCGCGGTCATCGCCGGGACCATCTCGCTGGTGACCAGGCCCCGCTCCGCGGTCAGCTCGTCGACGATCTCGAAGGAGGCGGCGATCCGCTCGGGGGTATCGACGAGGACCGTGACGATCGGGACGTGGCGGCGCAGCTGCAGCGCCCGGTCGCCGTGCGGGCGGTGATCGCCGTGGAAGCCCCAGACGCCGCGCAGCGAGGTGGCACCGCTCGCGCCGGACTCGCGCAGGCGGCGGACCAGCTCGGAGTGGATCGGCCGCTTGCCGTGCCTGGCGGCCTCCGAGGTGTAGACCATCAGCTTCTGCCAGATCGCCATCCCGTGCGCGTCGTTGGCGGGCAGGGCGTGGGGGCGCTCCAGCAGCTCGCCGTCGCGCTTGCAGACGCGCAGCCGCTCCAGGGTGATCAGCGGCTGTCGCAGCAGCGCGCCGAGCTCCGGCAGCAGCGCGGCCGATCTGCTCGCCCGAGCCGACCGCGATCACCATCATCGGCACCGCCGCGTTGCGCGAGAAGAAGCGACCGCGCCGGCGCTCGCCGCCGGCCGTGCCGTCGACGCCGAGCAGCGCCGTGGCGCCGGCGATCCCGCGGCGGTGCAGCAGGTCGCAGATCGCGACGAAGGCGGGCTCGCCGCCGACCCGCTCCTGGCGCCCGACGTAGACGGTGAGCTTGGTCGCCTCGTGCAGCTCCTGCGGCAGAGAGACCTCGCCGATCTCGCCGCTCAGCAGGCGGGCGCGCTCCAGCGTGACCAGGCCGCGTCGCTTGATCGCCATCACCCGCCCCAGCGCGACCTCGATCCGCTCGCGCGTGTCGACCGCGACCGCAGACCGCCGGCAGGTCTTCGGAGAGGCTGAGCAGACGATCGGTGCTGCAGCTGGTGCTTGAGGCCGAAGCCCTCGACGCCGCGCAGCAGCAGGCTGGTCTGGATCCCGGCCTCGCCGTAGGCGTCGAACAGCGCATCGCCCAGCAGCCGGCCCCCGGCGCGGTCGCGCTCGCCGAAGTAGGTGGTGAGCTTGAGGCAGTCCTCGTTCACAGCGCCCCCCCGATCGCGCGGCCGAGAACCGCCGCGGCGAGCCCCACCGAGGCGCTGATCACGAGGTTGGCGAAGAGCAGCACCGGCTCGCCCTCCTCGCCGAGGCGGTGCGTCTCCAGCATCCAGGTGGAGAAGGTCGAGTAGGCGCCGACCGCGCCGGTGCCGGCGAGCAGGAAGGCGTCGCCCTCGAGCGCGACGCCGACCAGCAGGCCGAGCACGAAGGCGCCGCTGGCGTTGACGGCGAGGGTGCCGAAGGGGAAGTCGCTGCCGGCGCGCGAGGCGACCGCGCTGTCGAGCCCGAAGCGCGCCAAGGCCCCCAGCGCCCCGAACGCCGCGACCCCCGTCCAGAGCAGGACGAAGCTCATATGCGCACCCCCGTGCGCCGGCGGCGCACCATCCCGGTGGCGAGGTAGACCGCGGCGAAGCCGGCCCCGACGCTGGCCAGGAAGTAGCCGCCGGCGAGGCCGTAGCTGTGGGCATCGATCATCTTCAGGAGCTCGACCTGCATGGTCGAGAAGGTGGTCAGCCCGCCGCAGAAGCCGGTGCCGAGCAGCGGCCGGCGGTAGGTCGAGAGCGGCAGCCGCTCCTGCAGCCTGGTCACGAAGTAGCCGAGGGCGAAGGCGCCGGCGACATTGACCGCGAAGGTCACCCAGGGCCAGCTCGGGGCGCCGCCGCCGAAGTGCTCGCCGAGCCCCGCCCGCAGCAGCGCGCCCGCCGCGCCACCGAGCGCGATCACCATCAGCTCTCGCCGGTCCCGCCGTGGCATCGTTCCCCTGTTGCTGTCAGCGCTCACATCGACCTCCACATCGTTCAAATGGACGAAGTAGAGGCCATCAGCGGCTGGGCCGCGGTTTGAGCGAGCCTCATCGCTCGGAGCATCTGGAAGCTACCAAGCCGCCCCGAAAACTCCACCCCGGCGACGACCTGCAAATTTGCCGCCGGCCCTCGGCCGCATAGATTTCGCCCCCGATGGCAACGTCAACCCGGCGAAAGAGGCTGCAGCTGTGGCTCTCGCCCTCCAGCTTCGTCGGCACGCCGACGCTGCGGCCGACAACCTGGATCACTCCGTACTCCACCTCGGAGGCGGCTACGCCCCGGCGAACGAGTCGAGACCGGCCACGGGTTCAGCCGGCTGGCCGTCGACGACAGCGCGATCTGGGCGACCAACGCGATCGGGAAGACGGTCACGCGGATCGACGCCCACACCCTCACGGTGACCAGTCGCTCCGAGCTGCGCCGCACGCCGGCCGCAATCGCCCGCGGTACCGACGCCGTCTGGATCGCCTGCACCAACGGCTGGCTGTGGCGATTTGGCCCCGAAGGCCTCGGAGAGGGCGTCGCCCGCCTCGAGGATCGCGTCCGTGACCTCGCCTGCGTCCGCGAGTCGACCTGGGTGCTGCATGCACGGGGCGACCTCGTCGGGGTCGACCAGGCCACCGGCGAGCCGGGGATCGAAACGAGGATCGGCCGCGGCGGGCGCCAGCTGTTGGCTGTCGGCGACGGCCTGCTCGTGCTGCACGGCAACGGCCGTAAGGTCAGCCGCGTCTCAACCGCGACCGGGGAGGTCGAAGCCGAGGCGAAGCTGCCCGCGCGCGGGGTTCGTGGCGCGATCCTCGGCGGCACCCTTTGGCTCGCCTGCGGCCGCCGCTTCTCGCCCGACACCGGGTCCCTGATCCCGGTCGACGTGGGAAGCCTGTCGATCGGCACGCCGCTGCCGCTGCCCAGTTCGCCGCGGGCGATCACCGTCGGCGCCGGTGCTCTCTGGGTCGCTTGCGGGCCCCGAGGGAAGAAGGCCTGCACCATCGAGCGGGTCGATCCCGGCTCCGGCAAGACCAGCCGCTGGGCGGACTCGGAGTGGAACGTCTACGACCTCGCCGTCAATCGGGATCGCCTCCTTGCCGCGATGGGTCTAACGCTGGCCGGCCCGGCAGCCGGAATGGGCGGCGAGGGGGCGGTTGGCGGAGCACCGGCACATCACGGCGGGCATGGCGGCGGAGGCCACGGCGGCGGACACGGCGGTGGCCATTAGGAGCGCTGAGGGTCTACGTCAAGCCGGCGCCCCGGCCGGAGCGATCTAGACGCTCTCGAAGCTGAGGCTCGTGTGCTGGGCGATCAGGTCGTAGTCGCGGTCGTAATGCAACACACCGGCACCGGCCTCATGCGCGCAGGCGGCGATCATGACGTCGATCGGCGCCAGGCGGTGGTGGCCGCGAGCAGCCAGCTCGCGTTTGTGCCGCCAACGCTCGCGAGTTGACGCCGCTCGACCCAACCGGCCACCGCTTCGGCCCGGTCGGTGGGCAGCCCACCGGCGACCACCCGCGACCAGGCGGAGTTGTCAAGGAGCAGCACGCTGGGAGCCGTAGTTGGCGATCAGGCCGCGGCGCTTGACCTCGTCGGCCGCCTCGATATCGACGGCATAGCCAAACGAGCCGGCGCGAATCGTCTCGACCAGCCCCCTGCGAGCGGCAACCGTGGCAGCGTCCTCGGTAGCCATCCGACGCGCCTTGACCTCGGCGCCGAGCGTCACGAGCTCGGCGAAGTCGATCCGCTCCCCCTCGCCCAGCTTGGCCCGCAACTCGTCGAGCGCCGCCTGGACGGGCGGGGTCTCGGTGATCGTGTGACGACGGCGAGCGGTCGGCATGAAGGCGAGTGTAGATCCGTGCTGAGCTCCAGGAAAAGTAAGAGCCCTCTTCATAGATCATTACCATCGGCTTAAGCCCCATTTACCGTCGTCCAATCGGCACGCCCGAGGATGGCGGCGCGATGGGAAAGCTGCACTCACAGGCCGGCGTCCCCGGGGTCGTCGGCCCGACGGCCCAGGAAGGCGGACATGCGCTCAGGCCGCGGAGGTGGTGGCATGGACTCGACAAGAACTGGGACCGGCACGTCGCCCACGCCGAAGAGCTTTCCCACACCCGCGGATTCGAGGAACTGCGCGACATGATCGTCGAGAAGGCCGAACCCGCCGCCCACGAGCGTGCGCTCGACGTCGGCGCCGGCACCGGATTGCTGGCGCTCGACCTGGCCGGCCGGGTGGACTGGGTCTGGGCGATCGACATCTCGCCGGCGATGATCGAATGCCTCAACGAGCGCGCGATCACTGCGGGCCTCGACAACGTGCAGACCGCCGTCGTCTCGGCCACGAGGCTTCCGATCGCCGACAGCTCGCTCGACCTGGCGACGTCCAACTACTGCTTTCACCACCTCGGTGCCGCCGGCAAGCGGGCGGCGCTCGCCGAGCTCCACCGTGTCCTCAAACCGGGCGGCCGAGTGGTGTTCGCCGACATGATGTTCACCATTGCGCCCTTCACCAGGCGCGACCGCTCGGTCATCGCCGGCAAGGTCCGCTCGCTGACGCGGCGAGGCCCGGCGGGACTCTGGCGCCTGGCGAAGGCGGGCCTCCGTACTCTCACCTTCACCGGCGAGCATCCGGCACCGACCGAGTGGTGGCAGGCGGCCCTCGCGGAGGCGGGCTTCATCGAGATCGCGGTCGAGCCACTGACACACGAGGGCGGTATCGCGTTTGCCCGCAAGCCGCGCTGATCGGCGCGCTTCCGCCGCGGCAGAGCGCCGCGGCTTTCCGCGTCCTGCCTCGATGCGGGCGATCCGCAAGCGTCGCGCCGCCGTCGGCGCGCTGGCGATCGTCGCGACCGCGACCGGGGTCGTGGTCGGCTCGGGATCGTCGGGTGGCGGCGGCACGGGTCCGGACGCCTCCGCCACCGAGGCCTCCCAGCCCTCGGGCCGGGTGCGGCTCGAGCTCGGCGGTCGCACGCTGGCCGACGAACCGGTCGCCCGCCTCGAACGTCGCCGTGCCCAGGCGGCCTTGGTGAGATCCGTGCCGGCCACGGTCACGATCGCCGAGGGGCCCGCGCGGATCCGCGCAGCCACGCAGCGCGCGGCGCTAGCCCGGGACCTCGCTCGCGCCGTCGCCGCCGGAGGCGCCGAGGTCAAGGTTCCCTCGACCCCGCTCGCCGCCACGATCGGCATCCCGGTGGTCAAGCAGACCCTCCAGGACGACTGCGAGGCCACCGCACTGTCGATGCTCCTCCGCTTCGCCGGCAAGCGCGTCGACCAGCTGACCCTCCAGCGCCAGGTCGCCCACAGCGGGCCGCTTGACCCCGAATCCGGCCCGGACGGCCAGATCTGGGGCGACCCCGGCGCGGGCTTCGTCGGTCGCGCCGACGGCGGCGGCCCGGCGGGCGGCTTCGGGGTCTACCAGGGCCCGATCGCCGCCCTCGCCCGCAAGCACGGCCTCAATCCACGTGACCTCACCGGCAAGAGCCCAAAGGCGATCTACGCCTCCCTGCTGGCCGGCAAACCGGTGCTGGCCTGGGTCGGGCTCTCGGCAGGCCCCTACGCCACCTGGCACTCCCGGTCTGGCGCCCTCGTACGAGTCAACTACGGCGAGCACGCGGTCCTGCTCACCGGCATCGACGCAGAATCGGTGACCGCAAATGACCCCCTCTCGGGCGAACGGCTGACCTGGCCGAAGAGCGAGTTCGAAGCGATGTGGAGATTGCTGGGGAGACGGGCCCTCGCGGCCTGAACGCATCGCCCAAAGCGCTCGCGCGTAAGAGGACTCTCACGCTTTTCTCCGCAGTCCTTTAGCCCGAGCGGTAACGGTCTCGGCCAATGTCAACACGGCTCTCGCCGGCCTTGGCGCTCTTCCCGCTGCGCCTCTTCCTCGGCATCACCTTCGTCTACGCGGGCATCCAGAAGCTGAGCGACCCCGGCTTCCTCCACCCCGGCGCGCCGACCTATATCGGCACTCAGCTCGAAGGCTTCGCCAGCGGCACGCCCGGCGGCTTCATCCTTCGCGCCTTCGCGATTCCGCATCCGGGGCTGGCCGGAGTTGGGGTCGCGATCACCGAGATCCTGATCGGCCTGCTGGTCACGGCCGGGCTGTTTACCCGGATCGCCGCAGCGGGCGGGATGGGCCTCAACTTTCTTCTCTTCCTGACCGCCAGCTGGAACACGACGCCCTACTTCCTCGGGCCCGACCTCGTCTTCACCTTCGCCTGGCTGCCCTTCGTCCTCGCCGGCGCGAGCGGACAGCCGGCCCTCGACAACGTCGTCGAGCATCCCCCCGAGGGCCTGGTGAGGCGAACCCGGCTGAGTCCGGCGAGCGCCGGCGAGATCGCCGCAGCCTCCCCCACCTCGACCCGGCGGGTGCTCCTGGCGGAGCTCGCCGGGATGGCGCTGGCGATCGCCGGCATCTCGACCCTGGTGAAGGGCGGCTACTCCGCCTCCCGCGCCCTGACCGCCGGCACCGGGTCCGCAGGAGCGGGTTCCAGGGGCGGCTCGGCCCCCGGCGCGGGCCGACAAGGGGCCGGCTCTGGCGCACGAGCGCCAAAGGTGCCCAGGGGCGCCGTCAAGCTGGGCCCCGGCGGCCGGCTTCCGAAGGGACAGGCCGCCACCTACAGCGACCCCGCCAGCGGCGAACCGGACATCGTCATCCGTGACTCCCAGGGCCGGCTGGCCGCCTTCAGCGCGGTCTGCACCCACGCCGGATGCACGGTCGGGTTCGAAGGAGGCGTGATCGTCTGCCCCTGCCACGGGGGCGCGTACAGCGCGGCAACCGGCGAGGTGATCGCCGGCCCGCCGCCGGCTCCCCTGGCGCCGAAGAAGGTCGTGGAAGCCGGAGGACAGATCTACGCCGTGCCCAGTTAGAAGCCTCTTCTTCCGGCCCACCCAGCTTCACAGAGGTGCGCGAACGCTTCACGGAATACGCGACCTGCTCTAACTACAGTTGAGCCCATGCTCGCCAAGGATCTCCGATTGGCCGACGGCGCCGCTGCCGGCGACTGGATCAAGCCGAGACTCGGAGGCGAGTTCGGCGCGGTCAGCCTCCAGGTGCCGAAAGGCTACGGGGCCTACACCCGAATCTTCCACCCAGCCTGGAGCGCTGGTGGGCGGCGGGTGAGGTGGGCCGATGTGGCAAAGCAGCTCGGCACCACCGCGCACCGCGAGATGCAGTGGCATGCGATTCGAGGGCTCGCCGACGCCGATGAACTCCAGATCTCCATCGGCGAGGAGGCCACTAACCCGCCGTGGGCCGGCAGCGATCCGAATATCGGCAGCCTGCACCTCGATGACCTTGATGCGCTCTGCGCGATCCTGGCCGCCCACACCGTCGATCCCACGAACTGCTTCTTTGGCCTCTGCACGATCGGAAGCTGGGAAGAGGACTTCACACCGGAGGAACCTCGAAAACGCGCGGCTCCTTAAGCTTCCGATGGGCCGGGACCACATCGTCCTGACCGGCCCTCTCTCGGCCGTCGATCAGATCGTCCGCGACTTGTCGAAGCCCGGTCCGAGTCGAGTCACCTTGACCTTCGCGAACAGCGATGGGGCACCGCCCGAGCTCGATCCCTCCTGGCTATTGTCACGCGAGGCGCCGAGCCTGATCTGGCCGGCGGACCGAAGCTGGCTCGTCTGCAGCGAGGTTGACTTCGACTCCACCTTGGTCGGAGGCAGCGCCAACCTGATCAAGGAGATCGTCGCATCTGCCGACTTGGAGGCGTGGCAAGTGGAGTCGACCACCTCGCTCGCGGCCGACGCGGACAAGATCAACGTCGTGCCCGAAGGCAACGACTGAGAACAGCCCGAGGGTCTGACTCTCTCCTCGTCGCCCCGTCTGAGTAGCGATTGGGCAGCGAGCCGCTGACCAGCCTCTCCGCGCCCTTTCCGTGATCGACCCCAGAAACGCGAAAACCCGCTCAGGGAGCGGGCTTCCGGTGAAGCGGCTGAAGGGATTCGAACCCTCGACCTTCTGCATGGCAAGTACATAGGTCGTCAGCGGATCGCAGCCCTCACTCATACGTCATTTGCAGGGCTTTCAGAATTGGCGAGATCTCGGGTATTCGGCGCGGATATGCACGGATAGGCACCGATATGCAGCGAGTCAGGCACTTCTCGTCAGAAGTGCCTGAAATCAAGGAGGGCGGTTCCAGTTCGCCCCCGCACCGAATCGCTACAGATCGGCGGGGAGGATCGTAAAGGCGTCGCCCCGCAACGGCGTCATCGTCCGGAAGGCGCGCTCGTCGAAGCTGGCGATCCGATCGGTCCTGTGCCGGTCGGCGAGCACGGCAAGCGAGGCGTCGGCAAGGCCCAGCTCGAGATCCCGGTAGCGACGCGCCAGGTCGCGCGCCGCCCCCAGCTCTTTGCGATCGAGGCAATCGACGACGAAGGTGCCCGTCGCGAGGTCGTCAAGGAAGGCGAGCTCGACATCGACGCCGAGCCGGGTGAGGATCAAATAGTCGGCCTCGGCGACCGCCACCTGCGAGGTGACGAGCGGCCCCCTCTCGCCTTCAAACAGAGTGACGACCGCCTCGTGCTCGGGGTCGTCGGCATCGGCCTGCGCGAAGAGCGTGCCGGCGTCGACGATCAGGGTCATCGACGGTGTTCGCCCCGAGCCTTGGCATAGAGCTCATCGGCACCCCAGCGCCGGTTCACGTTGCCCCCGCTTCGTCCCTTCCCCATGCTGCGGAAGGTCCGCGAAGGCGCCTCGGAGAGCACCCGATCCACACCCTCCCGGATCAGTTCGGCCTGACTGCGACCGCTCGAGGTTGCCAGCCGGCCCAGGCGCTCGGCCTGGGAGTCGTCGATGTAGACCGTGGTCTTATGCATGAGACGTATGGTACCAGCTAGCTGGTACGGCGAGATTGCGATCCCGCTTGCGCCGAGGTCGGTAGCGGGAGATGACGGCCGAAATCGCCGGTAATCGCTGCGTATCCGCTACTGGACACCACCGCAGGGTCTTGCTCAACCGAGCGCTCGCGCGAGCTTTTCGCGCGAGTCGATACCCAGCTTGCGGTAAGCGTTGGTGAGATGGAATTGGACGGTCTTGGGGCTCACCACGAGTTCCTCTGCGATCTCGCGGTTACTGTGGCCGCGGGCGGCGAGAGCCGCGACCCGGCGCTCGGCCGGGGTCAATGCCTCCGGCCCGCGGAGGGCCGGCGAGCGTGGCCGGGCGCCGGCAGCGATCAGCTCCGCCGCGGCTCGCTCGGCGATCAGCGCCGCGCCCATCTCGTGCGCCGCCGCAAGCGCTTCTCGCAACGGCCCACGCGCCTCGCGGTCGCGCCCCAGTCGCCGCAGATGTCCGCCGAGGTCAACCTGCGCTCGCGCGTGGGCAAGCCGGGCGGATGAATCCGCGAGCACGGCGTTGGCTTCGAGCAGGTGCTCGAGCCCCAGTTGACCCCCGACCACCGCTCCGAGGGCCGCCAGCGTCATTCCGAGCGGGCGCGGCGAGCCGGCGCGGCGGGCCCAGCTCAACTCCGAGCCGAGCAGCGAGCGAGCCTCCGCCGGGCGGCCCATGCCGTGCAGGCAGAGAGCCGCGCGCAGGCGCCACTGACTGAACGGCTGGTGCTCGCCCACCGGCGCGAGAAGCTCGCCGCAGGCCTCGAACCGGTCGAGAGCGCCGGCGAGGTCGCCATTCAGCGCCGCCAACCGCCCGCGCGCCTCCAGCACCATCGCGAGCGAGAGCCCCTCTCCCTGCCTCTCGCCGTCAGCCGAAGAGTCCAGTGCATGCGCTGCCGCCTCCAGTTCGGCCCGCCCGATCCGGATGTGGGCCAGCGCGGCCCGCGCGGCGGGCTCGAACATCTCCCACCCCTCGGTCGCGAGCGCTGCTTCAGCATCCTCCACGGCGCCGGTCAGGTCGCCGCTGTACAGCCGCGCCCAGGCGCGGCCGTAGCGCACGGTTGCGCCGCCGATCTTGCTGCCGGTCACCTCCGCATGCCGCGCGGTAGTCGAAAGGATGCTCTCGACCTCCTCGTAGGCGCCGGACCAGACCAGCGCGGCGCCGACCTGAGAGATCGTAATCGCCTGGCAGTCCGAGCTGGTCAACATCTCGCCGTCGGCCCAGGCGCGCCGGGCAAGAGCGATCACCCGCTCGCGCGGCTCCCCCCGCAAGCCCGCCTCCACCGCCAGCTCGCTTAGCAGCGCTCTCTCCGCGCGCGTCGCGCCCGCATAGTCTCCATCGCAGACGGCGAGCAGGCGTGGGTCGTCGCGCTCCAACGATCCCGCGTAGCGCGCAGCGGCAAGCGAGGACGCTCGCAGCTCGCTTGCCAGTTCCCCGTCCTCGCTGCCCGCACCTGCTGCCGGGAGCTCCGTGAGACCGCGCTCGAACGCGTGCTCGGCGGCAGCGAGGTCGCCGCCGGCATAGAGGCTGCGGCCCAGTCGAAGGTCGGCCTCTGCCCGCAGTTGCGGTGATTCCGAGACGGAGCGCGCGTCGCGAAAGCGCTGCTCGGCCTCGGGGTTCCCGAGCAGGCCCTCCGCATAGCCGATCCGCAGCAATGCCCGGACCCTGCCCTCCCCTTCGGCCGGCTCACGCAACGCCCGTCCCAGATACTCCACGGCCGAGGTCGGCACCCCGCGCCGCAAGGCTTGCCCAGCGGCACCGAGCAGCAGCTCCACCGTCGCCCCCGAGCCGACCGGAGGCGCCCGCAACAAGTGTGACGCGACGATCTCGGCATCTGCCCCCTCGGCCGCGAGCAGGGTCGCCGCCGCATCGTGGTCGCGCCCGCAGGCGGCAGCGGGGTGCGAACGGTAGACGGCCTCGCGAACGAGCGGATGGGCGAACAGCAGCGGCTCGCCGGGGACGAGGATCCCAGCGGCCGCGAGCCCGTCGACCGTTGCCGCGAAACGGTCATCGAGCTCAACCCCGGCGAGCGCGGCGACACGGCGCGAGTCCGCCTGCCCGGCCAGCACCGAGCACAGCGCGGTCAGCCGCTCGGCCAGCGGGCCGAGCCGCTGCAGGCGGGGCGCGATCGTCGCCGCGACCGCGTCGGCGCCCTCGGCGGCAATGTTCTCCAGGGAGCTCGGCGCCGGCGAGGGCCCGCTCTCGCCCAGCAGCCCGGCCACCAGCGTCACCAGGAACGGGTTGCCCGCAGTGAGCTCCGCGCAGGCGGCGACAAAATCGGGGTCGGCGTGCTCGACCCCGCAAAGTTCAAGCAGTTCGCCGACCCCAGGCTCACTCAACTCGCGGAGGCGCAGAAGCTCGGCCGGCGACTCTCCGCGCAGGACGGCGAGCGCCTCGGGGTGCGCCGCGCGTTCGCCGCTGCGCGCCGCCACGAAAAGCGCAATCGGCGCGATATCGGTCCGCGCCGCGACCGCGGCGAGTGCCGCAAGGCTCGCAGGGTCGGCCCACTGCGCATCGTCGACGAGCAGTGCGAGCGGCCGCTCGGCCGCCGCCGACTCGCAGACCTGACCGAACGCGAAGCAGGCGTGGGCGGCCGCCTCCTCGCCGTCGTCGATCGCCTGCGTGTCATCGAGCAGTCGGCGCAGGGCCGGCGGTGCCCCGCTTCCGATCGGATCGATCAACTCGCCCAGCAGGTCGAGCGCCAGGCCGAAGGAAGCGCTGGCGCCCAGCGGCATGCCGCGGCTGAAAAGCACCCGCAGGCCTTGATCGGCGGCCAGGGCGGCGGCGCAGGCGAGCAGATGGCTCTTGCCCGCCCCCGCCGGGCCCTCGAGCAAGACGGTCGCGCCGCGGCCTTCCGCGGCGCTCTCGACCGCGGACCCGAGGCGTTGCAGCTCGGCGGCTCGCTCGACCGTTCGCGGCTGTCTCCCCACAGTGACAGCAACGGTAACCCAACGCGCGTAACCCGAATTCCGCCCTCGGGCGGAGCCGGCCTGAAGCCAGCCCCTCGGCTCGCAACCCTGGGCCAGAGAAACGAAGGTCTTCAGCCCGCACCTGAACCTGCTCTGCACCCCCAGGTTTTTCCAGGGGGTACCCCAGACCTTCTCCCAGGGTTCCAAATCGTTCCGCTCGGTGACTAGCATCGCCCTTCGGTGTCCGTCTCCCGGTCAGCGCCCCACCGGGGGGGCCAGGCCGGCCCCGCCGCGCTCGTCCCCCTACCGGGACCGCTGCGCAGCGCCCGAGAGCGGCCGTGGCCGATGGTGGGCCGCGATGCCGAGCTGGGTGAGATCGAAGCCGCATGGTCGCGGGTCAGAGAGGGAAACCGTGAGACGGTGGTGGTGGCGGGGGAGCCCGGTGCCGGCAAGAGCCGTCTGGTGGCCGAAGCCGCCCATGCCGCCCACGCCGGCGGCGGCCTGGTCCTCTACGGCAGCGGCGAAGGGGACTCCGAGACTCCATACGCTCCGCTCGTCACCGCACTCGCCCGCCTCGAACGCCAGGCGCCGGCCGCATTGCGTCAGGAGATGCACCGCTCCTCGCTCGGGACCCTGATCCGGGAGGCAGGTGCGCCCTCGCGGGAGAACTGGAGCCTCGGCGACGACCGCGCCAGACTCTTCGCCGCCTCCCTGGAGATGCTGGAACTGCTTGCCCGGAACGGCCCCCTGCTGCTGGCGATCGACGATCTGCACGCCTGCCAAGCCTCGACGCTCGCGCTCGCAAGGCATCTCCCCCATGCGGCCGCCGGTGCGCCGGTGCTGCTGCTCACGACCTACCGGCCAACCGACGTCGACCCCGACGGCGAGGTGGCGGCGACGGTCGGCGCCCTCAGGGCCCCGACGAACGCCAGGCACCTCGAGCTGAAGCCGCTCAGCGCGTCAACGCTGCGCGAGCTCGCCGTCTCGCTGGGGATCGGCCCGGGCGAGGCGCTCGACCGCGCCGCGGCCGACGTCGCCCGCGAGAGCGGCGGCAACGTTCTCTTCGCCTGCGAGCTGCTTTTGGCGATCTGCGCCGGGGAGGAAACCAGCCCCTCGCCTGGCCGCGCTCCCAGTTCCCTCCGCTCGCTGATCGCGGCCCGCGCGAGCTTCCTCGGCGCCGGCGCTCACGAACATCTCTCGGCTGCCGCGGTGCTCGGCCGCGAGTTCGAGCCGCCGGCGCTGATCGCCGCGCTGAGAGCCGATCCCACCGCGGTGAGGGACTCGCTGCGGATCGCCGAGCGCGCCGGCCTGCTGGTCGCCGACAGCACCGACGGCAGCTACGCCTTCGCCCACGCGATCGTCGCCCGCTGCCTTTACGAGGAGCTCTCCCCGGCCCGCCGGGGAGAGCTGCACCGCCTCATCGCCGAGGCGCTCGAAGCGGGAGGCGGCGACCGGCTCGCCGGCCGGCTCGCCCACCACTGGCGCCGGGCCGAGCCGCCCGACCGCGCTCGGGCGGCACGCTGGTGCGCAACGGCCGGGCGTCAGGCGCTCCGCGGTCACGACCACGAGACCGCGGCCAGCTGGTTCGAACAGGCCCTGGCCCTGCACGAGGAGACCCCCGCCGAAGAGCGCGGAGCCGAGCACTGCGATCTGCTGATCGACCTCGGCACCGCCCTGCGCTTCGCTGACCAGGAGCGCTCGCGCGAGTACCTGCTGGCCGCCGCCCGCCTCGCCGACGACCTCGACGACGTCGAGCGCCTGGCCCGGGCGGCGCTCGCCAACAACCGCGGCTTCGTCAGCCACGTCGGAGGTCTCGACCGCGAGCGCGGGGCGATGCTCGGCCGCGCCGCCGAGCGGCTCGACCCCAACCGGCCCGAGGCGGCGCTCGTACTCGCCCAGCTGGCGCTCGAGCTGACCTTCTCGCCGCAGGTGGGACGCCGCCGCTGGCTCGCGGATCGTGCCCTGGAGGCGGCGCGCGCCGGCGGTGATCGGCGGATCCTCGCCCAGGTACTGATCCGCTGCCTGATCGCGACCTGGGGGCCCGACAATCCCGAGGAGCGGATCGCCGTCGCGGCCGAAAGCATCGAGATCGGCGCCCAGCTGGACGAGCCACTCGATCTCTTCCACGCCCTGCACTGGCAGGCGGTCGCCCAGGTGGAGGTGGGTGAGATCGGCACCGCCGCCCACATCCTCCATGAGCAGGAGCAAATCGCGGCGCGGGTCGGCGACGCGACCGCTCGCTGGCTCTGCGATTGCTCCGCCTCCGTGCACCTCGCCCTGCGCGGCAAGCTGACCGAGGCCGAGGCGCGCGCCCAACGGGCGGTGGAGGGCGCCAGGAGCAGCTCGCAGCCCGACGCCCTTCCCTTCTACGTCAGCCAGATCGCCAGCATCCGCTGGCAACAGGGCCGCCTGGCCGAACTGGCGCCGCTGCTGACCCGGGCGCTCGACGAGTACCCGGGCATCCCCGCCTTTCGCTCCCTGGCGACCCTTGCCAACGCCCTCGCCGGCGAGAAGGCGCTCGCCAACGAGATCATGGCCACCGACACCGTCACCGATTTCGCCGATATCCCCCGCGACCCGATCTGGATCGCCGCGGTCACCACCTACGCGCACGCGATTGCCGAGCTCGAGGACCCGGCGGCGGCGGCCACGCTGCGACCGGTGCTCGAGCCCTACCGCGGCCGGCTGGCGATGACGACGATCAGCATCTGGGGCCTGGTCGACCACGCGCTCGGCCGGCTCGAGCTGCTGCTCGGCGAGCGAGAGGCTGGACAGCGATCGCTGCGGATGGCGATCGCTGCCTACGCGGTGATGCCGGCGCCGCTCTGGAAAGCGCAGGCGGAGGCCGACCTCCGGGTCGCCGACGGCGCCGAGTCACCCTTGGAGACACGGATCGCCGCCCTCGGGCTGACCGACCGGCAGGCCGAGGTGACTCGGCTGATCGCCCGCGGGCTGTCCAACCGGGAGGTGGCCGAGGAGCTCCACCTCTCCCCCAGCACGGTCAAGCGTCACCTCGAGAACGTCTACCGGCGCACCGGGGTCAGCTCGCGCGGAGCGCTGATCGCGCTGGTGGTGGAGTAAGGGGGCGGCACGCGCTCGGCCCAGCCCCCCCGTGAGGCCGCAGGCGTGGCCGTACCCGGCCTCGATCTTGCTGAACGTGTGGCCACCGGTCACCGCGATAGTAGGCACTGATCTCGTCGAAGCCGCCTCCCATGACGGGGGTCGGGACCAGCCGTTTATCGAGGCTGCCGTCGCCGATCTGGCCGTAGCGGTTTTCCCCCCAGCACCAGGTTTCTCCGTAGGCGTCGATCTCGCAGGTGTTGCCGAGGGCGTAGATTTGCGGCAGCGGCGGGAAGCCGAAGCAGACGTGCACTTCCGCCGTCTGCGGGAGAACGCAGAGCAGCGCCGGCGGAACACGGCGCGCGAGGGCACGGATACCCGCCTGAGCGATCATCGGCGCGATGCAACTGGACCGGGACGGATCATGAAAGACCCGGCGGGCAGGTTGGGCCGTTCGGCCCAACCTGCGATGCAACTGCTTGCCAGGGTGCCCCCGTCATCCTAACTTCAGTCGCCAGACTGGGAATCAGGCCACCAATCCAGGGGAGACACTCGATGCGCAAACGTCCACTTTCAATTGCCCTCTCAATCGCGCTGGCGGTCGCCGCCGTCGCCGCCTCGGTCGCGGTCGCGGGGACGACAACCGGCGATGCCGGCGATTCCCTGACGGCCGCCACGAAGATCAAGCCCAAGAAGCTGTCGAAGGCGACGCCGACTCCGGCCACGCTCGAAATCGAGACCAAGATCTCGACCGCCAGCCCGGCCGTCCAGGCCGTGATGGATTTCGACAAGAACGGGATCTACCTCGCCAAGGGCCTGCCAACTTGCGCAGAAAAGAAGCTTGAAGGCAAAGATCGCGCCGATGCCATAAAGGCATGCAAGACGGCGATGATCGGCACGGGGAGCGCCTCCGCTGTGGTGTCATTCTTCGGGCAGGCCCCCCAGGAGGTGAAGGCGACGCTCACCGTCTTCAACGGCGCTCCCCAGGGCGGCAAGCCGACCGTGCTCGTGCAGGCCTACATGACGGCCCCGACCGCGAACGCGTTCCTCTTCAGCGGCGTGGTCTCCAAGCGCAAGAAGGAAGGCTTCGGCACGCGGCTCGAAATCGACTTCCCGGAGCTCTTCGGCGGGAGCGGAGCGGTGAGCGAATTCAACATCAAGATCCAGAAGACGTTCACCTACAAGGGCAAGAAGCGCAGCTTGGTCAGCGCCAAATGCCCCACTGGCAAGAAGCTGAAGGCACGCATCGCGGTCGCTTACCAAGACGGCGAAACGCTCGCCGTTCCGGTGACGCAGTCCTGCAAGCCGAAGAGCTAGGCAAACAGACAACCCGATGCAGCAACCGACCGGCCGGAGGGCTACTTGAGCTTGAAGCTCAACTTGCGGCGACTGGAGTTGCCGGCCAGATCGGTGAAGGTCACGGTCAGCTCGGCCTTCGCCTGTACCCCTTTGCGGCGGAGCGCCTGCTTCAGCCTGAGCGCCTTCTTCCTGTTCTTCTTGCCCAGTGGCTTCAGCTTCAGGATCTTCGGCCGGTGGGAGTCGAGTCGCGCTCGCGCCGGTTGCAGCATCACCTTCAACTTGCCTCCCGTGCCGCTGGTCTTCAGCTCGAACCCGGAGGCGACCGCCTTCCCGGCCTCGCTGGAGACGACCTTCAGGCTGATCGGCTTCCCGGCCAGCTTCGCGCCCTTGACCCCCGCCGTGCCCTTGGGGGCTTCCTCGTCGGCAGGGCGAGTCGATATGGGGACGCTCGCGGACGGAGTGATGAGAGTGGTTGGCGTTGCGGGCGGTTCGGAGGATTCGGGAACTGAGGGTGGTTCTTCGCCGGGCGGTTCTTCACCCGTCGACCCGGAGCACGATTCCTGAGCTTCTCCGCTGAGATTCGCCGCGCCCGGCGTCGGGTCGGCAAGCTCGAAGACCGCGCCGCCGAGACCCTGCCGCTGGCTCGACTTCCCACCGGAAGCAACCGGAATCGGGTTCGTCCCGGCGCTGACCGGCGAGGCGACGCACCCCCAGCTGACGCAATCGACCTTCTGGTCCGCTTCGGTCGCGGTGAAGCAGAGCTGGCCTTCGCTCACCGGCATGTAGGTGTAGAAGGGCGTGTCGTAGCTTTCGATCCCGAGTTCGGAGTCGCTCAAGGTGGTGGGGCTCGCCGCCAGGAAGGGCTTGCTGTCGTCGCGGTTGCGCAGCGAGTCGGTCGGCACCGTCTGCTCGCCGATCTCGGCGCCTGCGCCGTCGTAGACCACGAACTTGTACGGAGCGGCGGCGGGCGAGAAGTTGTCGTCGCGGAGATTGAGCAGCTCGACGTATTGGTTGTAGGCGCTGCCGGCATGTGAGAGGAGCACCTCGTTGATCCGCACCCCTTCGTAGCTCGGCGCGGCGCCGGTATCGCAGTCGGCGACCTTGCCGCCCCAGCGAGCCTGTCCGCCGCGCCTACCGGTGTCCACGACGTCGCCCGAACCGTCGGCGTTTGCCGTGAAGACATGCGGAAAGCCGTCTTCGCCGGTGCGATTGAAGACGATCTTTTCGCCGTCGGGCGAGTAGGCGGGGAAGACCGTCGGCACGGGGTAGAGCTGCTCCGGGCTCGCCCCGGTCCCGGTCGAGCGCCAGGCCGAGCCTCCGTCCGCGGCATTGCGGTAGTAGAGCACGGCGTCGCCATCGGGGCGAAAGTCGGGCGAGACGAGGTGGCTTTCCGCTTCCGCGACGAACGGCTGTGGCACCGATTCGCCGTCGGGTGAGACCCAGTAGAGGTCCTCTTCGTGGGAGAGACTGAAACCGTCGATCTCGTCCAGGGTGAGGACGATCTTCGCGCCCGAAGGCGACCAGGTCGGCGCGTAGGCGAACCCCCCGATGTCCGCGAATTCGGGGTCGCCGATCAGATCGGTCCGCACGCCGGTCACCAGGTCGACCTTGGAGAACTGCCGGCGCGTGACGGTCGGCGAATACTGCTTGTAGCGCTCGTAGGCGAGGTACCTGCCGTCCGGCGACCAGGCCGGAAGGCCGTCGGCGTTCCACCCGGCCGCCGTCCCGGGCCCGGTCACCTGGACCGGTTCGGAGCCGTCCCACCGTGCGACCCAGATGCCCTGCCTTTCGGGATGTTCGGAGTCGACCACCGCGTAGGCGATCTTCTCCCCGTCGGGCGACCAGCTACCGCCATAGCCGTCTTCGATCGGGAGTTTCACCGAGCTGCCGTCGGGGCACATCGTGAAGATATGACCGCCGTCGCCTTCGAACAGGATCAGCCCGTTCTGGCCGGCGAAGGTCGCGCCCGCGGGTTGCGGCACAGCGGCAAGCCAGATCCCGGCGATGGCCAGGACGGAGCAGAGACAGAGAAGTGCGACGGCGCGTGGGCGCGATTCGTGGACCCGTGGCGACGGCACAGGTGACAGCTAAGCCCATTGACCGTCGCGGCGCAACGGAGATGGGCCGAACGGCCCACGCGGCCGACGCGAGGGCGCCCGGGGTCACATCTGGAGCTCGTCGACTTGACCAGCTGCCTCGTCTTGCGGCCCTTGAACCTGAGCTTCAGCTTCTTGCTCGCCAGGAATCATCTGGCGCACGGCGCTCAGGGGATCTGCTGCCGGCGCTCGCAGCCGGGGCTCTTTTGCTGATCTCGGTCGGGCCCCCCGTTGCAGATGTCGGGCCGGCCCGAGCCGCCGCTCAGGGCGTCGGGACCGGCCTGGCCGAAGAGCTTGTCCGCCGCCGCCTGACCGAAGAGCTGATCGGCTCCGCCGCCGCCATAGAGCACATCGTTGGCCCCTTCGCCGCGGATCGTGTCCGCCCCTCCCTGACCCAGCAGCACATCTCGGCCACCGCCGCCCAGAATGATGTCGTTGCCACCGAGACCGCAGACCAAGTCGTTGCCCCCACGTGCCCGGATCACGTCACGCTTAGGGGTGCCGATGATCACGTCGCGGTGGGCGGTGCCGTTAGTCGGCGGACCGGGCTCGACGAAGATCGTCGCGACCTGTCCCCGGCACTTCGCCGCCCCGTTCGTCTTCGGCGGCGTTTCCTTTTTCTTGCGTTCCTTTTCTTCCCTCTCTTCCCTTTCCTCCCTTTCCTTGGCTTCCTTTTCCTTCTTTTCAGTCTCGCTTTCCTCGGGGGCGTCGGGGACCGTTATGTGGACGGTGGCGGAGATGAGCGTCGGGAGCAGGTCGCTTTCGTAGGTGCCCGTGCAATCGAGAGGTTTCCCTTCGGTGCCACTTTTGCTTCTGTAGGTGTGTTCAACCCAGTGGTGGCCAGCCGGGGGAACCCAGTTACCGGCGCCCCTGGGCCCGTCGTTGAAAGGCGGATACAGCGCCACTTCGTCGTGGGTGAAGATTTTCGAGGTGCCTTTGAGGTATTCGCGCTCGAGACGCCATCCTTTCGCGTTCTCCTGTTCGGGCCATTGGATGAACACCTTCCCTTCGCAACTCGTCGAGCCAACATAGCCGCGGTACACGGGCGTCCCCGGCACGTCGATCACTTCCGCCGAAACCGCGGACACCGGCAGCACGAACAGCAGGCCGAGCGCGCAGGCAAGGACGGCAAGACGACTCGGCCATCCACTTCCTGGCTTTCCGCGAGCGGGCATCGGAACCGATTTGAGCAACCTGGGCCGTGCGCCGCAACACCCGTGACGAAATCTGGGCCGATCGGCCCAGCAGGTCGGCCGGGAAGCGCCCCCGAGTTGCTGGGCCGACCGACGAGCCTCCCGGTCGTAGTCATAGCCTTGGGGGGTAGGCAGTCACAAAGAACCAACCGTGTCCCGTTCCGCCGAAACCGCGTCGCGCCAGCCGGTACCGCTGCCGGGCGCTCTGCGCAGCGCCCGAGCGCGCCCCTGGCCGATGGTCGGCCGCGACGCCGAGCTGGCGGAGTTGGCCGCCGCCTGGGAGCGGGTCGCCGAGGGCGGCAGCGAGACGGTGCTGGTGGCAGGCGAGCCCGGCGCCGGCAAGAGTCGCCTGGTCGCCGAGGCGGCCGGGGCCGCCCACGCCATGGGAGCGCTGGTCCTGTACGGCAGCGGTGAAGGCGCCGCCGAGACACCCTACGGGCCGTTCGTCACCGCCCTCGGCGACCTCGACCGCCACGGAACGGAGCCGCTGCGCGAGGAGCTGCGCGGCTCCTCGCTCGGCGCCCTGGACGCGGAGCCTGCCGGAGAGGCTCTCTGGGATCTGGGTGACGAGCGGGCCAAGCTGTTCGCGGCAGCGCTGGAGCTGCTCGAGCGCATCACCCGCCACGGCCCGCTGCTGCTGGCGATCGACGACCTGCACGGCTGCGGCACCTCGACCCTCCACTTGATCCGGCACCTGGCCCGGGCGGGGAGCGGCGCCCCGTTCCTCCTCCTGGCCACCTACCGTCCCACCGACGTTGACCCGAGCGGTGAGGTGGCCGAGGCGATCGCCGAGCTCGGCTCGAAGGCCGGCTCCAGGCACCTGGAGCTGGGCGCCCTCGGGCCGCCGGCTCTGCGCGAGATCGCTTCCTCGCTGAACCCGGACGCCGACGACGCCGAGCTCGACCGCGCCGCGACCGCGGTCGCCCGCGAGAGCGGTGGCAACGCCCTCTTCGCCTGCGAGCTGCTGCGAGCAATGGGCGAGGTGGGTACGCCCTCCCGTGCGGACGCACCCGCTCCCCGCTCGTTGCGGATGCTGATCGCCACCCGCGCGCACGCCCTCGGCGAGCCGGCCTTCACCTGCCTGTCCGCGGCCGCGGCCTTCGGCCGCGCCTTCGCCGCGGCCGACCTCGCCGCGGGAACGGGGATCGACTCCGAAACGGTCGAGGAATCGCTGCAGGCGGCCGAGCGGGCCGGCCTCCTCGCCGCCGGGAGTGACGGTCGCCATGCCTTCAGCCACGCGATCGTCGCTCACTGCCTCTACGAGGAGATCGAGCCCGCGGCGCGGGGGAAGCTGCACCGCCGCTTCGGCGAACAGCTCGAGGCGGACCCCGGGCTGCTCGCCGGCGAGAGCCGATCGGCCCAGCTCGCCCAGCATTGGTGGCGCGCCGAGCCGGGCGATCGCGAGCGGGCCAGCCGCCACTGCGCCGAGGCCGGCGAAGCGGCGCTGCGCAGCTACGACCATGAGCTGGCGGCGAGCTGGTTCGCGCGGGCGCTGGAGCGGCGCGGCGAGGACCGCGACGACGTCGAGCTCTGCGACCTGCTGATCGGCCTCGGGGTCGCGCTCCGCTACACGAACCAGGAGCGCTCGCGCGAGTGCCTGCTCAGAGCGGCGCGCCTGGCCGACCGCCTCGGCGAGGTCGATCGGCTGGTCGCGGCGGTGCTCGCGAACCACCGCGGCTTCGTCTCCCAGGTCGGCGGTTTTGACCGCGAGCGTGCCGCGATGCTGCGACGCGCCGGAGAGCGGCTCGACGGAAGCGGTCCCCAGTCGGCCCTGGTGCTCGCCCAGCTGGCGCTGGAGCTGACCTTCACCGACCAGGCCGACCGCCGTCATTGGCTGGCAGAGAGCGCTCTCGTCGCGGCGCGCAAGTCCGGCGACCGGCGCGTCCTCGCCCAGGTGCTGGTCCGCTGCCTGATCGCTCGCTGGGACCCAGACAACGCCGCCGAGCGGATCGCGATGGCGGCCGAGAGCATTGAGATCGGAGCGGAGCTGGATCAGCCGCTCGAGCTGTTCCACGCCCTCCACTGGCAGGCGGTGGCGCAACTGGAGGTTTGCGAGGTCGAGGCCGCAGCGCGCTCACTGCGCGAACAGGAGCGGATCGCCGGCCGGATCGGCGACGCCACCGCCCGCTGGCTGTGCGAATGCACGGAGTCGGTACACCTGTCCCTGCACGGGCAGCTGGAGGAGGCCGAGGCCCGTGCTCAGCAGGCGGTCGAGCGCGCCAAACACAGCGGCCAGCCCGACGCGCTTCCCCCTTACATCAGCCAGATCTGCAGCATCCGCTGGCAGGAAGGGCGGATCGGCGAGCTGGCGCCGCTGCTGGCGCAGGCGCTGCCCCAGTATCCGGGGCTGCCAGGCTTCCGCTCGCTGGTGACCCTCGCCCACGCCGAAGCCGGCGAGCTCGCCTTCGCCCGCGAGGTGTTGGACAGCGACGTGGCGACGCGGTTCGAGGCTTTGCCGCGCGACCCGATCTGGATCGCCACCGTCGTCGACTACGCCTACGCGGTCGCCAAGCTCGGCGACCGCGAGGCGGCAACCCTGCTGCACGGGATCCTCGACCCCTACCGAGGGCGACTGGCGACTACCGCGGTCGCAGTCTGGGGAGTCGTCGACCACCCCCTCGGCCGGCTCGAGCTGCTGCTGGGTGAGGAGGAGGCGGGCCGGCGCTCGCTGCGCGCCGCGATCGACGCCTACACCGCGATGGGCGCGCCGCTGTGGAAGGCGCGCGCCGAGTCCGATCTCGGCGCCGGCGGCGCGGCGGCCGGGTCGCCGCTGGACGCCCGAATCGCCACCCTCGGCCTGACCGAGCGCCAGGCGGAGGTGACGCGACTGATCGCCCGCGGGCTCTCCAATCGCGAGATGGCAACGGAACTGCAGGTCTCGCCCAGCACCGTCAAGCGCCACCTCGAAGACGTCTACAGGCGCACCGGGGTGGGCTCGCGAGGGGCGCTCACCGCGCTGCTGCTCGAGTAGGACTTGGCAGACAGGCCGGGGGGCGAAGCGGGGCCGGACGAGACCCAGCGGCACCGAGGGCGACGGGGTCTCGCTCCTGCGGGGACCGGCGTCGCCTCCCCACAGGGTGACGACCCTCGCCCGCCTATCCGACCGGAACCGCCGTGTAGGTAATCGCGGCGGAGTAGCTGACCGTTGCGCCAGTCACCGCTTCACAGCCGACGCCGAGGTTGTAGGTGCCGGCCGGCTTGATGACGAAGCCGGACACGGGAATCGCGACGTTGTAGTTGTCGGTGGCGGGCGTGTCCCCGAACGCGTTGGCGCTGAAGGCGGTCAACCCGTTGGTGGGACCAGTTCCGTTGCTGATGAACAGGTTGCAGCGGGTGCGCGAAATTGCTGCGGCAGAGTCAGAGACGTCGGCGAATCCGTTGACAGTGATCCGGCCTTCGAACGGGAGGACGAGTTGCCCGGTGGTTTCTATCCCTTCCGCAAGGCTGGTCAGAAAGTTGCCGTTTACCGGGCCGACGCTGCCGCTGCCGTCCGAGGCACCTCCGGTTAGCGCCGGACCAGCGGGCCCCTGCGGACCCGTCGCGCCGGTGTCCCCCTTTTCCCCCTTCGGCAACTGGCCGTTCTTAAAGTCGACCGCCTTCAACGAGCGATTCTTGACCTTGGAGCTGTTGACCGCGTTCTTCTTGATCTGCTTACTACCAACGCTGTTCTTGGGCAACTTGATTGCGGCGTAGCTAGCGCCCCCGAGCGCGACGAACAGCGCGATACAGGCGACGATGTTGGCGAAAGTCAGCCGGGTTCGGATCGTCTTCATGTGTCCTCGTGAGAGGTAGGCAGGGGACGGACAGCACTGGCTCTCCCACATGAGACGCAGCGAAACAAGGCGCCGCCCGAGAGGTCCACGCCAGTCGCCGCGAGGATCTCTATCTCTCTCCGCTTGACATCCATAGGAACGTCCCGGTCCGGCTCGCAGTCCCTCCGACTCAACTCCTGCTCTGTTCCGTTGGCCTCACCTTCGATGCCGATTTCTTGGACCGGGCGTCGACGAAGATCGGCGTGATCGTGCAACCGATTACGGAGGGGCAGTCCGTCCGACCCGTTCGGGCCAGTGAGAACGGCCGTCCCACGCCGCCAATACGCTTCGTATGACCGCTTAGCGCACTAGCACTTGAGATTCGCGCGGGAAATGGTTCGCGCGCGATAGGGGGATCCATGGAGATGATCGCGAGGAATCGAATCCGCCGACTGATGATGTGGGCGGGCCTGGCCGGGGGCGTGGCCCTGTGCATGGGGGTGGGGTCCGCGAGCGCGGCCCGGCCCGGGCACAACGGGCCAATCCTCTTCGACGGCGGCTCTTCCGGGATCGCAAACGGGCTCTGGTCGATCATGTCGAACGGGTCGCGACTGCGGCAGCTGACGACGAACCAGAGCGATTCCGAAGTCCAGGCCTCCGCGGACGGCCGCTGGATCGTCTTCGCCCGCTCAGTCGAGGCCGGCGGGGAATCGGCGCGGCACATCTTCATCGCGCGCGCCAACGGCAGCGGCACCAAGGAAGTGACGACCGGGCCCGTGTTCGACCGCACGCCGTCTTTCACCCGCAACGGCCGCCGGATCCTCTTCACCCGCTTCGTCCGCGCCTCCGAAGAAGAAAAGAGTTTCGACGTCGAACACATCTTCAGCGTCCAGCGCAACGGCAACGGCCTGCGGCGCCTCACCTCCGGGCGCTTCAGCGACCGCAACCCGGTGACGTCGCCGAACGGCCGGATCATCGCCTTCGAACGAGCCGGGATCGTCGGGGTGGAGCCGCACGTTTACACGATGCGGGCGAACGGCACCCGGGTCCGCGACGCCACGCCCCAGCTCGCGGCCTGGACCGCCCAGCCGGACTTCAGCCCCTCCGGCAACCGGATCGCCTTCGTGCGCGGCTATCCCGGCGCGGCCGGCGCCGAGATCTTCACGATGCGACCGAACAGCACGGGTTTGAGGCGTCTGACGGGGAGGGCGGGCCGCCCGGTCGGCTTCCTCTCGAGCCCCTCGTTCTCGCCCAACGGCAGGCTCGTGGTGGCCCAGCGAACGAATGCGTCGGGCGGCCCGCTGCTTCAGGTGTTCCGGGTCAGGGATCGCCGCCGGGTCGCGGTCCTCGGCGGCAACCGGACCCCGCGCTCGCCGGAAATGCAGGGCCCGGCCTGGCTCGCCAGATAACGAGCCGGGTCGGCAGCGGGCCTCTCATCCCGGGTTGGCGCGGTCTCAGGTCGGGGTCGGCGGACAGGCCTTCGGCGTGTCGGGGGTCCGCGGTCGGCCTGTCGGGGATCCCGAGTCAGGCACTTCTCGCCAGAAGTGCCTGAAATCGAGAGGGCCGGTTCCAGTCGGCTGTCAGCGGGCTTTTCGCCGGTGCTGCAGCTCCCGGATTTGGGCGACCAAGAGCCGGCGGAGGTCGAACTGCCAGTAGGAGACGAAGCGCTCGATCAGGGCTCGCATCTCCTTGCGGTCGAGCCGGCCAAGCGACTTGCGCCTGTCGAGCGCCGCACGACGAACTCGAACTCCACGTCACCGCCCTTGCGGAGGCCGTCGACGATCTGGGATGCGGTGGGCACCTCCAACGGCGCACCATCGGCGACGTGGACCTTGAAGGGCGTCGCGGCGTGCAGGGGACGATCGCCCAGTAGACCTCCCCGGCCGCGAGACTCAAAGGCCGAGCAGACGCCTGACCGACGCCTCATCGTCGATCAGATCCCCCTCAGGCGACTCGGCAATCCGATGGGCACCGGGTGCAGGATCACCGCCTTGACATCTCGAAAGGTAGGAACGATCCCGGGCGAACTCCCAAGAGTCGTACGACAAACTCACGGCGCGGGCCGCTCGGCCTCCACGTACACCAGCAGGCGGCGCACCAGCTCACGGGCGTGGTCGGCGTCGGCGGGACGGCCGAAGAAGAGCGGGTGCAGGTAGAGGGGCGCGGTGATGCCCTCGAGCAACTCGACGATCGTCGGCGTCTTTTCTCCCCTTGCGGCCGCCCGGTCGAGCATTGCCTGAAGCTGGTCGGCGCGGGTGCGCAGGGTGACCGGAGCCTCGGCAGTCGGCGCCGCGAGGGCCGCCGCGCGCATCATGGTCGTCCCCAGGGGAGCGATCGCCTCCGCGAACCGGACAGCAGCCAGCTCGAGGTCACCACGCAGGGTCCCAGTGTCGGGGATCGGTGCCACCTCCCCCAGCCGCTCGGCGACGACATCGTCGACCAGGCCCGCCACGTTGCCCCAGCGCCGATAGACGGTTGCCTGGTGGACCCCGGCCAGCTCCGCCACCCGCGGAATCGTCACCTCCTCCGGCGGATCGGCGCCCAGCAGCTCGAGCGCGGCCTCGTGCACCCGGGCGCGCACGCGGGCGCTGCGCCCTCCCGGTCTTCGGCGTGGTTGCTCGCTGCCGGCAGTCATCGATTGGAAGTCTAAACGCGAGGCCTTGCGCGTTTATGTTCAGTCAGGTAGATTCTTAACGCGATCTTACTTGCGTTAGATGATCGCGCCATAGCCGTGTCGCAGCCCCCCTGGCCCCTCACGGGCGGGGTGACTGAACGCTTAACACAGTCAACGATGAGGGAGCACCGAATATGTCACTAGCTCGCGTCCAGAACTTCAGCATCTCGCTCGACGGCTTCGGCACCGGCGAGGGCCAGAGCGCCGAGCTTCACTTCGGGCACGCCGGCGACAGCCTCCACCAATGGATGTTCGCGACCCGCTGGTGGCGAGGCTCCGACGGTGCAGGCGGCAGCGGCGGCATCGACGACGCCTTCGCACAGCAGTTCGCCGTCGGGATCGGGGCCGAGATCATGGGCGCCGGCAAGTTCGGTCACCCCGGCTGGCACGAGGACCCGGAGTGGAAGGGGGCCTGGGGACCAAACCCGCCATTTCACACGCCGGTCTTCATCCTCACCCATCACCCGCGCCCGTCGATCGAGATGGAGGGCGGCACGACCTTCCACTTCCTCGACGCCTCTCCCGCCGAGGCGCTCGAGGCAGCCCGCGAGGCCGCGGGCGGCGAGGACGTGCGCATCGGCGGCGGCCCGACGGTGATCCGCGAGTTCCTCGCCGCCGGCCTGGTCGACCACATGCACGTCGTCGTGGTCCCGATCCTGCTCGGCCGCGGGGTCCGCCTCTGGGAGGGACTGGAGGGCCTCGAGGAAGGCTACGACGTCGAGGCCACCTCCTCGCCGAGCGGGGTCACGCACATGACCTTCACCCGGGCGGAGACCTAACCAGGACGGCGGAGGAAGCCTGCGAGCATCGCTATCCGTCCGCGGCCGTCCGCAGGGCGGCGATGTCGAGCTTGCCCATCTTCAGCATCGCCTCCATCGCGCCTTTCGCCCGCTCCGGGTCTCCGTCACCGAAGAGCTCTTCGAGGCCGGTCGGGGTGACCTGCCAGCAGAGGCCGTACTTGTCGGTGACCCAGCCGCAGCGGCCCTCCCTGCCGCCGTCCGCCGCCAGCTTCTCCCAGTAGTAGTCGATCTCGGCCTGGTCGGCGCAGTTGATCTGGAAGGAGACGGCCTCGTCGAACTTGAACTGCGGGCCGCCGTTGATGCCGACGAAGCGTTGCCCCTCGACTTCCCACTCGACCGTCACCACCGTGCCGGCCTTCTGCGGCACGGCCTCGTTGTAATGGGTGACGCTGACGATGCGCGAGTCCTCGAAGACCGAGAGGTAGAAGTTCGCGGCCTCCTCGGCCTCGGTGTCGAACCAGAGGTTGGGAACGATCTTCTGCATGGCGGTGCCTCCTTCATGGTGGGTGTTTTCTGAGCCGAGCGTCATGCCCGGCTCCGCTCGAAGACGAGGGTGGCGATGCCCTCGCCGACCGTGCCCGACTCGGTCAGCCGCAGGCGGTGGTCGCGACTCTTCTCGTCGAAGAGGCGCTTGCCGCTGCCGAGCAGCACCGGGAAGACCATCAGGCGCAGCTCGTCGAGGAGATCGTGCTCGATCAGGCCCTGCACGAGCTGGGCGCTGCCTGCGACCAGGATCGACCCGTCGATCTCCTCCCTCAGTCCGCCGACCGCCGCGGGGAAGTCGCCGGAGAGAATCGTCGAGTTGTTCCAGCTCGCCTCCCGCAAGGTCGAGGAGACGACGTACTTGGGCATCGAGTTCATCTTCTCGGCGAACTCCCCCAATCCCGCGTCGCCTTCCCGCGAGGGCCAGGCGGCGGCAAAGCCCTCGTAGGTGACGCGGCCAAGCAGCTGCGCCTCGGCCCCGCGGAGCTCGTCGAGCTTGAATTTGTTGCCCTCTTCCCCACGGTCGAACTCGAACGTCCAGGCGCCATGCTCGGCGCCCTCGCTGCCGCCGGGGTCCTCCATTACGCCGTCCAGCGAGACGAACTCGGTTACCACGATCCTTCCCATGACCTTCTCCTTTCAGTCGGTTCACGACTATGACCGTCAGAGGACGCCGAACTCATCGGGCTGCCGACGTCGAGCTCAGCTTCGCGTATCCGCCAGACCAGCGCCGGCGCCGTCGAGGGCGCGGAAGAGTGGCGGCCGCGGCCGAGGTTTCGGAGGCGACCGTCTTCAACCACTTCCCGACCAAGGAGCCACGTCTTCTGGAGAGGCTGGAGGCGGGGTTGGCTGACAACGCGAGCCGTTAGTCGGAACGGGAGCCGTCCACGGATCGCAGCCCTCACTCCTACCTCATTTGCAGGGCTTTCGAAATTGGCGAGATCGTGGATATTCAGCGCGGATATGAACGGATATGCAGCGAGTCAGGCACTTCTCGCCAGAAGTCCTGAAATCAACGGGGCCGGTTCCAGTTCGCCATGCCTATCGCTCACCAGCCGCCGATCCGACGCCCGGCCAGCCCTCCTTCCCGCAGCAGGCCGGCTTCTCCTTGCGCCCCTGTCCCGCAGCGCGGATTTCAAGCGTCTTCGAAAGCTCGGCGTAGAAGGCGCGGCTATCGTGCCGGCCAACTGCGACGACGATGGCAACGCTGGGTTCGAACGTGGTGATCGCGCGCCAGTCGTCGACCAGCCGCTTGCAACAGAACTCCGAGTAGCCACCGCCCTCAGTCCCCAGCAGCCGGTAGCCGGCGACCCTGCAGCCTTGCTTTCGCAGTTCAGTCTCGAAGGCTCCGTAGCTCTTCCGGGCCGTGCCCCGCAGTCGGCCGATCGCGGCCACTGCCGCCGGCGTCGCCCGCACCGCGAAGTCTTTCCCCGCCATCGCGGCGGACCCTATTCAGCGCTCGATCAGCTCGCCGTGTCGCATCTGCTCAACGCCCTCGCGCGCCCACTCCTGCCCCAGCAGGTCGCGGTCGTGCAGGAAGGCGGCAAGCGCCTCACTCCAGCGCCTCGCCGGGTAGCTCTCGCGGACCGTGCCCAGCACCCGCTCAACCTCGATCACGCTGCGCTGGGCGATCTCCACCGGCTTGTGGCCCTCGACCCGCTCCAACAGGCCCTCGGCGAGCCACTTCCGAATCGTCGGCTCGCTGACCTCCAATCGCTCAGCCGCCTGGGCGACGGAGAGGCCACCTGGCAGGTCGAGCGCTTTCTGGACTCGTGCGCTCAGCGCCTCCACCCGTTCGAGCGCGCGCTCCAAGTCCGCCTTCGAGAGCGAGGCGGTACGCAGCTCGGAAACCGCATCGGCAAGCTCTTCGGCCTCCAGCCGCGCAAGCGCGGCACGTCGTCGCAGCTGCGTCGGAGCGGCACCGGAAGACATGGACGCAGGCTACCAGGCCGTTTCGGAAAGAGCCATTTTTCCGAAACGACCTCCCTGAACCCGCCTATGTGTCAGTGCGCAGCCGAGAACGGCGAGCCGTTTGACGAGTCGGCCTTTCCTCCTGACCGCTAGGCGCGGCCCTGCTGGACGCGCGCCCTGGGCACTTGAGCTGGGTCCCGAGACGGCCTATGGGTCGAGCGCCATGCCCCCGTCGCGACCCGCCCCAGCGCCTCGACGTCAATCGCAACGCCCGAGTGCGCGCGACGCCGTCGGCAAATGGCTCCTCCGCACCGAGATCGCCCGATGGATGACCGGCGGCAGCAAAAGGAAAGTCACCTGGCGGCGGGAATGACGAAGAGCTTAGTTAGTTCATCGAGATTTCCCCGGAGGGTGGGTGACTCAACGAAGAGAGGACAAGCTAGTCCGTCGCGCAGTGTTGCGACAGCTACGCCGTGCCCTTGTCGGCGCTCTCGGGATGGGCGTCATCGCGGTCGTCTTTGCGATCGCCAGCCATCGCGAGGCAGCCTTCACCATGCTCGCCCTCGGCGTAATCACCGCAGGTGCCAGGTACCTCGGCCGAGCGATAGTTCACCAGCGCGATCCCGACCACAACCGCCATCCCATGATCAGGAAGCAGGTACGTTCAGACATTCGTCTTGGCCTGGCCGGGATCGGAATCGGCGCCATCCTCGCTCTGCTGGCGACGTTCATCGATGCTCCATTCGCCGTTCCCCTCCTCGCCCTTCTCTTGGTCGCCGGATTGCACCAGCGGGGGCGAGTCGCTGGTCACGAGATGGTGAAGCTGGAGGAGCACCACGAAATCGACAGCGGCACCGATCTCGTTTCCGCGAGCGAGCCAGTGCGCCTCTGGAAAGAACGTGCGAAAACCGCACCTAACGCGATCGGCGCCGAGACCGTGCCGCGCATGGTTCGGCGCCGAACACCGAAAGGCCAGATCAGCTTCTTCCTCAACCGCACCCTCACCCTCCTGGTTGTGATCTGGGCCGGCTACGCCGGCATGGCCTTTGCGGAAGTGGTGCATCTCGCTGCTCCCGACCTGCCCTCGCTTCCCCTGCTCCCCTCCGAGACGGGGATCGGCCCCGGCTCGGAATCGATCCAGGGAGAAGTCATCGACCCGCCGCCGCCAACCTACGCCGACCTGTGCCCGGCTTTACCCGACCCGCTGGCGATCCCATACGGGCTCGGTGAGTTGTTCCGTAGCATTGGCGGTGTCTACGGAGGCTGCGGAGGGCCTGCATCCCAAGTCGCTCCCGCTACCTGGATCTCTTCCGGCGACTGCGGCAATGAACTCCGCTCACTGGCCGTCAGGGGAGAAGGCCACGACGCTGTCCTACTTTTTGGCGCTGCCGCTACCTTCGCGCTTGCGTCAGCGCAAGCAGGGCACTTGCGCTATGCGGAAACCGGCGAACCCTCCGGCGGCGAGGTTGACGTTGTGGCAACCAGCGACGGGAACCATGTCTTCGTTCGTTCGTCGGCGAGGCTGCGCAACCTCACCAAAGACCCCGAACACTGCACTGAAGTCGAGGAGATCCCTGGCGCCTTCGTTCACCTGGAGCCGTCACTTGCCCAACTATGGGCCAATTACATGAGCGAAGACAGTGGCTGGCTCTGGCCGGTGGCGACCTCGTTCCAGACCTTCACCTTCAGCCTGTTCCCCGGTGCCGATCCCTCAGCCTCCGGCGAATGCACTTCGGAGCTCGCCTGTAGCTTCGAATCTGCCAGCGGTCGAAACCTGCTCGAAGGCGTCGGCGCAGTCTCGATTGCCGAGCTGAAGCCCCTCTATCCGACCCCAAGCCCCGAATAGAGCGCGCCCAGGCACAGAAAAGCCCCGCCAGAGCGGGGCTTTCCCGACAAGCGGCTGATCGGATTCGAACCGACGACCTTCTGCATGGCAATTAGCGAGGTCGTCCGGCGAGCTTCGGCCCATAATCAGCCTATTTGCAGGGCTTTCGTGATTGACGAGATCGTGGATGTTCGGCGCGGATATGAACGGATAGGCGTGGATATGCAGCGAGTCAGGCACTTCTCGCCAGAAGTGCCTGAAATCGGCAGTGGCGGTTCCAATCGCCGCCCGCATGAGTAGGTGCCACATTATCTGGCAAGTTCTACAACAGAAAAACTTGCCAGATACGCTAGGCTGGCACCATGCCAAAGCAGCAACGAAACGGCCGGGGACGCAGCCCCAACAGCACGGCCACTCGCGTCTACGAGCGGGTACGCACCGGGGGTGAGCGCTACTGGTCGCTCTCGGACTTTCGCGATCTGCCCGCAACCGCAGTCGCCCATGCGCTTTCTCGGCTAGCGAGCAAGGGTGAGTTGCAGCGCCTGCGCAAGGGGCTCTATTACCGCCCCAAGCAGACTGTCATCGGACCTTCCGTGCCGAGTGCGAGCGCAGCGGTCGGTCACACGCTGAATGCGCCGCTTCATCCAACCAGGCTGAGTGCCGGGAACGTGTTGGGGTTTTCGACGCAGAATCCGGCCCACGCCGAGTTCGCGACGCCCGCCGCCGCCGCGCCCGGCGCGCTTCGAAACGCCACCGTGCATACGCGTCGCCCTGCCGCCCGCTTCGAGCTCGATGCCTCCGACGGCGCCTTGCTCGAGCTGCTGCGTGACCGCGCCCGCTACAGCGACCTATCTCCGCAAGAGACCATGCGGCGCCTCGTTTCGATGCTCTCCGACCGGGCGCGCTTCAGGCGGCTTGCGAAGGCGGCCCTCTCGGAGCCCCCGCGGGTTCGCGCCATGCTCGGCGCGCTCGGGGAGCAGGCGGGCGCTCCCGCCGCTGCGCTTGAGGATCTGCGACAGAGCCTCAACCCGATCAGCCGGTTCGACTTCGGCGTGTTGGCCGCACTGCCCAACGCACGCGAATGGCAGGCCCGGTGAGGCTCGCGGAGCAACCCGACTTCGCCGCCTTCCTGGCTGCCGCGGCAATGGAGTCCGAATTGCCCGAGACCTTCGTCGAGAAGGACTACTGGATCACGGAGACCCTGCGCACTATCGCTACGACGCTCGGTGAGCGGGCAATCTTCAAGGGCGGCACCAGTCTCTCGAAGGCTGGAACCTGCTCGACCGATTCTCTGAGGACATAGACCTCTTCGTCGACCCCGGGGTCGAACCGCCGCTGGGCAACGAACGAGCGATCAACCGGGCGATGAAAAAGCTGAATCGCGATGTCGCCGCCATACCCGGGCTCGACTTCGTCCGCGCCGAGTCCAAGACGATCGGCGGGCGCGGACGCATGGACACCTTTCTCTATCGCTCGCACTTCCCGGAGGTTGAGGGCTTTCCGCCGACTGTCCGTCTCGAGCCGGGCATCCAGAGCGGCAAGCAGCCAACCACGACCCTGGAGATCTCCTCGATCGTCGGCAGGCTCCTGTCCACGCAGGGAGCCACCGATGCGCTCGGCGTCGAGGGACTCCGGCCCTTCGAGATGACCCTTCTGCACTTCCGGCGCACTTTCGTCGAGAAGCTCTTCGCCATCCACGGCAAGGTCGAGCAGCTCAAGGAAAGCGGTGCCCCACTGGGCCGCGACGTACGCCACTACGCGGACCTCTACGTCCTCGCCGACCGCCCCGAGGTCACCGCGATGCTGGCATCGGACGAGTACGACGAGATCAAGGCTGACTATGACGAGAAGAGCCGCACCTTCTTCCCGCGCAGCTACCGCCCTCCCCCGGACCTCCGCTTCATGACCAGCGACGCGCTCTTCCCACCAGACGAGCTTCGAGTGGCCATCGAGCCCGGATACGAAGAGGAGTGCCGCCGCCTCTTCTTCCGCCCCCATCCGGGGTTTGCTGAGGTGCTTGAGCGATTCGCCGAAATTCGCGATCTACTCTGATGTCAATACAGGTAGCCGGTCCTTACCTATCCGGTAATGACTTATTACCAATCGGGTAACAACAAGCTCAGCCCCCCCCCCGAACCGGCGGGCAGCTCACCCAGCCGGAGCGCCCAGCGCATCGAGGTCGCGGGACCACTCAGCCGCAAGGCGCTCGTGCTCGGCGCGACGCTCTTCCAGCGCGAGAACCGACGACAGCGGAATCTTCCAGTAGCAGGACTCCGAGGAGGACCATCACCGAGACCCATCGCCTGACCCGGTCGGGGCGATACCGGTCAACTCGGCGTAGTGCCCGATCAGGCGCTCGAGATGGCCCTTTGCGGCTGGCGGCCCATCGGGGCGGCGGTTGGTGTCTCGCTCGGGGAGGATCGGCGGGATCATCGAACCGCGACCGAGCCCCTCTCGAGCAGCTCTTCTTCGAGCCCGGCCGCCTCGGCTCGTTTCAGCAGACCGCGCCGGCGCCCATCCTCGATCGTCGCCCGGAGCAAGGCCGGGCCGAGGTGCGCCTCGTGCGCTTGGCGGATCGCCCTGGCCGCGGTGACGATCGGTATGCCCTCATAGGCGGTGAGTTGCCCTCAGGCCTGAGGTCTTCACGGTGAAGGACGTAGAGCGTCGGGACCTTTCGCCGAGGACGGTGCGCCCGTGGGACCGTGATGTGGATCTTCGCCGGGTTGACGTCGCCCAGCTCATAGAGGCCGAGGGCCGATGCGTGAGAGATGACCGCGTCGGTGTTTCTGGGCCACAGGGTCGCCTGCATGTAGGGGTCCAGCGGGGTTGCCGGGATCAGCGGCACTCGGTAGACGGCGGTCGTCGGGTGCTCCAGCTGCCCTCGACGCGCCATCTCGTAGAGGCGATGGGGATCGAGCCCCAACGCCTCGGCGTCGGCGGTGGTCACGTAGTCGTAGCGTTCGGCTGCGATCTCGGCGAGGCGATTGTAGGTGGCACCAGGCATGATTGTGGTTGAAAAGGGGTGTTTTGCCCCTTCTTATCCTCGGGAATCTCTGAAACCGGCCGAGGGTCGGGATCGATGCGCTCGAAGTTGCCGGCGACGGCGAAATTGCGATCCCGATTGCGCTGGGGTTGGTAGCGGGAGATCACCGCGCGCACGTCGGCCGTCTCCAGGTCCGGGTAGGCGGCGACGATCTCCGCCTCGCTCATGCCCTCGGCGACCATGTCGATCACGGTCGCCACCGGGATCCGCAGGCCGCGTACGCAGGGGGCGCCGTCCATCTGGTCAGGCCGGACGGTGATCCGCGTTGCGGCGTAGTCAACGGTCGCCTTGACTTCCATGTGGAGGGCGTCGGCGACCTCGTGAAGGCGCTCCACTCCCATGCCCGAGTAGAGGTTCGCCTCCCAGCGCTGGATCTGCTGCTCCTCGACCTCGAGCCGCTCGCCCAACTGCTCCTGCGTGAGGCCGGCAACGATCCGGGCCTCGATCAGCGCAGTCGGGAGGTCGCGCAAACTCTCGAGCTCCCACCGCCCGATACGGCCATCCCGTAGATCCTCGTAGCGCATGATTTCGTCGCGAAGCGTCTCCGCCTGACCCTTGATGGAATCGACCATGGTCTCTCCAATGCGCGGATCGACGCCCGCGGCGGGGGCCTGCTCCTGCTGTTCTGCCGCCGCCCCCTCGAAGCGCTGGAGCTCGGCCCGGGCGATTGCGCATTGGCGCTCGTCGGCAATCACGTCGGATCTTCCAGGTCGGTCTGGGCGATTCCCTTTCGTCCTGAATCCCGATCGGGAGCCGAGAGCCGCTCCTGCACCTCGGCAATGGTGACCACGACCCGCTTGCCCTCGCGCAACAGCTTGTCGACTGCCTCGACAACGGCGGTGGCTTGATCGCCGGCGGTAGGGTTAAGGTGAAACGTTTTCACTGCGCCGCACGATAGCGGGGCAACCCACCCGCCCGCCCCCATGCGACGTCCGAGCGCACGGCTTATCCCGCCGGTGCAGGAAAGGCCGTTCCCGACCGAGTAGTAAACGGCCTGGTTCGTGAACACCGGGACAAAGAACCAATGCAAATCGACCAGGCCCGCAGCGGGTACATACGCTGGCTGCTCGCGACGCGAGACCTTTCAGTAGTTACTGAGCTTTCCTTTGTTTCTCTAGGGCGCTCAGAACGGGGGTCGTCGTGTTTCCAAAATTTCGCCGATTGGATTGCACTCGATACGTGCAGTCATCCTGCCCGCCGCGGCCTGCCTGCCCAGAGCCCCATCGAAGCGACATGTCGTTCACGACAGCAAGGAGGTGGGCGCACCACGACGCCTCTCGTAGGCTGAGCAGAGTATGGCTTGGCAGGCCACTGAACGGAAGGCGTTCACAGCGGCGGAGGCAACCGAGATCCGCGCCCTACTCGACGGGATGCCGCACCCGCGGCGCGCCGGCCGGCGGATCGCGATGGCGCGGTTGCGGCGAATGGGACTGGGCATCGCCGGCAACCCGAATGCGGACCCGCGAAGAGAGCAGTTCGAGCAGTTGCTCGACGCCGGTGAGATGCGGATCGACGAAAAGGCGGCCGCGACCGTCGAGCCGCGCTTCAGCAACGTGTTCCGGGTTTCCGTAGGGGTCACCGGCGATCCGGTCGATGCCACCTGGAGCGCTTTCGACCAACGCTACCAGTGGTTCGGGAAGGCCCCTCAGAACGTCACGAGCGGCTCGTACCTCTTTCCACTCGCCGTCGACCGCTGGCGGAGCGCGGTCGTCGGCCTCTTCGAAACGGTCTCAGCCGGAGCCGCGAGGCTGCCAAACTCGCCGGACCCCAAGCGCTGGCCGTGGGCGGTGGGCGTCCGCCCCCTGGCGGCGATTTCTCCACCGCTCGCAGAGCGGGTCGTAGGGCAGATCGGTCCTCAAAGCGGCCTGCCCGCCAGGATCGCGGACCGCGACGCACTGAGGGCTCTGTTCGAAGCGATCGCCCAAAGCCCGCCGCCGCCGGGGCCGAGGAACCTGGAGCAGCGGGTGCAAGAAGTCGAGTGGCGCGATGTTGTACCCGACGTGCTCGAGGCGGTGACGAGCCTCGGCGGCAAGGCCCGCCAGACGGAGATCGTCGCCCGGGCGATCGAACTCGGCGAATGGAGCGACGAGGAGCTGTCAGCCCGCGCCTGGTTCACCGGAGGCGGCTCCGACTCCCACGTCGAGCACGTGCTGGGCCAGGTCTTCCTCTTTGAGGTGGGGACCGGTGGGGCACTGCGGCAGCTGCATGGCCGCTATTCGCCGAGTGCCGGCGCCAGCCGAGATGGATTCGGGGGCCCTACCGTCCGGCCGCCGACGCCCAGCCGGCGGCGGCAAACGACCCGCCCGAGCGCGTGGTCGACCTGGCGGAACTCGACCGCTCGACGAAACGCCACATGGATCTCCAAGACCGCCTCGCCGAGACGCTACGCGAGCGCGGCATTGAACCTCTCTCCCCCGCCCCCGGGCAGCCGAAGTTCGACCTCGCCTTCGTGTACGACGGCCGCCGCTTCGTCGTCGAGGTGAAGGGCGGCGACCCGGTCGACGCTCAGCAAGCGCGCTTGGGAGCGGGACAGGTACTCGAATACCGGCACCTACTTGCCACAGACGCCCCCGCCGCGATCGAGGGAGTGCTGCTGTTCGAGACCGCCCCTCCGCCGCCGTGGGTGGAACTTGCCAAGGCACTCGGGCTGAGGGTGCTTCGGGCCGATCAGTTGGAGCAGTCGCTCTCAACACTGCTTGGCGCGCAATCTCAACCTCCCTCCGAGCCAAGCGCCAAGCAGAACGATTGACTCGCGTTCGGCGGTCAACTGATCACAGCAACCCTTCCCCCCACGCCCGGTAACCCCCGCTTATGTGGACTGGGACAGATCGGCTGGGTAATTCGGAGGTCGATGCCGACGAGAGCCTGGCCGAACGCCGCCCCAGCCCCAAGTCCCTACACCATCACAACCTCGAGCAGGCCCGCCTCCACCGCCGCATCGAAGTCCGCGTCCTGGGTGCAGACCGCGGCCCCGTGGGCCATCGCGGTGGCGGCGATCCAGGCATCCATCACCTTCATCGCCCTGCCGATCGCCTTGAGCGCGACTCGCAGGCGCGCCAGCTCGCCCCCGACCGCCTCGTCGATGACCAGCGGCTTCGCGATCTGCCGCGCCGCCTCCAGCGTGCTGAGGCGCCGCGCCATCCGCTCGTGGCCCGCGGCGGCGAGGACTCCGTGGCGCAGCTCCGACAGCGTCACGACGCTGACCGCGACCTGGTCGGGCAGGGTGCCGAGCGGGCGCTCCTGCTCGCGCGCGATGAAGACCGAGGTGTCGAGGATCGCCCGCACGCCGCCGGAGTCGACCGTCTAGAGCTGGTCGGTCGTGTCCGGAAAGGCCTGATCCAGCTCGCCGGCCAGGCCCGCGTCGGCCTGGGCGGCCGCGATCAGCTCCCGTGCGCGGGATCCGGTCGTCCAAGAGGGCGAATCCTCGACCGGGACGAGGTCGGCCGCGTCGCGCCCCGCCACCGTGACGCGAAGCTGCTCGCCCGCTATGACCCGCCGCAGGACGGCGGAGACGTCGTTGCGCAGCTCGCGCTGGGGTATCCGTTGCATCCAGTGCATCGTAGCAGAACTGCTACAGCCTGCCGCATCCGCTCGGTTCCCTTCGGTGATCGCGACCACATGCTCGAAGGCTCTTCGACGTCGCTCATCCAGCCGGCCCCTTCCGCCTGTTTCGCGCTCGTCGAGCCCCCTTTCGCTTGGCTTTCGACGATAGCTATGCCGCGCCCGAAAGGCGAATCGGACTCAGCGGCTCCACCTGGGCGACCCCGAAAAATTCGAACCCATGACCTACTGCGTGGGACGAAAACGCTCAACCCAAGTCCACGCCGATCCTCTCAACCGCCTCTTTTCGGGCACCAGTGCCCAAAAACGGGGGAAAAATGCGACCTTGGTTCGAACGTCGCGTGCCCAGAGCGTGCTCGAAAAACCCCCATCCGAAAATTCACAGTCGTGATGGAAAGTATTGATTTACAGGTAAAAAGCGGCTGATCGGATTCGAACCGACGACCTTCTGCATGGCAATTAGGCCCATCTCCGACCCCATCCGATAGCGAATGGGTTTATTTGCAGGGGTTTCGCAGTGGAGCCACAGATGGTCGCAATCGAAAATGCGTGCGGATATGCGTCGATATGCAGCCATTCGGGCACTCATGCGCGCGAGTGCCCGAAATTCGAAGTGACGGTTTCATTCTGGCGCCGGCATCGAAAATCGGCAGCCCCAGGCGAGCTAGGCTGAGTCGATGTCTACCCCTCTCGCGAGTACGAGGTCGCGCTGACGCTCGAGGCTGAAGGTGGGTTCAGTGTGGCCGTACCCGCCCTCCCAGGCGGCACGAGCCAGGGCGAGACCCGCGAGGAGGCCCTGTCGATGATCCGCGAGGCAATCGAGATCCACATCGAATCACTCGTCGCGCACGGCGACCCCATTCCAGAGCCGGTCGAGATCGAGCGAGTCATCATCGCCGCGTGACGCTACGGCTCCCGGCCGTCACGCCGTATCAAGCGGTACGAAATGGTGCGCCGGCTTACTTCCTGAATAGGGCAGCGCTACGAGGTGCGTGCCGGAGGCCGAAACGGCCTCGGGCCTCGCCAGGTGGGTGCCGATCACGTTGACGAGGGCTGCCGCGACGCCGGCCATGTCCGCTGCAGAGCCGTGGAAGGTGGGGACCGAGCATCCGCGGGTCGGGACCAGGCTGTCTTCGCTACCCGGATCGTTGTTCCAGAGCACGTGGTAGGGCTCGAGATCGCCTCGCGCCAGGACTTTTTGTCCCGCCGAGGCGTCGATCGCGGATGGAGCGAGAGCGCTCCCGGCGGCGCAGATGATTGCCATGCCTAGGGTGCCGGAACGGGCGTCGGTAGCGACCTGGGCGATCAGGGCAGTTCGCTCGGGCGCGGCGGCGATGCCATCCATGAAGGCGGTGACCGAGTTGCTGACCGTCGCATCGATGATCAAGTCGGCCGAGATGATCGACTCCGCCGCCCGCGGTCTTGTTCCGGTCTCGACGACGACGCTCAAGTCATCGCGGATGGCCTCAAGACGCCGACCCAAGGCCTCGGCCTTATTTACTCCGATGTCGTCCTCGCCGTAGTTCTGGCGGACCAGGAGGCCGCCGCTGACCGAGCCTGGGTCACAGACGGTGATCTCTTTGGCGCCGGCGCGGGCGCTGAACTCCGCGATCCAGGAGCCGAGGCCGCCGCAGCCCCAGATTTGGACCGTTTTGCCTCGAAAGCCGTTGACGGGGCGGGTCTCATCGCGTCGCGTCGTCACCTGTGGGCGCTCGTCGCTGATCGGGCACCACTCGATGGCGGCGTCCTGATCGAGCTGCTTCGGCTCAGCGTGCGTGACGCCGACCTCCTTGGCAAGGGTTCGCAAGTTATCTGCTGCCGGCGGCGTCAGTCGCCCGCCCAAGAGGTGGGGCGCCCCGCCCACGGGGTGAGGGATCGCCAGCACGAAGTACTGGGGGGAGCCCTCGGGGTTGCGGAGGGCGCTGGCGAGGAGGCGCCTGGAGAACCCAGGCGACTGAGGCAGGATGCGCGGGGGTCGGCCCGCCCGGGCGTCGGCATAGGGATCGTCGAGGATCTTCAGGAGAACGCCGAGGGCCCCGTCGGCGCCGAGCGGAAGCTCGCAGGCGAGCGAGATCACCGGCGCTCGGTCGCCACCGAGATCCTTACGGTAGGTGAGGTCCAAACGATGCCCGGTACGGGGGGTCACGTAGGCGGCCTGCATCAGCTTGCTCGGCCCCTCCTCGCGGATTACCAGGGTCGGAACCCCGGCGCTTTGATGAAGAACGCCGCCGACCGCGTGATACATCGCCGTCGAGGGGTCGAATTTGCCAGCGGCCGCTTCGTTGAGCCAGCCCCAGAGCCGATTGAGGAACCCCGTGATGCCCTCTGCGGGCTGCCACTCGCGGGAGGGGTCGAGGTAGATGCAGAGCCTCTGTCCCTGCAGGACATGGGGGTAGCCGAGAAAGCGAAGGTGGTCCACCTCCGCGTGCGGGAGGGTGAGGGGCGCGGGAGGGATCCGGATCAAGAAATCCTCGGCGTCGCCCAGTTCCAAGCCCCCGTCGCCACGGGGAATTCCCGAGGTTTCGAGCCAGACCCGCACCACCGCCTCACCTCGAGGTCCGCGCGCAGCGCGGCCCAGGACCTTGATCTCCTGCGGGCGCCCGGTGGCGAGCTTCTCCAGCTCGCCGAGTAAGAGGTTTTGCCAGTCCGAGAACGCGGGCCGGCGGGTGCGCGGGGTCATCCCGCCCGGCCGGACCGCCCTACCGTGGTTGGTGCAACGGGTGCGGCGGGGGGAAACTTGACACTGGCACTGGCCTCCTTCTCGGGGGCCTTGAAGCCGTCTCCGAAAAGACCCTGCCAGAGCTTGACGCTGCGGTCCTTGTCGGCCTCCTCATAGGCGCTCCGAATCTCGGCGGCGTGCACGTGGATTCGGTCGCGAAAGTAACCGTAAGTCTCCTGGCTCCAACGGTGGTCGAAGTTGGCACCCGAGCCGGAGGGATCGGCGATCGAGGGCTTGGTCGGGCGCGCCTGCAGCCACTGGTCGAGGTTCTCGACCACGTGCAGCAGCGTGGTCGGCACGTTGGAGTAATAGCTCGAGTCCGAAATCGTCTTCAGCGGGTCGACCTGTTCGCCAAGCAGGGTGGTCAGGAGGATCGAGCGCGTCCCAGTGAAGGAGTTCTTGTGGTCGCGGAGGTACTTCAGCAGCCTGATCACCTTGCGCAGGTTGCCGTTTGCGAT
This sequence comes from uncultured Solirubrobacterales bacterium, assembly GCA_963774405.1. Lineage (GTDB taxonomy): Bacteria > Actinomycetota > Thermoleophilia > Solirubrobacterales > 70-9 > VRUE01. The sequence continues at coordinate 116,028 of CAVZEV010000013.1, read as the reverse complement.
CTCGTCCTTTTCCTTCATCCAGTCGGTGAAACCCTGCGGGTGGGTGACTTCGAATTCGTCCTCGTCGCGGTTGACGATCACCTCGCGCCCGTCGGCGAGGTCCACGTGGGGAACGATGTCGACGTGCATCGAGTTCGCGTAGACGAGTGAGACGCAGCGGCATTTGCGCGAGCGGGGCATCGTCTTGTAGTTGGCGTTGCGGCCGAGGGCGGCGTAGACGGCCTCGATGTAGTGCTTGGGACTCTCGCTCCACTCGGAGTTCTCGCTCATGTCGAGCATGAAATCGGCGTCGAACTCCTTCTCGCCGACCGGGTTAATGATCGTTTTGTGAGCCCAGGAGCCCTGGGGCGTCTTGCCGAGGATCAGCGAGCCGATCTCGTCGTCCGCCTTCAAGGCAGCATAAATGGCGTCTACGCGATTGGAAAGCAGGTCGAGCTTCCCGTCGCTGAGGTTGACCGTGTCCTTGAGGAACACTCTGAAGTAATCGACAAGCTGCATCAGAATTTCAGGATAACGGCCGTTGCGGCGTCTTTAGGAGGGCCTCTGACTACTCGACGAGGGAACTGAACTTCGGAGCGTCGTGACCCGCGAAAATCTCGGTGTAAACGGGGCTGAGCTCTCGACTGACGGACGCCGCAAGCCCGGCAATGTCTGCGGTGTTGACTGAATCCAACTGATAGAGGCCACCGGGAACCACGGCATCAAATCGCCGGAAATTCTCCCTGCTTACCAGGTGCTCAGCCGTTCCCTGGCCACCGCGACTTGATGCCTCGACGAGCGTCGGCCCAATCGAGCTAGCCCACTGGATAAGCCCCCCGGCATCCCGGCGCTTGGGGTGGTGCGAAACGGACTCGGTCGTGCCTACGTTGAGCACCCTGATCGCGGAAAGTGGAACGTTAAGCATGCTCACGGCCTCAGCGATTGCTATGACGCTTGGGTTGTTCGCCCAAACTCCACCGTCGACGAGCCGATGTCCATCAACGCGCGCGGCCGGGAAGAACGTGGGCGCCGCTGAGGTCGCCATCGCGACGTCCACCATCGGGATGCGCCAGTCGCGCTTGAGGCGCTCGTGATGTGGCGTCTTGAATACGTGGACCGAACGACGCCCTACGTCCCAGGCGGGAACGACTAGGCGCTTTGAGCTCTCACCGAGCTTCCGGCTGCCCAGCACATCAGTCAGCACGGTTCGTAGGCGCTCCGCGTCGTAAAGGGGAGAAGTGAACTGACGAGCCCTTCGCCAGAGGCGTCGGCGTGCCCTCGGGAACACAGTTTCGGCCAGCTCCTCGAAGTGGGCGACGAGATCCCTCGGCGTTAGTCCAGCCCCTAGGCCGAGAGCGACAATGCCGCCGGCCGAAGTCCCCGCAATCAGGTCGAACGCGTTTGGGAGGCTTACCGTAAGGTCTTCCTCCAGACGGGCAAGCACGTGAGCCGTGAATAGCGCCTTCGCTCCGCCACCGTCGAGTGCGAGGATCTGAAAGCGCGCTTGGTCAGAGGAACCAGGCACGTCAAACAGCAATCCTGGCGCAATTTGAATTGGCCCAGAGAGCTCCGGGTTCGACCATTGAATGCATCAACCGATGCTAGCCCTCGTGGCGGTTGACGTCGGGGCAACGGCGGCTCGCGTCGAGCGTCACCCGGGCTGCTGTGGTTAGCGCTGCACGGCAAAGCAGCGACCGCCTTTGTCTTGCGCGCAACGCGCGAGTCGTACTCTCGCGGCGAGAGCAGCTTCACGCTGCCGGCGCTACAACTGCCAGCTCGCGCTCCTGCGCAGCGGCGGCTGCGTATTCGAGCGCGGCAAGAACGTCCTCTCGTTCCAGGTAGGGGTAGTCGGCCAGCAGCTCATCGATGCTGGCGTCAGCGGCAAGCAGACCGAGCACCGCGCTGACGGTCACGCGGGTGTCGCGGATGCTGGGCAGGCCGCGCATCCGGTTTGGATCGACGGTGATTCGCTCCTGGGCCATAGGGCAAAGGTAGCTCGCCGTCCGCTCGCTACCTCGCTTGCGGAGCCAATGCAAGGCGCAATCGACCGGAATCGCCGTCAATCGCCGCGCATCGGAGTCATTTTGGGCACTAGTTGTAGTTCCTAACAACGTTGTTCATCCAGCTGAACAACGTTGCTGGGTCTTACAACTAGTGCCCAAAATGGAGGCGATGGGAGGAATGGTTCCATTTCCCCTTTGCGCCCCCATAAACGACGAAATCCCGCCCTAGAGCGAGATCTCGTGCGAAGCGGCTGATCGGATTCGAACCGACGACCTTCTGCATGGCAACTACGTCGGCCTCCAGAAGCCGCGCGCTACGAATGTAGCGGTCTGCAGGGATTTTCTGATGCCGCGGGGGAACGGCCCTGGTGAGCCATACGCGCGGATATGCGGTGATATGCGGCGTTTCGGGCACTCGCGCGCACGAGTGCCCGAAATCCGAGGTGGCGGTTTGATTTCCTCCCGCGTGCCGCGGCCCGCCCATCGATCAAGGGCAGTAGGCGGGCTCCATCTACGTGAAGAAAGGACACGGCCCGGCAAATGATGGCGACCCTTCTGGTGGCGGAACCGCGTCATCATGCGCCGGATGACCGGAGAGGAATACTTGGTCAGCCGGCTGCAGCAGCTCCGCGCGGAAGCCCGGCTACTCGCTGAGGATGAGTATGACCCCGAGGAGATGTGGCGATTCGTCCGGGACGCCGCCGCACTGCTTGAGCGCTTCCTTCAAGCAGCGACGTTCAGTCAGCCTCCAAAGAACACCAAGCTCTTCCATCTCATCGAAGCGCTGGAGCACGAGGCCGTTTCGGCTTCTTCACGCACAGCGCTGCATGCAGTGCGCACGGCGGCGAACGAGGGCAAGCACGATGCCTCCATGGATACGAGCTACAGACTGGTCGATCAACAGCTTGAGGCTGCCGAGAAGGCCACTGATGAGCTGAGCCGGGTTGGAATCCCGGAGGTAGCCGGCACCTACGAGCCTCCCTACCGCAGGAGGTTCCTGATCGCCGTATACGACCACCTCACGGGGGGAGAGTCCGAGTTCTACGTGTGGACTGCAGGCCAGGAGCCACGGGGCGCGGGGCTAGGTGGACCCCGCGAGGTCGAGACGTTTCAATTCGAGTTCCGCGACGAGGCCAGCGTCCGCGCCGCGCTCGAGCGGACGGGAGACCTGCATTTCGGGGATGTCGAGCCAGAGATCGTCGAGGTCCTGAGACAAGACGCCGAGTACACCGAGTCGGGCTACTGGGAAGGAACGTACCGAGACCTTGTGGGTGCCTGCGCTCCACATCAGCACGACCTTGACCTGTTGCCCGGCCTTGCTCGACACGACCAAGAGGGTCCGGTCGCAGCAGCGCTGGCGATGACCGTGATCGACCTGCTTCAACCCGTGCCGGCGCCCTGTGCACGGCCTACTGAGGATGAGCTGCTCGCCCATGCCGCAATGCACTACGCCGTCAAGCGAACGACGCCTGCCACCGCCCATCTGGCGCCCGCTTTCACGCGCTTCATCGCCGAACTCCCCGACCAACCCACCATGCTCAGCGGCCCCAGGTGGCTCAACTCCGATCGGTTCGATCGGGAGGCAGGGAGCGCAGTTCACCGAGACGATGCACTCGGCATCGCGCTGCTCGCCGACGGCACGCTGCTATTCAAACTCATCTAGGAAAAGGCGCCGGCAACCGCCCGCAATAACGTGCCGCGATGAGCTTTTCCGAGTCATACCTGGGCCGACTGCGAAAGCAGGTCGGTAGCGAGCTGGTCTTGATGCCGGGGGCAATGATCGCCTTGCGGCTTCCGGCCGATGGCCGGGTGCTTTTTACGCGTCGAGCGGATGATGGAACGTGGTGCCTCCCCGCCGGGGCGGCGGAGCCCGGGGGCAGCTTCGCAGCCACCGCGATCGGCGAGCTGAAGGAGGAGACCGGCGTCACGGTGGCCGAAGACGACCTTATCCCATTCGCGACGCTCTCTGAGGCTGGGCTGCACACGATCATCTATCCAAACGGAGACGAAACTCACTGCTTCGCCGTGTGCTTCCTAGCCGAAAGCTGGAGCGGCGAGCCGCACCCGGACTACGAGGAGACGACGAGGATCGAGTTCGCTGACCCAGCGAGGCCGCCTTCGCCAATACACGGCCCAACCGCTCATGCCCTTGAGCTGTTGAACGCCTACCTGCTCTCCGGCCGGTTCCAACTTCGTTAGCCGGCAGCCTGACAGGCTGCCGGCCTAACCAGCCCTGAACATCGAGCTGGGGCAGCATCGCTAGACCCCCTCACCGTCGGCCTCGCGCCGGAAGTCTCGGCAGATGCAATACAGGTTCTCAACCACGTCGACGCTCGACTCGGTCCTGTAGGACAGGCCGGAGGCAGCTCGGTAGCTGATGCTCAGCCTCAAGCTCGCGCCGACGCCCGGCGGCCCGTCGGCGAGGACGCTGAGTTCGTCGCGGCCTGCGGGGGCCACCGCGATGGCGCGCTGAACTTTCTCAGCCGCCGTTAGGTACTCGCGTCCGGTAGAGGAATCGGAGAGACTGACGTCGGTGACGATCGCTGGACCCTTGCCGATGTTCCAGAGGCGATAGGCGAACCTCATCCCAGGATGCTCGGCACCGGGCTCGATGAAACCGAGGACATGATGGTTCTCGTTTGGAGTCGCAATTACGAACGGTCGATCAAGCGCCTCAATGCTCTCGCGGCTCAAGCCAAGGCTCTCCTTCGTCAACTCCACCTGCCGACTCGTACGAAACGCGAGCCAGGCGGTGAAAAAAGCTAGCAGCAGCGTTCCACCACCGACCAGGAGATCGCCTGCGCTTACCTCATGAGTGACCTCAACCAGCGCCATACTAACCTAGATCTTCTGGAGAATCTGAACCGCGAAGCGTGCCGCGTGATCCGCAGCACGATGCTGCCAACCGTCGTGATCTGACTCTTCCTTGTTGTCGAGCAGGTCGGAGATGCCCCGGACTACGAGCGCCTTCACGTCAGGGTTCGCGTGGGCTGCTTGGAGGAAGCCCGCTCCCTCCATCTCGACGGCAACCGCCTGGTCGTAGTTCTCACGGATGAATTTGTACGTCGGCGAGCGAGTTGACGCCACGACCTTTGCTCCCGCAGCGATCGGCGCGACAACGACATCCGGCGTTGCCTCAGTCCCCTCGAACCAAGCGCCGGACTGTCGCTCTCGCTCGGCGCGCTGTTCGAGCGAATAGTTAGACCGCCCGACGCGCGGCCGCGCAATAAAGCTATCGCCCGCTTTGCCCGCCTCGTAGCCGTAGATGTCGGTCGCCACGACAACATCGCCGAGCGAAACGTCCTTTATGCCGCCTGCAACTCCGACGAACAGGGCCACCTCGGGGCCAAAGTGGCTGATCGCGCGCTCTGCCTCCAGCGCCGCGCTGTCGCCGCCGGCGCCGATCAAAACCGTGTGCACCGTCCAGTCGCTCGTGGGAGACTCGTATTGACCGCTCGTGTAGACGGTGCCACGGTGCACCTCCTCCACGGCACCATCGAGCAGCCTCAGCATGGCCTCCTGCTCAGGGGCAATAGCCGAGAGGACCACTGCCACGCGCTGTTTGCGCTGGCGTGCCTCGACCGCGTCCCGAAGTCCTCCTGGCAACTCCGAGACCTCCCGCGCTGGCGTGATCATCGCGATCTGGGTGAAGTTGTGGTACCCAATCGAATCAGTAGGGCCAACGGCATACTCGCCGTTGAGGTAGACGCCGAGCTTGACATTTGCATCCGGCATGGACGCAAGCACCGTATCCGCCTCCATGTTGCTGTCGATAGCGTCGAGCAGATACTTGCGGCTCTCGCACAGAAAGCAGACCACCGCGGACTCCTCACTGACGGTTCGATCGAAATGCTCCGCCAGCGCCTGCACGTTCTCGCGCAGTCCGTCGCGTTTCATCTGCATCAGGTAGTACGGGCTGCCTTGTGCCTCAGCGCGAACGAGTCGGAGGAGCGCTTTGCCATCAACTTCGTCGAACCAGATAGGAACGTTGGGCCAGATAGCGCGCTCGAACGGGCTAAGCGCCGAGGCGATGGTGTAATCGAACGTCTTCATCTGGGCCGGAATGGGCGTGCCTTCCTCCATCATCTTCACCATTTCGTCTCGCGACACATCCCAGTAGTCGATGAGGAAATCCATCGGCTCCGACCCGTTGATGCTCTCGATATAGAAATAGCGACCCTCGCCGTATTGATCCTTATCGTTGAACTCCAGTTGGAGCGGATCTTTGTCGGCCAACGCATAGGGATGCTGGAGCAGGTATTCCGAGGGCGAGTACGGCAAAAGCGTCGTGATCGCGGCATGGTCGTACGTGAAGTCGTAGACCTCGCTGCCCCGGTCTAGCTTCGCGTAATAGATGCACTGCAACTGCTTTTCATGGCGATTGCTGGAGCACCCACCAACGATCTGGGCTCCGTTCGCATCGTTGCGCAACTCCTGCCCTACCGCATAGCAATCGGTGAAGTCGATGAACTGCTTGGCCCCGATGTGACCGCTTCCTGACGTGAACAAGATGCCCGTCGTCTCACGGAACACCTCGGCAGGCCGTGGCGCCTTGCCATAGGTCGCGGCGATCTGGTCGCGGTAGCTCTTCACGCACTTCTGCACGGCGTTGATGCCGGCGTACTTGCGATCGTTACGGCGGGTACTGATCTCAACCGCGACTGGGATCGCGTCCAAGACTGCGCTCGAATAGGCGGCGAGTAGCAATCCATCGGTGACGTCGGTCTCTTCATGGCCGCGGTCCGCGTAAAAGAACGCATGCACGGTCGTACCGATCAACGGCGGAAAGTGACCCCGCTCCGCGCAAAAGGCGCGGAGGCCAGCGACAAGATTTTTGTCCGATTTCCGCTGCTGAGCCGTGACGGCCTCCTCGTCGACCTCACTGTCGCCTTCGTCTCCTGCTTCGCCCTCCTCGATGACCTCCTTCGAGTTGAGCAAAAGGAGAAGTGACACGTCATTCCAGGTTCGACCCTGGTCGATCAAGCGCTCTTCGAGCTGCCGGGCAACCTGGATTACGTGCTCTTCTTCGATCGGACCTGGAGGAAGATCGCTACCCGCGAGCGTTAGATCGAGAATCGGCTTCATTACACGATCCTATGCAACTAACACCGGAGACGATTCCACGTTAAGTCCACCGTCCGAGTAGTGCGCCACACGAGGAGTTACGCGCAGTCCCACTTGTAGCGAGTGGCTCGGTATCGAGGCGAGCACCCAGACCGCCTTCAATGGCGGCGATCAAACCGCCACAGCAGCTGCACAGCAGCCCGGAAAATCACCCTCGCGGCCGAGATGCCTATCACGGTTTCGGAAGATTCGGCTCACTCTCTGCTCCAATGCTCGACCCCCAGCGCGGCTACGATCAACCGGTGATTGAGGATCCGCTGAAAGGTGCGTTGGAGGAGATCGCTCCGAAGCTCGACCCGGAGCTCGAGCCGCTGGCGGCGGCGCTTTTGTCCGAAGAGCCGGTCGAGGACGCCTGGGCAGAGCTGCTGCAAGAGATCCTCGATGCGGCTTGAGCGCATCGTCGTCCAGGCTTTTCGCGGCTATCCGCACCGCGCCGAGATCGTGCTCTCGGGCGACGTCGTGCTCCTGGCCGGCGAGAACGGGACCGGCAAGACGAGCCTGACCGAGGCCTTCGAGTGGGTTCTCTTCGACAGCATCGTGCGCAAGGAGCGCTCGAAGACGCGCGGCGAGTACCGGGGTGCGACGTGGATCCGCAGCGTCCACGCCCAGCCTGATGTCGCGACCTTCGCCGAGGTCACGCTGAACCAGGACGGCCGGCGCCACGTCGTCCGCCGCGCCCTGGTCGGCAACGCGACCGAGCTGACGATCGACGGCGAGCCGGCGGCCGACGTCAGGGCGCTCGGGCTGCGAACCGATGATGCCTTCCGTCCCTTCCTCGGCCAGTGCGAGATCCAGGCGCTGATCGACAGCGAGCAGCAAAGCCGGTGGGAGCAGCTGAGCGCAATACTCGGCTTCGCCGGCTTCGGTCAGCTGCGCGAGCGGCTGCAACGGCTCCGCACCGACACCGATCGTGACGAGCGGGTGCGGCGATTGCGCGAGCGGGTGACGCGGGCGGTGCAACCGCTGACCCCGCCCGAAATGGAGCCCTTGGAGCAGGCTCCCGATGACCTTCGCGCCCGCGCCGGCGGCTTCGTCGGGCTCGACGCCGACGCCGCCTGGGAGGCGATCGGTGCCCAAGCCCGGCAGGAACTCGATGCCCTGCTGGCGCGCGACCGCCGGCCGCCGGGCCTCGACGTGCTGGCGGTCGGGGCTAAGGATCTCGCCGCGCCCGTCGCCCAAACGGCCAGCGCCGTCCGGGGCCTGCGCGAGCACGCGGAACGTCACCGGCAATGGCACGAGACCAACCAGCGCTCCAGCCTCGCCGCCCAGGGGCTGGGCTTGGTCGATCCCGAGCATCCCGAGGTGTGTCCGTTCTGCGAGCAGCCGACGCTCGACGCCGAGCGGCGCGATGCCCTGCGCGAGCAGGCCGAGCAAACCAGCGACCCCGCCCCCGCCGATCCGCGCAGCGATCTGCGCGACGGGATCGCCGCGCTCACGGGCGTCGGCCCGCTGAACGGCGATGCCGCCGGGCTGCTGCTGGAGTCGCTGGACGAGGGAGGCGAGGCCACGGCGCTGGTCGCCGCCAAGGAGGAGCAGGCCGCGCTCGAGGAGGTCCGCGCCCGCGCCAAGCGGCTGGCCGACGCCGCCCTCGCCGCCTATGAGAGCGCCAGCCGCCCGCACGGCGATGCCGGCGCCCTGGAGGGAATGGTCACCGAACTGCTAGCCGCAGTCGAAGAGATCGGCCAGCGCCACGCCACCCTGCGCGCCGCGGTCGAGGCCTTGGTCATGCAGCTGACCAAGCGCTTCTCGGGACTCGACGAGGCCGACAAGAAACGGATGGGGGCGCTGCAGATGGCGGTGCTTCTGGCCGAGAACGGCAGCGCCGTGGAGGCGGCGTGGCGACTGCGCGGCCACCAAGAGCAACTGCGGTTCCTAGTCGCCAAACTGGAGGCGGCCGAGAAGCAGCGGATGGCGGCGGCGTTGAAGACGCTGAGCGGCGACATCGCCCGCTACTACGAGGAGCTCAGTCCTGGCCACCACATCAAAATCTCCGGCATCACGATCCGCGACACCAAACATCGCCAGGCCGAACTCGCGGCAACCTCCCACGGCAAGCCGGTCAACCCGGTGACGATGTTCAGCGAGGCCGAGGGCAACTGCCTGGGGCTGAGCCTGTACTTCTCCCAGCGGGTCGATCGCAATCCCGGCTGGTCGATGATCATGCTCGACGATCCGGTGCAGTCGATGGACCAGGGCCACGAAGAGGGCCTAATCCACCTGCTGGCGCGCATCAGCCGCGACCGCCAGGTCATCGTGATGACCCACGAGCGCCGATTTGCCAGCCAGGTGGAGGCGCAGTTCGCGGCCGTCAACTCGTTCACCAAATACGTCTTCGAGCGTGGCAGCGGGCCGGACCCACAGATTGCCCTGGCCGAAGGCCGGTTGAACGAACTGCTGAACTACGCTGAGGCCAACGCGGAGGGAGAGCTGGCGCGCCGGGAGTCCTGCGCTGGTGCGGTACGCAAGGCGGTCGAGCGGTTCTGTCGCGAGTTGGCGGCGGCGAAGGAAACCCCTCTGAGGAAGGGCATCTCGGTCGAGGACATGATCGACCGCCTGCACCAGGGCAAGGCGATCGACGACCTTGAGGTCGGAACGCTGCACCGCCTCCGAAAGTTCGGCAACCGGGGCTCCCACGAGGACGAATCGGTTAACCCAGCGACCTCGGCGATTCTCTCCAACGTCAATGCCCTGCGCGGCCTGCAAGACCAGCACCTGACCGCTGACCGCAGGCCCGATCTCCAGCTCCTTGCGGGCGGAGCGGAGTCGCCGAAGGCGAGCGCCTGAGGCAGATACCGCCTGCCGGAAAATCCGGTCCTCGCGTAGAACATGGTCAGTGGAGGCGTCCCTAGTAAATCCACGCGCCAAGCTCGCGCGGGCCGATGAGCATCTTGTCGAGCTGGTCTCGGCGGCACGGGACTTCGTAACAAGGGAGCCGTACTGCGTCATCAATGAGGAGCGCGCAGCGGACTTGGACGTCGCGGTTCTCCGAGTCCGTGAGTACCCGCCGTTCAGGCTCGGCCTAATCCTTGGCGATGTCCTGGCGAACTGGCGATCCGCCCTCGACAATCTCGCCAACGAGATGGTGCGCCTCAACGGGCAGGAGCCTGGCGCGAGGACGAGCTTCCCGATTTTCTCCAGCGAAGCCGACTTCGCCTCCCGAGGGCGGAAGCGAATCAGAGGCGTGAGCGAGGAGCACGCCGGGATCATCGCAGCTCTCCAGCCGTTCCAGACCGATATCGACCCGACTGTTCAGGCTCTGAAAGTCGTCAATGACTACGTGAACATCGACAAGCACCGAGCGATCCATCCTTCGCTGACGGCAGTCGTTGACGCGCACGGCTACGGGGCGAGCTTCCGGCGCGAGTCGCTCGACGACGAATTCCACTTCGAGATTGATCCGGTGGGATTTGACCGTGAGCTTGTGAACGGCCTGGAGCTCGCCCATATCCGCTGGCACCATCCAGTCCCCGACCCGAAACCGCTCATGTCTGCTGAATTTACCGTGCGACTCGCATTCGGGGAGAGGGGTCTCTTGCTCGATGCACTCCCGACCATCGGCTGGCATATCAACGTCGTTGTCGAGTGCTTCGCGCCCGACTTCGGCGAGGCGATCAACGTCAAACCTGACACTTGACCGTCGCGTTTTCCAGCCCTTCTCCCAAAGGGCTCACTTGCTTCGACCCGGGCCCTTCACTACCCATCGCTCGTTGGGATCGGAAGCTCACGAACGCGCAGGCGATCACTCGTCGAGACTCACGATCGCTCCCTTCTCCAGGTCTTCGGCGATCTGCGGCAAGTTGGCCCCAATCAGTTCCGCCTGCTCGGTCGGACGCAGATGGTCGGCGGAACGCAAGAGCAGGACGGATGGCGATGCCAGCGAGCCCAAAGCCAGCAATGCCCCGAAGTCGGAATCCGCCGTGAGCAGGATCCGCTCCTCTTTCGCCGCGGCCTGCAGGATCGTCGGGTCGGTTGCGGTCAGCAGCCCGATGTCCGCGACGTGGATCGCGTCGTGCCCTGTCTCTTTGAGACGGCGTCCGACCTCGGGTGAGAGGTTCGCGTCGAGGAGCAGCTTCACGCTGCCGGAGCTACAACTGCCAGCTCGCGCTCCTGCGCAGCGGCTGCTGCATATTCGAGCGCGGCGAGGACGTCCTCGCGTTCCAAGTAGGGGTAGTCGGCCAGCAGCTCGTCGATGCTGGCGCCGGCAGCAAGCTGACCGAGCACCGCGCTGACGGTCACGCGGGTGTCGCGGATGCTGGGCAGGCCGCGCATCCGATTTGGATCGACGGTGATTCGCTCCTGGGCCATAAGGCAAGGGTACCTCGCCGCCCACCCGCTACCGCGCCGGCGGGACCAATGCAAGGCGGAATCGGCCGAAATCGGCGCTAATCCGCACGCATCCATGGCATTTCAGGCACTAGTGCCTGAAATGGAGGGGATATGCGGGGATGGTTCGATCTTGTTTCGGCAGCCATCGCCGGAACTAACCCGCCCACGTGCAGGGAATTCGCGAAAAAGCGGCTGAAGGGATTCGAACCCTCGACCTTCTGCATGGCAAACGATCCAGCTAGCGGCCGTGCGCCCATTCCAGAGCCAAAAAGCGGTCAGCGTGCCGCTGAAAGATTCCTCTGGGTCAGGCACGGTTCCGCTCGGTTTGGGCAGCGAGAGCCGCCCGCTGCCCAAACGGGACGCGAGCGTCTAGTCGAGCTGGGTCAGGTCGGCGTCAACGTCCACCGTAGGCAAGGGCACCAAAGCATCCTCGCCGTATTGCTGCGACTTAGCATGCTCTTCCGTATCGACTGCCCGGACCAAGTAGATGATTGCCGCGCGGGCAAGCTGTAGCTGATCCAGGGAGGCCGCTTCGAAGGCTGGCCATTCCACGCGCTCAAGCCAGCCCGTGGACTCAGGGGCATCAAATTCATGCGCGACTACCAGCCGGTGCGTAGCTGCGTGGCGCAGGGCCACGAATGCCGCAAGAGGCGTCTCGTCGCGGAGGTCATTCGCAAGATCACAGAGGGCGGCCAGACCTGGGTTCCAAAGAGGTGGGGTGATCCCGGCTGCGAATTTAGGGTCCATCGACTTGCTGCTCGGCGCCTGCCAGAAATCGCGAAACACCACTTCATTTGGCTTGCGCCCCGTTTCGAAATACGCATGGGTGAAGGTGGCGATCTTGTCCAGCAAGTTCGTCGTAGCTGCAAAGGCCTGGATGGCGATCCCGGTTCTCAAGCCCCAGCGCCCATAGTTCAAGGTGTCGGCGAGTCGGATGCGGTGATCAAGCTCGTCAGCTTGCTCTGCCACGGTGCCCTCGGGATCGAGGGCCAGCCACGTCAAATAGCGAGTGGTCGTGAAGTCACGCTTGATTGCATTGAGGCCGTCGAGCAGGGAGTCGCTGCGCTCCAAGCTGTTGTCATCGAAGCTCCCAACCAAGCGCTGGAATACGAGGGAATCAAGGAGCGACGAATCCTGCGTCAGGCAGGTGGGGGAAACGTGCAGGAATAGCTCATGCTGGCGGCACCAGGACAGGTAAGGGTCCGTCCAGTCTTTCGACTCATGGCTGTGCTCGGGCACCTCATCTGGCAACTGGTCTCGCGCTTGCTGAAAGCTTGCGAGGGCGCTGGGTCCTCCAACTTCAATCACCGCATCGGGAGAACTGAGTGCAGCGTCAAGAGCGGCAACGGTGTCGGCCAGGACAGCGTGCGTGTGCTCAAACGCAAACGGCAGGGTCAGCGCTAGCGCTTTGCCGAGGTTGCCTTGGGCCATCGCAAAATCGGGGACAACTTCGAGCGCTTCCTCATATAGGCGGATTCCCTCGTGACCACGACCGAGATTGTCATAGGAGTTTCCTGCGTTTACGAGCGCTTGCGCGCGGAGTCCAGGTTCGACGGCCGAATCCCGACCGATCTGCTCCCACATCCGCCGAGCCGCATGCAGGCTCTTTCTCTCTCGTTCGACGGCGGCAACGATGCCCTCTTCCCTCAGGACCAACTCCCATCGGGCGTTCTCCCCATTCGCGATGTTGTACCGGGTCATCGGGTGGCGATCATCTGGAAAGGCGGACTTGAGTAGCGCGATACCTCGGCCGACCTCGGCAGCCTCACCCAAGTCGAACCCCGCGTCGATTCCGATGACGCCCCTCAACTCAAGCAAGGCCCAGCGCCACGAGTCAGTCGCTTCAAGGCCTGCGACGTAGTCGAGCGCGGCGCGCGGGTTCTCGTGTCGTAGCTCCGTGGCCTGCTGATGCGCGAGGCCTCGCGTCTCTGCTGAATTGATCTCAAATGACATTTACGTCGAGAGCAGACGGGGAGCGGATTATTCGCCATGCCAGCCTGCCTCCGGCCTGGCACACAGTAATTTAGTATTTCAAGCATGAGCGAGCCGTCCCCAGCAGCTACTCAGCTAATGACCAAGGTGCTTGAGCTTCTAGAGACCGAACATGGCATCGTTGGATTCGGTGTCCCCGACAAACCCGAAGACACCCGGATCGTCATGTTGAGCCTCATGGGCAACAAGACCATCGACCGCGATTTTGCGAGGGAGTTCGCCAGTCGTCTCGCCGATAACGCTCGCGCAGCTACCGGTGATCTTGCATATGCCATTTCCGATTGGGAGATCGCCGAGAGCGACCACGCCGACTGCGAGGACGTGGGAGGCAACGTGGTGAACGCATTCATCGCCGACCGGCGCTGCTACCGGATCATTCTGACCCTCGTTCCAACGCAGGCGTAGCACAGTCGCCCTCGGCCCAGCGCATAGTCTCCGGCCGTGCCCGCCGACCCCAAGCAGAAGTCCCGCAATGCCGTTCGCGAAGCCCAGGCCAGGTTTGAGCAGGACGCCGAGGACGTAAGAGAGGCGAGGCGCAAGGCATTCGCTGATGCTCAAGCCGCGGGCCTCTCGCTGCGCGAAATCGCCCAAGAGACTGGCCTGCACCACAGCACCGTCGCGGAAATAGCTCGCGGCGCTGATAGATAGGTGTCGGGGCGACCGCGACACTTCTGGTAGTCTCCGGCGAACATAAGTGGGGCCGCGTGCTGAAGACACCGGCCCCGTGGCGACGGGCCAAGGATCACTCGTCCCGCCGCAGCGGAAACGGTATCGAGGTACCGGCCCCAGCAAGCGCCCCCCCGGCGGTGTTGTCCCGCCAATCGGGGGCCTGACCACAAGGAGATGGACCCTCCTATGGCTAAACGCAACCCTGCGGATCGCGCGCAGCGCGGTCGCTTCTCACCCGATCCCAAGGACAAGAAGGTCGAGCGCGCGGTCCTCGCCTTCCTCATATACCGCTACCCCGAGCGGCTGACGATCCCGGCGCTGTCCCGCATCCTCAACGAGGAGAACAGCGACTTCGAAAGCGAGGATGCCGTCGAGCGGGCGGTTCGCGAACTGGTCGGAGCTGGCCTCCTGGAATGCCAGGCCGAGGTCGTCCTCCCGACCCGCGCGGCGCTCTACTTCGACGCGCTGGAGTCGGACTGATGGAGGTCGCCCGAGGGGCCGGGGGCAAACCATGAGCCCCCGCGCCCCGAGCACAGCCCCGCCGACGCCGGAGATGAAGGTCCGCTTCGGCCAGAACCTGGCTCGCTGCCGTGAAGGAGCCGAGGTCTCCCAGGAAGAGCTGAGCTTCCGCGCCTCGATCCATCGCACCGAGGTCAGCCTGCTTGAGCGCGGCGAGCGGATGCCGCGCGTCGATACCGCCCTCCGGCTCGCCGGGAGCCTCGGTGTTCTCCTCGATGATCTCGTCGTCGGCCTGGAGTGGCGACCCGGTTATGAGATCGTCGTGCCGGGCTCGTGGGAGGTGGGCGAGCAGGGAAGCCAGCCATCGGGCGACGGCTCTGCCAACGGCAGCGCCGTTGAAACACCGGACGACTCTCGATGACTGCGGGCTCACGATCCAAATGTCCGTTTCCCTTCGAGGCGCTGGCCCGTTTCGCAGACAACATCTACCGCGCCCGCGAGGGGGCGGGCCTCGATCAGCGCGACGCTGCCAAGCGCGCGGCCCTCACTCGCTCGCGCCTCGACAAGATCGAGGGCGGCGAACACATTCCCACCCTCGAGGTTCTGATTCGCCTCGCCGGGGTCTACTCGATGTCGGTCGGCGATCTCGTCAAGGGCGTCGCCTGGCGGCCGGGTTGGGTGGAGCACTCCGGCCCCGCCGAGTACGTCGTCGCGGACGATTGACCTATGAGACCAGCGGGAGGGAGCGCACGCGGATACGCGAGGGCTCGATGACGACGACGCTGCCGCTGACGAGGTCGGCTTCGATCACGCCAAGGTTCGCGAGCAGGGCTTCGGCTTGGCCCTCGGGCCGCCGCTGCGTGCCGTGGCGGAACAGGACCACCGAGGGCGAGCGCTCGCGGCGAGTGGCGAGAAGCGTGCCGAAGTCGGTATCGGCGGAGACGACGATACGTTCCTCCTCCTGTGCCCGGATGAAGATTTCCTCGTCCGTCGCCGCCTGCATCCCGTAGTCGCGAACGTGCGCGGAGTCGTGTCCCGCCGCCTTCAACTGCTCCGAAAGAGCAGGCGAAAGCGCGTTGTCAATCAGGAACCTCACCCGGAGGCGGCAAGCGGCAGCTCACGCTCCCGCACAGCCTCGGCCGCGTAGCGAATCGCCTCGCGCACGTCCTCGGCCTCCAGGTCCGGGTAGGCGGCGACGATCTCCGACTCGCTCATGCCGTCGGCGACCATGCCGACCACGGTCGCTACGGGGATTCGCAGGCCGCGCACGCAGGGGACACCGCCCATCTGGTCAGGGCGAACAGTGATCCGAGTGAAGCTCATGGGCTCAGCGTAGCGCGGGAAACTGCAACCGGACCAAAGAAGACCGGCGGGCAGCGAACCGACCGCGCTCTCCCCGCCCCCGACCTACCCACCGACCCGCACCGCGGAGGCGGCGGTCAAGGCACGCAGTGCCCGACCCCCGCAGGGGGTTGACGGCCGCCGGAGCGGTGCCACAATCGAGCGGGTCGGGGGCTCATCGACCGATCCCGAGCCCACGCCCAATATCCCTTGAGCGCACGAGCTGCGGCGCTCTGCCGAGCCCGCGCTGGGCTTCCCGAAGCCTCCTCTGCGCCCGCTCGCGGGCGGCTTGCCTCCCGATCTCCTTCGACTCCTTGCCGAGAGCGCGTTTCTTGTCGGTGACGCCGTGCTCTTGGCGGTAACCCTCGATGCCCCGGACTCCTTTGTCCCATGCCTTCGCCATGGTCGGGTCAGACGGTCGCTCCCCCAGCTCCTTGGTCACATACTCGGGTGGCTCGATCCGGGCGGCGGTGAGCGCCTGCTCGGTGCGCTCGGCGAGCACCCGCTCGGCGATGGCGTGCTCCCTGCGGGCCGAGTCTCCCGACGGGCTCATGCCGCGCAGCGCCTCCGTGTGTTCGGTGAGCCGTTCTTCGGCCCAGCGCTCGCTCAGTCGGGCCTGGGGCAGCTCGACCTTGCGCTCGCGCCGGGGAAGTCCTTCGGCCGCTTCGCGCTCGCCACGTGCCCGCTCAAGGCGCTCGCGACAGCGCTCTACTTCCTTGACCTTCTCGGCGCAGGCGCGCTCCTGGCGAGACTCGTTCTCGGCGGGACGCTCAAGCTCTCGGTGGCGCTCGGCAAGCTGCGGGGTCGGCAGCTTCTCCAGTTCGGCCCGCTTCGCCTCGTCGTGGGCGGCGCTCTGGGAGCGGTCGCGCTCCGCCGCCTGGGCGAGCTGGCCCAGTGCTCCCCGCTCCTCGACGGAGGGCGGTGCGAACTCGTCCCTGCCGCTGTCGTGCTCCGCCGTCGCGTAGAGGTAGGTCTCCTCACGGCTGCGCGAGGTGGCGACGTAGAACTCCTGGCGGTCCATCGAGGGATCGGCCATCACGTAGGCGCGGTCCACGGTCGCCCCCTGGGCGCAGTAGCTGGTGACGGCGTAGGCGTGCTGGAGGGCGGGAACCTCTCCGCCCAGGGTGGTCTGGGTGAGGTACTCGGGTCCGACCTCCACGGTGCGATCACGGTCGATCCCCTCAAGGACGACCCTCCTGCGCTCGGGGTCCACCTCGGCCACCTGCCAGCGCTCGCGGTTGTAGATGTGGTTGGCGTGGTCGTTGACGCGGGTGATGACCTGATCGCCGGCGGCGAAGGGAGCGCCGCCGACCATGATCTCCCGCTCTCCCAACATGCCGTCTGCGCGAAGCGCCTCCTTGGCTATCGCGTTCAGCCCCGCCACCTCGGCGTTTCGCTGGGCCACCATCAGCGCGTCATCTCCCTGGCGGTAGGAGGCGAGCCAGTCGGAGACCATGGCCTCCCTGCGCGCATCGGCATCGGGGGCGACGACGACTCGCTCCTCGGAGCGGTAGAGGGAGAGGGCCTGGGCTCCCTCGCCTTCGCGGATGCGCTTGACGGCATCGCGGTCTAGGTCGAAGTTATGGCGGATCACTTCATCGAGCCCGACGGGGTCGGTGCGCTCGGCTATCGCACTGAACAACCCGCCCGCCTCGATCGCGTCGAGCTGGGCGGGGTCGCCGATCAGGACGAGCTTCGATCCGGCCGCCTCGGCATGGGAGATCAGCCGCGCCATGTCCTCGCTGCCGACCATCCCGGCCTCGTCGACCAGCAGGACGGTCTTCGCGTCCAGCTCGACGTGGCCTCGGTCGAGGCGGGCCAGCAGTCCGGCGACCGTGGTCGCCTCCAGCCCGTGGTCGCTGAGCACGTTGGCCGCCTTCCAGGTGGGAGCTGCGGCCTGAACCCTGAACCCGGCCTGCGCCCAGCCTTCGGCCGCCGCCACGGTGGCGAAGGTCTTGCCGGTCCCCGCCTCGCCGATCACGACGACGATGCCCTCGCGACCGGCGAGCAGACGCTCGACCATGCGGCGCTGATCGGGCTTCAGGGCCGGGCGGTCCTTGATCGTCCTGGCGGCGATCACTTCCCCGGCGAAGCCTCGGGGCTCGCTCGCCATCTTCTCGGCGCTCTGGAGCGCTCCTCGCTCCAGCTCCCAGATGCGCTGCGTGGTGAAGCGCTCGCCTTTGGCTCCCTCGGAGATGCGGATCACGGCATCCGAGGCGAGGAAGGCGTCGGCGGTGACCTCGACCTCCTTGGCAGGAGCACCGCTGGGGAGCAGGTCGGCGACGGCCTGGATCGCCTCGCGGCGGTCGAAGTGGGAGGCGTGGGCGGTGACTGCCTTGTCCAGCGCGTCGAGGGTCAGCTCCGTCTTCAGCTCGACCGCCTTGCCCTGGGTGGCGGCGATGCCCTCGCGGTCAAGGCCGATCTGCGCTCCGCGCTCCCTCCAGCGCTCGCGCAGGCTCTCCGGCTCGATCTCGCGCTCCTTGGCGTGGCGGGTGGTCAAGGTGGCGACCTGGCGGGCCTTGGCCGAAGCGCCGGGTCCGGCGGCTTCGAGGATTTCCGCCCTTCTCGTGGAGAACGTCTTCAGCCACTCATCGCGGAAGCCCGCGATCTCAGCGATGCCCTTGCGCACCTCCTGCCACTGCACCCCGAGGGTGCGGGAAAGCTCGTGGCGCAGGTTCGCCTCATAGAGGTAGGAGGCGGTCTTGGCGTGCTCGTAGATCGCCGGGTGGTAGAGGCGCGACCAGCGGCCGTCCGGCCCCTTGGTCGCGTTGGCGACGAGGACGTGGGTATGAAGCTGGGGGTCGCCGTTTCGCGAGGAGCGGTGAACGTAGGCGGCGGCGAGGTAGCCGTTGCCCTGCACGAACTCTGCGCCTCCCGCGCCCCTACGGGTCCAACAGGCGTGGGTCTGCATGTAGTCGAGGGCGGCTTGGACGGAGCGCTCGTGGGCTGATGCAACCTGGGCGGCGACCTCGGGGCCGCCGAGCGCCCAGGTCAGCGATACAGACTTGGGAGCGGAGAAGGTGAGGTCGAAGCCGGGGACCGGCCCCTTGCCGCCGACCGGGCGCAGGCCCAAGGGCTCGCCCGTCGCCGGGTTGTTGCCGGTCAGCATCGCGGTGAGCTGGGCGGAGTCGACCTCGCCCGTCAAGCCCAGCTCGGCGGCGGCGTCGCCGGTCCACTTGCCCTCCGCCTCGCCCTCGCCGGAGTAGTAGTCCTCCGCGCCTTCGGCGACCTTCTCGGTGTAGTAGCGCTCCTGGCCCTTCCCCAGCTTGCCGATGCTGATCATCGGTAGCGGTGTCCGGCCGGGAGGGCGTTTGCATCGGGCAGATGTTGCATCTGCCCTTGATGTCCGGTGGGGAGGCGGAGCGCCCCCAGAGATTCACTTCAGTGATAGGGCGTGAGGGTGGTTGCTGTTGGCTGTTGGGGCGGGACCTGGATGGCTTCTCAGGGCAGCTTTCTGGCTGTCCTGAGTGCCTTGGCCTTCTGGCTCTCGGTTGCCTTCGTTCTTTGGTTCTGGCTTTCTGATTTGCATGCTTTCTGCCTTGGTTGTTTTGGCCTGGGGCGCGATGCAACCGCCGCCCGCGCTGGACAGGGGAGGCGTGAGGCGCGTGGACGAAACACGACCGGCGGCGGGGAATCTCCGGGGGCGTTTGCCCGCCGTCGCGGACGTATACGGGGCGATGGGCGCTCGGATCGGATGGAGATAGCGATGGCCCTCAGCGAAGCGGACATCGAGGCAGTGGCGGCACGAGTGGCTGACCTGCTGCGCCCCGGCCCCGCAACCGTCGAACTGGTCGATGCCGCCGAGATCGCACGCCGTTTCGGGGTCAGTCGGGACTTCGTTTACGGGCACGCCAACGACTTTGGTGTCGTGCGCCTGGGCGAGGGTCCAAAGGCTCGCCTCCGGTTCGATCCGGCAAAGGTCCGCGAGCTGCTTGGCGCTGCCGACCAACCTGCTCCGGGCAGGCGTCCGCTTCGGAGGAAGCGGCGAGGCTCGAACTTGCTGCCGGTTCGCGGACAGGGCCGGTCATGACGAAGGTGCTCGCCGCGCCTGGGTGTACGGTTGTCGTCAACAACAAGCGGCCCCCGGCGGCGCACCAACGCCAACCGAGGGCCTGACCACAAGGAGATGGACCCTCCTCATGGCTGATACCGATCCTATGGAGCGCGGCCACGCCGCCGCTCCCCCGCATTCACCCCGCCCCGCCTCCATCGCCGGAGGTGGTCGCTGATGCCGCGCAAAGCGACAGGCAGCGTGGTCGAGCCGAAGGACCGTCGCGCCTGGGCTCTCCGGTTTCGCGCGTACGGGAAGCGTCGGTACGTCGCGCTCGGCACGTCCGGCGAGGGCTGGAACCGCGCAAAGGCCGAACGTGAGTTGCGACATGTGCTCGCCGATGTCGAGCGGGGCATCTGGCAGCCTTCGGCCCCCGAACCTGAGCAGTCGTCGGGGGAGGTTCCCACCTTCCACGAGTTCGCCTCCGAGTGGCTTGAGGATTCCTCTCCCGAGCTGCGAGAGCAGACGCGCGTCGATTACCGCTGGCGGCTCTCCAATCATCTCCTGCCGTACTTCGCCGATCACAGACTGTCGGCGATCACGGTGGAGGAGATCGACCGCTACCGGCGGGCGAAGGTGCGCGAGAGCAAGGCGATGGAGTCGGCGCGACAGAAGCAGCTCGCGCTTCCGAAGGCAAAGCGCACGCGCGTCCCCCGTCCCCTGTCGAACGGCACGATCAACAAGACGATCCGCCTCCTTGCCGCGATCTTGGAGCAGGCCGTCGAGTACGGCTACCTCGACCGCAATCCCGCGAGGGGTCGCAAGCGGCTCCTCAAGGAGAGCAAGCCGTCCCGCAGCTACTTGCAACCGGAGCAGGTTGCCGCGCTCCTCGGTGCGGCCGGAGAACTCGACGCCGAAGACCGCAGCGGCATTCGTCGGCGTCACGCCCTCCTCGCAACCCTCGCCCTCGCCGGGCTGCGGATCAGCGAGGCGCTCGACCTGCGCTGGCGCGATGTCAGCCTCGATGGTCGGCAGTTGCGGGTTGCCTCCTCCAAGACCGACGCCGGAATCCGAGATGTCGATTTGACTCCGACGCTTCGCGATCTGCTCGCCGAGCACCGGACGGGAAGCTCGTTCACGAAACCGACCGACTTCGTTTTCGCGACCCGCGAGGGCCACCGCGACAACCCCTCGAACGTCCGCAACCGGCTACTGGCGACCGCCGTCGAGCGAGCGAACTCGGCGCTCCGCGCAGAAGGGCGCGAGCCGATTGGGCCCGTAACGCCTCACTCGCTCCGCCGCACCTTCATCTCCCTTCTCCTCGCGGCCGGAGCCGACGTGCCCTACGTGATGGCCCAGGCTGGGCACTCCGATCCCAAGATGACCCTCGGCCTCTACGCCAAGGTCATCGCCTCAAAGACCGACCACGGCGCGGCCTTGGACGGCATCGTTGCGGCGGCGACCTAATGCCGATGCGGCGCCATAGGAATCGCTGTGGAGTTAGGCCGCACGGTTGCCACAGTGGGCGGTCTAGGGGATACGACTGTCTGAGTGGATTTCTTGAACTGAGTCGAGCACATGAACAGGGGCCGCGAGGGGCGTCTCCGCAAGAACTGCGAGGATCGATGAGGCCAAGTCGTAGGCATCTCCCGTCAGTGCCTCAACGCTGGTCAAGGCCCTCGTATCCCCTCCCGCGGCCCATCCGGAAAGCTTCCCCAGCGACTGTAGATCGGTGCCCGATGGCATTACAAGCTCGTCTACAGGAAACTCACCGTGCTTCACCAGGCGCAGATATTGCAGCCGAGCACCAACTGCCTCCACCATGGCTACCCCGTTCCCGCGGCTCTCGATTCCGAGGCGCTGAGCGTAGGCGAATCCGACCATCGGGACTAGCTCCCATACTAGACTGACGAAGCCAACCGGATCATCTAGGGCAGCCGCGTCCAGCCGCTCTTGGGTAATCCATAGGCGCTCCGCGCTTGCGGCAGCAGTAAGGTCGCTCGGGGCGCTCTCCGGCCGCTCATAGTCGATTCTGAGAGACATCTCCGGATCAAGCCATTCGATCGCATCCAAGACGCATGCGGCGATGAGAGGGGCTGAATCGCCGATACGCGGATCGATTTCCAGCCTCGGGTCTAGATGAGGGTTTGCAGTCCGGCGGGGAACGCGTAGCTCGACTGGCACCTCAACGGCCGGAAGCTCACCTCTGTGCCATTCGGTCTCACGATCTTGCTGGGCCGCTGCAACGGCAGAATCGAAGGGTGCGGAGAATCCTGCTGGATTGTCAGCAGCGGGCCACCAACCGCCCTCAATCTCTGCCTCCTGCCGTATCAGCGTCCGTACTACGGCCTCCATCTCGTAGAACGCCAGCGTGAGCCGATCGTCTGCCTCGACTCCATGATGCTGGATCTTGCCCCTTAGATCGATCAGGCGCCCAATGCTGATTGGAAGTCCATCGGGATCCATTCCTCCGGTGCGCAGAGCCTTTTCAATGTCCTTCCTTGAAGGGCTCCGATGTTCACTGAAGCACTCCGCAGCAACCCAGAGCATTGCGTAGGCGTCAGCGGTTGGTCCCTCTAGTGCCGCTCGGCGATACAGCCGAGCGGCACGTGCCACGGGAGATGACTCGGAAGCCACTAGTTCTCCGAGTCGATCCAAGGCGCGGCGGTCAGCAGTACTCACCTCAAAAGGCAGATAGGTCATGACCCTCCCGCGCATATCGGCCGCGCCCACGAACTTACCTTCGCAAAAAAGAATCGCGTCCTCGAAGACCTCGTGACCTGCAACGCGCTCGTCAAGGACTGCCGCCAGCATCCCGGCAGCAGCGAGAGCCCGGGGTCTCCACTCCGCAAAGCCATCCTCGAGAGACTCTGGAGGAGGAGTGGTGATTGAAAGAAGCGTAATCACCTCGTTTGCCGCCACGTCATCCCGCCGCATCGACTTGTCGAAGATGACTGGTACGCCAAACCGCTGTCGCAGCAAAGTCTGCTGTGCCCGAATAGGTCCGTGTACGAACTCGATCTCTACGTCTCCGACGGCAAGTTCAATCGGCAGGCCGGGCACAGGGTCACACGACAGACCGAGGCGGTAGACCACCTCATCCGCATCTGGAAACTTCCATCCATCACGAGCCTCCTGCGGCTCCTCGGCAAGCTTCGGAAGCGCATTCTTCTTGTCCATCGGGTCGCTCCCCCGCCTTCTCAGAATGGATCGCAAACGGGCCAAGCTAGGGCCTCTTCCTCATCACCGTGATTGATTTGCCCAGCTTGCTCAGGCTGCCATGGACACGTGCCTTTCTTCCAACCCAGTCGAACAGATCCCAGGTATCAGAAACCATTTCGAGCGCAGCATCCCTGCTAGGGGTCGCGCCGCTGTGCACTGCGTCGTTTCTTCGTTTGTAATGGACCCTCCACCACTTCGAATGCTCGGCTCCTCCTTCGCCAGGTGAAATTCCGAGAGCCTTTAGAAGCTCGCGATTGAAGACGGTTGGCCATCTTTGACTGAGGGTGTCAGCAATATCGGTATCCGGCGCACCTTCTGCACGAAGGGCTTCTTTGATGACGAGTGCTACAAGCGACTCGACGGCCGTGCCCGCGTCAATCGTTGCCTGGCGACCCCTGCCCGCCACTGCGGAAGCTTGAGCCTGGAAGAGCAAGGTAAAAGCCGTGAAGGCGGGGGCGGTCTCAGCGTTAGTCGCCACGATAATTCCTGCCTCTTTTGCCGCCTCCTGACTTCCACGGACGGGGAGCAGGTTCGGAGCCCTGTCGTGGATCGGCAGTAGACCCGTGAAGGCAAACTCGGGTGCGTCCGGTGACTGCTTGTGGTGAATAGTCCAGGGAACGGCTGCCGGAAGATCGTGTAGCGCAATTGACCCGATTTCAAGGTCGCCCGAAACCAACCCATATGCCTGGAGCCACAAGTCCAGGTCCGCAAGCATCTCCACGAAACCTCGTTCAAGAGGCGTCTTGGAATCGCTCGACTCGTTCACTGCGTCGAGTTCCTCTCCCGCATACCACTTCGTCATCTGGCAGACGGTCTTCCACTCCTTGACTCCTCGTCGCGACATTCGGCGCAACCCCATGGCGTGGTGCAGCTTCTTCAATCCCTTCAAGCGCATAAGGTCACTGAAGGTTCGGTCAGTTGCCTCGGTTGGCATGCCAATGCCGACATAGGCGCGACGAAACCGTAGGCGGCGTCTCGGAATCCCCTGGAACTCGCAACCTGGCCACTCCGGAAGCTCGCCTAGCTGCCCTTTCCATCCTGGCGGCACGTCACCAGCCACGCCGGTTGACGAGAAAGTGTCATCGGGGAGCCCGAGGTCACGGGGCAGCTCAAGCACCCACGACACAGCCGCAATGGCAGCAGTTTGATCGCTCATCGACCCAACTAGTCTCGCTTGTCCGGTGGCGGAATCGCTGCATCGCGTATCCGAGAAGAAGGGTTGATTGGGCAGCGATTGGGCAGCGAGCGGCCAACGAGCCTGTCCGGGACATCTCCGCGCCCGACCCCAGAAACGCGGAAGCCCGCTCTGGGAGCGGGCTTCCGGGCGAAGCGGCTGATCGGATTCGAACCGACGACCTTCTGCATGGCAAGCAGACGCTCTAGCCAGCTGAGCTACAGCCGCACGGGGGCGGATTCTAGCTTGGCGATGCGGTCTCCTGCTTTCGGCGGGACGATGGCTCCTCGCCAGACGTCTTCTCAAGGCGCGCCGCCCTGTCCCGGCTAACCCCAGACGACCTTCACTTCGTAGCTGTTGAATGAGGGGTCCGCAGTCACGATCGGGAGTTGCTCCACCTGTGCCTGAGCGATCAACAGCCGATCGAAGGGGTCGCGATGAAGGGGCGGCAGGTGTCGGACCTGCCAGGCGTGCTCTGCCGTGACCGGCAGCAGCTCGAAGCCGAGCTGCTGGACTCGCTCGGGGAGATCGTCGGGGGCGTCGAGCTTGCCCAACCCGGCCTTGATCGCGATCTCCCAGAGGGACGCGGCGCTGACCAGAACCTGCGCATCGACCGCCTCGATTGCGGCGGTTGGCTCAGGTTCGAGGCGAGGATCGTCCAGGAGGTGCCACAGCAGAACATGGCTATCGACCAGCAGCCGCGCCACCGCTCACATGTACTCGGCAAATTCCTCGAGCGGCTCGTCGAAACCCGCGCCAATCCGGATCTCGCCCTTCATCGAGCCACGGCCGGTAACGCCGCCATGCTTCTCCAAGGGCATGATCCGCGCAACCGGCTCGGCACCGCGGCGCACGACGATCTCCTCGCCGGCCTCGGCACGGCGCACGAGCTTTGAGAAGTTGGTCTTTGCCTCGCCGATGGTGACTGTCCGAGCCATGGCGTCAAGGTAGCAGCGCTTGGTCAAGTTGGTCAAGCACCGAGGAGGGCACCCGCCCAGCAAAACATATGACAAGGCGCTACCCAATATTTGGTACGCTGTTGCCGTTCGTGACGCCTTGGGTCCGCGGCGGTTTCTCCCTCCCCCGTCGCGGGCCGGGGCGCCTTTACCGATTCAACTCGGCGAGAAGGTCGTGGAGGTCGAGCGGTCGCGTGTACATCGCCACCTTCTCTCCGGGCGCCGGCTGGGGCCACTCGTCTTTGGGACGGTCCCAGTAGAGCTCGATGCCGTTGCGGTCGGGGTCCTCGAGGTAGAGCGCCTCGCTGACGCCGTGGTCGGAGGCGCCGCCGAGCGGGATGCCGTTGTCGATTAGGCGCTGCAGGGCGTCGGCGAGGGCGCGGCGGGTCGGGTAGCGGATCGCCAGGTGGAAGAGGCCGGTGCTGCCCGGCGGCGGCGGGCTGCCGCCCTTCGAGTGCCAGGTGTTGAGGCCGATGTGGTGGTGGTAGCCGCCGGCCGAGACGAAGGCCGCCTCCTCGCCGAAGCGCTGCTGCAGCTCGAAGCCGAGCACGTCGCAGTAGAAGGCCAGGGCGCGGTCGAGGTCGGCCACCTTGAGGTGGACGTGGCCGATGTCGACGCCGGGATCGATCGGCTCAGCCGCCATCGAGCGCCTGGTTGACGAGGCGATCCGCCTCGGCGTTGTGCTCGCGGCGCACGTGGCGAATCGACCAGCTGTCGAACCCGCGCAGCGCCTCCTTCACCTGCCCATGCAGCTCGCGCATCGTCGCGTCCTTGACCTTGTACTCGCCTTTGACCTGCTTGACGATCAGCTCGGAGTCGCCGACCAGATCCAGTTCTTTGGCTCCGAGGGCGCCCGCCATCTCGATCCCGAGCAGCAGCGCTTTGTACTCGGCGACGTTGTTGGTCGCCCGCCCGATCCTCTCGCCCCGCTCCTCCAGCACTCCCCCATCGGCGTCCTGAACCACGGCGGCGATCGCCGCCGGCCCGGGATTGCCGCGGGCGCCGCCGTCGACGTTGACGACGACCTTCACCCGCGCCTCAGCCAGAAGGCCCGGCGCACCGGCTTTCCGCCGGCCCCACCAAAGAGCAGCTGCCCACCCTTCCCCACCTTGGCATTCCAGTGGCGGGCGGAGCGGTCGAGCTGTTCGATCTCCTCGCCCTTGGCGATCTCGAAGACCCCGCGTCGCTCGTCGCCGAGGTCGACCCCCCACTGGTACCAGCAGAGCTCCCAAGCGACCGTGATCCGGACCAGGCCCGCGGACCCCGCCGCGGCGCCCACGGAGACCGTCGGCCGGCCCAGACTGCGGCTCAGTCCCGCAACGGTGCGCCCCGCCTGACTAGCGTTGAAAAGGACGACCGCCTGCTCCAGCCGGCCACCCGGCGCTTCCACCTGCCGCCGCCTGATGTTGGCCCCCGGGGCGGCTGGATCGCGCTGGTAGATGCTCACGCACGAAAACTAGTTCACCGCGGCCCCCGCGGCCCGAATCAACCGGTCGCTGAGACGACTCTTTCGGCCAGGTGCGCCGGTACCTCCTGATAATGGTCGAAGTCGACCTCGAACTCGGCCCGGCCGCCGCTGATCGAGCGCAGGTCGGGCGCGTAGTCGAGCACCTCGGCCATCGGCACCTCGGCCCGCACCTCGGTGACCGAGCCCCGCGGCTCCATCCCCAGCGGATGGCCACGGCGCGAGTTGAGGTCGCCGATCACGTCGCCGACGACGTCCTCGGGACAGCTGACGACGAGCCGCACGATCGGCTCCAGCAGCACCGGGTCGGCCGCTTCCATCGCCTCTCGGAAGGCCATCGCGCCGGCGATCTTGAAGGCCATCTCCGAGGAGTCGACGTCGTGGTGCTTGCCGTCGACCAAGCGCACCCGCACGCCCTTGACCGGGTAGCCGGCGACGGTGCCGTGCGCCATCGCCTCCTCGATCCCCTTCTCGACCGCGGGGATGAAGCCGCCGGGAATCGCCGCGCCCTTGATCTGGTTGACGAACTCCAGGCCGCCGTTCTCGCTCGGCTCGATCTCGATCGCGCAATCGGCGAACTGACCGCGACCGCCGGACTGCTTCTTGTAGCGGGCGTGGGCGCCGGCCGACCGGCGGATCGACTCCTGGTAGGGCACGCGCGGCGGGTGCAGCTCGATCTCGACCCCGAAGCGGCGCTTCATCCGCGCCACGATCACCTCGACGTGAGCCTGGGTGAGGCCGGCGATGATCTGCTCGCCGGTCTGCGCGTCGCGGTGCACGTCGAGGGTCGGGTCTTCCTCGGTCAGGCGCCGCACCGCCGCAGCGGCCTTCTCCTCGTCGCCCTTGGACTTCGGCTCGTAGGCGAAGGCCATCACCGGGTTGGGCAGATCGAGCGGCTCGAAGCCGATCACCTCCGGCCCGGCGCAGAGCACGTCGCCGGCGCGGGTCTGCTTCAGCTTGGCGACGGCGCCGATGTCCCCGGCGCCGAGCTCCGGGCACGGCCGCAGCTCCTTGCCCAGCGGCTGTCCCAGCTGGCCGACCCGCTCCTTCTGGCCGCGCGTGACGTTGAACGCCTGCGAGTCGGAGGCGAGCATGCCGCGGTAAACGCGGAAGAGGTTGACCCGGCCGGTGTAGGGGTCGGCCAGGGTCTTGAAGACGTAGGCGACCAGCGGGCCGTCCTCGTCGGGCTCGATCTCGATCGCCTCGCCGCCCGGCCCACTTGCGGGCACGGCACCGCGCATCGCCGGCGAGGGCAGGTCATCGACCAGCGCCTCGAGCAGGCGGCCGGTGCCGAGGTTGGCGGTGGCGACGCCGCAGGTGACCGGGAAGATCTGCCCCGCGGTGACCCCCTGCTTGAGCACGCGGACGATCTCGTCGTGGTCGATCTCCTCGCCGTCGAGGTAGCGCTCCATCAGCTCGTCGGAGTTCTCCGCCACCTCGTCCATCAGCCGCTCGCGGTACTCGCCGGCCCGCTCGCGCAGCTCCTCGGGAATCTCGACCTCGCGCGCCGCCCCCGGCCCGACGCCCTCGTAGAGGAACGCCTTCTGGTCGATAAGGTCGACCACGCCGCGCAGCTCGTGCTCGGCGCCGATCGGGATCTCGGTGGCGACGACGTGGGCGCCGAAGGCGGCCTTGAGCGAGTCGAGCGTGCGGTAGAAGTCGGCCCGCTCGCGGTCGAGCATGTTGACGAAGACGAGCCGGGCCAGGCCCTCGGCGTCGGCGCGCCGCCAGAGGCGCTCGGTGTGCACCTCGACCCCGGCGACGCCGTTGACCACGACCACGGCCGCGTCGGCGACCCGCAGGGCGGCAATCGCGTCGGCGACGAAGCTCGGCTCCCCCGGCGTGTCGATCAGGTTGATCTCGCGCTCGGCGTGCTCGAAGCAGGCCAGCGAGGCGTTGATCGAGAGCGAGCGCTCCTGCTCGTCGGGCTCATGGTCGGAGACCGTCGTGCCGTCGGCCACCGTGCCCAGCCGCTTGACCGCGCCGGCCTCGAACAGCATCGCCTCGTGCAGGCTCGTCTTGCCGCAGCCCCGGTGCCCTACCAGGGCGACGTTGCGAATCCGGTCTGCGGCCTTATGCGGCACACGACTGACGGTACCCCTCGCGACCCAGAACTCAACCGGGATAAGTACGGGTCGCTCAGGCGGCCGTCTGCAGGCCGGACTTGAGTCGCATCACTGCCTTGGTGTGGAGCTGGGAGACGCGCGACTCGGTCACCCCAAGCACCTCGCCGATCTCGCGCAGGGTGAGGTTCTCGTAGTAGTAGAGCGCGACGACCAGCTGCTCGCGCTCGGGCAGCGAGGAGATCGCCTCGGTGAGGCGGTCCTTGATCTCGCTGCTGGCCAGCGACTCCTGGGGGTCCTCGGCGCGCGGGTCGGAGATCGTGTCGAGCAGCGAGACCGAGTCGCCGGAGGAGTCCGAGACGGTCCAGAGCTCGTCCAGCGCGTAGACCGAGGAGTTGGCGATCTCCAGCAGCGAGGTCTGCAGTTCCTCCTCGCTGATGTCGAGCCGGGAGGCGAGCTCGGCCTCGCTCGGCGCCCGCTGCAGCTCGTGCTCGAGCTTGGCCTGGGCCGCCTCGATTTCGCGGGCGCGGGAGCGGACCGAGCGCGGCACCCAGTCGAGCGAGCGCAGCTCGTCGATGATCGCGCCGCGGATCCGGGTCATCGCGAAGGTCTCGAACTTGATCCCGCGCTCGGGCTCGAAGCGCTCGATCGCGCCGATCAGGCCCATCAGGCCGTAGGAGATCAGGTCGGCGTCGTCGACGTGCGAGGGCAGCCCGGCGCCGAGCCGGCCGGCGACGAACTTGACCATCGGCGAGTAGGCGACGACCAGGCGCTCGCGCGCGGTCGCGTCGCCTTCCTCCTTGTAGCGGCGCCAAAGATCGCGCAGCTCCACCTCTTTTACGCCGGTTTCCATCTAATTCCCCTGCATCCTAAGGTCGCTGACAAATTTTGCCGCTCATGCGCGTGGATGGGTGGCCGCGTACGCGTCGCGGAGGCGAGCCGCATCGACCCGAGTGTAGACCTGTGTGGTCGATATCGAGGCGTGGCCGAGCAGCTCCTGGATCGTGCGCAAATCGGCGCCGCCCTCGAGCAGGTGGGTGGCGAAGCTGTGGCGCAGCGAGTGCGGCGAGACCCCGGCGGCGAGGGCGGCTTCGCGCACCCAGAGCCCGAGCCGGCGGGTGACGTCGGAGTTGGAGAGCCGCCTGCCGCTCTTGGAGAGGAAGAGCGCCTGCTCGCGCGGGTCGGCGCTGAGCGCGTGGCGGCCGCGCTCGCTGTAGCGGCGCAGGGCCTGCTGGGCGGGCTCGCCAACCGGCAGCAGGCGTTCCTTGGAGCCCTTGCCCAGCACGCGCAACTGCTCGGTCTCGAAGTCGAGCGCACCGAGGTCGAGGCTGACGATCTCCTCGCAGCGCAGCCCGCAGGAGTAGGCCAGCTCGAGCATCGCCCGGTCGCGCAGCTCCAGCGGCGTGCGCGCGGGAATCCGCTCCAACAGGTCGCGCACCTGCTCGACCGTGAGAACCCGCGGCAGCTTCTCCTCCCGCTTCGGACTGGAGACGAGGTCGGCCGGGTTCTGCCCGACCCGCTCGGTGCGAACGAGGAAGTCGAAGAGGCCGCGCACGGCCGCCAGCTTGCGCGCGACGGTGGCCGGCGCGGCCCCGTCGGATGAGAGCCCCGCGGCGAAGCGCCGCACGTCGCGATGGCGGATGTCGCCCGGTGCGCGGTCGCCCGCCCACTCGACGAACTGTCCGAGGTCAACGCCGTAGGCCTTGCGAGTTCGCTCAGCGGCACCGCGTCCCCGCAGGTCTCGGTCATACAAGCTCAGCGCGTCCCCCCAGTTCATGGAGAGAGTTTCGCCGCCAGTCGGCGCGAGCCTCTTAGCCGATGTAAATGGGAGTTCCGACTTCGACCTGGGGATACAGTTCGATCACGTCGGGGATCGACATCCGCACGCAGCCGTGCGAGGCGGCCGAGCCGAGCGATTCGAGCTCGTCGGTGCCGTGGATCCCGGCCCCTTCGAAGATCGCCATCCAGCGCGCCTTGATCGGGTCGGCCGGGCCCGGCGGGATCACCTGGCCGGCCAGGTCGCCGGCCCAGGCGGAGTCGGGGACGTGCCAGGAGGGATTCACCTGCTTTTCCTCGATGTGGTAGAGCCCGGCCGGAGTTTCGAGCCCTTCCTGGCCGACCGCCACTGTGTACGTTTTCGCCAGCTTCAGGTGCTTCCAGAGTCGCAGGGTGAAGGTCGAGCGGTCGAGCGTGAGATAGGACGGGTAGGCGGCGGCGACTTCCTTGGTCGTCACTTCCGGTTTCGTCGCGTGCGTGTGGGCGGCGATCGTGTGGTCGGCGTCGGCGTTCAGCACCGCCGCCTCGAGCCGGCGGGTGAGCAGGTTGTCGCGCAGCTTGCGGCCGTTCTTCGCCGCCACCACTTCGAGCGAGGCCGGGCCGGGTTCGACCGTGGCGTCCCGGGCTTCGCGGTCGACTTCGTCGGCGACCTTGCGGACGAAGCGGTTGATCGCCGGCTTCGAGTAGCTGACGTCGGCGCCGATCTGCTTGTCGACGCTGCCGCCGGTGACGTAGCGGACCAGGCGCCCGGGGAAGCCGCCTTCGCGGCTTTCGGCGAGCGCTTCTTCGACCGCTGCGTCGATGTCAGCGTGGACATCGAGGCTCTTGCCCGGCAGGGTCCAGCTCTGACCGTCATAACCGACCCGGAGCGAGTGTTTCAGCGGTCCGAGCAACCGGCGACTGACCGCCTGCTTAGCTTCGGCTTCGTCCATGCCGCCGACGTCGACGCCGCCGACGCTGACCCCATCGGCGATCTTGTCCTTCTCCGAGCTGTCATAGGCGTAGCCGACCGCCACGCCCAGCAGCAGCAGCGCCACCAAGGCGACAATCGCGATTTGAGTCTTACGCCCCATTACCTTTCCCCAACGATCGGCATATCTCCGTCTGAACCTGACCTGCGCAAAAGTTTAGGCAGACGGATCATTCGGCCCAAATACTCAGATCACCTGCAAACCCACGTCCGGCAGGGTGACGGGCGCTGCGGATATCTTTCCCGCAATGCGCTCGAAGGACGAAATCCGCAAGGAGGTCTGGAAAGCGATGGACCGCGCCGGCGTCTCGCGCTTCCCCGGGGCCGACGGTCGCATCCCCAACTTCGCCGGGGCGAAACTGGCGGCCGAAAAGCTCTCCGGCCAGCGCCTCTGGCGGCGCGCCCGGGTGATCAAGGCCAACCCCGACTCGCCGCAGACCTACGCCCGGCGCATCGCGCTCGAAGAGGGCAAGGTCGTGATCATGGCCGTGCCGCGCCTGCGCGACCCCCACCCCTTCCGCGTCCTCGACCCGAAAAAGCTCTCGAAACGCGCGGTGAAAGAGGCGGCGACGATCAAGGGGGCGCTCAAACACGGCCGCGTCGTCGCCCTCGACGAGCTGCCCGAGATCGACTTCGTCCTCTGCGGCTCGGTCGCGGTCAACCTCAGCGGCGCCCGGGTCGGCAAGGGCGGCGGCTACTCCGACCTCGAGTACGGAGTGCTGATCGACGCCGGCAAGATCGACAGCCACACCACGGTCGCAACCACGGTGCACCCGACCCAGGCCCTGCGCCGCCACCTGATGATGACCGCCCACGACCTGCCGGTCGACGTGATCGCCACGCCGCGCGCCGTGATCGAGGTCGAGCGCCAGTACGAGCGCCCGCGCGGAATCCTCTGGGACCACCTGCAACCGCCGCAGATCCGCGAGATACCCATACTCGAACGTATGGGCTATGCGTGACGACTACGGCAACCCGGACCCCGACTGGCTGAAGATCGATTGGCGGCCGCACGTGCAGCGGCTGGAGCTGCCGGGCGCGACCGTCAACTACGCCGAGATCGGCGAGGGCGAGCCGGTCGTCTTCGTCCACGGCCTGACCAGCTCCTGGCAGGCCTGGCTCGAAAACATGCCCCACTTCGGGCGCTCCCACCGGGCGATCGCCCTCGACCTGCCCGGCTTCGGCGCCAGCCCGATGCCCTCCTGGACGATCGACATGCACGCCTACGGGCGCCTGCTGCGTGACTTCTGCGAGAAGCTGGAGATCGGCCGCGACGCCACCCTGGTCGGCAACTCGATGGGCGGATTGGTCGCCGCCGAGGCGGTGCTGGCCGAGCCGGGCCGCTTCAACCGCCTGGTCCTGGTCTCGGCGGCGGGCTTCATCAACACCTGGCTGCCGCACGAGCGCGGCGTCGCCACCTCGCACGCCTGGAACACCTTCGGCCGCCCCTTCGGCGCCGCCGCCCGCTTCTTCGTCACCCACCGCCGCGCCCGCTACCTGATGTTCCGCTTCGCGATCCGCTACCCGGATCGCCTCTCCAGGGAGCTGCTCTGGGAGCAGCTCGGCCTCGGGAGTGCCCTGTCCCGGTTTCGCCGACGCCCTCGACGCGGTGATCGAATACGACGCCCGCGACCGCCTCGAAGAGATCGAGATCCCGACGATGATCGTCTGGGGCACCGACGACTGGGTGATCCCCTCGGCAGCCGCTCTCAGCTACCACCGCCGCATCCCCAATTCCAGGCTCGAGATCTTTGAGCACACCGGTCATGTCCCCCAGCTCGAGCGCCCGCTGCGCTTCAACCGGGTCCTGGACGAGTTCCTCGCTACGAAGTAACCGCGCCCTGGGACGCCGATGAGACGGTGGCGGCATACTTCGCCATAACGCCCTTGCCGAAGGGCGATGGCGGCGACTTGTAATCCGCGATTCGCTTGGCGATCTCCTCGTCGCTGAGATCCACGTCGATGCGGCGGTTGTCGATGTCGACGGTGATCTCATCGCCCTCGCGGATCGCCGCGATCGGGCCGCCCCTGGCGGCCTCGGGGGCGACGTGGCCGATCATCAGGCCGCGGGTGGCGCCGGAGAAGCGGCCGTCGGTGACCATCGCCACGCTCTCCCCCAGGCCCTCGCCGACGATCGCGGCGGTGACCTGGAGCATCTCGCGCATGCCGGGCCCGCCGACCGGGCCCTCGTTGCGGATCACGACGATGTCGCCGGGGTTGATCTGCTGGTCCTTGACCGCGCGGTAGCAGTCCTCTTCGGAGTCGAAGACGCGGGCCGGGCCGATCTGCTGGGTGCGCTCGGTGCCGGCCAGCTTGACCACCGAGCCCTCGGGGGCGAGGTTGCCGCCGAGGATCGCCAGGCCGCCCTCCGGGCTCTTCGGGTCGGCGAGCGGGCGAACCACTTCCTGCCCGGGCGCCTCGCTCGCCTCCCCCGCGACCTCGCCGATCGTCTTGCCGGTGACGGTGAGCGCGTCCTCGTGCAGGCTGCCGGCTTCGGCCAGGCGCTTGAGGATCACCGGCACGCCGCCCGCCGCGTAGAGGTCGGTGGCGACGAAGCGGCCGCCCGGCTTGAGGTCGGCGAAGAGCGGCGTGGCGCGCGAGATCCGCTCGAAGTCGGCCATCGTCAGCTCGATCTCGAGCTCCTTGGCCAGGGCGATCAGGTGCAGGACGGCGTTGGTCGAGCCACCCGAGGCGCAGACGCAGGCCGCCGCGTTCTCCAGCGAGTCGCGGGTGATCACCCTGCTCGGCCGGATGTCCTCGACCAGGACGTTGAGGACCAGCTCGCCGATCCGCTCCGCCACCGTGCCCTTCTCGTCGTCTTCGGCCGGGACCATCGCCGAGCCGCCGGCGCTGATCCCCAGCGCCTCGAAGGCGCAGGCCATCGTGTTGGCGGTGAACTGGCCGCCGCAAGCGCCGGCGCCAGGGCTGGCGACGCCCTCGAGCTCGTTCAGTTCCTCGTCGCTCATGTCGCCGGCGTTGTGGGCGCCCATCGCCTCGAAGATGTCGAGGATGGTGACGTCGCGGCCGTGCCAGTGGCCGGGCGCGATCGAGCCGCCGTAGAGGACGACGGAGGGGACGTCGAGCCGGGCCAGCGCCATCGCGCAGCCGGGGATCGTCTTGTCGCAGGCGCAGAGGGCGACGATCGCGTCGAACTGGTAGCCGCGGGCCATCAGCTCGATCGAGTCGGCGATCACCTCGCGGCTGACCAGCGAGGCCTTCATCCCCTGCGTCCCCATCGTGATCCCGTCGGAGATCGCGACCGTGTTGAACTCCAGCGGCGTGCCGCCCGCGGCGCGGACGCCCTCCTTGACGTGCTCGGCCAGGCCGCGCAGGTGGAAGTTGCACGAGTTGGCCTCGGCCCAGGTGTTGGCGATGCCGATCGTCGGCCTGCTGAGCGCGTCGTCGTCGTAGCCGACGCCCTTCATGTAGGCGCGCGAGTGGGCCCGGTCGGGACCGTCGAAGAGGGCACTCGAGCGAGGACGGGGAAGCTTGGTCGTGGTGGCGCCGTTTGAGCTCATGCTCGCAATCTACTGAGGCCGTCCAGAGCTCAGGTCGAAGACGTCGACCGGGCCGGGGCCCTCGCCGAGCTCACGCAGGCCGGCGGCCACGGCGGCGGAGGCAACCGCCCGCGCCCTGCGCGCCGCCTCCAACGGGGTCTCGCCGAGCGCCAGGTAGGCGGCCAGGGCCGAGGAATGAGTGCAACCGGATCCGTGTGCGGCGCCGTCGGGGTGCCGTTCGCCGGGAATCTCGGCCGATTCGCGGCCATCGAAGAAGAGGTCGACGAGGCGCTCGCTGTGCCCGCCGGTGACGACCACCGAGTAGGGCCCCAGGGCCCGCACCTCGCGGGCCAGGTCCTCCTGGGAGTCCTGCTCGCCGGCGCCGCTGAGCACGCGCGCCTCGGGAATGTTGGGCGTGACCACCGTTGCCAGTGGCAAGAGGCGCTCGATCAGCGCCGAGCGCGCCTCCTCGTCGAGCAGCACCGCGCCGCTCTCGGCGACCATCACCGGATCGATCACCACCGGCGCCTCGCCGACGAAGCGCAGCGCCTCGACCACCGCCTCGACGGTCTCGGCCGTGCCCAGCATGCCGATCTTGACCGCGGCGACGCCGATGTCTTCGGCGACGGCGCCGACCTGGGCGACGATCATCTCCGCCGAGACCGCTTCGATCGCCTCGACCCCGACCGTGTTCTGCGCCGTGATCGCCGTGATCGCGGTCATCCCGTGCACGCCGCAGCGCGCGAACGCCTTCAGGTCAGCCTGGATCCCGGCGCCGCCACCAGAGTCCGACCCGGCAATCGAGAGCACGGCTGGAATCGAGGTCGAGGACACGATCGCAGCCTAGATGGCGGGCGCCGAGAGCAGGGTTCGCGAGTACACGCCCACGAGCGAGCAGGAGACGTAGCCGAGGGCCTCCAGCGTGGCCAGCGCCGAGGCTGCCGCGGCGCCGTCGAGGTCGAGCGCGGCGGCGATCGCGTCGCTGGTCTCCGCTCCACGCTCCAGGGCCGCCAACACAGCCCGCAGCCGCCCGTCCAGGTCAGCGCCGACCCGCTCCGCCTTGCGCACCCCCGGGCCGAGCATCGCGTCGAGCACGTCCTGCCCGTCGCGGATCAGGCAGGCGCCGCCCGCGAGCAGATCGTTGGCGCCGGCCGAGGCGCGCGAGTTGACCGGGCCGGGCACGGCGCCGAGGTCGCGGCCCAGATCGGCGGCGAGGTCGGCGGTGATCAGCGAGCCGGAGCGCTGCGCCGCCTCGACCACCACGGTCATCCCGGCCAGGGCGGCCATGATCCGGTTGCGGGCCGGGAAGGTCCAGCGCCAGGCGCCGGTCCCCGGCGGCAGCTCGGAGAGGACGAGGCCGCGCTCGCAGATCTGCCGCCAGAGCGAGCGGTGCGAGGCCGGGTAGGCGGTGTCGGCACCGCAGCCGAGCACGGCGACGGTGGTACCGGCCTCGAGCGCGCCGCGATGCGCGCAGGCGTCGATCCCGAAGGCCATGCCGCTGATCACCAGCAGCCCGGCGGCAGCGAGTTCGCGGCCGAGCTCGCGCGCCATCTCGCGCCCGTAGGTGCTCGCCCGCCGGGCGCCGACGATCGTCACCGCCTCGCCCGGGTCGAGCCGCCCGAGCAGGCCGGGGTCGCCTCGGCCGATCAGCGCCCAGGGGGCGTCGGCCGCGTCGCCCAGTCCCGGCGGGAAGGCCGGGTCGTGGCGGCAGCAGGCCCAGCAGCGGGCGGCGACCAGGTCGGCGCGCAGCCGCTGCTCCGGGGCCGCGCCGACCTCGGCGAGCACCTGAGCCGCGATCTTGGGCGCGACCGCGGCGGCCAGGTCCTCGTTGCTGAGGCGCAGCAGTTCCGGCGAGCGCGAGCCCGGCGCGGTGCTGGAGCTCTTTTCGATGTAGGGCGCCAGGTGGGCGAGCAGGCGCGCCCGGCGCAGGCAATCGGTGCAGGCGTTGGGCTCGCTCACTCGCTGTCCCTCCTGCGCAGTTGCAGGGCCTGGGCGATCTGCTCCCTGCCGATCGCCTCGCTGCCGGCGAGATCGGCCACGGTCTGAGCCAGGCGCAGCACGCGGTCGTGGGCGCGACCGCTGAGACGGCGGCGCGAGTATGACTCGGCGAGCAGGGTGGCGGCGTCCTCGGCGAGAGCGCACTCGCGCACCTCGGCCGGCGTCATCTCGGCGTTGCTGCGGCCGGACCCGAGCCTGTGTTCCTGACGCTCGCGGGCGGCGGCGACCCGCTCACGCACGGCCGCCGAGGGCTCCCCGGCAGGTCCGCCGATCTCCTCGGCGCTGGGCTGGCGGATCGCGGCGAGCACGTCGATGCGATCGGCAAGGGCGCCGCTCAGCCTCGCCTGGTAGCGCTGCACCGCGAGCGGCGCGCAGCTGCACTCGGGGTCGCTCTCGCCGCGCCCGCAGGGGCAGGGGTTGGAGGCGGCGACGAGCATGAAGCGGCAGGGCAGCTGCCGCCAGGCCCCCGCCCGCGCCACCGCGACCCGGCCGCTCTCCAGCGGCGCCCGCAGTGCCTCCAGGGTGTCGCGGCGGAACTCGCAGAGCTCGTCGAGGAAGAGCACGCCGCGGTGGGCCAGGGTCGCCTCGCCGGGCCCCGGCGGGTTGCCGCCGCCGATCAGCCCGGCCGGGCTGATCGTGTGGTGGGGAGAGCGAAACGGCCTGCCGCCCGCGCCGCCGAGCCTGCCGCAGACGCTGGCGATCCGCGCCACCTCGAGCGCCTCCTCGGCCGCCAGCGGCGGCAGGATCGAGGGCAGCCGGCTCGCCGCCAGCGACTTGCCGGCACCGGGCGGGCCGACCATCAGCAGGCTGTGCCCCCCGGCGGCGGCGACCTCGAGCGCGTAGCGCAGGTGGCGCTGGCCGCGCAGGTCGGCGAGGTCGGGCATCGCCCCCTCCCCGGCTCGATCGAGCGACAGCGGCCGCGGCGGCGGCGGCGCCCACTCCCCCGCGGCAAGCGCGGCGATCTGACCGAGGCTCTCCAGGCAGATCACCTCCAGGCCCTCGACCAGGGCCGCCTCGGCGCCGTTCTCGGCCGGTACGACGATCGCCTCGCAGCCGCGCTCGCGCGCCGCCTCGGCGATCGCGAGCACCCCGGGCACCGGCCGCACCGAGCCGTCGAGGGCTAGCTCGCCGACCATCGCCAGCGAGCCGCACTCGAGCTCGAGCTGCCCCGACGCGGTCAGCAGGGCGACCGAGATCGCCAGGTCGAGACCGGGCCCCGCCTTGCGCAGGCTGGCCGGGGCGAGGTTGGCGACGATGCGCCGCAGCGGGAACTCGAAGCCGCAGTTGCCCAGCGCCGCCCGCACCCGCTCGCGCGCCTCGCGCACCGCCGCGTCGGGCAGGCCGACGACCGAGAAGGCGGGCAGGCCGCGGTGGACGTCGACCTCGACCCGCACGGGCCGGGCCGAGATGCCGTCGAGGGTGAAGGTCTGCGCCGTAGCGAGCATGGCGAGGACGCTAGGGAGGCAAATCCGACGTGTGGTGCGCACTCTGTGCCGGCTCTGTCAATTCGCCCGCACACCGGCCCAGTCCGGGCCGCGACCCCCCGATTCGGCCCTATGGTCGGCGTCGATGACGGTGCAGCGACAACGGCTCGGGCGCCTGGCGGAGGACCTCGTCGCCGCCCGCCTGAGCACCGCGCGCTGGCAGATCCTCGAGCGCAACGCCCGCACCCGCTACGGCGAGCTCGACCTCGTCGCCCTCGACCGCCGCGCCCTCGTCTTCGTCGAGGTCAAGGCCGGCAGGGCCGGCTCCGCTTTCGGCCCCGAGCGCCCGGTCCACTCGGTCGACTGGCGCAAGCAGCAACGCATCCGCCGTCTCGCCACCGCCTGGCTCAGCGAACGCCGCGACCTGCCCTACTACGCCGAGATCCGCTTCGACGCAATCGGCGTCAGCTTCGACCGCGCCAACCGCGCGATCGACGTCGAGCACATCAAAGCCGCGTTCTAGCCCGCCAGCTCCAGCTGGCTGTAGGCCACCGATTGAAAGGAGCGGCGGTGCAGCGGCGAGATGCCGAGGCGCTCGATCGCCTCGCGGTGCTCGGGGGTCGAGTAGCCGACGTGCTCCTCGAAGCCCCAGCCGGGGTGCCGGGCGGCGGCGCGCTGCATGTAGCGGTCGCGGGTGACCTTGGCGATCACCGAGGCGGCGGCGATCGCGGCACTGGTGCCGTCGCCCTCGATCACGGCGCGGTGCGGGACGCTGCACTGGCGCAGCGAGAAGCCGTCGACGAGGCAGGTCGCGGCGGGGTCGGGCCGCAGGCGTTCGAGCGCGTTGGAGAGCGCTTCGATGTTGGTCACGTGCAGGCCGCGCGCGTCGATGCCCCGGGCGCAGCGCACGACGACGCTGACCCGCTCGGCGGCCCGCAGCACGCAGGGGAAGAGCTCGGCCCGCTTCTCGGCGTGCATCTGCTTGGAGTCGTGTAGGCCGGCGAGGGCGCGGCGGTCGGCGTGGGAGAGCTTCTCGTAGTCGATCAGCACCGCGGCGGCGACCAACGGCCCGGCCAGG
This sequence comes from uncultured Solirubrobacterales bacterium, assembly GCA_963774405.1. Lineage (GTDB taxonomy): Bacteria > Actinomycetota > Thermoleophilia > Solirubrobacterales > 70-9 > VRUE01. The sequence goes on along the minus strand of CAVZEV010000013.1, from coordinate 76,521 downwards.
CAGCCACGCCCGGCCTCGTCGGCGCCGGCGACCCAGCGACTGTCGAGCCCGCGGTCGAAGGCGAAGAGACGACGCGTGCGCGCCAAGCGACGCTGGTGCAGCTTGCCCTTGGCGGGCTTAGAGGGTGCCGATGCGATCGGGGGGCCAGTAGGTGGCAAAGGCCTTGCCGATGATCCAGGCACGGGGGACGGGACCCAGAAGCGGCTGTCGTCGCTTTCGCCACGGTTGTCGCCCATCATGAAGTAGTGGCCGGGTGGAATCTTGATCTGTTTTGGCAAATTGCAGGGAGGCGCGGACCCGCAAGGCCTTATGTAGGACTCTTCGGTCTTCTCCACACCGTTGACCACGGGGTGACCGTTGCGGACGCTGAGCGTGTCGCCGGGCCCGGCGACGATCCGCTTGATGAAGTTCTGGCTCGACTCTTCGGCCGTCGGCTTCGGGCAGGGCATGCCGACTTCGACCGGCTCCTGGCCTTTGATCGTGACCCCGCATTCGGTGCCGCTGTCGGCCCCCTTGGGCGGGTGGAAGACGACGATGTCGCCCGGCTTGGGGTCGGTGAAGTGGTAGAGGAAACGGTTGACGAGCACCCGCTGGCCGACGTCCAGGGTCGGTTCCATCGACTGCGAGGGGATCTGGTAGGGCTTGATCAGCCAAGCCTGGATCGCCAGCGCCAGCCCCAGGGCCAGCGCAACGATGACGACCAGCTCTACGAACCCGCCGCCCCGTGTCTTCGGCTTCGGGATCGAGAGTTTCAGGCCGGGTCCCCGCCGGAGTCCTCGGACTTCTCGTCCGGCGACTCATCCTCGGCATCATCAGCCGCGGCGTTGTCCTCGGTCTCCCCCGCCTCAGGCGCCTCAGCGTCTGTCTCTGCCGCCGTCTCACTTGCAGTCTCTGCTACCGGCCCAGCCTCCGCCGCCGGCTCCTCGCTCGCCTCGGCCTCAGCCTCCGCGGGCGCGGCCTCCTCGGTCTCAGCTGACGCCTCGGCCTCAGTGTCCTCGACCTGGGCGTCTTCCTCCGACTGGCTGACACCCTCGGCGTCAACCGCCTCGGGCTCCGCCGCGGCAGGCGCCGAGATCAGCTCCTCGTCGATGCCCCAGCGGCGCTCGGCGACGCGAGCCGCCTTGCCGATGCGGCCACGCAGGTAGTAGAGCTTGGCCCGGCGCACGTCGCCGCGCGCGGCGATCTCCAGTTTCTCGATCTTCGGCGAGTGCAGCGGGAACGTCCGCTCGACGCCGACGCCGAAGGACTGCTTGCGCACGGTGAAGGTCTCGCGCACTCCCGAGCCCTGTCGCCGCAGGACGATTCCCTCGAAGACCTGGGTGCGGCGACGCTGGCCCTCGACGACCTGGAAGTGGACGCGGACGCGATCGCCCGGGTCAAAGGAAGGGAGACCCTTCCTCAGTTGCCCTCTCTCGATGTCGTCGATGACGCTGCTCATGCGAAAAAAGACCGCCGGGCCCGGAGCGGGCACCGCGCGGTGGCGGAATGGTAGCTACTCCGGGTTTTTTTCGGACTGCTCGGCCCGCGCCCTGCTCTGCTCGAGGCGCCAGAGCCGCACCCGCTCGTGGTCGCCGGAGAGCAGCACCTCGGGAACGCCCCAGCCCCGATAGGTGGCCGGGCGGGTGAAGTGCGGGTACTCCGGCATCCCCTCCAGCGCCTCGCTGAAGGACTCCTCGACGGCGCTCTGCGCGTGGCCGAGCGCCCCCGGCAGCTTGCGCATCAGCACGTCGGCCAGCACCATCGCCGGCAGCTCGCCGCCGGCCAGCACGTAGCGGCCGATCGATACCTCATCGTCGGCGAAGTGCTGGTGCACGCGGTCGTCGAAGCCCTCGTAGCGGCCGCAGAGCACGGCGACGTGCGGCTCCCGGGTCAGCTCGTCGGCCAGCTCGTCGTCGAGCAGGCGCCCGGTCGGCGTCAGCAGCACCCGTCGCGGGCTCTCGCCGTGGGGGTAGGCCGCCTGCAGCGCCGCGTCGACGACGTCGACCCGCAGCACCATCCCGGCGCCGCCGCCGTAGGGCGCGTCGTCGACCTGGCCGGCGCTGAGCGGCGTCGTCTCGCGGTAGTTGATCAGCCGCAGCTCGTTGCCTTCGCCGAGCGCGTTCTGGACCGAGCGCTGCGACCGGAACCAGTCGAACGCCTCCGGGAAGAGGGTGAAGATGTCGAGCTTCAAGCGGTGAGTGCGGCTCAGTCGAGGATGTCGACTATGACACGCCGGTCGAGCCGCACCGCGGCCGCTTTGGCGATCGTGCGGATCGCGTTGGCGACGCGGCCGCCCTTGCCGATCACGCGGCCGAGATCATCTTCGGCGACGCTGATCTCATAGACGAGGTCGCCTTCCTCTTCGAGCTCCTCGACGACGACCGCGCTTGGGTCCTCGACCAGCGAGCGGACCAAGAACTCCAGCAGCTCGGTCACGTCAGGCTCAGCTACCGGAGGCGGGGATGCCTTTGGTGCGCAGCAGCGTGGCGACCGTCTCCGACGGCTGGGCACCGTGCTCCAGCCAGTGACGGGCACGGGTCTCGTCGAGCTCGATCGTCGAGGGATCGGTCTGCGGGTTGTACTGCCCGATCGTCTCGATCGTGCGGCCGTCGCGCGGCGAGCGCTTGTCGGCGACGACGATCCGCCAGATCGGGTTCTTCTTGGACCCGACTCGTCTCAGTCTGATTCGTACTGCCATCGATCGAGCAGAGTACAGGCTCAGGCCACTCAAACGCGTGCCGGACGAATCCGGGCTGCGCCCGGATCACCGGTCGCTGCGCTCCCTGGGAGGACACGCGGCCTGATTTCGGTTAGCGCCTGCGGATCTTTGGACGGGGTGCGCCTCCGGTCATCGCCGCCAGTTGCTGGGCGTCGGGCATCTTGCCCGAGGCCATGTGGCGCATCATCTTGCGCATCTGGTCGAACTGCTTGATCAGCTGGTTGACCTGCTGCGGTCGGGTGCCGGAGCCGTTGGCGATTCGTTTGCGGCGCGAGCCCTTGATCAGGCCGGGATTGGCCCGCTCTTCGGGGGTCATCGAGAGGATGATCGCCTCGACCCGGTCGAGCTGGCCCTCGTCGATGTCGGCGTTCTTCAGCTGTTTCATCGCCCCCATCCCCGGCAGCATGCCGAGGATGCCGCTGAGCGGACCCATTTTGCGCACCTGGCGCATCTGCTGGAGCATGTCCTCGAGCGTGAACTGGTTCTTCCGCAGTTTCCGCTCGAGGTCGGCCGCCTGGTCCTCGTCGATCTGCTGCTCGGCTTTCTCGATCAGGCTGAGCACGTCGCCCATGCCGAGGATGCGCGAGGCCATGCGGTCGGGGTGGAAGCGGTCGAAGGCCTCGAGCTTCTCGCCGGTCGAGGCGAAGAGGATCGGCTTGCCGGTGACGGCCTTGACCGAGAGCGCGGCGCCGCCGCGGGCGTCGCCGTCGAGCTTCGACATCACCACACCGTCGAACTCGGCCGCCTCGGCGAAGGACTCGGCGACGCCGACCGCGTCCTGGCCGGTCATCGCGTCGACGACGAGCAGCACGTCGTGGGGCTTGATCCGCTTGCGGATCTGGGACAGCTCCTCCATCAGCTCCTGGTCGACGTGGAGGCGCCCGGCGGTGTCGACGATCAGCACGTCGCGGCGCTCGGTCCTGGCCTGCTCGAGCGCCCAGGCGGCGATCTCGACCGGATCGGCATCGGTGCCTTTCTCGTAGACGTGGGCGCCGACGCGACCGCCGACGGTGACCAGCTGGTCGACCGCGGCGGGGCGGTAGACGTCGCAGGCGGCGAGGGCGACGTCCTTGCGGCCGTCCTCGCGCAGAAAGCGGGCGAGCTTGGCGCAGGCGGTCGTCTTGCCCGAGCCCTGCAGACCGGCCATCAGGATCACCGTCGGGCCGCTGGAGGCGAAGGCGAGCTCCGAGCCGGTGCCGCCCATCAGCCCGGTCAGCTCCTCGTTGACGATCTTGACCACCTGCTGGCCCGGATCGAGGCTTCCCATGACGTCGGCGCCGAGACAGCGCTCCTTCAGCGTCTTGGTGAAGGTTTTGACGACCTTGAAGTTGACGTCGGCCTCGAGCAGGGCGAGGCGGATCTCGCGCATCGCCGCGTCGACGTCGCCCTCGCTCAGCTTGCCGCGCGAGCGGACATCGGAGAGGGTCGACTGGAGCCGGTCTGAGAGCTGGTCGAACACGGGCTCAGCTTAGCCGTGCGGTCGCACTTACCACCGCATAGCGGAGGAAAATGCGACCGCTGTTACTCGGCGAGGAGGGCGTTGGCGAAGTCGGTGGGGTCGAAGGGGCGGAGGTCCTCGAGCGTCTCGCCGGTGCCGATCAGCTTGACCGGGATGCCCAGCTCGTCGGCGATGGCCAGGACGATGCCGCCCTTGGCGGTGCCGTCCAGCTTGGTCAGGACGACGCCGTCGACCGCGGCGGCCTCGGCGAAGATCTTCGCCTGGCGCAGGCCGTTCTGGCCCGTGGTCGCGTCGATCGAGAGCAGCGTCTCGTGCGGGGCGCCGGGCATCTGCTTGGCGATCACCCGGCGCACCTTGGCTAGCTCCTCCATCAGGTTCGTCTGGGTGTGCAGGCGCCCGGCGGTGTCGACGATGACCACGTCGGCGCCGCGGGCGCGAGCGGCCTCGACCGCGTCGAAGGCGACGGCGCCGGGGTCGGCACCCTCCTCGGCGCGAACCAGCTCGGCGCCGGCGCGCTCGGCCCACTCCCCCAGCTGCTCGGCCGCGGCGGCGCGGTAGGTGTCGCCGGCGGCGAGCACGACGGAGAGGCCGAACTCCCTGGAGAGGTGCCAGGCGATCTTGCCGATCGTCGTCGTCTTGCCGGTGCCGTTGACCCCGACCATCAGCAGCACCGCCGGCTCGCCCGTGAGGTCGATCGGGGCGCGAGCCGTGCCGGCAACCTCGGCGAGGATCTCGATCAGCCGCGCCTGCACCGCCTCGCCGTCGGCGGGCACGGTGCCGGCCTCGACCTCGTGCTCGAGCCGCTCGACCACCTTGGCGGTGGTCGGCGCCCCGGCGTCGGCGAGGATCAGCGCCTCCTCAAGCCGCTCCCAGGTCTCCTCGTCGATCCGCTCGAAGAAGCTCGAGGAGAGCTCCTCGGTGAGGGCCTTGCGGCTCTTGGAGAGGCTCTCGCGCAGACGGCGGAAGACGCCGCGGCGCTGCTCCTCGGCTTCAGGCGTCGCCGAGTCGTTCGCGCTCACGCGCGAACCGAGGTCGAGTATCTCCTGCCAGCTCGTCGCCATCGTCCTTGCCGCCGGAGGCTATCCGGGCAGCGGCCCGGAGCTCGTCCACGGCGTCGTCGAGGTAGCCGGAGAGGCGTTCGACGTCGGGCATCGAGGCCTTGTCGGCGAGGATGCCGAAGCCGACTTTGCCGTTGTAGCTGACAATCGCGATCGCCAGCGCGTGGCGGCGAGCGAGGAAGCCGACCGGGAAGACCCCGGTCACCTCGCGCCCGAGCACGTAGAAGGGGATCTGCGGACCGGGGAAGTTGGTGACGAGCAGGTTGAAGAGCCGGGTCGAGAAGTTGATCGCCGCGGTCGGCCTCAGCAGCAGCGGCGGGGCGAAGTCGCGGAACCAGTCGTTGAGGCCCCAGATCGCCTCGGCGCCGAGCGGCTGCTTGGAGGACTTGAGCACCTCCATGCCGGCGTGCACGGCGCGCACCCGCTCGACCGGGTCCTCGATGCCGACCGGCAGCGGGCCCCGCATCGCCGTCAGGCGGTTGCCGAGCTCGCCCTCCTCGTCGATCGTGCGAACCGAGACCGGCACCAGCGCTTTCAGCTCGATGCCCTCGGTCTCGACCTCGCGATCGTGCAGCCAGTGGCGCAGGGCGCCGGCGGTCGCGGCCAGGAGCACGTCGTTGACGGTGACGTCGAGGGCGTTCTTGATCCGCTTCACGTCGCTGAGCGGAAACTCGGCCCAGGCGAAGCTGCGGGCCGCGCCGATCTCGACGTTGAGCGGCACCTTCGGCGCCGGCTTGAACCAGGCCGAGGTCACCTCCCAGAGGCCGGTGACGCCGTCGGCCGCGCGTTTCCGCGCCCGCTTCGGGTTGCGACCGGCCCGCCCCAGCCAGCGCGTCATCCGTCGCAGCGTCGCCCAGACCCCGCTCACGGCGCGGGCGACGAGGGCGCCGCGGGTCGGTGGCTGCTGTGGGTCCCAGGGCGCTTCCTCGCGCGAGGGCACCGGGTTCGCCTCGGGGTCGAAGAGCAGCTTGCCGATGTCGACCGCCGAGAAGCCGTCGGCGAGCGCGTGGTGGGTCTTGTAGACGATCGCGAAGCGACCGCCCTCCAGGCCCTCGACCAGGACCAGTTGCCAAAGCGGCCGCGAGCGGTCGAGCGGCGGCGAGAGCACCTCGCCGACGAGGTCGTGAAAGGCCGCGTCGTCGCCCGGCGCGGGCAGCCTCACCCGGCTCAGGTGGTCGTGCAGGTCGAACTGCGGATAGTCGACCCAGAACGGAGTGCCGAGCCCCAGCGGCGGGAAGGCGAGCCGCTGGCGCAGGCGGGGCAGGTGGTGCACCCGGCTGCGGATGTGGGTGGCGAAGTCCTCCTCGCTGGGCGGCTCGCCCTCGCAGACCAGCACCGCGCCGATCGCCATGTGCCCGTTGGACCGCTCGTTGGCCAGGAACGACGTGTCGAAAGACGTCAGCCTGTCCATATGCCGCTGCGCCATATTCCCTCCTTAGCTTCTCCAAAGACAGCGTAGAGGGCGGCGGCCTGCTTGAACGTTCTGTTTCCTTTAAGAGAAGCGAACTCCGTTTCGTGCGCTATGCGCACAGAAGGGAGGGCGAATCAGGCGGCTTCGCTGCGGGCGCGCGGCGTCGGGGCGGGTGATTGCTCGCCGATCAGGCCGGGCGACGCCGATTCCTCGGCGTCCTCACCCGGCTCCTCCTCGGCCATGCCGGCGAAAGGGGGCGGGGCGGCGGCCTCGACCGCCTCGACCTCGCCGTCGTCCTCGGCCACTTCGCGCGGCAGGCGACGGGAGACCACCTTGGTGATGCCGTCGCCGCCCATGCTGACCCCGTAGAGCACATCGGCGGCGTCCATCGTGCGTTTCTGGTGGGTGACGATGACGAACTGGGCGCGATCGGAGAAGCGGCGCACCAACTGCAGGAAGCGGTCGATGTTGGCGTCGTCAAGGGCGGCCTCGACCTCGTCGAGGATGTAGAAGGGGCAGGGCCGGGCGAGGAAGACGGCGAAGACGAAGGCGATCGCGACCAGCGACTTCTCGCCGCCGGAGAGCAGCGAGAGCTTGCGGGTCGACTTGCCGGCCGGGGTGACCTCGATCTCGACCCCGAACTCCTCGCGCTGCTCCTCGGCCTCCTCGTCCTCCCCGGCCGCATCCTCCGTCGCCGCCTCACCCTCCTCGGCGTCGGGTACGGCGCGCAGGGTGACCCGGCGCAGGCGGCCGCGACCACCGGGGAAGAGGTGCTCGACCATCTCCTCGAAGTTCTTCGCCGTCGCCTCGAAGGTCTGCTCGAAGGCGCGCTCGATCTCGTTGTCGATGTCGCGGATCAGCGCCTCCAGCTCGCGCATCCCCCGCTCGGTGTCCTCGCGCTGGGCCTGCAGCGACTCGACGTGCTCGCGAGCCTCCTCGTACTCCTGCTCGGCCAGCGGGTTGACCGGGCCGATCTGAGCGCGCCGCCGCTCGAGCCGCTCGAGCCGGCGGTCGATCTCGGCGCGGGCCTCGTCGCTGAGGGCCTCCGTCGCCGGCTCGACCTCCTCGCCGAGACGCTCGGCGATCGTCGCCAGCTCCTTGGCCGCCTCGGCGCGGCGGTCGCTGAGGTGAGCTGCCTCGACCTCGACTTCGGTGAGTCGGTCCGAGGCCTTCGTCATCTCCGCCTGCAGCTCGTACTCGCGCTGCGAGCAGGCGCGCATCTCCTCGGCGATCTCGTCGCCGTCGCCCTCGCCGCCGACTACACGCCCCTCGATCCGCTCGACCCGGACCCGGATCGCCGTCTCGGCGGCGCTCGCCGCCGCGGCGGCGGCGCGCACGTCGTCGAGCAGCTCCTCGCCGCCGGCGAGGCGCTTGCGCAGCACCTCGCGGGCACGCTCGCCGAGCAGGCCCTCGGCCCGGCGGGCGTGGCGCGAGGCGCGCTCGGCGCCGCTCTGGACCGCCCCGAGCGCCGTCTCGCGGGCCGACTCGCTGGCGTCGGCCAGGCGTGCCTTGGCGAGACCCTCGGCGGCGCTCGAGAGGCCGGCGTCGATCTCGTTCAACTCCTCCTCGAGCTTGCGCGCCCGTTCGCCGGGCGCCGCGCCGGCGCCGACGTCGAGCGTCAGCGGGCCGAGCTCGCTGCGCAGCGCATCGAGACGGGCGCCGATGTCGCCCTCGCGGTCGGCGAGGCCGGTGGCGCGAATCGCGATCCGCTGCTGCTCGCCGCGCAGCTTGGTCAGCAGGCCCCAGGCCTGGGTGCGCTCGCGGTCGCGGGCGGCGAAGCGCTCCTCGGCGGCGCGGCGCTTGGCGCTCACCTCGGCGAGGTTCTTCTCCAGCACGGCGCGCTGGGCACGGGCCTCCGCCGCGGCCTTCTCCGCCGCCGCGGCACGGTCGGCGCCGAAGCGCAGCTCCTCGGCGACCAGCTGCCCGCGCAGGCCGAGCTCCTCGCGCTCGATCCGGGCGCCCAGCTCGGCCGCCTGCGCCTGGCGCTTCAACGGCCGCAGGCGGGCCCGCGCCTCGCGCTCGAGGTCGAGGGCGCGATCGAGGTTGTCGCGGGCGGCGCGCAGCTTCAGCTCGGCGCGGCGGCGGCGCTTGCGGTGCTTGCCGAGACCGGCCGCCTCCTCGATCAGCAGGCGCCGTTCGCGCGGTTTGGAGTGGATGATCGACTCGACCCGGCCCTGGCTGATCACCGAGTGCATCTCGCGACCGAGGTTGGTGTCGGAGAGCACCTCGGTGACGTCGACGAGGCGGCAACGGGCGCCGTTGAGGCGGTAGCTGCCCTCGCCCGAGCGGTCGAGCGTGCGCTTGACCGCGATCTCGGAGAGCTCGGTGGCGGCGCGGCCCTCGGAGTTGTCGATCGTCACCTCGACTTCGGCCAGGCGCCGTTGTCCCACGCCCTTGCCGCCGGCCGAGATCACGTCCTGCATCGAGGCGCCGCGGATCGCGCCCGGGCTCTGCTCGCCCAGCGCCCAGAGCACCGCGTCGGTGATGTTCGACTTGCCCGAGCCGTTGGGGCCGACGATCACGCTGACGCCGGGCGAGAACTCCAGCCTCGCCCGCTCGGGGAACGACTTGAACCCCTTCATCTCGATTGATCTCAGATACATGCGTTATCCCTCTGGAACCGGTCCCTCGACCCTCGGCTGCCTAGCCTCGCGAGCGCGTCGGACGCGATCGGCAAACTCAGCCCCCAAGCCGTTTCAGCGCCTGCTCGGCGGCGGCCTGCTCGGCCGCCTTCTTGCTCCGTCCCTTCCCTTCTCCGACCTGCTCGGAGTCGACGACCGCCGCCACCTCGAACTTGCGCCGGTGCGCCGGCCCGGATTCCGCGGTCACCTCGTAGCTTACGACCGAGCGGCGCCGCGCCAGTAACTCCTGCAGCGCCGACTTGAAGTCGATCCGCGTCTCGGCCGCGTGCTCGACCCGCGGCTCGAAGGCGAGGGCAACGGCGGCGGCGACCCGGTCGAAGCCGAAGGCGAGGAAGCAGGCCCCGATCAGCGCCTCGGTCGCCTCCGGCAGCGGTCGCTCGCCGCTGAGCAGGACCTCGGCGGGAATCCCCACCGGCATCTCCTCGGGCTCGTTGGCGCGCAGCATCTCGGCCACGCCGAGCTCGCGGCCGACCTCGGCGCAGGAGACGCCGCTGACCGCCTGGTTGTGGATCTTGGTCAGGCCGCCGGCGTCGACGTCGGGGAAGCGCTCGATCAGGCCGCGGGCGACGGCCAGGGCGAGCACGCTGTCGCCCAGGTAGGCGAAGCGCTCATAGGAGGCGGTGCGAACATCGGTCCAGGACGAGTGGGTCAGCGCCTCGCAGCGCAGGTCGTCCGGCAATGCGGCGATCAGCTCGGCGAGGGTCTCCTCGCTCACGCCGGCGCGTGCTCGAGCACGAAGTCGACAGCGTCGCCGACGGTCGCGATCCTGGCCGCCTGCTCCTCGGAGACGGAGATCCCGTAGGTGTCCTCCAGCTCCATCACCAGCTCGTAGAGGTCGAGCGAGTCGGCGTCGAGGTCCTCCTTGAAGCGGCTCGCCTCGCCGATCTTGCCCGCATCCAGCTCGAGCTCCTCGGCGAGGTGGTTGCGGACCAGGGTGAGGACTTCCTCGCGGCTCATCGTCGTTGGGTTCCTATCACGCCCCGTCGGCCCCGTCACGCTCGGCGAGCGCGCCACGGCCGGCGCCGCCCTCGTGCAGCAGCGCCGCGGTGCGGCCGACGGCGTCGACCTCGACACAGCGGGCAGCGAGGCGGATCGCGTTGGCGATCCCGTCGGCTCCGGCGCTGCCGTGGCCGACGACCGCGATCCCGCGCAGCCCGAGCAGGATCGCGCCGCCGGTGCTGTCGGGGTGCAGCTCGCGCCGCAGGCCGCCGAGGGCGGGGCGCATCAGGAGGCCGCCGAGGGCAGCCAGCGGGTTGGAGCGGGCGGCACCGCGGATCGCCCCGGTCACCGCCTTCGCCGTCCCCTCCATCAGCTTCAAGGAGACGTTGCCGGTGAAGCCGTCGGTGACGACCACGTCGGCCACATCTGCCGGCAGGTCGCGTCCCTCGACGTTGCCGACGAAATCGATCCCCTTGGCGGCGGCGAGCGCCTCGTTGGCCGCCACCACCTCCTCGCGCCCCTTGCCCGCCTCCTCACCGACCGAAAGCAACCCGACCCGCGGCCGCCCGACCCCAAGCACCGCCGCGCTGAAGGCAGCACCGAGAAAGGCGAACTGCACCAGGTGCTGAGCCCGCACCTCGACGTTGGCGCCGACGTCGAGGAAGAGGACCGGCTTGCCGGGCACGGGGAGCTGCACGGCGAGGGCGGGCCGCTGCACACCTTTGAGCCTGCGCAAGCCAAAGGTCGCCGCCGCCATCGTCGCCCCGGTCGACCCGTGGCTGGCCAGCGCCGCCGATCGCCCCGCAGCGACGTCAGCAGCGGCGCGAACGACCGAGGCCTCCTTCTTCGCCCGCACTGCCGTGACCGCATCCTCCTCATTGCCGATCGACTCACTCGTCGGCACGACCTCGATCCCATCGACCCCATCGAGGCCAACCTCCTCCGCCGGCCCGAACACCCGCAACCGAATCCCATCAGCCGCAGCCGCCCGCGCGCCCTCCGCAAGCACCCCGAAACCCTGCTCCGCCCCAAAACCATCAAGGGCGACCGTGATGCCCTCAGGCATCGCTACTCAGCAGCGTCAGGCGAAGCAGCCGTCGGCTCAACGATCGGCTGTTTGATGACCTCACGCCCGGCGTAGGTACCGCAGGTGGGACAAACCCTGTGCGGCAACCGCGGGCTGTGACAACGGGGGCAACGGTTCAACCGCGCCTTGCCAGCTTTGTGATTAGCCCGCCGCTTATCCCGCCGCGCACTAGAAGTTCTCTTCTTAGGAACCGCCATAGGTCGCGAGATGGTAGCGGGTCGCGAGAGGGCCGGGGCGCCCCTCCCAAAACACTCCAGCGAGGCTCCTGCCGAGCGTTTTGGGAGGGGCGCCCGGCCCTCCCCACCAGCCACCTACTCGAGCTCCAACTCCTTCAGCTTCTCCCACCGAGGATCCGGCTCACTCTCGTGTTCGTGCTCCCCCGCATCGGCGTCATTGAGCGACTCCCCACAAACCGGGCAGAGCCCGGCGCAGTCGGGCCGACAGAGGAACTGCGTCGGAATCGCCAGCACCGCCGCGTCGTGCGCCCAGCGCCCCAGGTCAAGCTCGTCGTCGACCACATAGGGACTGAGCAGCTCCTCGTCCTCGGTGTTGTCCTGCGCCACCTCGCGCGCGTCCACCTCGGCCTCGAGCAACGCGTCCCCGAGGCAGCGCATGCAGGGCCCCTCGATCCGCACCGGGAAGCGCATGCGGAAGGCGTAGCCGCCGCTGGGCCGCGAGACGTCGAGGCGGACGGGAACCGAGTCGGGTGAGACGTAGGCCTGCCCGGCCAGCTCCAGTGGCTCGAGGTCGACCGCGAGGTCGAGCCGGCGCCCCTCGCCATGCGACAGCGAGAGCCGTGCGAGATCGATGATCGTCGATGCGTGCGCCATTGGGTGCTCCCTCCGCTTCGGCCGGCCGTACGATGAGCCCTCCCCAACGAGATTACGGAATGGGTCAATTGGACTGGACACCCGAGGTCTACCTGGAGCGGATCCGCGCCCAGGTCCCCCGCTACGACGAGCTGCAGGAACAGGCGATCGCCGCGATCCCGTTCCCCCCGAGCGCGTGCTCGAGCTCGGCATGGGCACCGGAGAGACCACCCGCCGCCTGATCGAGGCCCACCCCGACGCCTGGGTAATCGGCCTCGACGCCAGCCCCGACATGGTCTTCCGCGCCCGCCAAACCTACGACGACGTCCAACTCGCCCGCATGGAGGACCCCCTCCCCGACGGCCCTTGGGACCTCGTCATCTCCGTCCTCGCAACAGCCGATCTGACCGACGACCAACTCCACGCCCTCTGCCGCCGAGTAAAGGAGCAGTCCCGCTCCTTCGTAATCGCAGATGCCTTCGATTCAGAGCAGCTAAAGAAGCTGACCGAGTGGACCGCCGGCCAAATCACCTGGCAAGCCGAAGACCTAGCCGTCCTTTCAGCCACCTACTAATCAGCCGAGAAGCTTGAGCTTGAGATGAGCGGGAGGGTGAGCCCCTCCCAAAACACTCAAGCGAGGCTCCTGCCGAGCGTTTTGGGAGGGGCTCGACCCTCCCGCCCGCCTACTCCTGCTCGTCCAGATCAGGCACCGGCTGCTGCTCTTCATCCCGACCAGCCAGCCGATCCCTGCCCCGCTGCACCGCAGCGAGGAACTTCTGAAGATTGACCTCGAGCGTGTTGAGAATCTCGTCGGCGTAATCCTCGGCGCCCAAACGAATCTCCCGCTCGCGCGCCCGCGCGTCCTCGACGATCTCATCGGCCGCCCGCTCGGCCTGCTTGGTGACCTCCTCGTCGGAGATCAGGCGGGCCTGCTGCTCGCGCGCCTCGCGCACGATCCGCTCGGCCTCGCGCTTGGCCTCGGCCAGCATCTCCTGGCGCTCCTTGACGATCCAGCGCGCCTGCTTGATCTCCTCGGGGATCGTCGCCCGCATCTGGTCGAGCAGGTCGTAGATCTCCTCGCGATCGACACGAACCTGGTCGGTGAGCGGCACCGGCCGGGCGTTGTGCACCACATCGTCGAGCTTGTCTATGAGAACGAGAACGTCCATCAGGAGGTCGTAAGCCTACGTGTCAGAGGCATCTTCGGTGAAGAAGCGGTTATTTCCTCGGCTTTTTGCAAGCTCTCGCCCACTCTGCGCCGCGCCGGAAAGCCTACCTGTCGGCCAGGCGTTGCGTCATCGCGGCGGCAACTGGGCCGGGAACCAGGTCGGAGACGTCGCCGCCGAAGGTCGCCATTTCCTTCACCCCGGTCGAGGAAAGGAAGCTGTACTGCGGCGAGGCGATCATGTAGATGCTCTCGATCCCGGGGTCGAGCTTGCGGTTGAGCTGGGCCATCTCGAACTCGTACTCGAAGTCGGAGATCGCCCGCAGCCCCTTGACGATCGCCCGGGCGCCCGATTCCCGGGCGAACTCGACCAGCAGGTTGGAGAAGATCCGCACCTCGACGTTGCCGAGCTCGGCGGTCGCTTCTTCGATCAGGTCACGGCGCTCCTCGGCGGTGAAGAGCGTCTTGTCCTTGCGCATCGGGTTGTTGACGACGCCGACGACGACGCGCTCGAAGACGTGCGGAGGTGCGGGTGATGATGTCGATGTGGCCGTTGGTGACCGGGTCGTAGCTGCCCGGACAGACGACGGTGCCGTCGCGCTGCTCGGCCATCAGGCGGCGTTCCCGTAGATCGAGACGTCGGCGGCGCCGTAGCGGCGCTGGCGCAGGCGCGGCAGAGAGTCGATGCGAAGGGGCCGGCGCGCGCCGCTCTCGACTATCGCCCGACCCCCCTCGGCGAGGAGTCCTGGCAGCCGGCTGTCGAGTTCCTGCCCCACGCGGTCGGCGAGTCTATAAGGGGCGTCGACGAAGACGAGGTCGAAGACGGGCTCCTCCCCGCTCTCGCGCTGCGCCAACCAGCGCGAGACGTCGGCGCGGACCAACTCGACCCGCTCGCCGAGACCGAGCCGCTCGACGTTGCCAAGCGCGGCGCGAGTGTCCCTGTCTACGAGCGTGGCCCGCGCGGCGCCGCGCGAGAGCGCCTCGATCGCCAGCGCCCCGGTGCCGCAGTAGAGGTCGAGCACGCGGGCGCGCTCGACGCGTTCGCCGAGCACGGAGAAGATCGCCTCCCGGGCCCGGTCGGAGGTCGGCCGCACCTTCCACCCACGCGGCGCGACCAGTTGCTGCCCTTTGAAATCGCCCGCAATGACCCTCATGATCAGAGTGGTATCGGGTCGGCGGCGCCGGCGCCGAAGCGGCGGCGGGCGGCCTCGAGCAGGGGACCGAGCTCAGGGGCGTCGAGCGAGTCGTATTTGCGCAGTAGGGCGAGCACCTCTTCGCGTGCCGCTTCGAGGGCCGGTGCGTCCTCGGGCAGCTCGGCGACGGCGAAGCGGGGCAGGCCGTGCTGGCGCGTGCCCAGCACCTCGCCCTCGCCGCGCAGAGCGAGGTCGACCTCGGCCAGCTTGAAGCCGTCGCTGCTCGCGCTCGACCGCCTTCAATCGGCGGCGCGCCGGCTCACCGGCGTCTTCGGGGAAGAGCAGGCAGACGGACGCGTGCTCGCCGCGACCGACCCGGCCGCGCAGCTGATGCAGCTGCGAGACGCCGTAGCGCTCGGCCCCCTCGATCACCATCACGGTCGCGTTCGGCACGTCGATGCCGACCTCGATCACGGTCGTCGCCACCAGCACGTCGGTGGCGCCGGCGGCGAAGGCCTCCATCGCCGCCGCCTTCTCGCGCGAGTGCATCTGGCCGTGAATCACGCCGAGCGCGGAAATCGCGCAGCTCGCCCGCCGCCAGCCGCTCGGCCTCGACCTCGGCGGCCCGGCCCCGCATCTTCTCCGACTCGCTCGACAAGCGGGCAGACGACGAAGGCCTGGCGCCCCTCGCGTAGCTGGCGCGCGGATGAACTCGTAGGCGCCGGGGCGATCGTCCTCCTCGACGATCCGGGTCTGCACCGTCCCCCGTCCCGAGGGCAGCTCGTGCAGGGCGGTCGTGTCGAGGTCGCCGTAGGCGGTCAGCGAGAGCGTGCGCGGGATCGGCGTCGCGGTCATGTGGAGGATGTGCGGCGCCAGGCCTTCGACGCCCCTTGGAGTCGAGCGCCCTGCGCTGCTCGACCCCGAAGCGATGCTGCTCGTCGACCACGCAGAGGCCGAGGCGGGCGAAGCGGACGGTCGGCTCGATCAGGGCGTGGGTGCCGACGATCAGGCCCAGCTCGCCCGTGGCAAGCCGCTCCAGCGCACTCCCTGCGCCGCGCCGCCGGGGTCGCCCCGGTCAGCAGCGCAAACGGCGTCGCCTCGCGCGGCCAGCAGCTTGCCCAGGGTCACCGCGTGCTGCTCGGCCAGGGTCTCGGTCGGCGCCATCAGCACCGCCTGGAAGCCGGCTTCGAGCGCCCGCAGCATCGCGTAGAGCGCGACCACGGTCTTGCCCGAGCCGACCTCGCCCATCAGCAGCCGCTGCATCGGCTCGCCCGAGTCGAGGTCGGCGTCGATCTCGTCGAACGCCTTCAGCTGGTCTCGCGGTCGGCTCGAATGGCAACGACTCGACCCAGCGCCCGACCGCTCTCCCCCGGCTTCCCGAGCCGCGGCGCCGGCCGCGCCGTGCGGTGCGTGCGCTTGCGCGTCGCCAGGATCGCCTGGTAGAGGAACAGCTCCTCGAAGCGCAACCGCTCGCGCGCCACCTCGACTTCCTCGCGCGTCTCGGGGAAGTGCACCGCCTTGATCGCATCGGCGGCCCCCGCCAGCTCACGCCTCACCCGCAGCTCGGCCGGCAACGGCTCGAGGACGTTGCCGACCGATCGCACCGCCTGCTCCATCCACTGCCGAACCGCTGGGCTTCAGCTCCTCGGTCGCCGGGTGCACGGGATCATCGAGGTGTCTCCCGCGGGTGGCACAGGGGGGGGGGTCTGAGGACAGCCCGTGGACTGCCCGCAGTGCCGCCCTCCCCCTGCGACACGCGCGGGCCACCCGCGATGAACTCATATTCGGAGACCGCGGAAGCCGCGTTTGTCCAGCGAGCCGGTGAGCAGGAGGCGGACGCCGGCGGTCAGTTTCTGAGCCAGCCAGGGTTGGTTGAACCAGGTGGCCCGGACGGTGCCCGTGTCGTCTCCGACCTTGACGGTGAGGATGCTGAGGCCGCGGCGACGGAAGGGGCGTGCCGGCGTTGGCGAGCACCTCGACCGCGATCGTCGCCTGCCTGCCCGAGCTCCAGCGTCGGCAACCGGACACCACGGTGCGGTCGCGATGGCCAGTGCGGGAAGCGCAGCAGCAGGTCGCCGACGGTGGCGATGCCGGCCTCGCGCCGCGGCCTCGGCCAGTCTTCGGCCCGACACCCTCCAGCGCCTGCAGCGAGACGTCGAGGACGCTCGGGCGCGGCCAGTGGACCGGTGCCTCGCGCAGCTGCGCCGGGTCAGCTCCGCGGCGCCGGCGAACGACGCGCACTACTGGGCGGCGAGCAGCCACCACCAGCTCGGCTGACCGCCGTCGTGGGTCTCGACCTCGACCCCCTCGGGCACGTGCGGGTCGAGCTCCTCGAGCGCGATCGGGGCATCCTGCGCCGCCGATCACGGTGACGATCTCAGCCCCCTCGGCGAGCTTCTCGATCGTCGAGGCCAGGGTCGTGCCGGCGCCGCCCCAGGCGACGATCTCCTCGCCGACGAAGCCGACCGCGTCGCCCTTGCGGAAGCGGCCCTGGGCGTCGTCGCGGGCGGCCGGGGCGACGCCGCCGGCGGCGACCGTCGCCAGCGCCGCCTCGAGCCGCTCGGCGTTCTCGGCCAGGGTCGCCTCGGGGTCGAGCTCGACCAGGGCCAGCAGGCTCGCCTGCTGCGAGGTCGCCGAGACCACCCGGGCCGGCTTCTCGGAGAGCTCGCAGGCCCGCTCGGCGGCCATGATCACGTTCGAGGAGCTGGGCAAGACGAGGACTTCGTAGGCCGGCACCTGGTGGATGCCGGCCAGCAGCTCGTAGGTCGAGGGGTTGAGCGTCTCGCCGCCGGGGACGACGTGGGCGCCGAGCTCGGCGAAGAGCCGCTCGAGGCCCTCGCCCGCGGCGACGGCGAGGGCGCCGCTGCGGCCGCCCTCGAGCCGGGCGCGGCGCTCGGCGATCTGCTCGCGCATGTCGGCGACGTCGAGGTTGGTCACCTCGCCCTCGTCCTCGAAGAGCGCCACCGCGGCCTCGGGCGTGTCGGTGTGGACGTGGACCTTGAGCGTCGCCTCGTCGCCGACGACGAGCACCGAGTCGCCGAGGCCCTCCAGCCGCGGCAGGAAGTCGCGGCTGCTGAGGCCGCTGCCGGAGACGATGAAGTTGGTGCAGTAGCGAAAGCGGCTGTCCTCGTGGTGGGGCTGGCTCAGCTTCGGCGCCTCGTGGTGGTCGATCTCCGGCACCGCGTCCTCGTCGCCGCGCAGGCCGGCGACGACGCCGGCGAGGATCAGCACCAGCCCGTAGCCGCCGGCGTCGACGACGCCCGACTCGCGCAGCACCTCGAGCTGCTCGGGGGTGCGCTCGACCGCGCGCTGGCCGTCCTCGATCGCGCGCTCGAGGATCTCGGCCAGGACCGCGTCCTGGGTCTCGTCGGCGACCCCCTGCTCGAGCCGCTGCTTGCCGGCGTCGAGGTGGGCGAGCTGGCGGGCGATCGAGTGCGCCATCTCGCGAAAGACGGTCAGCATCGTCCCCTCGGCCGGGTCACGCACCGAGTCATAGGCGGCGTCGGCGGCGCTGGCGAAGGCGGAGGCGACGAGAACGGGGTCGATCAACTCGCCGGGCCGACTGGCCAGCTCCTCGGCGGCACCGCGGACGATCTGGCTGAGGATCACGCCCGAGTTGCCGCGAGCGCCCATCAGCGCCGCCCGGGCCAGGGCCTGGACCAGCTGCGTACGGCCGACCTCGTCGACCTCCATCCCGTCGAGCCGATCGAGCTCCTCCATCACGGCGCGCATCGTCATCGCCATGTTGTCGCCCGTATCGCCATCGGCGACGGGGAAGACGTTGAGGTCGTTGACCTCCTGGCGGCGGGCCTCCAGGTTGGCGTAGGCGGAGCTGACAACGCGCCGGAAGCGCACGATCGAGGGATCGGGCATCAGCCGAAATCTAACTGCCCGACTGGAGGGTGCGAACTTCACGGGTTCGAGCCGCCAGGTCCGCTACGGTGCGACGCTCGATGCGACGCTTCGCCACCTGGACCACCGGCCACCGCAAGACGGTGATCATCGGCTGGATCGTCGCCCTGATCGGGATCGGCATGATCTCCAGCGCGGTCGGCTCCGACTTCACCGAAGAATTCAAGCTGCCTTCCTCCGACTCACAAGAAGCATTCGAGCTGCTGGAAAATCGCTTCCCGCAGCAGTCCGGCGTTACCGCGCAGATCGTCTACAAGGCACCGGCGGGCGCCGACTCGCCGGCGGTGCGCAGGAAGATGGAGGGCGTCTTCGCCGAAGCGGAAGAGCTGCCGCACGTCAGCGAAGTGGCCAGCCCCTACGCCTCCGGCGGCGCCGCGGCGATCAGCAAGAACGGCGAAATTGCCTACGCCACGGTCCAGTACGACGTCTCCCCCGACAAGCTCGAAAAGAGCGACATCAAGAAGCTGGTCGCAATCGGCAAGAACGCCGGCAGCGACGGCCTGCAGGTTGAGGTCGGCGGGGCGCCGGTCGAGGAAGTCCGCTCTGAAGAAGAAGGCGACGATTCCTCCTTCGCGATCGGCCTGCTTGCCGCCGTGATCATCCTGCTGCTCACCTTCGGCTCCGCGGTGGCGATGGGATTGCCGCTGATCACCGCGCTGTTCGCCCTCGGGGTCGGGATCAGCCTGGTCACGATCGGCACCCACGTCTTCGACACGGCCAACTTCGCGCCGCAGCTGGCGGCGATGATCGGCCTCGGCGTCGGCATCGACTACGCGCTCTTCATCCTCACCCGCTTCCGCAACGGCCTCGACGAGGGGCTCGGGCCGCGCGACGCGGCGATCGCCGCGGTCGACACCGCCGGCCGCGCCGTGCTCTTCGCCGGCATCACGGTGATCATCTCGCTGATGGGGATGCTGCTGCTCGGCATCAGCTTCCTCTACGGCGTCGCGATGGCGGCGGCGCTGGCGGTGCTGTTCACGATGATCGCGGCGCTGACCCTGCTGCCGGCGCTGCTGACGATCGCCGGCCACCGGGTCGACCGGCTGCGCATCCCCGGCCTCGGCAGGCGTGGCTCGACCACGGCCGAAGACACCCGCTGGTTCCGCTGGAGCCGCGAGATCCAGCGGCGGCCGGTGCTCTCGGCCGCTGCTCTCCGGCGGCGCTGCTGCTCGCTCCTCTGCATCCCGACCCTCTCGCTGCGCCTCGGCTCCAACGACGCCGGCACCGACCCGGCCGGCTCGACGACGCGCGAAGCCTACGACCTGCTCGCCGAGGGATTCGGCCCCGGTTTCAACGGCCCCTTCCAGATGGTCGCGGCGTTGCCGGGCAAGGGCGAAGACGCAAGCGCTGGTGGTCCTGCGCAAGACCCTCGAAGAACGAAGAAGGCGTGGCCAAGGTCACCGCGGTCACGCTCAACCCGGCCGAAAACACCGGGGTCTTCCAGCTCTACCCGACGACCTCGCCGCAGAGCGCCGACACGACCGAGCTGCTCGACCACATCCGCGCGCGACGTGCTGCCGCCGATCGAGCAGAAGACGGGCGCCCAGCTCCACGTCGGCGGCATCACCGCGATCTTCGAGGACTTCGGCGACGCGATCTCCGAAAAGCTGCCGCTCTTCATCGGCGTCGTCGTGCTGCTCTCCGCGCTGCTGCTGATGGCCGTCTTCCGCTCGGTGCTGGTGCCGCTGAAGGCGATGCTGATGAACCTGCTCAGCATTGGCGCCGCCTTCGGCCTGATCGTCGCCGTCTTCCAGTGGGGCTGGGGCGCGAGCATCATCGGCATCGACGGAACCGGGCCGATCGTCTCCTTCTTCCCCGTCTTCCTCTTCGCGATCGTCTTCGGCCTCTCGATGGACTACGAGGTCTTCCTGATGTCGCGGATCCACGAGGAGTGGGAGCACCGGCACGACGCGACGCTCGCCGTCACCCGCGGCCTCGCGCTGACCGGCCGCGTGATCACCGCCGCCGCGGCGATCATGGTCACCGTCTTCGCCTCGTTCATGATCGGCGAAGACCGGATCATCAAACTCTTCGGCCTCGGCCTCGCCGCGGCGATCTTCATCGACGCGGTGATCATCCGCTCCGTCCTCGTGCCGGCGATCATGCAGCTCTTCGGTCGCCGCGCCTGGTGGCTCCCGGCCTGGCTCGACCGCATCCTCCCCCGGCTGCACGTAGAGCCGGCAGAGGGCGACCCCGCCCCGACCGGCGAGCATCCGGTCGTCGCCCAGGTGGATTGACAGCCGAGCGGCTCCTGAGGTCGTAGGACCAAGCGAGGGCGTGACGGCGGCGAAGCGGCAGTGCTCCGCACGGCGCGAAGCCGACGGTGCGTCCTCGCGCCGCGTTCTACGGCCTCAGGCGGCCTTGACGACCTTGTTGGCCTTGAGGCAGCGCGTGCAGACGTAGGTGCGCAGCTTGCGGCCGCTCTCTTCGATCCGCACCTTCTGCAGGTTCGGGTCGAAGCGCCGCTTGGTGGCGACCATCGAGTGGCTGCGGGACTGGCCGAACGCCGGTCCCTTGCCGCAGCTGTGGCATACCTTGGCCATCGGGTCGTGCATGCTACCGTGATCGTCGGTTAGCTAACTGGACTAAGAAGCGACTTCCGCAAACTCCGCCAACCGCCCGACTCCGAGGGGGGAGAGAAATGAGCGCCGAGGACTTGGAGCAGGTGAACATGCACGAGGCCAAGACCCACCTGTCGAGGCTGGTCGAGCGAGTCGAAGGAGGCGAGGAGATCGTGATCAGCCGGGCCGGCAAGCCGGCGGCGAAGCTGGTGCCGGTCGCCCAGGTAAAGCCGGGGAAGCGCAAGCTCGGCGGCTGGGAGGGAAAATTCGAGATGCCCTCGGACGAGGAATGGGAGCGGATTAGCAAGGAAGTCGAGCGAGACTTTGAGGAGAGCGAGATCTTCCCGGGCGAAAACAAAAGGCATGGCAAGGGTTGAAGTTGCTGCTCGACACCCAGGTACTGCTCTGGGTTCTGACGAAGCCGAGGCGACTCTCGGTCGCAGCTACCGATGCGATCGAGGCAGAAGAGAACGAGGTCTTCGTCAGCATGGCCAGCCCTTGGGAGATCTCGATCAAGACAGCCCTCGGCAACCTCACCCCGCCCAATGACCTCGAGCACCAGCTGCGTGAGAAGCGTTTCGAATTGCTTCCGATCGCCCTGCGGCATACCGAAGCAGTGGGATTCTTGCCTCACCATCATCGCGACCCTTTCGACCGCATGCTCATCGCCCAGGCCCAGGTGGACGGACTCACCCTGGTCGAGCTCCGACCGCGAGATACGGCGCTACCCAGTGGCGCTGCTCCCGGCGACCTGACTACGCGAGCTGGCGCTGGAGAAGTGCCATACGGGCGACCGTCAGCGCTGCATTGCGGCCCTGGTCGCGCTTGCCGCCGCCGGCGCGCTCCAGCGCCTGCTCCATCGTGTCGCAGGTGATCACGCCGAAGGCGCAGGGGACGCCGGTGGCGAGCTGGACGTCCTGGATGCCGCGGGCGGCCTCGGCGCAGACGAAGTCGTAGTGGTCGGTCTCGCCGCGGATCACGACGCCGAGGCAGGCGACGCCGGCGAACTCGCCGCTCTCGGCGTGCAGCTTGGCGGCGAAGGGCAGCTCGTAGGCGCCCGGGACCGAGGCGTGGCGGACCGCCGCGGCGGGCACTCCGGCCAGCTCGAAGCCCTCGTCGGCGCCGCGCAGCAGGCGCTGCGCCAGGTCCTCGTAGAAGCGGCCGACGCAGACGGCGAAGCTGAGCGAGCCGAGGATCGCGCGCTCGGCATCGTCGAAGCCCTCGAGGAACTCCCCGGGCTCAGCCACCGGCGCTCCCCCCCGGCGTCGCGCTCCTCCTCGTCGTGGATCATCTCTTCGTCGAAGGCGAGCCCCTGGTGGTGCAGCGTGTGGCCCATTTTGTCGCGCTTTGCCCGCAGGTAGTCCTCGTTGTGGGCGTTGGGCGTCGACTCGATCGGCACCTGCTCGGTGACCGATAGGCCGTAGCCCTCGAGCCCGACGATCTTTTTCGGGTTGTTGGTGAGGATGCGGATGCTGGTCAGGCCGAGGTCGCCGAGGATCTGGGCACCGATCCCGTAGTCGCGCAGGTCGGCGGGCAGACCCAGCTTCAGATTGGCCTCGACCGTGTCCGAGCCTTCCTCCTGCAGCTTGTAGGCGCGCAGCTTGTTGAGCAGGCCGATCCCGCGCCCCTCCTGGGAGAGGTAGAGCAGGACACCCTGGCCCTCGCGCTCGATCATCGCCAGCGCCGCCGCGAGCTGCTCGCCGCAGTCGCAGCGCATGCTGTGGAAGACGTCGCCGGTCAGGCACTCGCTGTGCACGCGGACGAGCACGTCCTCGGCGCCGTCGACGTCGCCCTTGACCATCGCCACGTGGTGTTTGTCGTCGACCAGCGAGCGGTAGCCGACCGCGGTGAACTCGCCGAAGGCGGTCGGCAGGCCGGTGTCGACCACCCGCTCGACCAGCTTCTCGGTGCGCCGCCGGTAGGCGATCAGGTCGGCGACGGTGATCATCTTCAGCCCGTGGCTTCTCGCAGTAGGGGACCAGATCGGGGACGCGGGCCATCGTGCCGTCGTCGTTCATCACCTCGCAGATCACCCCGGCGGGGTCAGGCCGGCGAGGCGGGCGAGGTCGACGCTGGCCTCGGTGTGGCCGGTGCGCTCGAGCACGCCGCCGTCCTTTGCCCGCAGCGGGAACATGTGGCCGGGGACGACGATGTCGCGCGGGCCCGAGTCGGGGTCGATCGCGACCTGGATCGTGTGGGCGCGGTCGTGGGCGGAGATGCCGGTGCTGACGCCGCCCGCGGCCTCGATCGTGACCGTGAAGGCGGTCTGCAGCGGCGCCTCGTTCTTCGCCGCCATCAGGTTGAGGCCCGAGCCGCTCGCAGCGCTCGGCGGTCAGCGCCAGGCAGATCAGCCCGCGCGCCTCCTTGGCCATGAAGTTGACCGCCTCCGGGGTGGCGAACTGCGCCGCCATCACCAGGTCGCCCTCGTTCTCGCGGTCCTCGCCGTCGCAGACGACGACCATGCGGCCGCGGCGGATCTCCTCGATCGCCTTCCTCGATCGTCGAGAACGGGCTCTCCCCCGTCCCGCCAACCGCCCCGCTCTGTCTTCTGCGTCTCGGTCATCTGGCTCACGAGCGCTCCTTTCCGGCGAATGGCGCCGCCAACCGCTCAACATACTTCGCCACCACGTCGCACTCGACGTTCAGCTTGCGTCCCCGACCTGGCTTCACCCAGGGTCGTCCGCTCCAGGGTCTCGGGTATGAGGGAAACAACAGCCCAAGAGTCGCCCAAATCCGCGACCGTGAGGCTGACCCCGTTGAGCGTGATCGAGCCCTTCTCGACCACGTAGCGGATCAGCTCGGGGGCGAGGCCGACGCGGAGGCGACGGGCGAAGCCGTCGTCCTCGATCGAGGCGACCGTGGCGACCCCGTCGGCGTGGCCCTGGACGATGTGGCCGCCGAGCCGGTCCGAGGCCTTCATCGCCAGCTCGAGGTTGACGCGGTCGCCGTCGGCAAGGCCGCCCAGCGCGGTCACGGTCAGCGTCTGGTTCATCGCCTCGGTCTCGAAGCTGTCGGCGTCGACCGCCGTTGCGGTGAGGCAAACGCCGTTGACGGCAACCGAGTCGCCGGTGGCGATCTCCGCGGCGAGGCGGGTTGCGATGCGGACGCGAGCGCCGTCTTCGCCGCTCTCCAGCGACTCGATCTTGCCGATGTCCTCGATCAGCCCGGTGAACATCACCACTCCTTGAATCTGGCCGTGATCAGGACATCGTCGCCGATCGGTTCTACTGCGTGGGACAGGGCGTCGCGGCGCGCGGGCCTGTCGCCGCAGGGGCCCCCCACCCCTTCCGGTCGCTAAAGCGTCCTCAGGGGCGGGCCCCCCTACGGCGCAACCCGCGCGAGCGGCGCTTGGTCCCGTGCCGAGAAGGGTGGGAGCGATGAAGGTTCTCGCTTCATCCAGCTGATCGGCGGCCTGGAAGGCCGCAGCAAGGGTTCGGCCGCCCTCGAGGAAGAGGGACGTGATGCCGCGGCGGCCAAGATCGGCCAGAGCGGCCTCGATGCCGTCGGCAACAAGAACCTCGGCACCGGCGTTGCGCAGGGCCGAGGCGTCGGCCTGTGGCGCGACGACGACAAGCACCGGCGACTGGTCGAGGGTCTGGAGCAGCTGCGAATCAAGCGGCAGGCGGGCCCGGCGGTCAAAGACGACCCGAAGCGGCTGGCGCGGATCGGTTCCGGTGCGCTTTTTCCCCTCATAGCGGGGGTAAGGCGCACCGGAAGCTTGGGGGCGGGCGGTTAGGAGGGGGTTGTCGGTTAGGACGGTGTTGATGCCCGCTGCGATGGAGTCGGATTCGGTGCGCCATTGGTGGACGAGGTTGCGGGACTGCTCGCTGGAGATCCAGGGGGAATCGCCGGGCTGGGTTGTGGTCTGGCCGTCGAGGGACATCGCCAGCTTCAGGGTGACCAGGGGCAGGCCGGTGCGGGCGTGCTTGCGGAAGGGCTGGTTGAGCAGGCGCGCGGCGCTCGCCTCCTCGCCGGCGGCGAACTCGACCTCCACCCCGCCGTCGCGCAGGATTCCGGGGCCGCGGCCGGCAGCCTTCTCGCTGGGGTCGTCGGAGGCGATCACGACCCGCGCGATCCCCGCCTCGAGAATCGCCTCCACGCAAGGGGGCTGCCTGCCCTGATGCGCACAGGGCTCCAGCGTCACGTACATCGTCGCCCTCGCCGGATCGTTGCCACGCTCCCCGCAATCGGCCAGTGCCGCCCGCTCCGCGTGCAGATCACCCAGTTCGGCATGCCACCCCTCGCCGACCACCTCACCGTCCCGCACCACGACAGCTCCAACGAGAGGATTGGGACTAACTCGCCCCCGCCCGCGCTCCGCAAGCTCCAACGCTCGCCGGAGATGCCCGCGATCCGTGCCTGTCAGCTGCGATTTCATACGACCGATTGACTGGTCAATCAACCAAGCTTACTCCGCCAACACCCGGGCTCTGGGAACTCGTCACACGCCGGCTTCGTCGTGCTCCAAACGGCTCCTCGCGCGGGTGGCATGGGGTGAGGGGGTCGAGGACAGCCCGTGGACTGCCCGCAGGCCCCCTCACCCCATGACAGGACCCGCGCGCCGGGGCCTTTGAGACACGCGCACCGACCCCCCTCGCGGATACCCTGAGCCGCGCCATGAAGCTGATCGTCCAGATCCCCTGCCTCAACGAGGAGCAAACGCTCCCGGCCACGATCGCCGACATCCCCCGGGAGATCCCCGGAGTCGACGCGGTCGAGCTCCTCGTCATCGACGACGGCTCGACCGACCGCACGGTCGAGGTCGCCCGCGAGCACGGGGTCGAGCACATCGTGCGGCTGACCAACAACAAGGGCCTCGCCGCCGGCTTCCAGGCCGGGCTCGACGCCTGTCTCAAGCTCGGCGCCGACGCGATCGTCAACACCGACGCCGACAACCAGTACAGCGGCGCCGACATCCCCAAGCTGCTGGCGCCGATCCTCGCCGGCTCGGCCGACATGGTCGTCGGCGACCGCCAGGTTTCCCAGATCGAGCACTTCTCCGGCCCCAAGAAGGGGCTGCAGCGGCTCGGCAGCTGGGTGGTCAGCCGCCTCGCCGGAACCGAGATCGCCGACACCACCTCGGGCTTCCGCGCCTACAACCGCGAGGCGGCGCTCGGGCTGCTCGTCGTCGACAACTTCACCTACACGCTGGAGAGCCTGATCCAGGCGGGCAAGATGCTGGTCGCGGTCGACCAGGTCGAGGTCGCGACCAACCCGCAGACGCGCGAGTCGCGGCTCTTCGACTCGACCGGCGGCTACGTGCGCCGCAACGCGCTCTCGATCCTGCGCATCTACGCTCGCTACGAGCCGCTGCGGGTCTTCGCCAGCGCCGGGCTGGTCGTCGCGATCCTGGCGCTGGCCGCCTGGCTGCCCTTCCTGCTCGACTGGGTCCTCAACGGCGACAGCACCGGCCACATCCAGTCGCTGATCCTCGGCGCCGTCCTCTTCATCGCCGCGATCCAGCTGCTCGCGCTGGGCGTGATCGGCGACCTGCTGGCCGGGCAGCGGGTGATGACCCAGCGCGTCTACGAGCGCGTGCGTCGGGTCGAGCTGGCGCTTGAGGTGCCGCCCTCCCACTACGAGCCGGGGGAAAGCGCGCGATGAGCGCCGGCTCGCCGAACGGCAGCCCGCCGAGCACCGGGACGGGCACCGCCAGCACCGCCGACTACGGCAGGACCGCCAGCTTCCTCGCGATCGGCGTCGGCCTCACCGGCGTGATCACCTACGTCTACTTCTTCATCGCCTCGCACGTGCTCTCGACGCACGATTACGGGCAGATCACGGTGCTCTGGTCGGCGGTCTTCATCACGATCTCGACCCTCTACCGGCCGATCGAACAGCTGCTCTCGCGCCACATCGCCGAACACCAAGTCAAGGGCGAGCCGCTCGGCGGCACGATGCGCAATGCCTCGTTGATCCAGCTGGGACTCTCGCTGACCTTCGCGGTGCTCGCCCTCGCCCTGCGCGGACCGATCCAGGACGGCCTACTGCAGGGCAACGAAACGCTCTACTGGGTCTTCTTCGGCGCCGTCCTCTTCTACGCCGCCAGCTACTTCGCCCGCGGCTTCCTCGCCGGCGGCAAGCGCTTCGGCCTCTTCACCGCGCTGATCCTCTCCGAATCGTGCTTCCGCACGGTCTTCGCCGTGCTGGTCGCGATCAACGTGCTCAGCGGCCAGTCGGCGGTCGCGGTAGGCATCGTTGCCGCCCCGGCGCTCTCCTTGATGGTCGTCCCCTTCGCCTTTGCCCGCCGCGCCAAACGCGAGCAGGCTGCCGCGCCGCTGGAGGCGGCGAAGGAAGAAGGCGACTCGTCCGTCTCGATGGCCAAGGGCGGCGGCTTCGCCGCGGCGGTGCTGGTGATCATGTTCAGCGAACAGGCCTTCCTCAACGCCGGGCCGCTGGTCATCCGCGGCCTGCAGGGCGCCGCCGCCGCCGGTTTCATCTTCAACGTGCTGATGATCGCGCGGGCGCCGCTGCAGCTCTTCCAGGCGGTCTCGACCAGCATCCTCCCCCACCTGACCAGCCTCCACACCAGCGAGGAGCCGGGCAGCGAGGACGAGTTCCACCGCTCGGTGCGGATGGTGCTGCTCGGCCTGGTCGCCTTCACCGCGCTGGCGCTGCTGTTCATGGCCGCGGTCGGGCCGACCGCGATGCAGATCGCCTTCAGCAAGAAGTTCACCTACGACCGCGAGGGCCTGCTCCTGGTCACGCTCGGCATGGGGCTCTACCTGGGCTCGGTCACGGTCAACCAGGCCTGCATCGCCCAGGGCCAGGTGCGCCGCGCCGCGGCGCGCTGGATCACCTGCGCCGCCCTCTTCATCGGCTGGAACTTCGTGCCCCTGGTCAGCAACGAGTTCCGCCGCGTCGAGATCGGCTTCCTGCTCGCCGCCGGCGTCCTCTTCTCGCTCCTCTACTTCGTCTACCGCCGCCCGCACGAACGGGCCGAGGACGTGCCGCTGCCGGGCTCGCCGGAGGAGCTGGAGGCCGAGCTGGCGATGATCGACGAGAACGTGTAGCGCGGTTGATTAGGGTCCGTCGATGGGTGGCCACGACGCCGAGCTGATTCTGATCGGTGGCGCCCTGCTCGCCCTGGCGATCGCCGCGGCGCTGCTCGCCGACCGGGTGCGGGTGCCGGGCCTGCTGCTCTTCCTCGGGCTGGGGATGCTGGCCGGCTCGGAAGGGATCGGCGGGGTCGGGTTCGACGACGCGAAGCTGACCCAGACGCTGGGCACGATCGGCCTGGTGCTGATCCTCTTCGAGGGCGGCCTGACCGCCGGCTGGCCGGAGATCCGCCCGGTGTTCGGGCCGGCCGTCGGCCTCGCCACGCTCGGCACCTTCATCACCGCGATGGCCACCGGGTTGGCGGCAATCTGGATCTTCGACCTGAGCACCCTGCAGGGCCTGATCCTCGGTTCCGCGGTCGCCGCCACCGACTCGGCGGCGATCTTCGCCGTGCTGCGCGGCTCGCGCCTCGAGCGGCGGCTGGCGCGAACCCTGGAGGGCGAGTCGGGGATGAACGACCCGGTGGCGCTGCTGCTCGTCGTCGGCTTCGGCGAATGGATCGCCGACCCCTCCTACGGGGCGCTCGACATCGCCGGGCTCTTCCTCATCAAGCTCGGCCTCGGCGCGGCCTTCGGCCTGGCGCTCGGCTGGGCGGCGCGGCGCGCGATCTCGCGCATCGAGCTGCCCACCCAGGGCCTCTACCCGGTCGCCACGGTGGCGACCGCGGCGCTCTCCTACGGGATCGCCGAGAGCCTCGGCGGATCGGGCTTCCTCGCCGTCTACGTCTCGGCCCTGATCCTCGGCACTGGCTCGCTGCCGGCGCGCAGCACGGTCGTCGCCTTCCACCAGGGGCTCGGCTGGCTGGCCCAGATCGGCCTCTTCTTCGTCCTCGGCCTGCTCGTCTTCCCCGGCCAGCTGCTCGACATCGCCGCCAAGGGGCTGCTGCTCTCAGCGGTGCTGATCGTTCTCGCCCGGCCGCTCGGGGTCGTGATCTCGACCCTGCCGGCGCGCTTCAACCCGCGCGAGCTGACGATGCTGAGCTGGGCGGGCCTGCGCGGCGCGATCCCGATCTGGCTCGCCACCTTCCCCGTGGTCGCGGGAGTCGCCGACTCGAGCCTGATCTTCGACGCGGTCTTCTTCGTCGTCCTCACCTCAACCCTGATCCAGGGGGCGGGCGTGGAGCCGCTGGCCCGCCGACTGGGCGTGACCAGCACCGAGCCGGCACTGCCCGAGCCGGTCGCCGACGTGGCGATGGTGCGCGAGCTGGGCGCCGAGCTGATCGCCTGGCGGGTGCAGGAGGGCGACGCGGCTGCCGGCCTGCTGGTGCGCGAGCTTGGCCTGCCGCGCGAGGCGCTGGTACATCTGATCGTGCGCGAGGGGCGGGCGCTGGCGCCGCGCGGCTCGACCCGGATCGAGCCCGGCGACGAGCTGCACCTGCTGGTCCAGGAGCGCCGGCGGGGCGAGGTCGAGCGACTGACGCGGCGCTGGCGCGAGGGCCCGCTGGGCGAGCCGGCGCCGCTGCTGCTGCCTCTGCGCGGGGCTCCCCAGGTCTTCTCGGTGCGCCCCGGCAGCGCGCTCGGCGACGACCCGGCGCGACCGCTGCGGATCGACGGGATCGAGGTGCGCGCCCGGCTGCGGACCCGCGGCGACGAGCCCGGCGCCCTGGTCGCCCTCGCCGACGGCCGCTTCGCGGTGACCGGCGAGCGCCACCTGGCGATCGGCCCGCGCCGCGCCCTCGCCGAGTGGTGCGCCGGCCGCGGCGCCGACAGCGAGATCTCGCAGGTGGAGCGCTCCTGGTGGCAGGAGACGACGGGAGCGCTGCTCGCCCAGGGTTGAGTCAGGCCGGCGGCGCGGCGAGCAGGTCCCTCGAGCTGCTCCAGTGACCCGGTTTCGCCGATCGCGACGACGACGTCGCCGTCGACGAGCACCGTGTGGCCGGGGGGCTCGGGTTCGACGCCACCGTCCTCGCGGCGCAGGGCGACGACCAGCGCTTCGCCGCGGACCTCGTCGATTCGCCTGCCGGCCGCCTCGCAGCCGACGGTGACCTCGATCTCCTCCATGCGGTACTCGGGCGCCACGTCGACGACGCCGGTCACCTGCGGGTGCAGGGCGAGGCGGGCCATCTGCGAGCCGCTGGTCTTGTAGGGGGAGACGATCCGGTCGGCGCCGGCGCGGCGCAGCTTGCTTTCGGAATCCTCGACGCTGGCCCGGGCGACGATCGTGATGTCGGAGCGCAGCTCGCGCGCGGTCAGCGTGATGAAGATGTTCTCGGCGTCGGAGTCGACGCAGGCCATGATCCCGGCGGCGTGCATGATTCCCGCCGAGCGCAGCACCTCGTCGTCGGAGGGCGATCCCTCGATGAAGGGGGCGCCCATCGCTTCGGCGCGCTCGCGCGTGTGCTCGGGGTGGATATCGAGCACGACGAAGGGGCGGCCGGCGGCGCGCAGGTCGCGGCCCGCCTGGCGGCCGACGCGGCCGAAGCCGCAGATCACGTAGTGGTCCCTCAGCGAATCGATCTTCCTCAGCACCCTTCTCTCCTCGAGCAGGCCGGAGAGATGGCCGGCAACGAGGAACTCGGTGATCGTGACGAGAGCGTAGAAGAGGGTACCCACGCCGAAGACGATCAGCCCGACCTTGAGCAGCTGGCCGCCGGTGCTGGTCGGCTCGGGGATCGAGCCGACCGTGGCGACCGTGTCGAGCGCCCAGACGAAGCCGAAGCCGACCGAGGTCCCTTCGGTGATCACGTAGCCGGCGGTGCCGAGCGCCAGCAGACCGAGGATCGCGACCCCGAGCATGCGGAGGCCCCCGATCAGATCGAGCAGCGGCTTGCGGTCTCGCGGCACGGGCGCCCGGCTCAGACGGCGCCCGCCGCCCGGGCGATCTCGGCGTAGGCGGCCGGCGGATCGTCGGCGCAGAAGACCGCCGAGCCGGCGACGAAGAGCGAGGCGCCGGCCGCCGCAACCGAGCCGGCGGTGGCGGCGTCGATGCCGCCGTCGACCTCGATCTTCGCCTTGCCGGTCAGCGGCACCAGGCGCGAGACCTTGTCCGGAGAGCCGGGGATGAAGGCCTGGCCGCCCCAGCCCGGGTTGACGGTCATGCAGAGGACGATGTCGGCGAGGTCGCGCAGCTCGGATACCGCCTCGACCGGGGTGCCGGGGTTGATCGCGACGCCGGCCAGGCAGCCGAGCTCGCGGATCGCCGCCGCGGTGCGGTTGGCGTGCGCGGTGGCCTCGGCGTGGAAGGTGATCGAGTCGGCGCCGGCCCGGGCGAAGGCCTCGATATGGCGCTCGGGCTGCTCGATCATCAGGTGGACGTCGATCGCCCCGCCGGCGGCGTGGACCTGGTCGGCGATCGAGCCGGCGACAAGCGGCCCGATCGTGATCGGCGGCACGAAATGCCCGTCCATCACATCGACGTGGATCACCCGGGCGCCGGCGTCGAGCACCTCGCCGACCTGGGAGCCGAGCTTGGCGAAGTCGGCCGAGAGGATCGAGGGCGCGACCCGCGGCGAGGCGACATCTCCTTCATCCGCTCGCTCATACCGGCCTCAGCATCGAGTCACCGCAGGTCTGGCAGGTCATGTCCTCGGTCGTGCTCATTCGGGCGATGGTTTGGTGTTCTCCGCAATTAGGGCATTGCGAAACGAGCTCGAAGCGGCGCAGACAGTACACGCAGCGGAAGCGGCCGGGGAGCTGCGTCGGGCGCAGCCAGGGCTCACCGCAGCCAGGACAGGCGGCGCGCCGCATGATGCTCTCGCCCTCGGTCATCCCCTGGCATCATCGCGTCGCACGGCCGATGAAGAAACCGGTGGTGAGATCGCGGTCGGGACGCAGCTGGAACGCGGATCGGCGGCGAGGCAGCGCCGGAGCGCGGGCGCCGAGGTCCTCGACGCCAGCCGCGGGGCGTCGCCGGCACCGGCCTCCAGCAGCGCGCGACTGCTCCTCGTTCTCGCGGCGGGAGATCGTGCAGGTCGAGTAGACCAGCGTGCCGCCCGGCCGCAGCGCCTCGAACGCCCTGCGCAGCAGCTTGGCCTGGACCTCGACCAGGCGCTTGATCGTCGCCGGCGACTTGCGCCAGCGCGCATCGGGACGCGAGGCGAGGGCGCCGAGGTCCGAACAGGGGGCGTCGAGCAGGACGCGGTCGAAGCCCGGCGCCATGCCGGCCTCGGTGGCGTCGGCCTCGATCACGGTGACGCTGCGCAGGCCCAGGCGCGTCGCCTGCGCCGCGACCTCCGCCGCCCGCTGCGGGTCGCTCTCGACCGAGATCACCTCACCCCGGTCGCCCATCCGCGCCGCGATCTGGCCGGTCTTGATCCCGGGCCCGGCGCAGAGGTCGAGGACGTGCTCGCCCGGCTGTGGATCGAGCACCTCGACCACTGCCGCCGAGCCACGGCTCTGCGGCGTCAACTCCCCCGCCGCGACCAGCTCCGGCACCACCCCCCCGGTCTGCCCCCCAACCACGATCATCTCGGCCGCCCCCAGCGGCCACTCGCTTGCGGTGCGCTTTTCCCCCGCCATAGGGGGAAAAGGCGCACCGGAACGGGCAGGGTGGGCGGTGACGCCGGCGTCGCGGAGGCGCTCGAGGATGGAATCGACGTTGGTGCGCAGGGGGTTGACGCGGAAGGAGGACTCCTGGGGCTGGTTGCAGGCGGCGAGCAGGGAGCGAGCGCCGTCGGGGCCGAGCTCGCGCCACCACATCTGGGCCAGCCAGAGCGGCGCGGAGTGCTTGACGGCGGCCGCCTCCGGGGTCGAGTCGTCGCCGAGCAGCGCCGCGACCAGGGCCTCGCGCTCGCGGCCGACCCGGCGCAGCACCGCGTTGACGAAGCCCGCGGCGTGCGCCGCCCCGGCCCGCTTGACCAGCTCGACCGCCTGGTCGACCGCGGCGTGGTCGGGGGTGCCGTCGGCGAAGAGCAGCTCGTAGACGCCGAGGCGCAGGCCGGCCAGCACCGGCGGGTCGATCTCGCGCAGCTGGCGGTCGACGAGACGCTCCAGCGCGGCGTCGATCGTGCCGCGGCGCTGCACGGCGCCATAGCTGAGCCGCTGCGCCTGGGCGCGCTCGCGGCCCTCCAGCCCGGCCTCATCCGCGGCCCGGCGGAAGGCGAGCTCGGTGTGGGCCTCGCGCTCGAAGGTCGCGCGGATCGTCTCGAAGGCAAGCCGGCGCGCGGGCGCGATGGCGACCGAGGCCCGTGCGCCGCTCACAGCTTCGGCAGCGAGTGGCCGCGCAGGTAGGCATCCGCCGCCATCGGCTTGCCGCCCGGCGGCTGCACCAGCTCCAGCCGCAGCGCGCCGCGGCAGCAGCCGAGCAAAAGCGCGCCCCACTCGGCCTTGACCGCGCCCGTTTTGACGCTGACGTCGACGGCGCGGGCGCGCCTCACCCCCAGGCGCTCGCCGCCGGCCGTCTCCAGGTAGGCGCCGACGTGCGGGGTCAGGGCCCGCACGGTGCGGGCGAGCTCGCTCGCCGGCCTGCCGGGGTCCAGGCGCCGCTCTTCGGCGGCGATCTTCTCGGCGTAGGTCGCCGCCTCCTCGTCCTGCTCGACGAACTCGAGTCGCGATTCAGCAAGCAGGTCCAGGGCCCGCACCAGGAGGTCGCCGCCGAGGCTCGCCAGCTTCGCCGAGAGCGTCCCGAAGTCGTCCTCGGAGCCGATCGCTACCTCCTCGCGCAGGGCGACCGGCCCAGCGTCGAGCCCCTCGGTCAGCTGCATCACGCAGACGCCGGTGCGCTCCTCGCCGGCCATGATCGCCCGCTCGATCGGCGCCGCGCCGCGCCAGCGCGGCAGCAGCGAGGGATGGATGTTGAGCAGCGGCCACTCCGAGAGCAGCGGCTCGCGGATCAGCTGGCCGAAGGCGCAGACGACGACCGCCTCCGGCTGCACGGCCCTGATCCGCGCCAGCGACTCCTCGTCGTTGACGGCGGATGTCTGCAGCAGCTCGATGCCGAGCTCCGCCGCGACCTCGGCTGCCGGCGGCGACTGCATGCGCCTGCCGCGTCCCTTGGGCCGGTCGGGCGGAGTGACGACCAGCAGCGGCCGGTGGGCCGAGGCGGCGAGCTTGCGCAACACCTCGCCGGCGAACTCCGACGTGCCGAGATAGACGGTTCTCACGCGCTAGTACTCACGCATCTGTGCGCGGCTCGCGATGCTCGCCGCTGCCTTCGTCAGCGGCCTCCTGCTCGGCCGGCGGCGGGCTGTAGCTCTCGCCCTCGCGCAGGGCGCGCAGGGCGCCCTTGCGCTGCGCGCGTGGCGCCCGGTCGAGGATCAGGACCCCGTCGAGGTGGTCGAGCTCGTGCTGGAGCACCCGCGCCTCCAGGCCCGAGGCCTCGAGGCGGACCGGCTCGCCGTCGACGTCGAGGCCGCTGAAGCGGGCGTGCAGCGGCCGCTCGACGTCCATCGAGACCCGCGGCAGGCTGAGGCAGCCCTCCTCGGCGACGACGACCTCCTCGGAGAGCCACTCGATCTCGGGGTTGATCAGCGCGGTCGGCTCGCTGTCGGCGCCGGCCTGGAAGACGAGCAGGCGGCGCAGCACGCCGAGCTGGGTGGCGGCGAGACCGACCCCCATGCCGTCGCGCATGATCGAGACCATCCGCTCGACCTCGGCGCGCAGCTCCGGGCCGAACTCGCGCACTGGCGAGGCCCTGCTCTTCAGCACCGGGTCGCCGAACTTGACCACGTGCGCCAGCGCCGCCTCGCGGCGCTCCAGCAGCTCGGCCTCGAGCTCGCTCACCTCGTGCTCGCCGGTCTCCGTCTCGGCAGGTTCACTCATCTAAATCCGAGTCTAAGGACTGAGGAGCTCCTACTGCGGGTCGATGTCGACGGAGATCGCCACGTCCTTGAGGCTGCGGTCGGCGGCGAGGCGCTCGACCGTGGCGCGGACCGCGACGACGGTCGCCTCGCGCTCACTCGCCTTGAGCAGCAGGCGGCGGCGGTGGCGGTTGCGGACGCGGAACATCGGCGCCGGGCCGAGCAGGTCGGTGTCGCCGGGCAGGGCCGGGGCGAGGCCCTCGGCGAGCAGGGCGGCGGCGCGGTCGAGCCGGCGCTCGGACTCGGCCTTGAGCACGATCCGGGCCAGGTGCGAGAAGGGCGGGTAGCGCAGCGCCTCGCGCCGCCCGATCTCCTCGGCGAGGAAGGAGCGGGCGTCGTGCTCGGCCGCGTGGGCAATGCTGGGGGCGCTCGGGGCCAGGGTCTGCACGATCACCTCGCCGCCGGCCGGCCCGCGACCGCTGCGCCCGGCGAGCTGGGCGACCATCGCGAAGGTGCGCTCGGCGGCGCGGAAGTCGGGGAAGCGCAGGGTGGCGTCGGCGTCGAGAATCGCGCTTAGCGTCACCTCGGGGAAGTCGTGGCCCTTGGCGACCATCTGGGTGCCGACCAGCACGGCACTCTCGGCCTCGCCGAAGGCGGCGAGGATGCGGGCGTGGGCGCCGCGCCCGGCGGCGGTGTCGGCGTCGAGGCGGAAGACCGGCATCGGCGCCAGCCGCTCGGCCAGCAGCGCCTCGACCTGCTCGGTGCCGACGCCGGCGCGCGAGAGCGTGGTCGAGTCGCAGACGCCGCAGGCGCCGGGCAGCGGTTCGCTGTGGGCGCAGTGGTGGCAGACGAGGCGGCCGCTGTGGCGGTGGACGATCAGCGAGACGTCGCAGTTGGGGCAGTTCCAGTGCTGCCCGCAGGAGCGGCAGGTGAGCCAGGGGGCGAAGCCGCGCCGGTTGACCATCACGATCGCCTTGGCGCCGGCGGCGCGGACGCCCTCCAGGGCGGCCCAGGTCTCGGCGTGCAGGGCGCCCGAGCGGGGGTCCGCCTCGCGCATGTCGAGCACCCGCACCGGCGGCATCGCCCGACCGTCCACCCGGCGCGGCAGCTCCAGTCGGGGCAGCTCCAGCCAGGACTCCGGTCGCGGCGTCGCCGTGCCGGCAACGAGCACGGCGCCGTTCTCGGCGGCGCGGCGGCGGGCGACCGCGCGGGCGTCGTAACAGGGGTCGCCCTCCTGCTTGTAGGAGGCGTCGTGCTCCTCGTCGATCACGATCAGGCCGAGGTCGCGCAGGGGGGCGAAGACGGCGGAGCGGGGACCGACGCAGACACTCGCCTCGCCGCTGCGCAGCCGCTGCCACTCGTCGTAGCGCTCGCCGTCGGAGAGTGCCGAGTGCAGGACCGCGAAGCGGTCGCCCAGCCGCGCCCGGAAGCGCGCCACCGCCTGCGGCGCCAGGCCGATCTCGGGGACCAGCACGATCGCCCCCTTGCCCCGGGCCAGCGCCGCCTCCACCGAGGCGAGGTAGACCTCGGTCTTGCCCGAGCCGGTGACGCCGTGCAGCAGCTGCTCGCGCGGCGCTCCGGCCTCGCCGTCGAGGGCGGCGACGAGCGCCCCGACCGCGGCCTGCTGCTCGGGCAGGAGCTCCGGTCGGCCGGCGGCGGCGCCGACCTGGGGCTGGTTGGAGCGGCGCCGCACCAGCGAGCTGCGGGTCGCGATCAGGCCGCGCTGCTCGAGCCGGCGCAGCACGCCGCGGTCCGAGCCAACCGCCTCGCCCAGCTCCGCTGCCGACATCTCGCCCCCGCGCAGCGCCTCCAGCACGGCCCGCTGCTTGACCCCGAGCCGCCCCTCGCCGCTCAGCGCCTCCTCTCCCGCCACCGCGATCTCCGCCCGCAGCTCCTGGCGCGAGCGAACGCGCTGGCCGCCGGCCCCGGTCCCCGGCGGCAGCACCAGCTGCAAGCCGCGTGAGGGGGTCGAGCAGTACTCCTCGGCGATCCAGAGTCCGAGCCGGACCAGCTCCGGCGGCGTGCCGGCCTCGAGCGCCTCGATCGGCTCTGCAAGGCGCTCAGCGGGCAGCGAGGAGGTGTCGGCGAGGCCGACGACGACGCCGAGGATGCGGCGCCTGCCGAAGGGCACCTTGACCACGCTGCCGACCTCCAGATCGGCCATCGCCTCGGGCAGGCGGTAGTCGAAGGGACCGCGCAGGGCGCGGGCGGTGGTGAGCGGCTCGACCTTGGCTATCGACACCTTCCCAAGGTATGGAGGAACGCGGACGGCGCGGGTATGCTGCCCGGCGATGGCGCTCAACCTCAGCCCCGGGGAGCAGGTGATCTTCCAGGGCCACCCCTCATGGCGAGCGATCCTCGGCTTCTACCTGAAGGGAATCCTCGTCGCCGCGATCGCCGGCGTCCTCTTCAAGCTCTTCGGCTCGGGCAGCGCGACCGTCTTCCTGGTCGTCCTCGTGATCATCGCCGGCACGGTCGTGATCGGCTTCGTCAAGCGCGTCGCCACCACCTACACGATCACCGACCGCCGCCTCAACATCCGCCGCGGCATCGTCTCCCGCGAGGTCCAGGAGACCCGCCTCGAGCGGGTCCAGAACGTCAACTACAAGCAGTCGGTCTACCAGCGCCTGATGCAGATCGGCGACGTCGACTTCGACACCGCCGCGGGCGACGACTACAACTTCGTCTTCTACGGAGTCGGCGATCCCCAACAGGTCGTGCACAGCGTCGACCAGGCGACGGGCGCGAACGCGGCGGGATCACACGGGCTGGGCGAGGCCCAGCCGCCTGCTGCTTGACGACGATTGCGGTGGGCGGGGTTCGGGTGGGGGTTCCGCTTAACTTTTTGGTTCTTGCAAATTAAGCGGGGAGGCACAGCATGGTCCCTTCAGCCACATGCTACGAGCACCCGCTCCCGAAAGCTCTCAAAGCTCGGCAGGCCGTAGGCGCGGCGCTTGATCACCTTCACCTTGTTGATCACTCCCTCCGCGTAGCCGTTTGAGGCAGGCTTATCGAAGTAGGCGAGGATCTCCTCGCGCCAAGACCCGATTCCATTGACGTATGCCTCAAAGGGCTGGTGGCCGCTGCGAGTCACAGCGGCGAAGAAGCGGTCGAGCCGCTGCGTGGCCTGGGCACGGTCGGTGGCGGCATAGACCGAGCGCAGCAGCTCCTTCAGCCACCAGGCCTCGGCGATCACCGGATCGTGGGCAAAGAGCTCGCAAAGGCGCCGGCGCTGGGACTCGGTGAGTCGCTCCCTGCCGCGCAAGAGCAAATGGCGGGCGCGGTAAAAGCGCGGGTTCCAAGTGGCGCGCAGGGTCTTCCGACCCTGCTCCTTTGCCCGCAGCCGGCGCTGGCGGATGCGCCGTACGCTGTCAAGCGCCTCCCCGGCGCCGCGCACGATGTGGAAGGGGTCGGCAACGATCTTGGCTTGGGGGAGCTTTGCTCGCACCGCATTTCGGTAGGGGTCATAGGGATCGATGCAGACCACCTCCACGGCATCGCGCTCGGCCTCGCTCAGGGAGCCGAGGTAGCGCTCCACCACTGCCCTTGAGCGCCCGTCGAGCACCTCGTGCACGCGGCGGCGATCGAGGTCTGAGACGACCGTGGCCAGGTTGCCGTAGCCCTTGCGGTGGGCGGCCTCATCGAAGGAGAGCCGTCGCGGCAGCGCCGGGCGGGAGCCGATCGCCTCCCTTGCGGCAACCCTCAACGCGCGGGTGACCTGGTAGCGCGAGGTCCCCTCCTCGCGGGCAATCTCTGCGTGGGCGCCGCCCGAGCCGGCCCGCTCGATCAGCCGGGCCCGGAAACGGGATGTGAGCCGCTGACGCGGGCGGCCCTGCTCACAGCTCTCGGTGTGGGTGCGCCGGCATGCCTTGCAGCGGTAGCGGCGCTTGCGCCAGCGCAGGGTGGCCCGGCGGCCACACAGCGGCAGGTCCCTGAGGGTGACCACCGGCCGCTCGTGGACCTCCAGCTCCACACCTGAGCAGTGGGGGCACGATGCCGCTCGCGCGACCAGCTCGACCTCGAGGTCGAGCTGGTCGCCCCTCTCGATGACGCCTCTCACCCTGAAGCCGTCCAAGCCGACGAGACGGCTAACTTGATCTTGCATCCGCTGTTCCTCCTTGACTCCGCGTTTTAGAACCACGCAGAGCCTTCTGAGGGCAGCGGATGTCTTCTATCCGGGTCTCATCCCCGCTTGTTTTGCAAGACCCAAAAAGTTAAGCGAAACCCCTACCCCGGCCGCTGTCTACGCAGGCGTTGCAGCAGACTCCGCCGCCACCTTCAAAGCGTCAGCCCGATCCGTCCGCTCCCAGGTGAAGGCGTCCCCTTCGCGACCGAAGTGCCCGTAGGCGGCGGTCTGGCTGAAGACGGGCCGGTGCAGGTCGAGGTAGCCGCGGAAGGCGCCCGGGCGGAGGTCGAACTCCGCTTCCACCAGGCGCGAGATCTGGGCGTCGGGAAGGGTGCCGGTGCCGAAGGTCTCGACCATCAGCGAGATCGGGCGGGCGACGCCGATCGCGTAGGCGACCTGGACCTCGCAGCGCTGGGCGAGGCCGGCGGCGACGACGTTCTTGGCGACGTGGCGCGAGGCGTAGGCGGCGGAGCGGTCGACCTTGGACGGGTCCTTGCCGGAGAAGGCGCCGCCGCCGTGGCGGGCCATGCCGCCATAGGTGTCGACGATGATCTTGCGACCGGTGAGGCCGGCGTCGCCGACCGGGCCGCCGATCACGAACTTGCCGGTCGGGTTGACGAGGAAGTGCCGGCGCAGCTCGCTCTCCTCGAAGAGGCCGGCGGCCTCGGCGTTCAGCACCGGCAGCACCACGTGCTCCCAGAGGTCGGGCTTGATCTTCGACTCCGACTCGACGCCCTCGGCGTGCTGGGTCGAGATCAGCAGCTTCTCGACCTTGACCGGGCGGCCGTCGGCGTAGCGCACCGTGACCTGGGTCTTGCCGTCGGGGCCGAGGTAGTCGAGGGTGCCGTCCTTGCGCACCGCGGCGAGCCGTTCGGCCAGCCGGTGGGCGAGGTGGATCGGCATCGGCATCAGCGCCTCGGTCTCATCGGTGGCGTAGCCGAACATCATTCCCTGGTCGCCGGCGCCGGCGACGAGCAGTTCGTCCTCGGTCGCTTCGGTGCGCGTCTCATAGGCCTTGTCGACGCCCTGGGCGATGTCGGGCGACTGCTTGTCGAGCGAGACCAGGACCGAGATGTGGTCGCAGTGGTAGCCGTAGTCGCCGTGGTCGTAGCCGATCCGGCGAATCGTCTCGCGGACCAGCTCGGGGACGTCGAGGTGGACGCTGGTCGAGATCTCGCCCGAGACCACCGCCATGCCGGTGTTGACCAGCGTCTCGCAGGCGACGCGGCCCTCCGGGTCGCCCGCCATCACCGCGTCGAGCACGGCGTCGGAGATCGCGTCGGCCACCTTGTCGGGATGACCCTCGGTGACGGACTCGGACGTGAAGAGGTACTCGCCCTCGGCGAGTGGCTGGATATCGCTCATCGGCCAAGCCTAAATGGTTGTTTGAAGCAATGGCTTCAGCGACCGCGCCGAGTGCCCGAGTGCGGCACGAAGTCGATCACCAGCGGGACGCCCTCGAGGCCGTAGGTCTCGCGCAGGCGGTTCTCCAGGTGGTAGGCCCATTCGCGGTTGATCAGCTTGCGGTCGTTGACCTGGATCGCGATCCGCGGCGGCCGCTCCCCCACCTGGGCCGCGTAGTACATGCGCAGGCGACGGCCACGCCGCGAGGGCGGCGGCGTCTTGGCGGCGACCTCGGTGACGAAGCGGTTGAGCTCGGGGGTGGGAATCCGCTCGGCGGCGCGGTCGGCCAGGGCCAGCGCCTTGGGCAGCAGGTTGGCGACGTTGCGGCCGCGGGTCGCCGAGCAGGTGATCACGGCCGGGCGCAGGCGCAGCTTCTGGGTGACGCGGGCGCGGGCGTCGTCGACGTCGGTGCGGGTTTCGTCCCACTTGTTGAGCGCCAGCAGGGTCGCGCAGCCGGCCTTCATCGCCAGCTCGGCGACGCGCAGGTCCTCGGCCGTGATCCCGTCGCCGGCGTCGCAGACGACGAGGGCGACGTCGGCGCGCTCGACCGCGTGTTCGGAGCGCAGCTGGGCGTAGTAGTCGACCGTGCCGGCGACCTTGGAGCGGCGGCGCAGGCCGGCGGTGTCGACCAGGATGACGCGGCGGCCGTCGACCTCGACCTCGGTGTCGATCGAGTCGCGGGTGGTGCCGGCGCGATCGGAGACGATCACCCGCTCGGAGCCGAGGAAGGCATTGACCAGCGAGGACTTGCCCGCGTTGGGGCGGCCGATCACCGCCACCCGCACGGCGTCGGAGTCCTCGCCGGGCCGGGCGTGCTCGCCGAGCAGCTCGACCGCGCGGTCGAGCAGGTCGCCGGTGCCGAGGCCGTGGCTTGCCGAGACCGGCAGCGGCTCGCCGAGGCCGAGCTGGTTGAGCTCGGCGGTCAGGTGCTCGTCCTCGGGCCGGTCGACCTTGTTGGCGACGACGATCACGGGCACTCGGCGCCGCGCAACGTCCGGGCCAGCTCGACGTCACCGGCGCGGACGCCGGCGCGGGCGTCGACGACCAGCATCACCACGTCGGCCTCGGCGATCCCGAGCCGGGCCTGGCGCTGGATGTCGCGGGCCAGCTCGGACTCGTCCTCGAGGTCGATGCCGCCGGTGTCGAGCAGCTCGAAGGCGAGCCCATTCCACTCGCAGCGCACCCGCTTGCGGTCCCGGGTCACGCCCGACTCGGAGTGGGTCACGGCCTCGCGGCCACCGGCCAGGCGGTTGACCAGGGTGCTCTTGCCGACGTTGGGGAAGCCGACGATGGCGACGGTGGGCAGGCTCATCGCCGCCTCCCTGTGGCGCTTTCTTCCCCACCGCGGGGGAAGAACTCGCCACACCTGCTCATACGAGCCCCCGCTCTACGGCAAGTGCGGCGATGCGGGCCACGACCTCGTCCTGACTGAGGCCAGTGGTGTCGATCTCGACCGCGTCGGCGGCGGCGCGCAGGGCGCTGTGCGCGCGGGTCTCGTCGCGGCGGTCGCGCTCGCGCTGGGCGGCGAGGACCGCGGCGGCGTCCTCGCCGGTCTGCGCCGCGCGGCGGCGGGCGCGCTCCTCGGCCGAGGCGGTGAGGAAGACCTTCAGCGGCGCCTCGGGGCTGACCACGGTGCCGATGTCGCGGCCCTCGGCGACGTAGCGGCCGGCGGCGATCAGCTCGCGCTGGCGCGCCACCATCGCCTCGCGCACGCCGGGGTGGACGGAGACGCGCGAGGAGGCCTCGCTGACCTCGGGCTCGCGGATCGCGGCGCTGACGTCCGCGCCGTCGAGGCCGACGCTCTCGCCCTCGAGCGAGATCGCGATCGAGCCGGCGAGCGCGGCCATTGCGCCGCCATCGTCGGGATCGGTCCCGCGCCGCAGCGCCGCCAGCGCCACGCAGCGGTACATCGCCCCGGAGTCGAGGTAGGTGAAGCCGAGCTCGTCCGCGAGGGCGCGGGCCACGGTGGACTTGCCGGCCCCCGCGGGCCCGTCGATTGCGATGACCATGCGCGGCAGCGTAGAGACGCGGCTCGCTCGCGGCGTTGCGCGCTCAGGCGCCGCGCCGCGCGAGCGAGGCGAGGTCGGCCTCGAAGCCGGGGTAGCTGACCGCCGCGGCCTCCATCCCCTCGACCGCGACGCCCTCGCGCGAGGCGAGGCCGGCGACGGCGCCGAGCATCGCGATCCGGTGGTCGCCGTGGGAGGAAATCGTGCCGCCGCGCAACCCTCCCCCGCCCTCGATCCGCATCCCGTCCTCGCGCGGCTCGACCGTGGCGCCGAGCGCCGCCAACGCCGCGCAGGTGCTCGCCACCCGGTCGGACTCCTTGCGGCGCAGCTCGGCGGCGTCGCGGATCGTCGTCTCGCCCTCGGCGAAGCAGGCGGCGAGCGCCAGCAGCGGCAGCTCGTCGATCGTCAGCGGGATCTCACGACCGCCGACCTCGGTGCCGCGCAGGGCCGAGGCGCGGGCGCGCAGGGTGCCGATCGGCTCGCCGCCGCGCTCGCCCACCGGCTCGAGCTCGACCTCGGCGCCCATCCGCTCGAGGATCGACAGCAGGCCGGTCCGGGTCGGGTTGTTGCCGACCCCCTCCAGGGTCACCTCGCTGCCCGGCACGAGCAGGGCGGCGACGAGGAAGAAGGCCGCCGAGGAGAAGTCCGCGGGCACGACGAGCTCGCCCGGTTCGAGCCGCTTGGAGGGGCGCACGGCGATGCCGCCGCGCAGCCAGGCGACGTCGGCGCCGGCGGCGGCGAGCATACGCTCGCTGTGGTCGCGGCTGCGCGCG
This sequence comes from uncultured Solirubrobacterales bacterium, assembly GCA_963774405.1. Lineage (GTDB taxonomy): Bacteria > Actinomycetota > Thermoleophilia > Solirubrobacterales > 70-9 > VRUE01. The sequence continues at coordinate 33,603 of CAVZEV010000013.1, read as the reverse complement.
GGCTCGCGAATCCAGGTTTCGCCCTCGGCCAGCAGGGCGGCGAAGAGCAGGCACGACTTGACCTGGGCGCTGGCGATCGGCAGCTCGTAGGAGATCGCCCGCAGCGGCGCCGCCTCGATCTCGAGCGGCGGCAGCCGCCCCTCGCGGCAGTGGACGTGGGCGCCCATGCGGCGCAGCGGCTCGGCAACGCGGTCGACCGGGCGGCGCCGGATCGAGTCGTCGCCATCGAGCGTCCAGCGGCCGTCGGGCTGCCCGGCGAGCCAGCCCGGCAGCAGGCGCAGCAGGGTGCCGGCGTTGCCGACGTCGATCGCGGCGCTGCGGGCGCTGCGCAGGCCGACGCCCTGGACCCGGATCGTCGGCGCGATCGCGTCGGGGGCGATGCCCTCGACCTCGGCGCCGAGCATCTGCACTGCCGCCAGGGTCGAGCGGGTGTCGGCCGAGTCGAGGTAGCCCTCGATCTCGGTCACGTCCTCGCCCATCGCCGCGATCAGCGCGGCGCGGTGGGAGATCGACTTGTCGGCCGGCGGCCGCAGGGAGCCGCGCAGCGGCCCGCTCGGATCGAAGCGCGTCGCCATCGCCTAGGCGCCGTTGCCGACGGCGCTGACGCTGTGGCCCAGCTCGCGCACCAGGGCGGCGGCGCGCCCGGCCTGCTCGTCGCCGGAGACCCAGAGCGAGACCGCTCCCGAGGTCATGTCGGGCGCCGGGTAGAGGGCCATGTCCTCGATGTTGACCCCGGCCTCGCCCAGCGTCAGTGCCAGCTCGGCGATCGTCCCCGGGCGGTTGGCGACGACGACGCGCAGCTCGCGCAGCGGCCCGCCCGCGAGTTCGGTCTCGAGCAGGCGGCGGCGGTCGCTGCCTGCCTCGGCGTGCCAGGCGGCGACGGCCTCGCGCTCGCCGGCGCGGATCAGCGCCGCGGCCTCGCGCAGCCGCTCGGCGACGCCGTCCACCGCCTCGGCGACCGCCTCGCGGTTGCTGGCGAAGATGTCGCCCCAGATCGCCGGGTTGGCGCCGGCGACCCGGGTCGTGTCGCGGAAGCTCGGCCCGACCTCGGGCATCCGCTCGGAGTCGCGGCTCAGCTCGGCCGCCGCCTGGCTGACGAGGACGTTGGCGACGACGTGCGGCAGGTGGCTGATCGTCGCCATCAGGCGATCGTGGGCCTCGGCGTCGATCGCCTGCACGCGGGCGCCGAGCCCGGCGACGGTGCGCTGCAGGCGGTCGTAGAGCAGGCCGCTGGAGCGGGCCGATTTCGGCGTCAGGTACCAGCGGGCCCCCTCGAAGAGATCGGCGCGCGCGTTGCCGACCCCGGAGGTCTCGGCGCCGGCCAGCGGGTGGCCGCCGATGAAGCGCTCATCGGTGCCGAGGGCGGCGACGATGTCGCGCTTGGTCGAGCCGACGTCGGTGACGACGGTCTCCGGGCCGCAGGCGGCGAGCGCGGCCTCGGCGAGCGCGGTCAGCCCGGCCACCGGGGCGGCGCAGAAGACGACCTCGGCAGCGGCGCAGGCCTCCTCCACCGAGTCGGCGGCACTGCCGATCGCTCCCTCCTCGAGAGCACGATCGAGCGTCGCCGGATCGGGGTCGAACCCCACCACCTCGGCATCGAGCCGCTGCCGCGCGGCCAACCCGATCGAGCCGCCGATCAGGCCGACGCCGAGGACGGCGATCCTCATCCGCCGCGCCGCGCCCTTGCCGCCGAGGCCAGCTGTTCGAGGATCGAGACGGTCGCCTCCCAGTCGAGGCACGGGTCGGTGATCGACTGCCCGTAGACGAGCTCGCCCTCGCCCAGCTCCTGGCGCCCCTCGACCAGGAAGGACTCCAGCATGACGCCGGCGATCGCCGCGTTGCCGTCTGCCACCTGGTCGGCGATCTCACCGGCGGCGAGCAGCTGCCGGGCGGGGCCCTTGCCGCTGTTGTCGTGCGAGGCGTCGATCACCAGCCGCTCGGCGAGCCCGGCGGCGCGCAGCAGCTCCAGCGCCTCGGCGACGCCTTCAGCCCGGTGGTTGGGCGCGCCGCGGCCGCCGCGCAGGATCACGTGGCCGTCGGGGTTGCCGGCGGTGTAGAGGATCGCCGGCGCACCCGCGTCGTCGATGCCGGCGAAGGCGTGCGGCGCCGCCGCGGCGCGCACCGCGTCGACCGCGACCTGGACGTTGCCGTCGGTGCGGTTCTTGAAGCCGACCGGCATCGAGAGGCCGGAAGCAAGCTGGCGGTGGGTCTGGCTCTCGGTCGTGCGGGCGCCGATCGCTCCCCAGGAGACCGCGTCGGCGATGTACTGCGGCGTGATCGGGTCGAGGAACTCGGTGCCGACCGGCAGGCCGTAGTCGAGCACCTCGAGCAGCAGCCGGCGGGCGACGCGCAGGCCGGTGTTGACGTCGAGCGAGCCGTCGAGGTGGGGGTCGTTGATCAGCCCCTTCCAGCCGGTCGTCGTCCGCGGCTTCTCGAAGTAGACCCGCATCGCGATCAGCAGGTCGCCGCTCAGCTTGCGCGCAAGTTCGGCGAGCCGGCCGGCGTAGTCCAGCGCCGCCGCCGGGTCGTGCACGCTGCAGGGCCCGACCACGACAAGCACCCGGTCGTCGCTGCCGTCGAGCACGTTGCCGACTTCGCCGCGGCCGCGCACCACGGCGGCTTCGCGATCGTCGCCCAGCGGCAGGTCCGAGAGCAGCGCTCCCGGCGAGACCAGCTCCTCGATCCGTTCGATCCGCTGGTCGCGGACCCGGTCTCGAGTCTCTCCCTTCATCCCGATCATCATCTTGCCTTCACCTTCCTCCACGTTCACAAGCCTACTTCCGGTTTCCCGCCGCAGGGGTGCGGCGGAACGAGTCACGAGCGGCGCCCGGGCCGGTTGCTGCTTTTCGCTGCGGCAGAGCCGCGAGGCCGGACGCCTAGCTAAATCGCCAGAAATAGGAGAAGCGCGCGTGAGCGAGCGCGGCGCCGGAGGCGCGGCTGGGGCTCGTCGTGTCGGCTGATCGCTTCACCTTCCCTGACTTTGTAGCAGGTGCGGGAGCGCTAGTCGAGCAATTCGCCGAGCGCGGCGAGGAAGCGGCCGTTCTCGGCCGGCGTGCCGTAGGAGACGCGGATGTGGCCGGGGTCGCCCAGCGGGGTGCCGGGACGGACGGCGATCTGGCACTCGGCGAGACCGGCGACGGTCGCGGCCTCATCGGCGTCGCCGAGGTCGATCCAGGAGAAGTTGGCGTGGGTCTCGGCGGTGGCGAGGCCGAGCTCGCTCAGCCCCTCCTCGACCCGGAGGCGCTCGGCGATCGTGCTCTCGACCCGCCTGGTGACGTCGTCCTGGTGCAGGATCGCCTCGGCCCCGGCCGCCTGGGCGAGGGCGTTGACGCTGAAGGGCTGGCGCACGGCGTCGATCGCGGCGCGGAACTTGGCCGCGCCCAGGGCGTAGCCGACCCGCAGGCCGGCGAGGCCGTAGCACTTGCTGAAGGTGCGCAGGACGACCAGGTTGGGCAGGTCGGCCAGCAGGTCGACGCCGGCGTCGACGTCGTCGTGGGTCTGGAACTCGACGTAGGCCTCATCGAGGATCACGGTGACGTGGGAGGGCAGGCCGGCGCAGAACTCGGCGACCTCGGCGGCGGGGACGTGGGTGGCGGTCGGGTTGTTCGGGTTGCAGACGAGGACGAGCTGGGTCGCCGCGGTCACCTCGGCGGCCATCGCGTCGAGGTCGTGGACGGCGCCCTCGCCCAGCGGCACGCGGACCTCGCGGGCGCCGGTCAGCGCCGGCAGGTACGGGTACATCGAGAAGGCGGGCCAGGAGTAGAGGATCTCGGCGCCGGGCTCGCAGAGCGCCTCGGCGGCGGCGAGCAGGATCTCGCAGGAGCCGTTGCCGACCGCGACCCGGGCCGGGTCGGTGTCGTAGCGCTCGGCGATGCGGCGGCGCAGCAGCGTCGCGTCGGGGTCGGGGTAGCGGTTCATCGCCCCGGCGGCGGCGGTGATCGCCTCGATCACCTTCGGGTGCGGCGGCGAGGGCGACTCGTTGGAGGCGAGCTGGGCGATCCCGCCCGCGGCGATCGCCTCGGGTGCCTGCCCGGTCGGCACGCCGGCCTGGTAGCCCGGCATGCGGGCGAGCTTCTCGGCAAAGGTGACGCTCATCGCACCATTGTGCCGGGCGCGGCGCTACTGGGCCGCGTGGAGGTCTGCCCGCAGCTCCTGAGTCGCACCTAAGTACACGTGATCCGGCTTGTGGCCGACGGGCGCGTAGTAGTGGACCATCGTCCTGATCACCCGCGGCATCGCCCCCGGCACGTCGATCTCGCGGGCGCAGATCAGCGGCACCGTGTCGAGGCCGAGCCGGCGCGCGGCGACGGCCGGGAACTCGGCGTCGAGGTCCTCGGTCGTGGTGAAGAGGCAGCTGACCATCGCCTCGGCGCCGAGCGCGTTGCGCTCGAGCAGCTCGCGCATCAGCTCCTCGGTCGCGCCGACGATCGCGTCGGCCTCGTTGGCGGCGGCCTGCACGGCGCCGCGGACGGCGAAGAGGCGTTCCTCACTCATCGCCTGGCATCTTCCCAGAGCCGGGCGATGTCCTTCTCCCCCAGCCGCCGCGCCTGTCCGCTGCTGAGCCGCCCGAGCTCAATCGGCCCAAAGCGCACCCGCCGCAGCTTCACCACCCGGTTGCCGATCGCCTCGGCCATCCGCCGCACCTGCCGATTCCGTCCCTCCCGCAACACGATCTCGATCTCGCGCTCCCCCAGCCGCTGCACCTCGGCCGGCGCCGTCATCCCATCCTCGAGCTCCACCCCCCGCTGCAGCCGCCCCAAATCGGCATCGGACGGCGGCCGCCGCAACTCCGCCCGGTAGGCCTTGCTCACCCCGTAGCGCGGATGCGTAAGACGGTTGGCGAGCTCACCGTCGTTGGTGAGCAAAAGCAGCCCAGTCGACTCGGCGTCGAGCCGCCCCACCGGATAGAGCCGCGCCTCCGTATCGACCAGTTCCACCACGGCGGGTCGTCCTCCCGGTTCCCTCGCCGTCGAAACCACCCCGGCCGGCTTATTAACCGCCCAAACCTCCCGAGCCTCCGTCCCAACCAAGCTCCCATCCACCCGGACCTCATCAGCATCAGTCACGTCCCGCGCCGGGTCGGTGACCACCGCCCCGTTCACCCTGACCCGCCCTTTGGAGATGATCACCTCAGCTTTCCGCCGAGAGGCAACCCCTCCATGAGCGAGGAACTTGGCGAGCCTCATGGGCGTTCGCGGGACCGGGGGAGGCCCGACGGAACCTCCCCGCTGTTGTTCCGGCGGGACCTCCCCCGGTCCCGCCCACCCTCATGGCTCCGACCGTTGCTCCCCAGCCTTGAGCAGCCTCTCCCGCAACTCCCGCTCATCCTCCGGCGTCGGATCAAACTGCGACGGATCCGGCAGCGCATCCAACCCGGCGAGCCCAAACAGCCGCTCGAACAGCTCCGTCGTCTTGAAGATCGCCGCCCCGAACTGAGACCGCCCCGACTCCTCGATCAGCCCCCGCTCGGCCAGCGTCTGCACCGCCGACTCGGAGGTGACACCGCGGATCCGCGCCACCTCGGGCCGGGTGACCGGCTGCAGGTAGGCGACGATCGCCAGCGTCTCGGCCTGGGCCTGGGTCAGCGGCGGCGTGCGCGGCTTGGCCAGCAGGCGGCGCGCAGCGGCCTCGCTGGCGGGGTCGCTCGCCAGGGCGAAGCCGCCGGCGACCTCGCGCAGGACGACGCCGCGCTTGCCCTCGGCGAGGTCCTCGCGCAGCAGCGCGATCGCCTCCTCGACCTGCCCCTCGGTCGACTCGGTCGCCTCGGCCAGGTCGCGCGCGCCGACCGGCTGCGGCGAGAGAAACAGCAGCGCCTCGATCGTCCGGGTCAGGTCACTCACTTGGCGCGGCCTCCTTCTTCGTGATCTGGATCGGGCCGAAGGGTTTGGACTGCTCCCAGGTCGCCTCGCCTTTGCGGTACATCTCGAGCAGGGCGAAGAGGGTGACCGCCTGAGTGAGGCGGTCCTCTTTGCCGAACTGCTCGTCGAAGTCGATGCCGGCGTGGCCGCGCAGCGCCTCGCGCAGGACCGCGAGACGCTTCTGCAGCGAGACGGTCGGGCGGATGTGGTCGAGGTTCAGCTGCGGCGGCTCGGTCAGCAGGTCGCCGAGGGCGGCGCCGAGCCGCTCCGGGTCATAGACCGCGGTCGCCGCGTCGAGCGCGACCTTGCGCAGCGCCGGCGGCAGCGGCGCCGCGCGGTAGAGGTAGCCGCGCTCGGCCTCGAAGCGCTGCTCCAGCACGGCGGCGGCGTCGCGGTAGCGGCGGTACTCGAGCAGGCGCGCGAGCAGCTCCTCGACCGCCTCCTCGGGAGTGCGATCCTCCAGCTCCTCCTCTTCGCCCGGCAGCAACAGCCGCGACTTCAGCTCCAGCAGCGAGGCGATCAGGACGAGGAACTCGGTGGCGACGTCGAGCTCGAGCTCCTCGGTGCGCTCGAGGTGCTCGACGTAGGCGACGACGACCTCGGCCAGCTCGACCTCGAGCAGGCTGACCTCCTCGCGCAGAACGACCGCCATCAGCAGGTCGAACGGACCGGCGAAGACGTCGAGGTCGAGGTCCAGCTCGGCGACGGTCACACCGGGACCGTAACGCCCCGGAGCGACGACGCGCTAGGCAGGCCCGAAGCCCATGCGCTCGCGCACCTCGGCGACGACCGGCGCCGCAATCGCGCGGGCCTTCTCGGCGCCGGCGGCGAGGGTCGCCTCCAGCGCCGTCTCGTCGGGGCGCAGCTCGGCGTAGCGCTCGCGGACCGGGGTCAGGTACTCGACGACTTCCGCGGCAACCGTGTCCTTGAAGGCGCCGTAGCCCAGTGGCCGTGCATCCTCTTCGATCTCAGCGACCGACTGGCCTCGAACCGCGGCGAGAATTTCAATCAAGTTTGTAATCCCCGGCTTCGCCTCCCGATCGTGAACGATCTCGCGGCCGGAGTCGGTGACCGCGCTGCCAATCTTCTTGAGGATCGCTTTGGGCTCGTCGAGCACGAGCACGGTGCCGTTCTCGGTGCCGCCGGTCGTCGACATCTTCCGCTCCGGCTCCTGCAGGTCCATGATCCGCGCCCCGACCTCGGGCACGAGCAGCTCCGGCACGACCAGGGTCTCGCCGAAGCGCTCGTTGAAGCGGCGGGCGATCTCGCGCATCAACTCGACGTGCTGGCGCTGGTCGTCGCCGACCGGAACCTCGGTCGCGCGGTAGGCGAGCACGTCGGCGGCCATCAGCACCGGGTAGAAGAAGAGCGCCGCCGAGGCCAGCTCACGCTGCTTGCCCACCTTTTCCTTGAACTGGTGCATGCGGTTGAGGTCGCCGTGCGAGGTGACGGCGGAGAGCAGCCAGGTGAGCTCGCTGTGCTCGGGCACGTCGGACTGGCAGAAGAAGACGCAGCGCTCGGGGTCGAGCCCGGCGGCGAGCAGGATCGCGGCCGTGTCGTAGCGGCGCTCGCGCAGTTCAAGCGGGTCGTAGGCGACCGAGATCGCGTGCAGGTCGACGACGCAGAAGATCGCCGGGTCGCCGCGGTCCTGGCCCTCGACGTACTGGCGAATGGCGCCGATGAAGTTGCCCAGGTGCTTGCGGCCGGTGGGCTGGATGCCAGAGAAGACGATTGGTGCGCTCACATCCGGCAGCCTAGTCAGGGCGCAAGGGACGGGTGCCCCTCGCCCGGACAAGTCGTCGCGCTAATTAGCGCGACGACTTTGAGTATCCGCCCGTTCGAGGGGCACCCGTCCCTTGCCCTCAGGCGGGGATGAGGGTGCGCTCAAGCGGGTTCGGTGGCAGGCTCCGACGGGGAGCAGTCAGCGTCAGCTCCATGACCGCACCCGCCTGCTTGGGCCGAACCGCGGCTTGGTAGAGCTTCTCGTCGATGCTTGGGGTTCTCGATTCCAACGCCCGAGACTGCGCCGCCGATGATCATCAGGACGCCGGCGATGCCGATGCCCAGGTGGAAGGCGGAGGTGGAGGCGTCGGCGGAGGCGGTGCTGACGCGGGCGGCCTGGGCCGGGGGGAGCTTGTTGGTTTTGGGGACCGCAAGCGGCTGGGCCTTGGCGTCGGAGACGATGTGGGCGGCGCGGGGGCCTAGGGGGCGATCGCCGAGGTTGTTGTCGAGAGTCGAGCCGAAGTAGGCGGAGATGACGGCGCCGAGGACGGCGATCGCGAGTAGGCCGGCGACGCGGGAGACGCCGTTGTTGACGCCGGAGGCGATGCCGACGTGGCGTTCCTCGACCGAGTCGAGCACGGTCGCGGTCAGCGGCGCGACCGTGGCGGAGAGGCCGAGGCCGAAGACGAGGATCGCCGGCAGCACGTCGGTGACGTAGTCGGCGCCCGCGCCGATCCGCAGCATCAACAGCAGGCCGAGCCCGCCGACGATCGGGCCGATCGTCATCGGCAGCCGCGGCCCGGTGCCCGAGGCCAGTTTGCCCCAGCGCGGCGAGAGGAAGAAGAGGATCAGCGAGACCGGCGTCGTCGCCAGGCCGGCCTCCAGCGGCGAGTAGCCGGCCACCTGCTGGAGGAAGAGGCCGACGAAGAAGAGGCCGCCGATCAGGCCGGCGTAGGTCGCGAGCGTGGTCAGGTTGGCGACGGCGAAGTTGCGGATCCGAAACAGGCCGAGGTCGAGCATCGGGTGGCGGGCGCGCATCTCGTGCCTGACGAAGAGGGCGAAGCAGGCGATCCCGGCGATGAAGGGGCACCCAGACCATCGGGTCGCCCCAGCCGCGGGTCGGCTGCTCGATCAGGGCGAAGACCGGGCCGCCGAGGCCGGCGGCCGAGAGCCCGATCCCGGTCCAGTCGATGCCGCGGAAAGCGTCGGGGTCGCGGCTCTCCTGCACCGCGTGCAGGGTCAGCGCCACCGTCGCCGCGATCAGCGGCAGGTTGACCCAGAAGATCGCTCGCCAGGAGGTGAGCCCGATCAGGGCGCCGCCGCCGGCCGGCCCGATCACGGTCGCGATCCCGGTCCAGGCGGTCCAAGTCCCCACCGCCTTGCCGCGCTCGGCGCCCTCGAAGGTGGCGGCGACGATCGCCAGCGAGCCCGGCACCAGCAGCGCCCCGGCGATCCCCTGCAGGGCGCGGGCGGCGATCAGGAACTCGACCGTGGGCGCGATCGCGCAGAGCGCCGAGCAGGCGCCGAAGGCGATCAGGCCGATGACGAACATCCGCCGCCGGCCGAACTGGTCGCCAAGCGAGCCGCCGACCAGCAGCAGCGAGACCAGGGTCAGCATGTAGGCCTCAACCACCCACTGCTGCCCCGCCAACCCGGCGTCGAGCCCGTCGGCGATCGCCGGCAGAGCGACGTTGACCACGGTCGAGTCGAGGAAGACGACGGTCGAGCCGAGGATCGTCGCGACCAGGGTCAGGCGCTGCGCACGGGACACCCGTCGAGTGTAGGACGCGCCCCCCATTGACTACCTCAGGGGTAGTCAATGGGGGGCGCTTCAACGGAGGGCGGGACCTCTGGGGCCGGCTCGCGCGTATCCCTTGTGTGACCCGACAGGACAAGACAGCGCGACGATTCCTCCGCTTCTTTCTTGCCTTGACGGCGGCCTTCGCCGTGACGGCGACCGCGGCCGCCAAGGAGATCGGTGCGACCGGCGCCGCGCAGGGAATCGTCACCGAACAGGACGGCACCTCCTACCGCTACGTCACCGTCAACCCGCGGACCAAGCCGGCGCTGACGGTGGTCGAGCGGATCGATATGAGCGACGGCGCGATCGACCGTTGGTGGTACCTGCGGGGGAGCTACGCGATCCCCGCGGTCGCCTACGACGGCAGCGCCGGCGGGCTCTCGGCCGACGGCAGGACGCTGGCGCTGGTCAACTTCAGTCGCGCCTACCCGCCGCCGCAAACAAAGCTGGCCATCCTCGACACCGACGTCTACCTTCGCCACCCGCGCCGGCCCGGGCAGGAGCGACCGCAACACGCGATCCACTACCTGAACCCGCGCGGTCGGTTCCACTTCCAGGCGATCTCCCCCGACGGCTCGAAGCTCTACCTCAGGCACTACCGGACGCGCGACCGCGGCTCGGCCCATGACCGCCTTTCGGACGACTTCGATCTGTGGACCCTCGACACCCGCAACGGAGGGCTCGTGCCGCGACCGCTGGCCGTGAGCAACAGCGGGCGCCCGCTCACCGGGCTGCCGATCAGCGGCGCGAGCAGCCCGGACGGGCGCTGGGCCTACGCCCTCTACGACGGCGACATGCGCCTGCCTTTCCTGCTCGTGCTCGACACCGTCACCGGGCGCTTCCTGCGGGTCGACCTGCCGGGGCTGGAGCGGCTGCGCAACCCCTACATGCTGAAGCTGCGTCTGGACTCGGCGGATAGCCGGCTCGCCGCATATCCCCGCTCGCCGGACTCCGGCCGGGTCACCCCGCACACGGCGCCGCTGCTGTCGGTGGACGTCGGCAAGCTGACGCGCCGGCACGAGTCGAAAGCCCCGACGGCATCGGGCTTCCTCGCCTTCGCCCGACGCCGCGCCGCCCGGGCAACCTGGTCGAGCGAAGCGGGGCGATCGGCCACTCGCTGCAAGGGCGGCCGATCCGCCTGCGCCAGTACGGCGACCCGCGCTTCCGCGGCCGCGTGCTCGTCTTCGGCTGCATCCACGGCGACGAGTGCGCGCGGGCGCAGCGTCGCGCCCCTGCGGAACGGCTGCCCCGAGCCCGATGCGAACGTCTTCCTCGTCCCCAGCCTCAACCCGGACGGCAGCGCCGCGGCGAGCACGGCTGAACGGTCGCGGGGTCGACCTGAACCGCAACTTCCCGGCCGGGTGGCGACACCGATCGGCGAACCCGGAACGCCCGCATACTCCGGGCCGCGGCCCTTCTCCGAGCCGGAAACCCGCCTTGCCGCGCGCCTCGTTCGCAGGCTGCGGCCACGGGTGACGATCTGGTTCCACCAGATCCGCCGCGGCCGGCGCCTTCGTCCGCGCCTGGGGACCGAGCGCACCCGCGGGCCGGCGCTTCGCCCGCCTCGCCCACGTCCCCTTCCGCCTCATGCCCTGGCCCGCCGGCACCGGGCCGAACTGGCAGAACCACCGCTTTCCCGGCAGCGCCTCCTACGTGGTCGAGCTGCCGCGGGGCGCGCTCTCGCAAAGTCTGTCCGGGCGGCTCAACGACGCCCTCGACCGGGTCGGGCGCTGGGAGGCGCGAGGTGGGCAAAGGTTGAGATGCTGGGCCGCAGAGGTGACGGCTTGGGCACTGAGGTCAGCGAGCGGAGGCTCATCCGGGAGGCCCAGCGGGGCTCGGGAGAGGCGCTCGCCGCGCTCTACGCGCGGCATTGGGGGCGGGCGCAGCGCGCCGCCTACCTCGTCGTCCACGATGCCGCCGCGGCCGAGGACATCGCCCAGGAGGCCTTCCTCGCCGCCGTCGACAACCTCGACCGCTTCGACCGCCGGCGGCCCTTCGCGCCCTGGCTGCACCGGATCGTGGTCAACCGCGCGGTCGACTGGGGACGGCGCGAGGCGCTGCGTGCCGGCGCCGGCGAGCCCGAGGAGCAGCCGGCCCCCGGGCGGAGTGACGGGTCGGAGCTGGGCGAGCTGATGCCGGCACTGGGCGAGCTGCCGCCCGAGCAGCGCGCCGTGGTCGTGCTGCGCTACCTGCTCGAGTACACGCCGGGAGAGATCGGACGCATGCTCGGGCTGCCGCGCGGCACGGTCAACTCGCGCCTGCGCCGGGGCCTCGACCGCCTGCGCGACCTGATCGAGGTGGAGGGATGAACGAGCGAGCGCCTGCGCGCCGCTGCTGCGCGAGGAGCCGGTCCCCGGCGCGGCGGAGGCCGAGGCCCGCGGGCTCGCCCTGGTCGAACGCGCCTACGCGGAGTGGCGGCCGCCCGTGCGCCCGGTCCTGCCGCGGCTCGCCGTCGCGCTCGCCGCCGCCGCCCTGCTCGCGGCGCTGCTGCTCTCCCCCGCCGGCGCCGCCGTGCGCAACTGGATCGGCGACGTCTTCACCGCCGGGGTGCGCGACGCGCGGCCGGCGCTGACCGAGGTGCCCGGCGGCGGCCGGCTGCTGGTGCAGTCTGCGCGCGGCCCCTGGGTCGCTCCAACCCGACGGCTCGCGGCGCCTGCTCGGCCGCTACGCCGAAGCGAGCTGGTCCCCGCACGGCCTCTTCGTCGCCGCCGTTTCCGGCCGCACCCTGAGCGCGATCGAGCCCGGCGGCACGCCGCACTGGTCGATCTCGGCGGCGGGGCCGCTCAGCGACCCGCGCTGGTCCCCTTCGGGGTTCCGCATCGCCTACCGGGCGGGCCGCTCGCTGCGTGTGGTCAGGGCCGACGGCAACGACGATCGCCGGCTCGGGCGCGCTGCGCCGGTGGCGCCCGTCTGGTTCCCCCTGGGCCCGCACCTGCTCGCCTACGTCGACGCCTCCGGACGGATACGCGTCGTCGAAACCGACCCCGCGCGGGTCATGGCCTCGGCAGCCGCCGTGCCGGGCATCACGGCCCTCGCGTGGAGCGCGGACGGTCGCTCGCTGCTCGAGATCACGCCCCACGGCCTCTGGCTGCGCCGACTGCGCTTCGACAAGCTCGCCGCCCGTGTCGGCCTCGGCAGGCCCCGGCGCATCGCCCTGCCCGCCGGTGCCCTCGTGCGCGCGGCGGCCTTCGCCCCGCATCGGCCCACGATCGCGGTGCTGCTCGAACGGCGCTCGCGGGCAGGCAAACCGCACAGCGAAGCGCTCTTGGTCGACCCCGACGGCGGCCCCCCAAGCCGGCTCTTCGCCGTCTCCGGACGCCTGGATCAGCTCGCCTGGTCACCCGACGGCAGTCGCCTATTGCTCGCCTGGCCCGCCGCGGATCAATGGCTCTTCCTCCCGGTTGACCGGCGGGGTCACCTAGAAGCGATCGGCAGCATCTCCTCGGTCTTCTCGCCCGGTCACCGCGGACCGGCGCTGTTCCCCCGGATAGAGGGCTGGTGCTGCTAGCCCTCTCGAAGCTGCTGGGCCGGGGTGAAGAAGTTTCGGTAGGCGAAGGCGGTGGCGACCAGACCGGCGATGGCGACGCTGCCCAGCAGGGCGTAGAGGAGGATCAACTGCAGGCGGACGGCGTCGGTGGGGCTGGCGCCGGCGAGCAGCATGCCGACCATCGTGCCCGGGAAGAAGATCAGGCCGGTGGTCTTGGTCGAGTCGACCAGGGTGATCATCCCCGAGCGCAGGGCGCGGCGGACGAAGGGGGCGGCGGCTTCCTGGGCGGTGGCGCCGAGCGCCAGGGTCGCCTCGATCTTGGGCCGCGACTCGGCGATCTCGTCGCCGAGGCGGTTCAGCGCCACCGCCGAGGCGGTCATCGCGTTGCCGATCACCATGCCGCCGACCGGGACCAGGTAGCGGGCGGTCGGTTCGAAGACGCCGAGGGCGACGACGAGACCGAGGGTGGTGCCGCCGGCCAGGGCCAGCGCGATCAGCAGCGGCCAGAAGGCACCCGGCACCTTCTTCGCCCGGCTGCGCGCGGTGAGCGCGCCGAAGACGACCATCACCGCCAGCAGGGCGAAGACGAACCAGAGCGTGTCGGCTTCGAAGATCAGCTTGATCGCGTAGCCGATCGCGGTCAGCTGGACGAAGGAGCGCACGGTGGCGATGCCGATGTCGCGCTCGAGGTCGGCCTTGCGCCAGAAGGAGATCGCCGCGGCGAGCGCGACCAGGGCGAGCGAGGCCGCGACCTGGCCGGGGCTGAGGTGGATCGAGGTGCTCATCAGGCCATCAGCTCCTCGACCGGACCGGCCTCGATCGCCCGCCCCTGCTCGAGCCGCACCACCCAGTCGCCGAGGCGGCGGGCCTGCTCGGGGTCGTGGCTGACCAGGACGATCGAGATCTCGAGCTCGCGGCGCAGCTCGGCGAGCGTCGCCTCGATCGCGTCGCGGGCCGCGTGGTCGAGGGCCGAGGTCGGCTCGTCGAGGAGAAGCACGCTCGGCCCCTGCGCCAGGGCGCGCGCCAGCATCGCTCGCTGCTGCTCGCCGACCGAGAGCCTGGCGACGTCGCGACCGGCGAAGTCGGGGTCGAGCCCGGCGAGGCGCAGGCAGCGCGCGGCGTCCAGCTCCTTTTCGGCGAGGCGCGCGGCGTAGGCCAGGTTCGACTCGACGGTTCCCTCCAGCAGGGCCGGCAGCTGCGGCACCAGCGAGACCTCGCGCCGCAGGGCCAGCGGCTCGTACTCGTCGAGCGGCCTGCCCCGGTAGGCGATCGTCCCCGCGTCGGGGTCGGCGAGTCGGTTGAGCAGCCGCAGCAGGGTCGACTTGCCGGCCCCCGAGGGCCCGACGATCGCCGTCGACCCGAGCGGGATCGCGGCGCTGACGGAATCGAGGACGCGGCGATCGCCGCGGGTCAGGCTGACCTCGCTGAGCTCAAACAGCACCGGCGGATGATCCCACCGTGGCGGGCGCAAGATGCCTCTCGCTGCCGTTCGCCGCTTTGCCGCCCGCGTGAGCGGCTGGAACAATCGGGTAGGTGAACGCCGATGGCTAGAGCGATCTGGAGCGGCTCGATCAGCTTCGGGCTGCTCAACGTGCCCGTCAAGCTGTACAGCGCGGTGGCCCGCCGCGGCATCGCCCTGCGCGAGATCCGCGAGTCCGACAGCGCCCGGATCAAACATCGCCGCGTCGCCGAAGGGACCGACGAAGAAGTCCCCTACGAGAAGATCATCAAGGCCTACGAGATCACCAAAGACCGCTACGTGCCGCTGAGCAAGGACGAGCTCGCCTCGCTCGACCCGAAGAAGACGCGGGCGATCGAGGTCCAGGACTTCGTCGAGATCGCCGAGATCGACCCGATCTATTTCGACAGCCCCTACTACCTCGGCCCCGCCGAGGGCGCCGAGAAGGCCTACTCGCTGCTGGCCCAGGCGCTGGAGCGCTCGGGCAAGGTGGCAATCGCCCGCTTCGTCTTTCGCAACAAGGAGCACCTGGCGGCGATCCGCCCCGGCGACGGCGTGCTCACCCTGACCACGATGCGCTTCGCCGACGAGGTCGTGCCGCCCGCCGAGCTCGACGACGTGCTGCCCACAGAGGCGCCGAAGATCGGCAAGCGCGAGGTCGAGATGGCCGAGCAGCTGATCGACTCGCTGACCCGCGACTTCGACCCGACGATCTACCGCGACGAGTACCGCGAGGAGCTGCTGGCGATGATCGAACGCAAGGCGGCCGGCGAGGAGGTCGTCGCGGCGCCGGCGGAGGAGCCGCGAGCCGACCAAGGCGCCCGACCTGATGGCCGCCCTGGAGCAGAGCATCGCCAACGTGCAGGAGAGGCGCGAGGGCAAGGGCAAGACGACGAAGAAGCCGGCGGCCAAGAAACGCACCGCGGCGAAAGCGAAAAAACCCGCCGCCAAGAAGAAGTCAGCTTCGCCCGCCAAGGCCAAGTCGGCCAAGTAGGCAGTGGCCGGCAGCAGCCAGGTCGAGGTCGACGGGCGTGAGCTGAAACTCACGAACCTCGACAAGGTTCTCTATCCGAAGGCCGGATTCAGCAAGGGCGAGGTGGTCGACTACTACGCCAAGGTGGCGCCGGCGATCGTGCCCCACCTGCAAGGACGGGCGCTGACGCTGCGCCGCTTCCCCGAAGGCGTCGACGACACCGACGCCGCCTTCTTCGAGAAGCGCTGCCCCAAGCACCGCCCTGAGTGGGTGAAGACGGCCGCCGTGGAAGCCGGCCCGCACGCCGGGGTGATCGACTTCTGCGTCTGCGAAGACCGCCCGACCCTGGTCTGGATGGCGCAGCTGGCGGCGATCGAGCTGCACCCCTCGCTCTCGCTCGCGGCGGCGCCCGACCGCCCCACGGTGCTCGCCTTCGACCTCGACCCGGGCCCGCCCGCCGAAGTCCTCTCCTGCTGCCGGGTCGCGCTGCGCCTGCGCGAGCTCTTCGCCCACTTCGGCCTCGAGTGCTTCCCCAAGACCTCGGGCTCGAAGGGCCTGCAGGTCTACGCTCCGCTCAACAACGACGAGGTCACCTACGAGGGCGACGAGGCCGGGGGCGGCACCAAACCGCTGGCCCGGGCGATCGCCCAGCTGCTCGAGAAGCAGACCCCCGACCTGGTCGTCTCGAAAATGAAGAAGGTCGAACGCAAGGGCAAGGTCTTCGTCGACTGGTCCCAGAACCACCGCCGCAAGACCACGATCGCCGTCTACTCCCTGCGCGCCCGCGAACACCCCACCGTCTCGACCCCCCTCACCTGGGACGAGGTCGAACGAGCGGTCGAGACGGACGACGCCGCCTCACTGGCCTTCGAGGCGAAAGACGTCCTGAAGCGAATCGACGAACACGGGGACCTCTTCGCCCCGGTGCTTCAGCTCAAGCAAACGCTGCCCGAGCTTTAGCCAGGTCAGCTCGGCGGCACCGTGGGCCATGGATATGGGTCTGCCGGACACTCAGCGCAAAGCGCGTCCGGCAGACCCATATCCATGGCCCGAAGCGTCTACAAAATCACCTGGCGCACGACCGGGTGCCGCGTCGCCTTGACCTCATCGAGCCGCCGCACCGGCGTCGTGTAAGGAGCCTGCTTGGCGCGCTCGGGGTCGCTCTCGGCCTCGGCGAGGATCTGCTCGATCGCCTCGGCGAAGGCGTCGAGGCTCTCCTTGGTCTCGGTCTCGGTCGGCTCGATCATCAGCGCCTCCTCGACCAGGAGGGGGAAGTAGACGGTCGGCGGGTGGAAGCCGAAGTCGAGCAGGCGCTTGGCGAGGTCGAGGGTGGCGAGGCCGAGCTCGCGCTTCATCGGCTTGCCGGAGAGGACGAACTCGTGCATGCAGTGGCGGTCGAAGGCGAGCGGCAGACGCTCGCCGGACGCGCCCCTCGGCGAGGCGCGCCTTCGAGGTAGTTGGCGTTCAGCACTGCGGTCTCCGAGGCCTCGGCGAGGCCGTCGCCGCCGAGGCTGAGGATGTAGGCGTAGGAGCGGACGAAGACGCCGAAGTTGCCCTGGAAGCCGCGCAGGCGGCCGATCGACTTGGGCCGCTCGAAGTCGAGGTCGAAGCTCGGCCCGCCGCCGTTGTCGCTCTCGCGCCGCACCACCTGCGGCCGCGGCAGGAAGGGCTCGATCCGCTCCGAGACGGCGATCGGGCCGGCGCCCGGGCCGCCGCCGCCGTGCGGCTGGCTGAAGGACTTGTGCAGGTTGACGTGGACGATGTCGAAGCCCATGTCACCGGGGCGCGAGTGGCCCATCACCGCGTTGAGGTTGGCGCCGTCGTAGTAGAGCGTCCCCCCCGCCTGCGTGGATCAGCTCGGCGATCTCGGCGATGTTCTCGTCGAAGAGGCCGAGCGTGTTGGGGTTGGTCAGCATCAGGCAGGCGACCTGGTCGGGATCCTCGTCGATCTTCGCCCGCAGGTCGTCCATCTCGACCCCGCCGCGCTCGTTGGTCGCGACCTTGACCACCTCGTAGCCGGCCATCGTCACCGAGGCCGGGTTGGTGCCGTGCGAGGTGTCGGGCGCCAGCACCTTGGTCCGCTCTTCGCCGCGGTCGGCGTGGAAGGCGCGGGTCAGCAGCAGGCCGGCGAGCTCACCGTGCGAGCCGGCCGAGGGCTGCAGGCTGACGTGGGGCAGGCCGCAGATCTCCGCCGAGGCTCTGCTGCAGCAGCCACATCAGCTCCAGCGCCCCCTGGGCGCGGCGTCGGGTCCTGCGCCGGGTGCAGCCGGGCGTGGCCGGGCAGCGCCGCGACCCGCTCGTTGAGCCGCGGGTTGTGCTTCATCGTGCAGGAGCCGAGCGGGTAGAAGCCGCTGTCGAGGTCGAAGTTGCGGCGTGAGAGCTTGTTGTAGTGGCGGACGATCTCCGGCTCGGCGATCTCGGGCAGGCGCGGCGGCTCTGAGCGCAGCAGCTCGGCCGGGATCAGCTCCGCGAGCGGCGGCTCGGGAACTTCGGCGTCGGGCAGCACGGCGGCGCGCCGTCCCGACTTCGACTTCTCGTAGATCGTGCGGGCGCGTTCGCGCCTGCATCGGGGTCTCGGTCAGCGCCATCACCGCACCTCCTGGGCTGTGGCGCTTTCTTCCCCCACGTCGGGGAACAAAGCGCCACGCTCGGCGCGGACCGCATCGCCCAGCGCCTCGGCGAGCGCGTCGATCTGGGCCTTCGTGCGGCGCTCGGTGATCGCGATCAGCAGCCCGTCCTGGTACTCGGGGTAGTCGCGGCCGAGCGGGTAGCCGGCGGCGATGCCGCGCTCGGCGCAGCGCTCGAGCACGGGCTCGACCGGCGCGTCGAGGCGGACGGCGAACTCGCGCGCGACCGGCGCGCTGTGCAGCAGCTCGACCCCCTCGACCGCGGCGAGCCGCTCGCGGGCGTAGGCGGTGCGGCGGACCAGCAGCTCGCCGAGCTCGCGGAAGCCCTCGCGGCCGAGCCAGGCGAGGTGGACCATCGCGCCGAGCGCGTTGAGCGCCTGCGCGGTGCAGATGTTGTGGGTCGCCTTCTCGCGGCGGATGTGCTGCTCGCGCGTCTGCAGGGCCAAGACGAAGCCGCGACGGCCGTCGACGTCCTCGGTTTCGCCGGCGATCCGGCCCGGCATGCGGCGGATCTGCTCCTCGCTCGCGCAGAAGAAGCCGAAGGAGGGTCCACCGAAGTCGAGCCGGTTGCCGAGCGGCTGACCCTCGCCGAGGGCGATGTCGGCGCCGCTGCTCGCCGGGCGGCTTGAGCACGCCGAGCGTCATCGGGTCGCAGGCGACGACCAGCAGCGCGCCGTGCTCCTTCGCCGCGGCGCCGAGCGCCTCGACCTCGCTCGACCGCGCCGAGGAAGTT
Organism: uncultured Solirubrobacterales bacterium; assembly: GCA_963774405.1. Classification (GTDB taxonomy): domain Bacteria; phylum Actinomycetota; class Thermoleophilia; order Solirubrobacterales; family 70-9; genus VRUE01. The sequence goes on along the minus strand of CAVZEV010000013.1, from coordinate 14,943 downwards.
GGGGCTCTGCAGGAAGACGGCGGCGGTCCTCTCGTCGACCTCCTTGGCCAGGACCGCGGCATCGGTCTCGCCGCCGTGCAGCCCGACCTCGACCACCTCCGCCCCGTAGCCGACCGCGTAGGTCTCCAGGGTCTCGCGGCTGTGCGGGTGTAGGCCGCGCGAGACGACGAAGCGCTTGCGCTTGGTCGCCGCCATCGCCAGGTAACCGGCCGAGGCGACCGAGGAGGGCCCCTCGTACAGGCCCGCGTTGGAGACCGGCAGCCCCGTCAGCTCCGACATCGCGGTCTGGAACTCGAACATCACCTGCAGGCCGCCCTGGGAAATCTCCGGCTGGTAGGGCGTGTAGGGGGTGAGGAACTCCGAGCGCTGGGTGATCGCGTCGACGATCGCCGGCACGTAGTGGTCGTACATTCCCGCCCCGACGAAACAGATCTGGCCCTCGGCGTCCTCGTTGCGCGCCGCCAGCGCCGCCAGGCGCTCGTAGACCTCGGCCTCGCTCATCCCCTCGGGCAGCGCCAGCGGACGGCCGAGGCGCAGCGGCTCGGGGATCTGCTCGAAGAGATCGTCGACCGAGCCGACCCCGATCGCGGCGAGCATCTCCGCCCGGTCGGCGTCGGTGGCTGAGGTGTAGCGGGTCACTGGCTGAAGGCTACGGAAGCGGGTGGCGGGGCTTCCTAGGCCTTTTCCAGCATCTTGCGGTATTCCTCGGCCCCGAGCAGGGCGCCGCGCTCCTCCGGATGGGTCAGCTTGACCTTGACCAGCCAGCCCTCGCCGTAGGGGTCCTCGTTGATCTTCTCCGGGCTGTCTTCGAGCGAGTCGTTGACCTCGACGATCTCGCCCGACATCGGCGCGATCACGTCGGAGACGGCCTTGACCGACTCGACCTCGGCGTAGGAGGCGTCTTTGGAGATCGTCGCGCCGAGCTCGGGCGCGTCGTAGAAGACGACCTCGCCGAGGCTGTCCTGGGCGTACCAGGTGATCCCGAAGACGGCGTGCTCATCGCCGTCGAGCCGCGCCCAGTCGTGCTGGTCGTGGTAGAGCAGGTCGTCGGGATAGTGCGCGTCGGACAAGGTCATCCTTTCGGCGGGAGGGCGTCGGGAAAATTAGCGCGAGACCGAGGAGGTCGATGACCAAGCGGGACGGTCATGAGACGGTTTCCGCGCAGCAGCGCTGCGTGGGAACCGGGGAAGGGCCGGATCCGCGCAGCGTCACTCGGCCTCATTCGGTCCGCGATCATTTTCCCGACGCCCTCTTATAGAGGGGCTTGGAAGCTATCCGGGCGGGACGATGCTTGCCGCGCACGTCGATCTCAACCTCTGTGCCGGGCTCGGCGAGGTCGGCGCGCACGTAGGCCATGCCGATGCCGAGCTCGAGCGAGGGCGAGAAGGTGCCCGAGGTGACGGTGCCGGCCCGCTCGCCGCCGGCCAGCACCGGGTTGCCTTGGCGCGGGATGCCGGCGCCCTCGATCTTGAACGGCGCCAGCTTCTCGGCCGTGCCCTCGCGGCGAGCGCGGGCGACCGCCTCGGCGCCGAGGAACCCGGTCGCCTCGGCACAGCACCAGCCGAGCCCGGCCTCGATCGGGTTGCGCTCGGGGGTGAGGTCGTTGCCGTGCAGGTGGAAGCAGACCTCGAGCCGCAGCGTGTCGCGGGCGCCGAGCCCGCAGGGGACGACGCCGGCGTCGAGCAGCTCGGCCCAGATCGCCGGCGCGATCTCGGGGTCGACCAGCAGCTCGACCCCGTCCTCGCCGGTATAGCCGGTGCCGCAGACGAGCGCCGGCCGATTGCCGATCCGGGCCGTGGCGACCCGCATCCGGGCCGGCAGAGCGATGCCGAGCGCGCCGGTGAGGATCGCGCGGGCGTGCGGGCCCTGCACGGCGAGCATCGCGTAGCGGTCGGCGACATCGCGCACGGCGACGTCGCCAAACTGACGGCTCCAGCGCCCGAGCCAGGCAAGGTCGGCCTCGTGGTTGGCCGAGTTGGTGACGATCAGGTAGCGATCGCCGCCGAGCCGGTAGGCGAAGAGGTCGTCGAGCACGCCGCCCTCCTCGTTGCAGAGGCAGGAGTACTGGGCGCCACCGACGTCGATCTTCGCCACGTCATTGGAGAGCACCCGCTGCAGGAAGGCGAGCGCCCCCGGCCCCTCGACCTCGACCTCGCCCATGTGCGAGACGTCGAACATCCCCGCATGCGTCCGCACCGCCGAGTGCTCCTCGCGAATCCCCTCATACGTGACCGGCATCTCCCAGCCGGCGAAATCAACGAGCTTGGCGCCGAGTTCAGTGTGCTTCACGTAAAGAGGTGTCCGCAGTGCCATGAACCGGCAAGGCTATTGCTTGGGCACGGGGGTTCGGAGGGTCGTCGGGGGCCCTTATCAGGCCGCTTCGCGGGAGTTCCTGACAAGGACCCCCGACGACCCTCCAAGCGCCGCGTCGGCGCTCTATTACGAGCTGGACCTGTGAAGCTCACCGGCGAGGTGACGCCGAGACGCGCGAGCCTTCAACGAATGCAGTTCGTGTCGAGGGCCGTCGTCAGGCCCTCCCGACGAACTCCCGCGAAGCGGCGGCGGGAGGGCCTGACGACGGCCCCCCCACCTCCAGCTCATTCTTTGAGAAACCCCGGGACGTCGATGTCGTCATCCGAGACCCGCAGTTTGCGGATGTCCGTGTCCTCCGCTGAGATCCGCGGCCGCGACTCGTAGCGACGTCGCACCCGCTGGGGCGAACGAGCCAGCAGCTCGAAGCCCTCGAACCCGGTCGCGATGACCGTCACCCGCACCTCGTCTTTCATCGACTGGTCGACGACCGAGCCGAAGATGATGTTGGCGTTGTCGTCGGCCTCGGACTGGACCAGCTGGGCCGCCTCGTTGACCTCGAAGAGGCCGAGGTCCTCGGGGCCGGTGATGTTGAGCAGCATCCCGGTCGCGCCCTTGATCGACTCCTCGATCAGCGGCGAGGTGATCGCCGCCTTGGCGGCGTCGAGGGCGCGGGCCTCGCCGGAGGCGGAGCCGACCCCCATCAGGGCCGAGCCGGCGTCGCGCATGATCGTGCGCACGTCGGCGAAGTCGAGGTTGATCAGGCCGGGGATCGTGATCAGGTCGGTGATGCCCTGCACGCCCTGGCGCAGGATGTCGTCGGCCTGGCGGAAGGCCTCGAGCACGCTGGTGCGCCGCTCGACCGCCTGCAGCAGCTTCTCGTTGGGAACGATGATCAGGGTGTCGACGTTGTTGCGCAGCTTCTCGATTCCCTCGAGCGCCTGCTGCATCCGTCGTTTGCCCTCGAACTCGAAGGGCTTGGTTACGGCGCCAACGGTGAGCGCGCCGATCTCTTCCTTGGCGATCTCGGCGATCACCGGCGCCGAGCCGGTGCCCGTGCCGCCACCCTCGCCAGCCGTTACGAAAACCATGTCGGCGCCCTTCAGCGCCTCCTTGATCTCGTCGCGACTCTCCGCCGCCGCGCCGGCACCCACCTCGGGGTTGCCGCCGGCGCCGAGGCCGCGGGTCAGCTCCTGGCCGATCGAGAGCTTGATGTCGGCGTCACACGCCTGCAGCGCCTGAGCATCAGTGTTGACGGCAACGAACTCGACGCCGCGAATGCCGGCATCGACCATGCGACTGACGGCATTGGTGCCGCCGCCGCCGGCGCCGACCACCTTGATCACCGCTAGGTATGTGGATTCCATCTCCCGATTTCTCCAAGCCCGGCCCCGCTTGGGGCTGGATATGTCCCGGTCCGAGGACTGGGTGTTGAGTTGAGCCTTCGTTCTGTCCGACGCTGCAGCAATGCTTGAGAGTTCAAGCGTACGCGTTAACCGCGGAAATTGCGCTCAACGTAGGGTATCGGGCGGGGTCTGTCAAACGGCCGGGCGACATCCTGCAAGGCCCATATCTCAAGGCTTACTTGAGGGTTGTGCTGACCTAACCCTGTGGTCGAGGGTTCATTCGATGGGCGGAAGCGTATGCCCAGAGCCGCCTACCTCGGGCCGTCCCGGCGCGAGCACGTTTACATAATCGAGCGCCGTGATCGAGGGATCGGCGAGCACCGCCGCGGCCGCTCGCCACTTGCGCGTCGCATCGGAGGCGTTGCCGAAGATCAATTCGATTCCCGAGCTGAGTTCGACCTCCACCCCGCTTTCGCCGAAATGGGTGCCGGCGACGTATGGCCGCAGGACCGGTGGGGTGGCGGCGAGAACGCGGACCTGTTCGAGCGCCGGGCCCTGCAGACGAGGGCCCTTCGGCGGCGAGCTGAGCGGCAACTGCGGCAGACGGCCGTCTTCGGGGGGCGCCAGCCAGGTGAGGACGGTGCCGTCGTCGGCCACCGCGACGGCTTCGCTGCCGCTGCCGATCACGGCGACCGGTTCGGAGGAGACGAGGTGCGGCTCCACCGTCTTGTCGCCGGCGATCTTCTGGGCGAGGAAGGCGACGACGATCACCGCCAGGACCACGATCACCCAGCGATAGAACCGCCGCAACAGGCGGCTCATAGCTCCCAACCCTCGGGCCACTCGACCTCGCCCAGGACCTGCACCTCCGGCTCGAGCACGACGCCGGTCAGCTCGTGCACGCGGCGGCGGCCCTCGGCCATCAGCGCCAGCACGTCCGCGGTCCTCGCGTGGCCGGTGTTCTCGACGAAGTTGGCGTGCTTCTCGGCGAAGCGGGCTTCCCCGTGGGCGAGACCGCGGCATCCGGCCGCCTCCAGTAGCTGCCCGGCGCTGCGCCCCTCCGCCCGCGGGTCCTCGGGGTTCTTGAAGGTCGAGCCGAAGGTCTTGATCCCGGAGGGCTGGGCCTCGCGGCGCTTGCCGCGCATCTCGTTGAGGCGGGCGCGGATCGCTGCCGGGTCGTCGGGGCGGAGCGCGAAGGCGACGCGCGAGACGACCTCGCCCGCGCTCAGGTTCGAGCTGCGATAGGCGAAGCCGAGTTCCCCCGGCGCGCGGCGCTCGCGGCCCTTCGCCGTGAAGACGTCGACCCAGGCGAGCACCTCGGCCAGCTGCCCGCCGTAGGCGTTGGCGTTCATCCTCACCGCCCCACCCGCGGTGCCGGGGATGTTGACGCCGAATTCGATCCCGGCCAGGCCCCAGCTCGCGGCCTTGGCCGCGGCCGAGGGGAAACGCGCACCGCCCCCGCAGACCATCTCCTCCCCTTCGCGCTCGATCGTCGCCAGCTCGCGGTCGAGCTTGAGCGCCAGCCCGCGAAAGCCCGAGTCGGCGACGAGCAGGTTGGAGCCCGAGCCGATCACGCCGAGAGGGAGGCCCTCGTCCGCGGCCCAGGCCAGCACCGCGAGCAGCTCCCCCTCGTTGCCGGGGCGGGCGAAGAAGTCCGCCTCACCGCCGGTGCGAACCGTGGTCAGGCGGGCGAGGGGGAAGTCGCTTTGCACCGAGGCCGGCTGCGCGCTCACTGTCCCTCCCCGTCTGCCAGCGCCTCGCCGAGCTTGAAGACGTCGCCGGCGCCGATCGTCACCAGCACCTGGTCGGTGATGCCGACGGCTTGGTTTCGCTCGAGCAGGCGGGCCAGGGCATCGGCGCTGGGATCCGGCAGCCAGAACACCCTGCGCCCCCCCATCCGCTCCGCCGCCGCTTGCGCCACCTGCAGGCCGCTCACACCGGCAAGCTCGCCGACGGGCTGCTCGCGTGCCGGGTAGACGTCGAGCACGACGACTTCGTCGGCGAGAGCCAGGGCGGCGCCGAACTCCTCGCCGAAGGCCTTGGTGCGCGAGTAGAGATGGGGCTGGAAGACGGCGACCAGCCGGCCGGGGCCCTGTTCGCGTAGCGCCGAGAGGGCGGCGCGGACCTCGGTCGGGTGGTGGGCGTAGTCGTCATATATGCGGACGCCGTCGCGGCTTCCCTTGAGCTCGAGCCGTCGCTTCACCCCCGGAAAGTCAGCGAGCGCCGCGGCGACCTTCGCCGGCTCGAACCCGGCAGCCTCGGCGGCGAGGACAGCGGCGCGGGCGTTGAGCAGGTTGTGGTGCCCGGGCACGGCGAGCTCGATCTCCAGCTCCGAGTCCTCCGGGCGCACCACCGCCGTGGCATCCGCGGTGAACTGGGCGAAGGCGGTGCGCAGCTCGGCGAGCGAGCCCCAGCGGGTGTGGTGGTCCATCTCGATGTTGGTGACGACGGCGATCTCCGGCTTCAGGTCGAGGAAGCTGCCGTCGCTCTCGTCAGCCTCGGCGATCACCCACTCGCCGGCGCCCCAGCGGGCGTTGGCCGCCTCGCCGCCGCGGCCGAGCCCGGGCACCTCGCCGCCGACGAAGAAGGCCGGGTCGGCGCCGAGCCCGCGCAGGGCCCAGACCAACATCGCGGTTGTCGTCGTCTTGCCATGGGTGCCGGCGACGGCGATCAGGCGCTTCTCGGCGGAGAGCTGGGCCAGCAGGGCGCCGCGGTGGATCGGCTCGACACCGCGCTCGCGGGCCAACGCCAGCTCCGGGTTCTCGGCGCCGATCGCGGTCGAGATGACCACCTCGGCGCCCTCGGGCAGGTTCGCCGCCTCGTGCCCGACGATCGGATCGAGCCCCGCCGCGCGCAATCGCTCCATATAAGAGGACTCGCTGCGATCGCTGCCGGTGACCGTGGCCCCGAGCCCGGCGCAAACCAGCGCCAACCCGCTCATCCCCGCCCCACCGACCCCAATGAAATGCAGCCGCCTGCTGTCCCAGTCGCTCATGTTCCGGTGCGCCTTTTCCTCGCTATAGAGGGATAAGGCGCACCGGAAGCGGCTGCCAGGACCTGGTCGGCGATTGCGCGGGCCGCGTCGGGGCGGGCCAGGGCGGCCGACGCCTCGGCCATTGCGGCTAGGCGTACCTCGTCGTCGAAGAGAGACGAAACGCGACCGGCTAGAAGCGACGCGCTCAGAGCTTCGTCCGCGATCGTCTCCGCCGCACCCGCTCCGCTCATCCAGGCCGCGTTCGCCGCTTGGTGATCCGCTGTGGCGTACGGATAGGGGACGAGGATCGCCGGCCGGCCGGCCGCCACCACCTCGAAGATCGAGCCGCCGGAGCGGGCCAGGACGAGGTCGCAGGCGGCGAGCACGTCGCCGAGGTCGGGCTCGTAGGGCAGCAGCGTGTAATCCTCGGCGTGGGCCGCCGCCGCCAGTCGCCGCTCCAGCTCCTCGTGATCGCGCCGGCCGCTGAGGTGGAGGACGTGGAAGTCGCGGCGGAACTCGGCGTCGGGCCCGCCCGCTCCCGCCTCGGCGAAGGCCTCGATCGTCGCCTGGTTGATCGAGCGGGCGCCCTGGCTGCCGCCCATCACCAGCAGGCAGCGCGCCTCGGGGGCGATGCCGAAGCGGCGGCGAGCCGCGGCCCGGTCGGCGCGCAGGACGGCGGCGGGCACCGGGCGCCCGGTGACCAGGTAGGGATCGCCCCCGCGACCCTCGATCGGGAAGGCGAGGCAGACCCGGCGCGCCCGTCCCGCCAGCAGCCGGTTGGCGAGGCCGAGGTGGCTGTCGGCCTCGGTCAGGATCAGGGGCGTTCGCGAGAGCACCGCGGCGAGCCCCGCCGGCCCGGCGACGTAGCCGCCGCCGCCGAGGACCACGTCGGCCTCGCGGCGCCGCAGGGCGCGCCGCGCCGCGCCGATCGCGCCGACCGCCTCGCCGACCGCGACGGCAGCCCGCAGCGGGTTGCGGCGGTCGATCCCCCGCACCTTGAGGAAGTCGATCTCATAGCCGGCGGCGGGCACCAGCTCGGCCTCGATCCGCTCCCTGGTGCCGAGGAAGGAGACGGCGGCGCCGCTAGCCCGAAGCTCGTCGGCGACGGCCATCGCCGGCACGACGTGTCCCGCGGTTCCCCCCGCTGCGACTACGACTCTGGGCGCTTTTTCCACGGTTCGGTCTGCTCCTTTTGCGGGCGGGCGCGCGCCCGCCCTCGACGACGCGCAGTTTGCCGGCGCCGGAGGCGCGAGCGGGCCGCGCCGCGGCTGTCGCCCTGCCGCCGCGGGCGACGTTGAGGATCAGGCCGACGGCAAAGAGCGTCGCCAGCAGGCTGCTGTTGCCGTAGGAGACGAAGGGCAGCGGCACGCCGGTCAGCGGCGCCAATCCCATCACGGCGAAGAGGTTGATCGTCGCCTGCACCAGGATCAGCGAGGTAAGGCCGGAGACGAGCAGCTTGCTGTAGCGGTCCCTGGCTTTCTGCGCCACCCGCAGGCCGGCGTAGCCGAGCAGGCCGAAGAGGCCGACGACGCCGAGGATGCCGACCATGCCGAGCTCCTCGCCGATCACCGCCGAGATCATGTCGGTGTGGGCCTCGGGCAGGAAGCCGGCCTTGGCGACGCCGTTGCCGATGCCGACGCCGAAGATGCCGCCCGAGCCGAGCGCGATCTTGGCCTGGGCCGCCTGGAAGCCGCTGCCCGCCGCGTCGGCGCCCGGATGGAGGAAGCCGGTCAGGCGGGCCATCCGGTAGGGCTCGACCACGGTCAGCAGCAGGGCGAGGCCGCCGAGGACGAGGGCGATCTTGCCGAGGTCGACCGGGCGGGCGCCGGCGGCGATCAGCGTGGCGGCGACCGAGAAGGCGATCACCATCGTCGTGCCCATATCGGGCTCGGCCATGACCAGCAGGCAGGCGGTGCCGACGACGAGCAGGAAGGGCATCAGCCCCTGCAGCGAGCGCACCCGCTTCGGTTCGCGGGCGAGCAGGTCGGCGCCGTAGAGGATCAGCGCCACCTTTGCCAGCTCGGAGGGCTGGAACTGCAGCGAGCCCGGGCCGATCCAGCGGCTGGCGCCGTTGGCGCTGTTGCCGGCGACGAGGACGACGAGCAGGAGGAAGAGCGAGGCGACGAGCAGGCCGGGCGTGAGGCGGCGGATCGCGGTCAGGCCGTGGCGGGCGCTGAGGTGCATGACGAGCAGGCCGACGGCGCCGAAGATCAGCGTGCGCTTGAGGTAGAAGGCGCTCTCGGCGAGGTTGCCGTTGCTGAGGATCTGGGTGGTCGAGCTTGCCGAGAAGACCATCACCGCGCCCAGCGCCAGCAGGCAGAGGGTCGCGGTGAGCAGCAGGCTGTACTCGGTCGAGGGGCGCTTCACGCCAGCTCCGCCGACGATCTGGCGGAAGCGCTCGCCGCGCCGCTCGAAGTTCTCGAAGGCGTCGAAGCTGGCGCAGGCGGGCGAGAGCAGCACGGTCTCGCCGGGCGCCGCAGCGGCGGCGGCGAGGCGCGTCGCTTCTTCGAGGCCCTCGCAGAGGTGCAGATCGACCCCGGCCGCGATCACCGGAGCCAGCGCCTCGGCGAGGCGCCCGGCCGAGGCGCCGGTGAGGTAGCAGGCGACGCAGCGCTCGCGCACCGGCTCGAGCAGCGGCGCGTAGGACTCGCCCTTCTCGCTGCCGCCGAGGATCGCCCGCACGCCACCCTCGAAGGCGCGCAGGCCGACTGTGGCCGAGGCGACGTTGGTCGCCTTGGAGTCGTTGACGAAGCGCACGCCGCCGATCTCGGCGACCGGCTCGAGCCGGTGCGGCACGCCGGCGAAGCTCCGCAGCCCCTCGCGCACCGCCTCGCGCTCGAGTCCCATCGAGAGCGCCGCGGCGGCGGCGGCCATCGCGTTCTCGACGTTGTGCTCGCCGAAGAGACCGAGCTCGGAGACGCCAAGCAGCGGCTCACGGTCGTAGAAGATCGTGCCCTCGGCGACGGCGACTTCGCAGTCCGGGGCGGCGCCGTGGCAGAAGGCGATCCGCCGTCCGCAGCCGCCGAGGTCGACGCCGGCCAGCTCGGGCTCGTCGGCGTTGTAGACGGCGACGTCGTCGTTGCCCTGGTTGGCGAAGATCCGCAGCTTGGCGGCCAGGTAGTCCTCGAGCGTGCCGTGCCGGTCGAGGTGGTCGGGCGCGAGGTTGAGGAAGACGGCGCACTCCGGCGCGAAGGCGACGCTGTCCTCGAGCTGGAAGCTGGAGGACTCGCAGATCACCGTCGCGTCCGGCTCGATCTCGCCGGCCAGCGAGGAGAGCGGCGTGCCGACGTTGCCGGCCACGGCCACAGGCTCGCCTGCCGAGCGGTAGATGTGCCCGAGCAGCTCCACCGTGGTCGTCTTGCCGTTCGTCCCGGTCACCGCGAGGAAGCGATTGGGAATCGCCCGCCAGGCAAGCTCGAGCTCCCCGACCACGTCGATCCCCCGCTCCAGAGCGGCCACGATCACCGGCGCCTCCCGCGGCACCCCCGGGCTCTTGACCACAGTCCGCACCCCCTCGAGGAGCGCCACGCCATCTGCATCCAGAACGACTTCGACACCGACCTCCCGCAATCCTGCCGCGCCATCGGGATGCCCCGGAATCGACCGCCACGACAGTCTCCCCCCGGGCGGCAAGAAGCCGAGCCACGGCCTGCCCCGATCGGGCCAACCCAACGACCAAGAACGGCCCCGAAGGAAAAGGGGTCCGAATTTCCTTGGGAGGCAAAAGGCTCATCCACCCTTCTTCGATCCCACCAACCCCGACCCTGTAATCGCTGACTTCGTCTTTCCCGCGGTCTACGGCATCAAAAACACGAAGTCAGCGCGGGGACTTGAGGCGGTAGAGGACGTGAGGGCGTAGGGGGTGGCCCCGAGGGAGGCTGGGATGGTCGAAGTCGTCGGCTGGATCGTGGCTCATCCCGAGCCGCTCCATCACCGCCCGCGAGCGCCGATTCGCGACGGTCGTGAATGAGACGATCTCCTTCAGTCCAACCTCCTCGAAGCCAAACAAGAGCGCGGCCCGCGCCGCCTCCGTCGCGTACCCATTCCCCCAAGCCGACCGCGCCAGTCGCCAGCCAACCTCCACCGCCGGAGTGAAGTGCGCCTCGAACTCAGGCACGTCCAACCCAGTGAACCCAACGAACTCACCGCTCCCCCGCACCTCCAGCGCCCAGAGCCCAAACCCATTCGCCTCGAACCCACCCTCGATCCGCTCCACCAACTCATCGCTCTCCCGCCGCGTCAGCGTCCCTGGAAAATGCTCCATGACAGCCGGGTCAGCATTGATCGCTGCGAACGCCCCGAGATCGTCCTCCCGCCACCTCCGTAGCTTGAGCCGAGGGGTGTTGAGCGCTGGCCGAGGGGGTCGGGTGTCCTCTCCCAAAACACTCAAGCGCGGCTCCTGCCGAGCGTTTTGGGAGGGGACACCCGACCCGCCCCGCTACCGCCCAATCGACTGCTGATACAGCGTGAACCCAATCCCCGAGCAAACCGCAGCCACAATCCAGAACCGCAGCATGATCTTGGTCTCCGACCAAGCCATCATCTCGAAGTGATGGTGCAGCGGCGCCATCAGCAGCACGCGGCGGCGGAAGGCCTTGAAGGAGAAGACCTGGATCGCGACCGAGAGCGCCTCGATCACGAAGATGCCGCCGATGATGATCAGCAGCACCTCGGTCTGGGTCATAACCGCCAGGGCGCCGATCGCGCCGCCCAACCCGAGCGAGCCGGTGTCGCCCATGAAGATCGAGGCCGGGAAGGCGTTGAACCAGAGGAAGCCGATGCAGGCGCCGACCAGGCAGGCCGAGAGCAGGGCGAGGTTCTGCTGCTCGTTGGTGACGAAGGCGATCGCCGTGTAGGCGAGCAGGACGATCGCGCAGGAGCCGGCGGCGAGGCCGTCGAGGCCGTCGGTGAGGTTGACCCCGTTGGAGGTGCCGCCGATGACGAGGAAGACGAGGATGAAGTAGAGGACGGGGCCGAGGTCGACCGTGGCATCGCCGATGCGGAAGTAGAGGATCGGTTCGAGGCCGACCTCGTGACGGGCGACCCACCAGAGCCCGAGCGCGAGGAAGAGCTGCAGCAGGATCTTCCAGCGGGCCGAGAGGCCGAGTGAGCGACGCTTGACGATCTTGATGAAGTCGTCGGCGAAGCCGATCGCCGCACAGCCCATTGCCACCCCGAAGACGGCCAGGCTCTGCGCGTCGCGGTCGGAGAGGACGAGGTAGGGCACGCAGATCGAGGCGAAGATGATCAGGCCGCCCATCGTCGGCGTGCCGGCCTTGGCGTGGTGCTCCTGCGGCCCGTCCTCGCGGATGTGCTGGCCGAACTCCTTGACCCGCAGGTACTCGATGAACTTGGGGCCGAGGAAGATGCAGATCAGCATCGCCGCCATCCCGGCGATCAGCACTTCACCCATCGAGCAGCTCCTCCAGCGCCACGGCCACGCCCTCGAGGCCGGCCGAGCGCGAGCCCTTGACCAGGATCGTGTCGCCCGGCTCGAGCCGGGCGGCGAGCAGCTCGGCCGCCTCCTCGGGAGTGGCGACGAGCTCGTCGGGGCCATAGTCGCGGGCGGGCTCGCCGACGCCGACGAGCAGGTCGACGCCGCCCGCGCGGGCGCTCTCGCCGACCTCACGGTGGTAGCCGGCAGCGCTGGAGCCAAGCTCGGCCATCTCGCCCAGGACCGCGATCCGCCGCTCCCCCTCGAGCGAGGCGAGGTGGCTGAGCGCGGCGCGCATCGAGACCGGGTTGGCGTTGTAGCAGTCGTTCACGAGGACGATTCCGTCGCCCAGCTCGAGGCGCTCGCCCCGAAAGCGTGAGAAGCCTATGTTCTCAGCGCGGTCGGCCATCCCGACAAGCGGCGCGCCCAGCGCCACCCCGGCCGCCACGGCCGCCAGCGCGTTCTCGAGGTTGTGCGCCTCGGCGAAGGGGAAGCGGAAGAGCTGACGCCCGGCGGGAGTCTCGACCAGCGCCTCGGTGACCCCGTCCGCAACGCTGCTCTCGAGCGCGAAGACGTCGCCGCCGGGGCCGAAGCGCAGCAGCTGCGGCGCCGCGGCCAGGTGCGGCTCCAGCAGCCCGGCCGCGGCCGGCACGACCGCCGTCCCATCGGCCGGCAGAGCCGCCAGCACCTCGGCCTTGGCCGCGGCGATCGCCTCGACCGAGCCGAGCAGCTCGACGTGGACGGGGCCGACGTTGGTGATCACCGCCACCTCGGGCTCGGCGATCGCCGCCAGCTCGGCGATCTGACCCGCACCGCGCATCGCCATCTCCAGGACCAGGACGTCGGTGTCATCGGGTGCTTCGAGCACGGTCAGCGGCAGCCCGATCTCGGTGTTGAGGTTCTCGCGGTTGGCGTGCACGCGCCCCGGCAGCAGCGCCCGGGCAATGTCCTTGACCGAGGTCTTGCCGACCGAGCCGGTAACGCCGACGACCCGAGCCCCGAGCTCGCGCCGCCAGGCCCGCGCCAGCGCCTGCAGAGCCGCAAGCGGCTCCTCCACCGCAAAAACCCACCCCCCCTCCCCTCCGCTGAGTTCCTGCTTTTGCGCGGTATGCGCGGAAAAAGAGGAAGTCAGCGATCGGTCGACGACGACGCCCCAGGCGCCGGCATCGATCGCGGCTCCCGCGAACTCGCCGCCGTTTACCCGCTCTCCGGGGAGGCCGAAGAAGAGGTCGCCGGGGCCGGTCTCGCCCGAGCCGATCGTCGCCCGGTTCGGGGCGCCGGGAGCGCCGCGGGCGAGAATCTCCGCCCCGCACGCCGCGGCGATCTGCTCGGGCCCGAGCCTCAAAGCCGGCCCCGCAGCTCCGCGCGGGCGACCTCGCGGTCGTCGAAGGGCAGCTTGCGGCCGTTCTCGAACTCCTGGCCCTGCTCGTGGCCCTTGCCGGCGATCACCACCGTGTCGCCGGGCCGAGCGCGCGCCAGCGCCAGCGCAATCGCGGCGCGGCGGTCGGGCTCGACCTCGACCCTGGCGCCGTTCTCGATGCCCGCGACGACCTCGGCGATGATCGAATCGGGATCCTCGGAGCGCGGGTTGTCGGAGGTGACGATCGCCAGGTCGGACAGCTCCGCCCCGGCCCGCCCCATCTTCGGCCGCTTGTCGCGATCGCGGTCGCCGCCGGCGCCAAAGACCGCCAGCACCCGGCCCTCGCTCAAGCGACGCGCCGCCCGCAGCACGTTCTCCAACGAGTCGGGCGTGTGCGCGTAGTCGACCAGGACCGAGAAGTCCTGCCCCTCATCAATCGGCTCAAACCGCCCCGGCACCCGCTCGGCCCGCGCCAGCCCCGCGGCAGCGACCTCCGCCTCCACCCCCATCGCCACCCCCGCCGCAAACCCCCCCAACGCATTAGCCACATTGAAATCCCCCGGCAACCCAGTCCGCACCTCCACCCCCGGGCCGACGGGCCTGAAACGTGTCGATATGTCACGTTTTAGGCCCGTCGGCCCCCCCGTCGGCCCCACCGTGACGGCGAAGTGGGCGCTGGAGGGGTTGAAGGTGGTGGCTTGGGCGCGGAAATTGGCGTCGGCGCCTTGGGCGGAGAAGGTGAGGCAGTCGAATTCCTCGGCGAGGCGCCGGCCGTACTCGTCGTCGGCGTTGACGACCGCGACCCCCGGCCCCATCTCGAAGAGCAGGCGCTTGGCGCGGAAGTAGTCCTCCATGTCGGCGTGGAAGTCGAGGTGGTCCTGGGTCAGGTTGGTGAACAGCGCCAGCTCGAAATGGATCGAGTCGGCCCGGTGCAGCGCCAGCGCGTGCGAGGAGACCTCCATCACGCAGGCCTCATCGCCCGCCTCCAGCATCCGCCGAAACGTCCCCTGCAGATCGACCGCCTCCGGCGTCGTCCGCTCGACCTCCTCCTCGGCGCCACCGACAACCTGCCGCACCGTGCCGAGCAAACCGGTCTGCACCCCGGCGGCCTCGAGGATCTCCCGCAGCAGGAACGCCGTGGTCGTCTTCCCATTCGTCCCCGTCACCCCCACGACCCGCAGCTCCGCCGTCGGATCCCCGAAAAACCGAGCCGCCAAGGGAGCCATCGCCGCCCGCGCATCGGGAACGACCACCTGCGCCACATCAACCTCCAGCTCCCGCTCCACCACCAGCGCCACGGCCCCCGCCTCCACCGCCCCCGCCCCAAACTCGTGCCCATCGACCTTCTCCCCCGGCACGCAGAAAAACAGCGCCCCGGGCCCGACTTTTCGGCTGTCATAAGCGAGAGACGCCACCTCCACGGCGGAGTCCCCGGCAATCCGGGCCCCCGCAATCTCCGCGGCAAGCGCGCCCAATCTCACCCGCCGGATTCTAGGTAGGGCGTCGGGCACCCCTCCCC
>CAVZEV010000012.1:0-153452 GCA_963774405.1 uncultured Solirubrobacterales bacterium | reverse complement strand
CCGAAGACCGGGCGCAGCATCCGGGCGGCGGTGAAGATCGCGTCGGCAGGGTCGAAGGGGTCGGCGCCGCCGCCGTCCGCGTCGACCTTGTAGCGGTCCCAGATCGTCGGGCCGGGTCCGGGGCTGCACGGCGATTCCGGGACGATCGCGATCTGCATCGGGCCGCCGCAGCCCGAGGGGTAGACGTGGGCGCAGGCGCCGTGGCCGCACTCCTGGTAGCCGATCGAGGCGAGGAAGGCCCAATCGACATCGAAGCGCCGCCCGGCCTGCCGGTAGATGCGCAGGCGCTTGGGCGGAATCTCGCGGACGGCCGCCCTGGTCGCCGGGGCGGCCAGGGCCGACCCGCCCCCGCCGACGCAGGCGATCTGGCCGCCGAGGATCGCCATCACCGTTCCGGCGATCACGACGACCACGGCCCCGAGGACGCCGACCGCGATCAGGACGAGTAGCGATCCGCCGCGACGCCCGGAGCTCATCGCTTACCGCCTTTGCGCCACCTGCGCCTGCGCCGGGTCGGCGCCGGGGCGTCCCGCCGCGGATCGGGCCGCTTCTCCGGCGCCGGCTTCCTCGCGGCCTCCCGGCCGCGCTCGCGCTCGGCGCGGAGCTCGTCGCCGAGGCTGTCTTCGCGCTGGGTCGCGGGCGCGGCTTTGGGGGTCGGCGACTGCCCGGCGGCGGGCTTGCCCTCGCGCTTGGCGGGACGCCCCGGCTGCTCCTTCTCCGAGCGCGCATCGCGCGGCGCGCCGGGACCCTGCGGGTCGCCCCGGCCGGGGCGCTTGCGCCTGTCGGACCGCTTGCCCGAGGCGCCGCCCGCATCGGGCTCGCCCACCGAGGCCCGCGCCCGAACCTCCGGGGCGCGCCTTGCCCGCCTCGCCGGTCGAGGCCGCCGATCGGGAGCGCCGAGCCGAGCCCGGCGCGTCGGCGGAGGGCCTCTCGCCGCCGACCGGCCTGCTGTGGCTGGCGCCGAGCAGAGGCGCCCGGCGACGGTCCGAGCCGCCGCCCCCGCTCGCGCCGACACCGCCGGTCGCCGGTCGGCCGGCCCGACCGCTCACCGAGCGGGCGCCGCGCCGCAGCGGTCGCGAGAGCCGTCCCGCGATGCGCCCGCCCGCGTAGATCGAGAGCAGCTTCAGCGAGGCGTCTCGCCCCGGCGCCTTCGGCCCGGTCGCGATCCCGATCAGGCCCTCGGCGAGCGTGCGCCGCTGGAGGAAGACGGCCCAGAAGAAAAGCGACTGGAGGCCGAAGGACATCAGCCAGCCGAGCTGGTCGGTCGCGCTCGACAGGGCGGCGGTGACGGCGAGGAGGACCGCCAGGATCAGCGAGTAGGCGGCCTTGCGCGAGCAGGTAGCCGGCCAGCTTCTCCAGCCAGCCCTTGAAGAAGTCGTGACCGCGGCCGGGGATCACCGCCGCGATCAGCGCGACCGGGCTGAAGGCGAGCAGGAGCAGCAGCAGGACCTGGGCGAGGATCACCCCGACCGAGAGCGCCCCAACAGCAGGAAGGCGCCGAGCTCGCCGACGAACAGGACGAGCGCCAGCAGCAGCCGCTGGTACTGCCCGCCCTCCTCCATCGCGTCGGTCGCGGGCTTGTCGGCGACGCCGAGGCGGTAGCCGCTGCGCTGCGCGTCGGGGAGGCCGGAGGCGTCGCCGTGGTTTAGGGCGTCGTACTCCTTGTCGCGTTCGTCGTGTTCGTCGGCGCCGTTGCTGTAGCGGAGGAAGCGCGGGGCGTACTTGTTCGCGTTGTTGACGCAGACCTTGCCGTCCGCGGTGATCTCGGTCCCTTCCCGCAGGCGGCGGGCGAGGACGGCGTCGCGGGCGGGGTTTGAGGAGAGCGGCCGCACCGCGACCGATTCGGGATCGGAGTCCTTCGAGCCGGTCCCGGCGACGACGCAATGTTCGAGGCCGCCGAAGTCGAGGACGACCCAGGGCTTGAAGACGAGCAGGTCGAACAGCTCGTTGGCCGTGTCGTCCTTCGCCTGCCGGGCGCTCGTCGCGTTGCCGTGGGAGGAGATCGACAGGAACGCCCCGGACATGTCGTTCGTCCACCCCGAGACGCTGCCGATCGTCGAGCCGGGCTGGGCGACGAAGAACAGCGCCGCGACGACGTAGATCAGCGACAGCCCGAGCGCCCCGGCGGTCTCGGAGTAGCGGCGCTGCACCAGCGCCTTCCACATCGCCCAGATGCCGGCGATGGCGACGGCGAGCACGAGCCAGGGCTGGCCGAGGACGCCGGCATAGATCGAGTGGATCGCGCGCGATACGGGCGCGAGCGCCCCGGCGCCGCCGGTCGCCTGGGAGCCGTTGACCAGGTCGAGGCCGAAGGCGAAGCCGAAAAGGGTGATGAGCAGGTTCGCCAGGAAGCTCGTCCCGAGCCAGAGGATCGAGGCGAGGAAGTAGGCGATCATCGGCGGCACGCCGGAGACGTCCACCCCGCCGGTCAGCGACGCGGAGACCGCGTCGAAGTGCTGGTCCAGCGAGTAGTTGGTCAGCGGGTAGCGGCCGGCGATCCCTTCGCCGCCGAGCTGCGGCGAGGGGCCGACGTTGCCCCAGACATCGCTGGCGGCGCCCGCCAGCGGATGGGCGAGAAACACGATCAGGACCGCCAGGCCGAGCGTCACCACAACGCGACGCCGCCAGTTGCGCGAAGCGCGCCGGATCACGCGGCCACCGCCCGAGGGGTGTTGTCGAGCGCCGCCAGGAGCTCGGGGAAGACGAGGTCGAAGCGCAGCTCGCCGACACGGCCGTCGAGGTCGCGCATCAGGCAGAGCCCCTGGCGGTATTCGCGCAGGCGGGCGCGGGCGGCGTCGTCGTCGGGGTCGAGCCCGATCTGCGCGATGCCGGCCCGCGCCTCGGCGTCGGTCTCCTGGCCGAACAGGAAGTAGACGCCGAACAGCTCCGACAGCTCGCCGAGGTCGGCGAGGCGCTGGGTCGCCACCAGCACCGTCGCGTTCAGCGCGCGGCCGAGCCGGATGATCCGGTTGAGCAGCGAGCGGCCCTGCGTCGAGGCGAGCAGGAACCACGCCTCGTCCAGGACGACCACCTTGTGACGGCTGCGGTCGCCCGCGATCAGCCGCAGCGCCAGGGCGGCGACCAGGGAGAGCGTCGCCACCGAGACGCGCTCGATGCGCGTGTAGGTCTCGCGCGAGGCGCCGGGGTCGGGCAGGCTGAGCCCCGGCGTGCGGATCGTCATCACTGAGCGGGCGACCTCGATCGGCTCGGCCTCGCCGCTGCCGAACCCCAGCCGCGCGAGGCCGAAGTCAGAGAGCACGTCAAGCGCCTCGGCGACCTCGCGGCCCGCCCCCGACTCGGCCGAGCTCAGCCGCTCGATCACCCCCTGCAGGCTTCGCTCGCCCGCCCGCACCGCGTCGCGGACGGCGCGGTCGATCGCGACCTCCCAAGCGGGCGAGGGATCGCGCAGCAGCTCGACCAGATAGCTGGAGGCAAGCTCCTCGCGCAGCTCGGGCAGCCCGATCGCCAGCGGGTCGAGCTTGCCCCGGTGCTCGGGGTCGCCGGAGAGCTCCAGGACCTCGACCTCGCCCTCGCAGCTCGGCGACGCGGTCGAGGCCGTGGTCGGGCTTGGGGTCGAAGTCAACGACCAGCGAGCCCCGGCGCTGGGCGGCGAAGGCGATCGACTGCGCGGCGATCGTCTTGCCCGAGCCGAGCGTCCCGGCCAGCAGCACCGCCGAGGCCCGCGCCTCGCGCGGCGCCTCGGTCGGGTCATAGAAGACGGGGCGCGCGCCGCCGGCCGGCGAGAAGCCGATGTAGACGCCGTCCGTCGAGCCGACCTGCGCGGTCGCGACCGGCACCGCGGCGCCGAACTGCTCGACCGTCATCTGCTGGACGTAGTCGGGGATCGAGCCACCGCCGGGCTGGGGCAGGTGGTCGGCAAAGAGCGCGTGCTGAAGGCCGTGCGGGCGATGCAGCGCCACGTCGCCGAAGCGCTCGCGCAGCGCCCCGATCCGGCGCTCCAGCTCCTCGCGGTCGGGGGCGCCGACCGCGAGGGAGATCGAGGCCCGCAGCATCGGCGGGTGCGCCGAGGACTGCAAGATCGCCTCGTACTCGCGGGCGAGCTCGCGGTCCTCCTCAGCGAGCACTCCCGGCCCGCTCGCGCCCTCCATCTGGTCGCGGTAGGCGTGCTCCACGTCGAGGATGCGCTTGCGCACCTGGCCGAGCGCGTCGCGGTTGCCGACCCATTGGGCGTGCAGGACGGCGTCGACCGGGAAGCCGGCGTCTTCGGCCGGGCCGAAAAGGACCTCGGCGGCGCCGGGGAACTCGGCCTCCTCGGCGAGCGACCCGGTGCAGAGGAAGGCCTGGTAGGCGGTGCCCTCCTCGGCTTCGACCACCAGCGACGGCGGCTCGCCGGGCTGCTCGGTCGCAGGGGCGTTCGCGCAGCGCCAAAGCTCCTGTTCAAGCGGCTCGTAGGCGACCGACCCGCCGGGCGCGACGGCGACCAGGGCGTCGGGCCGCCAGTGCCGGTCGGAGACCGGCTCGGCGACGCCGCGACAGGCGGCGCGGCGAAGCAGCCATTGCAGCTCCTCGGTCGACGCCCGCTCCAGGGCGAGCGCGCCGTTCAGGCGGTCGAAGGTGCGCTGCTCGACGGCGGCCAGCGCCTCCAGTTCGGAGCCCGAGATCGGCTGCGGCCCGCCGACGCCGGCCGCTTCCTCGACCCGGCGGCGCATCCGCCCGAACGCGCGCAGCGCGCTCGGGCCGGCGCCGCCCTCGGCCAGCGAGACGGCGACATAGACCTCGGGGACGTGGGAACGCAGCTCGCGCAACCGGGCCTCGTGGCCGGACAGGTAGCGCCGCCAGCCCTCGGCGTCGGCGTGGCGCTCGTCGGCGAGGTCGGCGAGACCGGCCGGGTAGCGCTCGGCCGGGTAGGCGCGCTGGACCCGCCAGATCGAGAAGTCGGCAGCGGCCAGGTGGGCGAAGCGCTCGAGCCTCCGCAGCAGGCCCCACTTCTCGGCGGTCGGCAAGAAGGGGTAGGCGACCGTGTCGGCGCGGTAGAGCGCCGCCGCCTCGCCGCCGGGCCCGATCAGGACGTTCCGCCTCGCGTAGCGCAGCGGGAACCCGGTCACGGCTGTACCTCCAGGACTTCTCCGTCGCCGAGAGCCAGCCGGCGCGCGCTCACGTCCCCCTTGCCCTGCCGCCCGCCGGGCGCTTGCGCCACCCTGCGGCGCCCTCGCCACCGGGAGTCCCCCACGGCGAGCGGCGAGGAGAAGAAGACGATGGCCGGGCCGCGGACGCGGCCTCGGCGCAGTCGCGGCGAGCGCTCGTCGGGCGCGACCCACAGCTCGCCGCCGAGCAGATGCGCTCGACCGAGCGCCGGCAGCTCCCGGCCGAGGGAGCGCCGCAGCGGCGCCAGGTGGACGGCGAGCCAGGAGAGGGCGAAGCGGTCCGCGCGCCGTCCGTCAGGAGTCGCCTGGGTCGCCAGGGTCGCTACCGCCGCCGGGATCACGACCAGCCGCAGCGGCCAGTCGAGCAGCCCGAGCGCCAGGCCGGCGATCCAGGCCGTCGCCAGCGCGCCGAGCGCGGCCACCGCCCCGCCGACCCGACCCCCAGCGCCGACGCCCGCGAGCCCTGCGACCGCCGCGATCGCCAGAGCGACCGCGGCCGAGCCCGAGGCAAGCCCGGCGACGACCAGCAGCGCGGCGGTCGCGTAGGCCAGCCAGCGCAGCGGCACCCCTCCCGGCACCGGCAGCGGCCGGCCCTCGATCGAGTAGATGCGGCGCTCGGGGCGGAAAATCCGCTGATAGGAGCGGATCGGCTCGAAGCCCTCGCTCACGGCAAAATCCGATCCCCGATCGCCCGCGCCGCGTTGGCGACCTGATCGGGCGAGAAGACGAGCCAGCCGACCAGGATCGCGGCCAGCAGGAAGACCATGAGGTCGGTGAACTTCCTATTGACCAGGAAGATCAGCCCGACGATCGCTATGACGCCGCCGTAAATCTGCGCCGCGTAGTGGCGAAGCGTCGAGCCGATGTTGCGGCCCACGTCGTTGCCGCCCGCTGCGAGCGCATCGGGCGCCAGTAGGAGTGCAGCCGCGAGAACCACGGCCAAGGCCAGTGCGACCGCCAGCCGCCGCCTCACGAGAGCGCCCCTTCGACCCGCTGGACGTACCAGTGGTCGCGCCGGGCGAGCGCGAGCCGGTAGGCGAACGGGACGACCGTGCCGCTTGCCGTGTCGCGGACCCGCGCCGTCGCGACCACCGTGCGCCGGGCCCCTTCCCCGCTCCCGACCTGCTTGACGCTCGCCACGGCGACGAGCTCGAATCCGCCGCCGGGCGGCGTCACCGCCGCGCCGGGGGCGAGGAGATAGGAGAGGTCGCCGGGCCTCGCCGCCGTCAGGTAGGCGGACAGGAAGCGCCTGACGAGCCCGGTGACCGCTCCTGCTTCAGGACCGGCGAGGGATCGGGGCGGCTCGATGCTCGCCCCGACACCCGCCGGTCCGGCGACGAGCGCCGGCACGCCCTGGGCCGCCACCTCGGCCGCGCCTTCGCGGACGATCGGGACGGCGAGGTAGAGCGTGCGGGCGTCGCCGAGCTCGCAGGCGACCGTGACGATCGCCTGACGGCTCCCGAGGTCGCGGACTGCGGCGACCTCGGCTTGTTCGACCCGGGCGACGGCGCCGGTCCGGCCAGAGGCCGGCGCCGAGGCACCCGGCGCAAGGTATGGAGCCAGCGCCTGCGGCGAGGGGTCCGCGAGGTAGGCCCGCGCAAACCGAACCGCGAAGGCCCCGGTTGCGGGGTCAGCGGCGCTGCGACCGCCGACCGGCGGAGCCGGCGGGCCGGGACTCGGTGAGCACGCCGGAAAGGCCGCGCAGGAGCAGGAGCCCGACCAGCGCCCACAGCGCCACCCGACCCACAGCCCGGAGCACCGAACCGACCGAGCGACCGCGACCGTCGCGCCGCTTGGATTGAGTACCGATTCCTACTGACACTTCTCGAACACCTCCGTTGTCGTGCTTGGCGCCAGCCGGTTTGCTGGCTCACGACAAAGGGGCGCGAGGTGCGGATTTGGTCACAAGGTCACAAGCGAATCCTTGTAAGGTCGGCCTGACCGTTACCGGACAGGTCGTCGCGAAGGGCGACAGCACGCGACGACGTCGGCCTGGCGAATCAGCCGACGTGAGGCTCGGAGCCGTCGCCGAGCGCGCAGGCGAGTTGCTCGACGAGCCACCAGCCGGTCCAGTCGATCAGCTCGTACCTGACCGACATGCCGTCGCGCCGCCGCCGCAGGATGCCCGCCTCGTGCAAGACGGCGAGTTGCTGGGAGACTCGCTGCTGGCTCACCGGGACGCAGGCCGCAAGCGCGCTAACCGTGGCGCCGCCCCGTTCGTTCAAGAGCTCGATCAGGCGAATCCTGGTCGGATCGCCGAGCGCCTTCAGCGCCGCCGCGACCATCTCGATCGTCTTGGCCGTAAGCGGCGCGCGCCTTGCGGTCCTCTGCTGTCCCGAGTGCTTGACCATCTCACTACAAAGGGGAGGAAGGGCCTGATTTGGACCTCTGACTTTTTGCGGCGACGTTTTGCCGTTGCATTATCTGTTTGGCCCGATTCCGGTCGGCGACAGCGGCTAACTCCGGCGAGCGCTGCCGGCTTCACGCGAAAGGGGGTATCCGGTCTAGTGCCCGTGTGCGAGCGCGCTCCCGACGTTGTTAGGCAGACTGTGGGCATCGTGGCTTCGCCCAGCGACCTCACTTACGATGTCTGGACCGACGGCGCCTGCGCCCACAAGACCAGCGGCGCCGGTGGGTACGGAGCGGTACTTGTTGCCCGCTGGGCCGATGGCAGCATCGCCAAGCAGTGGGAGGTCTTCGGCGGCGAGGCCGCGACCACGAACAACCGGATGGAGCTGATGGCGGTCGTCGCCGGATTGCGCGAATTGCCCGCGCCCGCGCGCGTTTGCATCCACATCGACTCCAGCTACGTGATGGACGCCTTCGACCAGGGCTGGCTTGAGCGCTGGCAAGGCAACGGCTGGCGGACGTCGGGCAGAAAGCCGGTGAAGAACCGCGACCTGTGGGAGGAGCTGTTCACCGAGGTTGACCGTCACCAGGTGGACTGGGTGAAGGTCCCCGGTCACACCGGGGTCGAGTTGAACGAGCGCGCGGACGAACTCGCCTGCGCTCAGCGGGACGCTCACGCCCGGCGCTGAGCGGTCCGCTCCCACGGCCTCGATCCACTCGCGCCTCCTATGCGCGAGATGCGATCTCCTTGGACCGACCGGTAAACGCGCCGGTCCCGTCGAACCATCCGCGTCAGCGACGCTCAGCCAGAGTGTTGTTTGCGGCGCTGGTGCAGCCTGCGCATCTTCTCGCGGCTGCCGCAGGTGGACATCGAACACCAGCGGCGGCGTCCGCTGAGGTTGAGAAACAGCCATCCGCAGCCCCGGCCTGGGCAGCGGCCGACCCGCTCCAGACGGCCAGAGTCCCGAAGCAGCGCGATCGCGTCGGTGGCGACCGCGAAGCGAATCCTCCGAGGATCCCGCCGCGGCCAGTCGAGCTTGTAGAGATCCTCGCCTGCCCGCAGGGAGGCATGGCTCACTGCTTCGGCGTAGTTGCTCATCAGGAGGTCGACGTCGCTGCTCGCGGGGGGCCGGCTTCGGCTGATCGAGGAGAAGAGGCGATAGACAGCGTCGCGCAGCGAGCGAGCGCGGCTCAGCTCAGCCGCGCTCGCTCGTTTAGCGTCCTCGTCGAGCAGATCGCAGCGCCGGCCCCAGCGACCAAGCATGTCCTCGGCGCGCAGCACGTCGGTCTGCTCGGGATCGACGTGCTCGTCCTCGGGCGACCAGTCGACACTGTTGGCGTAGTTCAGGCAGAGCGTCTCTCCCCATAGGTGGACCGTCTCGGGAGTCCGCGACGTGGGCATAACCAGAGATTACCAGTAAAAGCGTGTAACTGGTAAGGTGCGAAGCCTGTCCGAAAGACGGGCCAGACCCCCAAACTCCGACCGTGCGAGGTGATTCCGTGGCAGGGCAAGATGTGGCCAGCACAAGCCTGGCGGCTCCCCTCACCTGCAAGCTGCGCGTCCGCTACGGGGAGTGCGATCCGCAGGGCGTAGTGTTCAACGCCCACTTCCTCGCCTACTTCGACATCGCCATTACCGAGCTGTTTCGGGCGGCGTTGGGTGGCTACCAGGCGATCGTCGACCGGGGCGTCGACTTCGTGGTCGCCGAGGCAGGGCTCCGTTACCGTCAGCCGGCGCACTTCGACGAGGAACTGAGGCTCGAGATCGCTGTCACCCGCCTCGGCAGGACGAGCATCACCACCAGCTATCGGGTCCTGCGCGACGCAGAGCTGCTGGTCGAAGGCACTCTTCGCCACGTCCTGGTCGAGCTGAAGGGGCGCCTTGGACGCGAGCCGGGTGCCAAGACGGCGATCCCAGACTGGATGCGGGAGGGGCTCACTGCCTATCTCGGCTGATCCGCAGTCCGAGCTGGGGTTGCCTACGCAGGGAGCACTTCGCTTTGCGCGACAACGAGCCACTGAACCGGCTTGAGACGTCGCTACCAGTTCTTCATCTCAATCCCGTATCGCTCGCCCCAGGCAGGGTCATCCCCAGGAAAGCCCGCAGGTGGCTCTGGCCCGTCGTAGAGCCACTGGTCGGGTGGACCCCCGGCAGCACCGATCGCGAAGCACCACCCAGACACCGTCCGACGCCAAGCCCACCAGGACTGTCCGTCCGGGGCCACCGTCAGATGGATGCCGTGGTCCTGCGGCAGCCCATCAGCTTTCAGGAGGTTCAGTAGCTCCGGCCGGTAACGACCGCCGCGGTTCTGGTGCCAGCCCATCTGCATGGTCGCAAGCCACTGAAGAGCCGTCTTGGTCTCGGCGAACTCGCGCTGGTCGAGGCGCCGCTCTTCCTCATCCACGCCATCGACACCCGCATATGTCTTGAGACGCTCCACCGCCTCCTGTTTTTCGTCGGCGCGTCGCTCCTCGGCGTCCAGGAACCGGCGCCCCACACGCCACGCTTCCACATAGCCGGGCGATTCGCTGATCTCGCGCGCCCAGCCGCCACCGAATGCGTGAGCCTTGGCAGCCCGTCCTCGCAGAGCCACGAGGAGCGCCAGCTTGGAGCGGCGACGTGACGGACCGTCGTCTGAGGCGAGGTTGATCCGCAGAAAAGCGTGCTCGTACCCGATCGAGAGCGCCAGCAGATAAAGGTAGGGAATCGCACCGAGCGTCAGCCAGAGCGGCAGCACGAGCTGGCGAAGGATGTGTCCCTTGTCCAGCTCACTCCAACCCGACGCAAGATTGACCACGGTGAGGACGATGATCGCCACGCCGATGAATCCGATCAGCCCATCGAGGAGCTTTTTGACGGGTTCGTATTTCTCGTCGCTGTCCGCGACCACCGACAGCAGGCCGAGGAAGGACGCAACGATGAGCAGAACAAGCTCTATGCCAAGACTGAATGCATAAAGACCCACGATGATCTCCACAAACACGGTGAGTCGAAACGTGCGGGCGATCATGGGACGGAAGAACGGCTCCCCGCTCTTGCGGATGGCCAGCTTGAAGATCAACCCGAGACCCGCCGTCACCGTCCACAGGACAGCCGGAAAGATGAGGCCGTCATCCCACAGGCCAACTTTCTTCGCCAGGGTCACCAGGGCAAATACCCATACGCCGAAGCCGAGGATTGGGCCGATCACCTTTGGCGCGGACAACGCCGCGAAAACCCCAATCAGCGACTTGCGAGCCCTGCGGTTGCGCATCGCGAACGCGGCGATGGCGACGGCCATCATCGCAGAGAGAATCAGGGTCGCAAGCTCACGGTTGTCCATGGCCGTTGCATCCTAGGTACGGCCTCAGCCCTCTAATCCGCAGGCTGCCGTGCGGCTTGATTCAGTTCGCGTCTTAGCGCAGCCGCAACTCGGTTCCGGCGTAGATGAGATTCGGATCGCCGGTCCCGATCCGGCTGCTGTTCAGCCGCCACAGACGCTCGACTTCGTGAGCGATCGCGCCCGTACTCGCGCTGCCCGGCAGCAAATCAGCAGCGATGTGCCACAGGCAGTCTCCGGGCCGCACAACATAGGAGTCCTTGCCAGCCAGATTCCGACCCGAGTCGGGCAGCGTCGCGGCAGCAGGCTGGGACCGCGGGGCTTCCTGCTGGACTGGCTCAGCCGGCGGCGCAGCCTCCTCGGGCATCCTCGCGGATACCGAACGGCGGCTGGGCTTCTGCTTCGGCGCAGTAATCGACCGATTCGCGATCGGCACAGGGTTCGGCGTTTCGGCGGCAGCCTGCTGCACCGGTTCGGGTTCGGGGGCGGAGGTCGTGGGTTCCGGCATCGTGGCCGCCGGCTGCGGCGGCGGCGGCGGAGCTTCCATGCCAGCACTGGTGACTTCCCCTGGCGAAGGCGCTTCGGCGTCCACTTGGGGTTCGACTTCTACGGCCCCGGCTTCTTCTTCGTCGTCCCCGGTGGCCGGCACTTCTTCTTCCAGGTCGGCTTCTTCACCGCTGGGGTCGAAGTCCGGCGATTCGGGCAGTTCGATCGACGGCGAGGTTCCTTCCCCTTCGCTGTCGCCTTCGTCGGCCAGAGCGGCGCCTGGGAAGACGCTGCCGACGATGAGCATCGAGCACAGCGTCACGGCGAGGAGTCGCCTGCCGGGAGAAGGTCCCGATCGCAGGTCGGGAGAGATGGAAGTCAGATGTTGGATCAGGTTTGCCATCGGGTTCCTCCTCGCGTCGAGGGCGTGCTTTCAGTTCATGGGATCGGCCACGCAACGGAAGCTCTTGGCGCCCCCTTCGTCGGGCACAAGGCCCACGTCGCCGTTGTCGGCGACAAAGAGAACGTCGAACTTTCCCGGCCTGCTGGAAGACGGGTAGACCTCGCTGGTCAGTTCTCCCCCGGCGGCTCGCTGCACCTGGGGATTGGTGAGTGCGCTCATCAGCTCCTGATAGGTAGGCAGCCGCCGACCTGCCCTTTCGCGATTGTCGGTCAACGCACAGGCGGATGCGGCAGCTCGATAGGACTCGGCTGGGCGGGCCTGAATCTCCACGCACACGTCCGCAACCGGGACCGTGGGAGCGAATGCCTGGGGGCAGCTATCGAGGAAGCGGGAAGCCGGACGGCCACCGAGACGAGCCGCGTTCCGTGCTCGCGGAACCGGCCGCAGGCTCGCCTCCTTCACGACGCGGCTGCCGATCGAGTTCGACCGGAACTGCCTGCCCGTCAGGCTGTGCTTCCTGATGTCCGAGCCGTCGATCTTCGAGACGGCGTAGGCGCCGCCCGTCCCGACGGCGACGAACAAAGCCAGCGTCGCGACGACGTTCGCGTAGGTGAGTCGGTCCAGCAGTGCGCTCAGCATCGGGAATCCTCCTCGGCTATGGGTGATCGGCCTATCCCGTAAAGCATGGCCGTCCTCTCACTCGGACTACCCGCTGGCGGCTGTTGCCCGTCTCCAGCGGATAGGTCGCCTCGCCGGGCAGATGGGCTCGGAACCGGAAGCGCTGGAGGCCGCAGGTCCGCCGGAAGCGGTAGGGGACGCGCCAGGAGCCGTCGGGGTCGCTGCGAACGGTGCGGAACGTCTGCCATTCGTCGGTGAGGCGGACCTGCAACTCGATCAGCTTGCCCCCTTCGGGGAGCGGTCGCCCGAGGACGCGGCCCTTGAACCTGACGGAACCGCCGTTGAGGACGCGCTTCGGCCTGACCGAGATCGTGGAGGTCCCCTTGACCAGCAGCGTCGCGGCGTCTTCGACAGGGAGGATCGTCGCCGTGCCCGGATAGACGAAGCGGAACCGTTGCGAGGAACGCGCCTGGACCTCGTAGGCGAAGCGACCGCTCGTATCGGTCGTCAAGGTGCCCTCCAACTGCTCGGTCCCTTCTTGCGGCTGGGAGTAGACGAGGACCTTTGCGCCGGCGAGCCCGTGCCCGGACGAGTTGACGATTCGGCCACCGAGGCGTACCCGGCGACCGAAGGCGACCTTGTCGCGCGGCTCGAGGACGGTTCGCCGCTTGCCCTTCCTTCTCTTGGCGGCGCGCTTTCCGATCATCCCGGCCTTCATCGAGGTCGCGATCCTCAAGGGCAGCCGCAGTCGCATCGGCTGGCCGTCGAGGCGCTGGTCCGTCTCGGCGAGGTTGTTCGCCAGGTCGTGGGCGTTCGCGCGCAGTTCATAGTCGCCCGGCGGGAGGGCGGCGTCGTCTATCCGCGTTACGAGAGAATCCCCTTCCCGGCTCGTCGGCAGGGCCTGCCAGGTGCCCGAGCCGGCGCGGCTGATTTCGATCCCCCCACCCGCGACACCGGAGATTCGATCCGTGGCCTGGACCGCGATGCGCGTCGGATCGTCGGCGCTCGGCGTCTCAAAGCCGAGCTGCGGGGGTTCGGGGTCGAAGCGGAGGTGAACGGCCTGGGAGGCGTTCGCAGTCTCCTGGTTGCCGGCTTCGTCCTCGCGCCACAGTCGCAGCGACCAATCACCCGGTGCCGGGACGGCCAGGCTGCCGATCGAGGCGATCGCCGACCCGGCGCGGTCGCCGCCGATGCATTCGCCGCCACCTGTGGGGCAGAGCCGGTAATGGGCGGCGATGATCGGAGCCCGGTCGAGTTCGGGCGGGTTGGTCCAAGCGAGGTCGAAGTCATTGGTGTTCCGCCACGCTTCACCGCCGCCGACGCCCACCGGCACCGTGCCGGGCGCGGCGTTGTCGATGTGCGCCGTGATCGCTGGCGATTCGGCGCGATTGCCGGCTGAGTCTTCGGCCGCGACAGCCAGCGGCTGCGAGCCTTCGGGCGCTTCGGAGGTATCGACTTCGATGGTCCCCCGGCCGTTCGGGCACGGAACTCGCTGCGAGTAGTCACAAGAGCGCGGGTCGGTACCGCGCACACTTCCACCAAGGAGCGCGGACGCGCTTTTGACACCGACGTTATCGCTCGTTTCATATTCAAAGCTCCGCCGGCCGCTCACCCATGCGCCGCTCGCAAGCGGACCTTCCTGGACCACCCCAACCGATGGCGCGGACCCGTCCACCACGGTCGCCTCGGCGGCGAAGGTGCGGATGACGTTCTGGCCGCGCGCCGAGCAGAACTCGTGCGACGGGGCGCCGACGCAGACGACGCGCTGGACGATTCGACTGGCGCCGCCGAGGTCATAGCTGCGCAGGCGCGGCCAGCTCGACGCCTGCGCGAAAGCGCGGCGCGGGCAGCGGCGGTTGGCGCGCACGTTCTTGATCGCGACCGACGATGCGTCCGGGCGCACGGCGTAGAGCTGGAGCGCGTAGCGGCAGTCGCGACGGCGGGCGTGCCCCGACCAACGCAGGCGCGAGAACGTCGTCCCCGGTGGCGCATTGAGGACGAACCCGGCCTGCGCTCCGCGCGGGACCCTGCCGACGCGCGGGACGTTGGCGGTGACGAGGCCCCGCAATCCGGGGCCGAGCGGGTTGCAGGCCCGCCGCCACTTCATCCCTCGGGTGGCGAAGTTTTCAAAGGCCGAGCTGACGTAGCCGGCGCCTTCGGCCTGGCAGGCATAGATCGTGTATTCGCCGGCCGCCGCCGGCCGTGGGGCCGCGAGTCCGGCCAGCAGCGCGACGGCCGTGGCGAGGGCGATCGCGCTGCCACGGTTCTTCGCCGTCGCCGATCGCATCACGGACCCCCGAACTGCGGACCGGAGTTCGGCGGTACAGGAGCCGGTTCGGCCGGCGGAGGTTCGTAGGCTTCGGGATTCGCTTCGCCTTCGTAGCTCGGCGAGACCGGTTCAAAGCTGTCGCCGGGCGGCGGCGGTTCTGGCTCCGGTTCGGGCTGGGGTTCCGGCGCGGGGGATTCGGCAACGGGCGCTTCTTCCGCAGGCGGTTCGACGGGCGTGTATTCGGGTGCGGTGGATTCGGCTTCGGGCGGGGCGGATGCGGGTTCGGGTTCGCTTTCGGGCTCCGAGGCGATGATCCCCGTCGCGGCGCCGATCGGATCGACGCCTTGCTGGACGCAGTAGGTCGCGGCCCCGCCCCCGATCGCGATGCAGCTCGCGACCACGCTGGCGACGGTGCCGGGGCGGGCGGCGGCGAGGGGGGTCGGGTCGACGGCGCGGTAGTAGGTCGCCGCCGTGTGCTGCTTGACCTGGGCGCTGCCATCGAGGACGTGCTGTTTGAGCGACGAGAGGCCGTCCGCCGTCTTGTGCGCCAGTCGCCCGATCACTCCGGGACTGGCGCCTTCGGCGACGGGAGCGGGCAGCATCGCCCCCGCCTTCTCCCGCCAAGCGGACAGCCTCTCGCAGAACGCCTCGCAGCGACCGCAGCGGGAAAGGTGCTCGTGTGCCTGCGCGGACTCGTCCGGCGTCGAGATGCCGCAGACGAGGCGGACCACGAGCGGCTCGCCGCGCTGGCAGCCGCCACCGGCAAGTCGGGTCATGACAGCCCTGGCTCGGTCGACGATTTCGCGGATGTCGCGCTTGACCGTGCGCTCGGGCAGACCGAGGCGTTCGGCGATCTGCGCCCGGCTACAGCCGGCGGCGTAGAGGGCGAATACATCGCGGCGACGCTCGGGCAACGAGACAGTGACCACGCGAACCAGCGCCTCAAGGTCGGCATCGTCCTCAAGAGCCATCAGCTCCTCGGCTGGGTCGATGTCATCGACGGCGATTTCCTCCAAGCCACCGGCAGCCGGATCGGTCGCGACCTCCCGGCGCTGCCGCTCGCCTTCATGGCAGAGGATTCGATGGGCCGCGGTGCGGAGCCAGACGTGAACCTGATCCGGGTCCGAGATGCCCTCCGCCTCGTCAAGAAAGTGCCGGCACGCCGCCTGTACGGCGTCCTCGATTTCCTCCGGCGAGCACTCGGGGTGGCGGATGATGAGCTGCGCCCGAAGGTCCCGCCCGCTCGCGCCCTTCACGTAGGGCCGAAGCAGAGCGGTCGCGGCGTCGACCGTGATCGTGGCAGGGTGATCGAGGTCCATCACTACAGAAGGGGAACTCGACCCGAAATTGGACCCCTGAATTCCTGGCGCGGTGCTGCTCAATGGACGCCTCCGGACACGACATTGGAGCCACCTCGGCTCCCGACATTCAGAGGCTATACCCATTTTTCGGTACTTCAACCCAGGCCGGCGTTTCGCCGACCGAGGCCCCGCCATCTCGGGCTGAAGCCCTACCCTTTTGGCCCTCGATATGGCCTACAAGGACTCCTACCTCTGGCGTCTGCGACAGGCGGTGGGCAGCGATCTGGTCCTGATGCCCGGCGCGATGGTCGCGGTGCAACGGGAAGATCAGCGCGTGCTGCTGACCAGGCGCTCCGACGACGGGACGTGGTGCCTGCCCGCCGGGGCCGCGGAGCCCGGCGGGAGCTTCGCTCGGACGGCGATCGACGAGCTGAGCGAGGAGACCGGGATCGAGGTGTCCGAGCGCGACCTGATCCCGTTCGGCTGCCTATCGGAGGCCGAGGCGCACACGATTCGCTATCCCAACGGCGACGTCACGCACTGCTTCGCCCTGCTGTTCCTGGCGAGAGCGTGGCGGGGCGACGCGGTGCCCGATGGCGAGGAGTCGATCGAGGCCGGGTTCTTCGAGCTTGAAGCGGCGCCCGAGCCGCTCCACGCTCCAACCGGATACGCGCTCGATTTGCTGGGCGCCTATCTCGACGCCGGCTCCTTCCAGGTGCGTTAGGACCGGCACAGGTCCGCGTTCCACTCCCTCAGACTCTCAATCCGAAGAACCCAACCTCCACGTCTATATTCAGCTTTGGCTCACAGAGAAGCAACTCCGCCGAGAGTCCCACCGGCCAGCATGAGGGCCACGCCGACGAAGATCAGTTGCATTCCAAGCGGCTGATCCTTCAATGCTTCAGCAAGCTTTGCCAAGCCATTGAGGGTCTCGCCAGCAAAGTCCTCAGCCTTGAGGGCGGCTTCCCCTTCTAGCTTCTTCTTGCGATCGGACAGGCTCACATATACGCCGATCGCAATCAGAATGGCGCCTATTCCAGTCAGCGCAAGCGCAACGATTCCAGCAACCATTTATCTACTCCTCCGAGACGAGATTCGTACGTCGGGCATAAGCTCTTCGGCTTGCAGTCGCTCCAAACTTTGAACGTATAGATGATGAGTTTCCTCCATCATCGCGACGCTTCCCACGACCATGCCAAAAGTCTCCCCGGTCTCATATACGTAGGCCACCGAACCCGAGTCACCTTTTTGGAGTGCCGTGCTCGGTCCAAGCACCCAACAGTCTCGCCATCGCTTCTCCGCAACCATCAGTGCGCCCGTCACGGAGACATGATCCGTGTAGCCCGATACCCCACCAACCACACACAGGCGTTGTGCATTTTCAAAAATGCGAGGTGCAGGTAAGAGCGGGGCAGCGAAGTCCGTCGCATGCCAGCTATCAGCATCCACATGGTCGAGATCAACGACCGCAAAATCGAAGCTTCCTCCCTGGCCACCGCCAGCAGCCGTCCGTGGTGACTGGTGGAGTGAGACCTCTCCGACTCGACGTGCCCATCCCCGCCCCACGTACTCGCCTATCCGTCGTATCACGTGCTGATTCGGAATCGCAACGACCGGCGTGGCAACACCACCAGGGAGAACGTGGCCGGCCGTTAGGAAGCCGGGACACCACCCGTTGTCCCCGTCAACCCGCACGACGCGCACACCTTCGCTTCCGAACTCGCGAGATCGCATCTGCCCGACAAGGCGCGCTTTCTGCGATAAACCGCTCAGAGACTCCGCACGACCAGTTGCCAACAGGAATGCATCGGGAATGTCGGCGAATGGGCCAGAACGCAGCCAGGAAAGGTCAGCGTGAATTTCCGCGGGGGCCTGCGGGCGAAGGGCAGGGGCAATTCCCAGCTTCTCAGCGTCCACAGTAATGAGGGGCTGCCAACCACGTACCGGCGTGTATCCGATGCCGGTCACATACTCCCGGCCTGGAAGCGTCGAGAGTTCTTCGGAGACCTTAAGGAGAAACTCGACCTCACCCGCTGGTCTTTGCGTCAGATCTATCCACCACGTCACCCGTGCCTCAGTCTCGTCTTGGGGGGGCAGGAGCTCCCATTGAAATCGGTCCGGAGGGATACGACCCGCTCCACTCGGAAACCACCGACGCAGAATCCCTAGAATGGTTTCCAGAATCCCACGGTTACGTCTCGTCGGTGGTGGTCCCGCACTCGCCTCCATTTGCTTGATTTTACGGGATTAAGCTGGCCTTGGCACTGGACGCGCCTGCGCTGCCCACCATGTTCGGCAAGCATTCGGAACGATTCAACGTCGATCACAAGCCGCTTGCGACAGGAAAGAGGTGCCGCTTGCGCGTCGTCGGTGACGTGCGGCGTTCTCGACTCTGCGACGAGAAGGGCGACGGTATGAAAGCCGCTGGCCTGCATCGCGAAGTTCGCGGACATACGGGCCAATGGAACCAGGCATCAGCCCCAATGCATCGGCAATCTCCCGTTCCGATCGTCCATCCCGCCATAGGCGGGCGAGCAGGGCGTCGCGTTCGGCTTTGGTCGGCGGATGATCTTCCGGCCCGTATTCGGGCGCCGGGAGCGGCCGGACGTACCAGCGTCCCACTCCCGAGAACAAGCCTGCGAGGTCAACCCCCAGCGCGCCGGCCAGCTTGACCGCCGCGAAGATTCGGAAGTTCCGACTGCCGCGCTCGAAATCGACAACGTCGCCGCGACACAGGGAGGCGCGTTCGCCGAGAGCCTGTTGCGAGATGTTCGCCTCCCGCCGGGCGCGGCGGGTGTTCAGTCCAAGACGTTGCCTGTCGCCCGAGCCCTTGTCGCCCTCGGCCTCGAGCTTGAACCTTCCGAGACTCGGGTCCCAGACGATGCCTGCCGTAACTCGCGCGCATGACACGTTGAGACTCGCCGCCAGCTTCACGACGAGAGAAATCCTCGGGACGCCGGCCCTTCCGTTCTCGATCCGGTGCAGATAGGTCCGGTCGACCTCGGTCGCTTCCCCGAGCTCCCGAAGGGTGAGCCCGGTGGCCTTCCGGTGGAACGCCACGTTGGCGCCGAGGTGGGCAACTGCTTCGTGCTCTGAGATTTCCGGCACGTCGTCCGGCTCGCGGTCGGCGGCAACGGGGTCGCGCTCCGAGGGCGAGGCCGCGATCCGTCGGCCGCGCCGCCGCCGTGCTCCTTCGTGGACGGCTCGCGTGGGCGGGCTGCGATGCGCGAGTCGGTCGCCGTGCTCGCGCAGGCGGTGGACGACTGCCGAGACGGCTCCCGGCGAGGCGCCGACCGCATCCGCAATCTCGCCGGCCGTCTTGCCCTCGCCCCAGAGCCGCTTGATCGAGCCGTCGAGGCTGTGGGCGTCGTGGCGCTGAGCGTGGCACTGGCGAGCCGCGTTGGTGCAAGACGACTGAGGAGGCTCCCAGGCAACTCCTCCGAGCAGGAACGCCGGTGTGACTTCCAGGGCGCGAGCCAGGGACAGCAGAGTGTCGATCGTCGTCTCGCGGACGCCTCGCTCGATCAGAGACAGGCCGGACTTGCTGAAACCGGCGGCGCTGGCGAGCTTCGCCTGCGTCAGATGGCGGCGTTCGCGAGCGGTGCGGACGTTCTGC
This sequence comes from uncultured Solirubrobacterales bacterium, assembly GCA_963774405.1. Taxonomy (GTDB): domain Bacteria; phylum Actinomycetota; class Thermoleophilia; order Solirubrobacterales; family 70-9; genus VRUE01. The sequence continues at coordinate 133,985 of CAVZEV010000012.1, read as the reverse complement.
CCAAATATCGCGGCCGCCTCCTGGCGGTCGCCGACCGGATCGCGCGGGAGTGGCGGATCGAAGACGGGCGCGTTGGCGGGAAGCACGAGGAAGAAGCCGGCGAGCCGTTCTGAGAACGGCCGGCGCTCGCCGGGCCTGCGCACCCTCTCGCCGGGGTTCCAGTAGACGCACTCGACCAACTCCTCGATCGAGACGCCCATCGAATGCGCGAGCCGGAGCGCCTTGGTCGCGCTCAGTTCGTGCGCGGCGTCCTCGAAGCGCGACAGCTCCTCGACCTTGAGCGCAGCCCGCCGCGCCAACTCCGGCTTCTCGATGCCCACCCCTTGACGAAGCCGCCGGAGGTTGGTCGCCAGCCGCTCAACGAGGGGGCTGCCCGGCCCGGTTTCGGGGATGCAGTCTTCGCACCGGGTCGGCGACGGTCCGCTTTGGAGGTCGAACAACTCTCGACCGCACTCCTCGCAGCGATGCCGCTCCACGGCCCGTCCCGCAGGGGCTCAGCCGGTGATCGTGACTTTCCGAGGGCCAAGGCAGGAAGCGGCGGACCGCCCAACCACGGGCAGTCCATCCGCCCCTCCCTGTGGCCTACGCCTTGGCCCTCGAAAAATCACAATCGACTCGCCGCCTCAGCGGCCCCCGACGAGAAACAGATGCGGCGGCGGGCCGGGTGGTGCGCCCGGATACACCGAGGCGGCGACGATCACGCCGCCCTGGTCGCCGTACTCGTCGGCCTCGCGGTCGCTGAGCTGGCCCCACGCGAGAACCGGAGCACCAACCCGCAGGCTCGGCACGCCTCGCTTCGCGATCGCGGCCGGCACTTCGACCCCGCACCGCGCCAGGGTCCACAGGTTTCCGGGCCGCTCTGGATCGCGCACCGGGAACCCGAGCCGGAGCATCGTGACCGTGTCGCCTCGCGGGCTCCTCGCCTCGCGCGGCTCATCCAAGAGCGTCCCGGTCAACACCAGGTGATTGAGCTCGTGCGGAAGTCGGTCGGGAAACGGCTCGCGCCCCGCCCGCGCCGATCGGCATCGCCAGCCGCTCACGGCCGGTCTCCGCGAGGGCAACTGGACCGCGTCCGCCGCGGAGCGGAGCGCTCGGTCCGCCCGCGATCAGCTCCGCGCGGGTCGAGGTCGTCCAGGAGCTTGTTGCAGACCTCGTAGCCGAGCTGAAAGCGCCGGTCGGTCTCGGCGTCGTCGCGGCTGGACTTCGCCTCGGCGCCGGACTGGACCAGCACCGGCACAGCTTCCGCGTGCAGTCGCTGGAGCAGTTCCATCAGGTCGTGGGCGGGCATGGTCAGCTCGAAGGTCTCGCGCTCGTCGCGCTCGGCCCAACCGATGTCCTGCAGGAGCCGGAAGTCTTCGGCGAACTCCAGGCCCAGGCGCTCGGCCTTGGCGAAGTCCTTGGTGCGCTCCAGCGCAACGAAGAAGTCCTCGATGCTGCCGAGGTGGTTGCGGACCAGCTCGTAGAGCCCTACGCGCTGGTCGCGGTCGATGGTCGTGACGGTGCCGGGCACGGTGCCCTCCTCTCGATAGAGGCACCGAGGAGAAGCCCGCGACGCGGTCCAGAACGGCCTACGTCGGTACGGTCTCTCTCGCATCGAAGGCTCGTCCTTCGGTGCCGGGCCCCGGGGCGTTCCAGCGTCGCCGGGGCCGTTTATTTCTGCGTTTCTCGCGGCCGAACGTAGGTGGATCGGGGGCGCCGCGCAAGGCCTGGATCGACCTCACTTTGACCTCGTGTTGCCCCAGGCGTTGCCCCAGGGCCGATTTTGCACCCTCTTGTCTACAGCCCAGAAAGACGAAAACCCTGCGATTTGCAGGGCTTTCGCCGCATAGCGGGGGCAGGATTCGAACCTGCGACCTTCGGGTTATGAGCCCGACGAGCTACCTGGCTGCTCCACCCCGCGGCGTAGGGGCATGCTAGCAACGTATGGGCTGCTGTCTCTAGAGTGCCGCCGGCATGGGTGCGGGCTCTCACAGGGTGGCGGTGATCGACATCGGCTCCAACTCGACGCGGCTGCTGGTTGCGGACGTCGCCGGGGGGCGGGTGACGGAGGTTGAGCGGCAGAGTCGGGTGACCCGGCTGGGCCGGGGCGTCGACCTCTCGGGGCAGCTCTCGGCCGAGGCGATCGAGGCGGCCTGCGCGGCGATCGCCGACTACGTGGCGATCTGCCGCGAGCGCGGTGTCGAGACGATCGACGCGATCGCGACCAGCGCCGTCCGCGACGCCTCCAACGGCAGCGCCTTCGCCGCCGAGCTGCGCGAGCGCTTCGCGCTCTCAGCCCGCGTGCTCGACGGCGAGGAAGAGGCTCGCCTCACCTACCTCGGCGCCACCTGCGAGAACTCGCCCAGCGTGCCGACGCTGGTCGTCGACATCGGCGGCGGCTCGACCGAGCTGATCGTCGGCACCGGTGAGGAGGTCGCCTTCCACGCCTCGCTGCAAGCCGGCGTCGTCCGCCACAGCGAGCGCCACATCAGTGCCGACCCGCCAACCGCGCTTGAGCTCGAGGCGCTCGCCGCCGACGTCCGTGGCTTGATCGAGGGCGCGATCGCCGGCCGGCCCGGTGCCGCCGCCGAGGCAGGCATCGCCGTCGCCGGCACCCCCACCTCGCTGGCCTCGATCGAGATCGGCCTCGAGCCCTATGACCCGAAGCAAGTACACGGGCATACGCTGACGCTCGGCACGATCCAGCGACTTCTCTCGCAATTGGCCTCCGCCCCACTGTCCAAACGGGCAGACATCACCGGCCTGCACCCCGATCGCGCGCCTAACATCGTGGCTGGAGTGGTGATCTTGGTCGAGACGATGCGCGCATTCGGCCTCGACCGCATCGAAGTCTCCGAGCACGACATCCTCTACGGCAGCGCGATATCAGCTGTATCGGCTCTGGACTGCGGATAACGCCACATTCTCAAATGAGGGTAATTACCTGTTCCTAGGTGGACAGTCGCGTTTCACCGACTCGGACATTTGGGTTAAACAAGCGGTCGAACCCCCAAAACTTGGTAGGGTAGGGGTCATCGATTACGAGTAGCTGGCTTATCGCCGGCTAGACGTATCGGACAGGCGAGCAGATAATCGCCACATCGAGAAAGAGGTGGGGCAACCCTCTCGGACTCGGTAAAAGGGCCCAGACGATTGCCGCATCATGGCGCCTCCCGCCGTCTGAGTCCACCAAATAAGAACTGGTCCCTGAAGACGTACCCCTGCCCGTCCTGAGGGACCAACTTGAAACGACCGCCAGCAATGGCGGTCGTTTCTTTTTGGGGCCAGAGAACGCGGCAGGCCTGGTCAGGCCAGATTCGACTTGCGCGGGTAGACGACCTCGGGATCAGTCAGCACGTTGACCAGGGTCGGCTTGCCCGACTCGAAGGCGCGCTCGAGCGCCGGCCGCAGCTCGGCCGGTTCCCGCGCCAGGACGCCGTCGCAGCCGAGCGCCTCGACCATCTGCTCGTAGCGCGTTTCCGGCCGCAGCTCGGCCGCCACCGAGTAGCCGTAGAGGAACTTCATCGGGTGGTGCTCGAGCGCCCAGATCCCGTTGTTGCCCATCACCCCGACCACCGGCAGGCCGTGGCGGGCCATCGTGTCGAACTCCATCCCGGCGAAGCCGAAGGCGCCGTCGCCGAGCAGCAGGCAGACCTGGCGCTCAGGATGGGCCAGCTTCGCCCCGATCGCCTGGCCCGGGCCCGCCCCGAGACAGCCGAACGGCCCGGGGTCCATCCAGCAGCCCGGCTGGTAGGTGTCGACGAAGCGACCCGCGTAGGAGACGAAGTCGCCACCGTCGCCGATGACGATCGCGTCGCGCTCGAGCACCTCCGCCAGCTCCCTGTAGACGCGCACCGGGTGCAGCGGCGAGCGGCCGTCGTCGAGCTCGGCCCGCTCGAGCGCGCGCTTCTCCTCCTCGACCTTGCGCAGCTGCGCCAGCCAGGGATCGGTGCGGCGCGGCGGCGAGGCGAGCGCCTCGCGAATCGCCGTCAGGCCGGCGGCGACGTCGCCGACCAGGTCGACCTGCGGCGCCCGGTTGGCGCTCAGCTCGTTGGCCGCGGCGTCGAGCCGGATCAGCTTCGCCTCCGCGGCGATGCTCGCCCCGAAGCCGAGGCGGAAGTCGAGCGGCACGCCGATCACCAACGCCACGTCGGCGCCACCGAGCCCGGCGCCGCGGGCGCGGCTGAAGGCGAGCTCGTGGTCCGCCGGCAGGCAGCCGCGGCCAAGGCCGTTGAGGAAGACCGGGATCCCGAGCGCCTCGGCCAGGGCGCGCAGCTCCTCCTCGCCCCTCCCCCAATACAGGCCGGAGCCGGCCATGATCGCCGGCCGCTCGGCCGAGGCGAGCAGCGCCGCGGCCTCCTCGATCCCGTCGGCCCGCCCGGCCGCGACCGGATCGGGCGCCGGGATGCCCGGCTCGGCCTCGCTGAAGACGACGTCGAGCGGGTAATCGACGAAGGTCGGGCCGCCAGGCATCGCCGCCGCCAGGTCGAGCGCCGCGGCCGTGCGCGCGCCGATCTCGCCCGGCTCCTTCACCGTCTCGGCCGACTTGACCAGGGGCGAGACCACGGGCACGTGGTCGAACTCCTGCAGCGAGCCCGAGCCCCAGCGCATCTCCGGCGCGCGCCCGCCGAGCACGCAGAGCGGCGAGCCGTTGGCCTGCGCCCCGGCGATCGCGCTGATCCCGTTGGTCACGCCGGGCCCCGCGGTCAGCGCCGCGACGCCCACGCCCCGCGTCGCCTTGGCGAAGCCCTCGGCGGCGAAGACAGCCGTCTGCTCGTGGCGGACGTCGACGATCTCGATGCCCTCCTCCCTGCAGCCGTCATATATGGAGAACAGGTGTCCCCCGGAGAGCGTGAAGAGGTGCGTCACCCCGCGCGACTTCAGCGCTTTCGCGACGATCCTTCCGCCGTGCTCCATTGTTTGAGCCTATAGACAGACCACGGCTACGATCAGCGTGCCCGGGTGGCGAAATTGGCAAAAGCGGCGCCCTTAAAAGGCGCTGCCCCACTGGGGGGCTTGCGGGTTCGAATCCCGCCCCGGGCATTTTGTTGAGTTTGGGTTTCTAAACCCGCACTAAATAGTGCCGGAAGACCGCAACTACGGCGCTGCTACGGTGTCTTTGAAGCTAGAAGACAACGCCTTCCCCGGCTCTAACGGAGGATTCGCTTGGAGGCTTCAGCTCTCACACACGCCAGTCGCCGCGGACTCCTCGCCCGGCGCTCGCCGCTGCTCAAGCTCCAAGGGGACGAACACCTGATCGCGATGGCCCGCGCCGGCAACCCCGGTGCCTTCGAGGCGATCGTCGACCGCTACCAGGGACGGCTGCTCGGCTTCTGCCGCCAGATGCTGGGCTCCACCGAGGACGCCGAAGACGTCCTGCAGGAGGTCTTCGTCAACGCCTACAAAGCGATGCTGGCCGACGAGCGCGAGATCAACCTGCGCCCGTGGCTCTACCGGATCGCCCGCAACCGCTGCCTCAACCACCTGCGCAAACCGACCGCCGACGCGCACGAATCGATGGACATGGTTCCCGAAGTCGAGGCCGCCTCGACCGCCGAGAAGGTCCACAACCGCGAGGAGTTCCGCCAGCTTCTCACCGATGTCGGCAAGCTGCCCGAGACCCAGCGCTCCGCCCTGCTGCTGCGCGAGATGGACGCGATGTCCTACGAGGAGATCGCCCAGGCAATGGAGACCAGCGTGCCCTCGGTCAAGTCGCTGTTGGTGCGGGCGCGGATCTCGCTCGCCGAGGCCAGCCAGGCGCGCCAGCTCACCTGCGGCGAGGTGCGGCTCGACCTCGCCGAGGCCGCCGAGGGCCTGCGCAAGCTCTCCGGCCCGGTCCGCCGCCACGTTCGCGAGTGCGAGGAGTGCAAAGACTTCCGTTCGCAGCTGCGATCCAACGACAAGGTGCTCGCCGCCCTGGTGCCGGTCGGGCCGCTCGTCGCGTTGAAGGGCTTCTTTGCTTCCAAGCTTGGCCTGGGGGGTGCCGGCTCCACCGGCGCGGCGACCGCTACGGGCGCCGGCGCCACCGGAGCCGGCTCCGCCGCGGTCGGCGGCGTCGGTGCTGCGCTCGGCGGCGGCGGTGCTGCCGGCGGCCTGGGCGGCCTCGGCGGCGCGGTCGGCGGCGCGATCGGCACCAAGGCCGTCGCCGGCGTGGTCACCGCAGCGGTCCTCACCGCCGGCGCGGTCGAGGTCAAGCAGCAGACCGAACCCACTCCGGTCAACTCGGCCTCGCCACCGGTCGCGCGCACTTCCCACCAGAGCCCGCCGGTCGCCAAGCTTGCCCCGGCGCAGAACGCCGTCGTCGCGGCGGCCCCGATCGAGACCGCTGTAGCGGTGGAACCGGCCCCGGCGCCGGCGCCGGTCGAACCGGCCCCGGTGGAAGCCGAAGCTCCCGCCGAAGTCACCGCCGAACCGCCCGTGGCCGACGAAGTCGCCTCCGGCGGCGTCGAAGCGCCCGAAGCGAGCGCCGATGAACAAACCGCAGCGAAGATCGACGGCGCGACGCCCTCGACCGGCGTCGCCGGCGCTCCCGCCGGAGCGGGAACCGGCACGGTCGTCGTCACCGTCGGCGGCAGCGGCACGCCGCCCGTCGCCGCTCCGCCCCCCGCCGAAGCCACTCCCCCAGCACCGGCCCCGGCACCGACACCGGCGCCCGAACCCGAACCGGAAAGCCCGCCCGCGCCGGCCGAAGGTTCCTCGTCGACTCCTGCCGCTCCCGCGAGCGGCAGCGAAGCGGCCGCCGCCGAAGCCGCGGACTGAGCGGCCCGCGCCCGAGCGAGGGCCCGGCCGGACCTACTGCAGCCCGATCACCTTGAGCCGCCGCATCAGCGACGTGCCGGCGAACTTGCGCGTGTCGGCAATCGAGTAGCCGAAGACTTCGTAATCCTCGTCGGGCGGCGCCCAGGGCGGTGAGAGCACGCCGTCGGCAACCGGCAGCACCTCCTCCAGCGTGCGCTGGATCGCCCGCTTGTAGCGCTCGTCCTCGGCCACCTTCTCGCGCAGGAAGACCGCACCGAAGGCGACGTGGCGGTGCTCGTCGCGGGCGACGTTCTGGAAGCCCTCGACGAAGCCCGGCAGCGTCCCCTGGCTTTCGTTGTAGTCCATGATGAAGTGCTGGCCGGTGAGCGCCAGCATCCCCTCGATCACCATGTGGTAGATCGTCACCGCCTCGACCAGGGCCTCGCCGTCCTCCGGTTCGACCGCGAGCCGGTCGGTGCGCTGCTTCAGCATCTCGTCGAAGAGGCGACCGAAGTTCTCGTTGAGGTGCTCGGAGGTCTGGGTCAGCATCTCCGCCAGCCGGTCGGACTCGAGCACCCCGACCTCGCGGTAGAAGCGCTCGAAGAAGCGCACGTGGCGGGCCTCGTCGGCGATCTGGGTGCAGAGGAAGATGCGCTGCTCCTCGCTCGGCGCCGCCCGCATGATCGGCCCCAGCTCCTCGGCCACCCGCTGCTCGCCGATGAAGAAGGAGGAGAGCCCGTACATCCGCTGGAAGCGCTCTTCCTCGTCGAAGCGCTCGTTCCAGTCCTCGCGGTCACGGCTGAAGTCGAGCTCCTGGGTCTGCCACTGCTGGCGCTCCCAGAGCAGGTAGAGCTCCCCGTAGCTGAGCAGCTTGACGTCGGCGGTGCGGTCGGCCGCCTCGTTCAGCGCCGGGTCGGCGGTCGCCTGGAAGTCGGCGCGCTCTGTCCGCGTCTCGGTTCCGGATGCCTCAGTCGTTCCCATGCTGCTCTCCTCGGCTCGGGCGGCGGTCCAAGCGAGACTAGCAGCGGCCTGGCCGGCTAGCCAGTCGTATGCGACTGCCCCGGCTCGAGCAAGACCACGGTCGAGGACGTCTTCCCCTCGACGTCCGCCTTGAAGGCCGCCTTGTCGATCTCGATCGCCGGGAAGGTGTTGCAGTGCATCGGGATCACCGTGCCGGCGCCGACGAACTCCGCCGCGACCACGCCATCGTGGCGGTCCATCGTGTAGTGGCCGCCGACCGGCAGCATCGCGACGTCGACCGGGTTGCGCTCGGCGATCAGCTTCATGTCGCTGAAGAGGCAGGTGTCGCCGGCGTGGTAGACGGTCAGGCCGCCGATATTGATCAGCAGGCCCGCGGCGGCGCCGACGACGGTGCCGGTGATCGGGCTGAAGGGCGTCTCGGCCGAGCCGGGCAGCGTGCTGGTGTGCCAGGCGGGCACGAGCTTGATCCAGCCCCAGTCGAAGCTGACGGTGCCGCCGAGGTTGGGGTCGGAGACCTTCTCCACGCCCTGCGCTTCAAGCCAGTTGGCGATCTCGACCACGGCGACGCAGTGCGCACCGGTGCGCTTCGCGACCGGGACGGCGGCGGCCATGTGGTCGGCGTGGCCGTGGCTGATCGCGATGTGGGTGGGGTCGACCTCCTCCGCGGTGAGGACCGCGACCGGGTTGTGGGGCTTGAGGAAGGGATCGATCAGGACCCTGGTCTCGCCCTCGCTCAGTTCAAAGCACGAATGGCCGTGGAACTTGATCTCCATCGTCAACTCTCTCCTTCTCGATTCTCGGTTTCGTCCAGCTCCCCATGCAGTGCCCAGCCGACGGCGACCCCAACCATCATTCCCATCCGCGCCTCCTCGGCCAGCAGCGAGCGCACCGCGGTGATCCGCTCCTCGGGGTCGGGCACGGTCGCCGCCTTCAGCGCCTCGGCCTCGTGGGACTCGCCGAACCAGCCGCCCTCGAGGAGCGCCGTCGCCAGGACCTTCTGCAGCTGCGGCGCCGCGCGGGCGACGATCCGCTCGGCCTCGGCGAAGCGCTCGGCCTCGGCCAGCCGCTCGATCGCGGCGTTCAGTTGCTCGTCGGTCGGCACAAGGTGGACACTAGCCGCCCCCGGACGCGTGAGGGCGGGCGCGAGATCGCCGGGTGTGAGGAGCGCGCCCGCCCGGGAGCAGAGGAGGCGGCGCCTGATTCAGTGAGAATCGCGCAGGGTCGCGGCCGCGAGGCCGGCGAGGCCGCCGACGGCGCCGCCGATCAGGCCGGCGAAGGGGTCGGCGGTCGACGCGAAGATCGGCAGCGCCAGCAGGACCGCGGCGGCGACCACGACGCCGATCAGGTCGTAGTCGTCGTCGATCGCGTGGTGGGCCTCGGCGCGGCGGATCGCGAACCAGGCGGCGACGGCGCCGAGCGCCATCCCGTTGCCGCCGGCGATCACCTCGACATCGCCCTGGGCGTGGGCGATGCCGACGGCGACGAGCATTCCCAGGGCACCGCAGGCGACCAGCAGCAGCGCCGTCGCCGGCGTGCCGAGGCGTCGCTCGATGCCGGTGCCGAAGATCGCCAGGCCGACCGCGACGACGAAGAGGTAGCCGACGTCGAGGTAGGCGAAGGGCGCGGTGAGCAGGCGCCACCACTGGTCCTGCAGCGGCACGATCAGGCCGCCGAAGCTGCTCAGCGGGTCGCCGGTCAGCTTCTGCACGAGCAGCAGCACCGCCGAGGCCCCGATCACCGCGATCGTCGCGTAGGGGCGGAACGGCCCCGCCTCTTCGCGCGGGCGGCGGCGCGCGATCCGCAGCCGTTTGCGCCGCCGCGGCTTCGCCTCCAGCCCGTCGCCGCGCCGTTCCAGCTTCGGCGCCCGCTTGCGCAGCCTGGTGCCGCAGTAGGGGCACTCGGTTACGTAGGGACTGACCTCCGAGCCGCAGTTCTTGCAGATGACGCTGAGCTCAGTCTCGCTCATGGTCATTCGAGGATAACCGCCCACCGCTAAGCACTCGCGGGGAAGCGCCGATGACATACTCCCCAGACACTCGTCTTCAAGGATCCCTAGGAGGAAAACAGCGTGGAGTTGAAGAGCCTGACCGAGCAGAAATCACTGCTGGCAACCCTGGCCCCCGGCAAACGAGCCCGCCTGCGGCGCCTGCTCTTCGAGTTCGGCCCCGGCAACGGCACCCTGATGCTGCTGCCGATCGACCAGGGCATCGAGCACGGCCCGCGCGACTTCTTCCCCAACCCGGCCTCCAAGGACCCCGACTACCAGTTCCGGCTCGCCGCCGAGGCGGGCTACTCGGCCCTCGCCTGCCAGATCGGCATGGCGACCAAGTACTACCCCGACTACGCCGGCCAGGTGCCGCTGATCCTCAAGGTCAACGGCAAGACCGACATCCCCTCCTCCGCCCACGCCTTCTCCTCCTGCAATGCCAGCGTCGAGGACGCGGTGCGCCTCGGCGCCGACGCGGTCGGCTACACGCTCTACGTCGGCTCGCCGCGCCAGGACGAGGACCTCGCCCAGCTGCGCCAGGTGCGCCAGGACTGCGACCGCTTCGGCATGCCGCTGATCGTCTGGTCCTACCCGCGCGGCGAAGCGGTCGACGCCAAGGGCAGCGCCAACTCCTTCTACGCGATCGACTACGCGGCGCGGATGGCGATGGAGATGGGCGCCGACGTGGTCAAGCTCAACATGCCGAAGATCAACCCCGACAAGGACAAGGACGCGCCCGCGCCCTACAACGAGATGCAGGTCGACGAGGCCGAGGCGATCCGCCAGTGCGTCGAGTCCGCCGGCCGCTCGCTGGTCGTGCTCTCGGGCGGCTCCAAGGTCGACGACGAGACCGTGCTGAGCCACACGCGCGAGATCATGGAGGCGGGCGGCTCGGGCGTGATCTTCGGCCGCAACGTCTGGCAGCGCGAGTGGAACGACGCGCTGGAGATCATCGCCCAGATCAAAGAGACCCTGCTGGGCAGCGTTCGGCGCACCCCGTAGCGGGGAGAGTTGAGCGCCCTCGCCGCTTAGGCGGGGGTGAGACGGTGGATCGTGGGACGCGGCCAGCTCGGCAGCATCGTGCTGCTGGCGGCCGCGGCGCTGCTGATCCTGCGGCCCTGGGAAGCGAGCGAGGGCGCCACTGACGGGCCGGCGGCGGCCCGCGCCTTCGTGGTCCGCGCCGTCGACGGCGACACGATCGAAGTGCGGATCGGGGAGCGGCTCGAGGACGTTCGCTACATCGGCGTCGACACGCCGGAGACGGTCAAGCCCGACACGCCGGTGCAGTGCTTCGGGCCGCGGGCCTCGAGCTTCAACCACCACCTGGTCGAAGGCCACTGGGTGCGGCTCATCTTCGGGGTCGAGCGCCGCGACGTCTACGGGCGGCTGCTCGCCTACGTCCATCTGGGGCACCGCTTCGTCAACGCGATCCTCGCCCGGCGCGGCCTCGCCCGCTCGCTGACGATCCCGCCCAACGACCGCTTCGCGCCGCTCTTCCGGCGCCTGGAGCTGCGCGCGGCACGGGCGGGGCGAGGGCTCTGGGGCGCCTGCTGAGCCTGCCTGTCGTGACCGATCGCACATTTCCTGCGCCTGCAAGCGCTCGTGCGCCTTTGCTACGGTGCCCCGCGGCCCCCGGGCCACCCTTTCTATGCGAATGCGCCAAAGCATCAACCAGTTCGAGACGGCCTTCGAACAGGAGACCAGCCTCGAGCGCCGCCGGCGCGAGCAGCTGCGCCGTCGCGCGGCCAACCGCTCGCGGGCGCGCCGGATCACCCGCAGCGAGCAGGCCGGCAAGGTCCGTTTCAGCGTCCTCGCCGTCTGCCTGACCGTCACCGTCGTCGTCGTCGTCGTCTCGATGTTCGAGGCGCTCGGCTTCCTAATGGCGTAGCGGCCGTGCTTACGACCGCCCCGGTTGAATAGACTCGCGCGCCGATGGCACGACGCTCTCTGAAGCCACAGCTGAATCAGATCCGCGCCTGGGTGCGGCAGGGTCGCACCGACGCCTGGATCGCCCACCAGCTCGAAGTCAGCACCTCCGAGCTGCGCGAGTTCCGCAAACAGCACGGGTTCACGCCCGACGAGGAGGACGCCGGCTCCGGCGACGTCGACCTCCGCGACGAGATCGAGGCCGAGATCGAGGCCGCCACCGCCGAGGAGGCGGAGGCCGAGGAGGACGAGGAGCCCGAGTCCGAGGAGGAGGACGGCGAGGACAAGAAGCCGTCCTCAGGCGACGGCGAGGGCGATCGGCCCAAACGGCGCCGGCGCCGTGGGCGTCGCGGCGGCCGTGGGCGACGCAAAGAGCTCGAGGCTTCCTTCGACCACGGCGAGACCGACGGCTACGGCCTCTGGCTCGACCCCTCGGTCAAGGAGAACCCGGTCTACGCCGAGCATTGGGCGGGCAAGCGCGAGGTCACGGTGCGAATCGACGCGGATCAGATCGTGATTCGGCGGGCCGGCGAGCCGACTGCGTCGGACGACGACTCCGAGGGCTGAGAGTCCGGCTTACGAGCGGCGTGGGCCGGCGGGGCCTGTCGCGGCAGGGGCCCACCGCCCTTCCGGTAGCTAAAGCTTCCTCAGGGCGGTTCCCCCTACCGCGCCACCCACCGGCACAAGCCGATCGGAAAGACGGCTAGCTCTGGGGCGTGTCGGGGATCCGACGAAGGGGGGCATTCGCGGGGCCGCAGGCTGAGGGATCAAGCTTGCCGTTGAGCTTCCAGATCGTGGTGGGGCCGTCGTGGTGGATTGGGACTGCTGCACTGTCACCCTTGAGCCAGCCGGCCTCCGGGGAGGGGATTGGGTCGCTGGTGTGGAGGAAGTTGAGGAAGGGGGTGGTGACCAGGTAGTCGAGGTCGGCGGCGTTGACGGCGGTGCGGAAGGCGGAGCAGGTGGGGATCGCGTTGTAGGCGCCGTGGGGGCCCTTTTCGCCGAGGTAGATGACGTGGTTGGAGAGGTCGGTGCCGTAGAAGCCGTAGCCGAGGAAGCCGGCGGTGGTGCCGGCCAGGCCGATGCGGGTGTCGGTCTTGTCGCGGGCCCACTGGTAGGCGCTGTCGAGGTGGAGGCCGGGGACTTCCGAGGAGGCGTCGAAGCGGGCATCCAGGTAGTGGCGTTGGAGCGGGTAGCCGAGGGCGAGCACGAGGAGGAGCAGGGCTGCGAAGCCGCTGAGGACGAGGGACAGGCGTTCCGGCCGGCGGGGCCGTCGCGGCAGGGCACCGCCCCTTCCGGTAGCTAAAGCTTCCTCAGGGGCGACCCCTACCGCGCCACCCGCCGGAGGAAGCGCTGTGCCCACGGCTGACCGGAGGTAGAGCCAGAGCAGGGCCGCCGGTAGGACCACGACGACGAAGGCCAAGGGGATGCCGAAGTCGGGCTGGGTCGCGGAGGGCGGCGTCGGAGCGGTTGGTGATTACGAGGACCGAGCAGGCTCGACAGCACAGTCCAGTACCGCCAGCGGTCCAAGCGGCGGATGGCCAGGGGCAGCAGGACCATGGCGAGGAGGAGGGCGGGATTACGTAGCGGATGTTGATGCTGAAGCCGACCGGGGCGCCGTCGGCGCCGGCGGCGCTGAGCGGGGTGAAGACGTAGGCGACCATGCCGAAGAGGGCGACGGCGCCGGCCCAGCGCAGGGCCTTGTCGCCGCCGCGGAACAGGGCCAGGAGGGCGCCGACGATCGCGGCAAGGAGCACCAGCGGCCAGAGCGAGCCGAAGGCCTGGTGCAGGCCGGGCTCGAAGTAGTGGCGCCAGACGCCGGTGTCGGTGGCGTAGTGGACGATGTTGAAGTTGGGCCGGCCTTCCTGCAGGCGCTCGGTGTGCGGCAGCGAGATCGGGCCGACGCCGGTCGCCTGCGGCAGGGGTTGCCGGCGACGATCAGGTTGCGCAGGTACCAGTAGGCGCCGCCGAGGAGGGCCGGGACGAACCACCAGGTGAGCCGCCGCCCAGGCGGCGGCCGTTGGGGGCCAGGATGATTACCGCGAGGGTCAGGGCGGCTGCCATGGCTACGGCGGTGGACTTGGTGCCTACGGCGAGGCCGGTGGCAAGGCCCGCAGCGGCGAGGGGCCAGACATGGGCCTCCGGGCCGGCGGCCGTCACCGCAGGGGCCCCCACCCCTTCCGGTCGCTAAAGCGTCCTCAGGGGCGGGCCCCCCAACGGTGCCACCCCCCGGCAGGAGCCGCCCTGCCCGACGATGATTGCTCCAGGCGTTGATGAGGATGGCGACAGCGGCGAGGAGGAGCGCAGCGGCCACGAGGTCGTTCTTGGCTGCTCCGGGCTCGCGCACGACGAGCGTGTGGCACTCGAGGACGATCGCGGCAGCAACGACAGTGAGATGGCCGCGACCGTAGGGGCGGCCGATGCACCAGGCGGCCAGGAAAGCCGACCGCCAGACATGCGAAGTTGAGGAACAACGACAGCGTGTCCCGTCCGCGTAGCAGGATCCCCGTCGCGTGGAGGAGCTCGGAGTTCTGCGGGTAGAACCAGTTCGTGAAGACGGTCTCGGGGTGGTGCAACACCGTCGTGGCGTGGCTTTGCACCATGTCCGCCGCGAACGGCTTGTGGTACCAGAGCGAGTCGAAGTTGAAGATCCCTCGGTCCAGCGCGTCCTTCGTTGTGAGGCCCCAGTGGGCGACGACCAAGGCGACACGCCGACGGTGACGAGCCAGGGAGCCAAGACGCTCCTTCCGCGGGTGGCGTAGGGGGAGGGGGGTCGAGGACAGCCCGTGGACTGCCCGCAGTGCCCCCCTCCCCCTGCGACAGCCCGCGGCCGGGAGGTCGGGATTCCCGCCCTGCCGTGACAGGACCCGCCGGCAGCAGCGCCTCGCGGCCATCGCGATCAACAACGAAGCCCCGACGAAGACCCACGCGTAAAGAGACCGAAGGTGCCGAGAAGCTCGCGAGCCAGATCAGCAACGCGATCGCAACGATCGACTCGACTAGGCGTGCCGGCGCACCTTCCCAGGCGGGCATCAGCCGCCGGCGAAGCCGGTAGGCCGTGAACCCGATCGACCCCCCGACCACGACCAGCGCCAACGCGCTCACCACGTACGCCCCGGCGCTACCACAGCCCCTCCGCGCTCCGGTGCGCTTTATCCCCCCATAGGAGGGCAAAGGCGCACCGGAAGCGACGGGGGGCGGCTGGGGGGCGCTAGAGGCCGCGTACTACGAGGGGGGTCTCTCCGGGGGCGACCATGCCCTGGGCGCGGGCCTTGGCCTCGAGCGTGATCGGGTCGTCGGCGTGGTGGATGCGCCAGTGCAGGCGGGTGTTTTCGCGCTGGACTTCGTGCAGTTGGACCTGCGCCGCGGTGGTCGCGGTATAGGTCTTGACGAAGTCGATCACCGGGTTGAGGTAGGAGTAGAGGACGGCGAAGAGGACCAGGGTCAGGGCGACGCGACCGACACGATCCCAGTGAATGCGGGTCGCCCCACGACGTGCCGCGGGTCGCCGTCGAGGTGCCGGACGTCGTGCCACGTCTGGTTCTTTGCGGTTTGCCGCCGCATTCCTTCACTGAACGTAAGCGTGCGGCTGGGGGCGCGCATGGCCAAGCAGATCAAGGACGCAGGGCGGGCGATGAAGGGAGCGCACAGTTGGTGCGTGACCGAAACGCCCGACCGAGGACGCCGATATGCGCCGCGCCATGCGCGTCATCCAGCCGTGCGCGCGAACGCTCGCAAACCTGGGAATTCAGCCAAATCACCCAATTCCTCCTCGATCCGGAGGAGTCGGTTGTACTTGGCGACGCGATCCGAGCGCGACGGGGCGCCGGTCTTGATCTGGCCGGCGCCGGTGGCGACGGCGAGGTCGGCGATCGTCGTGTCCTCGGTCTCGCCGGAGCGGTGCGAGATCACCGCGGTGTAGCCCGCGTCGGCGGCGATCCGGATCGCCTCCAGGGTCTCGCTGAGGGTGCCGATCTGGTTGACCTTGACCAGGATCGAGTTGCCGACGCCGAGCTCGATGCCGCGGCGCAGGCGCTCGGGGTTGGTTACGAAGAGGTCGTCGCCGACGAGCTGGACCTTCTCCCCCAGCTTCTCGGTCAGGAGCTTCCAGCCGTCCCAGTCCTCCTCGTCCATGCCGTCCTCGATCGAGAGGATCGGGTAGCGCGAGCAGGCGTCCTCCCAGTAGGCGGCCATCTCGGCGGGCGAGAGCGAGCGGCCCTCGTGCTCGAGCACGTAGGCGCCGCCCTCGAAGACCTCGCTGGTCGCCGGGTCGAGGGCGATGAAGACGTCTGAGCCGGGCTCATAGCCCGCCGCCTCGACGCCCGCCAGAACGGCCTGCAGGGCCGCCTCGTTGGACTCGAGGTTGGGCGCGAAGCCGCCCTCGTCGCCGACCGCGGTCGCGTGGCCGGCGGCGGCGAGGCTCTTCTTCAGCGCGTGGAAGACCTCGGTGCCGATGCGCAGGCACTCCGAGAAGCTGCCGGCACCCGCCGGGACGATCATGAACTCCTGGAAGTCGACCGAGTTGTCGGCGTGAGCGCCGCCGTTGAGCACGTTCATCATCGGCACCGGCAGCAGGCTCGGCTCCTCGCCGCCGTAGAGCTTGGCCAGGTAGACGAAGAGCGGTTCGCCGGCCAGCATGGCCGCCGCCTTGGCGGCGGCCAGGGAGACGCCGAGGATCGCGTTGGCGCCGAGGCGGCCCTTGTTCGGGGTGCCGTCGAGCTCGATCATCTTGGCGTCGAGCCCGACCTGGTCCTCCGCGTCGAAGCCCTGCAGCGCCGCGGCGATCTCGCCGTTGACGTTGGCCACCGCCGCACTGACGCCCTTGCCGGCCCAGGCCTCGCCGCCGTCGCGCAGCTCGACCGCCTCGAACTCGCCGGTCGAGGCGCCCGAGGGCACCGCGGCGAGACCGCGGGCGCCCGACTCGAGCGTGACTTCGACCTCGACGGTCGGGTTGCCCCTCGAGTCGAGGATCTGGCGGGCGTGGATCGATGCGATACCGCTCACGGAGCGCGCATCCTATTCAGTCAGGCGGCAGAGGGGCCGGGCCAAAAGCCCGCGGACGAGCCCTCTATTCGCCGCCGGCGCCGGGTGGGGCGCCGGGCACGATGCCACCCGGAATTTCGCCTTCGGGCGCCGCGCCTTCTTCGAGCCCCGCCGGCCGCGGCCGCTGGGCCAGTTTCTGCCCTTCGCGGTTGAGCGGGCTGACCGTGCCGGGCTGAGCCGGTTTGATCGAGGGCACCGGCGCCGGGCAGGCTTCCGGCGCTTTTTTCGGATTCGCTTCGAAGCAGGCTTCTTCGGCTTCGGCCGGGCGCCCGCCCGCCTTGTAGTTGGCGCAACGGGAGATCGTGTAGCCGGAGGCGCAGAAGGTGCGCGACTTCCACTTGGTCCCGTAGTTGCGCACGAAGGCGGCGAAGGTCTGCTGTTTGGCCTGTTCGGCCAGTTGGGCGCTGATCTGCGTCTTGGCTTCGTCGAACGACTGGACTTTCTCCGGGGTGATCTTCATCACCTCGAAGACCGTGTAGGTCTTGCCTTCCTTCAACGGGCCTTCCAGTTCGCCCTGACCGGCAGCGAAGACGGCCGCTTCGAGCGGTTCCTGCAGGGTGCCCGAGCCTTCGGTGACGGCGGACTGCAGGCCACCGGTGCTTTTGGTCGTGTCAACCGAGTACTTCTTCGCGACTTTTTCCCAGCTCTTGACCGAGTCGTCCTTTTCCAGCGCGGCCTTTGCTTCTTCGACCTTGGCCTTGTCCGGGTTCTTGACCACGCGGATGTCGCGCGATTCCGGCGTCGTGTACTGGCTCGACTTGGCGGCTTCGTAGTAGTTCTCGAGTTCGCTCTTGCTCGGGATCGGCGCTTCTTCGGTGACCTGGTTCTGGATCTGTTCGCTGAGCATCTGGATCGTCACGCGCGTGAGCACGTCGGCCTGGGTGAAGTGCGCTTCTTTGAGGAATTCCTTGTACTGCTGCTCGGTTTTGAAGGCTTTTTCCTTCAGCTTTTTGAGTTCTTCGGCGACTTCTTTCGGCGTCACCGAGATGCCCATTTCTTCCGCCTGGCCCCGAATCCAGATCGAGTCGAGCAGGTTGCCGAGCGCCGCTTCGCGCAGTTCTTCGTAGTTTTTGTCACCCGGTTTGGGGACCGGCGTGACTTTTTTTTCGGCCGCGGCCTGGACCAGCGCGTGCCTGTACTGCGCTTCGGAGACCGGGCTGAGGCCGCTCGGCGCGTCTTCGACCACCGCGACGTCGCCGGAGGGGACGCTGGGATGGCCGATTCCCTGGGCGACCGCGAAGATCACGAAGAGCAGGATCAGGAGCGCGGCGAAGCCGAGCAGCGCGAGGCGCTGTAGCCCGGCCGACTTCCCTCCCTTGGCGCTGAAGCGTGCCACCGATCGGGCAGCATAAATCAAATGCTCCGGGAGGGGGGCGCGCTCAGCCGCTGAGGCCCGCCCCGGCGGCCTCGGCCTGTCCTTGCTTTGCCGTCCGGATCGCCTCGGCCATCGCCAGGACCGCCGCCAGCCGCGCCTCGGGCTCGTCGGGCACACGCATCGCCGCGGTCTGCTCACGCCACTCATAGAGCGCTCCCTCGAGCTCCTCCCTGAGCACGCCGGCGGCCTCGGAGTCGAGCTCGACCCCGGTGACGCTGAGCCGGCCACCGCGAAACTCGACGCTGCGCGCCCCGGCCAGGCCGAGCTCGATCCGCGCCCGCTGCAGCGCCAGCAGGTTCTCGGCCTCGGGCGGCGGCGGCCCGAAGCGGTCGCTGATCTCGTCGCGGATCGCCCGCAGCTCGCCCGGCTCGCGGGCGGCGGCGATGCGGCGGTGGACGTCGATCTTGGCCGCCTCGAAGGGGATGAACGAGGCCGGCAGGTAGGCGTCGACGGGAACGTCGAGCCGCACCGGCTCCGGCGCCTCCTCCCCACCCTCGGCCTCCTGGGCCGCGCCGACCGCCTCGTCGATCATCTGGCAGTAGAGCTCGAAGCCGACCGCGGCGACGTGGCCCGACTGCTCGTCGCCGAGCAGGTCGCCGGCGCCGCGGATGTCGAGGTCGCGCATCGCGATCTTGAAGCCCGAGCCGAGCTCGGTGTGGTCGGCGAGGGTCGAGAGCCGCGCTGCCGCGTCCTCCGTCAGCGCCTCGGCCGAGGGATAGAGCATGTAGGCGAAGGCGCGCTCGCGAGAGCGGCCGACCCGACCGCGGATCTGGTAAGCCTGGGAGAGCCCGAGCTGGTCGGCGCGCTCGACCACAAGCGTGTTGGCGTTGGCGATATCGAGGCCGGACTCGATGATCGTCGTCGTCACCAACACGTCCGCCTCGCCGCGCAGGAAGCCGAGCATCGTCTCCTCGAGCTGTTTCTCGTCCATCTGCCCGTGCGCTTCGAGGAAGCGGGCGCCCGGGACCAGGCCACGCAGGCGCTCGGTCGTCTCCGGCAGCGAGTCGATCCGGTTGTGCAGAAAGAAGGCCTGGCCGTCGCGCTCGAGCTCGCGGTTGATCGCCTTCGCCACCAAGCCCTCGTCGTAGGGGCCGACGTAGGTGCGCACCGGGCGCCGGCCCTCGGGCGGGGTCTCGATCGTCGAGATGTCGCGCAGCCCGGCCAGGCTCATCTGCAGGGTGCGCGGGATTGGCGTCGCCGAGAGCGCCAGCACGTCGACCTTGAGCTTGAGCTGGCGCAGCAGCTCCTTCTGCTTGACGCCGAAGCGCTGCTCCTCGTCGACGATGACGAGGCCGAGGTCGGAGGCGCGCACGTCGCGCGAGAGCAGCCGGTGGGTGCCGATCAGGATGTCGACCTTGCCCGCCTCGAAGCCTGCCAGCACCGCTTTCACCTCGGCCGGCTTGCGCAGCCGCGAGACCCCCTCGACGACGAAGGGCAGGTCGGCGAGGCGCTCGCGGAAGGTGCCGAAGTGCTGCTGGGCGAGGATCGTCGTCGGCACCAGGATCATCACCTGCTTGCCGTCGGCGGCGGCCTTGACCGCGGCGCGCAGCGCCACCTCGGTCTTGCCGAAGCCGACGTCGCCGCAGACCAGGCGGTCCATCGGCTGCTCGGCCTCCATGTCGCCCTTGACCGCCTCGATCGCTTCCACCTGGTCGGCGGTCTCGCGGTAGGGGAAGGCCGCCTCCATCGTCATCTGCCACTCGCCGTCGGCGGCGAAGCTGTGGCCCTTGCGGGTGCGTCGCTCGGCGTAGAGGTTGAGCAGCTCACCGGCCAGGGCGCCCGCCGCCTTGCGCGCCCGTGCCTTCATGTTCTGCCAGCGCTTGCCGCCCAGGGCCGAGAGCGACGGTTCGCCGCCGGCGCCGACGTAGCGGCTCAGCTTGGCGAGCTGGTCGACCGGGACGAAGACGCGGTCCTCGCCCTTGTATTCGAGGTAGAGGTAGTCGCGGGTGACGCCGCCGACCTCGCGCGTCTCGAAGCCGGCGAAGCGGGCGACGCCGTGGTCCTCGTGGACGACGTAGTCACCGACCCGCAGATCGCTGAAGGCGAGTCGGCCGCGGGCGGCGCCCGGCGCGCGGGCTTCGGCCCGGCGGCGACGGTGGACGAGGCGGCGGAAGGGGTAGACGGCGAGCCGCAGCTCGGGGCTGACGAAGCCCTCGCGCAGGCGGGCCTCGGCGAAGGTGAGGGCGGGCTTGGGCGAGAGCCGGCCGCCTTCGAGCAGGCTCGCGTCGAGGCGGTCTAGCCCGTAGCGGGCGCGCTCGGCCTCGCCGCGATCGTCGAAGGCGACGACGGTGCGGTAGCCGGAGCGCACCTGCTTCTCCAGCTCCGCCTCGGCCTCCTTGACGCTGCGCGCCGGCGACTCGGCGCGGGCGGCGCGGAAGGCGTCCTCGTCCTCGTCGCCGGCGCTGCGGAAGGCGAGCGAGGCGCGGTCGGCGAGCGGCCCGCTGACGTCGACGTAGAGCCGGCGGGCGTCCTCGGCGTGCATCGCCGTCGTCGCGTCGTCCCAGTGGTCGCGCAGGGCGGGCTCGATCTCCTCGGCGGCGGCGAGGATCACGGCGGCCGAGTCCGGGACCAGGTCGAGCGGCGCCCCGAAGTGCTCCAGCGGCAGCGCCTCGGCGAGGCTGGGCGCCTCGCGGCCCTCCTCCTCGGCCTCCATCGCCGCCAGGGCGGCGATTTCGCGGTGCTCGGCGTCGAGCTCGGCGGCGGGCGCCAGCTCGACCCGCTCGGCCTCGCCCAGCGAGCGCTGGGTGAAGGTCGAGAACCAGCGCATCGACTCGACCTCGTCGCCGAAGAGCTCGATCCGCACGGCGCGCTCCTCGGTGGCGCCGAAGACGTCGAGGATGCCGCCGCGGACGGCGAACTGGCCGCGATCGGTGACCTGCTCGACCCGTTCGTAGCCCGCCCCGTCGAGGTCGCGGGCGACCTGGGTGAGGTCGATCTCCTCCCCCGTCGCGATCGCGAAGCCGGCCGGGCGCAGCGAGGCGTCGGGGACGGCCTCGGCCAGGGCGGTGGCGCCGGCGACGACGACCGCGTCGGACTCGCGGCCGAGCGCGTCGAGCGCGTCGATCCGCAGCCCGACCAGGTGCGGCGGCGGCGTCACGTGCGAGGCGAAGCCCGTCCCGCGCGAGGGGTAGAGGCGGACGCGGCGCGGCGCCAGGTAGGCGCGCAGGTCGGCGGCGAGGTCGCGGGCGGAGCGGTCGTCGGGGCTGACCAGCAGCGCCGGGCGCCCGGCGAGCCCGCGCTCGTCCTCGAGCAGCGCCGCCAGCAGCAGCGGCCGCAGCATCGAGGAGGCGGGGACGTCGAGGGCCTCGCCGGCGGCCGCGGCGTCGCGCACGCGGCCGGTGAGCGCGTGGACGCGCTCGTTCTCGGCGGCGATCTCGATCAGTGGTCGAAGACTCATCGGGGCGGTCCCGGAGATTGCCAGATCGGGCTACGCTCCCGGCGATGCGGATCAGACGCCTCCTCGCTGCCGGCTCCGCCCTCGGGCTCTTCGCCCACAACGCCTTTGAGACCCGTGCCGGGGTCGGCCTCGTCTTCGAGCCGTTCATCGGGCGGCGCGGCGCGGTGGCGATGTGGAGCGCCTACTTCCCGCTGATGCTCGCCGCCGCCGCGGCCGACGGCGAGAACGCCCGCCGCCTCTCGGCCTTCAGCGCCGGGATCGGCGTCGCCGGGGTCGCCGTCCACTTCAAGGCCTGGCCCTGGTCCCTGCACGGCGGCCTGCCGATGCTCGACGAAGCCGAGGGGCTGAGCGAGGAGCAGCTGCCCGCCTACAACGCCGTGCTCTGGTTCTGGCTGGCCTGCAGCGCCCTCAGCCTGCCCGCCGCGAACCGACCGGGCGCGCGACGCTTCGCAATCGCCGGCCTGCTCAACTTCCCGATCCTGCTCGCCTCGGCCAAGCACCACTTCAGCTGGGCCCGCGAGCAGGCCGAACTGGACCCGGAGCGCTGGAGCCCGGCCCTGCGCGAATGAGCGGACCGGGGCCTTGGCCGGGTGGCGCCCGCGGCGCGCTCAACCTCACTTTCGACAACCTCGGCGAGGCGGCGGAGCTGGAGATGGGGGCGCTGTCGGCCGAGGGGCCGCTGGGTCGCCATGAGACCGCGCTCGAGGTGGTGCCGCGCTTGCTCGGCCGGCTCGCTGACCGGGATCTCGCCGCGACCTTCTTCGTCGAGGGGCTGAACGCGGAGATCTACCCCGACCTGCTGCGCGAGATCGACGCTCGCGGCCACGAGGTCGCCTACCACGCCTGGCGCCACGAGCAGTGGGACGGGCTGAGCGCCGCCGAGCAGGCCGCCAACCTGGAGCGGGGCATCGCCGCCTTCGCGCGACTCGGGCTCGGGATCGCCGGCCTGCGCCCGCCCGGCGGGCAGCTCGGCGCCGGCGGCACCGGAATCCTGCGCGAAGCCGGCCTGCGCTACTGCTCGCCCGCCGGGGCAGGAGCCGGCTTCGGGGACGGAGTCGCCCTGCTGCCTTTCGAGTGGCCGCACGTCGACGCCGCCTGTGTGCTGCCGCCGCTCGCCGTCGCGCGCGAGCGGATCGCCGGATCGCCCGACCCGATCGAGCCCGCCCGCTTCGTCGCCTGGCTCGAAGCGGAGATCGGCAGGCTGGCCCGTGAGGGCGGCCACATGGCGATCGTCCTGCACCCCTTCATGCTCGCCTGGCTCGGCGAGGAGCGGCTGGCGGCGCTGCTCGACCGCGTCGCCGACGCGGCGGCGGGCGAAGAGGTCTGGGTCGCGCGCTGCGTCGACGCGGCCGAGCACATCCTTGTCGCCCCCGAGCGCTTTGCCGACGGCACGACGCTCGATTCGAGCGGCTGGAGCGGCTGAGCAGCAGACCGCGTCCGGCTAGGTGCGCGCAGCGCGCATGAGGGCGCCACCCAGCCTTGCCCAGAGCGGATAGAGGAGAAAAAGCGAGAGCGCCGCGGCGTGCCGGGCCGGCGTGATCTCCCTCTCCTCCACCCGCGCAAGCCCCGAGGTGAGCATGAACTCGCGGCCCGAGCGCGAGCCGAACGGGCGCCAGATCCGGTCGAGGCCTGGCACGTTGGCGTAGAGCGCAAGGGAGACCCCGATGAAGACGGCGACCACGGCCCCACGCAGGCGCCGCCCGCGCTCGGGGTCTGCGCCACTCGCGGCCTCTATCGCGGCGCCGGAGGCGACGAGCAGCGGCGGATCGATCACGAAGCTCATTGGTTGGCCGGCCAGTCCAGAGACGACGAGCCTAGTATGCCCGCGTGTCGGTACTGGGAGATCTCGCGGCGACGATCCTGCCGCCGGAGGCAGGCGGGCCCGCGCCCGAGCGCGTGGCCGGCGTCGCGCGGCGCATGGTGTCGCGCATGCCGGGCACCTCCCAGGCGGGGCTGGCGGCCGCGCTCGCCGGCATCCAGGGGTTCTCGTTCGCCCGCACCGGGCGCCGGCTCGGCGCGCTGCCGCCGCGGCGACGCGAAGCGCTGCTTGCCGAAGTCGGGCGCCTCGGCGGCTCGCCCGCCATCGACGCGATCAAGTCGATCGTCCTGCTCGCCGGCGGCGCCGACGCCTACGCCGCCGAGATCGCCGCCGTCGGCTCGCGCCACGAGCCGTCCCGACCCGACCAGGCGATGAACATCTGCCCGGGCTCGGAGCTTCCCCAGGCGAGCAGCTGCGACGCGGTCGTGATCGGCTCCGGCGCGGGCGGCGCCTTCGCCGCCCGGGAACTGGCGCGGGCCGGCCTCGACACCGTGATCGTCGAGGAGGGCGAGCGCTGGGACGTCGAGCGCATCCGCAGCTCCCACCCGCTTGACCGCTTCGCCGGCATCTACCGCGACGGCGGCACGACGATGGCGCTGGGCAACCCGCCGATCGCGCTGCCGCTGGGCCGCGCCGTCGGCGGCACCACCGTGATCAACTCCGGCACCTGCTTCCGCCCGCCGGCCGCGGTCGCCACCGCCTGGCACGAGGAACACGGCCTCGCCCTGGCCGAGCTGGAGCTGCTCGGCCGCGCGGGTGGCCGACGTCGAAGCGACGATCGGCGTCGCCCCGGCGCCGATGGAGGTGCTGGGCCGCAACGGCGAACTCGCGCTCGAGGGCGCCGCGGCACTCGACTGGGAGCAGCGCGCCGCTGCGGCGCAACGCCCCCGGCTGCCGCGGCGCCTGCCAGTGCGCGATCGGCTGCCCCAACAACGCCAAGGGCGGCGTCCACCTCAACGCGCTGCCCAGGCCTGCGAGGCGGGGGCGCGGATCGTCGCCGGGCTGCACGTCGAGCGGGTGCTGCACGAGAACGGCCAGCGCGACGCGGCGTCGCTCGGCCGCGGCCGCGACGGCGGCGAGAGTGCGGATCTCGGCGCCGTTCGTCGTCGTCGCCGCCGGCGCCGTGCCGACGCCGCCGTTGCTGCGCCGCAGCGGCCTCGGCCGCCATCCCCGCCTCGGGCGCAACCTCTCGATCCACCCGGCGACCGGCATCACCGCGAGCTTCGCGGAGGAGGTGGTCGCCCTGGCGCGGCGTGATGCAGAGCGTCGGGATCGAGGAGCTGCACGAGAGCGACGGCGTCCTGATCGAGGCCACCTCGACCCCGCCGGGCATGGGAGCGGTCTCGGCGCCCGGCTACGGCACGCACCTGCTCGGCCGGCTCGAGCGCGCCGCCAACACGGCGACGCTCGGCGCGATGATCGCCGACGCGCCCTCCGGCAGGGTCTTCGGCAGCCGCGCGCCCGATCGTCGCCTACCGCCTCGCCAGGGCCGACGACGGCGCCTGGCGATCGCGATCGAGGCGATGGCCCGGGTGATGCTCGCCGCCGGGGCGAACGAGGTCGAGCTAGGCGGCGGCGCACCGCAGGTGCGCTCCGAAGCCGAGCTCGCCGAGCGCGATCGAGCGACTCGACGTGCGCCGCCTCCGCCTCGCGGCCTTCCACCCCAGCGGAACCGCGGCGGCCGGCTCCGACCCCTCGCGCCATCCCGTCGATCCCGAAGGCCGCCTGCGCGGCATCGAGGGCGTCTGGGTCGCCGACGGCTCGATCCTGCCGAGCTGCCCCGGCGTCAACCCCCAGGTCTCGATCATGGCGATCGCGGCGGGGGTCGGTGCAGGCGGCGGCCGCACCAGCTGACCGCGGGTGCAACGCCATTGACCCCCCTATAGGGGGATGAACGCGTTGCACCCGGGCGGATTCAGCTGCGGTAGGGCAAACCGGGGCCGGTGCGCTGCCACTCGACCTGGCCCTTGCCCTCGGAGGCGGAGCGGCCGACGATGTCGTCCCACTCGTGCAGCATCGCCTTCAGCCGGGCGACGGCCTCGGGCGGGTGGGCGGCGACCTCGGCGGCGAGTGCCAGCGCCGCCTCCTCGGTCGCTGGCGGCCGGCGCGACGCGGTTGACCAGGCCGAGGCGCAGGGCCTCGTCGGCGCCGACGGTGCGCGAGCTGAGCAGCAGGTACTTGGCGGCGGCGAGGCCGCAGAGGGTGACCAGGCGGGCCGGGCCGACCGGCACGCCGAGAGCCGCTCCGGGGAAGCGCATGCGCAGGTTGGAGCCGCCGATCCGCATGTCGCAGGCGACGGCGATCTCGGCCCCGCCGCCGACGACGTCGCCATGACAGGCCGCGATCGTCGGCTTGGGAAAGGCGACGATCTGGTCGTAGACATCGGCGAAGAGCTGCATGCGGCGCACCTTGCCCTCCTCGTCGAGCTCCTCCTTGACGTCGGCGCCGGCCGAGAGGCCCATGTGATCGGCGGAGCTGAAGAGCAGCGCCCGCACCGCCTCGTCGCCGCGGCCACCGCCAGGTGCTCGAGCAGCTCGAGCAGCATCTGGGTGTCGATCGCGTTGCGCGACTTGGGCCGTCGCAGCCGCAGCACGGCCACGCCCCGCTCGTCGACCTCGTAGCTCGTCACCGCGGCCCCGTCGCTCACAAGAACGCTCCATACGTTCACGCGCAAATCAACCCGGATTCGAACCCCCGGAGATCACCGCGTCGATTTGCGCGTTCACAGGGCAATCTATTCGTCCGCGTCGAGCTGCGCGATCAGCCGCTCGGTCTCCTCGGCGGCCCGCTCGATCAGCGCCCCCACCTCGTCGCGCGGCTCGCGGAAACGACCGAGGACGTAGGAGGCGACGATCTCGGGGTCGGTCGAGTCGGGCCTGCCCACCCCGACCCGCACGCGCCAGAACTCGGCGTCGCCGAAGCCGCGCTTGAGGCTCTTGAGGCCGTTGTGGCCGGCGAGGCCGCCACCGAGCCGCACGCGCACGTCGCCGAACGGCAGGTCGATCTCATCGTGGAGGACGATCACCCGATCGAGCGGCACCTTGCAGCGAGCCGCGCGCCGGGCCGGCCGAGTCGCCGGAGACGTTCATCTGAGTCTGCGGCAGCAGGATCGCCACCCGCGGCCCGCCCGGCCCGGCCCGGCCTTCGCTCGAGCAGGCCGCCGAACTTCGCCTTCGCCTTGGGCAGGTCCCAGCGCCGCGACAGCTCGGCCGCGACCTCGAAGCCGACGTTGTGCCTGGTCGCGGCGTAGCGCTCGCCGGGGTTGCCGAGCCCGACGATCAGGATGCGATCGCCCTGCTGCTCGCCCTCGCCGCGCTCTGCTCGGCGGCGAAAGATCGACAGGGTTACTCCCCGCCGGAGTCGCCCGAGTCGCCCTCGGACTCGCCCTCTCTCGGCGGCGGGCGCCTCGCCCTCCTCGCCGACCAGCTCGGCCTCCTCCTCGACGTCGGGCTCGGGCTCTTCCTCGACGCGCGGCGGCGAGAGCGTGGCGATCGTCACCTCGTCGGGATCGTCGGCGACAAGGGTGACGCCCTCGGGCACGTCAAGTGCCGAGAGCTGCAGGGTGTCGTTGATCTCCATCGCCGAGACGTCGGCGACGATCCGATCGGGAATCTCGGTAGGCAGCGCTTCGACCGTGACCTCGCGGGTGACGTGCTCGAGCACGCCGCCGCCCTTGACGCCGGGCGCGGAATCGGTCCCCTCGAGCTCGATCGCCACCTCGGCCTGGATCGCCTCATCGAGGCGCACCTCCTGCAGGTCGATGTGCTGGAGGCTGCCGCGCACCGGGTGGTGCTGCTGCTCCTTGACCACGACCGGGACGGCTTTGCCGCCCTCGATCTCGAGATCGAAGAGCGCCGCGCCTTCGCCGAGCACGTTGCGGATCTCGCGTTCGGGCGCCTGGAAGGCGCGCGCCTCGGCGCCACCGCTGTAGACGACGCCGGGCACCAGGCCCTCGCGTCGCAGGCGACGGGAGGTGCGGGAGCCGAAATCGCTGCGCGGCGCAGCCTTGAGGGTTTCGCGTCCTTTGGCCATTCGGACGGGAGAGGATAGAGAAAGAGGCGAGTTCGGAGCCTGTGACAACCTTCGAGCGATGAGCGAGGGCTCGAAGATCCCCAAGGGACGGGTGCGCCGCTCGGCGAAGCTGGGCTCGATCGTCGGCGTCCAGGGCGCCCGTTACGCCGGCACCAAGGCGACCAACGTCGGCCGCTCGGAGGAATCGAGCAAGGAGCGGCTCGAGCAGCGCCACCTGGAGACGGCGATGAAGATGGTCGGCGCCCTGGGCCAGATGAAGGGCGCGGCGATGAAGCTCGGCCAGTTCGCCTCCTTCATCGACACCGAGTTCATCCCCGAGGAGTACCGCGAGATCTACCAGGAGCAGCTGGCGAAGCTGCGCACCGACGCGCCGGCGATGCCCTGGGAGAAGGTCGAGAAGGTGCTCAGCGAGGAGTACGACGGCGAACCGCTGTCGGAGCTCTTCGCCGAGTTCGAGCACGAGGCCTTCGCCGCCGCCTCGATCGGCCAGGTCCACCGCGCCGAGCTGCTCGACGGCCGCGTCGGTCGCGGTCAAGATCCAGTACCCGGGGATCGCCGAGGCGCTCGACGCCGACCTGCGCAACGCCGGCACGATCGTCCGCCTCGCCCGCGCCCTCGCTCCCGGCCTCGACGCCAAGGCGATCGCCAAAGAGCTGCGCGAACGGGTGATGGAGGAGCTCGACTACGAGTACGAGGCGCAGAACCAGCGCACCTTTTCGCGCGCCTACCGCGACCACCCCTTCATCTACGTGCCGGAAGTGATCACGCGGCTCTCGCGCCGGCGCGTGCTGGTCACCGAGCTGGTCGAGGGGCTCGGCTTCGAGCAGGTCAAGCAGCTTCCTCACGAGGAGCGCAGCCGCTTCGGCGAGATCGTCTTCCGCGGCAGCTTCGGCTCGGTCTACCACCTGCAGCACTTCAACGCCGACCCCCACCCCGGCAACTACATCCTGCTCGCCGACGGCCGCGTCGCGTTCCTCGACTTCGGCATGACCAAGAAGCTCGACCACGAGCAGATCGTGCTCGAGCAGCGCGCCTTCGACGCCGCCTCGCGCGACGATCCCGAGGACTTCCGCCGGGCGCTGCACGACCTCGGCTTCATCAAGAACCCCTCCAAGCTCGACGCCGAGCGTCTGCTCGAGCACATGCAGGCGGTCGGCGGCTGGTACATCGAAGACCGCGAGATCGAGATCAGCGCCAAACGGGTGATGAAGATCATCGAGTCGACCAACGACCCGCGCTCGGAGTACTACGACCTGATGCGGCGCGAGGCGATGCCGGCCGACGAGCTGATGGGGCGGCGGATGGAAATCGGCGTCGTCGCCGTGCTCGGCCAGCTGCGGGCGAAGCGCAACTGGCACCAGATCATGCGCGAGTGGATCTACGCCGACGCGCCCGCGACCCCAGCTCGGCGAGGAGGAGTGGGAGTACTTCGAGGGAAGAGGCGTGATGCAGACGCCGATTGCCGAGCGGTCCCTGGGAGGAGAGCAGCGATGAGCCGGATCAAACGCGGGTGGGCCTTGACCAAGAAAAGCTGGGGGCTGCTGCGCGAGAACCCCGAGCTGCTGCGCTTCCCGCTCTACGGCGGCGCGGCGACGATCGTCGCCGCGATCGTCGTCGTCGGCCCCGGCGTGCTCCTGATCGAGAGCGACCAGGCCGTCTTCGGCGGTGCCCTTGCGGTAATCGGCTTCTACCTGCTCGCCGTGATCGGCACCTACTTCAGCGTCGGCCTCGCCGCCGCCGCCAACATGATCTTCCAGGGCCGGCGGGCAACCGTCGCCGACGGCCTCGCCGTCTCACGCAGCCGCTTCTCGCAGATCGCCGGCTGGGCGGCGCTCTCGGCGACGGTCGGAATCGCGCTCAGCGCGCTCGAGAACCAGGGCGCGATCGGCGAGATCGTCGGCCGCCTGCTCGCCGTCGGCTGGTCGCTGATCACCTTCCTCGCCGTGCCGGTGATCGCGCTCGAGGGCACGGGACCGATCCAGACCCTGAAGCGCTCCTCCAGCCTCTTCAAGTCGCGCTGGGGCGCCCAGGTGACCGGCAACATCGCGATCGGCGGCGCTGTCTTCCTGCTCGGCGTGCTGCCCTCGGGCCTGCTGATCTTCGCCGGCTTCCTGATCTGGGCCTCGGCCGGCTTCGCCGGCGCCCTGCTGCTGGTGATCGGCGTGATCGGCCTGGCGATCTCGCTGCTCGTCTCCAGCGCCCTCAGCAACATCTTCGGCGTCGCCCTCTACCGCTACGCCCTCGACGGCGACGCCGTCGGCGGCTTCACCCCCGACGAGCTCAACTCCGCCGTCAGGACCAAGGGCGGCGACCGCAACGCCCCGCCGACCGCAACGCCGGGCACCATCTAGCCGCCACCTTCGGCCGCCCCGGGCGCTCCGGGGGGCGAATCTGGTTCCGGTGCGCCTTATCCCCCTATGGCGGGGAAAAAGCGCACCGGAAGTGCGGAGCAGGCGATCGCCAGGCTGGCCGGAGAGCAGCATGGAGTCGTGGCGCGGGGCCAGTTGAGGGAATTGGGGCTTCTTGACGGCGCAATTGACGACCGGATTGCGTCCGGCTATCTGCAGCCCCTTTTCCGCGGGGCATTTGCGGTTGGCCACCGTGCCGTCAGCCGTAGGGGCTGGATGCTTGCCGCCACGCTGGCGTGCGAGAGCGGAACGGTTCTCTCGCACGGGAGCGCTGCGGAGTTGCTCGGCCTGTGGGACAAGCGGCTTCCTGTCTTCCACGTGATTCCGCCGGACTGGTCCGGGCGCAAGATCCCGGACATTCGCTGGCACCGCGTGCGACTGCCCGCCTCGGACGAGATCACGGTCCGCGACGGAATCCGATGCACCACGATCTCCCGCACCATCGTGGACATGGCCGGTCAGTCTGGCTGGGGACAGCTGCGCCGTTTGGTCGAGCAGGCGGCGATCCTGCGGTTGCTCGACCCTGATGAGATCGATCTCGTTCTGTCCCGTAGCCGCAGGCGGGGAGCCCCTCGGCTGCGGGTGGTCTTGAGTCCCTGGCGCCGCCTCCCAAGAGATCTTCGAATACGAAGTCGCCTAGAGGCTCGTCTACTCCCCATTCTCGTTGAAGAAGGTCTCCCCTCGCCCCGCTGCAATGCAAGGCTCCAGATTGATGGTCATCGCCTGGAGATCGACATGCTCTGGGAGAAGCAGAAGCTGGCCATCGAGACGGACGGCGAAGAAACCCACGGCACGCCCGTCGCCTTCCAGCGTGACCGGCTGCGCGATCAAGTCCTGCTCGCGGCCGGCTATCGCACAGCTCGCATCACCTGGCTACAGGTCAAAGACGAACCCACCGCAGTGGTAAGACGCATCGCCCGCATGCTCCAATCCAACTGACGTCTTCCGGTGCGCTTTATCCCTCTATATCGGGGAAAAGGCGCACCGGAACGGAGGGGCTAGGCGGGACTGTCGAGCCGGCTGAAGAGGCGGGGGTCGTTGCTGACCAGGCCGTGGACGCCGGCGTCGACGAGGCGCTGCATGCGGGAGAGGTCGTCGACGGTCCAGGCGATCAGCTCGACTCCGGCGAGCTCGGCGATGCGGGCGAGGCGGGCGCTGACGAGCGGGTGGTAGACCCACATCGACTCGACCCCGAACTTGGGCAGCTTCTCGGCGGCGAGGCCGGGCAGGCGCCGGCGCATCGCGACCAGGGCCGCCAGCATCGGGGCCTTGGCCCAGCGCTTCGAGGCCCAGTCCTTGGTCACCTTGGGGTACGTCCAGCCGCGGCGCAGCTTCGGTTCGAGCGCGAGGATGCGGCCCAGCGAGTAGAGCTCCATCGTCGAGACCATCGCCCGGCCGACCAGGTCGCGCTCGCGCAGCGCCGCGACGATCTCCTCCTCGCGGCCCGGCAGCTTGATGTCGATGTCGATCTCGACCTCGGCCAGCGGCGGCTCGAGGAAGGCGTCGAGCGCCTCGGTCAGCCTCAGCGGCGTGCGGCTCTCGGCGTCGTGCCAATCGTGGGCGACTACCAGCGGCGCCCGCTGCTCGAGCGGTAGGTGCGAGTCGCGCAGCCAGAGCACGTCGAGCTCGATCGTGTCGACCCCGTGCTCGACCGCCGCATGGAAGCTCTCGATCGTGTTGCCGGGCGCGATCAGGTCGGCGCCCTTGTGGCCGACCAGGCGCAGGCCCTCAGGCCGCGGCACTAGAAGAGCTGGTTCTCACCGGCGAAGATCTCGGAGACCGAGTCGTCGGTGAAGATGCGGCGGATCGAGTCGGCGAAGGTGCCGGCCGTGGAGAGCACCTTGATGTTGTCCGGCGCCCCCGGGCGCAGTGGGATCGTGTCGCTGACGACGATCTGCTCGATGTTGGAGTTCTCGTAGGCGAGCCGCTCGTAGGCGGGGCCGGAGAAGACGCCGTGGGTGGCGCAGGCGATCACCCGCGCCGCGCCCTCGTCGAGCACGGTCTGGGCGGCGGCGCAGAGCGTGCCGGCGGTGTCGATCATGTCGTCGACCAGGACCGCGGTCTTGCCTTTGACGTCGCCGACGACGTAGCCGATCTCGGCCACCTGCTGGGCCGGGCGCTCCTTCTCCATCACCGCCCAGTGGGTGCCGATGCGGCGGGCGAAGTTGCGCGCCGTCTTCACCCGGCCGGCGTCGGGGGAGACGATCACCAGCTCCTCGGCCGGGTGCTGGTCGGCGAACCACTGGGTCAGCATCGGCATCGCCGTCATGTGGTCGACCGGGACGTGGAAGAAGCCCTGCACCTGGCCGGCGTGGAGGTCCATCGTCAGCACCCGGTCGACGCCGACGCCCTCGAGGCACTTGGCGACGATGCGGGCCGAGATCGGCTCGCGCGGGGCCGACTTCTTGTCCTGGCGAGCGTAGCCGTACCAGGGCATCACGGCGATGATGCGGTGGGCGGAGGCGCCCTGGGCCGCGTCGATCATCGTCAGCAGCTCGATCAGCGAGTCGTTCGGGGTCATCTCGGACTGCTCGTTGGCGCTGGTCGACTGGACGATGAAGACGTCGGCGCCGCGGATCGACTCCTCGTAGCGGCAGTAGACCTCGCCGTTGGCGAAGGTCTTCAGCGTCACCTGGCCGAGGTCGACGTCGAGCTTGCCGGCGACCTTGGCGGCGAGCTCCATCGAGCTGCGGCCGCCGAAGACCATCATCCGCTTCGAGTAGTCATGGGTGATGGCGCGTCAGGCACCGCCTCGGGTCGCTCCTCGATCGTGCTCACGGGGTCTCTCCTCTCTGCATCTCGGCGGCCTTGCGGTCGGCGTAGCCCTCGATGTTGCGTTGCGTCGTTCTCGCTGACGGCCGAGCGCGCCCTCGGGCACGTCGCTCTTGATCACCGCCCCGGCGCCAGTGTAAGCGGCGTCGCCGACTTCTACCGGCGCGATCAGCATCGTGTCAACGCCGATGCGCGCATCCTCCCCGATCACAGTCCGGTGCTTGCGGAAACCGTCGTAGTTGGCGGTGATCGTGCCGGCGCCGAGATTGCTGCCGGCGCCGACCTCGGCGTCGCCGACGTAGGCCAGGTGCGGCACCTTGGCGCCCGCGCCGATGCGTGAGTTCTTGATCTCGACGAAGGTGCCCGCCTTGGCGCCCGCGTCGAGCTCGGCGCCGGGGCGCAGGTAGGCGAACGGGCCGACGCTGGCGCCGTCGGCGACCGTCGCACTCGACCAGGTAGGAGTGCGGCACCGCGACGTCGGCGCCGAGCTCGGAGTCGATCAGCGTGCGTCAGCGGCCCGACCGTGGTGCCGCCGCCGATCGTGGTCGCGCCGCGCAGGCTGCTGCCGGGCTCGATCCGGGCGTCGGCGGCGATCTCGACCCCGGCGTCGACCCAGGTCGAGCCGGGATCGACGACGGTGACGCCGGCGAGCATGTGGCGCGTCGAGGATGCGGCGCCGCGCCTCGGCCTCGACCGCGGCCAGGTCGGCGCGGTTGTTGATGCCCATCGTCACCGCGAGGTCGTCGGCGAGGTGCGCGGCGACCGTGTGGCCGGCCTCGCGCAGCGCCGGGAGGACGTCGGGCAGGTAGTACTCGCCCTGGGCGTTGTCGTTGGAGAGCCCGGCGAGCGCCGCGGCCAGCGGCGCCGCGTCGAAGACGTAGGTGCCGGCGTTGATCTCGCGGATCGCCAGCTGCTCGGCGGTCGGCGTCGCCGGCAGCTTTGGCCTCGACCACCCGCTCGACCCCGCCGTCGCGCGTCGCGCACGACGCGGCCGTAGGAGCCCGGATCGTCGAGCTCGATCGTCAGCATCGTCGCCGCCGCCCGCGAAGCGGCGTGGGCCGTCGAGCAGCGCCGGCGATCGTCTCCGCCGAGATCAGCGGCACGTCGCCCGAGAGCACGAGCACCGTCTCGGCCTCCTCGATCAGCGGCAGCGCCGCGCGGATCGCGCCGCCGGTGCCGTCGGGCTCGGGCTGGACGACGGTCTCGACTCCCTCGGGCAGCCCGGCGGCAGATGTCGCTGCCCGGGCGAGACGATCGCAGCCACCCGTCCGGCGCCGGCTTCGCGCGCGGCCAGCGATCGGCCAGGCGACCATCGGCCGACCGCAGACGGGATGCAGCATCTTCGGCAGTCGGGAACGCATACGCGTGCCCTTGCCCGCCGCCATGACCAGGACCAGAGGCGAGCTCACCCGGGGATCGTAGTCGTGAAAGGGGTCATGTGCCCCTCCAGCAGAGGCTTGGCGACCACATCCCAAATCGCCTACAACGACCTGCTGCGCAACGGCAACGGTCTCTGATGGAGGGGCACATGACCCCTCCCCACGTCACGTCCCTCGGGCGAGATCCCTACCGACCAGGGCAACAGATGTGAGCGTCCACCCGGCAAAGATCAGGTCGATCCCGACCAAGAGCCCGATCGCCCAGTCGGCGGAGCTAGGGAACTTCGCCAGCACGAGGATCCCGATCAGCAGTCCGGCGACGCCGCTGAGGCCGACCAGCCCGGCCCCTTCCTGACCGCGCCCCGCGAATGCGACGGCGATCCGGGTCAGGCCCATGAAGAGGAAGTAGATGCCAAGCACCAGGGTCAGGGTGAGCGTGCCGTTGTGCGGTTCCACGATCAGCCAGAGCCCGACGATCACCGTCAGCAGCGCCCAGATCAGGCGCAGGATGACGCGTGCCGATCGAGTGCGCCATGAAGGCCGCCGGCGACCAGGAACGCTCCGGCGATGACGAGGATCCAGCCGATGAAGATCGCCGTGCCGACCGAGGCGACCGCCGGCACGAGGATCGCCACGCAGCCGATGAAGATCGCCAGCACGCCGACCGCCATCAGCGCCTTCCAGCTGCGCTTCAGCCCCTCGCGAATCTCCGGGTCCATCGTTGGAGTCCCCATCTCCATGTTGCGGACCCTAAGCCGTCATCCGGACGCAATCAAGCCGCGTCTCGCACGGACTGAGCTTCTGCCTCTTCACGCTCGATCTGCCGTTCGTACCAGCGAACCCACTTGCGCACCGCGTTATCGGAGACGCCGTACTTGCGCCCAACCGCCAGGTAGCTCGTCGCCTCGATCTCTTCCCGCAGCTTCTCGTAAGGCGGCCGCTCGACCTTCCTCGAATCGGGACACGGAATACCCCGGTTGTTGCGAGTGGGCCCCGCTCCCGCCTCATTCCGCAGTATCTAGAACAAAACCGCTGCTTGCGGTGCTTGGCGCGAAACATCTCCCCACAGCGGCCGCAGTTACGGAGCGGCGGTGGACTTTCGGCGGCTCGGCCACAGTGGGTGTCAAGAGTCGCCGCACAGTTCGGGCAAACCATCCTCAAGTTCTCGAGGCGATTGTCATCTCTCACTCCGTTGATGTGGTCAAGAACCATCGACATGTGACGACCGCGCCACGTCTCTCCCTGACCGCACATCTCACAGCGAGGCTGCTTCAAACCCGCCTCGTACAGACGCCGCTTTAGGTTGCTACGACTGTACGTCGAGTTCTCGACCAGGATCTCCTCGAGCGAAAGCCCAGGCTTTCGAATTCTCTCCATGACACCGCGATATGGGTCGAAGTGATCAGTCGAGATCCTCCAAATCGCGGCGTACTTCTTCAGGGTTGCGGGGTTGCCGCCGCTAGGGCAATAGCCCAAGCGGCGCAACGCTTCAGTCCATGAGTTCGATTCGGCGATAGCCGCACGAGCCTGCTCCTCGGTATATCCCACCCTTCTCCCTGGCATGGCGCCATCATCTCAAACGCCTCAGACAGAAAGATTCAGAGACACGGCTCCATCTCCTTGACTGGGGAGCCCGGACTCGGACCGGGATAGCTGGCTCCAAAGGCCAGAGGCTTACCAATTAGCCGACTCCCCAGGAACTCCAAGCTTAGCCCGACCAGGGGCACCTACTCCTCAGACGACCGCGGCACCTTGCCGGCTTCGGACCCGGGCTCCATCGCCGGGCCGCGGGGTGAGGCGATGCCGAGGACGCGCATCGTTTTGAGCCCGAGGCCGAGCTTCTCGCGGCCCTCGGTGGCGGAGACGTCGTGGCCGCAGAGCTCTTTGACGCGCTCGAGGCGGTAGCGGATCGTGTGGCGGTGGGTGAAGAGCTGTTTGGCGGTGGCGGCGACGTTGCCGTCGTTGTCGAGGTAGGCCTCGACCGTGGTCACCAGCTCGGTCTCGTACTGCTCGTCGTAGGCGGCCAGCGGCGCGATCGTCTCGGCGTAGAAGCGCTCCAGCTCGCGCGGGTCCTCGCTCATCGCCGGCAGCAGCAGGCGGTAGGCGCCGGTGTCCTCGAAGGCGAGCACGGTGCGGCCTTCGGCCTCGCCGACGTTGACCGCGAGCCGCGCCTCGTTGCCGGCGCGGTAGAGGTCGACCGGGTCGGCGGCGTGGCGACTGCGGCCGATCGTCAGGTGGAAGCCGGAGAGGCTGTCTTCGAGTTCCCGCGCCAGGCCGGCGGCGGCGCGCTCGATCCGGCTGTCGTCCTCGGCCGGGACGATCACGGCGATCTCGGCCGCCTCCTCGCCGTCGGAGCTGGCGAGCGAGCCCGGGGCGAGCGAGCGCAGCGCCCGCTGGGCCAGGGTCAGCACCCGCGCCCGCCACTCGCCGGTCTGGGCGGCGCGCGGCGCGGCGTGCAGGATCAGCACCCCGGCGCCGGGTTCGAGGTCGGCGCCGAGCTCGGCGGCGCGGGCGAGGATGTCGCCACGGTCGGTCACCTCGCGCGCCAGCACGGCGGCGACGAAGGCGCCCGCGACCTCCTCGCTCTCCCACTCCGGCGAGCGCGAGCGCTCCAGCTCCAGCGCCAGCAGCGTCGTCACCATGCGCGCGATCATCGGCTCCGGCGCGCCCGGGCCGCGGTAGCGCAGCTCGCCGACGGCGGAGTCCGCAACCCGCAGCTCGACCCGGGTCACCCCCTCCCCCCGGCCAGCAGCTTCTTCTCCTGGTCCGGCGAGGCGCCGGCCACTGCCAGCACGGCGCTGGAGCGGTCGATCAGGGCGACGCTGGCCTCGAGCACCTTGGCCGCGGCCCGCGCCACCGCGGGCAGGCCGGCGCCCGATTCGACCGCCTCGGCGAGCGCGTCGAGCGTGCCTTCTTCCCCGCTTCTTGCAGGCGTTTTTATCCCTTTGGAGGCCGCTGGCATTGGCCTCACAGGCTAGTGGCCGTGCAGCAGATTGACGATGTCGTTGTAGTAGTAGACGATCGCCAGGCCGATCACGACGCCGACCACGACGAGGGCGGCGAGGACGAAGAGCGAGAGCACGCCGGCGGCGGCCTTCTCCCAGATCCGGCCGTAGGAGCTGAGCGCCGGCACCAGGATCAGGCTGACGAAGGCGACCAGGCTGACCAGCCCCGCGGCCCCGAACAGCAGGTACTCATTCTCGATCTTCTGCAGCGCCAGCGGCAACACCGCGCCCATTCTGCCGCACCGTCGTGACGGTCAGCGCCACGGCCGCGCAAAGCGAGAAGGAGGCGGCGCCGAGCGCCCAGCCGGCGCTGACGTCGCTGAGGTAGTGAACGTTGAGGTAGACGCGCGAGAGGCCGACCAGCGCGGTCAGCGCGATGCCGGCCCCGACGACCAGGGCGCCGCGCGCCATCCCCGGCCGCAGCCGCATCACGATCGTCACCGCCAGCCAGACGTAGAAGGTCGAGTAGGCGGCGTGGGCGCTGGGGAAGGAGGAGCCCGAGACGCCGATCAACCAGCCGGCCGGGCGCGGCCGGTCGACCGCGGCCTTGATCTCGTGCACGCCGAGGTAGATCAGCACGACGCCGCCGAGCAGCACCCCGAACTCGGCCCAGCGCCGGCGCGCGATCAACAGCACCGCGGCGACGAAGGCGAGTGGGCCGGTGACGCCGGCCGAACCGAGGTCGGTGAAGACCTTGGCGAAGTCGGTCAGCCAGCCGGCGCGCAGCCTTTCGGCGATTTCGATCGCCGTCGTGTCGCCCGGCGTCGGGCCCGGTTCGCCGTTGACCAGCACCGTGTAGGCGACGAGGACGAAGCCGGCGACGGCGAAGACCGCCATCAGCGAGGTGAACTCGAGCCCGAAGGTGCCGCCGGGCGTGACCCGCTCCCAGAGGAACCGCAGCTGCGGGCGGAAGCGGCGGCTGAGCGCGACCAGCCAGCGGGTCGCAGCATGCTGCTCCATCCAGGCCACGATCCCGCGCCGGTTCTCCTCGACCCGCAGGAAGCGAACCGCGGCGATCACGGCGACGATGACGACGATCGTGCTCGCCAGCACGAAGGCGCCGCGGCCGGCGTACTTGGCGGCGCTCTCGATGCTGCGCGAGAAGAAGTAGCCGACGAGGATGTGGGCGCTGGCCCAGAGCCCGGTGCCGAGGATGCTGTAGGGGACGAAGGCGCGGTAGCGCATGCCCGAGCTGCCGGCGATGAAGGGGGCGAAGGCGCGGACGAGGCTGATGAAGCGGCCGATGAAGATCGTCTTGCCGCCGTGGCGGGAGAAGTAGTCCTCGACCTTTTCGAAGCGCTCGTGGCCGATGCCGAAGCGCGGGCCGTGCTCGAGCACGAAGCCGCGCCCGAGCCGGCGGCCGATGAAGAAGCTGGTCGTGTCGCCGAGCCAGGCCGCAAACCAGGCGATCGCGATCAGCAGGTAGATGTCGATCGCGCCCTGCCCGGCGACGGCGCCGCCGAGCAGCATCACCGTCTCGCCAGGGACGAGGAGGCCGACGAAGGCGCCGGTCTCGGCGAAGGCGAAGACGCCGACGAGCAGGTAGGTCCAGGCGCCGAGCGCGTTGGAGAGGTCTTCGAGCAGGCCCTGCAGGTCGAGGTGGCCGAGCTGCCGGCTGAGCAGGTAATAGCCGCCGGCGACGACGGCGCCGCGACCGCGATCAGCAGCCGCCTGCGGTTGCCGCCCTCGCCCGGCAGCTTCATCGCAACCCCTTCCGGTGCGCTTTATCCCTGTATATCGGGGCAAAGGCGCACCGGAAGCTCATCGGCGGGCCTCGCAGGCGATGGCGTCGTCGCGGTCGAGCGCCGCGGCCACGGCTCGGGCCGCCGCCAGGTCGGCGAAGAGGCCGAAGGCGGTCGGGCCCGAGCCGGTGAGCAGCGCGTGCGGGGCGCCGGCATCGCGCAGCGCATCGAGGGCCTCGCCGATCTCGGGGCGCAGCGAGCGCGCCGCCGGCTCGAGGTCGTTGACCAGCAGCTCCGGGTAGGCGAGCGGCGAGGCGCCGGCGCCGGCAGCCGCGCGCAGCCGCGCGGCCAGCTCGTCCAGCTCGGCGTCGCCGCGGCCGAGCCCGAGCCGGTCGGCCTCGGCGAAGACCTCAGCGGTGCCGAGCCCGCCGCCGCCGGGCAGCAGGACGACCGCGTGCGGCGCCGGCTGCGGCAGGCGCTCGACCGCTCTCCCCCGCGCCACTCACCAGCGCGAGGGCCGGCGTCGAGCTGCGAGGGCACGTCGGCGCCCAGCCCGGCGCGCGATCTCCTCGCAGGTCCGTCAACCTCGCCGCGCGGCCAGGCGCAGCATCGCGGCCGCGTCGGCGCTGCCGCCCCCCAGCCCGGCGGCGACCGGGATGCGCTTCTCGATCTCGACCCGCAGCGGCGGGCGTTCCCAGCCCGCGCTCGCGCAGGGCCGCCAGCGCCCGCGCGGCCAGGTTCTCTCCCTCGACCCC
Organism: uncultured Solirubrobacterales bacterium; assembly: GCA_963774405.1. Classification (GTDB taxonomy): domain Bacteria; phylum Actinomycetota; class Thermoleophilia; order Solirubrobacterales; family 70-9; genus VRUE01. The sequence goes on along the minus strand of CAVZEV010000012.1, from coordinate 94,710 downwards.
CGGGCAGACGACCTCGTCGCGCTCGCGCCGTCCGGCTGACCGACCTGCGAGTCGAGGTCGGCCAGCGCCAGCGGCTCGAACAGCGAGCAGAGCTCGTGCAGGCCGTCCTCGCGGCGGGCGCCGAGGTAGAGGCAGAGGTTGAGCTTTGCGGGGGCGTGGATCTGCATCGTCGGCTGGGGCTCTCAGTCGCTGCCGCGCAGCTTCGCGGACAGGGCGGCGAACTCCTCGGGCGCGAGCGCCTCGGCGCGGGCGTCCGCGGGCAGGCCCAGCTCCTCCAGCGCCGCCCGGGCCGCTGCCAGCGACGCCCGGCTGGACGTGCTCGAGCGAGCGCGCCAGCGCCTTGCGGCGGTGGGCGAAGGCCGCCCGGACCAGCTCGCGCGTCGGCGCGTCGGCGCCGGGCCCGGTGCGGCGCAGGCGCGAGGATCGCCGAGTCGACCCGCGGCCGCGGGCGGAAGACCGCCGGGTCGACCTTGCGCAGCCAGCCGCACCTCGCAGGCGAGCTGGACCAGCACGCTCGGCGAGCCGTAGGTCCGGCTGCCGGGCGCGGCGCGCAGCCGGTCGGCGATCTCGCGCTGCACCATCACCGTCCAGGTGCGCAGCGAGGGCAGCTGCTCGATCGTGCGCAGGATCACCGGCGTCGCCACCGCGTAGGGAAGGTTGGCGACGATCGCCGTCGGCGGCGGCTCGCAGCGCGGCGAAGTCGAGCCTCATCGCGTCGCCCCAGTGCAGGCTCGACGTTGGGCCGCGCCGCCAGCGGCTCGCAGCGCCTGCTCCAGCCCCCGGTCGAGCTCGACCGAGTGCAGGTGGGCGACGACCTCGGCCAGCCGCTCGCTCAGCACCCCTTCTCCGGCGCCGACCTCGAGCACGACGTCGCTCGCGGCGCAGCTCGGCGTCGCGGACGATCGCGTCGAGCAGGTTCGGGTCGGCGAGGAAGTTCTGCCCGAGGCGGACCACCCGCGCTACCAGCCGAAGAGCGCCCGGGCGTTGGCCTCCACCGTGCGCTCCAGCTCGGCGTAGGTGACGCCGCGGACCTCGGCCACGGTCTCGGCGGTGGAGACGACGTGGCGCGGCTCGTTGGGCTTGCCGCGCACCGGCTGCGGCGCCAGGTAGGGCGCGTCGGTCTCGACCAGGACGCAGCTCGTCGGGCAGCTTGGCGGCGGCCTCGCGCAGCTCCCCGGCGCTGGGGAAGGTGACGATGCCCGCGAAGGAGCAGTACCAGCCGCGCTCGATCGCGTCCTGCGACCCGCCAGGGCGCGAGGAAGCAGTGCAGGATCACGGCGACGCCCTCGGCGCGGCGGTCGAGGATCGCGAAGACGTCGTCGACCGCGCCGGTCTCGCCCTCGGGGTCGCGGGCGTGGATCACGATCGGCAGGCCACGCTCGCGGGCGATCTCGATCTGGGCCTCGAAGGCCCGGTGCTGGTCGGCCGGGCTCGCCGACTCGCGGTAGTAGTCGATCCCGGTCTCGCCGATCGCCCGCACCTTCTCGTTCTCGGCGGCCAGCCGCGCGATCTCCGCGGCGCGGGCGTCGTCGAATCCGGCCGCCTCGGTCGGGTGGCAGCCGACGGTGGCGAAGACGCCCTCGTGGCGCCCGGCGGCGCCGACCGCGGCGAGGTTGGTCTCGGCGTCGAGGCCGACGTTGAGCATCCGCTCCACCCCGGCCTCATGCGCCGCCGCAACCACCTCGCCCTCGGGCCGCTCGCAGAGAAAGAGGTGGGTGTGGGAGTCGATCACCCCCCGCAGTCTAGGAACGAGCGCGACCCGTGCGCCCGAAGGCGCGCGGGTCGCGGTTTGCAGAGGCGGCGCGGCTAGCAGCCGAGCGGCGGCAGATCCGCAGGCAGGGCCGGGATCTGGAGCAGCCCGATCGCTTCCAGGGCCGGGCTCAGGCCAAGGCCTTCGACCACGCCGGAGATGAGGTTGATCTGTTCGCCCAGTTCTTCGTTCTGGGTGCAGAGCGTTTCGACCACCGGCGCCAGGCCCACGGCTTCGGTCAGTTCGCCGTTGCTCAGCCCCCCGACGGCGCTCAGGGCGTTGGTCAAGCTTTCGTGGCCGACCCCTTCGAGCACCCCTTCGAGGCTTTCGACCTTGAGCGTCAGGCCGGCGACCTCCGTCTGCAGAGTCGCTTCTTTGCTCGTCGTCCCGGCGCTGCCGGCGGCGCCGCTCTGGCCGACCTGGCCCTGGCCGTTCTGGCCGTTCTGACCGGCCGGGCCCGGCATCGAGGCGATGCTCCAGCTGACCTTCCGCTCTCCCCGGCGGCAGTGGGCGCGAGCGCTGCGCACGACGCGCATGGCTCCCTTGGGCTTGCCCTTGACCCGGTAGCAGGCGTGGATTCGGCCGTCCCTGCCGACCGGCCCTCTCGCGACTGCGCTGCTCGCAAGAGCGGCGAGCAGCAGCGATGCGACGGCCAGCGCCGCCAGCCATCTCGGCGCCCTCCGATAGTTGACGATTCCGTGGAATGCAGCGTTTTTGTCCATGGTCGAGAACCTCCCTTCAGCCGGCAGACCAAGCAAGGAAAGCCAGCGATCGATCTATCTGGTATTACCTAAAATTAGGTAATAAAGTACAAGGGCATCAAATTACTCAGCAAATATCCGATGGTCTCTCTTCGGCTTCGCCCGGATAGCCTCCAGCGCTGAATGGGAGATTTCGCCGACTACTACCGTCAGATCTACGCCCTCGGCCTCGGCGGCGAGACGCCGAGCGTGCCGGTCTCGGTGGCCGAGCTGGAGCGGCTCGCTGAGGAGACGATGGACGAGCGGACCGCCAACTACGTCTTCGCCGGGGCCGGCAGCGAGGGCACAATGGACGCCAACCGCGAGGCCTTGCGGCGGCGGCGGATCGTGCCGCGAATGCTGCGCGACGTCTCCTCGCGCGACCTCTCAACCACCCTGCTCGGCACGGAGATGCCGGCGCCGCTGCTGCTGGCGCCGATCGGCGTGCAGAGGATCGTCCACCCCGACGGCGAGCAGGCGACCGCGCGGGCGGCGGCGGCCCTCGGCCTGCCGATGATCGCCAGCACCAACTCCCACTTCACGCTCGAGGAGATCGCCGCGGCCGGTGGCGAGGCGCCGCGCTGGTTCCAGCTCTACTGGCCCAACGACCGCGCCATCGCCGCCAGCTTCGTCGGCCGCGCCGAGGCGGCCGGCTACGGCGCGATCGTGCTCACCGTCGACACCTTCATCCCGGGCTGGAAGCCGCGCGATCTGCAGCAGGCCTGGCTGCCCTTCCTCAACGGCATGGGCGTAGCCAACTACTTCCAGGACCCGGTCTTCCGAGCGGGCCTGGAGAAGCCGCCCGAGGATGACATGGCCACCGCCACCGGCCACTTCCTCGGTGTCCAGGCCAATCCCGCGCTGAGCTGGGATGACCTCGCCTGGCTGCGCGAGCAGACCGAGCTGCCGATCGTGATCAAGGGGATCCAGCATGCCGACGACGCCCGCGAAGCCGCGGCGCGCGGCATCGACGGCGTGATCGTCTCCAACCACGGCGGCCGCCAGGTTGACGGCGCGATCGGCGCGCTCGACGCCCTGCCGGCGATTGCCGAGGCGGCCGGCGACGAGCTGGCGATCCTCTTCGACAGCGGCATCCGCAGCGGCAGCGACGCGATCAAGGCGCTCGCCCTCGGCGCCGACGCCGTCTGCCTCGGCCGCCCCTACATCTGGGGGCTCGCCCTCGAGGGCCAGCAGGGAGTCGAAACCGTGCTGCGGATGGTGCTGGCCGAGCTGGACCTGACGCTGGCGCTGTGTGGCTACACGAGCCCGGACCAGCTAGGCCCGGACGCGCTCTCGGAGGCCCGATAGCGGTGCAACGTCTTACGGCCCTCCTAGGACCACAAAACGTTGCACCTCGTCAGAGGTCGCGGCGGGCGAAGACGGCCGCCGCAAGGGCGAGAACGCCCGCTGTGTAGACGAAGGCCCAGACGATCAGGCCGGGGCTCGCAGCTTCGGAGCCGCCGAACGGCCCGAGCTGCAGGACGACGCCGGTGAGGCCGGAGGTGTTGGAGATCAGGGCGTGGAGGGCGGCGGCGTAGAGGCCCTCGAAGGGGAAGACCAGCTGGCGGTGTGGCCGATCGAGTGCAGGGTGTCGGAGTGGATCGCGTGGCCGATCTGGGCCAGCAGGCCGGCGGTGAGGCCGGCGCCGTAGACCATGAAGACGACGATCCCCTGCGCCGTCACCGAGAGGAAGGTCGAGGTGAGCAGGGAGAGCGCGGCGACGATCGCCACGGCGAGCGCCACGGCGAGGGCGGGGCCGAGCAGGTGGTCGGGCGCCCAGTGCCCGGTCTGCCAGGTGATCGCCAGGGCCGCCCCGTACATCACGAGCACATAGGCGGCGGTGAGGCCCGCGGCGGCGAGGAAGCGCGAGAGCAGCAGCGTCGTGCGACCGATCGGGCGCACGACCAGCGGCTGCAGCAGGCCGCTCTCGGCGTCGCCGCGGACGATCCCCAGGGTGAGGAAGACGGCGAGCACGGAGCCGAGGAAGAGCGTGGTGAACATCGCCATGCCGAAGATCGTCGCCCCGGTGAAGGCCTTGGGGTCGAGGATCTTCGGTTCGGGGCCGGCGAAACCGCTGGCGTCGCGGAAGGCGAAGTGCGCGCCGACCCCGTAGAGCGCCAGGAAGCCGAGCGAGAGCAGCAGCACGGCGAGGAAGACGCGGCGGCGCAGGCCCTCACGCAGGGCGTAGCCGATCACGGTGGTGACGGAGCGCGCCATCCGGCTCAGCCCGTCCGGCCCTGCACGGCGTCGAGGTAGACCTCCTCGAGCGTGCTGCTCAGCACCTCGACCCGATGGATCCGCTCGCCCTCGGCGACCAGCCGCGCGACGATCTCCGGCGCCTCATCCCGCCCGGCCCCCTCGAAGAGCCTGACCCCGTTCGCGGTCTCGACCTCGACCCCACGCGGGCGCTCGAGGTCGGCCGGGCGCCCCTCGCGGACCAGCCTGCCGTCGGCGATGATCGCGACCCGGTCGCAGACCAGCTCGACCTCGCTGAGCAGGTGCGAGTTGAGCAGCACCGCGACGTCGCGGCGGCGCAGCTCTTCGAGCAGGCCGCGGACGATCCGCCGCCCGACCGGATCGAGGGCGCTGGTCGGCTCGTCGAGCAGCAGCAGGCGCGGCGACCCGACCAGGGCCTGGGCGATGCCGAGCCGCTGCTGCATCCCCTTCGACATCGTCTCCACCCGGGTGCCGGCGGCGTGGCTGAGCTCGACCAGCTCGAGCAGCTCGGCCCGCTCGCTCACCCCGCCGTCCGAGCCGCAGAGCCGTTGGTGCAGCACCAGCAGCTCGTCGGCCGAGCACCAGCCGGGGAAGCGAAAGAGCTCGGCGAGGTAGCCGATCGCGGCCCGCGCCGGGGGCGAGCCGGCCGGGCGCCCCAGCACCTCGACGCCGCCGCCGCTGGGCCGGACCAGGCCGCAGGCGATCTTGGTCAGGGTCGACTTGCCGGCGCCGTTGGGCCCGAGCAGGCCGAGCAGCTCCCCCGCGTCGACCTCGAGGTCGACCCCGACCAGTGCCTCCTTGCCGCGGTAGGACTTGCGCAGGGCGCGGGCGGCAAGGACCGCCGCCACTAGGCCGGCGCCTCGATCTTGGGAAAGAGCGGCGGCACCCGCTCGACGCTCTGGCCGCCGGGGCGCGAGCCGAGCTCAGCCAGGGCGCGACCCTCTTCGGCGAGCGCCGCGAGCAGCGTCTCGCTGGTCTGCGGCAGGTAGGGGACGAGCAGCAGCGTCGTCACCCGCAGCCCCTCGACCAGGTTGTAGAGGACCTCGTCGAGGCGCTCGGGGTCGGCCTCGTCCTTGGCCAGGACCCAGGGCTGGGTCTCCTCGACGTAGCGGTTGAGCCGCCGCACCAGCGCCCAGGCAACCTCCAGGGCCTGGGTCAGCTCGGCCCGGTCGAGCAGCTCGCTGAAGCGGCCCACCGCACCCTCGAAGTCCTCGGCGAGCACCGCATCCACGGCCGCCACCGGCACCGTGCCGGCCCGGTAGCGCTCGACCATCGCCAACACGCGGCTGGCCAGGTTGCCGTAGTCGTTGGCGAGCTCGGTCTCGTAGCGGGACTCGAAGCCGGCGGTCGAGATCGAGCCGTCCTGGCCGAAGCTGACCTCGCGGAAGAGGTAGAAGCGCAGCGCGTCGGCGCCGAAGCGGTCGATCACCTCGAAGGGGTCGAGCACGTTGCCGAGGCTCTTCGACATCTTCTTCTCGCCCATCAGCAGGTAGCCGTGGATCGTCATCCGCTGCGGCGGCTCGAGGTCGGCGGCGAGGCAGAGCGCGGGCCAGATCACCGCGTGGAACTTGAGGATGTCCTTGGCCAGCACGTGCAGGCTGGCGGGCCAGTAGCGCTCGCTCAGGCCCTCGCCCTCGCGGGCGAAGGTCAGCGCGGTGACGTAGTTGAGCAGGGCGTCGAACCAGACGTACATCCGCTGCTCGGGGGCCCAGGGCAGCGGCAGCCCCCATTTCAGCGTCGGCCGCGAGAGCGAGACGTCTTCCAGCCCGCCCTTGATGAAGGAGACCGCCTCGTTGCGGCGGAACTCGGGCACGACGAAGTCGGGCCGCGCCTCATACAGGTCTTCGAGCTGCCCCTGGAAGGCGGAGAGGCGGAAGAACCAGTTCTCCTCGCGCACCTTCTCCAGCGGAATCTCGTGGATCGGGCAGGTGTTTCCGGGCCCAAGCTCGCGCTCGGTCTTGAAGTCGGCGCAGCGCGGGCAATACCAGCCTTCGTAGGTCCCCTTGCTGACCCAGCCGTTGTCGTAGACCCGCTGGATGATCTCCGCCACCTTCGCCTCGTGCCGCGGGTCCGAGGTGCGGATGAAGAAGTCGTTGCTGGCCCCGATGATCGGCCCCAGCGCCTCGAACTTGGCCGCATTGCGATCGGCCAGCTCCTGCGGCGAGATCCCCTCCCGCTCCGCCGCCGTCTCAATCGGCTCCCCATGCTCATCGGTCCCGGTGAGGAAGAAGACGTCCTCCCCCCGCTGCCGCATGTGCCGCGCCAGCACGTCCGCCGCCATCGTCGAGTACGCGTGCCCGAGGTGCGGCTCCGCATTGACGTAGTAGATCGGGGTGGTGACGTAGTAGCTGCCCATGGCCTATCTGAGAGTCACGCTAGCGATTGATCCGCCACGTTGGCATTTACTTCACCACGGGCTCTATGAGGTCGGTGAACTCGACGGGCGGGGTGAGCAGCAGCTCCCAAAGGGCGGGCTTAGACCCCTGCTCTCCCAGCCAATAGGACCGAGCGTGCACGAAGGGAACTGCCCCGGGGAGAGCTCCTACCTGGAGGAGGGACATGTTGGCCTTATGAGCAACCTCTCCCTGCACCCGATAAATCGCACATGGCACGCCGGTGCGAAAACCTCCGACGAATGTCCTGGCATCGTCGACGGATTCAAAGCCGAAGACGGATTGCATCCGCGAAGGCGATTGGGGGAAATCAGCGCGCCGAACTGCCTCGAAAAATATCTCGATGTCCCAGGATGGCCACTGCGAAGGATCAGGAGGTGTGCTGGCCATATAGGTCTTGCCATGCTGCGTTAGACCGTCGGGAAACAGGCGGGAGACTTCGTTCTCCGCCCCGGGGTTGTAGATGGCAGGCGCGGGATCAAGTCCGACCGTCGTTCCAATGGGCACGGGAACCCCGTTCCCCATCGGCTGCTGAGTGGGCACAACGTGGAAGGCCTCGGCCATTGCTACCTACGCGGCTCGCGGCCGGTCAGCGCTCGATAGAGATCGTTCGCCCTTGTGCCGGTGAGGGCAGCGACGACGCTGGCGGCAGCACGCGGGCGGGCGCCGGACTGGACCAGGTGGCGGAGGGCGTCGACGGCGAAGCCGACGTCGCGGTCGTGCTCCTCGGCGGCGGCGGGGGCGATGACGAGGACGATCTCGCCCTTGACGTCGCCGCGGAAGCGGCGGGCCAGTTCGGCCAGGGAGCCGCGGGAGACTTCCTCGTGCATCTTGGTCATCTCGCGACAGACGGCGGCGGGGCGGTCGGGGGCGATTGCCGCCAGCGCCGCCAGCGACTCCCCCACCCGGCGCGGCGACTCGAAGGCGATCACGGTCTCGGCCGAGCGCAGCACCCGCTCCATCTCACCCGAGCGCTTGGGCAGGAAGCCCTCGAAGCGCCAGCGGTCGGTCGGCAGGCCGGAGGCGACGAGGGCCACCGGCACCACCGAGGGACCGGGCAGCACCGTGATGTCGAGGTCGCGCTCGATGCAGCGGCGGATCAGCTTGTAGCCGGGGTCCGAGACGGCCGGCATGCCGGCGTCGGAGACGAGGGCGACGATGTCGCCGCGCTCGATCCGCTGCGCCAGCTCGGTCGCCCGCGGGCCTTCGTTGCCCTCGTGGTTGGAGATCAGCGGCGGCGCCGGGCGGATGCCGAGCTTGTCGAGCAGGCTGCCGGTGCGCCGGGTGTCCTCGCAGGCGATGAAGTCGGCGGCGACCAGGGCTTCGCGGACGCGGACCGTGATGTCGTCGAGGTTGCCGATCGGCGTCGGGCAGACGATCAGCTCGCCCGGCATCAGCCCTGCCCCTGCTCCAGCTCGATCCGCGCCATCGCCGCGGCGCCGATCATCCCGGCGTCCGAGCCGAGCTCGGCGGCGACGACGGGGATCTCCTTCATCGGCGGCAGCGCCCGCTCCTCGAGCACCCGGCGGGCGGGGTCGAGCAGCAGGTCGCCGGCCGCGATCACGCCGCCGCCGATCACGAAGACTTCCGGCTCGAAAATGTTGGCGAAGCTGGTCAGGGCGACGCCGAGGCGCGAGCCGACAAGGTCGAAGACGCCGATCGCGGTCTCATCGCCGGAGAGCGCCGCCTCGGTCACCGCCTTGCCGTCGATCGTCTCGCCCTCGGCGAGCATCGCGCCCAGCGCCGAGTCGGGCTCGCGCTCCGCGGCCGCCCGGCCCTCGCGCCCCAGCGCCGTGCCCGAGGCCAGCGTCTCGACGCAGCCGCGGCCCGGGCAGTTGCCCTGGCAGGGCGGACCGTCGGCCTCGATCACCGTGTGGCCGAGCTCCGAGCCGGCCCCGGTGGAGCCGCGGTAGATCTCGCCGTTGAGGATCAGGCCGCCGCCGATCCCGGTGCCGATCGTCAGCATCACCGCGTTTTCGGCACCGCGCGCCGCGCCGTAGAGGTGCTCCGCGAGCGCCGCCACGGTGGCGTCGTTGTCGACGAAGACCGGCAGCCCGGTGCGCCCGCCGATCAGATCGCGGATCGGCAGGTTCTCCAGCGGCAGGTTGACCGCGGAGACCGCGATCCCCTTGTCGTGGTTGATCGTCGCCGGGATGCCGAGGCCGACCGCCGCGGCGCCGGGGCATTTCCCCCGCGCCTCCTCGATCTCGCGCACCAACAGCTCGACCAGCTCGTCCTCGGTCTGCCCCGTCGATGCCTCGCGGCTCTCCCACAGGATCTTGGAATCTGCATCGAGGACGCCGATCAGCATCTTCGTGCCGCCCAGATCGACGCCGATGATTTCCCCTGCACTCATGCGAGCTTCAAGGCAGGGTAGAGGCGAGCGACCGCGGGCATCGGCATAGTTTCCGCAGTCTTTCATGGCCGACAATGGCGAGCAGCAGCCCTCCGGGCCGCCCGAGTACAAGGTCTACCGGTCCCGGAAGGGCCGCTTGTCCGGGTTGCGGTCCCCAGACCTCTCGGGACTCAGGGAGCGGACCCCGCGCGCGCCGAAGTGGTGGCGGCGCGACAAGGAGCCGAAGCTCGAGCTGCCCGGAGAACGCAAGCGCTGGACCGCCAAGCGGGTGCTCAAGTGGGTCGGCATCGCGGCGCTGGGCTGGATCCTGCTCAGCTTCCTCGCCTTCGCCGTCTCCGCCCAGCTGCAGTCCTTCAAGCTCTCCGGCGAAGCCAAGGACGCCCTGCACGGCAATCCCTTCCTGCTGCCCAGCGCCCAGACGATCCTCGTCCTCGGCACCGACGCGCGGCCGCCCGACACCAAGGGAACCGGCGCGCCCTCACAGAAGTGCTTCGAACAGCAGGCCCACGGCGACGCTCCGCACGACGGCTGCGAAGACGGCCAGTTCCGCGCCGACACGCTGATGCTGATCCGCGCCGGCGGCGGCGCCTTCCGCAAACTCTCGATCCCGCGCGACAGCTACGCCGAAATCCCCGGCCAGAGCCCGCAGAAAATCAACGCCGCCTTCGCCTTCGGCGGCGCCAAGGCCCAGATCGAAGCGGTCGAAAACTTCCTCAACATCCAGATCGACCACGTCGCGATCGTCGACTTCACCGGCTTCGAAGACCTGATCAACGCCGTCGGCGGGGTCGAAGTCAACGTCCCGCACAAGCTCTGCGCCGACATCTCCGGCGGCGCCGGCGGCGGCCAGGGCGGGGTGACCCTGCGCCTGCACAAGGGCGAGAACACCCTCGACGGCGAAAAGGCCCTCGCCTACTCGCGCGTGCGCGAGCCGAGCGAATGCCCCGGCCCCGGCAAGAGCGCCTACTCGCTCGGCTACAACGACTTCCAGCGCGCCCAGGCCCAGCAGCGGGTGATCAACGGCATCAAGGAACGGCTGACCGACCCGCTGCGCCTCCCCTACAACTTCATCCACGGCCCGATGATCGGCTGGGACGCTCCGAAAGCCTTCGTCAGCGACATGGGCTTCCTGACGATGCCGCAGCTGGTCCTCTCCGCCGCGATCGGCGGCAGCGCCCCCACCGACGTCCTCTGCGCCGGCGCCCACTCGGGCTGCGACCCCAACGGCCCCGAAGGCGCCGTGGTCGTGCCGGAGTCGACCCGACGCCGCGCCGTCGCCCGCCTGCTCGGCAACTAGTCGCTGGTAGTCGAGGCCTTCGGCTTGCTCTCGCCGGAGGATTTCGAGTCGCTCGACTTGGATTCGCCGGAGCCCTCCGACGAGGTTTTCGAGTCGCCCGAGCTCTCGGCAGAGCCGCCATTGGCGGCCGCGCCCTTCTTCTTCTTGCCGTAGTCGGTGTTGTAGAAGCCGGAGCCCTTGAAGTGGACCGCGACGGGGTGCAGGACGCGCACCGCGGGGGCGCCGCACTCCTGGCACTCGCTGAGCGGCTCGTCGCTCATCTTCTGGATCACGTCGAAGACGTGGCCGTTCTCGCATTTGTACTCGTAGATAGGCACAGGCTGCGGGATTATCGCAGCCGCTACGGTTCTGGCCATGTCGACCGCCGAGCAGGGAGCGCCGCAGACAGACGTCTCGATGGAGGAGATCGTCGCGCTGTGCAAGCGCCGCGGCTTCGTCTTCCCCTCCTCGGAGATCTACGGCGGGCTCGGCTCGACCTACGACTACGGCCACTACGGCGTGCTGCTGAAGAACAACGTCAAGGCCGAGTGGTGGCGGGCGATGCTGCAGGAACGCGACGACATCGTCGCGCTCGACTCGGCGATCCTCCAGCACCCGCGCGTCTGGGAGGCCTCGGGCCACCTCGAGGGCTTCACCGACCCGCTGGTCCAGTGCCTGGGCAAGTGCAAGCGGCGCTGGCGCGAGGACCACCTGCGCGAGGCGGTCGAAGCTGAAGGCGGCGACCCCAACGCCGAGCTGCGCTGTCCCGAGTGCGGCGGTGAGCTCTCCGAGCCGCGCCAGTTCAACCTGATGTTCGAGACCCACATCGGCCCGGTCGCGGGCGAGGGCTCGGAGGTCTACCTGCGCCCGGAGACCGCCCAGGGCATCTTCATCAACTTCAAGAACGTGCTCAGCTTTGCCCGCAAGAAGCCGCCCTTCGGCATCGCCCAGATCGGCAAGTCCTTCCGCAACGAGATCACCCCCGGCAACTTCATCTTCCGCACCCGCGAGTTCGAGCAGATGGAGATGGAGTTCTTCGTGCCGCCCGCCGAAGCGGAGCGCTGGTATCGCGAGTGGATCGAGCTGCGCGAGCGCTGGTACACCGACCTGGGCATCCGCCCCGACTTCCTCCGCGTCCGCCCCCACGACGCCGACGAGCTTTCCCACTACTCCTCGGGCACCAGCGACGTCGAGTACCTCTTCCCGATCGGCTGGTCGGAGCTGGAGGGGATCGCCAACCGCGGCGACTTCGACCTCACCCAGCACGCCAAGTTCAGCGGCGAGAAGCTCGAGTACTTCGACCAGCAGGCCAAAGAGCGCTACGTCCCCCACGTGATCGAGCCCGCCGCCGGCGCCGACCGCGCCACCCTCGCCTTCCTCGTTGACGCCTACGAGGTCGAGGAGGTCGAGGGCCGCCAGCGCACCGTGCTGCGCCTCCACCCCCGCCTCGCCCCCAACAAGGCGGCCGTCCTCCCCCTCGTCTCCAAGGACGGCCTGCCCGAGAAGGCCCGCCCAATCTTCGAAGAGCTGCGCACCCGCATGCCCACCGAGTTCGACGAGGGCGGCTCGATCGGCAAGCGCTACCGCCGCCAGGACGAGATCGGCACCCCCTGGGGCATCACCGTCGACCACCAGACCATGGAAGACGACACCGTCACCCTCCGCGACCGCGACTCGCTGGAGCAGACCCGCGTCCCGATCGCCGGCCTGGCCGACGACCTGGCGGCCCGCCTCGCCCAGCCCTGGCGCAGCCCGAAGCTGGGCTAGGTCAGACGAACACAGGCGCTAGCGCCACCACCAAGTTATACGACGCCACCTTGGTCTCCGATACTTAGAGACCGGCCCCTCATGTTCTAATTCCTCGGCTTCACGATCTTCGCGCGCCTGCTGCTCACGCTGCATCTTCTGTTCGAGAGCTTCGATCCTCGCCGTCCAGTCGTCAAGGCTTCGCTGGGCAAGCTCCATGCCATGAATCGCGCTATCGCGTTCCGCTTTGGTCTGGTCGAGCGCCACTTCGTGATCAGTGACCGTATCGAGCCTGTCGAGCGTTTCCTTGAAAATTTTGGCAAGTAAGTCCGCCCAAACGTCTCTCTCCGCCGGTTGGTCGGGTTCAGCCGCGAGCAGATTTTTGATTTCCCGTTCTTTTTGCAGCTCGACGAGTGCGCGGCGAGCCGTACTCGGCTTCGCGCTGAGCAGCTCATCGATATCGAATGGACTTTCCTCAAGGATGGAGAGGAAATTGACATTGGCAAATATCGGATCCTCGGCCAGCAAGCCGAGCTGTGATCGCAAGACATGAAGTACGTACTCGCCCAAGTCAACGTCATCGGGAGGAAGATGAAAGCTGAGATCTGCCGCCCATTCGCCAACCTGCTTTGTCGACGGAACCTCGAAGATACTGTTCGCAACCAAGCGTTGCTCAATCTTCCTTAGAGACTGATCAAGTGTAACCAACCATACCCGCCGCCCCATCTCGTCGGCTTTTATCTTTCGGCGGCGGACCTGAATCAGGAGGAGGTTGTTGGCATCTCTTTCGATCACCCGGGGATGAGCGTCTGGTCCCTTGATCAGCGACACAGCCTCCCGAACGCGGTCACGGTCATCATCATGAATCGCCTGAGGCTCGTCGACATCGACGCCCTCGATGCTGAACTCCTTTAGATATTCGGCCGGTGGAAAGTAGACACCGTAAAACGCCCCCCATTGCAGCCCGGGCGCTTTCTCCAGCGCAGCCGCATAGGTCCGAAGGATGACGTCATCGACAATTGAGAAGGCCTGAGGCGGATGCCCGCGAAGTCGCATATACCGCTTCTGACTTCTTTCAAGCCTGTCTTCGAGCTCCGCCAATGTGAAAGAGGAAACAACGACCCGGCAGCCAACCTCGGTCGCCCCGTCGACCGCCGCTCTCACGTATTCATGGCGCGGATCGTCAGAAAACATATAGGCCATGACAACATTTGTATCCAGGTAAAAGACCCGTTTCTCCACCAAACTGCGCTTGACCTTTTGAACAGAGGGATCCTGGCGCAACAGGGCGAACGCAACCGTCTTTTGATAGACGGCTGCAAGGAACTTCTGGCCCTCCTGATCAAGTTCGAACAGGCCCTCCTTCAGACCATTGGCAACTTGCGCTCGCTTCAGCTTGGCGGTTACACGGTCTATGGAACGCGCAAGACGGTCAAGTCCTTGCAGGTCAAGCTCCGTCACAGTATCCGCATCGAAGCCTGCGCCTTCCGGCCCGAAAGCTTTGGCTAGGCGGACACTGTGCTCTTGGAAGAGTTGATGAATGAAGCTTTCCAATGCCTCTCGAAGTTGAGCTGCATCGTCATCGGTGAGCCCTTCGCCCAGGTGCTTCTCGACTGAACGAATAATCTGCTCGTGAAATGATGCTCGCTGTACATCAATTCGACGTCCGGCTTCGGCAAGTTGCCTGCGACGCGTTGACGATAGATAAACCTTTCCCTCACCGCTATCTACGAGAAGTTTGGCCTTCTTCGCAGTTGCAACGGCGTACTCGATTTGATCAAGCGTTATTCCATTCTCCGCAAGAAACAGCTCCTCACATGCAGCGAAGATCTCCTCGCGATAGGCAGGTCGCTCAAGCTCAAAGAGAACCACCGAGGTGAGAAATGTCAACAGTGGTTCTCGTAAGCTCCCGACCCGGGGGTCTAGATCAAACAGGGCGTAGGCAAGAAGGTCGGAGGGACGATGATCTGTCGCAACGGTCATCGCTCAGCTTCCACCAATTTGTGATATTCGCGATAGAGGTCAGCGAATTTCGCATCCACTTCAGCCTGGAATGCAGAGGCCTTTGCCTCAAAGATCTTGTGACCCACGTCATCTACCGCGGTGGCAACTTGCTCCGCTACCTGATCCTTCGCGAGGCTCCTCACCCAGCGAATCGCCAAGAGACTGCCGCCAATACCTGCAAGCGCAATGACCGCGACCAGCAGACCATCGATCATTTCGATTCGAGAGGTCGCCGCGTCGAATGCATCTGCCTGCCTATCTCGCGCCTCTGACTGCGCGGCCAACTCTGCTTCCACTCGCAGCAAACGCTCATGCATCGAGCCACCGACTGCTGCACCTTCGCGGCCAACGGAGGCAGCTAAAGCCAGGGTCGACTGCGACCCCGCCAGCGCAAAAACGGCAAGAAAAACGGCAAGACCTCCCATTGGTACGGACAAGTCTATTGGTTCAGCAGATTTCTTCCCGTCGAAATCCTGGCTATACAAGTTGGGTTAGCCCTCGATCAGGCCGATCACGTTGCCCTCGGGGTCTTTGAACTGGCCGAGAACCATGCGGCCCATGATCGTCTCGGGCCCCATGACGCGGGTGCCGCCTAGAGACTCGGCCTTGGACAGAGCCTCCTCGACGGAGGGGACTTCGACGTAGAAGGTGACGTGGCCCTCGTAGCCATCGGGGCCCTGGCCGATGCCGCCGCCGAGGCCGATGCCTTCGGAGTTGCTGTTGGCTTCGCGGTCGACGAGGCCGTATTTCATCTCGTTCTCGGCGTTGACGTCCCAGTCGAACAGGGCGGCGTAGTAGCTCTGCAGCTTCTCGCCGTCGCGGGCGACGACCTCGAAGTGGACCACTGGCTGTCCCATGGATCTCCTCCTGACTTGGCTTGCGCTTTGGATCCTCCCGCATATGGCTCTGCCATGCGGAATGGGCGACTTGGGAACAAATCACTCAGTTGTCTGAGTAAAATTGCTCAGGGTCGTGAGCGATTCGCGGACGTACAGGCGGGGCAGCTTCGAGGTCTTGGCCTCGCGACTGATCGAGGGAGCCGAACGGATCCAGGTTCTGAACGGGCCCCGCCAGGTTGGCAAGACCACGGTCGTCAAGCAGGTCCTGGCGGAGATCGACGCTCCCGCCCACTACACGAGCGCCGACGATCCCGCCCTGCGAGATGCCGCTTGGCTGGAGGCGCAATGGGAAGAGAGCCGGCGCCTCACCCACGCCCGCAAAGGCGCCGCGGTGCTCGTAGTCGACGAGATCCAGAAGGTCGCCGGCTGGGCCGAGACGACGAAGCGTCTCTGGGACGAGGATCGCCTGGCCGCGCTGCCGCTGCGGGTGGTCCTGCTCGGCTCGGCCGCGCTTCTCGTTCAGCAGGGGCTGAGCGAGAGCCTCGCCGGGCGCTTCGAGTTGATCCACGTCCCCCACTGGTCCTTCGCCGAGATGCGCGACGCCTTCGGCTTCAGCCTCGACGAGTTCGTCTACTTCGGTGGCTATCCGGGGGCGGCGACCCTGATCGAGGACGAGCCGCGCTGGGCCTCTTACCTGCTCGACTCGATCGTCGAGACGACCGTCTCCAGGGATCTCCTGCTGCTGACCCGGGTCGACAAGCCGGCGCTGCTGCGCAGCCTCTTCAGGCTCGTCTGCGACTACTCGGGGCAGATCGTCTCCTACCAGAAGCTGACGGGACAGCTTTACGACGCCGGCAACACGACCACCCTCGCTCACTATCTCGACCTGCTGGCCGCGGCGGGGCTCGCACTCGGGCTGGAGAAGCACTCCAGCGGCAAGGTCCGCCAGCGCCGCTCGACGCCAAAGCTGCTGGCGCTGGACACCGGGCTGGTCTCGGCTCTCGCGGGCCTCACCTACGCGGAGGCGCGCGCCGACCGCGGGCGCTGGGGCAGGCTGGTGGAGACGGCCGTCGGCGCCCACCTCTGGGCGACCCGCGATCCGAGGGCCGAGCTCACCTACTGGCGCCACCGGGGCAAGGAGGTCGACTTCGTGCTCGAGCGGGGGCCTGAGTTGACGGCAATCGAGGTCAAGAGCGGGAGAGATCGCGACGGGTTGCCGGGCATGGAGGCATTCGCGGCGAACTTCGGCCCGACCCGCAAGCTGCTCGTCGGCGGCGACGGCACGCCACTGGAGGCCTTCCTCTCGAACCCCCTCGGCGCGTAGCGAGCGGCTCAGCCGCTGCGTTCAGTCAAGCTGCAGGGCGAAGCGGAGGGCGTCGTCGAGACGGGCCATGTCCTCGAACGGGAGGGAGCCGAGGCGTTCTTTGAGTCGGCCCTTGGAGAGGGTTATGAGGTTGTCGCAGTTCGCCGCGCTCGGCTGCGAGAGCCCGTGGGCGGAATCGAGCGGAACCTCGCTGGCAATTCCGCGGACGGTTGAGGTGATCATCGCGACGATCACCGAGGAGAGCACGGGAATCGCCACCTGCCGGGTGACCACGAGAACCGGCCTGACGCCAAGCTCAGGTATGTCGCCGGCGTAGATGTCTCCTCGATCCACGAGGCTCAACTCGCCCCCTCCTCGCGCCTGAATGCCTCGGCCAAGAGCTTCGCACCGGCCTCGCCGATCGCGGGATCGTCTGGATACCGGCTGTAGGCCTCGCGATATTCGCGAGCGACCTGCTGCTCCCGGAGCTCCCCAAGCAGTCGCGTCACGGCCTGGCGAACGGCGTCAGCGCGACTGGCGAACGTGCCGGCGGCCACCGCGCGGTCCAGCGCCTGTAGCTGCTCGTCTGGGATGCGAACCGCAATTTGTTGTGCCATGCGATGAACATACCGAAGTGGTATTGGGATAGCTGCGCTGCCCATTCGTCTCAACCGTAGGGATCGACGCCATACCCGTGGCGCGCAGGGTGCGCCGATTTACGGACGGTTCCGTGCTCAATCTGCCTAGGGCGCGCTGGGCAGACACAGACCGTCAATGTAACTTACATCTGACGTAAGTTACATTGGATGTCGGTAGCCTCTGTGCATGTTCGTCAACCGCAGAGAGGAGCTTGGGGCTTTGGGGGCCTGGTGGGAGCAGCCGGGCTCAGCGCTGGGGCTCGTGTGGGGGCGGCGGCGGGTCGGCAAGACCTCCCTCCTCGAGGAGTTTGCCCGCGGCAAGCGCGCGGTCTTCCACACCGGTGCCGGACGACCCGCGGGAGACGAGCTGGCGCTGCTCAGTGAGGCGGCGGGCCAGGTGGTCAAGCTGGGCCCTCGCGATCTCGAGGCTCGTCCGTTCGCGAGCTGGGACGACGCTCTCGACTCGCTCGCGGCGGCGGCAAGCAGGGAGCGCCTGCTGCTCGTCATCGATGAGTTTCCCGATCTGGTCAAGGTCAGCCCGGAGCTCCCGGGGGTCCTGCGCGCTTTCTGGGACCGAGCCCGCGCGGGAACCAAGTTGAGGATCCTCCTTTGCGGCTCCGCCGTGCGGAGGATGGAGGCGATCCAGGAGGAGCGGGCGCCGCTCTACGGGCGCTTCGACCTGACACTTCTGGTCCATCCGTTCCGCCCGCATGAGGCCGCGGCGCTTCTGAAGGGCATGACCCCGAGCGACCAGGCCCTCGTATGGGGAATCGTCGGCGGCGTGCCGCTCTACCTGGAATGGTGGGATACGCAGCAGAGCCTCAAGCAAAACCTCCTGCGCCTTGCCTGCTCCCCCGGCGGTCGCCTGCTCGACGAGGGACGGCTCGTACTCGCAACCGAGGGGGATCTGGGCGACCTCGGCGGTCTGGTGCTGCGAGTGATCGCCTCGGGACGCACACGCCACAACGAGATCGTCCAGGCGGTTGGGACAGAGCCAACCCGAGTACTGGACCGGCTCGTCGAGCTACGCCTCGTCGAACGGTTGGTCCCCGTGACGGAGAATCCCGCCCGCACCAGGCGCCGCATCTACCGCATCGCCGACAACTTCCTCGCCTTCTGGCTCGGCCTGCTCGACCGGCACCGCTCAGCGATAGGCCGAGGACTCGGCAAACAGATCCTGCCCGTCCTGAGCGAACAACTGAACGACCACATGGGCGGCCGTTGGGAGTCGGCTTTCCGCGAGCACCTCGTACGACTCGCAGCAAGTGGCGACCTCGGAGACGAAATCGTCGATATCGGTCGCTGGTGGCAAGACTCACCTTCAGCGGAGATCGATGCCGTGGCTCTGGCGGGAAGGAGCAGGGAAGCCGTTCTTCTCGGAGAGGCGAAGTGGTCCCCGCGGGCAAACGGCCAGGCATTGCGAGCGGGCCTGGAACAGAAGGCAAACCTCCTCCCCAAGGTCGCAGGCAGCCCGATCTACGCGGCCTGCGCCCGCAAACAGATCGACCATGTCGAGGGGCTGCTCCCGATCACGGCCGCCGACATCTTCGACTCGAGCCTGAATTGACGCTGAGCTCAGCTACCGCCTTCGATCAGGCCAATCACGGTTGTTCTAAGCGCTTGCCATAAACCGCTCGACGTCGGCGGCGTCGGCCGCGAGAGCGGCGCCGGCGGCCTTCGACACCTTGCCCAAGGGCTCGATCGTCACCTTGCCGCGCTTGAGCTTCCAGGTGCCGACGGCGCGGCCCTTGACCATGGCGAAGGGGCGGAAGATGCCGTTCAGGGTCACCAGGTGGGTGTGGGGGCCGAGGATCAGCTCGCGCGAGGTCCAGCCGAGCAGCAGGGGGTCGAAGGCGCCGAGCAGGCGCGGGCCGGGAACCTCGGCGCTGGGCGGCTGCCTGGCGAGATGGACGAGGCCGTCGTCGCGCTCGACCAGCTCCGCGGCGATCGCCGCGAGGCTGGCGCGCGCGTCGCGCAGCGGCAGCCCGGCCCAGCGGGCCAGGTCGCGATCATTTGCAGGCGCGTGGCCGACCAGGTAGCGGCGGGCGAGCTCGGCGAGGGCGCGGTCGCGCTCGATCGGCTTGCCGGCGCCCAGCCAGTCGCGAACGAGCACATAGGCGTGGTCCTTGCCGACCATCGGCCCGCGCACCGCAACGCCCCGCACGGCGGCCAGGAAGAGCAGGTGGATCAGGGCCTGCCCTGCGGTTGGCACGCCGGCCGAGTCGAGTCGCTCGCGCAACTGCTGCCGGGTCAGCGGCCCCTCCTTGGCCAGGCAGCGCTCGATCGTCTTCACCGCCTTCTCCCCCTGCTGCGGGGTCACCCCCTCCTGGCGCAGGCGGCGGCTGCACGAGGTCGACAGCGGTGGGGTCGTCAGCATCTGCAGCAACGGGTAGTCCTCGCTGCGGACGAGGTGCAGGGTGCCGCGGTTGAGCCAGGTGATCAGCAGCGAGCGCTCCTCGCTCAGGGCGCGGTCGACGTCGGCCGCCGTGAGGCCCTCGCTGCGCGCCCGCACCGCCAGCCGCGCGCCGCGCGGGTCCTGGCCCTGCACGGCAAGCAGGCGAGCGGCCACGGCGGTGGCGTCACGCTGCGGCCGCCCCGCCAGCCCCTGCGAGACGAACCGTTCGGCGTAGATCGAGGCGGTTGGCACGGGTTGGATGATCGCTCCCGCGCGGGAGCGATGCGGCTAGGCCCCCTCGGGGTGGGGCGTCTGCTGGTGGAAGGCGAGCTTCCAGCAGCCGCCGTCGTCCCTGACGTAGGCGCTCGAGAGCGTCGCCGTGTAGTGGTCGCGGCCGCGGCGGCCGCGGAAGCGGTAGCTGAGCAGGGCCGCATCGGGCCCGAGCTCCCGCACCTCCTCCTCCCCGATCGAGACTTCGTCCCAGCCCGGCGAGGCGTCCATCGCCTCGACCGTCGCCGCCCGGTCGAGGGTGTCGCCCGGGATCACCACCAGCGCCTCCTCGGCGAGGTGCTGCTCGTAGGTGGCGCCGTCGCCGCGCGCCAGCTCGTGCTCGATTCGCAGCAGCTGCTGCGCCGTCTCCTCCGTCTCCTGGGCCTGCGCCTCCATGGCCCAACGGCTACCCGCCGCGTCGAGCCGAAAAACGGGAGGTCAGGCGGGATCGGCGAAACGTCCGTGCAGCTCGGGCAGCAGCGCCGCGAGGTTGGCGTACTCCTCGGCGCAGTGGGTGGCGAGCGCCCGCGGCAGCTCGGCGGGGAGCGAGAGGCGACGGACGAGGCGATTGTCGAGTGCGAGGGCAAGGGGCGCAGCCACGGGCGCCGGCAGATATGGCCGGATCGCGGCGCCGAGCCAGAAGTGGCTGCGCAGCACGACTCCCTCCGGCTCGGCGAGGAAGACGTGAGCCATCACCGAGTGGCGCAGGCGGCGAGTGTCGTCGCCGACGTAACCGCAGACGATCGTCGCCACGCGGGGGTCCCCGAGGGCGTCGCTGGAGAAGCCGACCGCGGTCGGCGGTCCGAAGACGATGCGGGCGTGGACCGTGCCGGTGCCGACGTCCTCGACCGGGTGGTGCACGGCGCCCCAGTGGCGCTTCGCGCCCGGCGCGGCGGGCGCCTCGATCGAGTTGCCCCTGTGGGCGAGCGGATGCCAGAGCCGGTAGCGGTCGGGGTCGCGTGGGTGCCAGTCGAACCACCAGTCGACCATCTCGGCGCTCACCCCCGGCATCGCCGTGCGCACGGCGACGTAGCCGACCCGGTCGGGCGTGAAGCACCAGCCGGTCTCGGCGGCGAGCGGGGCGGGATCGAGCAGGCGGTCGATCTCCGTCAGCGCCAACGCCCGGGACGGCTCGATCGGCCCGGCCTCGATCGCGGCGAGCACCGCCGGGTCGGGCGGGCTCAACGGCCGTGAGAGATAGGGCTCGAGCGCCGGGTCACCCATCGCTCAGAGCCGCCCCATCCAGGGATGGAAGAGACCGTCGGGGTCATAGGCGGCGCGCACCTCGTCCAGCCGCGCCATGTTCGCCTCGGCGGCGAAGCGGGCGGGGCGCCGGCCGAGGTTCTCGTCGGCCAGTTGGATGCCGCTCGCCAACCCCTCCATCTCCCGCATCCGCTCGGTCGCCCAAGCGACGTTCGCCTCGTCCTCGGCCGGGTCATCCCAGACCGCGTAGAGGGCGATGTAGGTGTCGTCCTCGACGCTGTAGGCCATCTCGGGCCGCGGCGGGCTCGGCCCCCAGTTCATCCAGAGCATGTGCGACGGGGCTCCCGGCAGGGTCTCGGCGATCCGCCGCAGCCCCGGCAGCAGCTCCGCCGCCGGCGCCTGGGTCCACATGTTGTCGACCGCGTAACGGCGGCCGTCGGGGTAGGACTCGTGCACCGCCGCGTAGAGATCGGGCAGGCCGACCTCTACGTTGGGCACCGCCAGCTTCGCCCGCTCGCGCACCGGGCAGGTCTCGAGCAGCGCCAGCGCCTCGGCTGCCTGCTCGGCAGTGTCGACGAGGGCCGGCCCGGTGACCGCGATCTCGAGCTCGCCCTCGTGGTCGCGGTGGACGATCGCCATCAGCTCGACCTCGCGCGCCACCCGCGGCCCGATCTCCTGCAGCCAGCCGAAGACCTCCTCGAGGCACTCGAGCGGGTAGAGGTAGACCGCGTTGGCGACGTGGCGGGGCTGCGGGTACAGGCGCAGGTGAAAGCGAGCGACCGCGCCGAAGAATCCCGGCCCCGAGCCGCGCGCGGCCCAGAAGAGGTCGGGATGCGTCTCGGCGTCGGCGCGCACGAGCTCGCCGTCAGCGGAGACGACGTCGATCGCCTCGACGCTCATGCAGGCCGGGCCGTGGACCCGGCCGTTCCAACCAAAGCCGCCCTGCAGCAGGTAGCCGCCGAGGGCGACGCCGGGGCAGTGGCCGGCGGGGAAGAAGAGGTCCCGCTCGGCCAGGGTGGCCAGCAGCTCGTTGCCGCGGCAGCCCGGCCCGACGGCGGCCCTCATCGCCCCGGCGTCGATCGAGACCTCGTTGAGCCCCGAGGCGTCGAGCAGCATGCCGCCGTCGCGGAGATGGTTGCCGGCCCAGCTGTGCCCGCCCGAGCGCACGCCGACCTTCATCCCCTCGGCGCGCGCCAGGCGCACCGCCCGGACCAGGTCCTCCTCGCTCGCCGCGCGGACGATCAGGTCCGGGTAGCGCGACGGCGTGCGGGCGTTCCAGACCGCCTCCCGGCGTGCCTCCTCATAGGCGGCGTCGCCCCTGTGGAGCACGGTGCCGTCGAAATCGGGCTGCACAGTTGTTCCACTATACAAGCTATGCTTTCCACAATGCGGAACACAAAGCAGCTCCCATGAGTGAGCGCCGCCACGGCGTTCAGGCGATAGCCCGCGCGGGGTCAATCCTCAGGGCCCTCGAGGCTGCCCCCGAGGGGCTTGGGACCAGCGATCTGGCGGCGGCGACGCAGCTGCCGAAGTCGACGGTGCATCGACTCGTCGCCGCCCTCTCCGAGGAGGATCTGATCGCGCAGGGAAGCGACGGCCGCGCCCGCCTCGGCAGCGGCATCATCCGGCTCGCGAGCGCTCGGCGCGAAGCGCTGGGCGAGCGGCTGCGCCCGGTCCTGCTCGACCTGCGTCGCCGCCTCGAGGAGACCGTCGACCTGGCCGTGCTCGACGGCGCGGCGGTGCGCTTCGTCGAGCAGCTCCCCGCACCGCACCGGCTGCGCGCCGCCTCCGGGGTCGGCGAGCTCTTCCCGCTCCACTGCACGGCCAACGGCAAGGCGCTGCTGGCGGCGATGCCGCTGGAGCAGGCGAAGGCGCTCCTCCCCGCCCGGCTCGAGCGCTTCACACCGGCGACGATCGTCTCGCGGGCCGAGCTGCTCGATGAGCTTGCCGGGGTGCTCGCCTCAGGCGTCGCCTACGACCGCGAGGAGCACACCGAGGGCATCTGCGCCGTCGGCACCGCCATCGGCGGCAGCGACGGGGCCGTGGCGGCGATCTCGGTGCCCGTGCCAACCCAGCGCTTCCGTGGCAGGGAGGACGAGCTCGCAGACGCCGTTAGGACTGCCGCCAAGGCGGCCGGCCGCCTATTCGACGGCGAGTAGGTCGATCACGAAGATCAGTGTTTCGTTCGGCCCGATCGTCGGTGGGCGGCCTTCGGGGCCGTAGGCGAGGTCGCCGGGGATCAGCAGCTCGCGGCGGCCGCCGACCTTCATTCCTTCAACCCCCTGATCCCAGCCTTTGATCACTTCCCCGGCACCGAGGGTGAAGCTGAACGGTTCGTTCCTGCTCCAGGAGGAATCGAATTCTTCTTCGGAGTCATAGCCGACCCCGACGTACTGGACCGTCACTTTGTCACCGGCTTTGGCTTCGGGGCCAGTGCCTTCTTCGATTTCCTTGGTGGCGAAATTATTCGGCGAGACGCCCTTGGGCACCGTGACCGTGGGCTTCGTCTTCTTCGCGTTGGGGCTCGCCTTCGGCGCGCCTTCGCCCGATTCTTTGGCGCCGGACCCTTTGGCGCCTTCACCGGATTCGGTCGAGGCTTCGCTGGATGCGCTCGATTCGGTCGAGCTGCTCGACGAATCGCTGCCGCCGCAGCCTGCAACCGCGGTCGCGAGGGCGGCGCAGAGCGCCAAGACGATTAGCGAAAATTTCATCGAGCGAAGATCCTACGAAAGCGGGGCCGAAAAAGACGTCACGTCTCAGCGCCTGCCGGTCATTGAGTTCCAGGCGCGCCGGAAGAAACCCTGGCGACCGCCGGCGAGGTCGCCCGGGTTGACCGAGAGCGCACCCGGGTTGGCGCCCGGTGCAGTCAGCTTCGCCGCCTCGGCGGCGTCGATCTTCAGCACCACGCCGCGCTCATGGAGTGCGCCGACCTCGGGCGCGTCGACGAAGCGGTGGCCGCCGGGCCCGACCGTGGTGTCGAAGACGATCCCGTCGAACATGTCGAGGTTGGGGGCGGAGAGCACCCGCACGACCCGGCCGAGGCGCTCGCCGTCGCTCGAGTAGACCGGCACCCCCTTCGGCACCGCGAGGTATGAGGTGGGCTCGCCCAGATCCTCCATCGAGATGAGCATATCCAGACCAAAATGCCGCTCCCTCTTCCACACCGGGCTATGCTCGCATCGGTACTCAGGGTTCCAACAAGGAGGAAGCAATGGCGATCGGATTGCGGTTGAAGTTCGCGGGTGGCACGCAGGAGCAGTACGAGGCGGTGCACGGCCACATGGACATCGACAACGACCCGCCGGAGGGCCTGATCTTCCACTCGGCCGGGCCGATCGAGGGCGGCTGGGGGATCATCGACTTCTGGGAGTCGCGCGATCACTTCGACCGCTTCCAGGGCTCACGGCTGGTGCCGGCGATCGGGGAGCTCGGCGACCGGGCGCCGCAGGGCCCGCCCGACATCAAGGAGTTTCCCGTCCACCACATCCTCAAGCCGTAGGCGGCGATGGGGCTGAACCTCGCGTCGCTGCTGACCGAGAGCGCCGAGCGCTCGCCCGAGAGCCCGGCGATCCGGCTCGGCGACGCCGAGCTGAGCTACGGCGAGCTCGACGAGCGCAGCGCTCGCCTGGCGACCCTGCTCGGCGCGAAGGGCGTCGGCCCCGGCGACCGGGTCGGCGTGATGCTGCCCAACGTCCCCGAGTTCCCGGTCGCCTACTACGGCGTGCTGCGGGCCGGTGCCGTGGTCGTGCCGATGAACGTGCTGCTGAAGCGGCGCGAGATCGCCTTCTACCTGGAGGACTCCGGCGCCAAGCTGCTGCTCGCCTGGCACGGCTTCGCCGAGGAGGCGCGCCAGGGCGCCGGCGACGCCGGGGCCGAGCTGATCGAGGTCGAGCCGGCGAGCTTCGCCGCCCTGCTCGCCGAACGAGCCCGCCGCTTCCGGTGCGCCTTATCCCCCGAGGGGGAAGCGCACCGGAACGGGTTTGGTCGATACCGCTGAGGACGACACCGCGGTGATCCTCTACACGTCGGGGACGACCGGCAAGCCCAAGGGCGCCGAGCTCACCCACCTCAACCTCTTCCGCAACGCCGATGTCTCCAGCCGCACCACCTGCGAGATCGCCGCCGGCGACGTCGTCCTCGGCGCCCTCCCCCTCTTCCACTCCTTCGGCCAGACGGTCGGCATGAACGCCTCGCTGATGGTCGGCGCCTGCCTCACCCTGGTGCCCAAGTTCGACCCCGGCGAGGCGCTGGCGACGATGCAGCGCGACGGCGTCACCCACTTCTACGGCGTGCCGACGATGTACGGGGCGCTGCTGCACCACCCCGAGCGCGAGAGCTACGACACCTCGGCGCTGCGCACCTGCATCACCGGCGGCGCCTCGATGCCGGTCGAGGCCCTGCGCGGCTTCGAAGACGCCTTCGGCGCCATCGTGCTCGAGGGCTACGGCCTCTCGGAGACCTCGCCGGTTGCCTGCTCCAACCACCCCGACAAAGACCGCAAGGCGGGCTCGATCGGCACCCCGATCGAAGGGGTCGAGATGAAGCTCGTCGACGAGAACGACGAGGAGGTCTCCCAGGGAGAGGTCGGCGAGGTCGTGATCCGCGGCCACAACATCATGAAGGGCTACTGGGAACGGCCCGAGGCGACCGCGGAGGCGATGCGAGGCGGCTGGTTCCACAGCGGCGACATGGCCCGCATAGACGAGGACGGCTGCTTCTACATCGTCGACCGCAAGAAGGACATGATCATCCGCGGCGGCTACAACGTCTACCCGCGCGAGGTCGAGGAGGTCCTCTTCGAGCACCCGAAGATCCGCGAAGCGGCCGTCGTCGGCGTCCCCCACGACGAGTGGGGCGAGGAGATCGGCGCCGCTGTCGTCCTCCATGAGGGCGAGGAGCTGGCGCCAGAGGAGGTAAGCGCCTACGTCAAGGAGCGCATCGCCGCCTACAAGTACCCGCGCCTGGTCTGGTTCCTCGACGACCTCCCCAAGGGCCCGACCGGCAAGATCCTCAAGCGCGAGATCGACACCCCCGCCTAACCCAAGCGCACGAGCCGACCCCACGGGGGGACGAGAATCGCAGCCTGATCGATTGACCACCCTATGACGGGGTCAATCGATCAAGAGACGGTGGCCTGGGACAGCTCGGATGCTGGATGGCCGCAACGCTCGCCTGCGGCACCTCTGCGGTACTCAGCCACGGCAGCGCCGCCGCACTTTGGGAATTCGGGAGCGAGCGGGGCGGCCTTATCGATATATCGATACCGGCAGGCTCGCCGCGGCGGCGGCCGGCGATCAGGGTCCACCGGCGTGCGGTCCTGCGGCCAGAGGACGTGACGACCCACGAACGCATTCCCGTCACCTCCCCCGTGCTGACCCTGATCGACGAGGCCACCGAGCTGACGCCGCGCCGGCTCGAGCGCGCCGTTAACGAGGCCGACAAGCTCGACCGGGTGAAAGTGGACGATCTGCGCGAGACGCTCATCCGATGCCGCGACCAACCGGGACTCGCGCCGCTGCGCAAGCTGCTCGACCCGCTCACCTTCCGCCTGAGCGACTCCGATCTGGAGCAGGTGATGCGTCGGCGCGCCGACGCCGCCAGGCTGCCGGCGCCGGAGACGAAAGCCTGGGTGAATGGGTACGAAGTCGACTTCTTCTGGCCCGAGCTGGGCATCGTCGTCGAGGCCGACGGCCTGCGCTATCACCGAACTCCACTGCAACAGCGACGCGCCCTCGAACGCGACCAGGCCCACACCGCATCGGGCCTTCGTCCCCTGCGCTTCTCCCACTGGCAGATCGCCTTCGATGCCAACTACGTCCAACGCATCCTGCGCAAGACGGCAGGACGCAACCGTGCCCGCTTGAACGCAGGCTGATCGATTGACCCCGCCATGGGGTGGTCAATCGATCAGCCTGCGTCGGGCTCCGTGACGAAATCACACTCGCGCAACTGGCTGACCAGCCAGTTGCGCGCTAACCTGCGGCCAGCACTCGCGCGGACCAAAGGAGAGAGATGAGCGTCGCATCGCAGAGCCTGATGGACAACGTCACCTACGAGGGCCAGTCTACACGCGCTGGGAGCACGGCAACTGGAGCGCCTATGACCTCGACTTCTCCAAGGACAAAGCCGGCTGGGAAGCGCTCTCCGACGTTCAGCGGCGCTCGGCGATGTGGATCTACTCGATGTTCTTCTACGGCGAGGATCGCGTCGCTGACACCCTCTCCCCCTACGTAACCGCCGCGCCGACCGAGGAGCAGTCCTACTTCCTCGCCACCCAGCAGGTCGACGAGGTGCGCCACTCGATCTTCTTCCACCGCTTCTTCAAGGAGGTGATCGGCGTCGGCGGCGAGACGATCGAGCAGACGCTCTCCTCCACCCTGCCCCAGCTCAACTGGGGCTACCGCGGCATCTTCGACCGGCTCGACCTGATGGCCGAGGAACTGACCAAGGACCGCTCGCTGCCCAAGTACGCGCAGGCGATCACCCTCTACCACCTGATCGTCGAGGGCTCGCTGGCCCAGCCCGGCCAGCACTTCATCGAGGACTTCTTCGCCTCCGAGGAAACGATGCCCGGCTTCAGCGAGGGCATCGCCAACGTCTCGCGCGACGAGCAGCGCCACATCGGCTTCGGCGTCAAGGTGCTCTCTGAGCTGCTCAGGGAAGGGGCGCCCGGCTGGGAGGAGAACCGCGCCGCCGTGACCGAGCTGCTGCGCGAGGTGCTGCCCTACGGACCGGCGGTCTTCTACCCGCCCAACTTCGACCGCTCCTACACCGAGTGCTACGGCTTCACGCTCGAGGACATCTTCGCCTTCGGCCTCAAACTGATCCGCCAGCGCTGGCGCACGATCGGCTACCCGACCGAGGAGATGCCCCCCGGCGTCTTCCCTTTCGACCCCGAGGCCTCGCCCGAGGACGTCGCCAAGAACCAGGTCAAGCTGATGGAAGCGGGCATCCTCGGCCCCCCCGACCTGACCCCCGAAGCGACCCCTGAGACGCAGCGGATCTACTTCGACGTGGTCAAGCGCGCCGCGGATTCCAGCGCCGCCAACGGCTCGCCGCTCGTCTACCAGTGGCGCTTCACCGACGCCGAGCCCTGGCACGTCGTCGTCGACAACGGCTCGACCCGAGCGGAACCGGGCGAAGCCCCCAACCCGACCGTGACGCTGGAGGCGAGCTGGAAGGACTTCGTTGGCATGAGCAAGCCCGACGCGAGCCCGATCAAGATGATCCTCACCCGCCGCGTCCGCCCCCGCGGCTCGATCCGCGAGATCGCGCGGATGCGCAGGGTGTTCAGGTAGACGGAGCACACCGAAGGTCGGCGGGAGGGGTCCGCCGGACAAAAGCGGGGAGTGTCCGGCGGACCCCTCCCGCCGACCTCCACCGCCCACACGGCCTCCGAACCAGCTTCAAGCAATGAGCGGGCGGATATCCGCCCAGGGGCGCTCGGCCTCGATCTGGGCGGCGAGGGAGAGCAGGGTCGCCTCCTCGCCGGGGCGGCCGATGATCTGGACGGCGAGGGGCATGCCGTCGGCGGCGAAGCCCATCGGCACCGACATTGCTGGGTTGCCGAGGTGGTTCCAGGGGACGCAGTAAGGGTAGAAGCGGCTCATGCCGAGCACGGTGCGCAGGGCGCCCTGGCCCTGCCAGCGGCGGATCGGCAGCGCCGTGCCGCCCATCACCGGGGTGACCAGGACATCGACCGAGTTGAAGATCGCGTTGATCCGCGCGATGTCGGCGGCGCGACCGCTGGTCCGCGCCTTCTCGTAAAGCCCCCTGGGGAGGGTGCTGCCGAGCCTGCCAAAGCCACGGGTTCGCCGTTCCAATCGCTCGGGATGCGGCACTCCGCGCACCGTCTCGGCGACCCCGCCAAGGAAGCGAGCGGTGATGTTGTTGCCGATCATGCCCCAGTCGGGATCGCGCTGAGTGACCTCGTGCCCGAGCGAGCCGAGCAACTCGGCGGCATCGGCGACAGCGTCCTTGACCACCTGGTCGACGGTCGGCGGCGCAACGGCGCGCGGCGCCAAGGTCGAGTAGGCGACGCGCAGCTTGCCGGGCGGCGTCTTCGCCGCCTCGACGAAGGGGCGCTCGGGCGGCGGTGGCGCCTCGGGCTCGCTCGAACCACCGGAGATCACATCGAGCCAGAGCGCCGTATCCAGCACGTTGCGGCTGAGACAGCCGAGCACGGCGAGCCCACCCCAGCCTTCCTGCTCGGGCGCCAGCGAGACGCGTCCGCGCGAAGGCTTGAGGCCAAAGAGACCGCATGAGGCGGCGGGCAGGCGGATCGAGCCGGCACCGTCACCCGCCGAGGCGATTGGGACCAGGCCGGCCGCGACCGCCGCGCCCGAACCGCCGCTGGAGCCGGCGGGCGTGCGCTGCGGATTCCAAGGGTTACGGGTGACGCCGTAGGTGGCGGACTCGGTGAAGCCGCAAATCGCCATCTCGGGCAGCAGGGTCAGGCCGATCACGATCGCGCCCGCCTCGCGCAGCCGCCGCACCATCTCCGAGTCCTCCCGCGCCGGCTCGGTGAAGGCGTCGGTGCCGTGGGTGTTGACCTCGCCGGCGACGTCGACTTCGTCCTTGACCGCGATCGGCACCCCCAGCAGCGGCCGCTCCTCCCCCGCCTTCAGCCGCGCTTCCGCCTGCGCGGCTTCGAGCAGCGCCTTCTCGGCGAAGACCTTGCGGAAGGAGTTCAGCTGGGGATCGATCCGCGCGATCCGGTCGAGGTAGAGCTGCACCAGCTCCTTCGGCGAGACCTCGCCGGCCCGCACCATCTCGGCCTGTCTGGCCGCGCCGACAAAAGCGAGATCGTCACTCATAGCGGCCAGCCTATTCCCGCTCGTTCCGGTGCGCTTTATGCACCCAGGGGGTGTAAAAGGCGCACCGGAGTAGGGGTGCCGCTCAGGCCTCGGCGGGCTCGGGCTCGGCCGTGCCGTTCTCGAAGCTCAGATCCGGAAGCGCCCGGTCCAGCCAGGAGGGCATCCACCAGTTCCAGGCGCCGAGCAGCTTCATCGCGGCAGGGACCAGGATCAGGCGGACCAGGGTCGCGTCGAGGGCGATCGCGACGGCGCAGCCGAGGCCGAGCTCCTTGATCGAGGGCACGCCGGTGAGGACGAAGACGGCGAAGACGCAGGTCATTATCAGCGCCGCGGAGGAGATCGTGCGGGCGCTGGTCGAGAGGCCTTCGGCGACGGCCCGTTCGTTGTCGCCGTGCTCGAGGTAGTGCTCGCGGATGCGCGACATCAGGAAGACCTCGTAGTCCATCGAGAGGCCGAAGACGATGGCGAAGATCAGCGGCACGTTGATCGTGTCGAGCGCACCCTGGTTCTCGAAGCCGAGCAGGCTGTCGAACCAGCCCCACTGGAAGATCGCGACGAGCACGCCGAACGCCGCCCCGATCGAGAGTAGGTTCATCAACACCGCCTTCAGCGGCAAGAGCAGCGAGCGCAGCATCACCATCAGCACCAGGTAGCTGAGCGCGAGGACGAAGAGGACGATCTTCCACATCGAGCCGCTGATCTGGGCGCGGGCGTCCTGGCTGCGGGCGGTTTCGCCGCCGACGTCGACGCTGGCGGTGTGAGCGAGCGCGGTGGCCGGGACGACGCTGTCGCGCAGCCGTTCGACCAGGGCGATCGTCGCGTCGGACTCGCTGGGCGTGCTCGGCGTGGCCTGGATCAGGACGCTCGAGCCGGAGAAGTCGGGAGGCGCCACGGCGCTGACGCCGGGGGTCGAGTCGATCGTGCGGGCGAAGCCGGCGATCGCCGCGCGATCCGCGCGAGCCTGGGCAGCGCTGTCGAAGGAGGCCACCATCAGCACCGGGTCGGTGCCACCGCCGAGCTGCTTGGAGGCGAGTTCGTTGCCGACCCGCACGTCGCTGCTCTTCGGGAACTGGGTCAGCGCCTGGGTCCCGGTCTGGATCGAGAGCAGCGGGATCGCCAGGGTCAGCAGCACGGCCGAGACCCCGATCACCGCCCGCCACGGATGCGCCATCACCCGGGCGGTCCAACGGACCCAGAAGGCCTCGCGGTCCGGGCGCTCGCCGCCGCGCTTGAAGAAGCCGAGCGCCTTGGCGACGATCCCGCCCGGCAGCACGCGGTCGCCGAGCATCGCGATCAGCGCCGGCAGCAGCGTCGTCGCGGTCAGGATCGAGACCGCGACCACGGTCATCGCCCCCAGCGCCATCGAGCGCAGCGCCTGGTTGTCGACCATCCAGAGGCCGGCCAGCGAGACGATCACCGCGAGGCCGGAGAAAGCCACCGCCAGGCCAGAGGTCGAGAGCGCCTCGGCCCGCGCCGCCTCCGGCTCGCGGCCGCGGGCGCGCTCCTCGCGGTAGCGGGCGAGGATGAAGAGTGAGTAGTCGATCGCCACGCCGATCCCGATCATCGAGGCCATGTTGGTGACGAAAACCGAGGTCTCGATCTGCAGCGAGATGAAGTAGATCAGTGCCCCGGTGACCATCACGCTGACGAAGCCGAGCACCAGCGGCAGCGCCGCGGCGGCGAGCGAGCCGAAGACGACGAGCAGGATGATCGCGACGATCGGGAAGCCGCCCGCCTCGGCTTTCGCCAGGTCCTTCTTCGAGAGCTCCTGCATCCCGGCCCAGATCGTCGGCTGCCCGGCCATATAGGTGGTGACGCCGTTGACGGCGCTGCCGGGATCGAGCTCTTCGCGCAGCTTCGCGGCCGAGTCGATCTGGCGGTCGGAGGACTGTTCGCTGTGCAGCGGCAGCATCGCCGTCCCGCTCCGCTGCAGCGCGAACTCGGCGCGACGGGCCGTGGCCGGCGGCAGGGTCACCTGGCCCGGGCCGGCAACCGCGTGGCGCACCCGCTCGACCGCTGCCGCGCGAGCAGCGCGCCCGGCGCCGTCTTCAGCCTGCAGCAGCACCGCGATCCCCCCGGTCTTGGCGGCGAAGTCGTGCTGGAGCGAGTCGCTGACCGCCTTCGACTGCGTGCCGGGAACGTCGAAGCCGCCTCCGGTCAGATGGTCGGTCTGGTGCGAGGCGATCGGCAGCGCGACGGCGACGACCACGATCCAAGCCGCCAGGACCCAGCGGCGTCGGCGCCCCAGGAATCCCGCGAGTCTGACCATGAAGTCACGCATTGGCTGGACAGCCAGCCTTTCGGATGCGCGAGCGCCCGTCTGTGCGACCGGTCACTCCAAACGGTTTCCGCGGTGGCTACTCGGAGACCAGCAGGTAGCGGCCCGAGGCCGCGGCGACGGCGAGGCCACCGCTGATGTCGCGCTCGGTGTCGGAGAGCGCCTGCAGGGCAAAGCCGTCGGCGATCGCGAAGAGGTAGGAGACGATCTCCTCGGCGTCGTGGCGGAGCTTCAGCACGCCCTCGCGTTCCTTGGCCCGCAGCACCTCGGCGACGTGGGAGCGGGTGCGCTCGAAGAGCTGGCCGACCTCGCGCTGGATCTCGGGGTTGCGCCGGCCGGCGCTGAAGAGCTCGTAGAGGAGCAGGAAGAAGGTCGGTTCGTTCTCGATCAGGTCGGTGAGGCTGGCGAGCAGCACGTCGACGACGTCGTCGACCGTCTCCGCTTTGGCCAGCGGCTCGTCGAGCCGGGCGACGCGGATCTCGGCGTCGCGGCGAACGACCTCGACCAGCAGCCGCTCCTTGGTCCCGAAGTAGTAGTGGAGCAGGCCGCGGCTCACCCCCGCCTCGCGGGCAACGTGCTCGAAGGTCGACCCCGCCGCCCCCCGCTTGGCGACCGAGACCCGCATCGCATCGACGATGCGCTGGGCCTTCTCGCCGCTGAGCTCCCGCTCCTTGGTCGCCGCCTCCATGAACCCAGTTTATGGACCGCGGCGGGCGATCACCCGCCGCGATGCCAAATCAGGCCCCGTTGATGGAAGTCGTGCTGGTGTACTCAAACTCCTCCTCGGCGCCGAAGAGGGCGTCGAGCACGGTCCTGCGCGCGTCCTCGCTGAGGATCAGGGCGACGGCGGCGCCGACCAAGCCGAGCAGGATGATGCGGCCGAGCTTGCTCTTCTTGCGCTTCTTCGGCGCCCGGAACGCCTCCGAAGCGTCGCGCAGGTTCTCCGCCGCGACCTTGAGGTCGCGCTGCACCTTCTTGTCGCCGGTGACCGCCTTGACGGCGCTGCCGTTGCTGGTCGCGCGGCCGTAGGCGCCCTTCGCCGCTTCGAAAGCCTTCTTCAGGCTGTCGCGCAGCTCTTCGTCCTCGATCAGCCGCTCCACGTAGGGGTTCTCGCGTGCGGTTGCGTAAAGATCGGCGGCCTGGGTCGCCTTCGTCTTGCTCATGCCATCTCCTCGCTGGATTCTCCGGGGCACTCAGGATAACTCGCATCGATTGAACGGCGTCACCCCGGGCTGATTCCGTCCAGAAGTACCCCGTTGGAGCGAAAGCCAAGCCCGGCGCGGCGCACCCTGGCCACGCGCAGCGGCACCAGCTCCGGGCCGGGTGTGGCGAAGCGCCTTATGTAGAGCCTGCCGACGCGCTCATAGCCGGTTTCGCGCAGGCCGGGGCCGACCAGGCGGGCGGGCGGCGCGGGCGCCGGGCCCTCGGAGATGAAATCGACCTCGCCCACCCACCAGCGGAAGCCTTCGTCGGCGGTCACCTGGACCGAGCCGGTCGAGAGGTAGTAGCGCAGCGGCGCCTCGCCGATCGTCCAGGTGACCATCGCCCGCGGCGTCGTCGGTTCGCCCAGCGCCCTCGCCACCGCGTGCCAGTCGGGCCGCTGCAGGGCGGGCGAGACCGAGGCCCAGACCGAGAAGGCGAGCGAGTAGGCGACCAGCAGCGCGGCGAGGACCGCGCCGGTGCGCCGTGCCCGGCGCAGGCTGAGGCCGATCGCGACCGCCGCCAGCAGCGGCACGAGGGCGGGGAGCAGGTTGCGGGCGAGCACGTAGTCCTTGCTCGCGGCGAGCAGCGCCAGCGCCACCGGCACGCAGATCGTCGTCGCCGCGACCAGCAGCGGAATCGCCGCCGCGCGGCGCTCCCGCCGCTCGCCGCGCAGGAGCACCAGGGCGAGGCCGGCGGCGACGATCAGGGCGGGGGCGAGCGCCAGCAGCGGGTGGGTCGGCTCGGCGATGATGTCGCCGGTCTCCCCCAGGGCGAAGCTGGTGCCGGTTTCGGCGAGCCGGTGGCCGAGGGTGAAGTTGGCGATCCATTCGGCGTGGGAGAACGACATCTGGTGCAGCAGCAGCGGCGACAGCAGCAGGCCAGCGCCCAGAATGATCCAGGCCCCGGGAAAGGCGCCGCCCGTTTCCCTGCCGCGACGGCGCAGCAGCCAGAGCGCCTCGGCGGCGATCGGGAAGGCGGCGAAGTAGTGGGTGGCGAGGGCGAGCGCCGAGGCGATCCCCCAGGCGATCGAGTCGCGTCGGCGCCCGCGCTCCAGGGCCCGCGCGAAGTAGAGCAGCGAGAGCGCCGTGAGCAGGACGAAGAGGGCGTAGGCACGGGCCTCCTGGGAGTACCAGAGCAGCATCGGGTTGACCGCGACCAGGGCGGCGGCGACGATCCCGGCGCGGCGGCTGCTCAGCTCGGCGCCGAACAGGTAGGCGACGGGCACAGTGGCGATCCCGGCGACGGCCGAGACCGAGCGCAGGCCGAACTCGCCGGTCCCGGTGAACTGCGTCCAGAGCCAGGCGACGGCGTAGTAGAGCGGCGGAGCCGACTCGCTGAAGCCGACCGCGTCCATCGCGTGCCAGAAGCCGTCGCGGAGGATGCGACTGGCGGTGACGATCTCGTCGTGGTGGTAGCTCTGCACCCCGAGGGTGGCGAAGCGCAGCAGCGCGGCGAGGACGGTGAGGCCGGCGACGATCCAGAAGGCGCGCGAGCGCGAGCGCACCAGCCCGGCGATCGATTCCAGATAGGTCGAAATGCTGCCTCTGCGCAGCGCCCCGGCGGCCTCCATCGCAGTTAGGCGAGCGCCGCTTCGATCGCCTTGGAGACCTCGTCGACATAGACGAACTCGAGCTCGCTGCGCTCGTGCTCGGGAATCTCCGCCACGTCGCCCTCGTTTCGCTGCGGCACCAGCACCCGCTTGATCCCGGCCCGCTGTGCCGCCAGCGACTTCTCCTTGAGCCCGCCGATCGGCAGCACCTGGCCGGTCAGGGTCACCTCTCCGGTCATCGCCACATCGTTGCGAACGTGGCGGCCGCTGATCAGCGAGGAGAGCGCCACGGTCATCGCCACCCCTGCGGAGGGCCCGTCCTTGGGCACGGCCCCGGCCGGAACGTGGACGTGGATGTCGTGCTTGGCGAACCACTCCTCGTCGAGCTGCGGCGCGATCTCGCGCCAGTGGCCGCGCACGTAGGAGAGCGCCGCCTGGGCGGACTCCTTCATCACGTCGCCGAGCTGGCCGGTGATCGTCAGCTGCCCGGAACCGGGCATCGAGGTCGCCTCGATGAAGAGCACGTCTCCCCCGGTCGGCGTCCAGGCGAGCCCGGTCGAGACGCCCGGCACCTTGGTCCGCCGCCGCTGCTCGGCGAAGACGCGGCGGCGGCCGAGCAGCTCGCGGGCCCGCTTGGCCGAGATCCGCGCCTTGCGCTTGCTCTTGCCCTCGGCGACGTCGCGGGCGACTTTGCGGCAGACCGTGCCGATCTGGCGCTCGAGGTTGCGCACCCCGGCCTCGCGCGTGTACTCCTCGATGATCGCCACCAGCGCCGGGTCGCCGAACTCGATCTGCGAGGGCTTCAGCCCGTTGGCATCGATCTGGCGCGGCACCAGGTAGCGGCGGGCGATGTGCTTCTTCTCCTCCAGCGTGTAGCCGGCCAGCTCGATCGTCTCCATCCGGTCCTGCAGCGGCCCGGGGATCGTGTCGAGCACGTTGGCGGTGGCGATGAACATCACCTCGGAGAGGTCGAACTCGAGGTCGAGGTAGTGGTCGCGGAAGGAGTCGTTCTGGGCCGGGTCGAGCACCTCGAGCATCGCCGAGGCCGGGTCGCCGCGGAAATCGGCGCCCATCTTGTCGATCTCGTCGATCATGAAGACGGGGTTGCGCGAGCCGGCGTCGCGCAGGGCGCGGACGATCGCGCCCGGCAGGGCGCCGATGTAGGTGCGGCGGTGGCCGCGGATCTCGGCCTCGTCGCGGACGCCGCCGACCGAGATGCGCTCGAACTCGCGCCCCAGCGCCTTGGCGATCGAGCGACCGAGGCTGGTCTTACCGACCCCGGGCGGACCGACGAAGCAGAGAATCGGCCCGGGCGAGTCCGGTTTCAGCTTGCGCACCGCCAGGTACTCGAGGATGCGGTCCTTGACCTTCTCCAGGTCGTAGTGGTCGGCGTCGAGCACCTCGCGGGCGTGGGCGATGTCGAGGTTGTCCTCGCTTTCCGCCGCCCAGGGCAACTCGGTCAACCACTCCAGGTAGGTGCGAATGACGCCGTGCTCGGCCGCCGCCGGGGGCAGTTTCTCCAGCCGCGAGAGCTCGCGGTCGGCCGCCTTCTGCGCCTGCTCGGGCAGTTTCGCCGCCTCGATCTTCTCGCGCAGTTCGTTGACTTCGGCCTGCTGCTCGTCGCCCTCCCCGAGCTCGTCCTGGATCGCTTTCAGCTGCTGGCGCAGGAAGAACTCGCGCTGGCCTTTGTCGATCTCCGACTGCACCTGGGTCTGGATCTGGGTGCCGAGCTGGACCACGTCGAGCTCGCGGGCGAGGATCTGGGAGAGCCGGCGCAGGCGGGCGACGACCTCGACCTCCTCCAGCAGCTCCTGCTTCTCCTCGGTCGAGATCCGCAGGGTGCCGGCGATCAGGTGGGCGAGCGCCGCCGGGTCGTCGAGGTTGGCGACCGCCATCTGCAGCTCCTCGGGCAGGTAGGGGATCTGCTCGATGATCTCCGAGAAGGTGCGCTGCACGTTGCGGGTCAGCGCCTCCAACTCCGGGCCGTCCTCGCTTATGTCTGGCAGCTCGGCGATCCGCGCGACCAGGTAGGGCTGCTCGGCGACGTAGGGGCCGAGCCGCACCCGCTGGGTCCCCTGGACGAGGATGCGCAGGGTGCCGTCGGGGACCTTGAGCATGCGGGCGACGACCCCGACCACGCCGACGTCGTAGAGGTCGTGCGGGCCCGGCTCCTCGTTCTCGGGGTCGCGAGCGGCGACCATCGCCAGCATCCGGTTGGCGCCGAGCACGTCGTCGACCAGCTTGATCGAGCGCTCCTGGCCGACCGCCAGCGGCGTCAGCGTCTCGGGAAAGGTGACGGTCTCGCGCAGCGGCAGGACCGGCAGCGCGTCGGGCAGCGGCTCCGAAGCGCGGATCGCGTCCTCGGCCTCGAGCGAGTCGACCACCTCGAGGACCGGGCTGCCCTCCATCAGTGCCGCCTCCTACCGCTCGGCACTAGTCCCTCCCGATCGGGATCCGGCGGGTCGTCTCGGACGGATCGCGCAGCGGCAGCTCGATCCGCAGCACCCCGTCTTCATAGGTCGCCGTGGCCCGCTCGGCGTCGACGTCCACCTGCAGCTCGACCACGCGGCGGAACGGTCCCGAGGGAATCTCGACCTGCTGGTAGACCCGCCCTTCGGTCTCCTGCACCTGCCGCTCGCCGACGATCGCCAGCTGCCGAGTCCCCACCTCGATCCCGACCTCGTCGAGCTCGACCCCGGCAAGATCGACCTTGACCACGGCCCGCTGCGGGTCGCCGCAGTAGTAGACGTCCACGTTGGGAGTAAATCCCCTGCTCCTGCGCGAGACGTAAGTAGTCCGCGCCCACGCATATAGGCCCCGCTCCGGCATCGGGTCAGAACATTAGCCAGCCCGGCTGCTCGCGGGGGGTGGCGCCGAATGGGGGTACCACCCGAGGAAGCTTTAGCTACCGCAGGGTGGTGGGCCCCGATTCGGCGACAGCACCCGCCGCGCTCAGGCGGTCTGAGCTTGTGTCCGGGGCGCCCACCGAGGCGGCCTCATCAGCAGCACGGGCTGCTTCGGGGGCACCAGGCCCTCTGGTCGATTCGGCCTGAAGGTCGTGCAGGGCTCGTCGAGCTCGAGCGCGCAGAGCAGGTTCTTGCGGAAGTAACAGTCGTCGCAGGTCGGCGGTTTGGGCTTGCGCGGCACGGCGGCGATACTGCCATCGCCGTGACGCTTTCGCGAGTCTCAATTCCGCAAAGCGCAACGTTCTTGACACAGTCTCGTCACAAGTTCCCCGCGTCTTGCGGGCGCCGGCGACCGGCGCCGCTACCATTCGGCCCTGGATGGAGTCTTCCCGCAGGACCGACAAGCTCGCCGCCTCGCCGCAGCTATTCGAGAGCGACTTCCTCAACTTCTTCTCGCGGGTGCACCCCGCGGTCCCGGCGATCGTCTTCGTGCCCGTGGTGATCGCCGGCGAGTGGCTCGGGGCCAGTCACGGCTACGCCGCCTGGCAGCTGCTCCTGCTCAGCCTCGCCGGGATCGGCATCTGGACCCTGACCGAGTACTGGCTGCACCGGCTGGTCTTCCACTGGCAGCCCGACAACGCCTTCGGCCGGCGCATGCACTTCATCATCCACGGCATCCACCACGACCACCCCAACGACAAGCTGCGCCTGGTCATGCCTCCCGCCGTGGCGATCCCGCTGGCGGTGCTCTTCTACTTCGCCTTCACCCTGGTCTTCGGCACACCTGCCGCCTACCCGCTCTTCGCCGGCTTCATCCTCGGCTACCTCTTCTACGACTACACGCACTACTACGTGCACCACTTCGTGCCCAAGTCGGACTTCGGCAAGCGGCTGCGTGAGCAGCACATGCGCCACCACTTCCAGGACCACCGCTTCGGCTTCGGCGTCTCCTCGCCACTCTGGGACGCGGTCTTCCGCACCCTGCCGCGCAAGCGCAACCGTTAGGCCGCCGGGCTCACAGGGCGATTGCGGCGCATTTTTGGTGCATTGCGGAGCCTCGCGCGTTAACCCGGCATCCCACTGTTTCGGTACGCGACGGTTTCCCGCCCTGAGCACTGCTTGAAAACGTCACTGGCGGGGTAGCTTCATCCAAATGGCCAGAGTGACAGTGGCGAATTTGACTATACGAATAGTCACTGTCACTGTCACTCTGCCACACTCCGGAGCAGCTGACGACCCGGGAGGCACAGAGCTCACGGGATGAAAGGAAGGAAATGCCCAGCACCAGCAACGTACTCGACGAGGCACTTGACCTGGTCAAGAAGAGGCTCGCGGAGCTCGACGAGGAGCGCAAGCGCCTCGAGCGTGCACTGGCCGAGCTTGGTGGCACTATCACCCGCCGTCCCGGTCGCCCCCCCGGCTCCGGTCGCGGCCCAGGTCGCCCTCGCAAAAACGCCACGGCGGCCGGAAGCACGACCACCGCTCCGCGCAAACGCCGTCGTCGTCGCCGCGGCGGCACCCGTGCCGATCAGGCAGTCGCCCTGGTCGAGCAGAACCCCGGTATCTCCGCCTCGGAGATCGCCAAAACGATGAAAATCAAACCGAACTACCTGTACCGGGTTCTCGGCGAAATGGAGAAAGAAGGGCGCGTCACCAAGAAGGGACGCGAGTACCACCCCGGTAAAAGCGCCTGAGACTTCGCGCTTTGCTGAACAAAGCCGGCCCCGAGTGGGGCCGGCTTTTTCATTTGGTGACTCTCTTTAGATCAGGCCGAGCCCGCTGACCGCGTCGCGCTCCTCGCGCAGCTCGGCAGCGCTGGCGTCGATCCGCCCGCGTGAGAACTCGGGTACCTCGACGCCCTCGACGATCGACCACTCGCCGCCACTGCAGGCGCAGGGAAAGCCGGCGACGATTCCCTCCTCGACCCCGTAGGAGCCGTCGGCGGGAACGCCCATCGAGACCCAGTCGCCCTCCGGCGTGCCGAGCACCCAGTCGTGAACGTGGTCGATCGCGGCGTTGGCGGCCGAGGCGGCGCTGGACGCGCCGCGCGCCTCGATGATCGCGGCGCCGCGCTTGGCCACGCGCGGGATGAACTCATCGGCGATCCAGGCCTCGTCGTCGACCGCGTCCCAGGCGCTCTGGCCGTTGACCCTGGCGTTGACCAGGTCCGGGTACTGCGTGGTCGAGTGGTTGCCCCAAACCGTCATGTTGGTCACGTCGGAGACACCCTTGCCGAGCTTGTTGGCGAGCTGGGCGATCGCCCGGTTGTGGTCCAGTCGCATCATCGCGGTGAAGCGCTCGCGCGGCACACCGTCGGCGTTTGACATCGCGATCAGGCAGTTGGTGTTGGCCGGGTTGCCGACGACGAGGATGCGAACGTCATCGGCGGCGCCGGCGGCGATCGCTTCGCCCTGCGGCTTGAAGATGCCGCCGTTGGCCTCGAGCAGGTCGGAGCGCTCCATGCCCGGGCCCGCGCGGGCGGGCACCGACGAGCAGGCCGACGTTGCAGCCGTCGAAGGCCTGCTTGGGATCATCGAAGATGTCGATCCGCCTCAACAGCGGGAAGGCGCAGTCGTCGAGCTCCATCGCGGTTCCCTCGGCGGCGGTGACCGCGGCGGGGATCTCCAGCAGGCTCAGCTCCACCGGCGTATCGGGACCGAGCATCTGACCGCTGGCGATACGGAAGAGGAGTGCGTAGCCGATCTGGCCGGCGGCACCGGTCACGGTGACTTTCACGGGGCTGCTCACAGAGTCTCTATCTCCGGATTCGTAGTTTTCGAAGAGCTAAGAACTAAGCCATTGCCCGCTGCAGGGCCTCGTCGATCGAGGCGAGGAACTCCTGCGTGGTCTGGAACTCCTGGTCGGGGCCGACGAGCAGGGCGAGGTCTTTGGTCATCTTCCCGGCTTCCACCGTCTCCACGCAGACGCGCTCCAGGGTCTCGGCGAACTCGGACACCGCGGGCGTGTCGTCGAGCCGGCCGCGGGCGGCGAGGCCGCGGGTCCAGGCGAAGATCGAGGCGATCGGGTTGGTCGAGGTCGGGTTGCCCTGCTGGTGCTGGCGGTAGTGACGGGTGACGGTGCCGTGCGCGGCCTCGGCCTCGACCGTCTTGCCGTCGGGGCTCATCAGCACGCTGGTCATCAGGCCCAGCGAGCCGAAGCCCTGGGCGACGGTGTCGGACTGCACGTCGCCGTCGTAGTTCTTGCAGGCCCAGACGTAACCGCCCTCCCACTTCAGCGCCGCGGCGACCATGTCGTCGATCAGGCGGTGTTCGTAGGTGATTCCCGCGGCCTCGAACTCGGCCCTGAACTCACTCTCGTAGACCTCGGCGAAGAGGTCCTTGAAGCGGCCGTCGTAGCGCTTCAGGATCGTGTTCTTGGTCGAGAGGTAGACCGGGTAGCCGCGGTCGAGGCCGTAGCGCATCGAGGCGCGGGCGAAGTCGCGGATCGAGTCGTCGAGGTTGTACATCGCCATCGCGATGCCGCCGCCGGGGAAGTCATAGACGTCGAGCTCGACCGGCTCGCTGCCGTCCTTGGGCGTGTAGGTGAGGGTCAGCGTGCCCTCGCCCGGGACGACCATGTCGGTCGCGCGGTACTGGTCGCCGAAGGCATGGCGGCCGATCACGATCGGCTTGGTCCAGCCCGGCACCAGGCGCGGGATGTTGGAGATCACGATCGGCTCGCGGAAGATGACGCCGCCGAGGATGTTGCGGATCGTCCCGTTCGGCGAGCGGTACATCTCCTTCAGGCCGAACTCCTCGACCCGCGCCTCATCGGGCGTGATCGTCGCGCACTTGACGCCGACGCCGTGCTGCTTGATCGCCTTGGCCGCGTCGACCGTGATCTGGTCTTCGCTGGCGTCGCGGCTCTCGATCCCGAGGTCGAAGTAGTCGAGCTCGAGGTCGAGGTAGGGCAGGATCAGCTGCTCCTTGATGAACGACCAGATGATCCGGGTCATCTCGTCGCCGTCGAGCTCGACGATCGGGTTCTTCACGGAGATCTTCGCCACGCGGCGGCGATGCTACCGATGGGCCGGCACAATCAGGTCCATGGCTACCGTAGAGCGCACCGCGATCCAGACCCATGAGGTCTTCAACCAGGCGACGCCGCTGGAGGACTACAACTCCTTCGACGCCGACCGTGTGCTGGGCGAGGCGCTGCGGCGCGAGGGCGGCGGCTGGGCCGAGGACCGGGCCCGCGAGCTGGGCGCGATCGCCGGCTCGGCACAGACGATCCGCTGGGGCTTCGAGGCCAACGACAAGAAGCCCGAGCTGAAGACCCACGACCGCTACGGCCATCGCATCGACGAGGTCGAGTTCGACAGCTCCTGGCACGAGCTGATGCGAATCGGCGTCTCCCACGGCCTGCACGCGCTGCCCTGGCGCGAGCCCGGCGTCGGCGCCCACGTCGCCCGCGCGGCGATGTTCATGCTGCTGATGCAGGCCGAGGCCGGCGTCGGCTGTCCGATCTCGATGACCTACTCGGCGATCCCGGCGCTGCGCAAGCAGCCCGAGCTGGCCGCCGAGTGGGAGGAGCGCTTCCTCTCGCTCGACTACGACGAGCGCTCGCTGCCGGCCGATCGCAAGAGCGGCGCCCTCTGCGGCATGGCGATGACCGAGAAGCAGGGCGGCTCCGACGTGCGCGCCAACACCACCGTGGCGACGCCGCTGAACGGCGGCGGCCCGGGCGCCGAGTACGAGCTGGTCGGCCACAAGTGGTTCTGCTCGGCACCGATGTGCGACGCCTTCCTCGTCCTCGCCCAGACCGAGTCGGGCGTCTCCTGCTTCCTGATGCCGCGCTGGACCCCCGACGGCGAGCGCAACGCCTTCCAGATCCAGCGCCTCAAGGACAAGCTCGGCAACCGCTCCAACGCCTCCTCGGAGCTCGAGTTCCGCGGCGCCTGGGCGCGCATGGTCGGCGAGGAGGGCCGCGGCGTGCCGACGATCATCGAGATGGTCAACCACACCCGCCTCGACTGCGTGATCGGCGCCGCCACCGGCTACCGCGCCGGCGTCGCCCAGGCGCTCAACCACACCGAGCAGCGAGCGGCCTTCGGCAAGGACCTGATCGAGCAGCCGCTGATGCAAAACGTGCTCGCCGACCTCGCGGTCGAGTCAGAGGCCGCCACGATCGCCGCGATGCGCCTCGCCCGCGCCTACGACGAGGCCGCCGCCGAGGACGAGGACGCCGCCAACTTCCGCCGCCTCGCCAACGCCGTCCTCAAGTACTGGATGTGCAAGCGCCAGCCCTCCCACGCGGTCGAGTGCCTCGAGTGCTTCGGAGGAAACGGCTACGTCGAGGAGTCAGGAATGCCCCGCCTCTATAGAGAGGCCCCTCTAGCTTCAATCTGGGAGGGCTCCGGCAACGTCCAGTGCTTGGATGTGCTCCGCGCCATGGTCAAGAGCCCCGCTTCAGTAGAGGCCTTCTTCGCCGAGGTAATGGCGGGCTCCGGCGCCGAACCCAAGCTCGACGCCTACGTCTCCTCGCTCCGCAACGAAATCCCCGGCGACATCGAGACGATCGAGCTTCGCGCTCGCCGCATCGTCGAGGGCATGGCCGTAGCTCTTCAAGCTTCCCTCCTAGTCCGCTACGGCAACCCAGCCGTCGCCGACGCCTTCTGCGCCTCCCGCCTCAACGGCGACTGGGGCAACGCCTTCGGCACCCTCCCCGCGGGCACCGACTTCAGCTCAATAATCGAGCGCCACCGCCCTCGGGCCTGAAACGTCAACGAAGCGACCGAGCCGCCGGGTCCTCAGCAGGAACTCCCGCGAAGCGGCCTGCTGAGACCCCGGGCCGCCGACCCTTCAGCTGCTCCTCACGACGACGCCTGGTCCCGCAGCGCTCGCCCCACCTGCTCCATGGTGATTACGCCTGAGAGGCGACCGTCGGCGTCAACCGCCATCAGGGCGCCAAAGCGGCGCAGTGCCCGACTGGTGAGCAACGAGTCGAGTGGCGCGTCGTCGCGCACTTGGAAGGTGCCGTCGTCGCGCTCGAGCAGGTCGGAGACGTGGAAGGTGGTGCGGGAGATCTCGGGGACCTCATCGGCTTTGTCGCGGACCACGAGGCCTAGGAAGTGGTGCGCGGCATCGACCACTGGGAACCAGGGCCAGCGGTAGCGGAGGAAGTATTCGTCCAGAGCCTGCTCAACGCTGAGTTCGTCGAGGATCGTCACCGGCTGGCGGTCCATCACGTCGGAGACCTGAAGGCTGCTGATCTTGCCGGTGACCTTGGTCTGCATCGAGGCGGCCTTGGCGGAGCCGTTGATGACGAAGCCGATCAGGGCAAGCCAGACGCCGCTGAAGGCGTCGCCGATGCCGATCAGGACGAGGCCGCCGCCGATGAAGATGTAGCCGAAGACGCGGCCGAGGCCGGCGGCGAAGCGGGTGGCCGAGTTGCGGTCGCCGGTGCGCCACCAGGCGATCGCGCGGACGATCCGGCCGCCGTCCATCGGGAAGGCGGGCAGCAGGTTGAAGATCAGGACCAGCAGGTTGATCGTCGCCAGCCAGCCGATCATCGCCATCACCCCGGAGACGCCCGAGCCCGATTCGATCTCGACCGCCCGCTTGAACTCTTCGGCGCCGACCGCCGCTATGCCGACCGCGGTCAGGACAACGACGATCGCCAGGGTCACCAGCGGCCCCGCGATCGCCACCTTGAACTCCGCCGCCGGGCTGGGCGACTCGCGGTCCATGCGCGCCATGCCGCCGAAGATCCAGAGCTGGATGCTGGAGATGCCGATGCCGTTGCGCAGCGCGGCGAAGGCGTGGCCGAGCTCGTGCAGGACGATCGAGCCGAAGAAGGCGAGGGCGCTGACCACGGCCAGCACGAAGGGGGTCGAGCTGGAGCTGCTCTGGCCGAGCACGTCGCCGTAGAAGCGCGAGAGCCAGAAGATCACCAGGAAGAGGACGA
Organism: uncultured Solirubrobacterales bacterium; assembly: GCA_963774405.1. GTDB lineage: Bacteria > Actinomycetota > Thermoleophilia > Solirubrobacterales > 70-9 > VRUE01. The sequence goes on along the minus strand of CAVZEV010000012.1, from coordinate 49,922 downwards.
GGAACCACGACCAGTCGACGGTGATGCGGATGCCGCGGACGTGGAACAGGGTTATGGGTTTGCCGCCCATCATTGGTCCCAATCGTACGTGGCCGTCCAGGCGGGGGTTCCGCTTAACTTTTTCGATGGAGGGTTGGTGAGCTGGCGCCTTTTGGCTCACGACGAAAAAGTGCAAGACGCTCCACCCCCGCGGACGGCAGATAATTTCGCGGAGGGAAAAGGAAAGCTGCGTGAGTGGCTCGAAGAGCTTGAGCAGATCCATCGCCCCAGCGCCTCCGAAGGCGAGCGCGAAGCTGCCGAGTGGATCGTCAGGCGGTTTGGTGAGCTCGGGGCTGGCGCGCGGATCGAGGCTGAGACGGTGCACGGCACCTACTGGTGGCCGCTCGGGCTCGGCGCGGCGCTCGGGGCACTGGGCGGCTGGCTGGGGCTGCGCGGGCGCCGCTTGCTCGGCGCCCTGCTCGGCTTCGCCGGGGCGACTGGGATCGCGGCGGACTTTCCGCCGGGGAAGCGGCCGCTGCGCCGGCTGTTGCCAAGGCGCACCACCTACAACGTCGTCTGCGAGCTGGGGCCGGGGGAGGCCGAGCGGACCGTCGTCCTGATCGCCCACCACGACTCGGCCCACTCGGGCCTGATCTTCCACCCCGAGCTCCCCAAGATCGCCGACCGGCTCGGGCTGATCGAGGGCAAAGACACCAGCCCGATGCTGATGGCGCCGGTGGTTGGCGGACCGCTGCTGGCCGGGCTGGGCGCGCTGACGGGACGGCGCCTGCTCGCCAGGCTCGGCGCCCTCTGCGGGCTCGGCACGATCGCCGCAATGGCCGACATCGGCCGGCGCGAGACCGTTCCCGGCGCCAACGACAACGGCACCGGCGTCATCGCCCTGCTTGCTCTGGCGGAGCGGCTGGTCGAGAGGCCGACCACCGACGTCCGCGTGATCCTGCTCTCGGTCGGCTCGGAGGAGTCCTTCAGCGAGGGAATCAAGGCCTTCGGCGAGCGCCACTTCGGCGAGCTGCCGCGCGAGAGCACCTTCTTCCTCTGCCTCGAGTCGCTCGGCTCCCCGCATCTCCTCGTCCTACGCGGCGAGGGCTTCCTCAAGATGCACGAGTACCCACCGCGGGCACTAGCCCTGCTGGACGAGCTGGCCGAGGAGCTGGGCATCTGGCTCTACCCCAACCTGCGCCTGCACAACGGCACCGACGGGCTCGAGCCGCTGGCGGCGGGCTATGAGACGGCCGCACTCTGCGCCTGCAACGAGCTCAAGCAGCCCGCCTTCTACCACTGGCCCAACGACGTCGCCGCCAACGTCGATTTCGACACCGTCGCCGACGCCATCCGCCTCAGCGACGCCACAATCCGCCGCCTCGCCCAGCGCTGGCTCTAACCGCCTGGCCCCAGGGGCCGACGGGCCGAAACCGTGTCGATATGTCACGTTTGAGGCCCGTCGGCCCCCGGGTGGCCCCCGGGGGGCGGGGGTGGGGGAAATCCGACTGCGGGGTCGGATTTGGGGTCTATAGAGTGCGGCGCCGTGCCTACGCATGACGTACTGGTAATCGGCGCCGGGCTGGCCGGACAGCGGGCCGCCCTGGCAGCCGCCGAGGAAGGCGTCTCGGTCGGCATCGTCAGCAAGGTCCACCCGGTCCGCTCGCACTCCAACGCGGCCCAGGGCGGGATCAACGCCGCTCTCAACCCCGGCGACTCCTGGGAGTCGCACGCCTTCGACACGATCAAGGGCTCCGACTACCTGGCCGACCAGGACGCGGTCGAGATCATGTGCCGCGAGGCGCCGGAAGAGATCCTCCACCTCGAGCACCTCGGCGTCACCTTCCACCGCAACGAGGAGGGCAAGCTCGGCACCCGCGCCTTCGGCGGCGCCTCGGCCGCCCGCACCTACTACGTCGCCGACATCACCGGCCAGGCGATCATGCACGTGCTCTACGAGCAGCTGATGAAGCACTCCGAGCGGGTCGCCCGCTACGAGGAGTGGTTCTGCACGGCGCTGGCGCTCGACGAGCAGGGCGAGTGCTGCGGCGTCGTCACCCGCAACATCGCCGACGGCTCGATGCAGCTCTTCGAGGCCAAGTCGGTGATCCTCGCCAGCGGCGGCAACGGCCAGGTCTGGAAGCCGACCACCAACGCGCTGATCTGCACCGGCGACGGCATCGCCATGGCCTACCGGGCCGGGGCGAAGCTGATGGACATGGAGATGATCCAGTACCACCCGACGACGCTGGCGGGCAAGGGCTTCCTGATCACCGAGGGCGCCCGCGGCGAGGGCGCCCATCTGCTGAACAAGAACGGCGAACGCTTCATGGAGCGCTACGCGCCGAACAAGATGGAGCTGGCCTCGCGCGACGTCGTCTCTCGCGCCGAGCAGACCGAGATCAACGAGGGCCGCGGCTTCCCCGACGGCACCGTCGCCCTCGACATCACCGTCGTGCCGAAGAAGCGCGTGCACGAGGCGCTGCGCGAGATCGTCCTCGTCGGCAAGGACTTCGCCGGGGTCGACATCACCAAGGAACCGATCCACATCAAGCCCGGCAACCACTACACGATGGGCGGGGTCAAGACCGACGTCGACGGGCGCACCGACATCCCCGGCCTCTACGCCGCCGGCGAGGTCGCCTGCGTCTCGGTCCACGGCGGCAACCGGCTCGGCGCCAACTCGCTGCTCGACACGCTGATCTTCGGCCGCCGCTCGGGCGCCGATGCCGCCGCCCGCGCCAAGCGCACCGAGGCCTCGCGGCCCTCGAAAGCGCTGCTCGAGGCCGAGCAGGCGACGATCGAGGCGATCTCCGCCCGCGAGAAGGGCTCGGGCCGCCGCGTCTCGGAGATCAAGCTCGACCTCGGCACGGTGATGGACGCCAAGGTCGCGGTCTTCCGCGACGAGGCCGGGATCACCGAAGCGCTGGAGAAGGTGCGCCGGCTCAAGGAGGAGGCCGAGAGCGCCTACATCGACGACAAGGGCGCGGTCTTCAACCAGGACCTGCTGGGCGCGATCGAGCTCGGCTACATGCTCGATTGCGCCGAGTGCACCTGCGTCGCCGCGCTGGAGCGCAAGGAGAGCCGCGGCGCTCAGTACAGGACGGACTTCCCGGAGCGCAATGATGAGGAGTGGCTCAAGCACATCGACTTGCAGCTGAACGACGACGGTCCCGAGATCTCCTACTCCGAGGTGACGATCACCCAGTGGGAACCGCAAGAGAGGACTTACTAGATGGCTGAGTACACGCTCAAAGTCCGCCGCTACCAGCCCGAGTCGGGCGAGGCCGCCTACTGGGAGGAGTTCAAGGTCGAGCTCGACCCCTCGCTCGCGGTCCTCGACGGCATTCTCCAGGCGAAAGACCGCGACGATGGCTCGCTGAGCGTGCGCTGCTCCTGCAAGGCGGCGATCTGCGGTTCCTGCGGGATGAAGATCAACGGCCAGTCCGGCCTCGGTTGCAAGACCCAGATCGGCGAGGCCCAGGAGCTCGCGAACAAGAAAGCGAGCATCGCCGGGAACGGCAGCGGCGACGCCCCAATCGTGGTCGAGCCCATGGGGAATATGCCGGTGATCAAGGACCTCGTCACCGATATGGAGTCGACCCACTGGACCAAGATCCGCCGCGTCACCCCCTGGCTCCTCCCCCACGGCGAGGCGCCCGAGCGCGAGTACATCGTCGAGCCGGAGTCGATGATCGACATCACCCAGTCGATGGCCTGCATCCAGTGCGGCGCCTGCGTCTCCTCCTGCCTCTCGATGGAAGCCGACCCCGAGTTCATCGGCCCGGCGGCGCTGGCCAAGGCCTACCGCTTCGTCGGCGACCCGCGCGACGCCGAGACCAAGGAGCGCCTCCACGACCTCGCCGACGACCCGCACGGGATCTACGACTGCACCCACTGCTTCAGCTGCGTCGACGCGTGCCCCAAGGGCGTGGCGCCGATGGACCAGATCATGCGCCTGCGCCGCAAAGCCGGCGAGGAGGGGATTCGACGACCCCAACAGCGGGCACGACCACGAGATCGCCTTCGTCAAGATCATCGAGAAGAAGGGGACGCTCGACGAGTCGATGCTCCCGCAGGAGTCCTTCGCGCCCGGCGTCAAAGGCAAGCTCAAGCCGAGCAAGCGAGGGATCACGGAACTGCTCAAGGCGCTGCCGACGGTGTTTCGTGCCGCCAAGACCGGCAAGGCGCGGCTCAAGTTCATTCCCGGCCTGCACCCGAAGCTCCCCGGCAACGCCATGGACGAGGTCAAGGCGATCTACGAGCACGCCGAGCAGCACCGCGAGGAATTCAACATCTACATCGCCGGGGAAGACGAGGACTTCGTCGAACCGGAGCCCGATGAGCCGACCGATGAGACCTTGGCGGCGGAGGCCGCCGCGGCCGCGGATACGAAGGAGGAGTCCTGATGAGCGAGCAGATCAAGGTCGCTTACTGGCCCGGCTGCGTCTCGCGCGGCTTCACCAGCGAGCTGCACGGCTCGATGGCGATCGCCGCCCAGAAGCTCGGCATCGAGCTGGTCGAACTCGACCGCGCCAACTGCTGCGGCGCCGGCGTCATCGCCGAGCACAACCAGGAGCTCGCCGACACGCTCAACGCCCGCACCTTCGCGCTCGCCCAGCAGACCGGGCTCTCAATGATGAACATCTGCTCGACTTGCCAGGGCGCGCAATCAGAGTGTCAGCAACGACTGGATGCTGATTCTTCCTACCGCGCCCACATCAACGAGGTGCTGAGTGGCCAGGGCCTCGCCTACGAGAAGGGCAAGGACGGCTTCACCAACAAGAACTTCCTCTGGCTGCTGGTCGAGGACTACGGCCTCGACCGCCTCGCCGAGAAGGTGACGCGCCCGCTCAGCGGCCTGCGCGTCGGCCCCTTCTACGGCTGCTACGTGGTCCGGCCCAAGGAGCGGCTCGGCTACGACGAGCACCCCGATCGCGACATCTACCTGGAGAAGGTGATCGAGACGCTCGGCGGCGAGGTCGTCGAGTACGACGGCGCCCGCAAGTGCTGCGGCTTCCCGGTGATCACGATGAACCGCGATACCTCGCTGCGCCAGGCCGGCACCCACGTCGGCGACGCGCTCGACGCCGGTGCCGACTGCCTCGTCACCCCCTGCCCGCTCTGCCACCTCAACCTCGACATGCAGCAGCCCGAGGCGGCCAAGGTGGTCAACCGAGATCTGGGCCTCGCGGTCCTGCATCTCCCCCAGCTCGTCTCGCTGGCGCTCGGCGCGGAGCCGAAGGAACTGGGGATGAGCAAGCACATCGCTTCGACCAAGTGGGTTGAAGAGCGGCTTGCTGCGGTTCCTGCCTGATCGGGGTTATTCAAACGGGGTGAGCGTGTGTGCAGGGTCTGCGGACGCGCTTCGCGCTGAGTGTCCGCAGACCCTGCACACACGCTCTTCTCGATTCGAAAAGCGGACCAGGCAAGAACGGCGTAGAAGTCTGTGTCCCTCCACTCGCTCTCAGGCTCAAAGCTGGGCTGGGAGCGAGATGTCGTTTCGCTTCAGCCGTGAAACGCGATGATTGCGCCGCCGAAGGCGGCGAGGATGCTCGCGAGGGTGACGATCATCGCGTTCTGGAGGCGATCGAAGCGGTTGTCCATGTGGTGACGAAGCGAGTCGACCTGGTCGCGGACGGAATCCACCTGCCCCGAGAGGTGGTCGAGGCGATCGTCGTTCCACTTGGTCCGCGCCTGCTCCATACCCCAAGGCTAGCGGACAGAATGTTACGTGTGGCGCGCGGAAGTGTGTCGGACGGATGGTCTAGCCGGGCCGGTCGAGGCCGACTCGGCGGGCCAGCCATTTGGCGCCGACGGTGTCGGTGAGGCCGTGGGCGACGATCGAGCAGATGATCGCGATCGCGGCGATGTCGAAGATCAGGCTGCCGTCGGCGACGTCGGACTTGAGCACGAAGAGGGCGAAGAGCATCGAGGCGACGCCCTTGGGGCCGAACCAGGCCATGAAGAGCTTCTGCGGGCGCGGGATGCCGGTTTTGAGGAAGGAGACCATCACCGCCAGCGGGCGGGCGACGAGCAGGGCGAAGACGACGAAGAGGATCAGCGGCGGGATGCTGTGGTGAAAGCCGGTGGCGACGATCAGGGCGCCGAAGACGAAGAAGGTCAGCACCTGCAGGATCGCGCTGGTGTTCTCGGCGAACTCGATAAACCCGGCCGGCACCTCCTTCTCGGTCGCGGCCAGGGCGATGCCGCAGACGAAGGCGGCGATCAGACCATTGCCGATTGTCACGTCGGCGAAGCCGAAGGCGAAGAGGGCGAAACCGATCGAGTAGATCCCCTCGTAGCGAGCGGTGAGGCCGCCGCCGGGCAGGTGGTGGTGGAGGCGGCCGCCGAGGACTCCGAGCCCCACGCCCACCCCGGCACCGAAGAGCGCTTCGCCGAAGAGCTTGGCCGCTTCGCCGCCAGGATTGCCGCCGGGAGCGGCGAGGACGAGGAAGAAGAGCACGAAGGGCAGTGCCAGGCCGTCGTTCAGCCCCGACTCGAGGTTGAGCGTGTGGCGGACCGAAGCCGGCACGATCTTCGAGGTGACGACCGCCGAGGTGACGACCGGGTCAGTCGGCGAGAGCACCGCCCCGAGCAGCAGCGCCTCGGCCCAGCTCAGCTCGGGGAAGAGCGCCTTCGCGGCCAGGCCGAGCAGCGCCATCGTGATCGGCATCGCGATCACCAGCGCCCGCGCCACCGGGCTCCAGTGGCGGGCGAGCAGCTCGCGCTCGACGAACATGCCGTCGGAGAAGAGGGTGAGGATCAGCGCCAGCTCGACCAGCTCGACGATCGACTCGCTCTTGGGGTCGATGTGAACGACGCCGACCGCCGCCAGCAGCACGCCCAGCGCCACCGAGAGCACCGAGGCCGAGAGCACCGTCCCCCGCATCACCCCCGAGAGCGCCGCGACCACCGTCAGCAGCCCACCGAAGATCAAAACCGCGTCGCCGAAGCCGATGTTCATGACTCGCCCCACAGCAGCGAGAGCGGCCATGCTTCGACCCGATCGCCGAAGGAAAGCGCACGCTCACCGGTGTAGAGGACGACACCCCGCACGAAGCGGGGCCCCAGGGTCTCACGGAGCCGCTCGAATCGTCTGAAGTCTCCCGCGTCGACCGAGCGCGAGGCCTTCACCTCGACCGCGGCGACGCGGCCGTCGCCCCCTTCCAGCACGAAGTCGATCTCGGTTCCCTTGGCCGTGCGGTAGTGCATCAACGCTGTGCTGTCCGTCGCGACGGATACCGCCTTGAGCAGCTCGGCGCCGACGTAGGACTCCAGGGCGAGGCCGAGTGAGGTCGGCTCTGACAACAGTCGAGAGGCATCGAGGCGCAGAAGATGGCAGAACAACCCCGAGTCCGCGATCAGCATCTTCGGCGACTTGACCAGCCGCGGCTGCAGGCGGTTGTGCCAGGCGCGCAGCCGCTGCACGACGAACACCCGCTCCAGCAGCGCGAGGTAACGATCCAAGGAGCTGACCGGAACCCCGAGATCCTGGCTCAACCCGCTCTTGTTCAGTGGCCCCCTCGACCGCAGGGCGACCGCGGTCAGCAACGTCGGCAGCTGCTCCAAACGCGAGATATCCGCGACCGCCCGAACGTCGCGCTCGAGGATCGTCGTCAGGTAGTTGTCGAACCAGGCCTTTCGGCGCGCGTTGTCGCGGCGCTGAACGACCTCCGGAAATCCGCCTTGGACAAGCCGTGTGGCCAGCTCGTCCCGGCTCGTTACCGCCTCGGGCAAATCTGGCCGCTCGGCCAGGAGCGTTTCGCATATAGCGGCATCGGGACGACCGGCCAGCTCGACGCCGGAGAACGGCCAGAGGGTGAGAGCCTCCATCCGACCGACGAGGGCATCCGCAACCGCCGGAATGAAGAGCGGGTTCGCGGAGCCGGTTAGGAGAAAATGCCCCGGCCGGCGGTCGCGGTCGACGGCGGCCTTGATCGGCAGGAAGATCTCGGGCACTCGCTGCGCCTCGTCGAGCACGACACGATCGCCAAGGGATGCGACAAAGCCGCCAGGATCAGCCTGCGCCGCGGCGAGCTCCGCCGGCTCGTCGAAGCTGATGTAAGTGGGCGGAAGCCCTTCGATTGGTGACGCCATTGCCAGGGTGCTCTTGCCCGCCTGGCGCGGACCCACGAGCATGATCACAGGCGTGTCTGCCAACGCCGCCCGAATCTTCGTCCGCAGGGACCTCTCGATCACGCGATCAATTTTACCACGAGTGGGGGAAATTCACCCATGCTGTGGGGGAAATTCACCCATGCTGTGGGGGAATTTCCCCCTACGAAGCAAGCAGCCCCTGCTCGATCAGCAGCTCGGCAACCTGCACGGCGTTGGTCGCGGCGCCCTTGCGCAGGTTGTCGCCGGCGAGCCAGAGGTTGAGGGTGCGCTCCTGGTCGGGGTCGCGGCGGATGCGGCCGACGAGGACGTCGTCACGGCCGGCGGCGTCGAGGGCCATCGGGTAGCGGCCATTGGCGGGGTCGTCGACGACGATCACGCCCGGCGCCTCGGCGAGCAGGGCGCGGCACTCGTCGGGCGGGAGGTCCTCGCGGGTGCGGACGTTGATCGACTCCGAGTGGCCGCTGATCACCGGCACCCGGGCGCAGGTGGCGGAGATCGCCACCTCCTCGCCGAAGCCGAGGATCTTGCGCGTCTCGGCCATCACCTTGCGCTCCTCGGTGGTGTAGTCATCGCCGTCCTTGAAGACCTCGACCTGGGGCAGCACGTTGAAGGCGATCTGGTGCGGGTAGACCTGCGGCTCCGGTACAGCCTCGCCCGCCAGCGCCGCCCGCGACTGGGCCAGCAGCTCCTCGATCGCCCGCTGGCCGGTGCCGGAGACCGCCTGGTAGCTGGAGGCGACGAGGCGCTCGAGCCCGACCGCGCGGTGGATCGGCGCCAGCGCCATCATCATCACCATCGTCGTGCAGTTGGGGTTGGCGACGATCCCCTTGTGGCCCGCCGCCGCGTCGGGGTTGACCCCGGCGACGATCAGCGGCACGTCCTCATACATGCGCCAATAGCTGGTGTTGTCGACGACGACCGCGCCCGCCTCGACCAGCTGCGGCGCCCACTCAGCGCTGACCGAGCCGCCGGCCGAGGAGAGCACGACGTCGAGGCCCTGGATCGTCTCGGGACCGAGCGGCCGGCACTCGATGGTCTCGCCGTTCCAATCGAGCTCGCGCCCGGCGGAGCGCTCGGAAGCGAAGGGGACGACCTCGGCCGCCGGGAAGTCGCGCTCGGCGAGGAGCTCGAGGATGGTCGAGCCGACCGCGCCGGTCGCGCCCAGAACTCCGACTCTGTAACCGTCGCCAGTCATCTCATCTGACCGACCGGCTCAGGTACCGACCGTCGGCCGGTGCTCGGCGCCTTCGGGGTCTTCCGCCCGCACCGCGTCGGCGCCGAGCTCGAAAGCCCGGTGCAGGGCGCGCACCGCATCGGGAACCTGCGCGGCCGAGATCACGCACGAGATCTTGATCGGCGAGGTCGAGATCATCTCGATGTTGATCTCCTCGCCGCCGAGCACCTCGAAGACCTTGGCGGCGACGCCGGGGTGCGAGCGCATGCCGGCGCCGATGATCGAGACCTTGCCGATCTGATCGTCGGTGCGGATCCCCTCACTGACGTCGCCGAGCGCCTCCAGCGTGTCGGTCGCGGTCCGCAGCTCGGCGCGGTCGATCGTGAAGGAGAGGTCGGCGAGCTCGTCGTCGCCGACCGGCTCGTTCTGGATGATCACGTCGACGTTGATGCCCGCCTCGGCCAGGGCGTTGAAGATCTCGCCGGCGACGCCGGGCTCGTCGCGAATCCCCACAAGGGTGACCCGCGCCTCGTCGACGGAGTGGGTCACGGCTGTCACGAAGGGGTTCTCCATGGTCTCCTGCTCGGTCTCGTCCTCGCTGACGACGAGGGTACCGGGACCGTCCTCGAAGCTGCTGCGGCAGTGGATGCGCACGCCGTGGTTGCGGGCGTACTCGACCGAGCGCAGCTGCAGCACCCGCGCCCCGGAGGCCGCCATCTCCAATGTCTCCTCGAAGGTCACGACCGGGATCTTGCGGGCGTCGGGGACGATCCGCGGGTCGGCGCTGAAGACGCCGGCGACGTCGGTGTAGATCTCGCAGACCTCGGCATCGAGCGCTGCCGCCAGGGCGACCGCGGTCGTGTCGGAGCCGCCCCGGCCCAGAGTGGTGACGTCGTGGTTGGTGGTCGAGACCCCCTGGAAGCCGGCGACGAGGACGATCCGGTCCTCCTCCAGCGCCTCGCGGATGCGGTCGGCGCGGACGTCGATGATCCGCGCCTTGGTGTGGGAGGAGTCGGTGACGATGCCGGCCTGCGAGCCGGTCAGCGAGATCGCCTTGTGGCCCATGTCGTGGATCGCCATTGCGCAGAGCGCGCAGGAGATCCGCTCGCCGGTGGAGAGCAGCATGTCCATCTCGCGCGGCTCCGGACGCTCGGAGATCTCCAGCGCCTGGGCGACCAGCTCGTCGGTCGTCTTGCCCCGCGCCGAGAGCACGGCGACGGCCCGCTTGCCGGCCTCGCGCGCGGCGACGATGCGGCGCGCGGCGCGCACGATCTGCTCGGCGCCGGCCACCGAGGTGCCGCCGAACTTCATCACCACCGTGTTTGTCCCGCTCTCAGGCATGGAGAGCTGAGGATAGGTGGTCCTAAAGGCTGACGCGCTGGAAACCGGTGGGTTCCCCAACGTGGAGCCGAGCACCACCGAAATGCCAATGCTGCTGTCCGCCGGCAAGGGCGAGGGCCGCGACGAACGCCTCGTCGTCGCCAGCCGCATCTCCTCCCTGCTCGCCCGCGCCCATGCCGTCCCCGACGTGGCCACGATCGCCGTGCGCGAGCTGCACGAGTCCTTCCATTACTACCTGGCCGTCGTCCAGCGCCTCGATGGCGACGGCTCTCTGCGCGTCGTCGCCGGGGCCGGCCCGCTGGCCGAGGAGGTCGAGGACTTCCTCGCCCTCGAGCAACCGGTCGAGGTCGGAGTCAACGGGCGCGTCGCCCGCAGCGGCGAGCCGGCGATGGTCAACGACACCCGCCTCGACTCCGACTACCTGCACCGCAACCCGCGCACCGACCCCGGCTCTGAGCTCTCGCTGCCCATCCGGGTCGCCGGCACCGTCTGGGGCGTGCTCAACCTCGAGCAGGAGGAACCGGGCGCCTTCGCCGACGAGGACCTGCTGCTCGGCCACATCGTCGCCGGCCAGCTCGGCTCGGCGATCTACCGCTGCCAACTCGTCGACGAGCTCGAGGGCGCCTTCCTGACCACGCTCGGCGTGCTCGCCGACGCGGTCGAGCTGCAGGACGCCTACACCGCTGACCACGCCAACGAGGTTGCCGACCTCGCCGTGGCGGTCGGCAAGCGAATGGGCATCGCCGGTCCCGAGCTCGACCGGCTGCGCTACGGCGCCCTGTTGCACGACGTCGGCCCGACGGGCTGCGAGGCGAGGAGATCCCCCGCGGGGCGATGATCATCGCCACCTGCGACGCCTACCACGCGATGAGCTCGGATCGCTCCTACCGGCGGGCAATGCCGAAGCAGGAGGCGATCCGCGAGCTCGAAGCCGGCGCCGGCACGCAGTTCGACAGCGCCGTGGTCGCGGCCCTGATCGCCGCGATCCGCTAGCCGCCGGCTACTCGCCGCCGCTGCCGCCGAGGTTGCCGAGCATCGCGTGCTCGGCCATGCGGATCAGGCCCAGGGCCATGTGCGGGCGCATGTCGCTGGTCCGCACCCGCACGTGCGAGCCGTGCGGGCCGATCACCTCGACGATCGTGCAGACATCGCCGATCTGGCAGTCCTCGCCGTAGTCGGCTTCCAGCGCCTCCATCTGCGCGGTCACCACCTGTCCCATCTTGCTCTGGTCGATCGGCATCTCGTCCTTTCTCGTTGCTTTGACTGGCGCCCCGGGACTAGCTCGGGCTTATTTGCGAACGGCGCAAAAAATCGTCGAACATCGGGACAGTAAAAGCAGTATCCCCATGTGCGGGGCTGTAGACCATCCCCTTCTTGATCAGGGTCGAGCGTCGCGGCGCGACGCTCTCCACCTTGACCCCAAGCTTTGCCGCTATATCGCCCGATCGGTGCGGCCCTGGGCCGAGTTCCGCCATCGCCAACAGGTAGCGCCGCTCAAGCGGGGTCAGTCGATCCATTCGCACCCGAAAGAAGTTCTCGTCGAGCCTTTGCTGGACATCTCTCGCGGCCAGGGTCACGTCATCGAGGCCGATCGGCGTGCTCGGGGCGGCGTTCCAGACGTGATAGCCCCACTCCTGCAGGAAGTACGGGTATCCGTGGGTGAACTCCAAGAGCCTCGCCAGGGCGTCGCGCGAAAACTCCACGCCGAGCTCGCGCGCCGGGACCGCCAGGACGGCCGCCGCATCGTCGTCTCCAAGCGAGCCGATTTCGGGAAAGTCGAAGAGGCGCTCGGCGTAAGACTTGGCGTTTCCGGCGAGCCCGGGCAGCTGCGGCAGGCCCGCGCCGACCAGGATGATCGGCAGGCTGAGCTGGACGGTGCGATGCACAGCCGTAATCAGGGCCCCCAACTCCTCGCTGTCGAGGTATTGGACCTCGTCCACGGCGAGGAGAAGGCCCCGCCCTCGCTCCCGTACGGCTTCCCCGGTGGCGACCAGCAGGTCGGTGACGTCATCGGCGAGCACGCCCGAATCGGCGCGGCCCGCGATCGCATCGACGTTCAGCGAGATCGAGCTTCCGTCGGGCAGCGCGTAGGCGAACGACTTCAGCGTGCCCAGGGCTCGCTTGACGGCCCCCGAGACCGTGCCGGCATCCAGCCCCAGCAGGATCGACCGCAGCCGCGCCGCGAGCAGGTGCTCGAAATCTCCGCTTTCCGGAGCCTCGATGAAAGCGCTGACGAGTCCCTCGTCGTGAGCCATCTGATCGAACCGGTTGAGCAGCACGGTCTTGCCCACGCCCCTCAGACCGATCGGCATGATGCTCTTCCCGGGGCGGCCCAGGATCGTTCGTTGCAGGGCCACCCGGTAGCTCTCGAGCAACTCCTCGCGCCCGAGGAAAGCCGGCGGGGAGGTTCCCGCGCCGGGCGAGAAGGGATTTTGTACCGCATCCAAGTTATGAGGAACTTACCACGACTTATGCGTCTTATCTTGACCCAGATAGATTGAGAACAAGGCAACAAAGTCTTCCCTAACTCCAACCGTGACCGGGACCACACAAGTAGATATATCTAGGTGATATATCTACATCCGTGAATCTGAGCCCCACCGCCTACGTCATCCTCGGCATGGTCAGCCGCGAGGCGCGCTCGGGCTATGAGATCAAGGCCGCGGTCGACGAATCGACGCGATTCTTCTGGGCGGCCAGCTACGGGCAGATCTATCCGGAGCTGAAGCGGCTCTCGGCGGCGGGGCTGGTCGAGGGAAGCGACGCACCGCGCGGCGAGCGCAAACGGACGGTCTACGCGATCACCGAGGCGGGCATGGCGGCGCTGAAGGAGTGGCTGCGCCAGCCGCCGCAGACCTCCGAGATGCGCGAAGAAGGCCTCTTGAAGCTCTTCTTCGCCGGCGTCCTGCCGGCCGCAGGACGCGATCGCGACCCTGCGGGCGATGCGCGAGCGGCGCCTCGAGCTGGCCGGGCGACTGCGCGGCATGGAACCGAAAGCCTTGAAGAAGGGACCCCTTCTCGCTGATGGTGCTGCGGGGGGGATCGAGTACAACGAGTGGTTCGCCGACTGGTGCGAGCGCATGGAGGCACGCCTCTCGCCGCCACCCGGCCCGAAAGGAGCAGCTGATGTTTGACGCCCTCGCCCGCCTCGCCGACGGCAAGGCCCGCCGTATCGGCATCTTCGCGATTCTCTTCTTCGTCCTCGCCGCCGCGCTCGGCGGCGGCGTCGCCAGGCGTCTCGACCCCTACGGCGCCGACGACCCGGCCACCGAGGCGGTTAAGGCGAGGCAACAACTGGAGGACGCGGGGCTGCACGAGCCGGCGGTGCTCGGCGGTCGTCGAGAACGCCCCGATCGCCGCTGCCTCCTCGCGCAGCCGGGTCGAGGCGCTGGAGCGCAGCGTGCGCCGCCGGCCCGACGTACAGGCGGTCAGCGGCTACTACGACACCCGCTCCCCCGCTCTTCGTCTCGCGCGACCGCCGCTCCAGCTACTTCGTCGTCACGCTGAAATCGTTCGGCGACAAGAAGTGGCAGGAAACCGGAGCTGAGATCGCCGATCAGCTCTCGGCCAGGCCCGGCGTCGTCGTCGGTGGCGCCGCGGTCGCCCAGGACCAGGTCAACAAACAGGTCGAGAAAGATCTGCGAAGGCCGAGATGCTCGCCTTCCCGCTGCTCTTCCTGCTCTCCTTCCTCTTCTTCCGCAGCCTCGTCGCCTCGGCGCTGCCGCTGATGATCGGCGCCCTGGCGATCGTCGGCACCTTCCTGATCCTGCGCATCGCCAGCGAATTCGGCTCGATCTCGATCTTCGCCCTCAACCTGACCACGGCGCTGGGGCTGGGGCTGGCGATCGACTACAGCCTCTTCATCGTCTCCCGCTACCGCGAGGAGATCGCCAAGGACGGGCCTGGCCTGGCGGCGATGCGCCGCGTGCTGGCGACCGCCGGGCGCACGGTCTTCTTCTCCTCGCTGACCGTGGCCGCGGCGCTGGCCTCGCTGCTCGTCTTCCCGCAGCGCTTCCTCTACTCGATGGGCCTCGGCGGCGCCCTGGTGGCGCTCTTCGCGGCGCTGATCTCGCTCACCGTGCTGCCCGCGGTGCTGACCCTCCTCGGCACCCGGGTCAACGCGTTGTCACCGGGCTTCCTGCAGCGCCGTGCCGAGGCTGACACGCGGCCCGACGAGCGCGGCTTCTGGTACCGGCTCTCGCGCTTCGTCATGCGCCGGCCGGTGGCGGTGGCGACGCTCAGCGCCGCGCTGCTGATCCTGATGGGCATCCCCTTCTTCGGGATCAAGTTCAACACCGTCGACGCGACCGTGCTGCCGGGCTCGGCCGGCGCCCGCCAGGCCTACGACGTGCTCAACGAGCGAATTCCCGCCCTACCGCGAAGCGCCGATCTGGGTTGACATCGAAGGCGGTGGGCCGGGAGCGGCGACGCGGTTCGCCGCCCAGGTGCGCCGGCTGACGGCGTCGCCGAAGTCGGCCGGCCCCTGCGCCTGAAGACGGCGTGACCGGGCTGCAGGTGATCTCCAGCCACCCCTTCATCTCCGAGGCCAGCCAGACGACCGTGAAGCAGATCCGCGACCTGCGCCCGCCGCCGGGCACGACGGCGCTGGTCGGCGGCGCCACCGCCGACTTCATCGACCTGCAGTCGAGCCTCGCCTCCCACCTGCCGGTCGTGCTCGCGATCATCATCGTCGCCACGCTGACGATCCTCTTCCTGATGACCGGCTCGGTGATCCTGCCGATCAAGTCGCTGCTGATGAACTTCCTCAATCTCAGCGCCGTCTTCGGCCTGCTGGTGCTGATCTTCCAGGACGGCCGGCTCGAAGGCTTCCTCGACTACACCAGCCCGGGGGCGATCGAGCAGACGATGCCGATCCTGCTCTTCGCCGTCGCCTTCGGCCTCTCCACCGACTACGCCGTCTTCCTGCTCTCGCGGATCAAGGAGGCGCGCGACAACGGCGCCTCGGACTCCGAGTGCGTGGCCATCGGCCTCGAGCGCACCGGGCGCATCGTCACCGCCGCGGCGCTGCTCTTCGCCGTCGCGATGTTCGCCTTCGCCACCTCGCAGATCATCTTCATCAAGGAGAACGGCGTCGGCACCGCCCTCGCCGTGCTGATCGACGCCAGCATCATCCGCGCCCTACTGGTCCCCTCCCTGATGGAGCTGCTGGGCAAATGGAACTGGTGGGCGCCGAAGCCGCTGCGGCGGCTGCACGAGCGCTTCGGGATCAGCGAGACGAATCCCCAGCTAAAGCATGCCCGAAGTTCCGCGTCAGCCTGAGCCGCTCCTCGCGCCGGAGCGCCACCGTCAGTCGCCGAACTTCGTCCCCTGCGACCCCTTGGCGAAGGCGCACCGGAAGCGCTCAGGAGTCCCGACCGACTCACCGCCGGCAAAGCCGCCGTGGTTGTAGTTGTCGTAGACGGTGACGTAGTCGAGCGTGTCGGGGATCGGGTCGGCGGGCATCGGCACGGGGTCGGGTTCGCCGAGGTTGCCGACGCCCTTGGAGCCGACCGAGACGCCCTCCGAGCCGGCGGCGCGACCGCCGGCGGTGGTCGTCGTCAGGTCGCCACTCATCTCGCGCATGTCCTTGATCCCGTTTTTCGGGTCCGTTGAATTCTTCGGCGGCCGAGGTGAGCACCGAGTCGTCGATCTTGCTCGCCAGCTTCACCTTCGGCGCGGCGCCGATCAGTTGCGCCGCGGTCGGCAACCAGCCCCCTTCCTTGACGCACTTCTGCGCGGCGTAGATGTAGTCGTTGCGGCCGGTGTCCTTGGGCGGCACCGGGTAGAGGCCCGCCTGCATGCACCAGGTGCCGAGGTCGACCGCGTCGGGGATCGGGCAGTTGACCGAGACGTCCTTCTTGGTCGCGTTGCCGAGCCGCTTCGACTGCTTGGCGAACTTGACCGGCGGCAGGTAGCGGGCGGGGATCTTGCCGTGCTTGTCGAGGTGCACGACGCCGCCGCCACCGCCCTTCTTCGCCGGCGCCAGACCGCCCATCGAGAAGACCAGGGCGATCAGAGAGACCAGCAGGGCCGAGGCCGAGAGCAGCCGCGGCAGCGGGTCTGGGCGGCGGGAGGAGGTGAAGATCCGTGATGAGCTCATTCCTGTCCTTTTTCTTTCGCCGGGACGAGATCGCCCTGGATCGCTTTGATGTCGTCGGCCCCTTTGAGCCGCTCGTCGCCGGCGAGGCCGGTCAGCGAGAGCGAGCCGTCGGGGCCGATCTCGGCGCCGGCCAGGACGGAATCGCCGGCGGCCGGCTTTGAGGCATCGATCTGGGCCGGTACGGCGAGGACGATGTCCTGGCCGCTTTCGCGCACGTCATCGGCGGAGATCGTCAGCTGCGCCGTCGCGGGGTCGAAGGCGGCGACGATGCCCTCGATGTCGACGTGGGTGAAGGGAGCGCCGCCGCCACTGAGCCGCCGCTGCGAGAGCGTCCCCGCTTCGATCGCCACCGTGGCGGTGCCGTAGGCGCCGAGCACGGGCAGCGGCGGCAGGGCGCCGCTGGGGTCCGGCGGGACGTGGACCAGCACCGAGCTGCCGCGGTTGGAGACGGCGTAGGCGGGCGCGAGCGGATCCGCGTTGACGAAGCTGACGATGCCGGCGAGCTCGGCTTCGCTCGCGGTGCCCGTCCTGTGGCGGACTCCCGCCTCGGCGAGGGTGCCGTTGGCGAGCGCCCGGATCGGCACTTCGACCTGGGCGCCCGGGGCGGGTGGTTTGCCGGCGTGCACCGCACTCATCACGCCGCCTTCTTCGGCGACGGTGTAGCTGCCGGCCGCCGCGTTGACGTGGACGACCGTGCCGGCCAGCTCCTGCTCTTCGGGTTGCCCCGGTTCTTCTTCCTCCTGCGGCGCGGCCGTCTTTTCGACCGGTTCTTCCTTCACCGGTTCGAACCCGGCTTCTTCCACCGGGACGACGGGCGGGAAGGCGGGCGCTTCTTCTTCTTCGCCGAAGCCATGCGTCGCTTCGGCCTCGATCGGACCTGCTTCTTCTTCGGCTTCGCCGCCTTCTTCTTCGCCGCCATCGTTGGCAAGCGCCGGTATTTCGACCAGTTGCAGCGGCGGGGTCGCCAGGGTGCCGGCGGCGCTGGGCCCGATCGCGACGCCGACGAAGAGGCCGAAGCCGAGCGCGATAGCCGAGAGTGGTGCCGCCCAGCGACGGTTGGTCACCGGCAGGGCGGCCCAGCGCAGAAGCGTGCGGTAGCTCACCCGCCCACCGCCGTCG
This sequence comes from uncultured Solirubrobacterales bacterium, assembly GCA_963774405.1. Classification (GTDB taxonomy): domain Bacteria; phylum Actinomycetota; class Thermoleophilia; order Solirubrobacterales; family 70-9; genus VRUE01. The sequence continues at coordinate 32,088 of CAVZEV010000012.1, read as the reverse complement.
CCTGCGGCATCAGGTCCTTGCCGCACTGCCAGCAGAAGACCGAGCCCTGCGCGTAGAGGGCGCCGCAGTTGCCGCAGGCGCCGGCGGCGCCGGCCTGATCTAGCTTCAGCATCCGCTCGACCTCGCTCAGCTCGGCGTCGAGCTGCTGCAGCTTGGCCGCCTGGCGGGTGAGCACGTCGAGGCGGAAGTGGTCGCGGCGCGCCATCTCATAGGCCAGCCCGCCGAGGTCCCATTGGGCGTCGATCAGCTCGCGGGCGAGGCGGTCGCGGCGTTTCTCGAGGTCGCTGATCATCGAACACCGCGTTCCCGCACAAATCGGCCCGGACCCGAATACCCGGAAGTCACCGTGTCGATTTGTGCTTTCACTTGATCACTTCCGCTCCGCCTTCGCCGCCGCCCGGCGGCTTCGACGTGTCGATCGGCGGCGCCTTGCCGGGGGTGGCGATTTCGTTGGGCAGGTTTTCGCTCTGTTTGACGTAGTTTTCGCCGCTCGTATCGCCAAGTTCTTCCAGGTCGCCTTCGCTTGCCTGGACCGCCTTGCCGGTGCCGCCGCCGCTCGCCCCGCTGCCCTTCTTGGCCTTCTTGGCGCTGCCGCCGCCGAGTCCGCCGGCGGTGTCCTTCGAGGAGCCCGATTCCTTTCCGGCGCTTTCTTCCACTCCACCGCCCTGGACCCGGACGATCTGCGGCGCGGGGGCAGAGGCCGTGGTGTCGTTGCCCTTGCCGATCAGCACGCCGATCAGCAGCATCGCGCCGAGCAGGGCGATGCCGCCGACGGCGGCGAGCGGCGCCAGGTCACGCTGTGGCTTCTGCGGCTGCTCGGGCTCGCCCGGCGCGGGCTCGCTCTTCGGCTCGGCCGGCTGCGCGGTCCCGCCCATGTAGTGGCGGTAGTCGACCCGCGGCTCGCCGCAGCGCCGGCCGCACTCGAGGCAGTAGCGCTGGTCGGAGGCCAGCGGCGCCGCGCACTGCTCGCATCTCTCAGCCATCCTCGCCTCCTCCTATTCGGCCTGGGTCAGGGCGGGGAGCTCGGACAGCTTCAACTCCGCGCCGCTGGGGTCGCCGACGAAGAAGACCGTGTACTTGACGGCTTTCAGCTCCGGCTTCAGGTGTTCGATCGCGCCGCGGCCGGCGGCGACGACTTCGTTGCCCTTGCGGGCGACGACGTAGATCAGCAGACGCCGCTGGTCTTTCCCGGTCTTGTTGACGACATCGCCGGTGGCGGAGATCCCCGAGACCGGATCGCCTTCGAGCTTCGGTTCGGAGACCTCGATGTCGGGAAGCTCGCCGGAGTAGGTGCCGCCGCCGCTGCCGACCGTGACCTTGACCGACTTCGGCACGCCCACTCCCAGCACCTGGTCGTCGACCCATTCGGCATCGCCGTGGGCGGGGATGTAGGGGACGGCGGCGAGCGCGGGCTCGATTCCGGGGATGTCGTTCTTGTAGAAGGGCTTGCCCTTCGAGTTGGTGACTTCGATCAGGATCGGCACTTCGGTCAGGTTCTCGCCCGAGTCGTTGTGCAGGTCGACGACGACCGCGTGGCTGCCTTCGCTGCCGTTGAGCATGGCCGTGGAGGTCACCTTCACGTCGGGGTTGCGCCGGCTGATCTTCAGCCCCTCGGCGCCGAGCAGCTGGGTCGAGCCCTTTGCTTCGAGTTCGGCGCTCTTGTCCTGCGTGGACTGGCAGGCGGTGAGACAGGCTGTCGCGAACAGCGCCAGCGCCGCGACGGCGAGCGGGTAGGCGTTCATCCGAAGCCCCCGCTGACGTACTCGTGGGTGCGCTCGGCAACCGGTGAGCGGAAGACCTGTTCGGCCTCGCCGTACTCGATCAGGTCGCCGAGGTACATGAAGGCGACGTGGTCGGCGACGCGCTGGGCCTGCTGCAGGTTGTGGGTGACGATCACGATCGCGATCTCCGAGCGCAGGGCGACGATCGTCTCCTCGATCGTCTGCGTCGAGAGCGGATCGAGGGCCGAGCAGGGCTCGTCGAGCAGCAGCACCTCGGGGCGAACCGCCAGCGAGCGGGCGATGCAGAGCCGCTGCTGCTGCCCCCCAGAGAGGGCCAGCGCCGGGTGATCGAGGTTGTCCTTGACCTCCTCGAAGAGGCCGGCGCGGTGCAGCGCCTCGCTCACCACCGGCTCGAGCTCGCGCTTGCCGGGCCGCTTCGAGCCCCGCTCGCGCAACCCGTAGGCGACGTTGTCGAAGATGCTCATCGGGAACGGGTTGGGCTGCTGGAAGAGCATGCCGACGCGGCGCCGCAGCCAGGTCACGTCGTAGCGGTCGACGTCTTCGCCGTCGAGCAGGATGCGCCCGCCGCGCACCGCGGTCGGGGTCAGCTCGACCAGGCGGTTGAGCGAGCGCAGCAGCGTCGTCTTGCCGCAGCCCGAGGGGCCGATCAGGGCCAGCACCTCGCCCTGGCGCACCGTCAGCGAGACGCCGTTCACCGCCAGCTTCGAGCCGTAGGCGATGCTCAACTCCTCGGTCCGCATCCGCTCCAACGGCGTGGTCGCGGCGCGCGGCAGCCGCTTCAGGCGCGGCGGCGCGGCCGGCGCGGCCGCTGCGTGGCCGTTTCCGGCAGCGGGCGGCTGGGCGATCGTCGGCGCTCCCTCCGGCTGGATCCGCCGCACCGGCGGCGGCATCCTCATCGTGTCCACGACCCGCCCCTCCCCCTGGTGATCATGTCGACCGCGAAGTTGAGCGCCAGCACGATTGCCAGCAGCACGAAGGCGGCGGCGTAGGCCTTCTCCGGCGAGCCGCCTTCGCCGGCGGGCGAGTTGTTGTAGACGTAGGTGGTGAGGGTGCTGCCGTTGCCGGTCAGCAGATCCCAGCCGGGCAGGCCGCCGTTCGGTTCGAAGCGCAGCGTCGCCCCGAGCAGGATGAAGACGATCGCGGTGTCGCCGATGATCCGGCCCATGCCGAGGGTGACGCCGGTGCCGATACCGCGCCGCGAAGCCGGCAGCAGGACGCGGCGGATCGTCGAGGCGCGGTCCTTGCCGAGCGCGTAGGAGGCCTCGCGCACGTGGCGCGGGATCGAGTGCAGCGCCTCGCGCGTCGCCCCTACCACCAGCGGCAGCGCGATCAGCGACATCATCGCGCCGGCGATGACAAAGGAGCGGCCCAGCGGGGTCGCGCCCTCGCCGGTCGGCGAGAGGAAGCTGAAGAAGCTCTGCTGGAAGATCAGCAGGCCGAAGATCGCCAGCACGATGCTGGGCGTGCCGGCGACGATCTCCACCCCAGACTCCACCGCCCGCGCCAGGCCCGACGGCCGTCCGTACTCGGTCAGCCAGACCGCGATCGCGACACCGAGCGGCGCCGCGATCACGGTACCGGTCACGGCGACGACGACGGTGCCGAGGATCGGGTCGAGGAAGCCGCCGCTCTCGCCCTGCCCCAGCCCGGGCTGGGGATGGCTGAGCAGGTCGGAGATGCTCAGGTACTGCAGCCCGCGGACGAGCATGTAGAGGACGATCGAGGCGGCGATCAGGCAGAGCAGCAGGCCCGCCCCCCAGGCGAGGGCGACGCCGACCCGGTCGCCGAGGCTCCAGGACTCGTTGCCGCGTAGGCGCCGCCACAGCGTCGGCGCGGGCGGGTACTGGGCGTGAGCACTCATAGGGCCCGCCCCTTCCGGTGCGCTTTATGTGGGCATAGACCGCAAAAGGCGCACCGGAAGCTCATCATCGGGCCGCCAGCGTGTATTTGCGCATCGAGCGCCGGGCCGCCCAGCCGGCGAAGGAGAGGAAGGCACTGGAGATCAGCAGGACGGCGGCGAAGGCGTAGATCGTCTGTCCGGACGGCCTGACCGAGAGCTCATCGGCGTGGTCGACGATCGCGGCGGCAAAGGTGAGGGCGGGCTCGAAGAGGAAGGTGACGCCGTCCAGCGGGTTGGGCGCGAAGGCGTGCGAGCCCGAGACCATCGAGAGCATGATCGCCTCGCCCAGGGCGCGCGCCGTGGCCAGCACCGCGGCGGCGACGATCGCCGGGCGAGCCGCGCGCAAGCCGACAGTGCGCAGCGCCCGCCAGCGGTTGACGCCGAGCGCCGCCGCGCCCTCGGTCCAGCCGCGCGGCACCGAGCGCAGCGCGTCGGTGACGATCGCAATCATGATCGGCGAGATCATCACCGTCAGCACCAGGACGCCGACGATCAGGCCGGTGCCGTCGAGCTGGATCACGAACTGGACCGATTCCTTTTCCGAGCCCGAGATCAGGTCGTTGCCGACGAAGGGGACGAGGACGAGCAGGGCGATCAGGCCGTAGATCACCGAGGGCACGGCGGCGAGCAGGCGGATCACCGGCTGCAGTGCCGCCGCCAGCCAGGGCGGCGCGAACTCGACGATGAACATCGCCGAGAGCAGCGAGAGGCCGGTGGCGAGGATCACCGCGCCGCCGGTGATCAACGCGGTCGAGTAGAGCAGCGGCCAGGCGTGCAGCGTGTAGACGAAGTCTCTCGGGTCAGCCGGCGAGTTGAAGATGTTGGTCAGCTGTTCGTCGACGCTGCCGCCCGAGCCGAACCAGGCCAGGCCGTTATGGGAGAACGACGGCCACGCCTTGGCGAAGACGAAGACGATCATGAAGGCGATCAGCACCAGCACCGCGACGGAGAGCGCACCGAGCACGAGCTCGGTGCGCTGGTCCGTGCGGTTGCGAGGCTGCCCCTCGGCCGGCACGCCGCGCCTCCTCACTAGTGGAGTGGCACCCAATCGGTTCCGACGATCGAGGCGGCGGCCCTGCTGTGAGTGATCCACGAGATCCAGGCCTTCGCCGCGCCCTTCGGCGCCCCGCGGGTGACCATGTAGAAGTTGCGCGAGCCGCCGTACTGGCCGGACTTGGCGTTGCGCAGCGTGCAGGGGACGCCCTGGTAGGGAATCGCGTGGACGCCGCTGGTGAAGTAGAGCGAGACGTAGCCGACTCCACCGGGGTCGGACTTGACCAGCTGCTGGACGAGACCGTTGGAGGTCTTCTGGCTGGCGCCGCCGAAGACCCTGGTCGAGCCGAGGAAGATGCGCTGGAAGGCGTCCTGGGTACCGGAGCCGGGGGTACGGACGGTGACGTCGATCGTGCCGTGCTGGGTCGCGCCCGGAACGCTGCTCCAGGTGCGCACGCCGCCGCCGAAGATCGCCTGCACGCCGGCTTGATCGATGGTCGGGATCGGGTTGGCCTTGTTGGTGATGACGCAGACCGCGTCGCGGGCGATCTTGGTGAAGACCAGTCCGCCCGGGTCGCTCGGCTTGGGATCGCGCGAGGAGTTGCCGATCGTCACGCGGCCGGCGGCGGCGTCGGCGACGCCGATGTCGGAGCCGCCCTGCAGCAGCTTGAAGTTGACGCAGTGGTGACAGACCGAGAGGTACTTCTTGGCCAGCAGCGACGCAAGCGGAGCAACGGAGGTGGAGCCACTCATCGTGATCGTGGGCTTGGCCATCGCGGCGGCCGGGGCCAGCAGCGAGGCGGAGAAGACCGCCGCGGCCAGCGCTGACAGAAGACGGTTGCGCTTCATCGAGATATTTCGCTCCTCATCGAGGTTCGGCAAAGTTCGGTCGGCTTGCAGTGTCGAGTCGCCAAACCGCTGCGGAGTAAATGCGGCGTAACTGTCTGGATAAGAACTGGTTACGGCACGGGCGCGGGCGCGTTTAACCACTTGGTATCTCGCTAGTTACATCGACACCGCGCCGGCTCGCCAATGTTCCGCTGTGCCCTTGCCCCGGCCCCTGCTCGCCCTTGCGGCCTCCGTTCTGATGCTCTGCCTGCCCCCGCCGGCCCTCGCCTCGATCTCGGGCGTGCAGCCGATCGACGGGCCCAGTGCCGAAGTCGTCGCGGTCGAAGGCGCGGCGATGGCCGAAGACGGCAGCGGCGGCGTCGTCTACCTGAAGAAGGAAGGCGGCCGCAACCACGTCTTCGTCGCCCGCTTCGACCACGGCGCCTGGAGCGCCCCGCAGCGGGTTGACGTCGGCCAGAGCTTCGACTCGAGCTGGGCTCGGATCGCGGCCGGTGACGGCGGCCGGCTGCTGGTCACCTGGGTGCAGGAGTTCGGGGTCGAAACGGACCGCATGTTCTCGGCGACGCTCGACCCCGGCGCCGACGGCTTCCAGGAACCGGTCCCGGTCGACATGAACGTCGGCGAGGCGACCGCCACCTTCCCCGACCTGGCGATGAACGCCGGTGGCCAGGCCTACATCGGCTACCTGGTGATCACCGACAACAGCCCGCTCAACCCGCCCGGGTACCTCGGCATCGACGTGCGCGTCGCCCGCTACAACAACCGGCTCTGGTCGGTGCTCGGCAACCCCGTCGATCGCAACCCGGCGACGCCGATGCCGAAGCCGACCGCGGCGACCGGCCCGAAGATCGGCGTCGACTCGCTTGGCCAGGCTGTCGTCGCCTGGCGCGAGCCCGACGACGAATTCGTCAACCGAGTCTGGGCGCGGCGCGTGTTCGGCACCACGGTCGGCGTCCCGCTCGAGGTCAGCCCGGCCGGCTGGGAAGGCGCGCCGCTGCGGGGCGAAGCCGATGCCTTCGATCTCGACGACAGCGGCTTCGGCCAGGCCGCCGTCGCCCTGCGCCAGCAGCCGGGGCAGGGCAGCAAGCTGAGCACGCCGCGCATCTTCGTCAACGAGATGCCCGACGCCTACGCCGAAGGCGCCGGCGCCTTCGAGGGCGCCCGCCTCGTCGACGGCGGCGCCGGCGGCGCGCTGGGGCCGCCCAGCGTCGCGGTCCAACCCGAAGGCGGCTTCCTCGCCGGCTTCGCCTCGGGCTCGGCCACCCTGCTCGGCTTCGGCGACAACGAAGAAGTCGGCGGGATCGAACGGATCGACGGCGGCACCAGCACGATCGCCGGCGAACCGCTGGTCGACGTGGCCGGGAGCAGCGCCTCGGCGGCGGCCTGGAAGGAGCTCAGCGGGGGAGCCGGCGCGGTTGCGGTGCGGGAACGGCGCGCCGACGGCGTGGTCGAACCGGCGGCGCTGACGGCGCCCGGGGGCGGCTCGGTCGGCGGTCTCGTCCTCGGCGGCTCCGGGCTCGGCGACGCGATCGTCGCCTGGCAGCAGGGCAGCGGCGCGAGGGCACAGATCGCCGCCGCGGTCATCGACGCGCCGCCGGACCCCTTCCTGGTCGAAGCGCCGGAAGGTTGGCAGCGCAAGCCGAAGCTGCGGGTCGGCTGGAGCGAAGCCGACAACGCGATCGGTGGCCTGCGCTACTCGGTCAGCGTCGATGACGAAGCGATCGGCAAGAAGTCGACCCACCTGCACGCCACCCTGCTCAGCAAGCGGATCGGCGAAGGCCGCCACAGCCTGCAGATCTTCGCGATCGACGACAAGGGGCAGGAAACCGCCAGCCGCAGGGCAACGCTGCTGATCGACCGCCGCAGGCCGCGGGTGCGACTGAGCAGGCGCGGCGCTCGCCTCAGCGTCGTCGTCTCCGATCGGCCCAGCGGGGTCAAGCGGAGCTGGGTCAAGGCCTCTTTCGGCGACGCTCACGCCCGCGCCTCCTCGGCGCCGGCGAGAGCGGCGCGGCGGCGCCATCGGGGCGGCGCCAAGCGCTCGCTGAAGATCCACCACCGCTTCGCCCGGCCCGGTTCCTACCTGGTGCGAATCAGGGCCCGCGACGCCGCCCACAACAAGGTCTCCTTCACCCGCAGGGTGCGGATCCGATGAGGCGAACGGCCTCGCTCGCGCTGGCGCTCGCGGTCCTCGCCCTGGGCTCGCTGCCGGCCGCGGCGGGGGCCTTTTACGACAACGGCTTCGAAGCGCTGCCGGGGGCCTTCCTCGTCTCCGCCGACTACGCCCGGCTCGAACAGGGAGACGACACCACCGCCTTCGCCGCGATCTCCTCCGACGGGCGCTACGTCGCGATCCAGACCCGCGCCCGCAACTTCTTCGCCGACGACGACCCCGACCCCCCCGGTCAGTACCGGGCCGGGGAATCTTCCGCTTCGACCTGCAAACCCGGGCGCTGGCGAAGGTCGCCGACGGCGATCTCTTCAACGAAGCCGACAACTCCTTCCTCCGCCACGGCGCCTCCAACCCCTCGCTCAGCGCCGACGGCCGCTACGTCGCCTTCTCCACCGACCAGCAGCTGCGTCCCGGCCGACGTCAACGACGCGATCGACGTCTACCGGCGCGACATGGACATCCCCCTGCCCGCCGGGGGCGCCTGCACCGGCGCCACCCCGCCGCCCTGTCCCTTCCAGCTCGTCTCGGCCCGCGACGGCGGCGAAGAACCGGCCTCCTACGAACAGGTGGGCGTGCCGGTGCCGGGCAGCAACCCCGGTGCCGAGGTCTCGCGTGGAGTCTCGATCAGCGCCGACGGGCAGAAATCGTCTTTCGCACCGCGGCACCGTCGGACCTGCCACGGAGCGCCGTCGTCGACACGCCCGCCGGCCAGCTCTTCGTCCGCGACCTGGCGACGCAGTCGACGACGCTGGTGACCGCCGCCCGGGAAGCCGGCAGCGGCCTGATGAGCGCCCAGCCGGCCGGCGGCGCGCTCGGCGCCGCGATCAGCGCCGACGGCAGCGCGGTCGCCTGGACCGGCGGCAACGCGGAACTGCAAACCCGCTTCCTGCGCGGTGAGGTGACCGACCCCAGCTTCGACTATTACCTCTGGCGCCAGGCCCCGTTCGGCGCCGGCGACCCAACCAGGCGGATCACCGGGATCGCCGACCCCGACGACGCGGTGTGCAAGCGCCTGGAAGAAGAAAACCCGTCGATGACGACCAGCTTCGACCAGACCTCGACCGGGCCCTGCTACGGCCCGCTGACCGACCAGGAGTCGCTGCGCGCGAGCATCGCCACCCAGGTGCCCGCGCTCAGCGGCGACGGCTACACCGTCGCCTTCCTCACCGGCGCCGGGCCGCGGCCGAACATCTCAACCGGCGCCGGCCTCGACCTCTATACGACCAGCATGAGGCCGGGGCTGAGCCGCAAGGAAGCGACGACCGAGCTGACCCGCGACGGCGTCTCGCACGACCCCGCCCTCGCCGCCCCGATCGAGAGCGTCGCCTTCAGCGCAGACGGCAACGAGCTGGCGATCGCCACCGTGCGCACCACCTTCACCCTGCCGGTCCTCCAGCTCGTCGGCGCGCCGCGCTCGATTGCCGACACCCGCGATGTCTACGTGATCGATCTGCCCGCGCACACGATCGAACGCGTGACCCACTCCTACGAAGGCGGCGACATCAGCGGCGATGCCCAGCCGGCGCTGACGCTCTCGGCCGACGGCGCCCGGATCGCCTTCTCCTCCTTCGCCGGCAACCTCTTCTTCGGCGACGCCAATCAGCGCCCCGACGCCTTCGTCGCCACGCGCGAGCTCGAAGCGGCCGGCAGGGAACTCCCCAGCGGCCCCGGCGACGGGCAGAGCTCGGTCGAAGAGTTCGGCGGCGGGCCACGGATATCCGCCCGGCTTCGCTCGAGCCGCGGCAGCCGGGCGGTGCTCCGCGTCACGGTGCCGGCCCCCGGGCGAATCGAAGCCGTGGCTACCGCTTCGATCGGCAAGGGCAAACGTCGGGCGATCGCCGACGGCAGGGGCAAGGCCACCAGCAAGGGGCCCGCCAGGGTCGTCCTGCACCTGCGCCGCCGCTGCTGGTCGCGCTCAAGCGCAAGGGCAAGATCCACGCCCGGGCAAGCGTCGCCTTCGTCCCGAAGGTCGGCGGCAAGCGCCTGACGACCTCCCTGCCCGTGACCTTCTTCTCCAAATCTTCTCGACTTCGACACAAATAGTTCACCGCTTCGCAGAGCGGATTGACCAAGCTCGCAACTCATGCTCGCCCGACCTCCGGCAGAGGCGTCGCCTGAAGACACCCTGCAGATCGCCAACGTCGAGATCCGCCCGGCCGAGCTGCAGGTCCTGATCGAGGGCGTGCGCAGCGGGCTGACCGTGCGCGAGTTCGAGCTCTTCTTCCTCCTCGCCAAGCGCCTCGACAGCGTCGTCCAGCGCCCCGAGATCTACGAGCTGATGTCGGGCGGGGAGATGCAGCGCCGCGACCGCTCCGTCGACGTACTCGTCCGCAAGGTCCGCGGCAAGCTCGAAGTCATCGCCCCCGACTGGCGCTACATCCACACCCACTTCGGCATCGGCTACCGCTTCACCCCCGAAGCGATTCGCTAGAGCCAGAAGCGCAGGTCAGGCGCGGCTACTTGTGCAGCGATCAACGATGCTCTGCGGCTCTGCCTAATGTTCGGTGCGACGCCGATTGAATCCGTCGGCGGACTCGCTGAGAAGCGCTCGCCAGCCGTCGTTTCGTGGCACGACCCCCCACTCCACAATCAGATGCCAGATAACGGACTCCAGGGCACCCGGCTGGTCGGAATGTGCAGCGCGGCGATCTGCTCGCCGTCGGCGAAGGCACCGTTGACGTGGAGATGGGCGAGCGGGTAGGGGTAGTCAGCGCGGGGGAAATCGCGGAGAATGCTCCCAGCGCAAACACCATGACCCAGAAGCCTCATCCGACTGTAGGCGGTAGCCGTAGGACTCCGTCTGACAGTGGCCGTCGAGGACGACGATCGTGTGACGGACGAAGAGTCTGAGCGAGGATCCGAGGAGCTCCAGCGGCGCGCGGGCGGCGCCGACGAATCGGGTGATCTCAAAGGCGTCCCCCTCGCCCGGAAGGGCCAGCAACGAGAGGCGCGCGTCGGAAACCGTCGCGTTGAGGACGGCGTTGAGGTGATCGACGAAGGCCTGGGCGGCGCTACGCGGCGTGTGCGTGACCGTTTTGACCAATGCGAAGGAGTCTACGACGAGATCGCTGACGGCGGGGTCGGCTTCGTCGAGCTTGCCCGCCAGATAGGCATGGCGAAACTCCTTCGCAGATAGGCCCATGGCATGGCGAACTTCGCGTTCGAGGAAGGCCGAATACTCCTCAGCCGTCATCTCGATGACAGGACTGCCGCTTGGTGTCTCGCTCATGACCACGGTGAAAGCATGGTAACGGGATCGGATGGATTGTCTCCGGGGCCCTATCGGTGACGACCGATGTCAGCCGCCGCCGGGCGAGCCCGCCGCCGGGCGCCGGGGCCGCCGCGGACCATGGCGCCGCCGAGGGCGAGGAGGACGATCAGGGCAGGTAGGTATGGGGGCACCGACGAGCCGCCGTCTTCGGGTTCATAGCGGGAGAAGGCCTGTGACTCCTCGGTCGCCGCCTCCTCTTCGCGCTTTTCCTCGACCTGGTAGGTGCGGGCGGGGGCGCCGCCGGGGGGCAGTGGCCGGACTATCGGTGGCGGGGGCGGCAGGAGGGCGGCTGCCGGCAGGCCCAGCAGGCCGGCCGTGAGCGGGATGAAGGCGGCCGGGATCACTGGAGGAGGAGGCACGATGTGAACCGGGTTCGCCGGGGTGGCGGGGGGCGTCGCCGCCGGCGCCGGGGGCGGCGGCGGAGCGCTGGTCGGGGCCGGGCTCGGGCTCGGCGGCGGTGGTGGCGGGGGCGGCGGTGAGGCGCCGGCGGCGGTTCGCTTGAAGCGATCGGGGTTGAGCGGGCGGGTGCGCGCAGGGCCGCTGCACGCTGCCGGCCTGAACCGGTCACCGGCTCGGAGTAGGCGAAGCCACCGGAGCTGACCGTGACCGTGGTCGTGCCGGCGTTGAAGGGGCAGAGCAGCGCCGAGCTGTTGCGGTGACCGCCTTGCCGCCGGCGTCGAGGTAGGGCTTGCGCAGGTTGGTCGAGTTTGTGGTTTGCTTGACGAAGTCGGCGATGTCGGGGTCCGAGGAGGTGAAGCTGTATTCGGGGGAGATCCGGGTGGAGCAGCCTGGGATCAGGCACTGGTCGGGCGGGACAGCGTGTAGGGGTCGCTGCCGGAGGGATCGGGGGTGCCCGAGCCGGGCGAGGCGGCGCCCCAGCGATCGCCCCCGCGGGTGCGCCGGCCGAGGCCGCTGAACAGGGCCGGGACCGAGCGCCGCAGCAGGGTGCCGTCGACCGCTTCCAGGGAGAGGTTGCCATGGATCACCGGGATCAGCCGCGCCGTGACCGGGGCGCGGTTCGTGCTCGGGTCACGCCGGCCGGCGTCCAGCTCCAGCACGATCACCCGGTGTCGCCGAAGAGCGAGTCCGCCGCTTCGCTGCCCACCACGCCGGAGAGCTGCGAACGGTAGCCGAGCGTGCCGGTGCCGAAGCTGGGGATCGTCGTCGCCCCCGGCCGGGATCTGCATCGTGCGGTTCTCTTCGGGCCGGTCGAAGACGTAGGCCGAGGCGCCGCCCGCGACCAGCGCCTTGGCGACCTCGGTGCCGTCGCCGGCCACGTTGAGCCGCGGGGTGAAGGTGGTGTTGAGGCTGCGGTTGCCCATCACGATCGTCGGGATGCCCTTGGCGCGAGCGTCGGCCAGCACGGCTTCGAGCCAAGGAAGTTGCGCCTCGGGCGGGTTCTGGTAGGGGTCGGCGGCGGCGAGCGAGCCGGCCGAGTTGTCGATCACGATCACCCGCACCGTCCCCCCCGGTCCGCTGCTGTCGAAGGCGTAGTGGCGTGCGGGCCAGCCCCGGGTTCGGCGCCGCGCCCGGGATGCCGGCGATCGAGATCCCGGCCGGCGGGGCGCCATTGCCGAGCGGCGCCGGGAAGCTCGCGAAGGAGGACTGGAAGGTCGCCGCGCCCGAGCCGTCGCCGAGATCCGCCGAGCCGAGGGCCGGGAAGACCGGCAGTCCGGGATCGGAACCGAGCAGGGCAGCGAAGCGTTCGCCGTCGGCCGGGTCGAGGCCGCCGGCGACCCGGTTGCCGGTGTAGAGCAGCGCCCGCGGGCCGGAGCCTCCCTGCATCGCGCCGACCAGGCCGAGCGCTGCTTCCAGCGTGCGGTCGGGGCCGAGCGACTCGGGCGCCAGGTCGGCGCAGGGGTCTTCGCACTCGGCGTTGCCGGCGACGGCCAGGCGCACCGGCCCGGCCGCCATCGGCACCGGTGCGCCGTGGGCGTCGGCCGGCGCCGCCGCGGCGCCCGGCCCGAAGCGCGAGATCGCCGCGGTCATCACCCGCGCCCGCACGGCAGCGCCACCGCTGCCGTTGGCGGAGGTGCCGCGACCGGCGGCGTCCGCCTGGCCGCTCCAGCCACCGACGGCCCAGCCGCTGCCGGACGGTTCGAGCAGCAGCGCCAGGGTCGGATCGCTCTTGACCGGGCGGTCCGGTCCTGAGCCGGCAAACGAGCTGCGTTCCTCGTCTTCCCAGCCGTTCGCCGTCTCGCGCAGCAGGTAGCCGTCGCCGGGCGGCGGGTTGGGCGGGATGATCGGCGGCGGGATGTTTTCGTCGGGCAGCGGCAGTTCGTCCGCCGGCGGGTAGATCAGCTGCGGGACCACCGAGAGGATCGCCCGCACCGGGCCTCCGTCCGGGCGGATCGCGGCGGCGGCGATCGCGGTCGAGCCGGGCAGCGGCTGGTCGGAGAAGCGCCAGGGCGAGCCGGCGCTGTCGCGCTCGATCACGATGTCGCGCCCGGCGGCCACCGCGCCGCCGTCGGGCAGCCCCGCGACCGCGTAGAGCTGCGGGTTGCCGGCGCGCACGCCGGCGAGCAGGGAATGGGCCGATTCGTCGACCTGCCAGCCCGCCCCGTCGTTGACCAGCAGGTCGCTGCCGGCGGCGACGATCGCCTCGCTGCCGGCGAACGCGATCGAGGTCAGGTTTGCGTTCTGGAACCCGGCCGGGAGCGGTTCTGGTTCCCAGCTCTTGCCGTAGCCGAGCAGGACCCGCTCTTGCCGACCGCGTAGCCGCGCGCCGGGTCGGAGGGGTCGAAGGCGAGGCCCATCAGGTTTCCTTCGAAGCCGATCGGCACCCCGGGATCGGCGATCCAGAGTCCGTCGTCGGCGTTCCACTCCCACATCGCCCCACGGTCGCCGACGGCGTAAGCGTGGTTGGGTTCGGGCCAGGCGACGGCGCGCAGGGTCGCCTTGTTGACGGCACCGCTGGAGGTGGTCAGGTATTCACGCTGCCAGCCCTGGCCGGGGACGTAGCGGGCGACGGCGCCGTTGACTCCCACCGCCAGAGCCCCCGAGCCGAGCGAGCCCGAGGGCGCACCCGGCGCGCCGGTGATCGCGGTGAGCGGCGCCCGCAGCGGAATCGGCCAGGGCCGCAGCAGGTTCGGCGGGCTCTTGGCGGAGATCTCGACCGGCCCCTGCAGCCAGCCCGCATCGACGCTGGAGAAGGCGCCGCTGGAGCGGAAGTTGCCGCCGCCGCCGGGCATCCGCGCGAAGCGGCCTTCGGCGAAGCGCAGGTAGGTGCCGCGGTTTGATTCCTCGCTGCCGCCGGGGTCGAGGGGGTTGGTGACGATGCGGGTGCCGAAGCCGCTGCCCGGCCAGGCGAAGCTGCGGTAGCCGAGCAGGCGGGAGAGCTTGACCCCGAGCGGCGCGCCGCAAACGGCTGCGTCACACCAGGAGCCGGTCACCGCGCCGGCGCCGATGTCGTAGTAGATCGTCGCGTTGCGTTCGGCGCCTTCGATCCTGCCTTCGAGGTCGATCCAGATCCCGTCCGAGGTGACGGTCAGCGGCTGCGCCGCGCCGCCGATCGGAGCCAGGCCTTCGATCCCTTCGGCGGGGGTGTCGCGCGCGGCGAACTTGGCGGCGCCGATGCCGCGCTCGACCCATTCCCAGGTGCCGCCGGCGTCGACCCGCTGCAGGAGCACGAAGGAGCGGCCGAGCGTTTCGGCGGCTTCGGCGATCGCCCAGGCGTTGGCCGGACCGGTCGCGTCGATCGCGAGGATGTGGAACTTGGCTTCCGAGCCCGCCGGGACTTTGACTTCCTCCCGCGTCCAGCTGCTGCCGTCGTAGTGGAGGACCGCGTCCTCGACCGGGCGACCCTTGGGCGCCAGCAGCACACCGGTGTGACCGCCTTCGTCGAAGGCCGCATCGGCAACGGCGCCGTCGCCGTTGCCTTCGGCCAGGGCCCTCGGCCGGTTCGCCCGCTTCGGCCGGCAGCAGCAGCGCCGGCCCGGGCGTCTGCACGGTGCGCCAGCTTCCCCCCGGATCGTGGTCGAGCAGCACCGCCTGTTCCCCCGGCGGCCGGCTCGAGTCGCGGCCGATCAGCACCCCGCCGCCGGCCGGCGTGATCCGCGCCGAGAGCCGGTTCGGGTTCGGGCCGCGGTAGGGCTGCCCGGCGTCGAGCGGCGTGTCGAACACCTGCCAGCCGCCGGCATCGGTGTAGCGCAGGAAGGCGAGCTGCTGGCGCTGGCCCGAGGGGTCGGTCTGCGGCCCGAAGGGAAGCGTCCGCGAGCCGACGCGAACGCCGCCGACCGAGAGTGGCAGCATCCGGTAGCCCCACGCTTCGCCCGCGGCCGAGGCGCCGATCAGGACCGTCTCGGAGTCGGCGGCGCCGAGCAGCGGCAGCGGCCCGCTGGGGCCCGCCGCGGGCTGGCTGTTGCCCTCGCTCGCCGCGACCAAGGCGAGCGTCACGGTCAGGGCGAAGGCCACCGCGGCGGCGGCAAGCCGGCGGCCGCCGCGCTCGGCCTTCACTTCTTCAGCTCCTTCGTCTTGAAGGCGAGGCCGGTCGGGTAGCGCTTGCGCGAGAGCTGCAGGCTGAGCCGGCGCCTGCCCGGGGCAAAGGTGCGCTGGGGGGTGTGCGCGACCACCTTGCCGCCGCGCTTGGCAAGCAGCTGCACGCGGGCGCGCCGGGTGACGGTGAAGGTGACGATCAGCCGCAGCCCCTGCAGGTGGGAGTGGATCTGGCGCAGCAGCGGCGGCAGGCGGTGGACGTGGCGCTTGCCTTCTTCTTCCCTCGGCGCTTCGACCGGCGGCGGCGCGAACAGCAGCGAGTCGTCTTCCGGCAGGGCGTCGGGGATGAACTGTTCAGCCGCCTCGTTGGGGCGGAAGGTGATCGTGCCGGCGAAGTTGGGGTCGGTGTCGAGCGCTTCCGGGGCTCCGTCGCTGTAGTGGAAGAGCCAGCCGCCCCAGGTGGCCATCCAGCAGTCGTTTGGCGCCGGGCAGGCGATCCGCGCGGCGCTGCCGCGACCGGCCCCCGCCGCCGGCAGGCGGGTCGTGGTGACGGCGCCGCCGGCTTCGATCATCGCCACCGTCGCCTTGCTGTTGGCGCTGTGCCGTTCCGCGAACGGGACCACGGTCGCCATCGCCGCGCTGCTGCCGGGGATCGCGGCGACGTCGCCGAAGCGGTCGCTGGGGCCGAAGGAGGCGCCGCTCAGGCTCAGCTGCTGGAACTCGCCGGCGACCAGGTGGGCAGCGAGCGGCGGGCGCGGAACCGAGCCGCCCGCGGGCGCGGCCGGCCCCGAGGCGGCGCCGCCGCCGACCGCCCAGAGGTCGCCGGCGTCGCCATCGAGCGCCAGCAGCTCCGTTTCGCCGCCCGGCGCTTCTTCGAGCGGTTCGGGTGCGAACGGGTCGTTGCTGAAGCTGTGGCCGGAGATCGTGTGGATCAGGCTCGGCACCGGCTCGGGCTGGGCGAGGACGATTGGGTCGGTGCGGTCTTCGGGCGCCCGGCCGGCCAGGGTGCTCTCGTAGAGCATGCCGTCGTGGAACTGCATGTCGCTGACCGCCCGCCCCTGCGGCCCGTAGACGCTTTCGAGCGCGCTGCCGTTCCAGTGCAGGTGAAAGGCGCCGATGCGCTGGCCGAGCGGGCCTGCGAGCCGACCCCGCCGAACCAGCAGTCGCCGGCGCCGGCGCAGGCGGCGGAGAACATCTGGTGGAAGGGGTCAGCCGATTCGAGCGGCGTGCTGTAGGAGCCCACGACCTGCCCGTTGAGGAAGTGGCAGAGGGCCAGGCCCGAGCCGGCGCGAGGCGGGCTCGGTTCGCTGATGACCCAGAACTCGTCCGGGCCGGCCCAGGCGATCCGCGCCGTCTCGCCGGGCCCGCCGCAGACCGTCGCCAGCTGATGCCAGCTCTGGCCGTTCCAGCTGTAGATCCCGGGCGGGATCGTCGAGTTGCCCTCGACCGTGAGCAGGCCGCGGTTCGGCGCCCAGAAGCTGAGGTCGCCGGGCGCCCCGAGCGGCACCTTGAACGGCGCTCCCGGCGGTGGCGCCGGCTGCTCGAGGCGCCAGATCGGCGCCGCGGCGAGCGCCTTGCCCGGGACGAGCGCAAAGCCGGCGAGGATCGCTGCCGCGAGCAGCGCAAGCGCCGCTGTCGCGCGCTCAGTCACCGTCCGGCTGTGCCTCCCACTCCTGCGTGCGCACCTCGGAGTCCTCCTCGGGCTCACGGCCCGTGCCGGCGAGGTCGAGCAGGGTGGGCTGCACGGTCGAGAGCACCGCGTCGAGGGCGACGCCGGAGAGCGTCTCGTGCTCGACCAGGGCGTTGGCGGTCTCATAGACCGCGCTCCAGTTCCGCCTCAGCACGTCCTCGGCCTGCGCCACCGAGTCGCCGATGATCCGCTCGACCTCGCGGTCGATCAGCTCCAGCGTGGCCGGGCCGACCGAGCCAAGCTCCTGCAGCGAGGCGCCGAGGAAGACCTCGCCGGCTTTTTCGCCGATCGTCACCGGCCCCAGCGCGTCGGACATGCCGTAGGAGGTGACCATCTCGCGGGCCAGCCCGGTCGCCGTGTGCAGGTCGTCGTGGACGCCGGTCGAGACGAAGCCGAACTCGATCTTCTCCGCCGTGAAGCCGGCGACGATCGCGATCAGGTGGCGGCGCAGGTCGGGCTCCTGCATGACCACGGCGTCACGATCGGTGAGCATGTGCGCCGCGGTGCCGAGCTGGCGCCCGCGAGCGACGATCGAGAGCTTCTGGGCCGAGACCTTCTGACCGATCGAGCGGGTGACGACCGCGTGAGCGGACTCGTGGATCGAGATCACCCAGCGCTCCTCGTCGCTGAGCACATGGCTCTTGCGGGCCGGCCCCGAGACGACCCTGTCGATCGCCTCCTCCAGCGTCGCCTGATCCATCTCGGTGCGGCCTTCGCGCACGGTAAGCAGCGCCGCCTCGTTGATCACGTTGGCCAGCTCGGCGCCGCTGAAGCCCGAGGTCAGCTTGGCGATCTCATCGAGCGAGGTGCCGGGCGCGAGCGGACGATCGCCGCAGTGCAGGACGAGGATCTCGAGCCGGCCGTGGACATCGGGCACGTCGACCGTGACCTGGCGGTCGAAGCGCCCCGGCCGCAGCAGCGCCGGGTCGAGCACGTCCGGGCGGTTGGTCGCCGCGAGGACGACGATGCCGGCGTCGCCGCCGAAGCCGTCCATCTCGACCAGCAGCGCGTTCAGGGTCTGCTCGCGCTCGTCGTTGCCCTGGCCGACCCCGGCGCCGCGCTTGCGCCCGGCGGCGTCGAGCTCGTCGATGAAGATCAGCGCCGGCGCCTGCTTGCGCGCCTGGGCGAAGAGGTCGCGCACGCGGGCGGCGCCGACGCCGACCAGCGACTCGACGAAGTCAGAGCCCGAGAGCGAGAAGAACGCCGCCTCGGCCTCGCCCGCGGTCGCCTTGGCGAGCAGGGTCTTGCCGGTGCCCGGGGGGCCGACCAGGAGCACGCCCTTCGGCGCCCGCGCCCCGACCGAGGCGTACTTGCCCGGATTGGCGAGGTAGTCGCGGATCTCGCGCAGCTCGGCCACCGCTTCGCCGGCCCCGGCGACCTTGTCGAAGGTGGTGCGGTCGGGCGCCGCGGCGCCCTTCTTCCGCCCCTTGCCGGTGAACTTCGAGAAGCCGGCGAAGGCGCCGGCGCCGCCGTCCTGGCCGAGCCGGGTGAAGAGCACGAAGAGGCAGACGAGGAGCAGGATCGGGATCAGGAACTGGACCATGATCTGCTTCGAGGGCTTGTCGGCCTGCTGGTCGATCTCGACCACGGCGCCGCCGGCGGTCAGCTCCTTGACCAGATTGGAGGTCTCGGTGTTGGACTTCGGATAGGCCGCGTACAGTTCGAGGCCTTCTTTGGTGTCGACCACGACCCGCGAGTCGACGTCGAGCAGGGTCGCCAGCTGGATCTGCTTGTGCTTGGCCAGCTTTTCGACCCGGCTCAAGGGCACCCGTTCGCCGCTCGAGGCGGGCTGGATCGCGCTGAGCAGGGAGAAGAAGAGGATCGTCAGGGCGATCGAGGCGACGATCAACACGGTGTTGATCGGGTCCTTGAGGAACCACCGACCCACAGATGCCGCGACGTCGCCCACACTGCGGGCGACGTCGCGGAATTCAACCTGAGGGCGCTTCAGCCCCGGCCGTTTACGGTCGGTGCTTGCCACGCGTCTTCGTCATCTTGAGGGTGACGGTGCTGGTCGTCGTGCCTGCCGTGCCGCCGTTCGGGGTGAACGTCAGCGTCAGCGTGACCTTGAGCTTGCCCTTCTTCTTGAGCACCTTCTTCGCCGCCCCGCTCGGCTTCAGAGTGACGCTGTACGTGCCGCCCTTGGCCGCGTTGAGGGCGACGTGCCCAACGGTGATCTTCTTCTTGCCCACCTTGGCCTTGCCGAGCACGTCGAGCTTGCCGGCGCCCGGCAGCTTGACCGAGAGGGTCGCGCCGCCGCTCTTCGACGAGATCGACTTGCGGGTGAGGCTGAACTGGCTGCTCGGAGGCGTGACCGCACTACCGCCGCCGGTGCTGCTGCCGGTGCCGGCTCCGCCGCCGGTTTTCGGGCCTTCTTTATCTTTTTCGACTTCGCCGGACTTTTCCCAACCGATTTCGTCGACGCCCGTCTGGGCGATCTGGCGAATCGATTCCGGCAGGGCCGCGTAGTCACGGCCGAACAGCTGGCCCTGGATTCCCGGGCTGACGATGTTCTCCCAGTAGTCCTTGACCGTGCGGGCCTTCGCTTCTTCGGTGCTGCTCGCACCCCAGGCGGCCGCGTTGTCGTCGAACAGCAGCACGTAGGTGAGCGTGCAGATGCCGAAGCCGACTTTTGAGTCGACGCCGCTGGCTTTCGACCAATCGGCGAGCGTGGTCGCGGGAACACCGCTGAATTCAACCGTCTTGCAGTTGGAGCCCTTCTGACCGACCGTCTCGAAGCCGTCGGCGGAGAAGGTCGGCTCGGTGAATTCACCGTTGCCGTTCTGCGCCTGGGTCCAGTACGGGGTCGTCGGAGCTTCCGTCGTGTTGGTCGGGTCGAGGACGGTGCCGAGCGAGCGGGCGGTGGCCAGATCGGAGTAGCCGATCGAACCGTCGGTCGCCTGCAGCTTCGGCACCAGAGCGCCGTTGCCGTTCGCGCAGCCGCTGGTCAGGTGGTCGACCGAGTCTTCCTGCTTGCCGGGAGCCGCGGTGGCGCCGCACTGGCCGCCGGTGCCGTATTCGGCGCCTGGCCACTCCTTCGTTTCGTTCGGCCCGGTCGCGTAGGTCGTCAGCCAGCCCCTGGCCGGGTTGATCCGGCTCAGGTAGTCCTTGAAGGCAAACGAGGTGCCGGACTGGTCGAAGCGGACGACGCGGACGATCGGCTTTTCGCAGGCCGCGCCAACGAGTTCGGGGAAGGCTTCGTTCCAGTTCCTGAAACCCGCTTCGAAGGCCCAGATCTTCTCGAACATGGCCTTCGGCATGCGCACGCGCAGCAGCCCCTTCTTCGCCGCGTTGGCTTCGATTTCGGCTTTCGAGACCGTCCGGTATTCGTCTTTGAGCTGTTCCGGGTTGCAGCCATCGGGGAAGTTGACCAGCGGCGCCACGGCCCCTACCGCCACCGGTACGACGTGAACTTTGCCGTCGTCGGTGGAGATTTTGTCGGCTTCGAGTTTGCCGCCGACTTCTTCGGCGCCGGCGTTGATCAGGTTCACCTGCGCCGGGGTGGGAGGATCGTCGGTGCCGCCGAAGCGGGTAGTCCCCGTCCGCAGCTCCATCGACTTGATTCCGGCACCGCTGCCGGTCGGTTCGTAGGTGACGTTGAGCAGGCCCTGACCGGGCGTGCCGACGCAGTAGTCGTTGGCAAAGTGTTCGTTGAAGAGCTTCTGCGCTTCCTTCTGGAAGGAGGAACCCTGTCCGATCGCGTCGGAGCCTTCACATTTGCCGAGGCTGAAATCTGCGTGTGCCTTGGCGGCCATTGCCGCCGCCGCGAGCGCCACCAGCAGGAGGGCGAGGAGCCCTGCCGCGACGGGGCGCCGGCCCCGCGCAGGTTCGCTGAGACTGTTGCTCATGCGAGTCATTCCTTTCGTTGACTGACCGTTTGCGGCGCCAGCGTTGTGGTCGCAAATGGCCCTGTCAAGCGGTTCACCGAACTTCAACGACCTGTTTACAAGCTGTTGTCAACGGTGACACCAGATCGTCACCAGCCGGTCACCGGTTGGTGACGGATCGGGGTGGGACGAGGAGATATTGGACGGCCGAAGCATCTCCGCGGCAGCTTCGCGGTCAGCCGTATCGAAGTTGTAACCAGAGTGCTACCGGGTGGTTAAAACGGAGTTGCTCACCAGAGTGCCGATACCGGCAGAGCCCACATTCGCTCCCCGAAGGCCAGCGTTTGCTCCCCGCAATGGAGGACGACACCGGCGCGGAACTTCTCGCCGCGACTGTCACGGAGCTCCGTCAAGCCGCGGAAGTCGCGCTTGGCCGGAGTCGCCGATGCCTTGACCTCCACGCCGACCACGTCGCCGCCGCGGCGCTCGAGCACGGCATCGACCTCGGCCCCACCGCCGCGCGTGCGGAAATGGTGAATGGTGGGCCGCGTGTCGCTCGTCGCCGCCTGCTTGACCAGCTCCATCCTGACGAAGCTCTCGAGCAAACCGCCCGCCAGGGCGCCGTCGGCTTCGAGCCTCTCCGGCGTGAGACTGAGGACGTGCGCCGCGAGACCGGAGTCGACGAGCTGGTACTTGGGGGCGGCCGTGGCCCTCCGCCCCAGGTTGCGCCGCCAGGACGGGACCCTGAGGACGACGAACGCGGCATCGAGCAAGGCGAGGTAGCGGCGGACCGATGCCTCGGAGATGCGCAGCTCGCCGGCGAGCGAAGCCAGGTTGAGCGGGGCGGTGCTGCGCGCGGCAACCAGCGCGATCAGCGCCGGCACCTCGTCAAGAGCGCGAATGTCGGCGAGATCGCGCACGTCGCGCTCCATCAGCGTCGTCAGGTAGGAGGAGAACCAAGCATCGCGGCGGCGCCCAGGCGCTCGCTCGCGAGCCTCGGGCAATCCCCCCGCCAGCGCCCGCTCGAGCCAGGCGTCCCGACCGATGGGTGCATCGGCGATCGTCGGCGCCTCACCCGCAAACAGGGCGTCGACCAGGTTCCCCTCCGACCCCTCGATCTCTGCCTGGGACAGCGGCCAAAGAGTGACCGGCTCCACTCGGCCGACCAGCGCGTCGCCAACATCGGGCAGCGAGAGCGCCCGAGCCGAGCCGGTGAGGAGGAATCGCCCCGGCCGCGTGTCGCGATCGACTCTGCGCTTGATCTCGAGCAGCAGCTCGGGGGCACGCTGCACCTCGTCGATCGCGACCGGGAGATCCAGGCCGGCGATGAACCCGACCGGGTCATCGGCGGCGAGTCGGCGGGCGGGAGCGTCGTCAAGAGTGACGTAGGACATCGGCAGGGCATCGGAAACCAGATCCCTGACCAGGGTCGTCTTGCCCGATTGGCGCGGTCCGGCGACCATCACGACGCGAGAATCGTCGGCCGCTTCGAGGATCAGTTTGCGAGCGTGACGCTGTATCACGCTTCAAAGTATGCCAAATCCTTCAGTAATCGATGTAAATTCCGTCAGTAGACGACGGAAATTCCATCACTAACTGATGGAATTTACAATGAGATTCAGGCGAATGCCTGGGCGGCGCGGCGGCGGAGGTCGGCGTTGAGCATCCCCGTCACCTCGCTGGGGCTGTCCCCGGCGGAGGGAATCGCGTCGCCGATCAGGCCGCTGGCGCGGAAGCCGAAGAGCGGAGCGTCGACGCCGAGGTCGCGGATCTGGCGGACCAGCTTGACCGCGCTCGCGGTGTCGGCGCGCGGGCCGCAGAGCACGATCGCGGTCGCGTCGAGGGCGCGCAGGGCGCGCTCGAGGCGCTCGTCGCCGAGCTCGTTGGAGAGCATCAACACGCGGAAGCCGGCGCGGCGCAGGGTCAGGTCGAGCGCCTGGGCGTGGACCGCCTCGGCGTCGGAGCCGCGGCTGGAGTCGAGCAACAGGATGCCGGCCGGGCGCGAGGCGGTGGAGGCGAGGCGGCGGGCGCCGTGCAGCCAGCCGGTCGCCCAGCGCGAGGCGAACTCGAGCTCGGCCTCGCGGTCGGGGTCGACGGCGAGGCGGTCGATCGCCGGCAGCAGCAGCTCCTCGACCGTGCGCTCCAGCGGCCGCAGCGCCAGGCTCTCCTCGACCGCGCGGTCGGCGGCGTCCTCGTCGAAGCTCTCCAGGGCGGCGAGCAGGCTGTCGTCGCCGGCCGGCGCCGATTGACGCTGGCGCGTCAGCTCGATCGCGGAAGAGATGTTGCCGGTCTGGGCCAGCGCGTCACGCAGGGTCTGCAGCTCGACCAGCTCGTAGTTACGGTGGTTGCCCTGGGTGCGCTTCGGCGTCGGGAAGCCGTAGCGGCGCTCCCAGCTGCGCAGGGTATTTGGGCTGACGCCGAGAACTTCGGCAGCCGCATTTGTTCGTATGCCCGGCATCTGGCGGCCATTCTGGCACCGAAAACCCAGGTTTACGCAAGTTATGGACAGATTCGCGAAATCTGTCAGCGATCTTGCAGAGCGCCGACGCCGACCGGCTGGCCGACGGCGCGGGCTCGCCACATCGCCTCGTCGGCCTTGCGCAGCAGCTCCTCGGCGTCGTTGCCGTGCTCGGGGCAGGCGACGACGCCGGCCGAGACGGAGATCTTCAGGCCACCGGCGGCCTCGAGCTCGTCGAGCATGCGCAGCAGCCGCTCGGTCATCTGCACGCCCTCGACCGTCGACTGGTTCGGCGCCAGCACGCAGAGCGCGTCCTCCTCGAGCAGGAAGGTCTCGTCGACGATCCGCACCGCGTCGCGCAGCGCCGCGCCGACGACGGTCAGCATCGTCTCCCTTGCATCGGCCCCGTCGCCGCCGCGAGTCCCCGGGCCGTCGACATCGAAGACGACGAGGCCGAAGGGGTGGCCGTGGCGCTTGTTGGTCTCGATCAGCTGGTCGAGCCGGCGCCGCATATGGCCGGGCTGGAAGAGGCTCGCGTGGGGCTCCGTTTGGGACGGAGCGGGAGCCGGTGCTGGAGCCGCGCTGACGGCCGGCTGGGCCTCGCGAACCGCTGCGACCGCCGTCGCGGTCACCGAGCCGAACTCCTCGGCCAGTTTCTGCGCCGCCTCGACGAAGGCCTCGCGGGCGACCTGCCCGATCGGCGAGTCCCCACCTCCAGCGTCCCTTGTCGGAGTCTGCGTCGCCACTCGAAGACCTTCTCGAAAGCAACGGACGCCAGGACCGCGAAATCTCGCTATTTGCGAACCGACAGGTGTCTAGTCGGTTCGTCCGCGGTTGCAATCTTTTGTCACGGGCGCCCTGGACGAAAGTTGGGCCCGGCTCAGTCGAGGCTGCGGCGGCCGGCGAAGGCCTTGCCGAGGGTGACCTCGTCGGCGTGCTCGAGGTCGGCGCCGACCGGCAGGCCGCTGGCCAGGCGGGTGACCGAGACCTGGTCGCGCAGGCGCTCGGCGATGTGCAGCGCCGTGGCCTCGCCGGTGGTCGTCGGGTTGGTCGCGAGGACGACCTCTTGGACCCCGCCGTTCTCGACCCGGCGCAGCAGCTCGGCGATCTTCAGGTCCTCGGCGTCGACCCCGTCGATCGGCGAGAGGGCGCCGCCGAGCACGTGATAGAGGCCGCGGTACTCGTGAGTGCGCTCGATCGGGATCACGTCGGCCGGCTCCTCGACCACGCAGATCGTCGTCCGGTCGCGGTTGGGATCGGCGCAGATCCGGCAGCGCGGGCCCTCGGCGAGGTTGAAGCACTCCTCGCAGAGCCCGACCTTCTCCTTCACCTCGACGATCGCGGCCGAGAGCGCCGCCGCCTCTTCGTCAGGGGCGCGGAGGATGTGGAAGGCGAGCCGCTGCGCCGTGCGCTGCCCGATCCCCGGCAACCGCGAAAGCTCGGCGACGAGGCGCGCCAGCGGCGCCGGCCCCTCCGCGCTCACGACCATCCCTTCCGGTGCGCTTTATCCCTGTGTGACGGGGAAAAGGCACACCGGAAACTCGTCGGGCTCACATCCCGGGGAGGCCGCCGAGGCCGCCCGTGATCCCGCCCATCTTCGACTCCGCCAGCGCCTGAGCGGCGCGCAGGCCCTCGTTGACCGCGGCCTGCACCATCTCGGCCAGCATCTCGACGTCCTCGGGATCGACCGCCTCGGGGTCGATGACGATCTCGCGCAGGGTCAGATCGCCGCCCATCTTGACCTTGACCATGCCGCCGCCGGCGCCGGCCTCGACCACCTCGTCCTTGAGCGACTCCTGCGCCTGCAGCATCTCGTCCTGCATCTTCTGCGCCTGCTTCATCAGCGCGTTGACGTCGAAACCACCACCGGGTCCACCCCTGGCCATCAGCCGACCTCCTCAGCATCGAGCTCGCTCTTCAGCTTCTCCACCATCGCATCGTGATCGATCCCGCGGTCGGAGTCCTGCGCCTCCTCCGCCGGCGCGGCCGGCTCGTCCTCCAGCAGCACGTAAGTCGGCCGCAACCTCTCCCCCAGCACATCCTCGATCACATCGGCCATCAGCTCGCGCTTCTCTGGCGTCTCCGCCTTGCGCTTGTTGAAGGTGAGCTCGGCGGGAAACCCGACACGCAGTCCCTCCTCAGGATCGAGCGAAACCGGTCGCGCTCCATCAAAGGTCGCGGCCAACGCCGGACTCGTCTCGCGCAGCTTGTCCAGGACCGAGGGCCAGGTGTTGACGATCTGAGCGAGATCCAACTGGCCTGCGGGAGGGTCGTCCTCTTCAGACGGCTCAGTCTCGGCGTCTCTGAAGCTCTCCTCGGGGCCGGGGTCTTCAGAGCTTCCCGCTGACGCCTCGGGTGTGGGCTCGTCAACCGAAGAGGTCTCTGCCGGGGGTGGCGCCGTAGGGGGGCCCGCCGCCGAGGAAGCTTTAGCTACCGCAGGCGGTGGGGGGTGCCCTGTGGCGACAGGACCCGCGGCCCGAGACGTATTCGACCCTTGCTCGAGTCTCTCTATACGCCTGAGCAATCCCTCCGTTGAGGGATCCAGATCCGGTCGGGCAGCCTTCAGCAGGGCGATCTCCACGGCCATGCGCGCGTCGTCTCCCTCGCGCACCGACGTGAGCGCGTTCGCCAGCTCGTCGATGGTTCGGACCAGAGTCGCCGCGCCGATCGAGCTTGCTTGGGCCGAGAGGCGTCCCGCGTCAGTTGCTGTCACCACGAACGTATTCGGCACCTCGCCGACGGTCTGGGTGACGAGGAGGTGGCGCAGGTGGGCGAGCAGGTCGCGGGCGAACTGGGCGGGGTCGCGGCCGGAGCGGGCCATCTTCTCGACCCCGAGCAGGACGCCCTTGGGGTCCTCGGCGATGACGGCGTCGACGGCGTCGAAGAGCAGCTCGGCGTCGGCGGCCCCGAGCAACTCGAGCACGTCTTCGAGCTTGACCTGGTTGCCGCCGAAAGCGACCAGCTGGTCGAGGGTGCCGAGCGCGTCGCGAAAGCTGCCCGAGGCCGAGCGGGCGATCATCGCCACCGCGGCGTCCTCGGCCTCGATCTGCTCGGCGGCGGCAACCCGGTTGAGCACCTCGGAGATCTGCTCAAGCGAGGGGCGCTGGAAGTCGAAGCGCTGGCAGCGGTCGGCGATCGTCGCCATCACCTTGTGCGCCTCGGTGGTGGCGAGCACGAAGACGGTGTTGGGCGGTGGCTCCTCGAGCGTCTTGAGGAAGGCGTTCCAGGCCTCCTTGGTCAGCATGTGCGCCTCGTCGAGGATGTAGACCTTCCAGCGGCCACCGGTGGGCGCGTAGGCGACGCGCTCGCGCAGGTCGCGCACGTCGTCGACCGAGCGGTTGGAGGCGGCGTCCATCTCGATCACGTCGATCGAGGAGCCGGCGGCGATCGTCGTGCACGATTCGCATTCGCCGCAGGGCGTCACCGTGGGGCCGCCGCGCTCGCAATTGAGCGAGCGGGCGAGGATCTTCGCCATCGAGGTCTTGCCGGTGCCGCGCGAACCGACGAAGAGGTAGGCGTGGTGGACCTTGCCCTGCTCGACCGCGTTGCGCAGCGTGCGCACGACGTGCTGCTGGCCCACCACCTCGTCGAAGGAACCGGGGCGGTGGCGGCGGTAGAGGGAGATCGAGTCGCTGGACGGCGGCACCGCAGCCAGTGTATCCGCGAGGGTCCGCGGCCCTTGGCGACTTACGGTCGCTATACGGCGGGTAAGTCGCCAAGCCCCCCCTCCCCAACTGCATCTGTAGGTTGCGGCGGTGCCATCGCGGGTCCGTAACTGGCTGACACCGGCCGCCTGGGTCGCCGGCGTCAGCGCTGCCCTGCTGATCCTCTTCCCGACCGGCTTCCCCAACTACGACACGATCTACGCGCTCGTCTGGGGGCGCGAACTGGCGCACGGCGTGAGCCCCGACTACGGCGCCGCCCTCCCTCCCACGCCCCACCCGCTTGCCGACCTGCTCGGCGCAATCACGACGCCGCTCGGCGACGGCGCGATCACCGTGACGATGATCGTCGCCTACGTCTCGCTGGGCCTGGTCGGCTACCTCGTCTACCGCCTCGGCTCGCTCTGGTTCGACCGCCCGATCGGCGCCGTCGCCGCCCTCATCGTCCTCACCCGCGCCCCCTACCTCTCCAACGGCCTGCGCGCCTACGTCGACGTCCCCTACATAGCCCTCGTCCTCGGCGCCCTCGTAATAGAGAGCAAGAAGCCCCGCGCCGGTTGGCCAGTGCTGACTCTGCTCGCCCTCGCGGGCCTGCTCCGCCCCGAGGCCTGGGGGTTCGCCATCGCCTACTGGCTCTGGCTGGCGCTCGACTACCGGGGAGGAGTGTGCTGGCGCCGCGAGCGGACCAGGCGAGAACTGGTCTGGTTCGCCCTGCTCGCCTTGGCCGGTCCGATCTGTTGGCTGATCTTCGACGGGATCACCACCGGAAATTTCCTCTACTCCTTGACCGGCACCCAGGAAACCGTCGAGACGCTGAAGCGCCACACCGGCCCGGTCGACCTGGTCCTCTGGGGACCCCGCGCGCTCGGCGAAGTGATGCAGTGGCCGGGGATGGTCGGGGCGCTGGGCGGCGTCATCCTCGCCTTCGCCTTCCTGCGCCGCCGCGCCGCGCTCGGCCTCGCCGCCGCCGTCCTCGCCCTTGCCGCATTTGCCGCGCTGGCCACCGCCGGCCTGGCGATCATCGCCCGCTACACGATGCTCGGCGCCGCGATCCTGGCGATCTTCGTCGCCGTCGCCCTGCTCGGCTGGCGGCTGATCGACTCCGAGAACCCCTGGCGGCGGCGCTGGCAGGTCTTCGCCGGCGTCGTCGCGCTGATGTTCGTGCTCTGGTTGCCGAACCAGTGGAACCTCGACTCGACCGTGCACAGCGACCTCGCCAACCAGGGCCAGGTCGAGCGCGACCTCTACAGACCTGGCCAGCTCCGGCGCTTTCGCCAAGCCGCTCTGCGGCAAGATCGCCGTGCCCAACCACCGCGCCATCCCCCGTCTCGCCTTCAACCTCGAAGTGAAGCCGACCGAGATCGTCAGCGCCAGCGAGGAAGGCGTGCCGCGCCGCGGCTACTTCCTCGACCCCGCCGACCCCTTCGTGATCCACAACTTCATCCTCGACCCCAACGACCCCACCCGCTTCTCCCTCGCCGTCCCCCCCGCTACCGCCGCGTGGCCGCCAACCGCTCCTGGCTCCTCTACCGCCACTGCTAGCGCGGGGGCCGACGGGCCTCAAACGTGACATATCGACACGGTTTCGGCCCGTCGGCCCTTGGGGGGGTAGGCTGGCGCTTCGTGGCGGGTGGGTTTATGCGATCGGGGCGGTTTGGGTTGATCGGGGTCGTCGTGGTGGCGATCGTTATTGCGATCGTCGCCTCCTCGGCGGGCAACGAAGCGAACCCGAAGGGGACGCTGGCGCTGATCTTCGGCATCCTCGCCGTCTTCTTCGTCATCCTCTTCGCGCTCCAGCGGGCGGACCTGAGGCGCGCGGCCGGCACCGACGCCAAGGCGGTGCAGCGAGCCGTCGCGGAAAGCGACGGCCGGGTCGAGGACCCGACGACGATGTCCGAACAGCAGCTCTGGGCGGCGCTGGCGATCGAGCCGATCGACGTGGAGGCGATCCGCGCCCGCGAGTCGATGTGGGAGTCGAGTCGCCGCAGCCTGCGGCTCGGCATGCTGGTGACGCTGCTGATCTTCCTCACCGTGCCCGCGATCTACCTCTTCGAAAGCCTCCTGCCGCTGCTGATCGGCGGGCCGCTGATCGTGCTCGCCGCGCTCTACGGCTCCGCCCGGGCGCTGATGCCCGGCGGCGAGATGGACCAGGGGTACGCCAAGGTCGATACGGCGATGGCGCCGCTCGGCCTCGCCGTGACCGAGCGGCCGAAGGTGAGGATCGAGCCGCGCACCTACGGTGGGCCGGAGGGCGGGCAGCTGGGGCCGAAGGTCCGCGGCGCGCTGGTCTTGAGCGGGGAGCGGCACGGCCGCGCGGTCTCGGTGCGGCTGGAGTCGGGTGGCAGCGAGGTGAGCGTGGGCGAGCCGAGCCGCCCGTTCGCCGCCAAGTCGAGAAAGCTGGAGATACAGAGCGACGCCGAGGGCATCCGCGTCGTTCGCCGCAAAGGCGGGCAGGGCGACTGGCTCGTCGACCTCTGGCTCGCCGAGCACCTTGCCGAGGCGACCTAACCCGCTCGCTCCACCTGCTCGAGCGCGTCGTGCGTGGCGGCAGCAACTTCGGGGTTCCCCAGCTCGACCCCGAGCGGCAGCTCGACGTGCAGATCGCTGGACGGGTCGATCCGAACCCGCAGCGGCCCGGCGCTGCGCGAGCCGAGCACGTGACCGCCGCGGCGGCGGTCCTCGTCGATGAAGTGCAGGTGGTAGCCGCTGACCTCGATCCCCTCGACGTAGTCGGGGAAGCGGAAGCCGAGCATCGTGCCGGCGACGTCGCTGAGCTCGAAGACGTGCTGTTTGGCAACGACCTCGGTCAGCGGCCGGTAGGGCGGGTGCTGGCGCGGCACCGAGCGGGCGCGGAGGAGCTCGAAGCGCCCGTCGACGCGGATCGCGCAGGAGGCGGCGTCGGGCGGGACCAGCGCATCGATCCTGCTCAGCAGCTCGTCGTGTTCGAGCGCGCCCTCGATCTCTACTTCCAGCGACGGCGAGAACTCCGCCACCACCGCGAACGGCGTCTTCGCCGCGGCGGCGACCTCGCTGACGTTGCCCTCCGCGTCGGCGCGGTAGAAGCGACCGTCGAGGGCGATCATCTCGCCGTCCAGCCCGTTCAGCGTGCCCAGCCCGAGGTCGCCGTGCTCGGCCAGCTCAGCGAAGCAGAGGTCGCCCTCGTAGGCGCCCTCGAGCAGCGCCGCGATCGTCGAGGCCTGGAAGAGCACGTGCGGTTCGTGCCCGGCGTGCAGTTCGGCCTCGCGCAGGGTCTCCACGTGCAGCGATCTGATCCAGCGCTCGTCCAGCACGCCGCCAGTCTCCCAGGACATATGGACCCATAAGCTCAGGCACGTGTTGAGACGAGCGACGCAGACCACGATCGGCCGCGTCGTCCTGCTCGTCTCCGCGGTCGCGATGCTGCTGCTGGGGAGCGCCGCGGTCGACCACGTCGTGCTCGGCCAGTACGGCAACTTCGGCGAGGCGCTCTGGTCGGCGGTGCTGCACGTGCTCGACCCCTCCAGCCTGCACGACGACGTCGACGGGGCCGAACGCGCCGTCGGCCTCTTCCAGGTGGTGATCGGACTGGTCCTGCTCGTCGGCCTGCTCTTCACCTTCGTCGCCGAGGTCGTCGCCAACTCGCTGGAGCGGATCGGCCAGGTCGACCGGCCGGTCACCTGCAGCGACCACCTGCTCGTCGTCGGCGGCATCGACCTCGCCTCGGTGGCCGCCTCGGCCGCCTCGGAGGCCCGGCTCGGGACCGAGCTGAAGCGGCTCGTCCTGCTCGCGCCCGAGTCGGCTCGCGACTCGCGCCCGCAGATCCTCGACGAGCTCGAGGACTCCGCCGGGGGCGGGCTCAAGTTCGACCTGATCTTCGGCGACACCGCGGGCGACTCGGGCTTCGAGCTGGCCGGCGCGGAGCGGGCGCGGGCGATCCTGCTGATGCCCTCGACCAGCGGGCCCGTCCCCGCCGAGGCGGCCGACGTCGAGGTGACCCAGAGCGGCCTCGCCCTGCTCGACTACCTGAGCGAGCGCGAGGCGAAGCCGATGGTGCGGCTGCTCTTCCGCCGCGGCCGCAACGTCGATGCCAGCTGGGAGCTCTTCCCGTCGCACTGGGACGCGGTGGTCGGCGACCGCACCGTCTCGGCCCTGCTGCGGCTGGCGATCACCCGGCCGCCGGCCCTGGCGAAGCTGCCCGGCTGGGTGGCGGAGCACGGCTCGGTCGAGCCCTTCACCAGGCTCGTCGACGCGGCCTGGAAGGCGGCGCAGCGGGCGGGCGAACCGCTGCGGCTGACGATCGTCGGCTGCGGCATCAACGCGCCGGCGCTGATGGAGGACCTGGCCGAGGTCGGCGCCGAGAGCTTCGCGGTGACGATGATCGCGCCGCGGCCTGCCTTCGACCGCTACCTCGGCACCGCCGAACCCTCGGGCGTGCGCATCCACTACGTCGAAGCGCTGCCGACCGACACCAAGCACCTGCCGCGCAGCCTGATCGAGTCGCGGCCGCACATGGTCATCGCCACCCCCAGCCCGACCGACTGGAACCAGCGCGCCTCCGACGCCAGCGCCACGCTCTCGATCCTGCGCGTGCTGAGCACGGCGGGCGGGCGCGAGATGCCGGTCTTGGCCGAGCTCTTCCTCTCCGAGAGCGCCAAGCGGCTGCCCAGCGACCCGCGCCTGCTGGCGATCTCCACCACCCGTTCGGCGGCGACCGCGGTCGCGCTCAGCCTCTTCGACCCCGAGCGCGCCGCCGAGCTGGAACGCCAGCTCGCCGCCGGTGCCGACGATCATTGAGAATCGACGCATGGCGGCGATAGAGCTCCGCGGCGTGGTCAAGCGCTTCGGCCCGATCACGGCGGTGGACGGGCTCGACCTCGAGGTGCCGGAGGGCATCTGCCTCGGCCTGCTCGGCCCCAACGGCGCCGGCAAGTCGACGACGATGCGGCTGCTCACCGGCCAGGCGATCGCCGACGCGGGCGAGCTGCGCGTGCTCGGCCACGAGCTGCCCGGCGACGCCAAGGCGGCGCGGGCCGAGATGGGCGTGGTGCCGCAGCTCGACAACCTCGACGTCGACGTCACGGTCGAGGACAACCTCGCCGTCTTCGCCCGCCTC
>CAVZEV010000011.1:0-130903 GCA_963774405.1 uncultured Solirubrobacterales bacterium | reverse complement strand
CGTAGGGGGTTCGGCTTGCCGGCGGTTTGACAAAGGTTTCTTCGACCTCGCTGCCGTCGATCCCCGCTCGCGAGATCCTGCAGCGAGACCGTCCTGCGCCGCGTTGGCCCAGTAGATGTGTCCGGCGTCGACCGCGATCCCCTGCGGGTTTGAGGCCAGGCGTTTGTGCGGCTGGGCGGCTTCCTCGCCGCAGATGAAGGCCGGTTCGACCGTGCCGTCGACGAGTTCTTCTTCGCCGTCGAGGGCGGCCCGGCCGATCGTGTCGCCGCTGTCGAGCGGCCCGAAGGTGGTGCGCCGCCCGTGTTGGTCCAGTAGACGTGTCCGGCGTCCACGGCGACGTAGCGGGGTTCGGAGGGGATCGGTTCTTCGATCGGTTGGAAGACGCCGGTCTCGACCACGCCTTTTTTGAGTTCTCTTCGCATTTGCCTTCCCAGGGCGGCATCGCGATGGAGGCGGGGTGACCGCCGGCTTCCACGTTCCTCGCCGTTCAGCTCGCGGCCCATCGCGCCGCCCCTGGGGTCCGCCCAGTAGCCAGCCGCCGTAGCGGCTGAGGCCGACGGCGGCTTTGGGGATGAAGCCTTCTTCGACGTTGGCCGGGTTGCCGTCGCTGCTGTCGCGCGCGATCCCCGCCGGGGGCTGTTCGGGGCCGGTGTTGGTGTTGTCGGCGAGCTTCTCCGAGGAGGTGAAGAAGACTTCCGAGCCGTCTTCGCCGGCGGCCTGGAAGGCGGCGGGCTGTTCGCCGGCGGGGTCGGGGCCTCCGCCCGGCCCGTTGGTCTTCTGGGAGGCCGAGACGTGGATCGTGCAGGCGAGCTGGGGGTCTTCGCATTTGCCTTCGCCGTCGAGCGGGCTCTGGGGCTTGGACGGGTTGCGGCGCAGATACAGCTGCCCGGTGCCCGCGGCGGTGAAGTAGACGTCGCCCCGAGGGGTGATCGCGTTCATGTCGCGCAGGTCATAGCTGCGCTGGGCGCCGCCTCGGTTCAGGTTGACGGCACCGCTGCCGAGCGACCAGTCATAGGGCCCGGCGAAGGAGCCGTGAGGGGCGCCTTCGTTGAAGGCGCCCGCCAAGCGGACTTCTTCGCTTTCGCTGTCCCGGGCGTAGAGGTTGGCGACGCCGTTTACCGCCCCGGGGATCGGCGTGCCGCCTTCTTTGTCGGGCAGCTGCACCGTCGCTTCGAAGAAGACGACCGAGCCGTCGGGGGATTCCCCGGCGTAGGAGTACTGGGGTTTGACGGCGTAGGGGCCGACCACGATCGGCTCGGCGGCGCCCGACTGCTCGACCAGGCCCTGGGTGCGGGGAGCACCCAGGCGGATCGCCCAGGAGTAGATCCGCGAGAAGTCCGCCGACCAGCCGATCACCCTGGTGCGCTCGCCGACGCTCGGGGGCGGGAGCAGTCCTTCGGAGGACCAGCTCAGGGCGTTGCGCGAAGCGAGGTAGGTCGGCAGGCCCCCGGCGCCTTTGCCGCCGGGCATGCCGACGGTGGCGCCGTAGGTGATGCCGTCCCCGCTCGGCGTCGCTTTGACCACGGACTGCTGCAGCTGGGCGTCGCCGCCGTCCTTGTTCGGCGGGGTGGCCTGCTCATAGGCGCGGGAGTCGGGCAGCCCTTCGAGGGTCTGCCCGTAGGTGGCGAAGATGTGATCGGAGCCGACTGTTTCCGTCGGGTTTTTGG
This sequence comes from uncultured Solirubrobacterales bacterium, assembly GCA_963774405.1. GTDB lineage: Bacteria > Actinomycetota > Thermoleophilia > Solirubrobacterales > 70-9 > VRUE01. The sequence continues at coordinate 129,236 of CAVZEV010000011.1, read as the reverse complement.
CGACCACGCGGAAGTGGTAGACCGTTTCCGGGGTGAGCCCTTCGACCGCCACTTCGACCGTTACCGGCGAGCTGCCGGTGGGGATCTGGCCTTCGGGCGAGGGGACTTTGTTGCAGGTCGCGAGCGCGCAGTCTTCGGGCCCGTACTCGAAGCGGTAGCGGGTGAGGCCGTTCTGGGGGTTGATCGTCGCCTTGAAGCCGGCGCCGGTCTCGCTCACCCCCACCACGCCGCTGCTCTCGATCGTCGGCGCGGCGGCGTGCGCACGGGCGGCCAAGAGGCCCAGCGCGATGAACGCGCAAACGGCGGCTGTCGCCGCCCTTCTCCCCGTGCTCGCGCTTGTCCCCTGCGTGGCTTCCCTCAATTTCGCTTCCCCTTGTTCCCCGGCTGCTGATTTGTTGTGTGCCCCGGCCGCGCTGGGCGCGGCCGGGGCGGTGAATCGGTGTTTCTTACCTCAGTGCTTCAGTGATCGAAATGGTCTCGATCTAGGCGTTGTGCATGCCGTCCCACGCGAGGCCTTCGTGCGAGCCGACGAGGAACACCCAAGCACTACCTTCGATGAAGGTTTCCAGATGTTCTGCCGTTTTTTTACCGACCCACAGTTCGGTTAACACTTCTTCTTCTTCGATTAAGTGTTTGACCGCGTGCGTTTCGGCCTGCCCGAGGCAATCTTCGATGAAGAGTTTTCCATGGACTTGATTATGTTCCGGCATGATGCATTCTTCGGTTTCGACATCCGCAAACAGTTCGCCGGTCTTGGGTTCGATTTTGGTTACCAATTTAGTTTTTTTAACTCCTTTTACTTCAAATTCGTGTAATAAGAGTGCGCCTTTGCCTTCCTCGGAAATGACGGTTTCAGACCCCGGCGCCGTCGTCGGCGAATTCACGTTACAACCGAGCGGTTCCGTTAACGGGCCACTGCCGTAGGCTTCGCAGCCGGTGAACGTGACCCTGCCGCCGCTCGTCAGCGTGCCTTCCGCCTCCAGGTTAACGCCTTCGACTTTGAAATTGGTGCAGGTGATCCAGAATGTGCGGCTGAGCAGATGTGTCACCAGTGTCAGGTGTTCACTGTCCGTTTCACCCGCTAGCAGCGCTTTTAACTCCGTTGGGTTCGATCCGCTTTCGTCTAAGATTAACCACTGGAATAACGACGCCTGAGCCGAGCCGGCGGAGACGGCCATCACGCCGAAGATCATGGCGCAGAGGCCGAGCAGGCCTAGTCTTGTGCGAGTCATCTGTTTAGTTCCTCTCGATGTCGAGTTACGGTTTTTCGCCGGGGCGGTGGCCCCAGCGGATAAACGGTCTCACGACGTCTCCCGGCGTCAAGTCGTAATCGAGCGATGTTTTCCATCCCGGCGAAGTCCCCGGTCCAGAGCCACTTAGGCGAATTGAATGCTCACGACGATAGAAAGGGTTCCCGTCGCTGGGTCGATAGTCGATCGGGGGCAACGCCCAGAGCGACGGCGCTACCCCGATTGCAAGCTGTGAGGAGGCTCGAGCCGACGTTCCCTGAGGCGGACGGAATCTGCGCCGTGGCGCACGACGCGGCTGGGCGCGAGGGGGGCGAATGTCAGGCGTGCTCGCCGCCAACCTAGGTGGACCCAGTGCGTTGGCATCGGTGGCTTCAGAGGCATCGCTCCCCACTCGCCCGAAGGGTGGCTCGTTGCAGCGGATCCTGCGACCTTGCGGGCCAGAACTGCGGGCGACGGCTGCGCTTCTATAGAGTCCTGCCTATGACTCCTCTGGTTCCAATGGTCGTTGAGCAGACCTCGCGCGGCGAGCGCTCCTTCGACATCTACTCGCGCCTGCTCAACGAGCGCATCGTCTTCCTCGGCACCGCCGTCACGGAGGACATCGCCAACCTGATCGTGGCCCAGCTCCTGCACCTCGAGAGCGAGGACCCCGACAAGGACATCAGCCTCTACATCAACTCGCCCGGCGGCTCCGTCTACGCCGGCCTGGCGATCTACGACACGATGCAGTTCATCAAGCCCGACGTACAGACGATCTGCGTCGGCATCGCGATGAGCATGGGCGCCCTGCTGCTCTCCGGCGGCGCCGCCGGCAAGCGCATGGCGCTGCCCAACTCCAAGATCCTCATCCACCAGGTGTCATCGGGCTTCGAAGGCCAGGCGACCGACATCGAGATCCACGCCAAGGAGATCATCGACGTGCGCCGCCGCCTCGACGAGATCCTCGCCAAGCACACCGGCCAGCCCTTCGAGAAGGTCACCAACGACACCGATCGCGACTACTTCATGAGCGCCGAGGAGGCGAAAGAGTACAAACTCGTCGACCGCGTGATCGAACACCACTGACGCGCCTCACCGCCCTCGCCCTCCTTCTCCTCGCGGCCTGCGCCGCACCCGCCTCAGCCGATCTGCTCGCATCGCCCAACGGCGCCGTCACCTATTACGACCACGTCTTCCCCGTCCAGGGCCCGCACGGCAGCCGCGGCTACATCGGCGAATTCGGCGCCCCCCGCAGCGGCGGCCGCACCCACGAGGGCTTTGACATCGTCGCTGCCTGCAACACGCCGCTGGTGGCGGTCCGCAACGGCAAGGTCTTGCGCGCCGGCTATGACCTGGTCCTCTACGGCAACTACCTGCTGATCCACGGCGAAGGCGAGAACCGCTCCTACTTCTACGCCCACATGCCGAGACCGGCCCTGGTCCACCGCGGCGAGCGCGTCTACGCCGGCGAGCGGGTTGGCGCGGTTGGGAAGACGGGCAACGCGATCACGGTCGGCTGCCATCTGCACTTCGAGATCCACGTGCACGGGCGGCCGATCGACCCCGAGGCCTCGCTGCGACGCTGGGATCGCTATTCCTAGGATGATTACTTTGTGAAGTTTGCGGAAAACCACGTTTGTAAACAAAGTTTTAATTTGGTACGAATTGGTTCTGTCTTGTCTACTGGTTAGAAAACATCTCCCTCGAAACTCGCTCGAGGTTGGGGTGCCGGCCGCAAGGAGCTCAATCGGGGGAGGCGCCGGTGGGCAGTGAAACGAGGGAGGCCGGGGCGGAGCCAGGCCCCGAAACGTTTGCGCGGCGGCGCAAGCTCTCGCCCGGGCCGGGCCTCGACGCCCGGGAGGTCGCCGCCCACCAGTTGGCCCGGATACACGAGGCGACGATCCAGATCGTCGCCGAGCACGGCTACCGGGGCCTAAAGGTCCGCGACGTCGCCGGCCGAGCGCAGGTGTCCACCCGCGCCTTCTACGAACACTTCGCCAGCAAAGAGGACTGCTTCCTGCAGACCTACGAGCTGATCACCCGCCGGGCGACCCGCCGCATCGTCGCCGCCCAGGCGGGAGAGCGCGACTGGCGCCTGCGCACGCGCCTCGTCTTCGAGGAGTTCGCCCGCGAGCTCGAGCAGGAGCCGACCGCGGCCCGGCTGGCCCTGGTCGACGTCTACGCAGCAGGAGATGCCGCACTGGCGCGAGCCTGGCGAGCCGAGCGCTCCTTCGAGGGGGTGCTCGCCGAGGCTCTTGCTCGTGCCCCCGGGGGGATCGTGGTGCCGCCGTTGATCGTGGAGGGAATGGTCGCCGGGGTCGCGACGGTTTCGCGAAGCCGCCTTCTGGCCGGCGAGGTCGCCGATCTCGCGAGCGGCGGCGGCGAGCTGGTCGCGTGGGCGACCTCATACCCGGGCAAACCCGCGGGGCGGCTGAGCGACCTCGACGGCCGATCGGTCTGGCGGGACACCGCACTCAGCGCCCTGGCCGAGGCGGGTAAACCCCGTTCCCCGCGCGGGGATCGCGACCTGATCCTCGCGGCGGTCGCCGAACTTGCCTCGGCCCGGGGCTACGGCGGCCTCACCGCCCCCCGCATCCGCTCCAAGGCGTCCGTCTCGCGACGCAAATTCGAGGCCCACTTCGAGGGCGTGGAGGACTGCTACCTGGCCGCCCTGGACCAGCATGCGGCGGAGGCGATGGCCCAAGCGGTGCGCGCGCAGACGGCGGCCGCCGGCCCCCCCGGTGGCGTCTACCGGGCGATCGCCGCGCTGTGCGATCAGATCGCCCGGGATCCGTTCCTGGCGCGGGTCTGCCTCAGCGGCGACTTCCCCCCGAGCCCCAATGGGGCCCGCTCGCGCCGGCGCCTGGGCGACGCCATCGTCGAAATGCTCACCGCCGGCGGCAACCGGCCCACGCCCCTCAGCGACGAGGCCATCACCGGCGCCACCTGGTCCCTCTTTCACCACCACGTCCTCCGCGACCGCACAAAGATCTCGGCCACGCTCGCCTACCTGGTCCTCGCACCCGCGATCGGACCGGCAGCGGCGGTCGAGGCGATCGAACGCGAGCAGTCGGCCTAGCGCGCCCGAGCGGGAGGGGTCACGAGCGGAGCCCTACGGAAGCGCCGCCGCCGCCCGCTGCCTTGACCACGTACATCGCACGATCGGCTGCAGCGAGCAGTGGCCCTCGGCGCTGGGGAACTCGCCCGCGCCAAAGCCGGCGACGCCGATGCTGATCCCCAGCCGCAGCTCGCGACCGCCGATCCGCAGCGGCTCGGCGGCAAGCGCGGCGACGAGCCTCTCCCCCACCGCCTCGGCACCGGCGGCGTCGGTCTCGGGCAGCAGCAGGGCGAACTCGTCGCCGCCGAGGCGGGCGACGAGGCCGCCCTCGTCGCGGCCGACGACATCGGTCTCACGCAGGTTCTCGGCGAGGACGCGGGCGACCAGGCGCAGCGCCTCGTCGCCGGCGGGGTGGCCGAACTCGTCGTTGATCTGCTTGAAGCGGTCGAGGTCGGCGATCAGCAGCGCGCCGCCCCGGCCGTAGCGGCGGGCTTGAGCGAGCTGCGCCGCGAGCGCCTCGTCGAAGCGGCGGCGGTTGAAGACGCCGGTGAGCGGGTCGCTGTGCGAGAGCAGCTCCATTCCCTGTTCCAGCCCCCGGTGGTCTGCTTCCAGCGAGCGCAGCGCCCTGGCGAAGCGCCAGGCCAGCGCACCAAGGGCAAAGGCCAGCACCGCGCAGAGGGCTGTGAGCCAGGCGAGCATCTAACTGGCTTCAACGGCCCTGGACGGCTTCCTGCTGCACCGGAAGGATTGGGCGCTACGCGTCGTCGCCCGGGGTCCAGAGCTCGGAGGGTTTGTCCTCCTGCTCCTTCTCGGGGGTCCAGATCTTCTCGCGGGCCTCGGCCTGCTCGAGGGGGATGGGTTTGGCGGAGTCGGCGACCAGGTCGATTGCCTTGCGGACGGCGATGTCCTCGCGGACCATCGCGTCGCGGCCGTTCTCCTGGAGGCGGGCGAGGAGCTTCTCGGGGGTGGTGCGCTCGTGTTCGGCGGTGTGGGCGAGGGCCTCGACCATTTCCTCCTCGGAGACCTCGATCGCCTCGGCCGCGGCGATCGCGGCGAGGACGGCCTCGCGCTTGAGCTCGCGCTCGGCGTCGGGCTTCGATTCCGCGAGCAGCTCCTCGCGGGTTTTGCCCTGCATCTGCAGGTAGGCGTCGGGGTCCATGCCGCGGGCGGCGAGCTGGCGCTCGACCCGGTCCCAGCGCTCCTCGGCGCGGGCCTCGACCAGGGCGTCGGGCAGCTCGACCGTGGCGGCCTCGACCGCAGCGTCGACGGCGGCGACGCGGAAGTCCTGCTCGGCGCGCTCCTCGACCGCCTCGGAGACCCGCTTGGCGATGTCGGCGCGCAGCTCATCGAGCGTGTCGAACTCGGAGGCCTCGGCGGCGAAGTCGTCGCCCAGCTCGGGCAGGACCTTCTCGCGCACCTCCTTGACCTCGACCTTGAAGACGGCGTCCTCGCCGGCCAGCTCCTCGGCCTGGTAGTCCTCGGGGAAGGTGACCTCGACGGTGCGCTCTTCGCCCGCTTCGGCGCCGCTGAGCTGCTCCTCGAAGCCCTCGATCAGCTGGCCGCCGCCGAGCTCGAGCAGGTAGTCGTTTGCCTTGCCGCCCTCGAAGGCCTTGCCGTCGCGCAGGCCCTCGAAGTCGACCAGCAGCACGTCGCCCTCGGCGGCGGCGCGCTCGACCGGCTCGAGCTTGGTGAAGCCCTCGCGGATGCGCTCGACCTCGCGGTCGACGATCTCCTCGGTCGGCTCGGGCTCGGCCCTGCCGACCTCGAGGCCCTTGTACTCGCCAAGCTTGGCCGGCGGGCGGACGCCGATCTCGAATTTGAACTCGAGCGGCTCGCCCTCGGCCTCGGGGGCGGAGACGATCTCGATGTTGGGATCGCCGACCGGGCTGATGCCGGAGCCGAGCAGGCCCTCTTCGTACCACTCGGGCAGCGACTCGCGGATCGCGTCCTGCAGGACGGTGCCGAAGCCGAGCCGCTGGACCACCAGCGAGGGTGGCGCCTTGCCCTTGCGGAAGCCGGGCATGCGCATCTCCTTGGCCAGGCCGCGGGCGGCGCGCTGCAGGCCGCGGCCAACCGTCTCGGCGGGAACCTCCACCTCGACCCGCACACGCGAGTCGGGCAGCTCTGTGACAGAAGTCTTCAAGAAGGCGAGACCCTAACGAGGTGAAACGTTTTCCGGTTCCCGGAGAGCCGCAACGCGTTACACCCGGCGGCGGCGCTGGGTGAGGGCGGTCCGCACCGCGACAGCGAAGTCGACCGCGAAGGCGGCGCCGCGGCCGAGCGGGCCGGTGACGAGCCAGGCGCGGGCTCTAACCAGTGGGGACACGGCCTCCCTCTCCCCGCTCCCGGAGACGATCCGCTCTTCGAGGCGCGCCGCGTGGCCGGCGGCGACGGCGCGTTGGGCGCGGCGCTCGTCGAGGGCGAAGCCGCGGGCCTCGGCGAGCTCGAGCAGGCGCTGGCGCTCGGTGCCTTCGCGGGCGACCTCGAAGAAGATCCAGGCGAGGATGCCGAGGGCGAGGAAGGTGCCCTCGATCATCATCACCGCGCCGGCGGTGCTCTGGTCGTCGAGCGGGGCGATGTGCCAGTAGTGCTCGCCTTTGGCGTAGATCGGGTAGAGCACCGTGCCCGACCACATCAGCACGTTGCCGAGGATCGCGCTGACGAAGCGCACGACGAACACGTAGCCGACCTTCCAGCCCGCGGTGAACCACACCGGCTTGGGCAGCGGGCCGAAGATCGGCATCCACATCAGGCAGCCGAAGGCGAAGAAGCTGGTGTGCTCGAGGGCGTGGATCGGCGCCGTGCCGTAGGCGGCGTCATATATAGGGGGCAGGTGCCAGAGGTAGAAGTTGATCGCCCAGAGCGGCAGCGCGATCAACGGGTGGGTGAGCACCTGCAGGCGGTTGAAGAGCTTGATCGAGAGCAGCGGCTGCAGCAGCGAGCGGGTCAGGCCGAGGACGACGAGCAGGGTGGCGATGTCGCCGATCAGCAGGTGCTCGACCATGTGGGCGATGACCAGCTCGTCGGAGATGTGGCCGATCGGGCTGAACAGCGCGATCGCGATGATCAGCAGGCCGCTGCCGAAGCAGACCTGGCGCCAGAGCGGCACCGAGCGGCCGTCCCAGGCGAGGCTGCGCACCCGCAGCCAGTAGGCGGCGCCGCCGAGCGTGAGCGGGAAGACCTCGATCGGCGCGAAGGCGCCGGTGACGTGGGCGAGGAGGACGCTGCTCACGCTGGTAGCTTGGCATGGCCGTGAGCTCCGCCGACAACCGCTTCCCGCCGATCGGCGGCTACGGCTTTCTCTCCGACTGCCACACCAGCGCCCTGGTCTCCTACGACGGGACGGTTGAGTGGCTCTGCCTGCCGCGCTTTGACTCGGCCAGCGTCTTCGGCGCCCTGCTCGACCGCGGCGCCGGGCACTTCAAGGTGGCGCCGAAGGACGTGATCGTGCCGATCAGCCGCCGCTATGAGCCGGGCACGCTGGTGATCGAGACGACCTGGGTCTGCGACGGCGGCTGGCTGGTCACCCACGACCTGCTCTCGATCGCCGAGTGGGCGCCGGGGGGCAACGGCTCCGACCGGCGCCCGCAGACCGGGCACGAGTCCGACCGCTCGCTGCTGCGCGTCTTCACCTGCATCGACGGCGAGGTCGAGGTCGCGATGGAGTGCCTGCCGCGCTTCGGCTACGGCGCCGAGCCGGCGCAGTGGAGCGGCGGCGAGCTGGGCGAAGCGGTCGCCCTGGGCAGCGACGGCACCGAGCTGCGCCTGAGCAGCGACATGGAGCTGAGCCTGGACGGCGAGGGCGCCGCCCGCGGGCGACTGCACCTGCGCGAGGACGAGAGCGGCTTCTGCGCGGTCACCTGGGGCGAGGGCGACCTGGGCGGCCCGCGCAGCGCGCCGGAGGCGCTGGAGCGGCTCGACTCGACCGAAGAGTTCTGGCGCCAGTGGCTGCGCGCCGGCGACTTCCCCGATCACCCCTGGCGCATCCACCTGCAGCGCTCGGCGCTGGTGCTGAAGGGCCTCACCTACACGCCGACCGGGGCGATCCTCGCCGCGCCGACGACCTCGCTGCCCGAGACGCCCGGCGGCGAACGCAACTGGGACTACCGCTACAGCTGGATCCGCGACTCGACCTTCACCCTCTGGGCGCTGCACACGCTCGGCTTCGACCAGGAGGCGCGCGACTTCATGCGCTTCGTGCTCGGCGTCTGCCGCGACAACCCCGACCTGCAGATCATGTACGGGATCGGCGGCGAGCGCGAGCTGACCGAGAGCACACTCGACCACCTCGGCGGCTACGGCGGCGCCGCCCCGGTGCGGATCGGCAACGGCGCCTACGACCAGCGCCAAAACGACGTCTGGGGCGCCCTGCTCGACTCGATCTACCTGCACTTCAAGGCGCTGCGGGGCAGCGGCACGCAGGCCGACCGCGAGCTGGTCCGCTACCAGGTCGAAGCGGCGATCGCCGCCTGGGAGCACCCCGACCAGGGGATCTGGGAGTCGCGCGGGGAGCCGCGCCACTACGTCTCCTCGAAGCTGATGATCTGGGTCGCGGTCGACCGCGGCGTCCGCCTCGCCCGCGAGATCGGCCTCGACGAGCTGGCCGACGGGTGGCAGGCGCGGGCGGATGAGATGAAGGCCGAGATCCTCGAGCGCGGCGTCCGCGACGGCGTCTTTCGCCAGCACTACGAGACCGACGCCCTGGACGCCTCGACCCTGCTGATCCCGCTGCTGCGCTTCCTCCCCCCCGACGATCCGCGCGTGCGGGCGACGGTCGAGGCGATCGCCGCCGAGCTGACCGAACACGGCCTCGTCCTGCGCTACAAGGTCGAGGAGACCGACGACGGCCTCAGCGGCGCGGAGGGCACCTTCCTGATCTGCTCGTTCTGGCTGGCCTCGGCGCTCTCGGAGATCGGCGAGGCGGCGCGGGCGCGGGCGCTCTGCGAGCGGCTGCTGGAGGCAGCCGGCTGGCTCGACCTCTTCGCCGAGGAGCTCGAGCCCGAAAGCGGCCGCCACCTCGGCAACTTCCCGCAGGCCTTCACCCACCTGGCCCTGATCAACGCGGTCTCGCACGTGATCGCCGACGAGCAGCGCGCCGACGGCGGCCCGACCGCGGTCTTCACCGAGATGGGCGGCGTCCGCGAGGACGCCTGAGACGAGGACACAGACAATAGATTTCGTTTGTTCGGTATCCTCGCCGCATGGCGGGGAGCAAGCCGAAAGGGAATGACCTGTTCAATGCCCTGGGGCACCCGCTGCGGCGCCGGATCCTGCGCGAGATGCTGCGCGCCGGCGAGGAGATCAGCCCGCGCGAGCTCGCGCTCGTGCTCTCCGAGCAGCTGAGCGGACTGAGCTACCACGTGCGGGTGCTGGCCGAATGCCGCGCGATCGAGCTGGTGCGCACCGAACAGAACCGCGGCTCGACCCAGCACTTCTACCGCCCGATCGTCCGCTCGGCCTGGGCGATCACGGCGCTGAAAGCCGGCGAGAGCCCGCCCGGCAGGGGCCGCCGGCGGAGGGAAGAAGGGGGCTGAGCCCCGCTCGCGGCGGCGCCGGCGCCTCGATGCCCCGCTCGGCGATCCGTCCAGTACCATCGCAGCCGAGTTGAGCCCAGCGCCGTTCAAAGTTCGCAGCGAGCAGGGAGACGGTGTGTTCGTGGTCACGGTCGAGCGGGTGCTCGACATCACCGGCCTCGAGGAAACGATCCCGACGCACGAGAGTCGCGAGCAGGCGCTCGAGCGGCTGCGCGGCTGAGCGGCTGAGCGGTGCGCCGTGCTCTGGCAGCGCTCGGTGCCGCGGCGCTGCTCTCGCTGATCTTCGCGGCCGGCGCCGTGCCGGAGGGGCGGATCGTGATCCGCGGCGTCGCCACGGGGACGCACCTGCGACTCAGCCTCAGCGGCGGCAACCTGCTCGTCACCGGCCCGATGGCCGAAGTGAGCGAGGGCTGCGGCTTCACCCGCGGCCACGGCGCGGTGAGCTGCCCGCTCGGCGGCGCCGGCGAGATCGAAATCGACACCGGCCCCGCCGACGACAAGGTCGAAGTGCTCGACAAGCTGCCGCTGCCGCTGATCGCCTACCTCGGCGCCGGCTCGGACAAGCTGATCGGCAACGGCGAGCGCGACTCCTGCCACCCGCAGGGCACGCCGCGCAACCGCTGCGTCGGCGGCGGCGGCAACGACATCTGCGTCTCGGGCCCGGTCAACACCGACTGCGTCGGCGGGCCGGGCAATGACGTCTGCATAACCGGCAGCGGCAGCGACGGATGCTGGGGCGGGCCCGGCAACGACTACTGCTCGATGGGCGCCGGCCAGGACGGCTGCCACGGTGAAGCCGGCAACGACCGCCTCTACGGCGGCCCCGGCGCCGACCAGCTCTACGGCGGCCCGGGCAACGACTACTGCAACGTCGAAGGCGGCGGCGGGAAGACCCACGAATGCGAGATCATCCCGCGCCGCCGACGAAGTCCTCGATCGCGCTGATCGTCTCCTCGGGGGACTCCCAGAGCACGTTGTGGCCGTTGGGGACCATGACCTCGGTGAGCAGCTCGCCGAGCGCCTCGCGGTACTCCCCCTGGGCGCTGCCGGCCTGGACGAGCGAGATCGTCGCCGTGAGGAACAGGGTCGGCACCTTGGCGATCGGCGGGGAGGGCAGAACCATCTCGCTCCAGGCGACGACGGCAGCGCTGGGCGAGGAGCGGAAGCGGTAGCGACCGTCGGGGCCCTGGCGGAGGTCATCCTCGGCGTATTCCCTGACCACCTGGTGCGGGGAGGCCACCACGGCCTCGCTCGAGAGCAGGGCATTGACCGCGCCGTCGACGGTGGCGAAGCTCCAGTCCAAACGTTCGATTTCGGCGCCGCGCAGCGCCACGGCGGGGGGCACCTCGAGACCGGGGTCGAGCATCGCGAGCGCCCTCGTCCGCTCCGGGGCGGCGGCGGCCAGCCCGGCGCAGAGGCGACCGCCGAAGCTGTGGCCGACCCAGGTCGCCTGCTCGATCCCGAGCGAGTCGAGCGTGGCGAGGACGTCGGCTAGATGCGTGCCGGTGTCCCAGGGCGGCTCGCGGCCGGAGTCGCCATGGCCGCGCAGGTCGAGCGCGAGAACCGCGTGGCCCTGGCCGGCCAGGCGCTGCGCCAGCTCCTCGAAGATGCCGCCGTGCTGGCCGACCCCATGGATGCAGACCACGCTGTGCGCGGCCTCGTCCCCCCAGCGGCGGGTATGCAGCTCCATTCCGTTGCTTTCCTCTCCGCCCGGGCCCGCTACGCGCGGATCGCCCCGGGCCCCGGCTCGTTGCGGCCGGCCTCGTCGTTTTCGGCCCCGACCAAGATCGCGATCTTGCCGAGGTGCTCGTTTTCGAGCAACATCTGGTGAGCGGCCGGAACCTCTCCGAACCCCATCGTGCGCCAGAGCAGCGGGCGGATCTTGCCCGCGGCGATCAGCTGATTCGCCTTCATCGATTGGTAGGCGTTGGCGCCGTGGGAGCCGATGATCTCCTTCTGGCGCATCCACAGGTAGCGCGCGTCGAAATCGAGGTCGAAGCCGGTCGTCGCGCCGCAGGTGACGACCTTGCCGAACGGCCTGACGGTGAAGACCGAGGTCGGCATGGTGGCCTTGCCGACGTGCTCGAAGACGATGTCGGGGGCCTCGCCGAGGATCTCCTTGACCCGCGCGGCGAAGGCGCGGGAGGCCCTGAAGCGCTCCTTCTCCCCCGCCCGGTCGGCGAGGTTCTCCGCCGTGCGCATCATCTCGCCGAACTCGCGGCGGTCGATGTAGCCGACGGCGCCGAGGCGCTTGACCAGCTCGCCCTTCTCCGCGGAGGAGACGACGCCGACGGCGTCGGCCCCGGCCAGGGCGCAGAGCTGGGTGGCGAAGACGCCGAGGCCGCCGGCGGCGCCCCAGATCAGCACCCTGTGGCCGGCCTGGAGGTTGCAGCGGTCGATCAGCATGCGGTAGGCGGTGAAGTAGGTGAGCCCGTAGGTGGCGGCCTCGGCCCAGCTGAGGCTCTGCGGGCGCGGCAGCAGTTGCTGGGCCTGCACCTTGGTGAACTGGGCGAAGGAGCCCCAGGTGGTCTCATAGCCCCAGGCCTCGAGGCTGGGTGCCAGCACCGGGTCGAGGCCGTGCACCTCGACGTCCTCGTAGGAGACCTGGGCGGTGTGCATCACGACCTCGTCGCCCGGTTGCCAGCGGGTGACGCCGGCGCCGACCTTCCAGACGATGCCGGAGGCGTCGGAGCCGCCGATGTGGTGGCCGTACTGCGGGTGGTCGCCGTAGCCGAAGACCGAGACCGGCTTGCCCAGCGCCGCCCAGACGTTGTTGAAGTTGACCCCGGCGGCCATGACGCGGACGATCACCTCGAAGGGGCCGGGCTCGGGCACCTCGATCTGCTCGAGCTGGAAGGCGTCGAGGGGTTGCCCCTCGCGCTCCTTGCGAATCACCCAGGCGGTCATCGTGGTGGGCAGCTCCCCCGGCTCGACCTCCAGTTGCGTCACACGCTCGGCCTCGACAGTCGTCATCAGGCACCTCCCTCACTGTTGTCGTTGTCCTCGCTGTTGCCGCTGTCCTCGCTGCCGTCTTTGCGGAACTCGGCGAGCAAGAAGCCGGCCAAGGCGGCGGCACTCGAGTAGTCGAAGATCAGGGTGATCGGCAGCGGGGAACCCATCGCGGCGCCCAACCGGTTGCGCATCTCCACCGCCGCCAGCGAGTCGAAGCCGAGCTCGCTGAAGGGCCGCTCGGGCGGCACCTCGGCGGCCGAGGCATGGCCGAGCACGGCCGCCACCTCCTCGCGGACCAGCCCCAGGACCGCTGCCTCGTGCTCCGCCTCGGGAACGCGGGAGAGGCGCTGCTCGAGCGAGACGATCGGCGCCCTGCGGCGCTGGGAGCGCTTGGGCAGCAGGCCGCGCAGGATCGCCGGCAGCATCCCGGCCTCATCCATGCGGACGAGGGCGCTGCGCTGCACCCTGGTCGCCAGGGCGAGCGCCTCGGGGCGGGCGAGGGCGGCGTCGAAGAGCTCCAGGCCGCGCTCGTCGGAGAGCGCCTCGGCCCCGGCGCGGCGAGCGCGGGCGCGGTCCTGCTCGTCGAGGCCCTTGGTCATCGCGCTCTCGCGCTCCCAGGGGCCCCAGGCGATCGAGGTGGCGGCAAGGCCCTGAGCGCGGCGCTGCTGGGCGAGGGCGTCGAGGAAGACGTTGGCGGCGGCGTAGTTGCCCTGGCCGGGGCCGCCGAGCGTGCCCGCCATCGAGGAGAACATGACGAAGGCCGAGAGGTCGATCTCCTTGCAGAGCTCGTGCAGGTTCCAGGCGCCGTCGACCTTGGGGGCGAGGACGCGGTCGAGCTGCTCGGCGGTGAGCGAGGAGACGACGCCGTCCTCGATCACCCCGGCGGTGTGGATGACGGCGCCGAGCGGGTGCTCGGGGTCGATCCCCTCGATCAGGGTCTCGAGCTGCTCGCGCGAGGCGACGTCGCAGGCCTCGATGCGGACCTCTGCGCCCAGCTCTTCGAGCGCCTGGGCGAGCTCCGCGGCGCCCTCGGCCGCGGGGCCGCTGCGGCTGAGCAGGAGCAGCCGGCGGGCGCCGTGGGCCTCGACCAGGTGGCGGGCGAGGAGGGCGCCCAAAGCTCCCGTCGCGCCGCTGATCAAGACGGTGCGATCGGGGTCGAGCGGGGGGAATTGCTCGTCTTCCTCGCCGAAGACGTCGATCATCCGTGGCGCCAGCAGTGCGCCCTCGCGCAAAGCGAGCTGGGGCTCGCTCGCACCCCCCGCCAGGGCCTTGGCGATGATCTGGCGGGAGGCGTCGGAGCCGTCGCTGTCGATCAGGGCGAAGCGGCCGGGGTTCTCGGTTTGGGCGCTGCGAAAGAGGCCCCAGACCGCCGCGGCGGCGGGGTCGGGGGCCTCGCCGGGCGTTGCGGCCACCGCCCCTTCGGTGAGCAGAGCGAGCCGAGTGGGCTCCTCCGCCTGCCCCGGCTCTTCGGCGAGCGTCGCCTGGATCAGCTCCAGGGCGGCCCTGGCTGCGGCGTGGGCGGCGTGGGCGGTATCGGGATCGCGCTCGGGGCCGAGCTCGGGCAGGCTGAGCAGCTTGGCCGGGGCGCCCTGGGCGGGGGGCGCGGCAGCCTCGGTCCACCGCAGGGAGAAGAGATCCTTGCGGGCCTGGGCCTGGCCGCCGAGCTGCGCGGCCGAGACCGGCCTGCCGATCACCGAGTCAACCGAGACGATCGGGGCGTTCTCCCCGTCGAAGGCGGTGAGCGTGAAGGAGTCGCCCTGCTTCGCCAGGCGAACCCGCAGCGAGCTCTGTCCCGGTGCGTCGACCTCGACCCCGGTCCAGGCGAAGGGCAACATCAGCCCATCGACGACGGGCTCGCCATCGGGGCCGATCATCAGCTCGAGGCCGCCGTGCATTGCCGAGTCCAGCAGCGCCGGGTGGACCCCGAAGCGAGCGGCCTCGGAGGTCTGCTCCTCGGCGAGCGAGACCTCGGCGAAGATCTCATCGCCGAGTCGCCAGGAGGCGGTCAGGCCCTGGAAGGCGGGCCCGTAGTCGAAGCCGATAGCGGCAAAGCGCTCGTAGGCGTCCTCGACCCCGATCGGCTTGGCGCCCTGCGGAGGCCAGGCCGCGAGCGGCTGCCCCGCCTGGGGCTCCCCGGCCGAGAGCGCGCCCTGCGCGTGCAGCACCCACTCGCCCGGTTCTTCGTCTGCTCCCGCCTCGGCCCGCGAGTGGATCGTCACCTCGCGCCGGCCGCCCTCGGCCGGCGCCGAGAGCGAGACCTGCAGGGCGACTCCACCGGACTCGGGAACGATCAGCGGCGCCTGCAGCGCCAGCTCCTCGAGGCGCTTGCACCGGGCCTCGCGGCCGGCGCGCAGGGCCAGCTCGACGAAGGCCGTGCCGGGCAGCAGGACAACGCCGAAGACGGCGTGGTCGGCCAGCCAGGGGTGGGTTTGTCGCGAGATGCGGCCGGTGAGGGTGAAGGCGCCGGTCTGGGGGTCTTCGATCGCGGCGCCGAGCAGCGGGTGCTCGGTATCCGTCTGGCCGACCGCGCTGGGGTTGGAGGCGGAGTTGAACGGGTTGAGCCAGTAGCGCTTGCGCTGGAAGGGGTAGGTGGGCAGCGGCACCCGGTTCGCGCCAGCGCCCTTGAAGTAGGCGTCCCAGTCGAGCTTGATGCCGGATGCATGGGCCGAGCCGAGGGAGAGGGCGAGGGCCTTGGGCTCCTCGCGCCCCTCGCGCAGGGTCGGGATCAGGGCGGCCTTGGCGTCTTCGCCGAGAGTGGCGCTTGCCATCGCGGTGAGGACTGGGTCGGGGCCGATCTCCAGGAAGGTGGTCGCGCCGCGCTCCTTCAGGGCCTTCACCGCGTCGGCGAAGCGCACCGGCTCCCTTGCGTGGGAGACCCAGTAGGCGGGGTCGGTTGCCTGCTCGGGGGTGAGCTGCTCGCCCGTCAGGTTGGAGACCACCGGCAGCTTTGGCTCGTTGAGGGTGAGCGAGGAGACGACCGCTGAGAACTGCTCCAGCATCGGCTCGATCAGGGGCGAGTGGAAGGCGTGGGAGACCTGAAGGCGCTTGGTCTTGCGTCCCTCCGCCTTGAAGTGGGCCTCGACTTCCTCGATCGCCTGCTCCTCGCCGGAGACGACGGTTGCGTTCGGCGAGTTGACCGCGGCGAGGGAGAGCAATTGCTCCTTGTCCCCGATCGCGGCAAGCGCCTCGGCCTCGCTCGCCTCGATCGCCAGCATCGCCCCGCCCTCGGGCAGCGCTCCCATCAGCGCGCCCCTGGCGCAGATCAGCTTGGCGGCGTCCTCCAGGGAGAAGACTCCGGCGATGTGGGCGGCGACGATCTCCCCGACCGAGTGGCCGGTGAGCAGCTCGGGCTCGAGGCCGAAGGACTCAAGGAGGCGACAGAGGGCCAGCTCGACGGCGAAGAGGGCGGGCTGGGCGAAGGTGGTGTGGTCGAGCAGCTGCGCTTGCTCTGAGCCGGGCTCGCTGAAGATCAGGCCCTCGAGCGAGAGGTCGAGGTGCTTGTCGATCTCCGCGCAGGCCTCATCCAGCGCCTCGGCGTAGGCGGGATAGGCCTCGTACAGCTCCCTGCCCATGCCCGCTCGCTGGGAGCCCTGGCCGGTGAAGAGGCAGGCGAGGCGGCCGTTGCGGGCCTGGGCGCGAAAGACGTCCGGCGAGGGACTGCCCGCGGCGAGGGCAGCGAGCGCCGCCAGGATCTGCTCGCGCTCCCCGCCCACCGCAACGGCGCGCAGTTCCAGCTGCGCCCTGGTGGCGGCGAGCGAGTAGGCGAGGTCGACCGGGTCGAGGTCGGGGTTGCGCTCGAGGTGGGCGAGGAGGCGGCCGGCGGTGTCGCTGAGCGCCTCCTCGCTTTTGGCCGAGAGGACCAGGGGGAGCGGGCCGGGCGTTTCGTCGCCGCGCGGGCCGGGCGCCGCGACCCCCGCCCCCTCCTCGAGGATGACGTGGGCGTTGGTGCCGCTGACGCCGAAGGAGGAGACCCCGGCGCGGCGCGGCCGGCCGTTGTGCTTCCACTCCTGCGCCTCGGTCAACAGCTCGACCGCCCCCGACTCCCAGTCGATCTTGGAGGAGGGAGCGTCGACGTGCAGGGTCTTCGGCAGGACCCGGCGCGCATCGCCAGCACCATCTTGATCACGCCGCCGACGCCCGCGGCCGCCTGGGAGTGGCCGATGTTGGACTTGATCGAGCCGAGCCGCAGCGGCGCCTCGCGCTCCTGGCCGTAGGTGGCGAGCAGGGCGGTTGCCTCGATCGGGTCGCCCAGCATCGTGCCGGTGCCGTGCGCCTCGACCGCGTCGACGTCGGCGGGCTCGAGCCGCGCGTTGGCCAGGGCCTGGCGGATCACCCGCTCCTGCGAGGGGCCGTTGGGGGCGGTGAGCCCGTTGGAGGCGCCGTCCTGGTTGACGGCGGAGCCGCGGACCACGGCGAGGACATCGTGACCGTTGCGCTCGGCGTCGGAGAGGCGCTCCAGCACCAGCACGCCGACCCCCTCCGACCAGCCGGTGCCGTCGGCTCCCTCGGCAAAGGACTTGCAGCGGCCGTCGGGGGCGAGCCCGCGCTGGCGGGACATTTCGCTGAACGCGGTCGGGGTCGCCAGCACCGTCACCCCGCCGGCCAGGGCGAGTGAGCATTCGCCCGCGCGCAGGGCCTGCGAGGCGAGGTGGATCGCCACCAGCGAGGAGGAACAGGCGGTGTCGACCGTCATCGCCGGGCCCTCGAGGCCGAGGGTGTAGGCGACGCGGCCGGAGACGACGCTGCCGGCCATGCCGACCAGGCGAAAGCCTTCGAACGCCTGGTCGGAGCTGGTCACGCCGCCGATGTAGTCGAGGGCGCTGATCCCGGCGAAGGCCCGGTCGGCGTGCCGCGCAGGCTGAAGGGATCGATGCCGGCGTGCTCGAGCGCCTCCCAGGAGGCTTCCAGCAGCAGCCGCTGCTGGGGGTCGATGACCAGGGCGTCGCGCGGGGAGATGCCGAAGAAGGCGGGGTCGAAGTCGGCGGCGTCGTGCAGGAAGCCGCCCTCGCGGGTATAGCTGGTGCCCGGGTGGTCGGGGTCGGGGTGGTACAGGCCCTCGACGTCCCAGCCGCGGTTGGAGGGGAACTCCGAGATCCCGTCGCGGCCCTCGGCGAGCATGCTCCAGAGCTGCTCGGGAGAGTTGACCGAGCCGGGGTACCGGCAAGCGATGCCGACGATCGCGATCGCCTCCTCGCTGCTCTGCAGCGCCGGCGCCGGTGCCGCGCCCGCCCCGCTGCCGCTCACCCGCTCGAGCAGGTGGGTCGCCAGCCTCGCCGCGGAGGGGTAGTCAAAGCCGATCGTCGTCGAGAGCCGCAACCCTGTCCTGCTCGCCAAACGGTTGCGCATCTCGACCGCCGCCAGCGAGTCGAAGCCGAGCTCGCTGAAGGGCCGCTCGGGCGGCACCTCCGCGGCCGAGGCATAGCCGAGCACGGCCGCCATTTCCTCGCGCACGAGCTCGAGGACGGTGGCCTCATGCTCAGCCTCGGGGACGCGGGAGAGGAGCTGCTCGAGCGAGGCGAGCGGAGCCTTGCGACGTTGGGCACGCCGGGGCAAGAGGCCGCGCAGGATCGGCTGCAGCATCCCGGCAGCGTCCATGCGGGTGAGGGCGCTGCGATTGGCCGGGGCAACCAGGAGCAATGGGGAGAGGCACTCGAGGGCAGCGTCGAAGAGCTCCCCCGTGGCCGCGCCCTCAACCTCGGCTGCCCCCCAGGCGATCGAGGTGGCGGCAAGGCCCTGGGCGCGGCGCTGCTGGGCGAGGGCGTCGAGGAAGACGTTGGCGGCGGCGTAGTTGCCCTGGCCGGGGCCGCCGAGCGTGCCCGCCATCGAGGAGAACATGACGAAGGCCGAGAGGTCCATCTCCTTGCAGAGCTCGTGCAGGTTCCAAGCGCCGTCGACCTTGGGGGCGAGGACGCGGTCGAGCTGCTCGGCGGTGAGCGAGGAGACGACGCCGTCCTCGATCACCCCGGCGGTGTGGATGACGGCGCCGAGCGGGTGCTCGGGGTCGATCCCCTCGATCAGGGTCTCGAGCGCCGAGCGATCGGCGACGTCGCAGGCCTCGATGCGGACCTCTGCGCCCAGCTCTTCGAGCGCCTGGGCGAGCTCCGCGGCGCCCTCGGCCGCGGGACCGCTGCGGCTGAGCAGGAGCAGCCGGCGGGCGCCGTGGGCCTCGACCAGGTGGCGGGCGAGGAGGGCGCCCAAAGCTCCCGTCGCGCCGCTGATCAAGACGGTGCGATCGGGGTCGAGCGGGGCGGGCGCCTCGGTCTCGTCCTCGCCGCGATCGGCATCGGGACGAGACCGATCGCTCACCCGCGGCGCCAGCAGCGCGCCCTCGCGCAGGGCGAGCTGCGGCTCGGCGGCGCCTCCGGCGAGAGCCGTCGCGATGATCTGGCGGGAGGCGTCGGAGCCGTCGCTGTCGATCAGGGCGAAGCGGCCGGGGTTCTCGGTTTGGGCGCTGCGGAAGAGGCCCCAGACCGCCGCGGCGGCGGGGTCGGGGTCCTCGCCGGGCGTTGCGGCCACCGCCCCTTCGGTGAGCAGGGCGAGCCGGGTGGGCTCCTCCCCCTGCCCCGGCTCTTCGGCGAGCGTCGCCTGGATCAGCTCCAGGGCGGCCCTGGTTGCGGCGTGGGCGGCGTGGGCGGTATCGGGATCGCGCTCGGGGCCGAGCTCGGGCAGGCTGAGCAGCTTGGCGGCCGGACTCTCCGCCGCCGGACTCACCTTCGTCCACTCCAGCGAGAGCAGGTCATTGCGGGCGCGGGCCTGGCCGCCCAGTTGCTCGGGCGATACGGGTCTGCCGATCACCGCATCGACGGTGAGCAGCGGGGCGTTTGCCTCGTCGAAGGCGACGAGGCTCGTCTGCTGCTCGGCCAAGCCCAGCTTCACCCGCAGCGCCTTGGCGCCTGAGGCAGCCAGGCTCACCCCCTTCCAAACGGAGGGCAGCATCGCCTTTTCCCCGTTCTCGGCGAGGCCGGCGTGCAGGGCGGCGTCGAGGAGAGCCGGGTGCACACCGGAGCGCCCGGCTTCGCCCTCCTGCTCCTCGGCAAGCGAGACCTCGGCGTAGACCTCCTCGCCCTTGCGCCAGGCCGAGGTCACGCCCTGCAGGGCCGGGCCGTACTCGAATCCAAGCGCGGCGAGCCGCTCGTAGAGCGAGTCGGGATCGAGCGGCTCCGCCCCCTGCGGGGGCCAGGTTCCCAGAAGCGCGCCCGCCGCGGGCCGTTCGTCGGAGAGCACGCCGCGGGCGTGCAGCACCCACGCCGCCGGCTCCACCTCCTCCTCGTCGTCTGCCTTCGCCTCGGCACGGGAGTGGACCAGGGCCTCGCGCTTGCCGTCCTCGCCCGCGGGCGAGAGCGCGACCTGCAGGGCGACTCCGCCCGCCTCGGGAACGATCAGCGGCGCCTCCAGGGTGAGCTCCTCCAGCAGCTCGCACCCGACCCCCTTGCCGGCGCGCAGGGCCAGCTCGACGAAGGCCGCGCCGGGGAGCAGGACGACGCCGAAGGCGGCGTGGTCGGCCAGCCAGGGGTGGGTCTGGCGGGAGATGCGGCCGGTGAAGGTGAGGCCTCCCGCGGGGCTCTCGATCGCGGCGGAGAGCAGCGGGTGGTCGGCCGGGGCGAGGCCCATCGCGGCGGGATCCCCGGCAGCGGAGGAGCCCGAGAGCCAGTAGCGCTTGCGCTGGAAGGGGTAGGTGGGCAGCGGCACCGCCCTGGCGCCGCTGTCCTTGAAGAAGCTGTCCCACTCGAGCTTGGCGCCGGCGGCGTGGGCACCCGCCAGGGAGAGGGCGAAGCGGCGCTCGGTCTGCTCCTCGCGGCGCAGGGTGCCGAGCACGCTCGCCTCCTGCGGGCGCTCGAGGGCGTCGTCGATCGTCTCCTGGATCGAGAAGGCCAGGGCCGGGTGGGGGCCGACCTCGATCAGGACGCGCTGCCCCTGCTCGAGCAGGGAGCGGATCACCGGCTCGAAGCGCACGGTCTGGCGCAGGTTTCGGTACCAGTACTCGGGGCCGAGCTCGCTGGTGTCGGTGAGCTCGCCGGTCACGGTCGAGTGGAAGGGGATCTCACCGCTGCGCGGCGAGATCGGCGCGAAGGCCTCCAGCAGCTCCCCCTCGAGGTCGTCGATCTGGGCCGAGTGCCCGGCGCCGTCGGCGGCGATGCGCTTGACCCGGACGCCGTCCTGCTCGCAGCTGGCGGCGATCTCCTCGATCGCCTCGCCGGCGCCGGAGACGATCTGGGAAGCGGGACCATTTTGGACGGCATGCGAGACCTGCTCGCCGTAGGGGCTGAGCAGCGGCTCCAGCTCGCCCAGGGGCAGGGGAACCAGCAGCATCGCCCCCCTGCCGACGATCTTGATCAGCGCCCTGGCGCGGAGGGCGACCAGGCGCGCTGCGTCGTCGAGCGAGAGCCCGCCGGCGATGTGGGCGGCGGCGATCTCGCCCTGCGAGTGGCCGACCACAACCGACGGCTCCACGCCGCAGTCCTGCCAGAGGCGGGCGAGGGAGACCGTCGTCGCGAAGAGGGCCGGTTGGAGGGCCGTCGGGGCGAGCGGGCCAGTCGGACTGGTCCTCCCTCAGGGCAGCTCCTGCAGAGACCAATCGACGAACGGGGCGAGAGCCTCTTCGCAGTCGTGCATGTGAGCCCTGAAGCGCTCCGAGGTCTCGAGCAGCTCCAGGGCCATGCCCTGACGATGGGCGCCCTGGCCCGGGAAGCAGAAGACGGGGCGCTGCTCGGAGCGAACGCTGCCGAGGACGAGGTTGTCCGCCGGCGCGCCCGTGTGGAGGGCGGCGAGGCCGCTCAGCAACTCCCGGCGACCGCCGCCGAGCAGCACCGCGCGCTGTTCGAGCGCGGAGCGGGTGGTCGCGAGCGAGAGGGAGAGGTCGGCGAGGTCATGCCCGGGGTGCCCGCCCAGATGAGCGGCGAGCCGGCCGGCCGCGTCGCGCAGCGCCTCGCTGGATTTGGCCGAGAGGACGAAGGGCAGCGACCCGGGCAGGGGTGTCGACCCCCGCTCGCCATCCTCGGCTGCGTCGGGAGCCGGCCCCTGCTCGAGGATCAGGTGGGCGTTGGTGCCGGAGGCGCCGAAGGAGGAGACCCCGGCGCGGCGCGGATGCCCGTTCGGCTGCCACTCCGCCGCCTCGGTCAGCAGCTCGATCCGCCCCGCCCCCCAGTCGATCTTGGAGGAGGGGGCGTCGACGTGCAGCGTCTTGGGCAGGATCCCTTCGCGCATCGCCATCACGGTCTTGATCACGCCCGCGACCCCCGCCGCCGCCTGGGTGTGGCCGATGTTGGACTTGATCGAGCCGAGCCGCAGCGGCGCCTCGCGCTCCTGGCCGTAGGTGGCGAGCAGGGCGCCGGCCTCGATCGGGTCGCCCAGGGACGTCCCCGTGCCGTGGGCCTCGACCGCGTCGACGTCCTGGGGCTGCAGACGGGCGCCGGCGAGGGCCTGGCGGATCACCCGCTCCTGCGAGGGCCCGTTGGGAGCGGTGAGCCCGTTGGAGGCGCCGTCCTGGTTGACGGCCGAGCCGCGCACGGTGGCGAGCACGCGCCGGCCCTTTGCCTCGGCGTCGGAGAGGCGCTCGAGGACGAGGACGCCGACGCCCTCCCCCCAGCCGACGCCGTCGGCCGCCTCGGCGAAGGCCTTGCTGCGCCCGTTCGGGGCGAGGCCGCGCTGGCGGGAGATTTCGCTGATCGCCGTCGAGGTCGCGAGCACGGTCACGCCGCCGGCCAGCGCCAGCTCGCACTCCCCTCCTCGCAGCGCCTGCGAGGCGAGGTGGATCGCGACCAGCGAGGAGGAGCAGGCGGTGTCGACGGTCATCGACGGGCCCTCGAGGCCGAGGGTGTAGGAAACGCGGCCGGAGAGGACGCTGCCGGCCATGCCGACCAGGCGGTGGCCGTCGAGCTGCTCGTCGTCGGCGCTGAGGCCGACGCTGTAGTCGAGCGCGCTGATCCCGGCGAAGATCCCGGCCGAGCTGCCGCGCAGGCCCAGGGGGTCGAGCCCGGCGTCCTCCAGTGCCTCCCAGCTCGCTTCCAGCAGCAGCCGCTGCTGGGGGTCCATGGCCAGGGCCTCGCGCGGGGAGATGCCGAAGAAGGCGGGGTCGAACTCAGTCGCGTCGTAGACGAAGCCGGCCCCGCGGGCATAGGTGCTGCCGGGGTGGTCGGGATCGGGATGGTGAAGGCGCTCGAGGTCCCAACCGCGGTCGGCGGGGAACTCGGAGATCGCGTCGCGGCCATCGGCGAGCAGGTCCCAGAGCTTGGCCGGCGAGTCGGCCCCGCCGGGAAAGCGGCATGACATGCCGACGATCGCGATCGGCTCGTGGCGGTAGGCGTGCAGGCGCTTGCGCTCCTCGGCCAGCTCGATCGTCACCCGCTTCAGATAGCTGCGCAGCTGCTGCTCGTCCGCCATGCCTACCCCCCAACCTGTTGGTCGATGAACTCGAGCAGCTCCTCGTCGGAGGCCTGCTCGAGACGGTCAATCTCAGACTTGGCCTGCTCGCCGGCCGCGTCGCTTTCGAGGTCGGCGGCAAGGGCGCGCAGGTGCCCGGCGAGGGCCTGGCGCTTTGGATCGTCGCCGGCAATACCGGCCAGGGCCAGCTCGAGCCGGCCCAGCTCGTCCTCGACCCCGGCCTCGCCCCCCTCGCCGACCGCGGCGAGCAGGAAGCCGGCGAGGGCCGTGGCGTTGGGATAGTCGAAGACGATGGTGGGCGGCAGCTGCACCCCGGTCGCAGCGCCGAGCCGGTTGCGCATCTCGACCGCCGCCAGCGAGTCGAAGCCGAGCTCGTTGAAGGGCCGCTCCGGCGGCACCTCCGTGGCCGAGGGGTGACCGAGCACCGCCGCCGCCTCCTCGCGGACCAGCTCCAGGACGGCGGCCTCGCGATCGGCCTCGGGGACGCGAGCGAGGCGCTCGGCGAGGGAGGCGGTGGCAGCCCGGCGACGCCCGGAGCGCTTGGGCAGCAGGCCGCGCAGGATCGGCGGCAGCATGCCGGCGGCGTCCATGCGAGCGAGGGCGCCGCGGTCCACCGGGGCCGCGATCGCGAAGGGCGCGAGGCGGGCGAGGGCGAGGTCGAGCAGCTCGAGGCCGCGCTCGTCGGCGATCCGCTCGGCGCCGACGCGACGGGCGCGGGCCCTGTCGGCCTCGCCGAGGTCCGTCCGTGATCGCGCTCTCGCGCTCCCACATCCCCCAGGCGATCGAGGTCGCGGCGAGGCCATCTGCCCGGCGCTGCTGGGCGAGGGCGTCCATGAAGACGTTGGCGGCGGCGTAGTTGCCCTGGCCGGGGCCGCCGACCGTGCCGGTCAGCGAGGAGAACATGAGGAAGGCCGAGAGGTCCTTGTCGGCGCAGGCCTCGTGCAGGTTCCAGGCGCCGTCGACCTTGGGGGCGAGGACGCGATCGAGCTGCTCGCGGGTGAGCGAGGTGGCGACGCCGTCCTCGATCAGGCCGGCGGCGTGGATCACGGCGCCGAGCGGGTGCTCGGGGCCGATCGAGTCGACCAGGGCCTGCACGGAGTGGCGCTCGGAGACGTCGCAGGCCTCGATGCGAACCTCGGCGCCGAGCTCGGCGAGCGCCTGGGCCAGCTCGGCCGCGCCTCCCGCGGCCGAGCCGCTGCGGCTGACCAGCAGCAGCCGGCGGGCTCCGTGCGCCTCGACCAGGTGGCGGGCGACGAGGGCGCCCAGGGTTCCGGTGGCGCCGGTGATCAGGACCGTGCGCTCGGGGTCGATCGCCGCCGGCACCTCGCCCTCCTCGCTCTCGCCGTCGCTCACCCTCGGGACCAGCAGCCGGCCCTCGCGCAGGGCGATCTGGGGCTCCGCGGCGCTTGCGGCGAGAGCCCTTGCGACCGCCTGACGAGATGCGTCGGAGCCGTCCGCGTCGATCAGGGCGAAGCGACCGGGGTTCTCCGACTGGACCGAGCGCACCAGGCCCCAAACGGCGGCGGCGGCAGGATCGGGGGCCTCGCCGGGCGCGGCCGCCACGGCGCCCTCGGTGAGCAGGGCGAGGCGGGTCGGCTCCTCCCCCTCCCCCGGCTGCTCGGCGAGGGTCGCCTGGATCAGCTCCAGGGCGGCCGCGGTCGCCGCGTGGGCGGCGCGGGCGGTGTCGGGCTCGCGCTCCCCGCCCAGCTCGGCCAGGCTGAGCAGCCTGGCCGGGGCCCCAGCCGTCGTCGTCGGCGCGGGCTCGACCCACTTCAGGCAGAGCAGGTCGCTGCGCTCCGGCCTGCGCCCGCCGAGCTGCTCGGGGGACAGCGGCCTGGCGGCCAGGCTGGAGACGGTGAGAACCGGGGCGCCCGCCTCGTCGAAGGCGCTCAGCGCCAGGGAGCCCTCCCCGCTCGCGAGACGAATTCGCAGCGAGGCCTGGCCCGGGGAGCTGAGGCTGACCCCGCTCCAGGCAGAGGGGAGCGTTGCCTGGCCGCCCTCGGCGAGGCCGGGACCGCCGGCGGCGTGAAAGGCGGCGTCGAGCAGGGCCGGGTGAAGCTCGAAGCGAGCGGCTTCGGCTGCCTGCTCCTCGGCGAGCGAGAGCTCCGCGTAGACCTCCTCGCCCGCGCGCCAGGCCGCCGTCACTCCCTGGAAGGCCGGGCCGTAATCGAGCCCCACCTCAGCCAGGTCCACGTACAGCGTGGCGGGGTCGAGCGGCTCCGCCCCGCGCGGCGGCCAGGCCCCGAGCGGCTCGGCCGGCTCGGGCGCCGCGGCGGAGAGGACGCCCCGGGCGTGCAGCAGCCACTCCCCCGGCTCCTCCTCCGGGCCGGCCTCGGCGCGGGAGTGGATCGAGACCTCGCGCCTGCCGTCCTCGCCCTCGGGAGAGAGCGATACCTGTAGGGCAATGCCGCCGGACTCGGGGACGAGCAGGGGCGCCTGCAGGGTGAGCTGCTCGAGCAGCTCACAACCGGCCTCGGCACCGGCCCGCAGGGCCAGCTCGAGGAAGGCGGTGCCGGGGAGCAGGACGATGCCGAAGGCGGCGTGATCGGCCAGCCAGGGGTGGGTCTGGCGGGCGATGCGGCCGGTGAGGGTGATGCCTCCCTCGGGATCTTCGATCGAGGCCGAGAGCAGCGGGTGGTCGGCGGCGGCGAGGCCCAGTGCGGCGGGGTCACCGCTGCCGCCGGAGGGGTTGAGCCAGTAGCGCTTGCGCTGGAAGGGGTAGGTGGGCAGCGGCACGGCGCGGGCGGCGGTGCCCTTGAAGTAGGCGCTCCAGTCGAGCTTGGCGCCGGAGGCGTGCGCGGCGCCGAGGGCGAGGGCGAGGGCCTTGGGCTCCTCGCGGCCCTCGCGCAGGGTCGGGACCAGGGCGGCCTTGGCGTCCTCGCCGAGAGTGGCGGCGGCCATCGCGGTGAGGACTGGGTCGGGGCCGAGCTCGAGGTAGGTGGTGGCGCCGCGCTCCTTCAGGGTCGCGACCGCGTCGGCGAAGCGCACCGGCTCCCTGGCGTGGGAGACCCAGTAGGCGGGGTCGGTCGCCTGCTCGGGGGTGAGCTGCTCGCCCGTCAGGTTGGAGATCACCGGCAGCTTCGGCTCGTTGAGGCTGAGCGAGGAGACGAGCTCTGAGAACTGCTCCAGCATCGGCTCGATCAGGGGCGAGTGGAAGGCGTGGGAGACGGTGAGGCGCTTGGTCTTGCGGTCCTCTGCCTTGAAGTGGGACTCGATCGCCTCGATCGCCTCGGCATCGCCGGAGACGACGGTGGCGTTGGGCGAGTTGACCGCGGCGAGAGAGAGCTGCTCCTTGCCCTCGATCGCGGCAAGCGCCTCCTCCTCGCTCGCCTCGATCGCCAGCATCGCCCCGCCCGCAGGGAGATCGCCCATCAGCTTGCCCCGGGCGCAGACCAGCTTGGCGGCGTCCTCCAGGGAGAAGACTCCGGCGATGTGGGCGGCGACGATCTCGCCGACCGAGTGGCCGGTGAGCAGGTCTGCCTCGAGGCCCCGGGACTCGAAGAGGCGGTAGAGCGCCAGCTCGACGGCGAAGAGGGCGGGCTGGGCGTAGGCGGTGTCGTCGAGCAGCTGCGCTTGCTCTGAGCCGGGCTCGGCGAAGAGCAGGTCCTTCAGGGAGACCTCCAGGTGCTTGTCGATCTCCGCGCAGGCCTCCTCCAGGGCCTTGGCGTAGGCCGGGTAGGTCTCGCATAGCTCCCTGCCCATGCCCGCTCGCTGGGAGCCCTGGCCGGTGAAGAGCAGGGCGAGGCGGCCGTTGCGGGCGGTTGCCTCGTGGGTGTCGGGGGATGGCTCGCCCGTCGCGAGGGAACGAAGGGCGGTGAGGCGCTGCTCGCGCTCTGTCCCCACCACCGCCGCGCGCTGTTCGAGCTGGGCCCTGGTGGTGGCGAGAGAGAAGGAGAGGTCCGTGAGGCCGAGCTCGGGGTGCTCCTCGATGTGGGCGGCGAGGCGGCTTGCCGCCTCGCGCAGCGCCTCGGTCGATTTGGCCGAGAGGACCAGGGGGATCGGCCCCGCGATCCCCTCGCGCTGCGGACCCGGAGCGGCAAGCGGGGGTGCCTCTTCCAGGATCAGGTGGACGTTGGTGCCCGAGGCGCCGAAGGAGGAGACCCCCGCCCGGCGCGGGTGTCCGTTGGGCTTCCACTCCCCCGCTTCGGCCAGCAGCTCGATCCGCCCCGCCTCCCAATCGATCTTCGAGGAGGGGGAGTCGACGTGCAGGGTCTTCGGCAGCACGCCCTCGCGCATCGCCATCACGGTCTTGATCACCCCGGCGACCCCCGCCGCCGCCTGGGTATGGCCGAGGTTGGACTTGATCGAGCCGAGCTTCAGCGGCGTCTCGCGCTCCTGGCCGTAGGTGGCGAGCAGCGCCGTCGCCTCGATCGGGTCGCCCAGTGAGGTGCCGGTGCCGTGGGCCTCGACCGCGTCGATGTCCCCGGGCTCGAGCCTCGCGTTGGCGAGGGCCTGGCGGATCACCCGCTCCTGCGAGGGGCCGTTGGGCGCGGTCATCCCGTTGGAGGCGCCGTCCTGGTTGACCGCGGAGCCGCGGATCGTGGCGAGCACGCGGTGGCCGTTGCGCTCGGCCTCGGAGAGGCGCTCGAGCACGAGGACGCCGATCGCCCTCAGACCAGCCGACCCCGTCGGCGGCCTCGGAGAAGGCCTTGCAGCGCCCGTCGGGCGCCAGGCCGCGCAGGCGGCTGAACTCGCTGAAGGCGATCGGCGAGGAGAGCACGGAGACGCCGCCGGCCAGGGCCAGCTCGCACTCCCCCGCCCGCAGCGCCGCCGCGGCGAGGTGGATCGCGACCAGCGAGGAGGAGCAGGCGGTGTCGACGGTCATCGACGGGCCCTCGAGGCCGAGGGTGTAGGAGACCCTCCCGAGACCACGCTGCCGGAGGCGCCGAAGAGGCGGAAGCCGTCGAACGCCTGATCGGAGTCGAGCAGCCCGCCGGCGTAGTCGAGCGAGCTGACGCCGGCGAAGATCCCGGTCGGGGAGCCGCGCAGGGCGAGGGGGTCGAGGCCGGCGTGCTCGAGCGCCTCCCAGGAGGATTCCAAGAGCAACCGCTGCTGGGGGTCGAGCGAGGCCGCTTCGCGCGGCGAGATGCCGAAGAAGGCCGGGTCGAACTCGGCGGCGTCGTAGAGGAAGCCGCCCTCGCGGGCGTAGCTCGTCCCGGCCGGTCCGGGTCGGGGTGGTGGAGGCGCTCGAGGTCCCAGCCGCGGTCGGCGGGGAAGGGGCCGATCGCGTCGCGGCCCGCGGCGAGCATCTCCCAGAGCTGCTCGGGGGAGCCGGCCGAGCCGGGGTAACGGCAGGCGATGCCGACGATCGCGATCGGCTCGTCGCTGCTCTGGGCGCGCAGCACCGGCCTCGCCCGCTCGCCCTCGCCGCTCGCCTGCTCGAGCAGGTAGCGGGCCAGCTCCGCCGCGGAGGGGTAGTCGAAGACCAGCGTCGGTGACAGGCTGATGCCGGTGGCCGCGCCGAGCCGGTTGCGCAGCTCGACCGCGCCGGCGGAGTCGAAGCCGAGGTCGCGGAAGGGCAGCTCGGGGTCGACCTCGGCGATCGAGTCATGGCCGAGGACCAGGGCGGCCTCGCCGCGGACCAGGTCGAGGACGAGCGACTCGCGCTCCTCCTCGGCGACCGCTGCCAGCCGCGTGGCGAGGGCACCGCCGGCGCCGGCTGCGCGGCGCCGGCGCGGTGCCGACGCGGCCTTGCGCGGCGACGCCGGCAGCCCGGCGCGCAGGCGCAGGCCGGCGACGCTCGCAACCGGCTCCCCCTGCGGGTCGGCGAGGGCGAGCGCGACCCCGCCGTCGGCGCTCGGCGAGATCCGGGCGCGCAGCGCCGCGGCGCCGCCGGCGTGGAGCGAGACGCCGGCCCAGGCGGCGGGCAGCCCGGGCGGCTCCACGTCCGCCTCGCCGGTGCCGGCGCCGATGCAGTGCAGGACCGAGTCGAGCAGGGCCGGGTGGAGGCCGAAGCGGCTCGCTTCGGAGACCTGCTCGGGAGCGAGCGAGACCTCGGCGAAGACCTCGCCGTCCTTCGCCCAGGCGGCGGTCAGTCCCTGGAAGGCGGGGCCGTAGTCGAGACCGGCCGCGGCGAGGCGGTCATAGGTGGCGTCGACGTCGATCGGCTCGGCGTCGGGCGGCGGCCAGGCCGCCGGCAGCGCGAGCCCTCGCGCGACCTCCGAGCCGACCGCCCCGCTCGCGTGGCAGATCCACCCCGCCGCCTCGTCCCCCTCCGGCCGGGCGTGGATCGAGAGCGGCCGGGCGCCGCTCTCGCCGGGCTCGCCGAGCCTGACCTGCAGCTGCACGCCGGCGCCCGGCGGCAGCGCCAACGGCTGCTCCAGGGTCAGCTCGAGCAGGCGCTCGCAACCGACCTCGGCGCCGGCGCGCAGCGCCAGCTCGAGCAGGCCGGAGGCGGGGAAGGCCGCGGCACCGTCGCCGGCGCTGTCGGCCAGCCAGGGGTGGGACTGGATCGAGACGCGCCCGCTCAGGGTCACCCGGTCCCCCTCGGGATCCTCGATCGAGGCCCGCAGCAGCGGGTGCCCGGTGTCGCCAAGGCCGATCGCCCCGGGGTCCGAGCCGCCGTTGCCGGGCTCGAGCCAGAAGCGCTTGCGCTGGAAGGGGTAGGTCGGCAGCGCCACGGACCGCGCCCCCGTGCCGGCGAAGAAGCGGCTCCACTCGACCCTGGCACCGGCGGCGTGGGCCTCGGCCAGCGAGGTGGCGAAGCGCTCGGGGCCGCCGTCGTCGCGGCGCAGCGTGCCGAGCACCGCGACCGAGTCCGGGCCCTCGGCCGCCGCGGCGATTTCCCCCAGGCTGAGGCCGAGCACGGGGTGCGGGCTGACCTCGATGAAGGCGCGCCGGCCCTGCTCGATCAGGTCGGCGATCACCGGCGCCAGGCGGACCGTCTGGCGCAGGTTGCGGTACCAGTACTCGGGCGTCAGCTCGGCCATGTCGAGCACCTCGCCGGTCACGGTCGAGTGGAAGGGGACCTCGCCGCTGCGCGGGGCGATCGGCGCCAGGGCCTCGATCATGCCGTCGTGGAGCGCCTCGACCTGGGCCGAGTGCGAGGCACCGCTGGCGCCTTGGATCTTCTTCGCCTTGACCCCCGCGGCGACGCACTCGGCGATCAGCTCCTCGAGCGGCTCGGTATCCCCGGAGACGACTGTGGAGGAGGGCCCGTTGAGGGCGGCGATCGAGACCCGACCGCCCCAGCGCTCGAGGCGCGGCTCGATCTCGCCGCCGGGCAGCGCGATCGAGGCCATGCCGCCGTTGCCGTCCAGCGGGTGCATCGATTCGATCCGCGCGACGACGGCGCGGGCGGCGTCGTCGAGGTTGAGACCGCCGGCCACGTGGGCGGCGATCAGCTCGCCCTGGGAGTGGCCGACGACGGCGGCGGGCTCGACGCCGCAGGCCCGCCAGAGCTCGACCAGCGAGACGGTGACGGCGAAGAGGGCCTGGGTGCCGACGAACGGCCAGTCGATCGAGGGCACGCCCTCGGCGCCGCGCAGGATGTCCTCGAGCGGCCACTTCAAGTGCGGCTCGAGCGCTTCGGTGCACTCGCGCATGCGCCGCGCGAAGACCGGCGAGGTCTCGATCAGCTCCCGTCCCATCCCCAGCCACTGCGAGCCGTAGCCGGGGAAGACGAAGACGGGATCGCGATCGGCGCGGGCGCGCCCGCGGATCAGGCCGGGGGCGCCGGCATCGCCGGCCAGCGCCGCCAGGCCGCCGAGCAGCTGCTCGCGGCCGGCGCCGAGGACGACGGCGCGCTGCTCGAAGCCGGTCCGGGTCGCGGTCAGCGAGTGGGCGACGTCGGTGAGGTCGAGCTCGGGGCTCTCGCGCAGGTGGGAGGCGAGGCGCTCGGCGGACTCGCGCAGCGCCGGCTCGGACCTGGCCGAGAGGACGAGAGGCACCGGGCCCGACAGGGCGGCCTCGGGGGCGTCCTCCCCGCCGGAATCGGCGACCGGCGGCGGCGCCTGCTCGAGGATCAGGTGGGCGTTGGTGCCGGTGGCGCCGAAGGCGGAGACGCCGGCGCGGCGGGGGCGCCCGTCCGACTCCCAGGCGCTCGCCTCGGCGAGCAGCTCGACCTTCCCCGCCCCCCAGTCGATCTTCGAGGAGGGGGCGTCGACGTGGAGTGTCTTGGGCAGCACGCCCTCGCGCATCGCCATCACGGTCTTGATCACCCCGGCCACGCCGGCGGCCGCCTGCGGGTGGCCGATGTTGGACTTGACCGAGCCGAGCTTCAGCGGGACCTCCCTGTCCTGGCCGTAGGTGGCGAGCAGGGCGCCGGCCTCGATCGGGTCGCCGAGCGTGGTGCCGGTGCCGTG
Organism: uncultured Solirubrobacterales bacterium; assembly: GCA_963774405.1. GTDB lineage: Bacteria > Actinomycetota > Thermoleophilia > Solirubrobacterales > 70-9 > VRUE01. Next base: position 97,780 of record CAVZEV010000011.1, on the reverse strand, counting down.
GGCCTCGACCGCGTCGACCTCGGCGGGCTCCAGCCTCGCGTTGGCGAGCGCCTGGCGGATCACCCGCTCCTGGGCGGGGCCGTTGGGGGCGGTCATGCCGTTGGAGGCGCCGTCCTGGTTGACGGCCGAGCCGCGGATCGTGGCGAGCACGTGGCGGCCGTTGCGCTGGGCGTCGGAGAGGCGCTCCAGCGCCAGCAGCCCGACGCCCTCGGAGAAGCCGACGCCGTCGGCGGCCTCGGCGAAGGCCTTGCTGCGCCCGTCCGGGGCGAGGCCGCGCTGGCGGGCGCTCTCGATGAAGCTGCGCGGGGTCGAGAACACCGTGACGCCGCCGGCCAGCGCCAGCGAGCACTCGCCGGCGCGCAGGGCCTGGGCGGCGAGGTGCATCGCCACCAGCGAGGTCGAGCAGGCGGTGTCGATCGAGACCGTCGGCCCCTCGAGGCCGTAGGTGTAGGCGAGGTGGCCGGAGAGGACGCTGCCGGCGCCGACGTTGGGCGAGTTGATCTCGCTCTCGCGATCGGAGGCCACCCGGCCCCAGCCGTAGTCGTGGAACATCGCGCCGACGAAGACGCCGGTCTGGCTGCCGCGCAGCGAGGCCGGTACGATCCGGGCGTCTTCCAGCACCTCCCAGGACGTCTCGACCAGGAGGCGCAGCTGCGGGTCCCCGCCGATCGCCTCGCGCGGCGAGGCGCCGAAGAAGGCCGCGTCGAAGCCGGCGACGTCATCGAGGAAGCCGCCGCCGCGGGCGTAGCAGGTGCCGGGCCGGTCGGGGTCGGGGCTGTAGAGGCGCTCGAGGTCCCAGCCGCGGTCGGTGGGGAAGGGGCCGATCGCGTCGCCTCCGGCGGCGACGAGCTCCCAGAGCGAGCGCGGCGAGTCGACGCCGCCCGGGTAGCGGCAGGCCATGCCGACGATCGCGATCGGCTCGCCGGCGCCGTCGAGCAGGCGGGCGTTCTCCCTGCGCAGGCGGTCGCGCTCCTTGAGGGCGACGCGCAGGGCCTCGACCAGGTCCGGGTTGCCGGCGCTCATCCCGCCTGCCTCTCGTTTGGATCGGCCTCGGCCGAGTCGACGCTCTCGCGAATCAGTTCCTCGACGTCCATCTCGTCGATCAGGCCGGCGGCCGTGCCGGCGCCGTCCTCGGCCTCGCCCTCGCCGCCGGCGAGGCGCAGCAGGCTGTCGAGCAGGCCGGCGCTGCGCAGGCGGGCGAGCGGGATCGAGGCCAGCGCCTCGCGCACCTCGCGCTCGCCCGACTCCAGCTGGGGGCCGCCGCCGTTGCCGTCGGGTGAGGCCGTCGCCAGCAGGTGAGCGGCCAGCGCGGCCGGGGTCGGGTAGTCGAAGACGATCGTCGGCGCCAGCCTCAGCCCGGTCGCGGTGCCGAGGCCGTTGCGCAGCTCGACCGCGGCGAGCGAGTCGAAGCCGAGGTCGCGGAAGGCCAGCTCGGGATCGACCGCGGCGGTGTTGGCGTGGCCGAGGATCGTGGCGGCGTGGCCGAGGACGAGGTCGAGGACGACTTCCCCGCGCCGCTCCTCGGCGGTGGCCGCGAGCAGATCGGCCAGTGAGCCCGCCTTGCCGCTGCGCCCGGCCGGCGCGCGGACGAGGCCGCTGAAGATCGCCGGCAGGGCGCCCTGCCCGGCCAGTGCCCTGAGTGCCGGGCGGTTGAGCTCGACCGGCAGGACGTGGGCGTGCTCGCCACTGAGCACGGCGTCAAACAGCGCCAACACCCGCTCGTCGGAGAGGGCCGCGAAGCCGAGCCGCTCGATCCGCGCCAGGTCGGCGGTGCTGAGGGCGGCGCCCATGCCACTGCGCAGCAGCCCCCAGCCGAGCGAGACGGCGGGCAGCCCTTCCGCCCGGCGGCGCTGGGCGAGGGCGTCGAGGAAGGCGTTGGCGGCGGAGTAGTTGGCCTGGGCGGCGCCGCCGAGAGCGCCGGCGATCGAGGAGAAGAAGAGCAGGCGAGGCGCGCCGCGGTCCCGGCTCAGCTCGTGCAGGTGCCAGGCGGCCTTCGCCTTGGGCTCGAAGACGCGGGCGAGGCGCTCCTCGTCGAGCGACTCGATCAGGCCGTCGTCGACCAGGCCGGCGGAGTGGACGATCGTGCCCAGCGGGTGCTCGGGGTCGACCGCGTCGAAGAGCTCGCGCAGTTGCTCGCGATCGGAGACGTCGCAGGCGCGTACCGTGACCGCGGCACCGCCCGCCTCGAGCTCGCCGACCAGCTCGGCCGCCCCCTCGCTCTCGATGCCCCGACGGCTTGCCAACAGCAGCCGGCGAGCGCCGTGGGAGGCGACCAGGTGACGAGCGACGAGGGCGCCGATGCCGCTGAGGCCGCCGGTGACGAGCACGGTCGAGTCGGGGTCGAGCGGCTCGGCCGCGGGCTCCGCCGGGGCCGCTGGAGCGAGGCGGGGGACGCGAAGGCCTCCCGCGCGCAGGGCGATCTCCGGCTCCTCGGCGGTGAGCGAGAGGGCCCCCTCCAGCGCCTTTGCCGATGCCTCGGAGCCGTCGCTGTCGATCAGGGCGAAGCGGCCGGGGTGCTCTGAGCGAGCGGAGCGGAGCAGTCCCCAGAGAGCGGCAGCGGTGGGGTCGGGTGACTCCCCGTCGGCGCCGGCCACGGCCCCTTCGGTGAGCAGGACCAGGCGCTCGGCAGCGTGCTCCTCGTCGGCCAGCCAGGCCTGGACCCGGGCGAGGGCGCTCCGCGTAGCGGCGAGGGCGGTGGCAGCCGCATCGCCGCTGCGCTCGAAATCGAGCTCGGCGAGACTCAGCAGCCTGGGCTGACTTCGACCTTTGGGATGACTATGCCCCCCAAACGACGAAGTCAGCGCCTGGGCCGGGGGCTCCTGCCAGCGCACCAGGTAGAGCGAGTCGGCGAGGGCGGCGCCGCGCAGGGCGTCGGGGTCGATCTCGCGGGCCGCCACCGAGGTAACCGAGAGGACCGCCTCCCCACTCTGGTCAAAGGCGAGGAGACCGATCGCCTGCTCACGCAGCTCGATCTTCATCCGCAGGGCCCCGCCGGCCGGCCCGGCGAGGCTCACCCCCTGCCAGGCGAAGGGCAGCATCGGCTTGCCGGCGCCGGCGAGAGCGACGTCCATGGGGGCGTGGAAGGCCGCGTCGAGCAGCGCCGGGTGGACCCCGAAGCGAGCCGCTTCCCCCTGCTGCTGCTCGGCGAGGGCGATCTCCGCGTAGAGCTGATCGCCCTGGCGCCAGGCGGCCGTGAGGCCCTGGAAGGCCGGGCCGTACTCGATTCCGGCCTCGGCGAGGCGCTCATAGAGCGCGTCGAGATCGAGCGGCTCGGCTCCCTCGGGAGGCCAGGAACCGAGCGGCTCCGGTGCGTCGGGCCGCTCGCCGGAGAGCACTCCCTGGGCGTGCAGGCCCACTCCCCCGGCTCCTCGTCCGGGCCAGCCTCCGCACGGGAGTGGATCGAGACCTCGCGCTTTGCGTCCTCGCCCTCGGGAGAGAGCGATACCTGTAGGGCAATGCCGCCGGACTCGGGGACGAGCAGGGGCGCCTGCAGGGTGAGCTCCTCGAGCAGCTCGCATTGGACCTCTCGGCCTGCTCGCAGGGCCAGCTCGAGGAAGGCGGTGCCGGGAAGCAGGACCGTGCCGCCGGCGGCGTGGTCGGCCAGCCAGGAGTGGGACTGCAGGGAGATGCGGCCGGTGAGGGTGATCCTCCCCTCCGGGTCCTCGATCACCGCCGAGAGCAGCGGGTGCTCGGCGGCGGCCTGGCCGATCGCGCTGGGGTCACCGGCGGAGGCGGAGGCAGAGAGCCAGTAGCGCTTGCGCTGGAAGGGGTAGGTGGGCAGCGGCACGGCCCGGGCGGCGGTGCCCTTGAAGTAGGTGGCCCAGTCGAGCTTGGCGCCGGCAGCGTGGGCGGCGGCGAGGGCGAGGGCGAGGGCCTTGGGCTCCTCGCGGCCCTCGCGCAGGGTCGGGACCAGGGCGGCCTTGGCGTCCTCGCCGAGAGTGGCGGCGGCCATCGCGGTGAGGACGGGGTCGGGGCCGAGCTCCAGGAAGGTGGTCGCGCCCTTCTCCTTCAGGGCCTTCACCGCGTCGGCGAAGCGCACCGGCTCCCTGGCGTGGGAGGTCCAGTAGGCGGGATCGGTCGCCTGCTCGGGGGTGAGCTGCTCGCCCGTCAGGTTGGAGATCACCGGCAGCTTGGGCTCGTTGAGGGTGAGCGAGGAGACGACCTCTGAGAACTCCTCCAGCATCGGCTCGATCAGGGGCGAGTGGAAGGCGTGGGAGACGGTGAGGCGCTTGGTCTTGCGGTCCTCTGCCTTGAAGTGGGCCTCCACTTCCTCGATTGCCTTCTGATCGCCGGAGACGACGGTGGCGTTGGGCGAGTTGACCGCTGCCAGGGAGAGCAGTTCCTCCTTGCCCTCGATCGCGGCAAGCGCCTCGGCCTCGCTCGCCTCGATCGCCAGCATCGCCCCGCCCTCGGGCAGCGCTCCCATCAGGGCGCCCCTGGCGCAGATCAGCTTGGCGGCGTCCTCCAGGGAGAAGACTCCGGCGATGTGGGCGGCGACTATCTCCCCCACCGAGTGGCCGGCGAGCAGGTCCGTTTCGAGGCCCCGGGACTCGAAGAGGCGGTAGAGCGCCAGCTCGGTGGCGAAGAGAGCGGGCTGGGCGTAGGCGGTGTGGTCGAGCAGCTGCGCTTGCTCTGAGCCGGGCTCGGCGAAGAGCAGGTCCTTGAGGGAGACCTCCAGGTGCTTGTCGATCTCCGCGCAGGCCTCCTCCAGCGCCTCGGCGTAGGCCGGGTAGGTCTCGCATAGCTCCCTGCCCATGCCCGCTCGCTGGGAGCCCTGGCCGGTGAAGAGCAGGGCGAGGCGGCCGTTGCGGGCGGTTGCCTCGTGGGTGTCGGGAGAGGGCTCGCCCGTCGCGAGGGAGCGAAGCGCGGTGAGGATCTGCTCGCGCTCTGTCCCCACCACCGCCGCGCGCTGTTCGAGCTGGGCCCTGGTGGTGGCGAGGGAGAAGGAGAGGTCGGCCAGCTCCAGCTCCGGGTGCTCCTCGATGTGGGCGGCGAGGCGGCTTGCCGCCTCGCGCAGCGCCTCGGTCGATTTGGCCGAGAGGACCAAGGGGAGTGGGCCGGCCGAAGTGACCCGCTCCTCGTCTTGGTCCTTGAAGGAGGCGCCCGGGCCGGGGCCCGACCGGCCACGGGCGCCTCCTCCAAGATCAGATGTGCGTTGGTGCCGCTGGCGCCGAAGGAGGAGACGCCGGCGCGGCGCGGGTGCCCGTTGAACTTCCACGCCTGTGCCTCGGTCAGCAGCTCGATCTCGCCCGAGGCCCAGTCGACCTTTGACGAAGGCGCGTCGACGTGAAGCGTCTTCGGCAGCACCCCTTCGCGCATCGCCATCACCGGTCTTGATCACGCCTGCGACCCCCGCCGCCGCCTGGGTGTGGCCGATGTTGGACTTGACCGAGCCCAGCTTCAGCGGCGTCTCGCGCTCCTGGCCGTAGGTGGCGAGCAGCGCGGTCGCCTCGATCGGGTCGCCGAGCGCGGTTCCCGTGCCGTGGGCCTCGACGGCGTCGATCGTCGCGCGGCTCGAGCCGCGCGTTTGCCAGGGCCTGGCGGATCACCCGCTCCTGCGAGGGTCCGTTGGGGGCGGTGAGGCCGTTGGAGGCGCCGTCCTGGTTGACGGCGGAGCCGCGGATCGTGGCGAGCACCCGGTGGCCGTTGCGCTCGGCGTCGGAGAGGCGCTCCAGGACCAGCACGCCGACGCCCTCCGAGAGGCCGACGCCGTCGGCGCCGTCGGCGAAGGCCTTGCTGCGCCCGTCGGCAGCGAGGCCGCGCTGGGAGGCGAAGAAGGTCGAGCATCCAGGGGGTGGCGAGCACCGTCACCCCGCCCGCCAGGGCGAGGTCGCACTCCCCCGCCCGCAGCGCCTGCCCCGCCAGGTGCATCGCCACCAGCGAGGAGGAGCAGGCGGTGTCGACGGTCATCGCCGGGCCCTCGAGGCCGAGCGCGTAGGCGACCCGGCCGGAGATCGACGCTCGTCGTCATGCCGGTGCGGCGCCCCGATCGGCCGCCCCGTAGTCCTGGTACATCACCCCGGCGAAGACGCCGGTCGCGCTGCCGCGCAGGGCGCGGGGTCGATCCCGGCGTCTTCCAGCGCCTCCCAGCCGGCTTCGAGGAAGAGTCGCTGCTGGGGGTCGATCGCCAGCGCCTCGCGCGGGCTGATCGCGAAGAAGCCGGGGTCGAAGTCGCCGGCGTCGGCGAGGAAGCCGCCCTCGCGCGTATAGGCCGGTGCCGGGGTCTCGGGGTCGGGGCCATAGAGGCGCTCGAGGTCCCAGCCGCGGTCGGCGGGGAACGGCCGATCGCGTCGCCGCCCGCGGCGACCAGCCGCCAGAGTCCCCCGGTGAGGAGACCCCGCCGGGGTAGCGGCAGGCCATGCCGACGATCGCGATCGGCTCCTCGCGACGCCTGCGCCGACGCGCGGCCCTGGGTGCGCGCCGCCCGCTGTCCCTCGGCGAGCAGATGGCGGGCCAGGCCCTCGCGGCTGGGGTAGTCGAAGACGACGGTGGCGGCAGGCGCAGCGCCGGTGGCGCCGGCGAGCCGGTTGCGCAGCTCGACCGCGGCCAGCGAGTCGAAGCCGAGCTCCTTGAAGGCGCGCTCGGGCTCGATCTCCGCGGCGGAGCCGTGGCCGAGCACGGCGGCGACCTGCGCGCCGGACCAGCTCCAGGACGAGCGCCTCGCGCTCGGCCTCGGGCGGCGGTCGCGCAGGCGCTCGGCAGCGAGCCCGCCCGGCGCTCGGCGCCGCGGCCGGGAGCGCGGACCAGGCCGCTGAGGATCGGCGGCAGGACGCCCCGCGCGGCCTGGGCCCGGAGCGCGGCGCGGTTGACGTCGAGCGGCAGGACCAGTCGGGCGCGCCCGACGGCCGAGCGCGGCGTCGAAGCAGCGCAGGCCTCTGCTCGTCGGAGAGCGCGCCGATGCCGGCGCGGCGCATCCGCGCCAGGTCGGCCTCGCTGAGGCCGGCGCCCAGCCGCTCGCTCCCAGCAGCCCCCAGGCGACGAGGTGGCGCGGCAGCCCCGGCGCGGCGCTGCTGGGCGAGGGCGTCGAGGAAGGCGTTGGCGGCGGCGTAGTTGCCCTGGCCGGGGCCGCCGAGAGGCCCGGCGAGCGAGGAGAAGAGCACGAAGGCGGGAGAGCTCGCGGTCCTCGCTCAGCTCGTGCAGGTGCCAGGCGGCCTCGGCCTTGGGGGCGAAGACGCGCTGCAGCTGACCCGGCGTCAGCGACTCGATCACGCCGTCGTCGAGCAGCGCCGGCGGAGTGGACGACCGCGCCCAGCGGGTGCTCGGGGTCGACCGCGTCGAAGAGCTCGCGCAGCTGCTCGCGATCGGCGACGTCGCAGGCGCGGACCGCGACCTCGCGCCCAGCCCGCCTCGAGCTCGGCGACCAGCTCGGCGGCCCCCTCGCTCTCCATGCCCCGAGCGGCTGACCAGCAGCAGCCGGCGAGCGCCATGGGCGGCGACCAGGTGGCGGGCGACGAGCGCGCCGAGGCCGCTGGTGGCCGCCGGTGACGAGCACGGTGCGCTCGGGGTCGAGCGGCTCGGCCACTGGTTCGAGCGCTCCGCGCCGGGGCCAGGCGCGGGACCAAGACCGCGCCCTCGCGCAGGGCCAGCTCGGGCTCATCCGGGTCGAGAGCGAGGGCGCTCGGCAGCGCCTGCCGGGACGCATCGGAGCCGTCGCTGTCGATCAGGGCGAAGCGGCCGGGGTGCTCGAGGCTGGGCCGAGCGGACCAGGCCGACCAGGGCGGCGCCGGCGAGGTCGGGGGCCTCGCCCTCGCTCACGGCCACCGCCCCTCGGTGAGCAGGACCAGGCGCTCGGAAGCGCGCTCCTCGTCGGCAAGCCAGCCCTGGATGTGCGCGAGGGCCGCTCGGGTCGCGGCCAGGGCGGTCGGCGGCTGGATCGTCGGAGCGCTCGAACTCGGAGGCCGTCGGGGGTGAGCAGGTGGGTCGGTGGCTGCTCCTGCCCGGCCGCCGCGGAGATCGAGTCGGGAGCCTGCTCCAGGTGACGTTCCAGCAGCCGCCGGGCGCCGCGCTTGCCCGCTTGCAGCAGCGAGGGGTCCAGATCGCGGGCGCGCACGGCTCCGACCGAGAGGACCGGCTCGCCGGCTGCCGAGAATCCAACGAGCCCGCATCTCCTTCCCGCCCAGCCTCGAGACCTCACGCGCAGCGCGGCGCCGCGCCGGCCCGGCGAGGCTCACTCCCTGCCAGGCAAAGGGCAGCAGCAGCCTTCCGTCGTTCTGGGCGAGGACGGTCGCCAGGGCGACGTGGAAGGCGGAGTCGAGCAGCGCCGGGTGGACTCCGAAGCGGGCCGCTTCCGCCCTGCTGCTCCTCGGCCAGGGCGATCTCGGCGTAGAGCTCGTCGCCCTGCGCGCCAGGCCGCATGTGAGGCCCTGGAAGGCGGGGCCGTATTCGAGCCCGGCCTCGGCGAGGCGCTCATAGAGCGAGTCGAGCGCGAGCGGCTCGGCTCCCGGCGGCGGCCAGGCGTCGAGTCGCTCGGGTCGGGGACGGCCGGCTCGGCCGAGAGCGCGCCCTGGGCGTGCAGAGTCCACTCGCTCGGCTCGTCTCCCTCTGCCCCCTCGGCGCGGGAGTGGATCGAGAGCTCGCGTTCGCCGCGGTCCCCGGCGGGCCGAGAGCGTGACCTGGAGCGCGACACCGCGCCGGACTCCGCGAGGACCAGCGGCGCCTGCAGGGCGAGCTCCTCGAGCAGCTCGCAGTCCGCCTCCGCTCCGGCCCGCAGGGCCAGCTCGAGGAAGGCGGTGCCGGGCAGCAGGACCGCGCCGGCGACGGCGTGGTCGGCCAGCCAGGGGTGGGTCTGCGAGGCGAGATGCGGCCGGTGAGGGTGATGCCCCCGTCGGGATCTTCGATCGTCGGCCGCGAGCAGCGGGTGGTCGGCGCGTGCCTGGCCCATCGCGGCGGCGTCGCCGGCGCCGGTCGACGGGGCGAGCCAGTAGCGCTTGCGCTGGAAGGGGTAGGTGGGCAGCGGCACGCGCCCTGGCGCCGGTGCCCTTGAAGAAGGCGTCCCAGTCGACCTCGGCGCCGGCGGCGTGGGCGGCGGCGAGGGAGAGGGCGAAGCGCGCGGCTCCGTCTGCTCCTCGCGGCGCAGGGTGCCGACCACGCTTGCCTCCTCGGGCAGCTCGAGGGCGTCGCTCGACCGTCTCCTGCAGGCCGAAGGCAAGCACCGGGTGGGGGCCGACCTCGATCAGGCTGCGCCGGCCCGCTCGAGCAGGGAGCGCGACCACCGGCTCGCAGGCGCACCGTCTCGCGCAGGTTGCGATACCAGTACTCGGGGTCCGAGCTCGGCGGTGTCGATCAGCTCGCCGGTGACGGTCGAGTGGAAGGGGATCTCGCCGCTGCGCGGGGAGATCGGGGCAAAGGCCTCCAGCAGCTCCTCCTCGAGGGCGTCGATCTGGGCCGAGTGGGCGGCGTAGTCGACGGCGACCGAGCGGGCACGGATGCCCTCTCGCTCGCACTCGCGCGCGCAGCTCCTCGAGCGCCTCGGGCTCGCCGGAGAGGACCAGCGAGGCGGGGCCGTTGACGCCGGCCAGGGCGACCCGCTCCCCGTAGGGCTCGGTGAGGGCCGCGATCTCCGCCTCGGGCAGCGAGACCGAGAGCATCGCCCCCTTGCCGGCGAGCTTGGCCATCGCCTTGGCGCGCAGGGCGACGACCCGCGCCGCGTCGTCCAGCGAGAGCCCGCCGGCGATGTGGGCGGCGGCGATCTCCCCCTGGGAGTGGCCGATCACCACCGCCGGCTCGACCCCGCATTCACGCCAGAGCCCCGCCAGGGAGACCATCACCGCGAAGAGGGCGGGCTGGACGACCTCGAGGCGGCCGAGCCAACCGCCCTCGGCGTCTCCGAGGACCTCCCGCAGGGACCAATCGACGAAGGGGGCGAGGGCCCGCTCGCAGGCCTCGATGTGGGCGGCGAAGCGCGGCGAGGAGTCGAGCAGCTGCTCGGCCATGCCCGGCGTGCTGGGAGCCCTGGCCGGGGAAGAGAAGACGGGGCGCTGCGCGGCGCGGGCGCTGCCCTGGCGGAGGTCGTCGGCTTCCTCGCCCCGAGCCAGAGCACCGAGGCCGGCGAGCAGCTCCTCGCGATCCCCGGCCAGGAGCAGCGGCGCGGCGCTCGAAGGCGGACGCGGGTCGTGGCCAGCGAGAAGGCGACGTCGGCGAGGCCCGCTCCGGGTCCTCCTCGAGGTGGTGCGCGCAGGCGCGCGGCCGAGCCCGCGCAGCGCCGCCTCGCGTTTGGCCGAGAGGACGAAGGGGATCGAGCCGGGCAGCGGAGCTGGCCCGCCGCACCCTGGTCGGCCGGCTCGGCGACCTCGGGTGCCTCCTCCACGATCAGGTGGGCGTTGGTGCCGCTGATGCCGAAGGAGGAGACGCCCGCGCGGCGCGGGTGCCCGTTGGCCTGCCACGGCCGCGCCTCGGTCAGCAGCTCGACCGCGCCCGCCTCCCAGTCGACCTTCGAGGAGGGCTCGTCGACGTGCAGGGTCTTCGGCAGCACCCCGTCGCGCATCGCCATCACCATCTTGATCACCCCGGCGACCCCGGCGGCCGCCTGGGCGTGGCCGATGTTCGACTTGACCGAGCCGAGCCGCAGCGGCGCCTCGGCGGTCCCGGCCGTAGGTGGCGAGCAGGGCGCCGCGCCTCGATCGGGTCGCCGAGCGTGGTGCCGGTGCCGTGGGCCTCGACCGCGTCGACGTCGGCCGGCGCCAGCCGCGCGTCGGCCAGCGCCTGGCGGATCACCCGCTCCTGGGAGGGGCCGTTGGGGGCGGTGAGGCCGTTGGAGGCGCCGTCCTGGTTGACGGCGGAGCCGCGGATCACGGCGAGCACCGGGTGGCCGTTGCGCTCGCGCGTCGGAGAGCCGCTCCAGCACGAGCATGCCGACGCCCTCGGCGCAGCCGACGCCGTCGGCCGCCTCGGCGAAGGACTTGCAGCGGCCGTCGGGCGCGAGGCCGCGCTGGCGGGCGAACTCGACGAAGACATCCGGGGTGGACGAGCACGGTCACGCCGCCCGCCAGGGCCAGCGCGCACTCGCCCGCCGCGCAGCGCCTGCGCGGCGAGGTGCATCGCCACCAGCGAGGAGGAGCAGGCGGTGTCGACGGTGACCGCCGGGCCCTCCAGGCCGAGCGTGTAGGCGACCCGGCCGGAGACGACGCTCGCCGTCGTGCCGGTCAGCGGTAGCCCTCGAGCTCCTCGACCAGCCGGCCGTAGTCGCTGGTACATCGACCCCGGCGAAGACGCCGGTGCGGCTGCCGCGCAGCGACGCGCGGGTCGATGCCCGCTCGCTCCAGCGCCTCCCAGGCGCTTCCAGCAGCAGGCGCTGCTGGGGGTCCATCGCCAGCGCCTCGCGCGGGCGATCCCGAAGAAGTCGGGGTCGAAGTCGGCCGCGTCGGCGAGGAAGCCGCCCTCGCGCACGTAGGTCGTCGCCGGCGGCGCCGGGGTCGGGGTCGTAGAGGCGCTCCAGGTCCCAGCCGCGGTCGGCCGGGAACCCGCGACGATCGCGTCAGCGCCGTCGGCCACGCAGCCGCCACAGGCTCCTCCGGCGAGGTCGACGCCGCCGGGGAAGCGGCACGCCATGCCGACGATCGCGATCGGCTCGCTGCTCGCCTCGAGCAGGCGCTGGTTCTGCCGGCGAGCCGTTCGGTCTCCTTGACCGAGACCCGCAGCGCCTCCGCGACCTTGTCGGCCGGCAGGCTCATGGCACCCGCCCGGCCTCGCCGGCCCGCCCATCCAAGGTCCAGCGCCACCAACGGCCTCTTCCAGCTCCATGCTGATCGACCCGGGCAATCGCCTCGCTCTCCTCGGCGGGCGGCGCCTGCCCTGCCCGCTCTTCCTCCTGCTCCCCCTGGGCCTCAGCCAAGAGGTAGCCGGCGAGGTCGCCGGCGCTGGGGTAGTCGAAGACGACGGTGGCGGGCAGCGCGGATGCCGGTGGAGACGCCGAGCCTGTTGCGCAGCTCGACCGCGGCGAGGGAGTCGAAGCCGAGCTCCTTGAAGGCGCGCTCGGGCGCGATCCGGGAGCCCGAGCCGTGGCCGAGGACGGCGGCCGCGGCGCCCCGACCAGCTCCAAGACAAGCTCCTCGCGCTGGTGCTCGGGGTAGCTGCCAGGCGCTCGGCCAAGGAGGCCTGATTACCCCGACGCTTGGCGGGGGTGCGGATTTGATCGGTGAGCATCGCCGGCAGGCCCCGCGGCGGCCTGGGCGCGCAGGGCGGCGCGATCGAAGCGCACCGGGGCGCTCAGGGGCTCGGGCCGGGCGCGGGCCGCGTCGAAGAGGTCGAGACCCTGCGCGACGGAGAGCGGGGCAAAGCCCAGGCGGGCGCGGATCCGGGAGACCAGTTGCTCGGCCTCCTCGCCGGCGATCTCCCTGCCGATCGCGTTGCTGTCCTGCTCCCAGAGGCCCCAGGCGAGCGAGGCGGCGGGCAGGCCTTCGGCCCGGCGCCGCTGGGCGAGGGCGTCGAGGAAGGCGTTGGCGGCGGCGTAGTTGGCCTGGGCGGCACCGCCGAGCAGGCCCGCCGAGGAGGAGAAGAGCAGGAACTGGGAGAGGTCCAGCTCCCGGCTCAGCTCGTGCAGGTGCCAGGCGGCCTTCGCCTTGGGCTCGAAGACGCGGGCGAGGCGCTCCTCGTCGAGCGACTCGATCACGCCGTCGTCGAGCAGCCCGGCCGAGTGGACGATCGCGCCCAGGGGGTGCTCGGGGTCGACCGCGCCCAGAAGCTCTCGCAGCTGCTCGGGGTCGGAGACGTCGCAGGCGCGGACGGTGACCTTTGCCCCGAGGCCCTCCAGCTCCGCGATCAGCTCGGCGGCGCCCTCGCTTTGCTCGCCCCGGCGGCTCGCCAGCAGCAGGTGCTCTTGGCCGTGGCGCCCCGCCAGGTGCCTCGCCACCCGGGCGCCGATGCCGCTGAGGCCGCCGGTAACGAGGACGGTCGAGGCCGGGTCGAGGGAAGCCGCCGTTGACTCCTCCCGCTTTGCCGCAGTGAAGCGGGGGACCAGGGCGGCGCCCTGGCGCAGGGCGATCTCGGGCTCAACGGCGGCGAGCTCGAGGGCGCGCTCAAGCGCCTCCGCCGAGGCCTCGGAGCCGTCCGTGTCGATCAGGGCGAAGCGACCGGGGTGCTCGGAGCGGGCCGAGCGGACGAGGCCACGGAGGGCGGCGCCCACCAGGTCTGGGGCCTCCTCGCCGCCGGTCGCCGCCGCGCCCTCGGTGAGCAGGACCAGGCGCTCCTCGGCCGTGGCTTCCTCGGCGAGCCAGTCCTGGATCACGGCGAGGGCACTCCGGGTCGCGGCCAGGGCGGTCGCCGCCAGGTCGGCCCCGGGGGTGAAGTCGAGGTCCGCGGGCCTGAGCAGGCGTGTGGGGAGCTGACCCTCCTCGCCGTCGGCAGCGGGCGCCTCCTGCCAGCTGACCAGATAGAGCGAGTCGCCGGCCACCTCGCCGTGCAGGGACTCGGGGGCGACCTCGCGCCCGGCCACCGAGGCGACGGTGAGGACCGGGGCGCCCCGGGGGTCGAAGGCGGCGAGGGTGAAGGCGCTCTCGTCCGTCCTCAGGCGGATCCGCAGGGCAGCCTGACCGGGGCCACCGACTCGCACCCCGGTCCAGGCGAAGGGCAAGAGCGCCCTGCCCCCGCCGGCGGCAACGGCGATGTCCATCGCGGTATGGAAGGCGGCGTCGAGCAGCGCCGGGTGCACGGTGAAGCGGCCGGCTTCGCTCGCCTGCTCCTCGGCCAGCGATATCTCGGCGTAGACCTCGTCTCCCTCGCGCCAGGCCGCGTTCAGGCCCCGGAAGGCAGGGCCGTAGTCGAAGCCGGCCGTGGCGAGGCGCTCGTAGGCGTCATCGACGCTCAGCGGCTCGGCGTCCGCGGGCGGCCAGACCTCGATCGGCTCGCCCGCCTCGGGCTGCTCGTCGGAGAGCAGGCCCTGGGCGTGCAGCGTCCACTCGCCCGGCTCCTCCTCGACGCCCGCCTCGGCGCGGGAGTGGATCGATAGCTCGCGCTTGCCGTCCTCTCCCTCGGGGGAGAGCGATACCCGCAGGGCCACACCGCCGCTCTCGGGAACGAGCAGTGGCGCCTGCAGGGCAAGCTCCTCCAGGGTCTCGCGCCCCGCCTCGGCGCCGGCCCTCAGGGCGATCTCGACGAAGGCCGTGCCCGGCAGGATCGCGCGGCCGAAGGCGGCGTGATCGGCCAGCCAGGGGTGGGTCTGGCGGGAGATGCGGCCGGTGAGGGTGAGGCCCCCATCCGGATCGTCGATCGTGGCGCTGAGCAAGGGGTGATCGGCCGGAACGAGGCCGGCGGCACCGAGGTCGCCCGCCCCGCTGCTCGCCGAGAGCCAGTAGCGCTTGCGCTGGAAGGGGTAGGTGGGCAGCGGCACCCGGCCCGCTCCCGTGCCCTTGAAGTAGGTGTCCCAGTCGAGCTTGGCTCCTGCCGTGTGGGCGGCGGCGAGGGCGAGGGCGAGGGCCTTGGGCTCCTCGCGCCCCTCGCGCAGGGTCGGGATCAGGGCGGCCTTGGCGTCCTCGCCCAGGGTGGCGGCGGCCATCGCGGTGAGGACTGGGTCGGGGCCGAGCTCGAGGTAGGTGGTGGCGCCGCGCTCCTTCAGGGTCGCTACCGCGTCGGCGAAGCGCACCGGCCGGCGGGCGTGGGAGACCCAGTAGGCGGGGTCGGTTGCCTGCTCGGGGGTGAGCTGCTCGCCCGTCAGGTTGGAGATCACCGGCAGCTTCGGCTCATTGAGGGCCAAGGAGGAGACGACCTCCGAGAACTGCTCCAGCATCGGCTCGATCAGCGGCGAGTGGAAGGCGTGGGAGACGGTGAGGCGCTTGGTCTTGCGTCCCTCCTGCTTGAAATGGGACTCGACCGCCTCGATTGCCTCGGCATCGCCGGAGATGACGGTGGCGTTGGGCGAGTTGACCGCGGCGAGGGAGAGCAATTGCTCCTTGCCCTCGATCGCCGCAAGCGCCTCGGCCTCGCTCGCCTCGATCGCCAGCATCGCCCCGCCCGCGGGGAGGGCTCCCATCAGCTTGCCCCGGGCGCAGACCAGCTTGGCGGCGTCCTCCAGGGAGAAGACTCCACTGATGTGGGCGGCGACGATCTCCCCACCGAGTGGCCGGTGAGCAGGTCCGCCTCGAGGCCCCGGGACTCGAAGAGGCGGTAGAGCGCCAGCTCGACGGCGAAGAGGGCGGGCTGGGCGTAGGTGGTGTTGTCGAGCAGCTCGGCCTCTTTGGAGCCGGGCTCGGCGAAGAGGCAGGTCCTCGAGGGAGACCTCCAGGTGCTTGTCGATCTCCGCGCAGGCCTCATCCAGCGCCTCGGCGTAGGCGGGATAGGTCTCGTACAGCTCCCCGCCCATGCCCGCTCGCTGGGAACCCTGGCCGGTAAAGAGGCAGGCGAGGCGGCCGTTGCGGGCGGTTGCCTCGTGGGTGTCGGGGGATGGCTCGCCGGTTGCGAGGGAGCGAAGCGCGGTGAGGACCTGCTCGCGCTCTGTCCCCACCACCGCCGCGCGCTGCTCGAGCTGGGCGCGGCTCGTGATCAGCGAGAAGGAGATGTCGGTCAGGCCGAGCTCCGGGTGCTCCTCGATGTGGGCGGCGAGGCGGCTTGCCGCCTCGCGCAGCGCCTCGGTCGATTTGGCCGAGAGGACCAGGGGGAGCGGACCCTCGAGCGTCCGGCTTCCAGGGCCCTGGCAGAGGCGCCCGGGCCGGGGCCCGACCGGCCACGGGCGCCTCCTCCAAGATCAGATGGGCGTTGGTGCCGCTGGCGCCGAAGGAGGAGACGCCGGCGCGGCGCGGGTGCCCGTTGGGCCTCCACTGCTGCGCCTCGGTCAGCAGCTCGATCGAGCCGGCCTCCCAGTCGACCTTCGAGGAGGGCGCCTCGACGTGCAGGGTCTTCGGCAGCACCCCTTCGCGCATCGCCATCACGGTCTTGATCACGCCGGCGACTCCAGCGGCGGCCTGAGGGTGGCCGATGTTGGACTTGACCGAGCCCAGCTTCAGCGGCGTCTCGCGCTCCCGGCCGTAGGTGGCGAGCAGCGCGGTCGCCTCGATCGGGTCGCCGAGCGCGGTTCCCGTGCCGTGCGCCTCCACGGCGTCGATCTCGCGCGGCTCGAGCCTGGCGCTTGCCAGCGCCTGGCGGATCACCCGCTCCTGCGAGGGACCGTTCGGTGCGGTGAAGCCGTTGGAGGCGCCGTCCTGGTTGACGGCGGAGCCGCGAATCGTCGCCAGGCACCTCGTGGCCGTTGCGCTCGGCGTCGGAGAGGCGCTCGAGGACGAGAACGCCGACTCCCTCCGAGAAGGCGACCCCGTCGGCGGCCTCGGAAAAGGACTTGCTGCGCCCGTCGGGGGCGAGGCCGCGCTGGCGGCTGAACTCCATCAGCCCCCGCGGAGTGGCGAGCACGGTCACCCCGCCGGCCAGCGCCAGCGAGCACTCCCCCGCCCGCAGCGCCCCCGCCGCCAGGTGCGTCGCGACCAGGGAAGAGGAGCAGGCGGTGTCGACCGAGATCGCCGGACCCTCGAGGCCGAGCGCATAGGCGACGCGGCCGGAGAGCACGCTGGCGGTGCCCACAGTCACCCCGTAGCCCTGGGTCGGCGGCCCTGCCCCCAGCCATAGTCGTGATACATGACACCGGCGAAGACGCCGGTTTGGCTGCCGCCCAGCTGTCGCGGATCGACGCCGGCGGTCTCGAGTGACTCCCAGCTCACTTCCAGCAGCTGTCGCTGCTGGGGGTCGGTGCCGAGCGCGTCGTGGGGACCGATCTCGAAGAAGCCGGGATCGAACTCCGCCGCGCGCTCGAGAAAGCCGCCCTCGCGCGCGTAACAGGTGCCGGGCTCGTCGGGGTCGGGGCTGTAGAGGCGCTCGAGGTCCCAGCCGCGGTCGTCAGGGAAGGCGGAGATCGCATCGCGCTCCTCGGCGACGAGGCGCCACAGCTCCTCGGGCGAGGAGACCCCGCCGGGATAGCGACAGGCCATGCCGACGATCGCGATCGGCTCGCTGGAGCCGGCGAGCAGGCGAGCGTTCTCCTGGCGCAGACGGTCGCGCTCCTTGAGGGCTGCCCGCAGCGCCTCGACCACCTCGGGGCCGGTGGGACTCACAGGGTCTGCCCTTCCCTGGAATCGGCCGTCTCGACGCTCTCCCGAACCAGTTCCTCGACGTCCATCTCATCGATCAGCTCGGCGGCGAGCGCGGCGCTTGCCTCCGGGGTGTCCTGGGCGCCCTCGGCGAGGCGCAGCAGGCTGTCGAGCAGCCCGGCGCCCCGCAGGCGGGCCAGGGAGATCGAGGCCAGCGCCGCGCGCACCTCGCGCTCGCCGGGCTCGAGCTCCACGCCTGGGCCCTCTCCCTCGGGCGAGGCCTCCCGCAGCAGATGAGCGGCCAGCGCCGCGGGGGTCGGGTAGTCGAAGACGATCGTCGCCGCCAGCCTCAGGCCGGCGGCGTTGCCGAGCCCGTTTCGCAGCTCGACCGCAGCGAGGGAATCGAAGCCGAGCTCGCGGAAGGCGCGCTCGGGGTCGACCTCGGCAGCGGAGGCGTGACCGAGGATCGTCGCGGTGTGGGAGAGGACCAGCTCGCGGACGAGGGCCTCGCGATCGGCCTCGGGGGTGGCGGCCAGGCGCTTTGCCAGGGAGTCCGCCCTGTCTCTGCGCCTGGCGGTGGCGCGGACGAGGCCGCCGAAGATCGCCGGCAGGGTTCCCTGGGCGGCCTGGGCACGCAGGGCGGCTCGGTTGATCCTCACCGGCAGCAGGTGCGAGTCCTCCCTGTCGAGCACGGCGTCGAAGAGCGCCAGCGCCTGCTCGTCGTCCAGGGCATCGAGGCCGAGTCGCTCCATGCGGACCAGGTCGGCGTGGCCGAGGGCGGCGCCCATACCGCTGCGCAGCAGTCCCCAGCCGATCGAGGCGGCGGGCAGCCCCGCTGTCCGGCGCTGCTGGGCGAGGGCGTCGAGGAAGGCGTTGGCGGCGGCGTAGTTGGCCTGGCCGGCGCCGCCGAGGGCTCCGGCGAACGAGGAGAAGAGGATGAACCGGGAGAGCTTCAGCTCCTTGCTCAGCTCGTGCAGGTGCCAGGCGGCCGCGGCCTTGGGCGCGAAGACGCGCTGCACGCGCGCGGCGTCGAGCGAGGCGATCACGCCGTCGTCGAGAACCCCGGCGGAGTGGACGATCGCGCCCAGGGGGTGGTCGGGGTCGACCGAGTCGAGCAGCGCCCGCAACTGGGGGAGATCGGAGACGTCGCAGGCACGGACCGTGACCTCGGCTCCCGCCGCCTCGAGCGCGGCGATCAGCTCCTCGGCGCCCTCGGCCTCGCTGCCGCGGCGGCTCACCAAGAGCAAATGCCTCTGGCCGTGGCGCTCCACCAGGTGCCTTGCCACCCGGGCGCCGATGCCGCTGAGGCCGCCGGTGACGAGCACGGTGGCCCCGGGGTCCAGTGGCGCGGCTGCGGACTCCGTCTCCGCCGGCTTCACCACCGCGATGCGGGGAACCAAAAGGGCTCCATTGCGCAGGGCGACCTCGGGCTCCTCCGCCAGCCTTTCCAGGGCTCCCGTCAGCGCCTCCGCCGAGGCCTCGGAGCCGTCCGTGTCGATCAGGGCGAAGCGACCGGGGTGCTCGGAGCGGGCCGAGCGGACGAGGCCCCGAAGGGCGGCGCCCACCAGCTCGGAACCCTCCTCAGCGGAGGTTGCCACCGCGCCCTCGGTGAGCAGGACCAGGCGCTCCTCGGCATGGGCCTCCTCGGCGAGCCAGTCCTGGATCAAGGCGAGGGCGCTCTCGGTTGCCGCCAGGGCGGTCGTGGCCGGGTCGGCGTCCTCGGCGAAGTCGAGCTCGGCGG
The DNA here is from genome assembly GCA_963774405.1 of uncultured Solirubrobacterales bacterium. Taxonomy (GTDB): domain Bacteria; phylum Actinomycetota; class Thermoleophilia; order Solirubrobacterales; family 70-9; genus VRUE01. The sequence goes on along the minus strand of CAVZEV010000011.1, from coordinate 79,036 downwards.
GCGTGATCAGGCGGGCCTGCTCACGGTCTGCCTCATGCTCGCCGGGCCCAGCGGGCGCGGGCTTCCACTCAACGGTGAAGAGCTCCTCACCCGGATCTGCCGGCCGCAGCAGGGCAGGATCGAGATCGCGCGCCAGCACCGAGGCGACCGACAGCACCGGCTCCCCCGTCTCGGCGAAGGCGGCGATACCCATCCGCTGCTCCCCCAGCTCGAGCCTGACCCGCAGGGCGCCCGCGCCCGGCCCGGCGAGGCTCACCCCCTGCCAGACGAGTGGCAGCATCGCCTTGCCCCGGCCTTGGGCCAGGACGATCTCCAAGGCGACGTGGAAGGCAGAGTCCAGCAGCGCCGGGTGCACTCCAAAGCGAGCCGCTTCGCTCGCCTGCTCGCCGGCCAGCGATACCTCGGCATAGATCTCCTCGCCGACCTGCCAGGCGGAGTCCACTCCCTGGAAGGCCGGCCCGTATTCGAGCCCGGCCTCGGCCAGGCGCTGGTAGAGCGAGTCGAGCTCGATCGGCTCCGCATCCCTGGGCGGCCAGGGACCGAGCTGCTCGGGAGGATGATCCAGCCCCTCCGCGGTGAGGACGCCCTGTGCGTGCAGCACCCACTCGCCGGGCTCTTCGCCCCTTCCCCTCTCGGGGCGAGAGTGGATTGAGACCTCGCGCCTGCCGTCCTCGCCCTGCGGCGAGAGCGAGACCCGCAGGGCGATGCTGCCGGACTCGGGGACGGCGAGAGGGGCTTGCAGAACGAGCTCCTCGAGCAGCTCGCACCCGACCTGCGCCCCCGCTCTGAGCGCGAGCTCCAGCAGGGCCGTTCCAGGGAATAGGACGATGCCGAAAGCCGCGTGATCGACCAGCCAGGGATGGGTCTGCAGCCCGATGCGACCGGTGAGGACGATGCCTCCCTCGGGGTCTTCGAGGACCGCCGAGAGCAGCGGGTGATCGGCGTTGGCCTGACCGGCAGCGCCGGGATCGCCGCTTGCGCTGCTCGCCGAGAGCCAGTAGCGCTTGCGCTGGAAGGGGTAGGTGGGCAGCGGCACCCGGTTCGCGCCGGTGCCCTTGAAGTAGGCGTCCCAGTCGAGCTTGGCGCCGGCGGCGTGGGCGGCGCCGAGGGAGAGGGCGAGGGCCTTGGGCTCCTCGCGCCCCTCGCGCAGGGTCGGGATCAGGGCGGCCTTGGCGTCTTCGCCGAGAGTGGCGCTTGCCATCGCCGTGAGCACTGGGTCGGGGCCGATCTCGAGGTAGGTGGTCGCGCCCTTCTCCCTGAGGGCCTTCACCGCGTCGGCGAAGCGCACCGGCTCGCGGGCGTGGGAGGTCCAGTAGGCCGGATCGGTCGCCTGCTCGGGGGTGAGCTGCTCGCCCGTCAGGTTGGAGATCACCGGGAGCGCCGGCTCATTGAGGCTGAGCGAGGAGACGACCTCGGAGAACTGCTCCAGCATCGGCTCGATCAGGGGCGAGTGGAAGGCGTGGGAGACCTGAAGGCGCTTGGTCTTTCGCCCCTCCGCCTTGAAGTGGGCCTCGACTTCCTCGATCGCCTGCTCCTCGCCGGAGACGACGGTTGCGTTCGGCGAGTTGACCGCGGCGAGGGAGAGCAATTGCTCCTTGTCCCCGATCGCGGCAAGCGCCTCGGCCTCGCTCGCCTCGATCGCCAGCATCGCCCCGCCCTCGGGCAGCGCTCCCATCAGGGCGCCCCTGGCGCAGATCAGCTTGGCGGCGTCGGGGAGGTCGAAGACGCCGCTGATGTGGGCGGCGACGATCTCCCCGACCGAGTGGCCGGTGAGCAGCTCGGGCTCGAGGCCGAAGGACTCAAGGAGGCGACAGAGGGCCAGCTCGGTGGCGAAGAGGGCGGGCTGGGCGTAGGTGGTGTGGTCGAGCAGCTGCGCTTGCTCTGAGCCGGGCTCGCTGAAGATCAGGTCCTTGAGGGGGACCTCCAGGTGCTTGTCGATCTCCGCGCAGGCCTCATCCAGCGCCTCGGCGTAGGCGGGGTAGGTCTCGTACAGCTCCCCGCCCATGCCCGCTCGCTGGGAGCCCTGGCCGGTGAAGAGGCAGGCGAGGCGGCCGGAGCGGGCCTGGGCGCGAAAGACGTCCGGCGAGGGACTGCCCGCGGCGAGGGCAGCGAGCGCCGCCAGGATCTGCTCGCGCTCCTCGCCCACCGCAACGGCGCGCAGTTCCAGCTGCGCCCTGGTGGCGGCGAGCGAGTAGGCGAGGTCGACCGGCTGCAGCTCCGGGCGCTCCTCGACGTGGGCGGCGAGGCGGCTCGCTGCCTCGCGCAGCGCCTGCGGTGATTTGGCCGAGAGGACCAGCGGGAGCGGACCCTCGAGCGTCCGGCTTCCAACGGCCCTTGGCAGAGGCGCCCGGGCCGGGGTCCCGACCGGCCACGGGCGCCTCCTCCAAGATCAGATGTGCGTTGGTGCCGCTGGCGCCGAAGGAGGAGACGCCGGCGCGGCGCGGGTGCCCGTTGGGACTCCACTGCTGCGCCTCGGTCAGCAGCTCGATCGAGCCGGCCTCCCAGTCGACCTTCGAGGAGGGCGCCTCGACGTGCAGGGTCTTCGGCATCACGCCCTCGCGCATCGCCAGCACGGTCTTGATCACGGCCGCGACCCCCGCCGCCGCCTGGGTGTGACCGAGGTTCGACTTGACCGAGCCGAGCCGCGCCGGCGCCTCGCGGTCCTGGCCGTAGGTGGCGAGCAGCGCGGTCGCCTCGATCGGGTCGCCGAGCGCGGTTCCCGTGCCGTGGGCCTCGATCACTTCGATCTCCCCCGGCTCGAGCCGCGCGTTGGCCAGGGCCTGGCGGATCACCCGCTCCTGGGAGGGGCCGCTGGGCGCGGTCAGCCCGTTGGAGGCGCCGTCCTGGTTGACGGCGGAGCCGCGGATCGTCGCCAGGACCTCGTGGCCGTTGCGCTCGGCGTCGGAGAGGCGCTCGAGCACCAGCATGCCGACCCCCTCCGAGAAACCGGTGCCGTCCGCCGCCTCGGAGAACGACTTGCAGCGGCCGTCGGGCGAGAGGCCGCGCGGCGCGCGGAACTCGATGTAGATCGCCCGGTGTGGCGAGGATCGAGCCGCCGGCAAGCGCGATCGGGCACTCCCCCCGGCGCAGCGACTGGCAGGCGAGGTGGATCGTGACCAGCGAAGACGAGCAGGCGGTGTCGACCGACATCGCCGGGCCCTCGAGACCAAGCGTGTAGGCGACGCGACCGGCGACGAAGGAACCCGAGCTGACCCGGGTCATGTCGCCCTCGAGCTCACCGGGGAGGGCGAAGGCGACCCCGTAGTCGTGGTACATGACCCCGGCAAAGACCCCTGTCTGACCGCCGTGCAGGCCGGTGGGGTCGATGCCCGCGTCCTCGAGCGCCTCCCAAGACGATTCGAGCAGCACCCGCTGCTGCGGGTCGATCGCCAACGCCTCGCGCGGGCTGATCTCGAAGAAGCCGGCGTCGAACTCTCCCGGCCGCTCGACGAAGCCGCCCTCGCGCGCGTAGCTGGTCCCGTAGACGTCGGGATCGGGGTCGTAGAGGCGCTCGAGGTCCCAGCCGCGATCGCTCGGGAAGGGCGCGATCGCGTCGCGGCCCTCGGCCAGCAGCTCCCAGAGCTGGGACGGAGAGTTGGCACCCCCCGGCAGGCGACAGGACATGCCGACGATCGCGATCGGCTCGTCGAGCGCGGCGCTCGCCCGCCGCACCGTCGCCGGCGCCGGCCGCGCGCTGTCCTCGCCGGCCAGACCGAGGACGAACTTCGCCATCGCCTCGATCGAGGGGTGGTCGAAGGCGATCGTCGCCGGCAGCCGCACCCCGACCGCGTCGCCGAGCCGGTTGCGCAGCTCGACCGCGCTGAGCGAGTCGAAGCCGAGCTCCTTGAAGTTCCGGCCGGCCGGGATCGAGTCGGGCGAGTCGTTGCCCAGCGCGGCGGCGACGTGCGAGCGCACCAGGGCGAGCACGGCGTCCTCGCGCTCGGGCCCGGAGAGGCCCTCGAGCTGAGCGGCCAGCGTCCCCGCTGCCACGGCGGGCCGGGGCGGCACGCGGACGAGGCCGCGCAGCACGGGCGGCAGCGCGCCGGCCCTGGCCCTCGCGCCGAGTGCGGCGGGGTCGAACTCGACCGGCGCCAGCAGCGGCTCGTCCTGCGCCAGGGCGGCATCGAAGAGCTCGAGGCCGACGTTGGCGGGAAGCGGGATGAAGCCGAGGCGGGCGCGGACGCGACTCCTGAAGTCCTCCCCCTGGGCGGCGGTCAGCTCCTCCGACATGCCGCTCTCGTGCTCCCAGAGGCCCCAGGCCAGCGACAGCCCCGGCAGTCCCAGCAGCCGCCTGTGGGCGGCGAGGCCGTCGAGGAAGGCATTGGCCGCCGCGTAGTTGGCCTGCGAGGGCCCGCCCAGCAGGCCGGCCGCGGAGGAGAACATGACGAACTGCGAGAGGTCCAGCTCGGCGGTCAGCTCGTGCAGGTTCCAGGCTGCCTCGACCTTCGGCCGCATCACCCGCGCCAGGCGCTCGCCGTCGAGCGCGGCGAAGAGGCAGTCGTCGAGCACCCCGGCCGAGTGGATCACGGCGCCGAGCGGGTGCTCGGCCGGGATCGAGTCGAGCAGGCGCTCGAGCTGGTCGCGATCGGCGACGTCGCAGGCCGCGATCGTCACCTGCTCGGCGCCGAGCCGGCGCAGCTCGGCCTCGAGCTCGCCGGCCCCCGGCGTCTCGGCGCCGCGGCGGCCGGCGAGGAGCAGCCGGCGGACGCCGTGCTCGGCGACCAGGTGGCGGGCGAGCAGAGCGCCGATGCCGCCGATGCCGCCGCTGACCAGCACGGTGCGGTCGGGGTCGAAGGGGTTGGAGTCGGGCTCGAGCTCAGTCCCGGCCGTGCTCAGCCGCCGCGCCAGCGCCCTGCCCTCGCGCAGCGCCAGCTCGGGCTCCTCCGCGGTCAGGGCCACGGCCGCGTCAAGCGCCCGCGCGGAGCCGGCGGAGTCGTCGAGGTCGACCAGCGCAAAGCGGCCGGGGTACTCGGCGTGCGCCGAGCGCAGGAGGCCGGCCAGCGGTGCCTGCTCGAGCGAGACCTCCTCGCCGGGACCCGTGACCAGCGCGCCCTTGGTCAGGAAGACCATGCGCTCGCCCTGCGGGGGCTCGGTGGCGATCCACTCCTGCGCCCGCTCGAGCGCGCGCAGCGCCGCCGCGCCGGCGAGCTCGGCCGGCGAGCGACCCTCGCCGTTGCCGGGCTCGACCGGGACGAGGACCGGGCCGGGCAGCGGCTCCGCCGCTGCCGGCAGCGCCAGCTCCACCCACTCGGGACGGTGCAGGGCCCTGCGCGAGCCCTTGTCGCGCAGCCGGCGGCGATCGAGGGCGCGGGTGATCAGGGCCTCGATGCCGATCACGGCATTGCCCTCGGCATCGAAGCCGCTCAGCTCGAAGCGCTTCTCGCCGACCTCGATCCGCACCCGCATCGTCGCCGCACCAGCGGCCGCGATCCGGGCGCCGTTCCAGGTGAAGGGCAGGTCGAGCTTGTCCCGCTCGCCTTCGTTGTCGAGCGCCACCACGAGTGCGGCATGGAAGGCCGCGTCGAGCAGGATCGGGTGGATGCCAAAGGCCCCGGAGTCGCCGCTCTCGGGGTCCGGAGCGAGCAGCTCGGCGAAGACCTCGTTGCCGCGGCGCCAGGCCGCTCTCGTCTTTTGGAAGGCCGCGCCGTATTCGAAGCCGTTGTCGGCGAGGCGCTCGTAGAGCGGGCCGATCGCGACCGGCTCTGCCCCCGGCGGCGGCCAGGGCGCGGGCGCCTCCGCCGTCTCCCCCACCTGGTTGCCGAGCGTGCCGATCGCGTGGCAGACCCAGCCGCCGCCCTCCTCGCCGCCCTCGCGGCGCGAGTGGATCGCGATCTCGCGCTCCTCCCCCTGGTCGGCAGCGCCGACCGTCACCTGCAGCTGCACCGAGTCGCTCTCGGGAATCACCAGCGGCGACTGCAGGGCGAGCTCGATCACGGCCTCGCAGCCGACCCGGCGGGCCGCCTCCAGGGCCAGCTCGAGGAAGGCGGTGCCGGGCAGGATCGGGGTACCGAAGATGACGTGGTCGGCCAGCCAGGGATGACTGCGCACGCCGATCCGCCCGCTCAGCGTCACCCCATCGCCGCCCGGATCTTCGATCGCCGCGCTGAGCAGCGGATGGCCGGTGGCGGTGAGGCCGGCCGCGCCGAGGTCGCCCGCGCCGGCGGCGGCGTCGATCCAGAAGCGCCTGCGCTGGAAGGGGTAGGTGGGCAGGTCGACGAGGCAAGCCCCCGTGCCGGCGAAGAACCCGTCCCAGTCGACCGCGGCGCCGGCGGCGTGAGCACTCGCCAGGGCCAGGACCAGAGCGTCGGGCTCCGCCCTGCCCTCGCGCAGGCTGGAGATCAACGCTGCGCCCCGATCGCCCTCGAGCGTCGCCGCCGCCATCGCAGTGAGCACGGCGTCGGGTCCCAGCTCGAGGAAGGTGGCGGTGCCCCTGTCCCTCAGGGTCGCGACCGCGTCGGCGAAGCGCACCGGCTCTCTGGCGTGGGAGGTCCAGTAGGCGGGGTCGGTCGCCTGCTCGGGGGTGAGCTGCTCGCCCGTCAGGTTGGAGATCACCGGCAGCTTCGGCTCGTTGAGGCTGAGTGAGGAGACGACCTCTGAGAACTGCTCCAGCATCGGCTCGATCAGGGGCGAGTGGAAAGCGTGGGAGACCTGAAGGCGCTTGGTCTTTCGCCCCTCCGCCTTGAAGTGGGCCTCGACTTCCTCAATCGCCTCGGCATCGCCGGAGATGACGCAGGCCGTGGGGCCGTTGACCGCTGCCAGGGAGAGCAGTTCCTCCTTGTCCCCGATCGCGGCAAGCGCCTCGGCCTCGCTCGCCTCGATCGCCAGCATCGCCCCGCCCTCGGGCAGCGCTCCCATCAGGGCGCCCCTGGCGCAGATCAGCTTGGCGGCGTCGGGGAGGTTGAAGACGCCGCTGATGTGGGCGGCGACGATCTCGCCGACCGAGTGGCCGGTGAGCAGGTCGGGCTCGAGGCCGAAGGACTCCAGGAGGCGGTGCAGGGCCAGCTCGGTGGCGAAGAGGGCGGGCTGGGCGTAGGTGGTGTGGTCGAGCAGCTCGGCCTCTTTGGAGCCTGCCTCGCTGAAGATCAGGTCCTCGAGCGAGAGGTCGAGGTGCTTGTCGATCTCCGCGCAGGCCTCGTCGAGGGCCGCGGCGTAGGCGGGATAGGTCTCGTACAGCCCCCTGCCCATGCCGGGGCGCTGGGAGCCCTGGCCGGTGAAGAGGCAGGCGAGGCTGCCCGAGGTGGCGCTCGCCTTGCATGTCTCGGGTGAGGGCTCGCCCTTCGCAAGGGCGCCGAGCCCCGCCAGGAGCCGCTCGCGCCCCGCCGCGACCGCGACCGCTCGCTGCTCCAGCTGCGCCCTGGTCGTGGCCAGCGAGAAGGAGAGGTCGGCCAGGCTCAGCCCCGGGTCCGCCTCGATCCGGGCGAGGAGGCGCTCCGCCACGACCCGCAGCGCCTGCGGACTCTTCGCCGAGAGCACGAAGGGCAGCGGGCCGGGCGAAGCCTCCCGCCTGGAGGAGGTGCCGGGCCCCGCCACTCCCTGCTCGGGAGCCCCTGCGGAAGGAACCGGTGCCTCCTCCAAGATCACGTGCGCGTTGGTGCCGCTGATGCCGAACGAGGAGACGCCGGCGCGGCGTGGGCGCTCCCCGGGCTCCCAGCCGGCCTCCTCGGTCAGCAGCTCGACCTTCCCCGCCCCCCACTCGACCTCGGTCGAGGGGGAGTCGACGTGGAGGGTCGCTGGGCATGACGCCCTCGTGCAGCGCCAGCACGATCTTGATCACGCCGGCAACGCCGGCAGCCGCCTGGGTGTGACCGATGTTCGACTTGACCGAGCCGAGGCGCAGCGGCGCCTCGCGCTCCTGGCCGTAGGTGGCGAGCAGCGCTTCGGCCTCGATCGGGTCGCCGAGCGTGGTGCCGGTCCCGTGCGCCTCGACCAGGTCGACGTCCCCCGGCTCGAGGCGCGCGTTGGCCAGGGCCTGGCGGATCACCCGCTCCTGGGCGGGGCCGTTGGGCGCGGTCAGGCCGTTGGAGGCACCGTCCTGGTTGACGGCCGAGCCACGGACCAGCGCGTGGATGCGCTGGCCCTTCGCTTCGGCAGCGGAGAGGCGTTCGAGCACCAGCACCCCCACGCCCTCCGCCCAGCCGACCCCGTCGGCGGCCGCGGCGAAGGACTTGCAGCGCCCGTCGGCGGAGAGGCCGCCCTGGTCGGCGAACTCGAAGAAGAGGGTCGGGGTGCAGAGCACGGTCACGCCGCCGGCGAGGGCGAGCGAGCACTCCCCGCCCGCAGCGCCGCCGCCGCCAGGTGCAAGGTCACCAGCGAGGAGGAGCAGGCGGTGTCGACCGTGATCGCCGGGCCCTCGAGGCCGAGCACGTAGGCGACCCGGCCGGAGATCACGCTGGCCAGGCCACCGGTGAGGCGGTAGCCGTCGAGCTTCTCGGTCGGCGAGCCCTGGCTGGAGGCGTAGTCGGTCGAGCTGACGCCGGCGAAGACCCCGGTGGCGCTGCCGCGCAGCGCGAGCGGATCGAGCCCGCCCTCCTCCAGCGCCTCCCAGCAAGCTTCCAGCAGCAAGCGCTGCTGGGGGTCGGTGGCGAGCGCCTCGCGCGGGGAGACGCTGAAGAACTCGTTGTCGAAATCGGCGATATCGGCGATGAAGCCGCCGACGCCGGCGTGCTCGCCCTCGGCTCGGCCGGTAGATGCCCTCGAGGTCCCAGCCCCGGTCGGTTGGGAGCTCGCCGATCGCATCGCCGGCCGCGGCGAGCAGCTGCCAGAAGCGCCGTGGCGAGGTCACGCCGCCGGGAAAGCGGCAGGACATGCCGACGATCGCGATCGGCTCCTCGGCGCTGCTCGCGGCGAGAGTCGCTGCGCCCACCTCGGTGGCGCCACTCGCCCGCCGCTGCAGGAAGGCCGCCAGGGCGGCGGGGGTCGGGTAGTTGAAGGCGACCGCGGTCGGCAGCCACAGCCCGGTCGCCTCGCGCAGCCGGTTGCGCAGCTCGACCGCGCCGAGCGAGTCGAAGCCGAGCTCGCGGAAGGCGAGGTCCGGATCGATCGCCTCGATCGTGCGGTCGAGCACGGCCGCCGCCTCGGCACGAACGAGCTCCAGCATCTGGGCCTGCCGTGGGGGCTCGGCCGGCGCCGAGCTGACCGCGGTGGCGGTGCGGGCCTCCGCCAGCGAGGCGTTGAACCGCTCGAGCCCACCCTCGCCGCGCCGCAGGGTGCCGATCACCGCGGCACCGTCCTCGCCCTCGCCGAGCGCCGCGTCAATCGTCTCCTCGATGCCGAAGGCGAGGACCGGGTGGGGGCCGATCTCGACGAAGAGGCGATGGCCGCGCGCCAGCAGGGCGCGAATCGCCGGGTCGAGCCGGACCGTCCCGCGCAGGTTGCGATACCAGTACTCCGGTCCCAGCTGCGCCGTATCGAGGATCTCGCCGGTCACGGTCGAGTGGAACGGGATCTCCCCCGAGCGCGGCGAGATCGGCGCGAAGGCCTCGAGCAAATCGTCGCGCACCGTCTCGAGCTGGGCCGAGTGGGCGGCGTACTCGACGGCGATGCGGTGGGCGCTGACGCCGTCGGCGGCAAACTCGGCGATCAGCTCCTCGAGCGCGGCGGGCTCAGCGGAGACCACGCTCAGGGAAGGCCCGTTGAGCCCGGCAAGCGAGGCGCGGTCGCCAAGCGGCGCCAGGCGCGCCTCGACCTCGGCCGCCGGCAGGCTCACCGCGACCATGCCACCGCCGCCGATCAGCGGCAGCGAGACGCGGCTGTGCAGGGCGGCGATCCGGGCCGCGTCCTCGAGTGAGAGCCCGCCGGCGATGTGCGCAGCGGCGATCTCGCCCTGGGACTGGCCGACGACCGCCGCCGGCTCCACCCCGCATTCCCGCCACAGCTTCGCCAGGGCGATCATCACCATCACCAGGGCCGGCTGGACGACATCGAGGCGGGCAAGGGAATCCGCGCCGCCGTCCCGCAGGGCCTCGCTCAGGGACCACTCGACGAACGGGCCGAGCGCCTCCTCACCGGCCTCGAGGTGGCGCCGGAAGGGCGGCGAGCGGTCGAGCAGCTCGCTCGCCATCCCCGGCCACTGCCCCCCCTGGCCCGGAAAGACAAAGACCGCGGAAGTCGAGTCAATGCTCAAATTATTCTTTTTAAACTTCCTCATTTCCCCCCGCAGCAACGGCAATCCGAGAGCTCTCCCAGAAGCTCTCCGGGCCAAGATCCACCCCTCCCCAGCCACTCACAGGTGCAGCGAAAAACAGCGTAGTTCGCTACAGCTCCCCGATCCAAAAAACGGAGCTTCAGCGGTTGCCGCGGGCGGGCACGGCGATCGCGCTGAGCAGCAGCCCGTCGGCGACCGTCCAGCTGCCCTCGAAGCCGTCGAGGTGGCGCCCGTTCAGCCGCGGCCCCGGGACGAGCAGCTGGGCGGCGAAGGTGCCACGCTCGCGGTCGATGCTGACGCTGGCGTCTTCGAAGCCGAGCCAGCTCCTGGTCAGCGGGAACCAGGCCTTGTAGATCGACTCCTTGATGCTGAAGAGCAGCCGGTCCCAGCTGACCCCGGGACGCTCGCCGGCGAGCCGCTCGAGCCGCCGGCGCTCCTCCGGCAGGGCGATGTCGCCGATCAGCCCCTCCGGCAGCGGCTCGGCAAGCTCGGCGTCGACACCGATCGTGATCAGGTCGCTCGCCGCCGCCACGGCGCAGGCGCGGTAGCCGGCGCAGTGGGTGATGCTGCCGACGACGCCCGCGGGCCAGACCGGCTCGCCTTTGGACCCGGTCGGGATCGGCTGCGGCGGCCGGCCGAGCCGGGTGAGCGCCTCGCGCGCGCAGGCGCGGGCGGTGACGAACTCGCGGCGGCGCTTCTCGACCGCCTGACCGAGCGCCTCGCGCTCGCTCGGGAAGAGCTCGACCTCGCGCTCGCCCCTGGTCGAGACGACCACGGCGACCTCGGGCAGGACCCGCTCAAGCACGGCCGGCCTCGGGCAGGATGCGGCGCGGCTCGGCCCGCCAGGCGGGCCGGCGCGCCCGCTCGCGCGGGTAGCCGAGCGAGACCTCCTCGAAGCGGACGCCGTCGTGGCGGCTGCTGCGGGGAATGTGCAGGTGGCCGTAGACGACCGCCGCGGCGCGGAAGCGCCGGTGCCAGTCGGCGGTCAGGGTGGTGCCGCACCACTGCGCGAACTCGGGGTGGATCAGCACCCGGGTGGGCTCGGCGATCAGCGGGAAGTGGTTGACCAGCACCGTCGGCAGCTCGGGATCGGTCTCGCTCAGCCGCTGCTCGGTCGCCGCCACCCGCGCTTCGCACCAGGTCTCGCGGCTCGGGTAGGGCTCGGGGTAGAGCAGGTACTCGTCGACGCAGACGACGCCGGCTTCGTGGGCGAGCCGCATCGCTTCGACCTTGCTCGGCGCCACGTTGCGGCCGAAGGAGTAGTCGTAGAGGAGGAACAGCGGTGCCACCAGCGCCGGGCCGCCGGGGCCCTCCCAGCGCGGGTAGGCGTCCTCCGGGGTGAGCACGCCGATCTCGCGACAGAGCTCGACGAGATTGCGGTAGCGGCGCTCGCCGCGCAGCTGCAGCGGATCGTCCTTGTAGGTGAGCAGCTCGTGGTTGCCGGGCGCCCAGATCACCCGCTCGAAGCGCCCGGCGAGCAGCCGCAGCGCCCACTCGACCCCGGCCCGGCTGTCGGCGACGTCGCCGGCGACGATCAGCCAGTCCCGCCCGGAGCGTGGTTGCATCCGCTGGACGAGCTCGCGGTTCTCAGCGTGATCGACGTGCAGATCGCTGACCGCGTAGAGGCCGCCGCTCACCGCTGCCCCGGCGAGCTCACCGCTCGGCCCCGAGGGCGGCGAGCGCGCCGATCAGGCGGCCGCGGGTCTGCGCGGGCTCGATCACCTCGTCGATGAAGCCCTCGGCTGCGGCGACCGCGGCGCCGAGGTGCTCTCCGGCGTAGGCGGCGGCCAGCGCCTGGCCGCACGGCGACCGGGTCGAGGCCGCCGCCAGCTCGCGGTGGCGCACGATCCCGTCGCCGACTCGGCGCCCATCACGCCGATCTCCGCCCCCGGCCAGGCAAGGACCAGGTCGGCGCCGAGGTCGCTCGAGTTCATCGCGATGTAGGCGCCGCCGTAGGCCTTGCGCAGGATCACGGTCAGGCGCGGCACGCCGGCGCGGCGAAGGCGCGGACGAGGCTGGCGCCGAAGCGGATCACGCCGGCGCTCTCCTGTCGCGTCCCCGGCATGAAGCCCGGCGTATCGACGAGGACGAGCAGCGGCAGGCCGAAGGCGTCGCAGCGCTCGACGAATCGGGCGCCCTTCTGGGCGGACTCGGCGTCGAGGACGCCGCCCAGGTAGCGCGGCTGGTTGGCGATCACGCCGACCGGGCGGCCGTCGAGGCGGGCGAAGGCGGTGAAGATGCTGCGCGCCCAGCGCGGCGGACCTCGAGCAGCGAACCGGCGTCGACGAGGCCCTCGCAGACGCCGCGCACGTCGTAGACGCGACGCGGCGCGCGCGGCACGACGGCGCCCGGGTCGGCGTGGGCGGGCGCGGCGGCGACCGCCCCCGCCGGCGCCGCCCCGGCGTGCTGGGGCAGGTAGCCGAGCAGGCGCCGGGCAAGCTCGGCCGCCTCGCGATCGTCGGCGACGACGAAGTCGCAGACGCCGTTGCGCTCGTGCACGCGCGGGCCGCCCAGCTCACGCATGCCGATCTCCTCGCCGGTCACCTCGCCGACCACGGCCGGGCCGGTGAGGAACATCGTCGCGTCCTCGGTCATCGCGACGAAGTCGGTCAGCGCCGGCGAGTAGCAGCCGCCGCCCGCGGCGAGGCCGCCGATGATCGATATCTGCGGGACCACGCCGGAGAGCAGGGCGTTGTGGCGGAAGATGCGCCCGTAGCCGCAGAGCGCCGCGGTCCCCTCCTGGATCCGCGCCCCGCCCGACTCGACGAAACCGACGACCGGGATCCGCGCCCGGGCGGCAAGCCCGAGCAGGCGGTCGATCGTCTCGGCGTGCACCTCACCGAGCGAGCCGCCCATGTAGCTGACGTCCTGGGCGTAACAGGCCAGCGGCCGGCCGGCGACGCGGCCGAACGCGGCGAGGACGCCGTCGCCGGGCTCGGCAGCGCCGCCGAGCCGGCGCGAGCTGGCGCGGCTGCGAATCGCTTCCAGCGAGCCGGCGTCACAGAGCAGCTCCAGCCGCTCGCGGCAGCCGCCGGCGGCTAGTCCGTCGGCTCGCTCAGCTTGTGCCCGCAATGCGGACATACGTCTGCCCCCCGCCCCTCGCTGCGATCGCCATCGGCCCCCTTGCCCCGCCGCGTCCCGCGCCCCCTCGCCCGCAGCTCGAGGCGCAGGTCGGCGACCGAGAGCCGGCCCTCGATCGCGCGCTCGATCCAGTGGCGCTGTTCGTCGGGCTCCAGCGGTGCCAGCAGGACGTGATGGCTCCAGGTGAGCTTGTCACTACGTAGTGACAAATCGAGCTGCGCGGCGACCCAGGCCATGTTCCTGAGGCTGGCGACGTCATAGCCGGTGACCCTCGCCGCCTCGACGTATTTCTCGCCCCAGCGCGCCGTCCCGTAGCGGATCCAGTCGCCGATCCACCACTGGCTGCAGCGCCCTATCGCTCCCAGCCGACGGCCGGCGGTCAACCACTCGGCCTGGTCGAGGCTCTCCTGAGGCACCCAGGCGACCCTCGAGATGCCGGTCGCCGGGCGGCCGGCCTCGCGCCGTTCGAGCCGCGCGCTCGCCATGCCTCCCGGCGAGGCGGGCGCCTCAGAGCGAGATCGCGAAAGTGCTTGGACGACTTCTGGGGCCCCTGACATTGCCTGCCCTCACTGAATTTCCCATGGGACGCCGAGCACCCGAATCGCCGAGTGTCGCGCCTCCCCGCTGACCTCACAATGTCTACCGCGCCGGTTCAGCGCACGCTGCACCAATGTGGTGCGCGAAGGCTCTCGGGTCTCGCCAAAGTGTCCCATCGCAAGCCAAAAACACGGGCTCACCCGCCTCCGACAGCGCTCAAATGCGGTAGCGCCGTGTCCTTGTCCAGCTCCTCTAAGACCAGCGCCACCTCGAGCTCGGCGTGGCAGGAGTGCAGCAACCTGCCCAGCGCCTCCTCGACCTTGCGCAGGCGACGCTGCACGGTGTGCCGATCGACTTCCAGGGCCGCGGCCGCGGTGGCGGCGTTGAAGCCGGCGTCGAAATAGGCGCGCAGGGTCTCGCGCAGGCCGAGGCCCGAGTCGCCCTCGTCGAGCGGAGCGAGGTAGGTCTCGCGCAGCGACTGCGCCAGCATCTCGTCGCGCAGCACCGCCGCCAGCAGGATCACGTCGCTTGCCTTGGTGAGGGGCTGCGGCCGGTGCATCGTCACCTGCTGAGCGGCCCTCGCCTCGTAGTGGGTGAGGCGCCACCCCTCGAGGCCCCAGCGCGGCTCGCCCAGCGCCAGCGTCACCTCGCCGAGGGCCCCCGGCACTGAGGTAGCGCTCGACTTCGTCGACCAGCGGGCGCCGGCGCCCCCCCAGCCAGGCCCAGGCGCTGTCGCTCCCCTGCGGGACCACCAGCAGCTGGCGGTTGAGGCCGGCCGAGAGGGTGCGGGCGGCGACCTCGGGACGGGGGCTGGTGAGGACCAGGCCGAGGTGCCAGGCATCGAGTTCGTAGTCGAGGCCGGCCGCGTCGGCGGGCGAGTCGGCCGTGAGCAGGCGCTGCACCCGTTCGGCGACGCGCTTCGCCGGCGAGCGCCGGATCCGCTCCAGCTCCTCCATGTACTCGGTCGCCACCGCCGCCATCATGCGATCGACGTGCGGGCCCTGGGCCCGCACGAGGGGCCGCATCGCCTCGTTGGGCAGTCGCGAGGCCTCGTCGACGACGAACTCGCCGACGAGCCTGTCGCCGGCGGCGTAGCGGCGCAGGACCGCGTCCAGTTTGACGCCGGTGCGCGCCGCGCGGCGCGCCTGCACCATCGCCGCCTCGGGAATCGGCCCCTGCCAGTCCTCGCCCTGTTCGATGCCCAGCAGCGCGTAGTCGATCGCCTCCGCCACGGTCGCGCGCAGGTAGGCGCGGTACTCGGGGTCGTCGCCTTCGATCGCGTCCGCCATGCCACGGACCCGGTTGAAGACCGTGTCTTCGATCTCGGCCGACCGGGCCCTCAATCGGGCAACCAGCTCGGCTCGAATCTCATGCAGCGCCTCCAACCTCCCATTGCCCCCTCTCCCGCACACAAGCTAGTACTCAAACTCGGCGAATGTCAACCGCGCGCGGGCCGAGGGCTATCGAGGCTAGGCTTCGGCGCGATGGGCACGATCGACCAACTGCTGGCGAAGAACGAGAGCTTCGCCGCCTCGCTGGCGGACAAACACCTCGACGTGGCGCCCAGCCGGCAGCTGGCGATCGTCACCTGCATGGACTCCCGCCTCGACGTCTTCGCCGCGCTCGGCCTCGGCGACGGCGAGGCCCACGTCCTGCGCAACGCCGGCGGCGTGATCACCGACGACGTGATCCGCTCGCTGGCGATCTCCCAGCGGCTGCTCGGCACCCGCGAGGTGATGCTGATCCACCACAGCGACTGCGGCATGCAGAAGGTCAGCGACGACGGCTTCCGCGCCGAGCTGCAGGCCGACACCGGCGTCGCCCCCGCCTTCGCGATCGAGTCCTTCAAAGACCTCGACGCCGACGTGCGCCAGTCGATCCTGCGCGTGCGGCGCTCGGACTTCATCCCCCATCGCGACGCGGTGCGCGGCTTCGTCTACGACGTCGACACGCACCGCCTGCGCGAGGTCGCCTCCCAGTAGGCCTATTCGCCGGCGCGGAAGGCGACGATCTGCGGCGTCTCGGCGGCCGAGGCGGCGACCCCGGCGGGCGCGATCAGGGTGTCGCCCTCGAGCATCACCCCGGAGTTGGTCCCGGCCGGCAGCTTTTCGCGCCAGACGACCTGGCCGGTTTTGGCGTTGTAGGCCGAGAGCGTGCCTTCGTAGGTGGTGACGAAGACGAGGTCGTTGGCCGCGGTGGTGGCGCCGAAGGCCGGGCTGGCCAGTTCTTCTTCCAGGCCACCTTGCCGGTGGCGGCGTCGAGGGCGACGATTTCACCGCCGGCGGGGCCCGGTTCTTCCTTTTCGGAGCCGGAGACGAGCCGCGCCGGGTTGTTGACCACCGGCACGAAGAGCAGCGAGCCGTTGGTCGACATCGGCGCGATCACGCCGCCGAGGTCACCCGGGTAGACGGTCGTCGGGGCGCCGATCTTCGCCTCTTCGCCGCGCATCGCCAGCAGGCCGTCGTCGTCGTGGCCGTTGTGCTTGCCGACCGCGACCTGCCAGAGCACCTTGCCGGTCTTTGGGTCGGCGGCGAGGACGATCCCCGACTTGCCGGCCGCGGCGACGATTTCCCGGCCGCCGGCCTTCATCAGGATCGGTGGGCCCTGGAAGTCCCAGTCGTAGATGTCGTGCGGGGTGACCTGGTGATACCAGTCGAGCTTGCCGGTCTTGGCGTTCATCTTGACCAGCGAGTCGGTGTAGAGGTTGGGCCCGGGGCGGCCCTGGCCCCAGGGCTTGACGGGGGTGCCGGGGAACGGGGCCGGGTTGCCGACGCCGAAGTACATCGAGCCCTTGCCGTCGAAGGCGGGCGGGTACCAGACCCCGCCGCCCGAGTTGTACTTCGTGTCGCCCCAGAGGCTCCTCGGCACGGTGTCGAAGTGCCACTTTTTCTTTCCCGTCTTGGCGTCGAGCGCCCAGAGGGTGCCGACGCCGCCGCCCGAGTAGGCCGCTTCGGGGGTGACGGGGACGGTCGAGACGTAGACGAGGCCGTCCTGGTAGCCAGGGGCCATGTCGATGCCTTCGACTTCGTTGCGGGTCAGCTTCACCGACCAGAGCTGGTTGCCGGTTTTCTGGTCGAGCGCGAAGGCTTCGGTCGGGGTCGCGCCGAAGACCTTGCCCGCGGCGACGACGATCCCGTTCGGGCCCTCGGAGGGTTGTTCGAAGGTCGCGTTCCAGAGGACTTCGCCCGAGTCGAGGCTGAGCGCCTGCACGTTGGAGGCGAGGTCCTGCGAGTAGATCACGCCCTTGTCGATCACCGGGGTCGAGGCGTAGCTGCCGAAGTTGCTGGTGCCGGGAATCTTCGCTTTCCAGGCGACCGAGAGCGAGCTGACGTTGGAGCTGTCGATCGTGCTGTCGGCCTTGCGCGTGTTGGCCGCATCGACGCCGGGATAGCCGGAGCCGGTGAAGCTCGCTTCTTCGCCACCGCCAGATGAGGACGAGCCGCCGCAGCCGGCGATCGCCAGCGCCAGGAGCGCCACCGCCAGCAACCCAATCGCCGCTCCCGCGACCCTCTTTGCCCTGCTCAACTGCTCCATCTAACCCCTGCCTCCTTCGTCGTCGCGGCGACCCTATGCGACCGGTTTATAGCTGTCAAGTAATTCGTTATTTGCGACCATAAGCGGTTGCAGCACGCGGTTGGAGAGCAGGCCGAGGGCGCCGAGGTTGGCGAAGCCGGGGCCCTGGCTGAGCCCGGCGAGGCCGGGGATGTGCAGCCAGGGGCGCATCCCCTTGAGCTCGAGGTTGCGGCCGATCGGCACCTCGCTGCCGGCGGGCCGGTCCCAGATCGGTCCGCAGCCGCGCTCGATCCGCTCGCGCACCGTCGCCGGAAAGAGCGTGCGCAGCTGGGCCAGCAGGTCGAAGCCGGTGCAGTTGGCGACGAAGTCGTGCTCGCGGTTGCCGGCGCCTTCGGGGGCCTCGAACTCGAGCCGCACCCCCTCCCCTCCGCCGGCGGCGCCGACGTCGGTGACGCGGCCGGTGACGAAGCTGACCCGCTCGTCGTAGGCGATCTTCGCCAGGCTGGGCGGGTCGAAGACGCCGCGGTCGGAGTGCTTGACGAAGTCGCGCCTGGTCTGCTGGTCGAGCGACTCCCATTCGACCGTGTCGGGGTTGGAGAAGACGCGGTTCTCGAGGAAGCTCTCGCCGCGGCTCATCGGCAGCAGCGGCGTGTAGATCGTGTAGCGGCACTCGGGGCGCATGCCGCGCAGGAACATCGTCGCGCTGAGGGCGCTCTCGCCGCCGCCGACGATCGCCACGTCGCAGGGCTCGCCGGCGGGGATGCGGGCGAACTCCTCGCGGCGGCTGTCGCAGTGAAAGACGCGCTCGGCGACCGCGGGCTCGTGCGGGAAGGCGCGGTGGATGCCGGGCCCGGTGAGGACGAGGGCGCCGCCGGCGCGCTGCCGGCGGCCGGCTGCCGTCTCGGCCTCGACCAGCCAGCGCTCGCCGTCGAGCCTCACCTGGGTGACCCGGGCGGCGAGGTGCTCGACCCCCTCGCCGGCCCGCTCGAGCACCCAGGTCAGGTACTCGCCGTAGTCGCGGTGGCGCACCTGGGGCGAGCCGGCGTCGACCCAGCGGGCGTAGCGACGGGTGCTGATCATGTGCTGCTGCCAGGTGAACTGGGCCAGCGCCGCGTCGATCGCCTCGCCCGCCTCGCCGAACTCGATGTGGCTCTGGTAGGGGAAACCGATGTCCTTGATCGGCGTCACCGCCAGCGGCTCCTCGCCCGAGGTCATGCCGTTGCGCCCCTTCCAGGAGGCGGCGACTTCGGCGCCCTCGATCACCAGCAGCGAGATCTCGGCGAGGCCGAGGCTGTTGACGATGTGCACCTTGGTCGCGATCCCGGCCGCCTTGGCGCCGGCGCCGACGACTATGAGGTCGTAGGCACCCGCCTCCCCACCCGGTGCAACGTTTTGCGGTTCTCCCAGAGCCATAACGCGTTACACCGGAACTGGGGCAAGCGGTTTGGCGACGACGAGGCCGTGTTGGGCGGGGCTGAAGGCGATCGCGCCCCGGCTCACCCGCTCGCCCTCCGACTCGACCGGCCGCAGCTCGACCTCCTCGAGCACGGTGCGCAGGACGCGCTTCATCTCCTGTTCGGCGTAGCTGGCGGCGAGGCAGCGGCGGGCGCCGCCGCCGAAGGGGATCCAGGTCGGCACCGCGGCGCGCTGGGTGAGGAAGCGCTCGGGGATGAACTCGCCGGGACGCTCGTAGACGTCCTCGCGGTGGTGGATCAGGTAGACGCAGGGGGCGATCAGGGTCTCGGCGGGCAGGTCGTAGCCGCCCAGCGTCGCCGGCCCCAGCAGGCGGCGGACGACGACCGAGACCGGCGGGCGCAGGCGCAGGGTCTCCTTGATCACGGCGTCGAGGTAGGCCTCGCCCTCGCCGGCGAGCAGCTCGGACTGCAGGCGCTCGAGCTTGTCCGGGTGGCGCAGGAGGCGCTCGAAGACCCAGGCCAGCGAGCTCGAGGTGGGGCCGTCGGTGAGCAGGGTGAGCAGTTCGTCGCGCAGCTCCTTCTCGCTGAGCGGCGCGCCGTCCTCGCCGCGCGCCTCGATCAGGATCGAGACGGCGTCGCGGCGCCCGTCCTCTGCCGCGGCGCGGCGGCGCGCGACCTCGGCCAGCACCTCGGCCTCGACCGGCGCCATCGCCGCGCGCCAGGCGGGGCTCGCTTCGAGCCAGTCCGGGCCGCGCTCGGCGAGCTCGGCGAGCAGCGCCTCGTCGTTGACGGTCGCGGTCAGCTCGGTGAGCAGGCTCCGCAGCCGGTCGAGCCGCCCCTCGTCCTCGCCGAAGACCGCCCGCATCACCACCTCCTGGGTCAGCGCCTGCATCCGCGGCCAGAGCGCGAAGGGCTCACCGACCGGCCAGGCCCGCACTTCGCGCCGCGCCAGCGCGGTCATCATCTCGGCGTCCTCGCGCATGCGCTCGCCGTGGAAGCGCGGCAGCATCAGCTTGCGGCGGGCCATGTGCTCGGGCTCCTCGCTCAGCATCACCGAGTGGGCGCCGAGCACCGGGCGCAGGGCCAGGTTCGGCACGCCGACGCCAAGCTCGTTCGTGTCGGTGGAGAAGACCCGTTTGACGTCCTCGGGGTCGGAGAGGACGACCCAGGTGCCGAGGTGGCGCAGGTGCAGGGTGAAGGTGTCGCCGTAGCGCTCCCGGCACTCGGCCAGGAAGGGCAGCGGCTCACCGGTCCAGCGCGCCGACTGCTCGCCGCTGGAGAGCTCGGGCCCGGGCGGCAGCGCGGCGCTCATCGCTCGCGTCCCCCCTCGACGGCGGCGGCGCCGTCCATCAGCTCGTCCTCGAGCCTGCAGGTGGCACCGATCAAGAGCTCGAAGAGCGCCGCGATGAAGTCCTCGGGCAGATCGACCGCGGCGCCGCGGGCCAGGTAGCGCGCCCGCACCTCGGCGACCCGCTCGGGCTGCATCATCGGGATCCCGTGCTCGCTCTTGTAGGCGGCGACTTCGCGGCAGATCTCAAACCGCTCCCCCAACAAGCGCGCAATCTCCTCATCGATCGGATCGAGCCGCCGCCGAAACCCGCTGAGCCCGTTCTCACTCATCCCCGCCCCCCGTTCCGGTGCGCTTTATCCCCGCCATAGGGGGAAAAGGCGCACCGGAAGCCTCCAGCGGGTCGCCGAGGAGGCCGGTGGCGAAGGACTCGCTGCACTCGGCCAGCGAGTCGAGGGCGTAGCCGCCCTCCTGGATCACGCAGAGCGGCCGCTCGCAGGCGGCGAGCAGGGCGCCGATCTCGGTGAAGATCGCGGGCTCGAACTGCCAGGAGCCGTGCGGGTCGCCGGCGACGATGTCGTAGCCGAGCGAGACGACGAGGGCGGCGGAGCTCTCGGCCAGCCGCTCGATCGAGGCGGCGACCGCCTCCAGATACGCCTCCGCGGCGGGGCTGCCGGGGAACTCGACCACGTGTTCGCGCTCGCCGGCGGGCTCGACCGTGCCGGCGGCGACGTTGGTCACCGGCGCGGCGTGCAGGGAGTGCAGGCTGGCGTCGCTCATCGTCTCGACGATCGCCGCGGTGCCGTTGGGGTAGTGCAGGTCGAGGTCGAGGATGCCGACCGGGCCGATGCCGGCCTGGCGCAGCACCTGCACCGCCGCGGCAGCGGTGTTGAGGTAGCAGTAGCCGGCGAACCAGGCGGGCCCGGCGTGGTGCCCGGGCGGGCGGCAGAGCGCGTAGGTGAAGCGGGCGCCGGCGGCGAGGCGCTCGGCCGCGGTCATCGCCGTGCGCACCCCCTCGCGGGCGGCCTCGACCAGGCCCGCGCTGACCGGGATGTCGGGCGGCAAGCCGGGCGGGGTCAGCTCCGGGATCACCACCGGCTCGGCGGAGACCTCGGCCAGCGCTTCGAGGTAGCCGGGCTCGTGCAGGACGCTGAGCGTCTGCTCGACGTCTTCGCTGTCGGCGTCGGCGACGACGGCGCTGACGCGGGCGTGGCGCAGCAGGCCGCGGCGCAGCTCCTCCATGCGGCGGTTGTCGTCGACGCCGGGCAGGATGCGACCGCCTTCGAGGATCCAGTGGGCGCCGTCGCCCCCGCCCGCGGCGCTCGGCCGCTGCTCGACCAGCAAAAGCTCCGCGATCACCACAACCATCTCCGCTTCGCTCCCGGCGCGAAGAACCAGAGATGCACGCTTGGTCGCTCCGCGATCAAAGCTTCCTCCGCATGCGCGGGCCGAGATGCTCGAAGCCGTTGGCGCGGTAGAAGGCCGTGGTCGCCTCGATGCGCTCGAAGTCCTCGCGCGGCAGCCCGACTTCGATCCGCTTGGCGCCCTCCCTGCGGGCGAGCTCGCAGTAGGCCTCGACCAGCTCGTGGCCGACCGCGCGGCTGCGCCAATCCGGGTGGACCCAGAGGTCCTGAATCGTGCCGTAGCGCCCCGGCACGTGGATCGCGTGCTGCCAGCCGGCGGCGAGGACCCCCACGATGCCGTCCTCGCCCCCTGCCTCCGCCACCAGCAGGGCACCCAACCCCCTGTCCCTGACCAGTTCCAGTGTCGCCTCCTCGAGCTCGGCAGGCCCGGGCCCCCCACCGCTCAGCTCAACCAACAGCTCCCCAATCCCCGCCGCCGCAGCTTCAACATCAGCCTCAGTGGCCACCCGCACCCGACAGCCACCCTCTCCGCTGACTTCCTGGTTCTCCGCGCTATCCGCGGAAAAAGAGGAAGTCAGCGAGGGACTGGGGTTGGCGTTGGGCTTCATCAGGCGGCCCGGACCCTCGGTCGGGACGGCTCGAGGTCGATGCTCCACGCTTCGGAGGAATCGCTGCCGGTGATGGTGCGGGCGATTGCCGCCATCGGGGCGCGCGCCTTGAGCAGGATCTCGTCGAACTCGTCCTCGGGGTCGGACTGCATCACGATCGCGCCGCCGGCGCCGATCGTCGTGCGGCCCTCGCGCAGGACGACGGTGCGGATGACGATGCTGAGGTCCATCACGCCGTCGAGGCCGAAGTAGCCGATCGCACCGGAGTAGACGCCGCGCGCCTCGTCCTCGAGGTCGTCGATGATCTCCATCGTGCGCAGCTTCGGCGCGCCGGTCATCGAGCCGCCGGGGAAGCAGGCGCGGGCGCAGCTCGGCGGCGGAGCGCTCGGCCGGCAGGCGGCCCTCGACCGTGGAGACCAGCTGGTGCACGGTGGCGTAGTCCTCGACCACCATCAGCTCGGGCACGGCGACGCTGCCGACCTCGCAGACGATGCCGAGGTCGTTGCGCAGCAGATCGACGATCATCAGGTGCTCGGCGTAGGTCTTTTCGTCGCTGGTCAGCTCGGCTTTCAGCGCCGCGTCCTCGGCCGGATCGGCGGAGCGCTTGGTCGTGCCCTTGATCGGCCGCGCCTCGACCCGGCGCTCGCGGTCGACCGAGAGGAAGCGCTCCGGCGAGGAACTGACCACGGCGACGTCGCCGAGCTTGAGGTAAGCGGCGAAGGGCGCCGGGTTGCTGCGGCGCAGGTTG
Source organism: uncultured Solirubrobacterales bacterium (assembly GCA_963774405.1). Classification (GTDB taxonomy): domain Bacteria; phylum Actinomycetota; class Thermoleophilia; order Solirubrobacterales; family 70-9; genus VRUE01. Next base: position 56,338 of record CAVZEV010000011.1, on the reverse strand, counting down.
CGGTAGAGGTCGAACGGGTCCGGTTCGGCCGCGGTTGAGATCTGGTCGGTGAGGCAGACCTCATAGGACTCGCCGGCGGCCATCTCGGCCTGCGAGCGGGCGATGTCGGCGAGGTACCGGGTGCGGCCACGGCCGCACTCGAAGCGAACGTGGGCGTCGCTGGGCTCGCCGAAGGCGGGGTCGGCGGCGCTGGGAGCGGCGGGCGGCTCGGCGATCAGCTCGCGGGCGACGGCCTCGGCCCGGTCGAGCCAGCGCCGGCCTCCTCGTCTCCTCCTCGGCGCAGACCGCCAGCACGTGGGTGCGACCGTGGACGTGGTCGACGGCGACGACACGGTTGGCCAGCATCATCACCGCGTCGGGGACGTCGGAGCGGTGCACGTTGGTCGCGCCGCAGTCGGCCTTGAGCTCGTAGCCGAGATAGCCGACAAAGCCGCCGAGCAGGTTCGGCACGGCGCCGCTCGGTCGCTCGATCGCCCGCGCGGCGACCTCGCGGTCGAGCACCGCGAAGATCGAGCCGGGCTCGATCGCCGTGCCCGCGGCGCGGTCGGCCCGCACCACCCCGTCCTCGACGTCGTAGGTGAGCACGCAGCGGTCGCGGCCGGCGCTGGTGCCGAGGTAGGAGCTCTGCGCCAAGCGGGTCGGGGCGTCGGCGCTGTCGAGCCAGAAGGCGTGCTCCTCGGCGGCGAAGAGGCGTTCGAAGAGCGCCTCGGTCGAGGCCTCGCCGGGGATCGAGCGCAGCAGCAGGCGGGTGTTCGTCGAGGCCGGCCTGGCGGCAGCCGGGGTGTTGCGCGGGCGGGCGCCGGCGGGCCGCTTGGTCGCCCGCAGCGGCGTCCCCTTGCGCTCGCGGGCGAGCTCGAAGAAGTTCTCGACCAAGCGGGCGCCGTGGTCGGTGGCGATCGACTCGGGGTGGAACTGGACGCCCCACAGCGGCCGCCTGCGGTGTTCGATCCCCATCACGACGCCGTCGTCGGCCCAGGCGCAGACGTTGCCTTCGGGGCCCATGCCGGTGATCGCCAGCGAGTGGTAGCGGACGACCGGGAAGCCCTGGGGGATGCCGGCGAAGAGGCCGTCGCCTTCGTGGAAGATCTTGCTGAGCCGGCCGTGCATCGCCTCCGGCGCGCTGCTCACCTGGCCGTCGAGCATTTTGCCCAGGCCCTGGTGGCCGAGACAGATGCCGAGCACCGGGATCTCGCTGAAGCGGAGGATGTCGTCGCAGACGCAGAAGTCATGCCAGCGGCCCGGCGTGCCCGGGCCGGGCGAGAGCACGATCGCGTCGAAGTCCCAGCGCTCCAGCGCCCGCCAGGAGACGGCGTCGTTGTCGACCACGATCGGCTCCTCGCCCGAAACCCCCGCCAGCAGGTGAAAGACGTTGTACGTATAGGAATCGTGGTTGTCGACCAAGAGCGTCCTCATCGCTCCCCCTTCCGGTGGTCTTTTTCCCCGTATATCGGGGGAAAGGCGCACCGGAACCTCATCGGACCGTCTCCAGGCCGAGGCCGCGGGCGCCTTGGGCCAGCGCCGCTTGGATTGCCGCCTGGACGTGGGGCTCGCGGTCCTCTTCGACGTACCAGCGCGAGAGGTGGGCGACGTATTTGGCCAGCGGGCTGACGTCGAGCCGCTCGACCGCCTGCTGGAGGTGGCGCCGGTACATCTCCGACTGGACGACGGCGAAGCGGTAGTCGGGGCCGGCGGGCTCGGCCGCCGCGGCGCCGGAGCCGTTGCCGTTGTGGGCGCGGGCGCGGGCGATCCCAGCCGAGGCTCTGCTCGGGGCGCAGCAGCTTCTCCGGCTCGAAGTCGAGCGGTTTGGTGTTGGTGTGCATGAGGAAGTAGCCGAGCGCCACCTGGGGCACGATCGCTTCCGCGGCCGGATGGCGCTCGCGCACCCCGGCGCGCTCCTCCTCGGCCTCCATCGCGCTGTCGATCCACTCGGCCAGCTCGTCGATCAGCAGCGCGTTGCGCTTGCTCGAGGAGACCGACTCGCTCTGTTTGGAGACCATCCCGTGGAAGACGTCGTGGGCGGGGTGGTTGATGTCAGCCCGGCCCCCTTCTCCATCATCAGGTCCATCAGCTGGCGGCGGCAGGTGACGTGGGCGACCCACTCCAGCCCGCAGACCTGGATCGAGGTCGTGCCCTCGAGGTCCGGCGCCGCCATCCAGTAGGCGAGCGCCCGCATGTGCTGGGTCGGCAGGCCGTCGGCACGCAGCAGCGGCATTTCCTCCAGCTCCTCGCGGTCGGTGAGGTAGATGACGGCGCCGTCGGGGCGGCGCTGCAGCATGCCGTGCTCGAGCCCGAGGTTGGAGAGCTCGGCGACCTCGGGCAGGAAGTCGGACTCGAAGAAGACGCGGTCGAAGGAGATGCCGAGCCGGGCCAGGGTCTTGCGCTGGCCCGAGATCACCCAGGCGCGCGTCTTCGACCAGAGCTCGATCGCCTCCTGGTCGCCGTCGAGCACGCGCTGCAGCAGCTCGTCGGCGGAGTCGTGGTGGACGTCGACCTCGCGGCTGAGCGAGGTGGCCGGGTTGTCGTCGCGCCCGGTAAGCGAGGGCCCGGTCTTGACGTACTCGGCGTAGCAGTCGCCGACGAAGTGGTCGCTCTTGGTGCCGCTGCCCGGCGAGGACTGGGTGTGGCGGCCGCTGGCGACGACGCCGGCCATCGCCTCGCCCATGCTGCGGCCGACGTCGCAGATGATGCTGCGCCGCTCGACCTTGCCGCCGGCCTCGCTCAGCGCCGAGCCGAGCGCGTTGCCGAGCGCCAGGTTGCGCAGGTGGCCGATGTGCAGTGCCTTGGTCGAGTTGGCGTCCCAGAAGTTGAGCGCGAAGCGGCGGCCCGCGGCGAGGTCGGTGTGGGACGGCGCCTCGCCCGCGGTGAGGGCGGCGCCGGTGGTCTCGATCCACTCGCTCGAGAGGCGCGCCTGGATCTGCCGACCGCTGCGATCGACGCTCTCGATCCAGGGCTCGGCCTCGATCCGCTCCAGCGCCGCGATCGCGTCGGGATCCTCCTGCCAGCCCTTGACCCGCGGCACCAGCATCAGGTCGAAGCCGTCCTGCGGTTGGTAGGGCGCGCGCGCCGCCCAGAGCGGACGCTCCTGCTCGCCGCCGGTTGAGATCTCGTCGAGTTGGTCAAAGAGGTTGTTCGCCATAGCCGGTCACCGGTTTCCTGTTGGTTTCCCGATGCACCAGCCGGGGCTCGAACCCGGATCTCCGGCTTTTAAGGCCGGCCCTTTGACCGATTAAGGCACTGGTGCGCTATATGGCGGGGCTCCTCCCTTTGAAGCTCCCTGAGGTCCCTCTCCCGGATCCTCTCTCACTTGACCGCTCCAGAATTTTGCGAGCATCCTAGCACCCCGTACGTACCAAAGGACGGACGTTGGGAGATCTTTCCTGCGAATCCAGGCGTTTCTTGATCGATCCGGAGGTTTCTCTGCATAGGGTCGGCCCGTGCCCGCCTTTCCCAAGCCCCGCACCAGCTACGACTACCGGCCGAGCGCGCAGCTGAAAGCGCTGCGCGACTACCCCAAGCAGAAGGGCAAGGAGAACCGGACGATCCCTACCCGCACCCGCAACCGCCTGCTGCTCGCCACCTGGAACATCGCCAACCTCGGCGTCCAGCAACGGCGCGAGAAGGACTACCGGCTGATCGCCGAGATCATCAGCTGGTTCGACGTGATCGCGATCCAGGAGACCAACGACGACCTCAGCGGCCTGCGCGGGATCATGGCCGAGCTGCCGAAGAGCTACCGGGCAATCTTCTCCGGCCCCGGCGGCAACCGCGAGCGCTACGCGGTGATCTTCGACAGCGAACGGGCGACGCTGCTCGACGAGGTCGGCCACATCACCGTGCCCCAGAAGGACCTGAAGAGCGTCAAGCTGCCGGGGGTCGAGCAGCGATTCGAAGGCTTCGACCGCAACCCCTACCTGGTCTCCCTGCGCGCCGGCAAGCTCGAGTTCGTCGTCGCCGACGTCCACCTCTACTTCGGCAAGGAAGACAAAGCGTCGATCGAACGCCGCTGCCTGGAGGCCTTCGCGATCGCCCGCTGGGCCGACACGCGCCGGCGCGACAGGAACGCCTTCACCCCGAACGTGCTCGCGCTCGGCGACTTCAACCTGCCGGTGCGCGACGAGACCGACCCGATCTACCGGGCGCTGACCGCCAAGGGCCTGCACCTGCCCGAACACGCGACCACGATCGACGGCGCCGACCCGGCGATCGACGACTCCGAACCGGTCCGCGGCTCCAACCTCAACAACGACGCCCAGTACGACCAGATGGCGGTCTTCCCCGGCCAGATCGAGGACGCGATCGAGCGCAGCGGCGTCTTCGACTTCGACGGCGCCGTCTTCCGCGAGCTCTGGGGGCCGACCAAGAAGGAGCAGAGCAGCTTCCGCTCCTACGTCAAGTACTACCTATCCGACCACCGCCCGCTCTGGACCGCGCTGAGGATCTGAGAGCTCGGCGAGGAACCCGGCCAGCTCGGCGGTGAGGCGACGGGGCTTGAGCCGCCACTCGAAGATCGAGTCGGCCTCGACCAGGCGGGCGTTGGGCAGCTCCTCGGCGAGCATGCCGGCGTCGCTGAAGGGGTGCAGCGGGTCACGCGTGTGGCCGACGATCAGCGCCGGCTGCGTGATCTCGACGCGCTCCGCGCGGTGCGGCGCCGTCTCCCCCAGCAACAGGCCCTCGAGCACCGCGCCGGAGGGGCCCGGGCGCTGGCGCACCCAGTCCAGGCCGATGTCGATCAGGTAGTTGGTGCGCGGAATCAGCGAGGTGAGGCGGGAGGTGAGCTCGAAGGCGGGGCGCGCCGCGCGCAGGCCGAGCAGGACCGGGGTGAAGGCGCCGGCGACGGCGGGCAGGGCGTTGTCGAGCACCGGCATCTCGATGAACAGCGCCCGCGCCCGCTCCGGGTAGCGCACCGCCAGCTCGAGCCCGACGTTGGCGCCGAGCGAGGTCCCCCCGACCACCGCCGAGGCCAGCTCGAGGTGGTCGAGCAGCGCCACCACCTGGCGGGCGAAGAGCGGCATCGAGTAGAGCCGCAGGTCCTCGGGCCGATCCGAGCGCCCGTGGCCGAGCAGATCGACGCAGACCACCCGGTTGCCCGCCGCCGCCAGCTCCGGCCCCAGCCGCTCGAACATGCGCCGGTTCATCAGCAGCCCGTGGACGAGCACCAGCACCCGCTCGCCCTCCCCGTAGGAGTCGTAGGAGATCCGATGCCCCTCGTAGCGGAACTCGCCCGTCGTCTGCTTCTGCGCCATGGTCGAAGCTTATGGATCAGCGCTATAATTAACGATATGGACAGTAGTGATATCTCGGGCGCGGAGCTTGCTCGCGAGCTCAAGACATCCCCACCGCGCGTCAGCCGGGCAATCGATCGGCTTGGCATAGCGGCGAGAACGCCCAACGGCCGCATCGCACTGAATCCATCCCAGGCCGAGGAGGTTCGCCGGGCGCTGGGCACGATCCCCGAGGTCGCCGGCCTGAGCCGGCCCGAGGTCCGCGCGCTCGCGGCCTTGCACGACGCGCCCTTCGGGCTCGTCTCGGCCCGGGCCGTCGCCCGCCGCAGCGGACTTTCGCCAACCGCCGCCTCGAAAGCACTCAGCTCACTTCAACGCAAAGCCCTGGTGACGCACCGGGAGGAGACGATCGCGGCCGGGCGTGCGCGGGAGGCGAAGATCTGGCGGGCGAATCGCACCCACAAGCGCTGGCCGAGCCTGGCCGCTGCTCTCGGCGGCGTTCGAGCGCCCCGTCCGCCGGCCGTCGAACCCAGCTCGACGCGGGTGCCTCCGCATCTGCGGCACCTGTTCTGGAACACCGCCGACTCGCAGCTCGACGCTCGCACGGCAGGCCCCTACATCGCCAGGCGCCTGCTCCGAAGCATGGACCTCCAGGGTCTCGCCTGGGGCACCGGCGCGATCGCGGGCAGCGACTGGCGGGCGGCCTCGAGGGCCCGTGGCCTCGGTCCGGATGCGCGGCAGATGGCGCTCAACCTTGCCGCGGAGTCAAGATAGCGCCCGCGGCCGCCAAGCTCCCGGACCGAGTCCGCGCGGTGCTCCCGGCCGATACGGTCAAGGCCTGGCTTGACCTCGCCCCCCACCTTCCACCGGCCCTATACCTCGGCGGCGGCACGGCGGTCGCCGTCCACCTCTGCCATCGCGAGAGCAGGGATCTCGATTTCTTCTTCCACGATCCGGTCGATCTGCGCGCACTGAGGGAGGAGATCCGGCGAGCCGGAACGTTCGCCGTCACGCGCGAGGACGAGGGTACGCTGACCGGGCTGTTCGGCGCAACCAAGATCGAGGTATTCGACGCGTCCAAATTGCGCCTGCTCGCCGAGCCGACCGTAGTGGCGGGCCTCAGGGTGGCAAGCCCCCGGGACCTGATGGCGATGAAGCTCAAGGTGCTGGCGGAGCGGGGTGAAATGCGCGACTACTTCGACGTCAAGGCCCTTGACGAGTCGGGCGCGATCTCGGTCGAGGAAGGGGTTGACCTTTATATGGAGCGCTATGACATCGCGCTGGAGAGCGAGGCGATTCCGCACCTCTACCGCGCCATGGGTGATCTCGGCGATGTCGTGGTCGACGAGGCTCTACCGACGACCAAGGCAGAGCTGCAAGCTTGGTGGAGCCGCCGCCAAATCGAAGTGATCCGAAACTCGGACCGCTTCGGCTAGCGCGAGCCGTCATGGAGCCCCTACGCCCGGAACGGTCGAGTGCCGGCGGGCTCAGCGCACTTGCCCCGGCCACCAGGCGCGCTCGCCGCAGAGGTAGGTGATCGCCGGGATCAGCAGCGAGCGGACGACGAAGGTGTCGAGCAGGACGCCGATCGCAACGGTGGCGCCGATCTGGACCAGCTCTTCGAGCGGCAGCAGGGTGAGGGTGGCGAAGGTGCCGGCGAGGATCAGGCCGGCGCCGGTGATCACGGCGCCGGTGTCCTCGAGCGCGATCAGGATGCCCTCGCGGGTGCCGTGAGCAGCGGCCTCCTCGCGGGCGCGGGTCATCAGGAAGATGTTGTAGTCGACCCCCAGGGCGACGAGGAAGATGAAGGCCAGCAGGACCAGGTCGAAGCTGATCCCGCCCGAGCCGAAGAGCCGGGTGAAGGCGAAGGTGACGAGGCCGAGGGTGGCGGCGAAGGAGGCGACGACGGTGGCGATCAGGTAGCCGGGCGCGGCGAGGGCCCGCAGGACCGCGATCAGGATCAGGCCGACGACGGCAAGCACCACCGGCACGATCAGCCTGGTGTCGCGGGCGTTGGCCTGCTCGACGTCGTAGTTCTCGGCCGGGATGCCGCCGAGGAGGGCGCCGGGCGCGACCTCGGCCAGCCGCTCGCGCACGCCCTTGACCAGGCCCGCCGCCGCGCCCGAGTAGGGGTTGCCGCGCAGGACGATGGTCAGGGCCGCCAGGCCGGAGGCCGAGGAGGGCGGCACCGGGACGGCGAGCTTGACCGAGTCGAGCCGCGCCAGCCCGCGCAGCGCCGGCCCGACTTCGCCAATGCCCAGCACGGCGGTCAGCGGCGAGCCGATGCCGGGCGGGAAGTGCCGGTCGAGGACCTCGTTGCCCCGACTCGATTCGCTCGCCCGGGTTTCGCCCTGGCCGAAGCCGATCGTGCCGTGGTGGAGCAGGTTGCCGAGGGCGAGGAGGGCGAGCAGCGCGAGGACACCGGCGACGATCCTGCGCGGGCGGCGGCGGACGAGGCCGGCGACCCGGGCCCAGACGCGCCGCCGCCCGCCCGAGGCCGCGCCCCGCCCCGGCCAGAAGGCGCGCGGCCCGAGGATCGCCAGCAGGGCGGGCAGCAGGGTGAGCGCGGCGCAGAGCATCGTCGCGATCCCGAGCGCCAGCACCGGGCCGAGCCAGTGGGTCGACTCGAGCTCGGCGAGCAGCAGCACCAGCATCGCCGCGATCACCGTCGCCGCCGAGGCGGCGATCGGCCGCGCGCTCTCGGCCAGCGCCGCGCGCAGGGCCGCCAGGGGATCGTCGCGGCGCGCCAGCTCCTCGCGATAGCGGTGGATCAGCAGCAGCGAGTAGTCGGTGCCGGCGCCGAAGACCAGCACCAGGAGCAGGAAGGTGCCCTCGGTGTTGACGACGATCGCGCCGCCGCGGATCAGCAGGTAGGTGAGCCCGATCGCGATCAGGTAGGCGACGCCGACGACCGCCAGCGGGACCAGCGCCAGCGGCGGCGCCCGGTAGACGAGCAGGAGCAGCGCCAGGACGAGGCCGAGGGTCGCGATCAGCAGCGTCCGCCCCGCGTCTTCGGCGACCTGCTCGAGGTCGGCGGCAACTCCACCGGGCCCGGTCACGTAGGAGCGCAGGCCGGGACGGGCGTGGGCGGCGAGGTAGGCGCGGATCTTCTTCACGCCGTCGACCACGGCTCCCCGGTCTTCGCTGTCGATCGCCAGCGCGACCAGCGCCGCTTCGCCGTCGCGCGAGATCGGCCCGACGCCGCGGGCGAAACGACTGAGCTCGCCCAGCGGCCGTTTCGAGTGCCCCGAGAAGGGGGCGAAGACCGGCGTCGCCCCGGAGAGACCGAGCTGTTCCAGCCCCCTCCCCAGCCTGCCGATCGCGTCGAGGTCGGCGGCGCTGAGGCCACCGTTGCGCTCGAAGACGACCAGCACCGGCACGTCGTTGCCGCCCCTGAAGTCGCGCCCCAGAAGATCGGCCGCCCGGGTCGACTGAGCGTGCGCCGGCAGGTAGCTGCTTTGTCCCGCGGCGGTTACGTGGTTGATCTGTGTGCGGCCAACGAACCCGGCAACCCCAAGCGCAATCCAGACGCCAACGACCACCCAGCGCCCGCGCGGCCCGGTAACGCTCGCGGCAAGCCGTTGGACGCGCACGCCGGAACCCTAGAACGTCCCCTCCCAGCTTCCGGTGCGCCTTTTCCCCGCATAGCGGGGAAAAGGCGCACCGGAACGGGTTTGGTGCTCAGGTGGCGAGCACGGGAGGTAAATTTGCCGCCGGAGCGAATGCGAACATACGTTCCCATTCGATCAGAGGAGACACGATGCAACAGTTCGACGCATATGAAGACCTGGTTGGGAAGTGGCGCTGGCGCCTGCTCGGCAGCGACGGCCGCACGATCGCCACGGCCGGCGAGTCCTATGACTCCCACTGGCACGCCCTGAGGGCGGCTGAAGACGTCCGCGGTGCGGCCTCCGCCGCCCAGATATGCAGCATTCCGGCCAGCGGAGTCGCCGATGCGCTGGCGGAGATCATCGACCGCGAGCTGGCCCACAACTAGCCAAAACAGCGGATTTGCAGCCTAAATAGTCGTTGTACCGGGCGGACAAAAGCAAAGAAAACTGTCTGCCGTTGCAGGTTTAAGGAGCCTACGTAATCCGTCGATGTCCCCCTGCCGGAGTCAAGCCTCCGGAATCAATCATCAACCAATGAGGGGGAAGAAATGCGCTGGATCACCAAGAAGAGGGCGTTCGTCGCGCTCAGCTGCACCTGCGCTCTCGCGGTGGCCGGCATCGCGTTGGCGTACTTCACATCGAGTGGATCGGGCACCGGCACGGCGACCGCCGGCACCAGCTCGGCGGTGACGCTGCACGCGAGCATCGCCAACAGCCTTTACCCGGGCTCCTCGTCGCCGGTCTCGTTCACGGTCGACAACCCGTCCTCGGGCGTGCAGCGGGTCGGCACGGTGACCCTGACCAGCATCAGCGTCGACTCCGAACATGCCGAATGCAGCACCACGATCAGCGGCGGCAACCCCGACTTCACGATGGCGGCCGTTCCGGTCAACCAGGTGATCAACCCGGGTAACGGCCAGACCGTGGCCGCCACCGGCACCCTGACGATGAACGAAACGGGGACCAACCAGGACCCCTGCCAGGGCGCAACGCTGACGCTGCACCTGACCAACAACTAGTTCCACGGGGCTGACGGGGTCATGCGCACCATGCGCGGCATGCTCGCCGTGCTCGCGGCAGTGGCCGGCCTCGGCGCCGTCGCCTACGCCGCCGGCCCCCACGGCCCAACCCCCGGCTCCGCCCTGAAGAAGAAGCGGAGCCGGGGCGGCGGGTCGCTGCCCAAGCCGAGGATCACCATGCACCCCGACAAGCTCGCCACCTCCGCCAGCGCCAAGTTCAGGTTTACCGCCCGCGGTCATAAGCGGCGTTTCCAGTGCCGTCTCGACGGCGGGCACTGGAGGAACTGTCGGGCCCCGGTCAGCTACGGCAAGTTGACGGCGGGCAGCCACAGCTTCTCGGTGCGCAGCGTCAGCGCGCGGAAGAGGCACGGCAAGGCCGCGCGCTTCCGCTGGCAGGTGCTGGAAGCGAAGAACTTCTCGATCGCACCGCAGCTCGGCGGCCTCGGCGCGCTCTACCCGGGCGCGCCGGCCCAGGCGCTGCCGCTGACGATCTCCAACCCCAACCCGGTGCCGATCTACGTCACCAGCCTGCAGGTTCGGGCGACCGCCGACCCGCCCGGCTGCGGCAGCGCCGAGAACCTGATCCTGAGCGGCTCGAGCGCCTCCGCCTCGGCCCCGATTGCCGTTCCGGCAAACGGCTCGGTGAGCCTGCCCGCCGCCGGCGCCTCGGCGCCCTCGATTCAGCTGCGTGACCTGCCGGTAAGCCAGGACGCCTGCCGGCGGGCCCAGTTCCCGCTCGCCTTCTCCGGGACCGCGCGGGGATGAGGCGGCTGCTGCCCACGAGCATCGCCGGGATCGCCGCCTTCGCCCTGCTGGCGATCGCAGCGGCAGGAACCGCCGTCGCCTACTTCACCGCCGCCGGCGCCGGCGAAAGCCCGGCCGCCGTCTCGACGATGACCCAACCGGCGATCACCGCGGCCACCCCGGCCGGCGACGGAACCGTGGCACTCGCCTGGGGTGCCGTCGCCGCCCCGGGCCCCGGAACCGTCACCTACACGGTCCGCCGCGACGGCGAAAAAGCAGGCGGCACTTGCGCGGGCACACTGACCGCCGTGACCTGCACCGACAGCGGACTGGAGCTCGGCACCTACACCTACGTCGTCACCGCCAGGTGGCGCTCCTGGAGCAAGAGCAGCTCGGGCAAAGCGGTGACGGTTGCCGTCGGCCCGGCCGACCACTTCGTGCTCAGCGCCGACTCGCCGGCGCCGAGCGCCGGCGCGGCCGACAACCTGACGATCACCGCCGAGGACGCAGGCGGTAACACGGCCACCACCTACAGCGGCTCGAAGAGCCTCGTCTTCTCCGGCGCCGCGGCGATCGGCGCCAACAAACCGACCGTCGCCAACAGCGCCGGCACCGCGATCGCCTTCGGCAGCGCCACGGCAATCAACTTCACGGCCGGCGTCGCGACCGTCGCCTCGGGCACCAAGAACGGAGTGATGAAGATCTACGCCGCCGGCGAAGCCGCGATCGAAGCCGGCGACGGCTCGATCTCGACCGCCGCGCCGCTGGAGGTGAGTGTCTCGCCGCTGAGCGCCGCGAAGCTGGTCCTCGGCGCCGCGACCACCACTCCGGCGGCGGGAGTCGCCGACAACCTGACGACCACCGCCCAGGACACCTACGGCAACGTCGCGACGAGCTACAGCGGAAGCAAGAGCCTCGTCTTCTCCGGCGCCTCGGCCGCCCCCGACGGGACCGCTCCCACGGTCGCGGACTCCTCCGGCGCCGCGATCGCCTTCGGCGGCGCCACGGCAATCAGCTTCAGCGCCGGCGTGGCCGGCGTCAGCGGCGGCAAGAACGGCGCGATGAAGCTCTACCGGGGCGGCTCAACCAGCCTCACGGTCAGCGACGGAACGCTCACCACCCCCACGGCGCTGGCCGTAACCGTGGGGACCACCGCCACTCACCTCGCGCTTACCGCAGCGACGACAAGCCCGGCGGCGGGAGCCTCCGACAGCCTGACGATCACCGCCCTCGACGCCTACGAAAACACCGTCACCTCCTACGGCGGCTCGAAGAGCCTCGTCTTCTCCGGCGCCGCGGAGATCGGCACGAACAAACCGACCGTCGCCAACAGCGCCGGCACCGCGATCGCCTTCGGCGGCGCCACGGCAATCAACTTCACGGCCGGCGTCGCGACCGTCGCCTCGGGCACCAAGAACGGAGTGATGAAGATCTACGCCGCCGGCGCAGCCGATATCGAAGCCGGCGACGGCTCGATCTCGACCGCGACCCCACTGGCAGTGAGCGTCTCGCCGCTTGCCGCCGCCAAATTCGTCCTCAGCGCGACCAGCACCACTCCCACCGTGGGCGAACCCGACAGCCTCACCATCACGGCCCAGGACACCTACGGCAACGTCGCCGGCGCCTACACGGGCTCGCACAGCCTCACCTACTCGACCGCCTCGGCCAGCCCGACCGGGGTGAATCCGACCGTCTCGAACTCCGCCGGCGCCGACATCGTCTTCGGCAGCGCCACCGTCACCAACTTCAACGCCGGCGTGGCCACCGTCAGCGGCGCCAAAAACGGTGTGATGAAGCTCTACAAGACCGGCTCGACCAACCTCAAAGCGACGGACGGCACCCTGCTCAGCCCGACCGCGCTGGTGGTGACGGTCGAACCCGGAGAAGCGGTCAAATTCGACCTCTCCGCCTCGGCGACCAGCCTCACCGCCGGTGACTCGTCCAACCTCGCTGCCACCGCCCAGGACAGCTACGGCAACACGGTCACTACCTACACCGGGTCTCACAACCTGACCTTCTCCGGTGCCTCCGCCAGTCCCGACGCGACGGCGCCGACGGTCGTCAGCAGCGCCGGGGCGGAAACCCCGTTCGGCAGCACAACCGCGATCAACTTCAGCGCAGGCGTCGCCGCGGTCTCCTCCAAAAAAAACGGCCTGCTGACGCTCTACGGGGCCGAATCGGCGAGCATCTCGGTCAGCGACGGCTCGATCTCGAGCGCCGCTCCGATCGCCTTCACGGTCGCCGCCGGGTCGGCGTCGAACTGGGCACTTACCGAGATCGAGGTCAGCGCCGGCACGCTCGGCTCGCCCTGTCTCTTCACCTGCACCCTGACCGACCTCGGCAACAAAGGCACGGTGAAAGCCAGGGTCGCCGTCACCGACGCCTACGGCAACACGGTCAGCGACCTCGGCTCGGGCCACGCGGCCAAGGTCACCAGAAGTGGCAAAGGCACGATCAGCGGCTCGCCGCTGACGATCCCCAGCACCGGCCCGGCCCAATCGGCAACGAGCTTCACCTTCACCTCGAAGTCGTCGGGCAACTTCAGCGAAACCGTCACCGCGAAAAGATCCTCCGGGACCGCCTACACCGCCGCCACCCTGACCGCGTCCAAGTAGCCTCCGCCCGCGGCGAACGCCCGCGTCGCGACCTGCCGCGACTGCCGTGCAAGGTTTTCCCGCCCCGCGCACACTAGGCCGGTAGATGGGATCGCAAATCGCCAGGGCAGGGTCGAGCGCCGCCGCGGTACGGCGCCTGCGAGCCGGGGACGCCGGCGCCACCGAGGAGCTGGCGCGCAGCGCCACGCGCATGGCCCTGCGCACCGCCGCCGCCCTGGTCGGAAGTCGCGATGAGGCAGCCGACATCGCCCAGGAGGTGGCGATCGACGTGCTTGGCTCGCTCGAGAAGCTGCGCGAGCCCGAGGCCTTCGACGCCTGGGTCCACCGGATCACCGTCCGCCAGGCGCTGCGGCGACTGAAGAAGCGCCGCCGCGCGAGGGCGACCGAGACGCCGCTCGCCCTCCTCCCCGATGTCGACCAGCCGGCCGCGCCGGAGGGGCTGGATCGCGACTCCGTCCTCGCTGCGCGCGGCGCCCTGGCGGCCGCCCTCGCCGAGCTGCCGCCCAAACAGCGGCTGGCGCTGGCGCTGCGCTACGTCCACGACCTCTCCGACGCCGAGATCGCCGCGGCGCTCGGCTGCCGCACCGGCACGGTGCACGCGCTGCTCTCGCGCGGGCGCGCGGCGCTGCGCCAAGACAAGCAACTCGCCGAGCTCGCGCTCGCCTTCAAAGGAGGTTGAAGATGTCGCCACTGCAAATGGACGAGAGCCTGCTGCGCGCCGCCCTCGCCCCGGCCCGAGGCCTCGAGCCGAGCGAGGCCGAGGTCGCCCGGGTGCTGGCGCGGCTGGAAACGGGAACCCCACGGGGCACGGGGCGTCGCCGGCGCCGGGCGGGCCGGCAGCGAGTCGGCCCGCCCGCGATCGCGGCGCTCGCCCTCCTGCTCGCCTGCTTCTACGCGGTACCCGGCACCCGGGCCGCGATCGATGAGGTCGCCAACAGCGTCGCCGGCAGCTTCTCCGGCTGGCTCGGCGGCGACTCGGCCGAGGCCCCCGGCGTGCCGCTGCGGGCCCACCAGGAAGCTCCCTCCTACTTCCACGATGGCGCCTGGTCGCGACGGTACGTGCACGAACCGAGGGTGATCGCCGCTGCCGCCGGCTACAAGCTCTTCGCCTACACCAATGGCAGCGGCGCGCTCAGCTTCGACCTCGGCAACACCGGCGTCGGCATGGGTGGATACACGGCCCGCAACTTCCGCGACGGCCCGCTGGAAGTGCTCGGCCCCGGCGCGATGCGGCGCGCCGACGCAGACGGCCACGTCCCCCTCTTCGGGATCAGCGCCCCGTCGGTGAAGAGCGTGCAGCTCGTCTACGCCTCGGGCCCGCCGCTGGAAGTCGGCGACGTCAACGGCGGCTTCGTCCTCCTGGCCGAGCCCGGGCGCGCGCCGCGCGAAGTGGTCGCCTACGACGGCAACGGCGAGGTGCTCGGGCGCCAGGCGGTCGGCTACATCGATTGGCCGCGCTACCTGCGCTGAGCCGGCTCGCTACGGCACCGCGCGCGGCTCGAGCTGGATCTCCTGCTCGGCCCGCGGCGTGCCCTCCTCGATCTCGGCGCTGCGCTCGCGCTCGGCGTTGAGCTGGTGGCCGAAGAGGATCGCCAGGTTGCTGATCCAGAGCCAGACCAGCAGCGCGACGAGGCCGCCGAGCGTGCCGTAGGTCTTGTCGTAGGAGCCGAAGTTGGCGACGTAGAAGGCGAACCCGGCGGAGGCGAGCGCCCAGGCGGCCAGCGCCACCAGGCAGCCCGGGGTCGCCCAGCGGAAGCCGCGCAGCTTGGCGTTGGGCGAGGCGTAGTAGAGAAGGTCGACCATGAGCACGAAGATCGCCACCATCACCGGCCACTTGGCGATGTTCCAGACGTCGACCGCAGTTCCGCCCAACCCGACCGGTTCGGCCACCGCCTCGACGATCGGCCCGGTGAGGACGAGGCCGAGCGCCAGCAGCGCCATCGCCACGACCATCGCCAGCGTCACCGCCAGCTGCAGCGGTCGCAGCTTCCAGAACGACCGTCCCTCCTCGGTCTCATAGATCACGTTGGAGGCGCGGATGAAGGCGCCGATGTAGCCCGAGGCCGACCAGAGCGCGACCAGCAGGCCGAAGACGAAGGCGAAGCCGGCGGCGCTCTGGTTGGCGACGACCGAGTCGATCGGCCCTTCGAAGGTCTGCGCCGCCGAGTCGGGCCCGATCGAGGTGATGATCTCGGTCAGGCTCGAGGTCGTCGTGCGCGGGTCGCCGAAGAGCCCGAGCAACGAGACCATCGCGATCAGCGCCGGGAACAGCGCCAGCAGCGCGTAGTAGGTGAGCGCGGCCGCCCAATCGGTCAGGTTGTCCTGCTGGAACTCGCTGACGGTCCGCTTCAGCGTCGCCCGGGCACCCGACTCGGCGGCGCCGCTCCGGCCCGCCTCGGCTTGTTCGGCTTCTGTCAGCACGAGGAGCTACTACCCACCTCGGCCGCACCCGACTCCCGGCGCTGACCGGCGTCGGCCTGCCGCCAAGACCGGCCGCGCGTCAGGTGCCCAGCGATGCGATCGATGTGACCACGACGCCATCGGGGCGCCTGTAGGTAGGGGTGTCAGCCACGACGACGAGGAGGGCCCCGCAGTTCGCGTTGACCTCGGCTGAGAGCTTCTTCCTCAGGGCAAGCAGGTTGGCGGCCCCCTCGTCAACCCGGTTGTGGCCGAGCTTGACCTCCACCGCGATCCAGCGACCGGCCGTCGTCTCAACGATCGCGTCGATCTCCAGGCCCTTGTTGTCGCGGTAGAAGCGAACCGAGCCGCGGTGAGGCTGCGCATAAACCCTCAGGTCGTGGATCACCTGCGACTCGAAGAGAAATCCGGCGAGCCCGATCTCGGGTCCGAGCAGACGCTCGGGGGTGGCCCCCAACGCGGCGACGGCGAGAGAAGGATCGGCAAGGTGACGCTTGGGGGTCGCGGCGAGACGCACACGCGAGCGAAGCTGCGGCTTCCAGCTCGGCTGGTCCTCGATCAGGAAGAGCCGCTTGAGCGCGCGCAGGTAGTCGTGCAGGGTGACTTCGTTGAGCACCTCGTCCGCGGCGCGGCCAATGGTGCGAAGGGACGCGTCGGTCGCGACGTTGCGGGCGTATGAGGCCAGCATGCGCCGGACTCCATCCGGGTCGCGCCTGACGCCATCGACTCGGCGGACATCGGTGTTGACGATCACGTCGATGTAGTCGGCGTTTGCACTGAGGGCCTCGGCCGTCGAAAGCCCGAGGTTGTCGGGCCATCCGCCGATCGCCAGGGCCTCAACCGCGCCGGCGACGTCGAGGTCGTACGACGCCGCTCGCGGGGAGGCTCCGTCCAACAGTCCACCCACCGAAACCGCGCCGCTGGAGAGGCCACGCTCGAGCAGCGTCATCGTCCGCATCGAGACGGGAGCGATCCGGCGAGCCCCGCTGTGGCTCGTCTGATCGTCCTCCGGCGTCGATGAGCCGGTGAGCAGGAACAGACCCTTGTCGCCCAGATCGTCGACCCGCCCGCGCACCGCGTTCCAGATCCCGGCCGCGAGCTGGTACTCGTCGATCAAGCGCGGCTGCTCGCCGTCCAGGACGAGACGAGGATCGGCCTGGGCAGCGGTGAGCGCGGCGGGGTCCTGATCCAAACGCACCTCCGACGCTGCGAAGACCCGTGCCGTCGTGGTCTTGCCGACGGCCTTGGGCCCGGCGATCAGTACCGCCCCGTGGGTGCGAAGGCGTTCGGCGACCTGACCCTCGGCGATCCTCTCGCGCTGTTCGGCGTTCATTTTGATTTAGAGATTGTACTCATATTGACTTAGAGACTGTACTCATGCTGATTTAGGTTCTGTACGGTCCAAACAGACCATCTAGGCTGCGCGCAGGATGGCCTCCGCCCCGACAAGCCGGGTGCTCTCGAGCTCGCAGTTGGCGACGCTCGCCGCACTCGGCGAGGAGCGGACCGCGGCGGTCGGCGAGAAGCTGTTCGAGGTCGGCGACGCCACCTATTCGTTCATCGCGATCCGCGAGGGTGAGGTGGCGATCACCGATCCGGCCGGGCGCGAGATCGTCCGCCACGGTGCCTCCGGCTTCCTCGGCGAGATGAACCTGCTCTCCGGCCAGACCGTCTTCCTCACCGCCGTCGTCACCGAGTCGCTGCGCTATATCGCGGTCGATCGCGAAGTGCTGCGCAAGCTGCTCTTCGAGGACGGCTCGCTCTCCGACCTGCTGCTCTCGGCCTTCATCGAGCGGCGCGAGATGCTGCAGCGCCGGCAGGGGATCGGGGTCGAGATCGTCGGCCCGCACGAGTCGCCCGACACCCGCCGCCTGCTCGACTTCGTCAGGCGCCAGCGCCTCCCCTACTCCTGGCTCACGCCGGAGGAGAGCGCCGAGGCGACGGCCCTGCTCGAGCCGCTCGCCCCCGAGGAGATCCCGCTTGTGCGGCTGCCCGGCGGCACCGACCTGCGCAACCCGAGCAACGGCAGGCTCTCGCGGGCGCTGGGGATCGGGCTGGAGCTGGCCGAGCGCGAGGAGGTCGACCTGCTGATCCTCGGCGGCGGCCCGGCCGGGCTCGGCGCCGCCGTCTACGGCGCCTCGGAGGGGCTCGACACGTTGGTGATCGAGAGCACCGTGCTCGGCGGCCAGGCCGGCACCTCGCGGCGGATCGAGAACTACCTCGGCTTCCCGGCGGGCATCACCGGCAGCGAGCTGACCAGCCGCGCGGTCACCCAGGCGCGCAAGTTCGGCGCCCGCACGGCGACGCCCTACCGCGCCCAGGCCCTGGAGCCGGGTGAGGAACGCCACCGGGTCCGGCTCGAGGAAGGCAACGAGATCCTCGCCCGCACAGTGCTGCTCTCGACCGGCGCCGAATACCGCCGCCTGCCGGTCGAGGGGCTCGACGAGTACGAGGGGATCAGCGTCTTCTACGCCGCCGGGCCGCCCGAGGGCCGGCTCTGCGGCGGCCGGCGGGTGGGCGTGATCGGCGGCGGCAACTCGGCCGCGCAGGCGGCGATTTGGCTCGCCCGCGGCGGCGCCCTGGTCACCCTCCTGCACCGGCGCGCCGACTTGAGCGAGACGATGTCCAACTACCTGATCGAGGAGCTCGACCGCTACGGCATCGTCGTCCGCGACCGCAGCGAAGTCAGCGCCCTGCACGGCAGCGAGGGGCGCCTCGAGGCGGTGACCCTGACCGACGGGACCGAGCTGCCCTTCGCCTTCCTCTTCCTCTTCCTCGGCGCCACGCCCTGCACCGATTGGCTCGGCGAGGCGATCGCCCGCGACGCCAAGGGCTTCGTCCTGACCGGCGAGGACGCCGGTGCCGACGGCCTGCTCGAGACCAGCGTGGCCGGCATCTACGCCGCCGGCGACGTGCGGGCCGGCTCGATCAAGCGCTGCGCGACCGCGGTCGGCGAGGGCGCCACCGTCGTGCGCTTCGTCCACGAGCACCTCACGGCCGCCGGCCCCGCTGCGGCCAGATAAAGATCTCCCGCCGAGTGATCCGGCGACGAGGGGGCTCCGTTACCTGGGCCAAACCCCCTCAAAGGAGCGCACCATGGAACCGGATGCAACCCTCGAACAGACCAACCTCGACGCTGTCGTCCGCCAGGCGGCCGACGACGCGGCCGAAACCCTGAGCGAGGGCGACACCCGGCTCAGCTTCCTCAAGAAGGCCGGCCTGGCCGGCGGCGCGGCGCTCGGCAGCGGCGCCCTGATCGGCGCCCTCACCCCCGCCGCCTCGCTGGCCAAGAACAAGGGCAAGGGCCGCCCGCCCGCCTCCTTCGGCAAGGGCGACGTCGGCATCCTCAACTTCGCCCTCACGCTCGAGTACCTCGAGGCCGCCTTCTACAACGAGGCGACCGCCAACCAGAGGAAGAGCAAGTTCATCAAGGACCGCCAGACCCAGGTCTTCCTGAAGACGGTGACGACCGACGAGAACGCCCACGTCGCCTTCCTCGAGAAGGCGCTCGGCTCGAAGGCGACCGCGGCGCCGAAGGTCGACTTCGGCGGCACGACCTCGAAGGAAGCGTCCTTCGTCAAGACCGCGGTGGCGCTGGAGAACACCGGCGTCCACGCCTACTCCGGCCAGGCGCTCAACATCGCCAACCCGGCCTACGTCGCCGCGGCGCTCTCGATCCTGACGATCGAGGCTCGCCACGCCTCGGTCGCCGGCCTGCTGCTCAGCGGCAAGCCCTCGGGGCTGACCCCCGACGGCGCCTTCGACACGCCGTTCACGGCGGCCGAAGTGCTGAAAGCGGTCAAGAAGACAGGCTTCCTCCAGTAACGCCATCGCAAGCCCGGCCGGGCCGGGGCTTGGCGACTTACCCCCCTCTATGGGCAGGTAAGTCGCCACCCCCCCCCCTCGGCCCCGCCGGGAAAAACCTTTGACCCAACCAGGATTGGAGGCACACAGTGCCAAATATCGGACCAATGGAGATCATGATCGTCCTCGTCATCGCCCTCGTCGTCTTCGGGCCCAAACGCCTGCCGGAGCTCGGCAAATCGGTCGGCAAAGGGGTGCGCGAGTTCCGCGGCTCCCTGGCCGGCGAGGAGCACCACGAGGAGGCCCCGCTGGCGGTCGAGCAGCCCCCGGTGGTCGCCCACGGCCCCGCCGCCAAGGCCGACGCCGGCACCACCAACACGCACGCCTGAGGCAGAGACGATGCGCCGCGTAAAAGCACTCTCATATGACGATGAGGTGAGCCTCGTCGATCACCTCGACGAGCTGCGCGCGCGCATCGTCGTCTCGCTCAGCGTCCTCGGCGTCGCCTTCGCCCTCTGCTTCTGGCAGAACCACCTGCTGCTCGAACTGGCCAACGGGCCGCTCCCCTCCAGCCACAGCAAGCTGCTCACCCTCGGCATCAGCGAGCCCTTCACGACGACGATGACGGTCGCCGCCTACGGCGCCTTCCTGCTCTCGCTGCCGATCATCCTCTACCAGGCCTACGCCTACCTGCTGCCGGCCTTCAGCCGGCAGCAGCGGCGCACCGTCACTCCGCTGCTGCTGCTGGTCCCGGTCCTCTTCATCGCCGGGGTCGTCTTCGGCTACCTCGTCGTGCTGCCGGCGGCGACCAAGTTCCTGCTCAACTTCAACGACTCGCAGTTCAACATCCAGGTGCGGGCCAAGGACTACTACAGCTTCTTCGGCACCACCCTGCTCGCCTGCGGCATCGTCTTCCAGGTGCCGGTCGGCGTCCTCGCGGCGACCCGCCTCGGCATCGTCAAGGTCAGGCAGCTGAAGCAGAACCGCCGCTACGCCTACCTCGGCTGCGCGATCCTCGCCGCCGCGCTGCCCGGCGTCGACCCGGTCTCGATGCTGCTCGAGACCGCGCCGCTGATCGCCCTGTATGAGCTCAGCATCGTCCTCGCCCGCCTCTTCGGCGAGCCGGCCGCGACGCCACTCGGCGAGCCGGCGGCCGAGAAGCCGTAGGGCCGCCGAGCGAGCCGGGCTAGTCGTCGCGCCCGAGCGTGTCCTCTGAGTCCTCTCTCGTGTCGTTCGCTTGTCGGACTCCTCTACCCGGCTAGCTCTTTTCAACCACCTCGATCGTGCCGTGCATGCTCGGGTGGATCTGACAGACGTATTCGTAGGTGCCGGCCTGCTTGAAGGTCTCCGACCCCAGCTTGCCCTCCTCGATCGTGCCGGTGTCGAAGCTGCCGTCCACGGCGGTGGCCGTGTGCGGGGCGGAGTCCTGGTTGAGCCAGGTGACCTTGCCGCCGACCTGGATCCTGACCGGGTCCGGGTCGTAGGCGAAGCCGGCGATCTCGACCTTCTCCGCCCGCGGCGCCTCGCCGCTGGGCGCGGGCGCGTTGGCGCTCGGCTCGGAGGAGTCGCTCGGCTCGGTCGAGCCCGCGGCGGGCTCGCCGGCGCTCGACGTGTCGTCCTCGCCCCCACCCCCGCAAGCCGAGAGGCCGAGGGCCATTGCGATCAGGGCAGGGGTGAGCAGCGTCTTCGGATTCATTCCCCGCTGGTACCCGGGCGGGAGAACGGCAATCTCAGCTGAGCTCGGGCGGCAGCGCTTTCGGGCCGTCGGGATAGAGCGAGGCGAGCTGCTCGGCGGACATCTCCAACGTGTTGGCGAGCTCGCGCGGGGCACCGGCGACGAACCAGAGCTGCTCCGCCGCGGTGTCGTTGAAGACCTGGCGCGCCGAGTCGGGCTCGACCAGCACGCAGTCCAGCGGCTCCAGGGTGAGCAGGTCCCTCGTCGACGCGGATCCGACCCGAGCCCTCGAGCAGCAGGTAGAGCTCCTCTTGGTCGAAGTGGCGATGCTTGGTCGAGGCCTGGCCTGGCTTCAACCGCCAGAGCCGCGCGCCCAGCTGCCTCGCCTCAAGCTGCCCACCGAGATCGGTGTTCTCGATCCCCATCTGGTTGGAGGGCCGCCAGAATGCCTCCGATGCCGAGAGCTTGCGGTAGGCCACCGGCCCAATCTAGCGTTGCTCGTCGAGCCGCACGCCATGACGCTCGAGCCAGCCGAGCACGGCTTCAACCAGACCCGAAAGAGCCCGACGAAACCGTTCAATCGCCTTGAGCACTTCGCCGGCATCGACATCCGGTGACGCATGCTCGAGCCGGCCCTCGATCGCATAGACGATCTTCAGATCATCTGCTTGAGCAGGGCTGAGACAGCCATCCTCGACCAGTGCTTCAAAGGCCTGCTCTGCGTGCGGGCGGCGATATGGGAGCAGTCCAATCAAGCGGGATCCGGCGCTCGCCTTGAGGATCTCGACATAGGCATTGAGCACGGCCGAGTGATCCCCCGTGACGACCATGGTGCGATTGGCATCCTGGGGCTCGGCCGACTCGAACGTCTTCCTCCACTCGGCCGGATCGAGAGTTCCGCCAAAGCCCTCCTCGATCGCGAGCTCGAGGGCCTTTCGGTGCTTCGCCATGGATTCGAGGAAGCGCCCAATGCGAGCCTGCTCGGCCCGGAGTGCCTTCGAGCTGAGTCCCGAAGGCCCATCGGTCATCGGGTCAACTCGTCTATCGCCTGCGAGGCGCCGGCCAGCTGACGGCGATAGGCGCGTCGGGCGCGGGCCCGAATCGCGATCCTGCGCTGCTGTAGATCCCCCCAATGACCGTCCCGATCGACGAGAACGCGACCTTCGTCGAGAACGCGGTCGAGCAGCAACGGCGCACCTGACTCAACTCGCCGCAGCTCCGCCAGGTCGACCCGGCGGTTGACGATCGCGGCCACCCGATCGGCAACGTCGCTATCCCCCGGGGAACGACCCGGCGCAAACAAGATCAGCAGGTCGAAGTCCGAATCGTCGTCCTCATCGCCACGCGCCACGGAGCCATAAATCACCGCGAGGCGAACCTCTCGTTGAGTCCGCAGTGCCGCGCGCAGCTCGGCGAGCAGGTGCCAATGGGTTCGAAGGTACTCGCGCTCGCCCGGCGCCAACCGCAGCCGCCGCGGTCGCGTCCGGCGGGCGCGGAGGGTGCCCTGAGCGGTTGCGCGTCGAAGTGTGCGCTCCTCGACGCCAAGGTCATGCGCTAGTTCCTGAATCGGACCCATCGAGAGAAATGGTAGCCCAGTTGTGTGTCCGCTACAGGCATAAAAATGCATACGAAAGGCGCACTAAGCCACTCGTTTCACCCGCGGTGCCTACAGAAACTCGATCACGCTGCGGATCCCATCCTGGGCCTCCATCAGCTCGAAGCCGCGGTTGACCTCGTCGAGGCCGATGCGGTGGGAGACGAAGGGCGTCAGGTCGATATCACCGGCGAGGTAGCGCTCGATCAGGACGGGGACCTGGTCGCGGCCCTTGACGCCGCCGAAGGAGGAGCCGGCGATGCGGCGGCCGGTGATCAGCAGGCGCGGCACGACGTCGAGGGTCTCCCCCTTGCCGGCCACACCGGCGACCGTGCAGAGGCCCCAGCCCATGCGCGCCGCTTCAACCGCCTGGCGCATCACGGCGACGTTGCCGGTCGCCTCGAAGGTGTAGTCGGCGCCGAAGCCGTCGGTCATCTCGAGGATCTGCCCGACCGTGTTCTCGCCGGCGAGCAGCAGGTCGGTGGCGCCCTGGCCGCGAGCCGGCTCGAGCCGCTCGGGCGAGAGGTCGACGCAGGCGATCCGCTCGGCCCCCTGCAGGCGGCAGCCGGCGACCGCGCCGAGGCCGACCATGCCGGCGCCGAAGACGACGCAGGTGCTGCCCGGCTGCACAGCGGCGGTGTTGATCGCGGCGCCGAGGCCGGTCGAGAGGCCGCAGGCGAAGAGGCAGGCGTGCTCGAACGGCGCCTCCGGGCTGACCTTGGCCAGGGCGATCTGCGGCATCACCGTGTACTCGGCGAAGGTCGAGCAGCCCATGAAGTGGCGGATCGGCTCGCCGTCGCGCGAGATGCGGGTGCTGCCGTCGGGAAGGCAGCCCTTGTTCTGCTGCTCGCGGATCGCCAGGCAGAGGTTGGTGCGCGGGTCGCGACAGTGGATGCACTCGCCGCACTGGGGCGAGAAGAGGGTGACGACGTGATCGCCCGGCGCCAGCAGGGTGACGTCGGCGCCGACCTGCTCGACCACGCCGGCGCCCTCGTGCCCGAGCACGGTCGGAGCGTAGCCGGAGGGGTCGGCGCCGGAGGCGGTGTAGAGGTCGGTGTGGCAGACACCGCAGGCGGCGAGCCGGACCAACACCTCGCCGGCGCGGGGCTCGGCCAGCTCGACCTCCTGCACGCTGAGCGGCTCGCCGAACTGCTCGAGGATCGCCGCTCGCATCTTCATCGGTTGCATCCTAAGCTGAGCCGGTGAGCGCGTCGTGGCCTTCCGTTTCCTATGAGCAGTGGAGCGAGAGCTGTGACACCCTGCACGCGCACAGCCAGCTGCTCGGCAAGCTGGCGGCGCAGTTGGCCCCGCCCGAGCCGCAGCTCCAGCACGCGGCGCTGCGCCTGAGCGCGCGCGGCTGGGAGACGCTGCCGCTGCCGGCGCCCGACGGCTCGGGCTCGCTGGTCGTGGCACTCGACCTGCACTCGCATGAGGCGGTGGCCGAACACAGCGGCGGCGGCTCGCGCCGGGTCGCGCTGACGCCGAACCGTGCAGTGGGCGCGGTGACGCGCGAGCTGCTCGGCGCGATCACCGAGCTCGCCGGTCCGCTGGAGATCGACCTCACGCCGCAGGAGGTGCCGTGGAGCACACCGCTCGACCGCGACGAAGAGCACACCCGCTACGACCCGGACCAGGTCGCCACTTACTTCGAGGCGGCGACCCGCGCCGCCCTTGTCCTCGCCGAGTTCCGCGCACCCTTTCGCGGCCGGCGCACCCCCGTCAACGCCTGGTGGGGATCCTTCGACCTCGCCGTCAGCCTCTTCTCGGGCCAGCCGGCGGAGCCGCCGTCCAACGACTTCATCATGCGCAACGCGATGGACGCCCAGGAGGTCGCCGTCGGCTGGTGGCCCGGCGACGCCAACTACGGCAAGGCCGCCTTCTACGCCTACGCCCACCCCGCCCCTGACTCCTTCGCCGACGGCCAGGCCTCACCGGCGGCGGCCCGCTGGGACACGGGTCTGGGTCAGTACATCCTCGACTGGGACGACGCGCGCGAGAACGCCGACCCCCACGCGGCCGCGCTCGAGTTCTTCCGCTCAGTCTTCGCCCACGCCTGCACGGTCTGCGAGTGGGACCCGGCGCTGGCGGCGAGCGTCGACGGCACGCCGCCGCCGGTCGTCTGACCCCGGCTAGTACCCCGGGCTCTGCTTCATCTTCTTGCGCTCGGAGGGATGGGCGCCGCCCTTCTTCTCCAGTGTCTTGCAGGCGACTTCGAGGTCGGCGGCGAGGCGGTCGACCTGCTCGCGGCTGAGCGTCTGCTTGACCAGCGCCCGCAGCACCTTCACGTCTTCGGCGTTGGGGGGCATCGTGTAGGCGGGCAGCATCCAGCCGCGCTCGGCCGAGAGCTGCCAGGAGACGTCGAACTCGTCGTAGTTCTTCTCGTCGGCGAGCTTGAAGGCGACCAGGGGCAGCTGCTCCTCGCCGTCGCCAATCAGCTCGAAGTCGCCGCTCGCCTTCAGCTTGTCTGCCAACGCCCGGGCGTTGGCCTGCATCGCCTTCATGATGTAGGCGTAGCCCTCGCGCCCGTAGCGGACGAAGTTGTAGTACTGGGCGAGCACCATCGAGGCGCCGGTGGAGAAGTTGAGGGTGAAGGTGGCGTCGGTTTTGCCCAGGTAGTTCTCGTAGAAGACGAGGTCCTCGGCGAGGTCGCTCTTCTCGCGGAAGACGAGCCAGCCGATGCCGGGGTAGACGAGGCCGAACTTGTGGCCGGAGACGTTGATCGAGCGCACCTGCTCGAGCCGGAAGTCCCACTCGGAGTCGGGGTAGAGGAAGGGCCAGACAAAGCCACCGCTGGCGCCATCGATGTGCAGCGGCACGTCGAGGCCCTTCTCGCCCTTGAGGTCGACGAGGAGCTTGTTGATGCCGACGATGTCATCGGCGTGGCCGGTGAAGGTGGTGCCGAGCACGGCGGCGACGCCGATCGTGTTCTCGTCGACGTGGGGCTGCACGTCCTCGGGCCCGATCACGTATTTGTCGTCCTGCAGGGGCACGATCCGCGGCTCGACGTCGAAGTAGCGGCAGAACTTGTCCCAGACCACGTGCACGTCGCCGCCGAAGACCAGGTTGGGCTTGTCGACCGGCTTCGATTCGGCTTCGCGGCGCTGCTTCCACTTCCACTTGAGCGAGAGGGCGCCGAGCATGATCGCCTCCGAGGAGCCCTGAGTGCGGGCGCCGGTGGTCTCGCCGGGCGCGTGGTAGAGGTCGGCGAGCATGCGGATGCAGCGCTGCTCGATCTCGGCCGAGATCGGGTACTCGGCGTGGTCGATGAAGTTGCGGTAGAGGTTCTCGGCGATCACTCGCTGCGCCTCGGGCTCCATCCAGGTGGTGACGAAGGTGGCGAGGTTGCGGTTCGGGTCGCCCTCCAGGGCCAGTTCCTCGCCGACCAGCCGCATCGCGTCGAGGGCGGACATGCCGCTCCCCGGGAAGGGGCCATCGGGAGCGTCCTCGGTGAGGAAGCGGTTGCCGTATAGCTTGGCGGCCTGTTCGCCGCTGAGTTGGTCTGTCATGACGCTCCAGTCGTGGTCGCGGGGACGGCGAGCGTATTCGACGCCGGCCACCGGCTTGCCTGCACGTGAGAGCATGGTCGGCGTGAGCGACTTCCAGGTCAAGCGCGACGACCTGCGCCAGTGCCGCGTCGTCGAGTCCGAGCCGCCCGCGGTCGGTCCCGGCCAGGCGCTGCTGCGAGTCGACAGCTTCGGCCTGACCGCCAACAACATCACCTACGCGGTGATGGGCGAGGCGATGTCCTACTGGGACTTCTTCCCGGCCGAGGACGGCTGGGGACGGGTGCCGATGTGGGGCTTCGCCGAGGTCGAGCGCAGCGAGGCGGAGGGCGTCGAGGTGGGCACGCGTGTCTACGGCTACCTGCCTCCCTCCTCGCACCTGCTGGTGACGCCGAAGAGCGCCAACGCCGCCGGCTTCGTCGACGGCTCGCCCCACCGGGCGGCGCTGCCCTCGGCCTACCACCGCTACCTGGCCAGCGGTGCCGACCCCTTCTACAGCGCCGACAGCGAGGACGTGCAGATGCTGCTGCGCCCGCTCTTCTTCACCTCGTTCCTGATCGACGACCAGCTCGCCGACGAGGGCCTCGCCGAGCGCGGCCCGATCGTGATCTCCAGCGCCTCGAGCAAGACCGCGATCGCCGCCGCCTTCCTGCTGGCGCGGCGCGAGGGCGTCGAGCTCGTCGGCCTCACCTCGGCGGGCAACCGGGAGTTCGTCGAGGGCCTCGGCATCTACGGCCGCACCGTCACCTACGACGAGATCGCCTCGCTCGGCAGCGGCCCCGCCACCTACGTCGACATCGCCGGCGACGGCGCCGTGCGCCAGGCGGTGCACAAGCACTTCGGCGATGCCCTCGCCTACTCGATGACCGTCGGAGTGACCCACTGGGAGGAGCTCGGCTCCGGCCAGGGCGACCTCCCCGGCCCGACCCCGACCTTCTTCTTCGCCCCAACGAGAGTCGAGAAGCGCTCCGCCGAGTGGGGCCCCGCCGAGCTCGAGCGCCGCGTCGCCGAGGCCTGGCACCCCTTCTGCAAATGGACCGCGGCCTGGCTCGAGGTGGACCACGGCCACGGCTTCGAGGCGGTCAAGAGCGCCTACCTGGACGTGCTCGAGGGCCGCGTCGACCCCCAGCGCGCCCACGTCATCTCGCTCTAGCCCAACCGCATATATACCGCTTTACTCGGCGTATATACTCAATAGCGTGAGCAAGCACTTGGTGGACATCGACGAGGAGGCCCTGCGAACGGCGCGGGCGAGGCTCGGCAGCACTACGATCAAGGAGACCGTCAACCGCGCGCTTCGCCAAGCCGGTGATGAGCATCGCGAGGCGGTGAAGCGGCGCCTTGATCTGCTCGCTCAGACTGATGTCGCCGCTCGCGAGCAGGCATGGCGCTAACCCGGCTGCTCGACTCGAGCGTCCTCACCCGCCTTCGCCACGAAGCTGTCAGGGAGCTGGTCGAGCCGGCTGCCGAACGCGGTGAACTCGCGCGAGCCGGGATCAGCGACCTGGAGATCGGCTACTCAGCTCGCAGCGCCCGCGAGTGGGATGGCCTGGCTGAGGCGCTCGAGGCGTTCGAGCTGGTGGAGACGACCGCCGACCACCTGCGGCGAGCCAGGCAGGTCCAGCGCATGCTCGCCGCAAAGCACCAGCGCGGTCGCAAGGTTCCGGATCTGCTGATCGCCGCCGCCGCCGAGTCTCACGGCCTGATCGTCGTCCACTATGACGCCGACTTCGATCTGATCGCCTCGGTTACCGGGCAGAGCTGCGAGTGGGTCGTGCCCGCCGGTTCAATCGACTGATCGCGGCGCCCGGCCTGGCGCCAACTGCTAGCCGGCTGCCGGGGGCTTGAGGCGGGTTTTTTCTACCCGGGCGAGCTTGCGTTTGAGGCGGAGGAATTCGCGCTCTTGCTCTTTGCTTCGTTTGTGGCCCTTGTAGGCGAGGTTGTGGCGCTCCAGGGGGTCGGTCTTGAGGTCGTACATCTCCCACTGCGGCGGCACGGGGTTTTCGCTGATGTCGTAGTACTTGGCCAGCTTCCAGCGGCCTTCGCGGATGCTGACCACGTGGTTGGGCGGTTTCGGGTAGGGACCGGTCTTCTGGCCTGACTGGTAGTCGTCGTAGGTGAAGACGACGTAGTCCTGGACCGAGTTTTTGGTCGAGGGGTGCAGGACCAGCTTCGAGTAGTCGACGCCCTGCCAGTTGGCGCGGGCGCTCAGTGGCGGCGCCACCAGCCGGGCTGGGGTCGGCAGGGAAGTCGACGTATGAGGCCAGTGCGCGTCGGCGGCGATGTCCCCACCGGTGGAATTCGTTTCAGTATTCTCGCGGCTTCCTTTGTAGACGCAACAGGTTCTCAGACCGCCTTCGACACCAAATGCCCACCGTTCGCATCGCCCACCTTTCCGATCTGCACGCGAGCAAGGACAACCGCGCCGCGCTTCCTATCCTCCGCGCCGCGATAGAGGATCTGGCTGAAGCACACAGAGAGCGCGCCATCGACATCGTTACCTTCAGCGGCGACCTTGCGCGCAAAGGCTTGCCGTCGGACTATGAGGCGGCACACGACGGGCTCATCGAACCACTGCGTGAAGCTTTGGAACTCGACCTCGACCGGCTGATACTCGTACCGGGCAACCACGATGTCGACCGCGACAAGATTGATCCATATCAAGAGGATGGTCTCCGGGGGAGGCTGAGCGATGCCGGCAAGGTCGCCGACTTGATCGGCGACCCGAAGATGCTTGCCAGCGCCACTCACCGCCTCGATGCGTGGAATGAGTACTACGACATGCTCGCCGATGGCCAAGGAGATGTGCAGGCCACACCGCTGGGCACCACCAGACAGATCCAACTGGACGGCGCGACAGTCGGTATAGCCTCGTTGAACACCGCCTGGCGATCGGTAGACGATGAAGACAAACAGCGGCTGATGCTGGGTGAACCTCAGTACCAGCTGGCCTTGGAGCAAATCGCCGCTTGCGATCTGCGGATCGTCGTCATGCACCATCCGCTGACATGGCTCGCCCCTTTCGACGCCGACGCGGCACGCGGAGCGTTCGAGGGGATGAGGACACTCGTGCTCTCCGGTCATGAGCACCAGCCCGACCCCACCAGTGAGCTAAGCCTCAGGGGAGGCGCGATATACAGTCGGGCGGGGTGCCTCTACGAGAACCCTAAATCGCTCAACGGGTTCACCCTCATCGATGTCGACCTGACCGAGGGCATCGTCGATTTTCGGCTCCGAACTTGGTACGAGGCCAGAAAAGCCTTCGACCAAGCTACGCACCTTGCCAAGAAAGGCCGGCGGGAGTTCGCCTGGGTAGAGCGGTCCAACCTTCCGGCCAAGGCTGTCTATACGTCGGTGCTGGACGCGCTCGCCAGCCGCGCCATCGATCTCTGCGCCCTTACCGCGGGGAACAGCGAATTGGAGGCCCCCACGCCTGACGACATCCTCGTCGAGCCGCGACTGTGGCCGGCCCCTCACAAGGAGATCGCTGCGGCTCGAAGCGTGGAGGGGACCACCGAGCCCGTTCCCAGTGACCCGCTGGCCGTTCTGGACAAGACCCGCGTCCTCGTGGTCGTCGGTGAGCCGGAGGCGGGAGTGAGCAGCACGCTGGTCTGGGCCCTGAGCCGCCATTTCGCGGGGCGCGGCACGCACACCCCTGTGTCCCTGGCCTACGACGGAAGCTTCAAGCAGAAGAAGTTCGAAGGCGAGACCCGGCATGAGCTGAGGTCCGTTGGTCAGCCAGTCGCCGGCAATGCCGAGCTTCCGCCCTGCATATTCGCTTTCGATGACGTCAAACGCGACGCCGGCCTGGAGCAGCTGGCGAAGTACATATCAAGTCAAGAGCACCATCTCTTTGTACTCGGCTGCCATCGCGACGACTACGAGGGACTCCAGAGAGAACTCACTCGGCAGGCGGTCGAGTTCGACACTCTTCACATTGGTCCTCTCGGCCGCAGTCAAGTTCGTTCCCTGATCGAAAAGTACGGTGGCTCCTCAGGAGATGTGGAGCGGATATTCGCGTTGATAGTCCAACAGCACCTTCCGCGCAGTCCTCTGATAATCGCCGCATTGATCGTTGTCTTGCGGGAAGATCAAGATCCGAGTTCGTTCAATCCCAGCGCACTACTCAATGCATGCGTGGGGGTACTCCTCCGGATGGATGACGGCTCCGGCGGAGGCAAGCAACGGATGGACGTTCGGCAGCGGGAGCACCTGCTCTCTTGGCTGGCTGGTGAGATGGCCCGTGACCAGGTGACGAGACTGCCACCGAGGCAGGTCCACGAAATACTCGCCCAATACTTTCGCGACCGCGGCCTAGCCGAATGGCTGGCACCGGGAGACGTGGTGAGAAGCCTATTGGCACGGCATATCCTGGTCCAGGATGGCAACGGCATCGGCTTCCGCCATGGCACCCTAATGGACCTTTTCGTCGGAAAGCGGATCAACGAGGATCCGGGCTTCGCCACCGAAGTGCTTGCCGACCCACTGTCCTATGAGAAAGCGCTTGGCCATGCTGCCGGTCTCCGCCGCGACGATCTGCAGCTGCTCACCTCGATTCGAAACGGCGGAACAACCTTCGTGGGAGAGCTCCCAGATGACCTTTCGGTCGACCTCTTCGATTTGGTCAAGGACCGCCAGGGATGGTCAGACGAGGGCCCTGACCTCGACGATCTCAAGGTAATGATCGGTCACCGGGAAGACGAAGCGGATGAGGTAGACGAAGCGGATCGAGACAAGGCCCTCGACCGGCTTTACGATGACGTGGAATACCATGAGGACACCGACGAACCACCGGAGCGGCTTCAAACCCTGGCGCCCTATGTCAGCCTTCTTTCCGAAGTCCTTCGCAACTCAGAGCTCGTTGCGGACGTCGCCCTCAAGAAGGCAGCACTTGAGGATGCCCTGCATGGGTGGAGTCTGATCGCGATAGTGATGGCCGTGGAGGAGGACCAGTCGTCGGAGATACGCGAGCGACTGAACTCCGAGGCTGTCGCCGAGGTGCTGGAAAAAGACCCTGGGCTCCTCGATTCAACTGCCCGCATGACGGAGCTGATCTCCGTCATGCTGATGGCCTTTAGCATCGCAGGTGCACTCGCCAGCCCCCACCTGGAGACCGTGACTCGCGGCGTGGTCGAAGACACCGAGTTCATGCAACCGACTGCCCACGCGCTATTCGCGACGATGCTCTACGTGCTGATGCGTTTCCCCGATTGGGTCTCCCGCCTCACCGGTCTATATGACACCCACGGCGAGCATCCACTCGTCAAAGCACTCGTCTTCGCCCTGGCAACCACTTACTACCGGTCACCTACCCTGAGTGAGGGCGAGGCTCGCCAACTCGAGGACTTCCTGACAGCAACCGCCGAAACGAGAGCGAAAAAGGGAACGGGTGGAGTAGTACAGGGAATCGTCAAGAGCAAAGTGCGCCAAGAACTACGCGACACGAGACAGAAGGCGCTAATGGCAGCAAAGCTGAAGACAATCACCCCGACGGACGACCTGCTGCCCCAATAGCGCGGGACTGAGACTACGGCGACTTCAGCCGGGTCTTTTCGACCCGGGCGAGCTTGCGTTTGAGGCGGAGGAATTCGCGCTCTTGCTCTTTGCTTCGTTTGTGGCCCTTGTAGGCGAGGTTCTGGCGCTCCAGGGGGTCAGTCTTGAGGTCGTACATCTCCCACTGCGGCGGCACGGGGTTTTCACTGATGTCGTAGTACTTGGCCAGCTTCCAGCGGCCTTCGCGGATGCTGACCATGTGGTTGGGCGGTTTCGGGTAGGGACCGGTCTTCTGGCCCGACTGGTAGTCGTCGTAGGTGAAGACGACGTAGTCCTGGACCGAGTTTTCGGTCGCGGGGTGCAGGACCAGCTTCGAGTAGTCGACGCCCTGCCAGTTGGCGCGGGCGCTCTTCGGCGCTGCGGCGAGGCTGGCCAGGGTCGGCAGGAAGTCGACGTGGGAGACCAGCGCTTCGGTCTGGTGCGGCTTGGGGAAGAGCTTCGGGTTGGAGTAGACGAGCGGCACCCGCGTCGCCTCCTCGTAGAAGTTGAAGTTCTTCTGCCGCAGGCCACCGTGGGCGAGGCCCATCTCACCGTGGTCTGCGGTGCGCACGATCAGCGTGTCCTCGAAGAGACCGGTCTCTTCCAGCTTGTCAAGGACGTTGACCAGGTAGCTGTCAGAGGAGCGCATCAGGTTGCCGTAGAAGTTGAGGTAGTTGCGCATCTGTTCTCTGTTCTTCGGCTTGCCGGTCAGGTTGAAGATCTTGAGGAACTGTTCCTGAACGGTGGGCTTGGTCGAGAGGTCTTCTTCGGCGGTCGCCGGCGGGCTGGATGTTGCCCTCGAGCCAGGTGCCGTCATAGCCCGCTTCGTCGAACGATTTGCTCGGGTAGAAGAGGACGTCGTGGGGGTTGACGACCGAGATCACCATGAAGAAGGGCTGCTGCTGGGCGGCGCTCGAGCTGAGGTACTGCAGCGCCCCCTCGGTGCCGTCGGCGACCGTGCCTTCCTGTTCGATGAAGCGGCCGTCGTTGTCGATGTAGCCGCCACCGGCCTCGGGGACCGTCTGGTTGGCGCCCGCGTCGGGCGGGTTCCAGCGCAGGAAGCCGTACTTTTCGAGGTCCGAGGGCTGCGCGTCTTCTTTCTTGGCCGGTTTCGAGCAGTGCCACTTGCCCTTGTAGACGACGTTGTAGCCCGCCGCCTTCATCACCGTCGCCAGGTTCTTCAGGTCCGTCGGCAGGCTCGACCTGGGGGTTTTCCGGCGGTTCCATGTCTTCCTCGAGCGTGTACTTGACCCCGTGCTGGGCGGGGAAGTAGCCGCTCATCAGGGTCGAGCGCGCCGGCGAGCACATGCAGGCGTTGGTGAAGGCGCGTTCGAAGCTGAGCCCGTGCTGGCGCAGCCGCCGCATCCCCGGCAGGTTCTGGCGCAGCCAGTTCTGCGGGAAGTGCTGGATCGCCCGCTCCTGGTCGGTGAGGAAGAGGATGATGTTCATCCCCGCGACGTCCTTGCGCTTGCCCTTCTTCGCCGCCGCCAGCGCCTGCTCGACGCCGGCCCCCTGGGCCAGCAGCGCGGCCGCGGCAACGCCGGCGCCGGAGCCGATCAGCTCCTTGCGGGTCAGCCCGGCGGCGCGCTTTTCTGCATCGGTCATTTGTTCCTCCGGAAGACGTCGACGGCGTTGCTGCCGAACGAGGTTGAGTACAGGAAGCGACCGTCCGGGCTGAGCGCGATCGAGCTGACGCCGCGCAACGCCCGCGCCCGCGTGCAGCCAGGCACCGAACGCAGCGCCAGGCAGCCGCGACGACCCGGCAGCTGCGTCACCTTGCCGGAGCGCTTGCCGCGATCGAGCACGTCGATGGCGCTGTTGGCGAAAGCGGCGACGTAGACGTTGGCCCCGTCGGGCGAGATCGCGAGCCCCTCGGGCGCCCGCATCGCCTGGCCGAAGGAGCAGCCGGCGGCGCGGAGCCAGATCAGGCAGCCCGCGGTCCCTTCCTTTTGCACCAGGCCGCCGCTGCTGCGCGAGCGGCTGAAGGCGGTGACGCTGTTGCTGAAGAGCGAGGTGACGTAGGCGTCGCCGCCCGGGTTGAAAGCGACCGCGTTGGCGCCCCTCAGCTCGACCCCGACGCTGCAGCCGGCGAGCGCGCCGTCGGCGATGCAGCCGCTGCCGTCGCTCGCCTGGCTGAGACTGCCCGTGGCCTGGTCGCGGGCCAGGCTGACCACCGTGTTGGAGAGGGCACCGGCGACGTAGAGGCTCGCCCCGTCGCCGCTGATCGCCATTCCCTCCGGCGCGCCGAGGCCGATGCCAAGCGCGCAGCCGCTGATCGCTTCGGCGATGCAGCCGCTGCTGTCGCCGGGCTGCGTCAAGGCGCCGCTGAGCGGGTCGCGATCGAAGACCGCGACCGCGTTGCCGAAGAAGGAGCCGACGTAGACGTTCTCGCCCTTGGGGCTGACGACGACCACATCCGGCCCGGCCAGGGCGCGGCCGACGGCGCAGACCGGGATCGGCACCCCGGCGATGCAGCCAGCGCTGGCCGGTAGCTGGGTCAGCGCGCCGCTCTTCGGGTTGCGGGCGAAGATGCTGATCGAGTTGCTCGCCCGCGAGGTCGCGTAGACGTTGCGCCCGTCGGGGCTGACCGCGACCGAGTTGGGGCCGTCGAGCCCGAACGCCGTGGCGCAGTGGCCGGCGCCTTTGGCGGCGATGCACCCGGCGGCGCCCTTGGCCTGGGTGAGCGTGCCGTTGCGCCGGTTGCGGCGAAAGATCGCGATCGCGTCGCTGCGCGAGGAGGCGACATAGACGCTCCTGCCGTCGGGGCTGAGCGCGATCGCCCGCGAGCCCATGAACGGCCCGGGGCCCTTCAGCGCCCGGGCCACCCCGCAGCCGCCCTTGCCGCGGGCGGAGCGATCGACGAGACAGCCGCTGCCACCGGGCAGCTGGGCGAGCGTTCCCGCCCGTTCCTGGCGCGGCTGGTGCTGTTTGTGCTTCGAGCGCCCCGCGGCGGGCGCGCCCGGAGCAACCAGCAGCAGCGCGGCCAGGCCCACCAGCACCGCCGGCAACCGGCGGGCGAGGGGTCGCTCTCGAAGGTGGAGGTGCACGCGGGGCGAGCCTATTGCGCCCCGCGGACACCCACAACCGCTCAGTGCTTGCTCACTCTGAGGTTGCCGAGCACGCCGATGCGAATGCCGAGCCAGGGGTAGGTGGCGGTGTAGAAGGTGTTGTCCTGCGGCTGCAGGCCGACCGCCGAGAGCCAGAGCTGGTAGACGGGGGCGTTGGCGATGCCGCCGTGCAGCCGCCGCCAGACCCGGTGGCCCTTGGCCCCGAACGGCGGTGCGGTGATCGTGTCGGTCCACTCGACCGCGTTGCCGCCCTGGTCGAGCGTGCCCCAGGGCGAGGTGGTCCCGGCCTGGCCGACAGTGCTGAGGCTGCCCTGGTAGGCCTTTTCGTAAGTGGACTGTTTGATCCCGAAGGGATTCTACACTCGAACAGGCTTCGTCGCTGAAGACGGGCGGGCACCAGCTCGGTGCCGGTGTTTCGGCGGTGTGGAAGTTGGCCAGTGGCTGTTCGGAGGCGTTGGTGATGTCACCGGTTTCCGGGTTCAGCACCGCCTGGTGGGGTGCCGCGGCGCCACCGTCGCCGAAGTCGCCCGGGTTGGTCGGGTACTGCCAGTAGGAGATACTTGCCGCCCCCGCTCGGGTCGTAGTAAGCGGCCTTTATCCACTCGTTCTGGCTGGGGATGACGAAGCCGCGCTTGTGCGAGCGGGTCATCGCCCGCACGTGCATGTCGTACATGCCGGTCTCGGTGCGGTGCGAGAGCCGCACGCGGTAGGTGACGTAGTGAAACCCGTTAGCGGCGGCGGCCTTCTTGACGAGGCACCGTCCGTTGTAGAGCGAGTTGGCGAAGCGGGCCGAGCGCAGGAAGTTGGCGAAGCCGTAGGGCTTGTCGGCCCATTGCGGAGAGGCGACCGAGTAATGGTGACCGGGACGGGCGCCCGCGGAGAAGTCGATCTGGCCGTACTTGGGCCATTCGCTGCCGCTCTCGGTCGAGCTGTAGAGCTTGTGCCTGTTGCGGCCGGCGGGGTCGGCGGTGTTGAGGAAGGCGACGTACTGGGCGACCGTAACCTCGAGCCGGCCGATGCCGTAGCGGTAGCCGACCGAACCGACCTGCTGGCAGGGCGGCTGCTTTTCGGCCGGCACGACTTCGGCGCAGGAGGAGTAGACGGCGTCGGTGAAGGGAACGATCCCGACCGAGGGGTTGCCCGGCGCGCCGACCGTGACCGTCTTGAAGGTGAGCACCGCCGGCTTCGGAGCGGCGACCGATGCCGCCGGGATGGCCAGCGCCAGGGCGGCCAGGAGGCCGAGTGCGAGCGGCAGGCGGTTTTTCAGGGCGGCGGAAACGGCGCGTATAGCGGGCATCTGGCCTCATCGACGCTGTACCGGAAAGCTTTAGGCCCAGCGGCAGATGTGATAGCTTCGCGGCCGTTTAGTAGAGATTCCCTGATTGATCTAGTCGGCGGGGGCATTGGGGCATCGCACAAGTCCAAACCGGGTCGTCAGCCGATCCGACCGACAGACAAGAGGTGTAATCGATGAGCCCCCTGATTCGCCGCGAGGTAAGGAGCCTCACCCCGGCAGACGGCATCCTCGCCGCCTACTCCGAAGCGGTAAGGGTGATGCAGGAACGCCCCGCTGACAACCCGACCAGCTGGACCTACCAGGCCGGGATCCACGGCAGTGAAGAAGGCGCGCCCAAGCCGCTCTGGAACCAGTGCAAGCACGGCACCTGGTACTTCGTGGCCTGGCACCGGATGTACCTGTACTACTTCGAGCAGATCGTGCGAGCAGCGATCGAAGAGCTCGGCGGGCCCAGCGACTGGGCGGTTCCCTACTGGAATTACGGACTGAACGGAGTCAACGCCTCGATCCCCGACGCCTTCCGTAACCCAACCAATCCCGATGGCAGCAAAAATTACCTCTACGTACAGGAGCGGGCGCCGGGCATCAACGGCGGCGCGACCCTGCCCGAACCGGCAACCTCCCCCGCCGTCGCGCTCTCGCGGCCGGACTTCACCGGCGTCGCCGAATTCGGCGGTGGCGTCGCCCCGCCGAGCGAACAGTTCTGGAGCAAGACGGGCCGGCTCGAGCAGACCCCGCACAACGTGGTGCACAGCCTCGTGGGTGGCCAGAGCGGATGGATGGGCAACCCCGACCAGGCCGCCAAAGACCCGGTCTTCTGGCTCCACCACTCCAACATCGACCGCATCTGGGCCTTATGGAACGCCCACGGCCACGTCGACCCGGACGACCCCAAGTGGAAAGACCAGGCGTTCGAATTCTTCGACGCCGGCGGCAACCGGGTAGCGAAGACCTGCGCGGAAGTTGTGGATACCATCAAAGACCTCGACTACACCTACGACCCAGCGCCGGCCGGCGCCGCGGCCGAACCGCCACCGCCGGCCCCACTGCCGCCAGAGATGCCGTCCCCCACACCGGAAGAGCCGAAGGTCGTCGGCGCCGCGCCCGAAGCGGTGACGCTCACCGGCGAAAGCGCCGCGATCCCGGTCGAGGTGGACGACCGGGCCAAGGAAGAGGTCGAAGAGGCCTCGCGCAAGTCCGACCCGCGGCGCCTCTACCTCAACATCGAGGACATCGAGGGCGAGGTCGACCCCGGCAGCGTCTACGGCATCTACGTAAACCTGCCCAAGGGTGCCGACGCCGGCGAGCGCGAGTCGCACCACGTCACCAACGTCTCGTTCTTCGGCATCGAACGCGCCAAGAACCCACGTGAGGACGAACACTCACACAGCCTGCGGGTGAGCGTCGACGTCGGTCACATCCTCAGCGCCGTGAGCGAGACCGACCGGTGGGACGGCAGACCGATCGACGTCACCTTCTGCCCCCTGACCCTTGCGCCCGGCGAGGGCCAGGGCGAGGAGTACAAGGGCGAAGAGCCCTCGGAGCACCCACCGGTGAAGATCGGCCGGGTCAGCCTCTCGGTCGAATAGCGGGCGCAGATGCGGGCACTGCGGCCCACCTTCTGGGTGGAGCTCGGCGTCGGACTGGCCTGGGTCGGGATGGTGGCCGCCTCGGCGGGAATCATCACGGCCGGTGGGTCGCAGAGCGGCTCGGTCTGGTCGAGCGGCGCGGTCTGGTTCTGCCACCTCGGCCCCGCCGGCGCGCCGGCGGGGCCCGGCGGCGAGGCGTTGGTCGGCCACGCGCCCGCGGCGACGTCGCTGCTCGCCGGCCTGCCGATGTGGACGCTGATGGCGGTGGCGATGATGCTGCCGACGGCGATGCCGGCCGTTCGCCACGTCGCCGCCAACAGCCTCTACTGGCGGCGGCGGCGGGCGGTGGTCGAGTTCGTCGTCGTCTACCTGGGGATCTGGGCGCTCTTCAACGCGCTCGTCCTCGGCGTGGCCATGGCGAGGGCACCGGGCGGCTCATCGCTCGCCCTGCCGCCGGCCCTCGCCCTCGCCGCCCTGTGGCAGTGGACGCCGCTGAAGCGCCGCGCCCTGCGCGCCTGCCACCAACCGCGAGCGCTGCCGGCGTACGGCTGGCGGGCAACGGCGGGGGTCGCCCGCTTTGGCCTCGGCAACGGCGGCGCCTGCCTCGCCTCCTGCTGGGCGATGATGCTGATCATGGCCGTCGCCGGCCCGGCGAGGCCGGCCTGGATGGCGGCGCTGACGGCCCTGATCGCGGTCGAGAAGCTGAACCTCAAACCGGCGCGCACCGCCCGTCGCACCGGCCTCCTGCTCGGCGCCGCGGCGACCGCCGCGGCAGTGATCGCGCTCGGGCTGCTTTAAGCCGGCGTCGTCCGGGAACTAGGTTGAGCGAACACCTCAGCCCAGACGAGCGAAAGGAACGCGATGAGCACACCCCTTGACGGCAGCGTCGCCCTGATCACCGGCGCCAGCAGCGGCATCGGCGAGGCGACGGCGCGGGCGCTGGCGGCCCAGGGAGCCAAGGTCGCGGTGGCGGCCCGCCGGCTCGAACGCTTGGAGCGCCTGGCGAGCGAGATCGGCGGCGAGGGCCACACCGCGCTGGCGATCCAGTCCGACATCACCGACCAGGAGCAGGCGATCGGCGCCGTCGACCGCACCGTCGATGAGCTCGGCCGGCTCGACATCCTCGTCAACAACGCGGGCCAGATGCTGCTCGGCCCGATCGAGAACGCGCCGACGGAGGAGTGGGAGCGGATGATCGACCTCAACCTCAAGGGCCTGATCAACACCACCCACGCCGCCCTCCCCCACCTGCTCGCCGCCGCCGAGGAGTCGCCCCGCAACTGCGCCGACGTGGTCAACATCAGCTCGGTGGCGGGCCGCATCGCCCGCTCGGGCTCGGGCGTCTACAACCTGACCAAGCACGGGGTCGGCGCCTTCAGCGAGTCCTTCCGCCAGGAGTTCGCCGGCCGCCGGGTGCGCTCGACGATCATCGAGCCGGGCGCGGTCGAGACCGAGCTCACCGACCACATCCGCGACGGCGTGCGCGAGCAGGTGCGCGGCCGCTTCGCCGACATCAAGTCGCTGGAAGCCGTCGACATCGGCGACGTGATCGCCTACGCGGTGACCCGCCCCTGGCATGTCTCGCTCAACGAGGTGCTGATTCGCCCGACCGAACAGGTGGGCTGATCAGGGCCAGCGGCAGCGAGAGGCCGGCGGCGCGGCGCAGGGTGGCGATCTGCCGGCCGGGCTGAACGGCGTCGCGGACCTCGCCGGCGCGCTCGCCGAGCGAAGCGACCGTCGCCTCGAGATCGGGGGCGAGGAAGGCGAGGCCCCAGAAGAAGGCGGGGCGGTCTCCCCCGGTCCGCTCGATCGCCTCGACCGGCGCCTGCACGACCTCGAGGATCGGCTCGCCGAGGCGAAAGAAGGCCTGGCGCGGCGCCCCCGCCGGGGTCGGCTGCTCGCGGACGCGGCGCAGGTCGAGCCCGGCGGCCACCAGCGCGGCGACAGTGCGGTCGAGGTCGGAGCTGATCGCGACCAGGTGATCGAGCGCGGTGACGCCGTTGGGGTGCGCCGGGCGCTCCGCCGGCAGCGGACGATCGGAACGCTCGCTCGCCAGCCCGTCGAGCTCGGTGCCCTCGAGCTCGCGCAGCGACCATGAGACGACCCCCTTCGCGCGATCGCCCGCCAGCAGCCGGATCCGCGTCTCGCCGACGACGCAGAGGTCATCCTCAACGGTGAACCCACAGGCCCGCCAGGCCGCGGCCGAGTCGGCAATGGTGAGCTGATCCAGGGTCGGCGACACGGAGCGAACGGTAACCCTCCCGGCCCGGTCGGGCCTTACTGGAGAAAACCCCTGTCTGGCTTGAAGTGACTAATCGAAGGTATTCTCGGGGTACGTATGGTCAAGCCCACTCAACCTGGACCGGGCCGACCCAAGCGATCGTCCGATATTCCCCTCAGCAGCAGCCGCAGGCTGGACCGCAATAGTGAGGTGCCACTTTATTTCCAGCTCGCGGCGGTGCTGAAGGTGATGTTGGAGGTCGAGGATTGGGAAGCCGGTGCCCGCTTCGCCTCCGAGCGCGAGATCGAAGAAGAGTTCGGCGTCTCGCGCGCGGTGATCCGGCCCGCGCTCGACCTGCTCGTCGGCGACGGCGCGATCTACCGCGTCAAGGGCTCGGGCGCTTTCGTGGCGCCGCCGCGGCGCGAGATCGAGGTCGCCGGCCTGGTCAAGCTCTGGTCGGAAGGCCAGAACGGCCGCCCGGTCGCGGTGCGCGCCGCCCGCGAGCACCCCGCCGACCCGACCGTCTCCCGGTTCCTCGAGATCGACGACCCCGAGACGCCGGTCGCCCACGTGACCGCGATCGTCGACGTCGGCGAGCCCTCGGTCTGCCTGGTCGACTCCTACTCGACGCTCGCCCACGTGCCCTGGTTCCTCGCCACCGCCCAGGCGCTGAAAGCCGAGCAGAGGCCGCCGGCCCCGGGCGACCTCGAGCTGACCCGGGCGACCGTCTCGGTCGAGCACACCTTCTTCGGCGAGTGGGGCTCCTCGCAGGTCGGCGCCAACGCCGGCGAGCCCGCGCTGATGGGGCGCTTCGTCCAGTTCGGCCGGCCAAACGGCGGCGAGCGCGAGCGCCCGCTGGAGTTCGCCCGCCTGATCTACCGCGCCGACAGCGCCCAGCTCGCTTTCGTGCTCAGTTGACCGCGCTGGGTCAGAACCTGATCGACGCCCTCGCCCTCGGCAGCCTCTACGCCCTGATCGGGCTCGGCATCACCCTCGTCTACACGGTGATGGGAATGATGAACTTCGCCCACGGCGAGTTCATCATGCTCGCCGCCTACGCCCTCTTCGTCTTCGCCGGCCTGCCCTTCGGCGCCGCGGTCGGCTGCGCCCTGCTGAGCGGGATCGCGATCGCGCTGCTGGCCGAGCGCGTCGCCTTCCGGCCGGTCCGCAACGCCGACCTCTCGGCCCAGCTGGTCACCTCGCTGGCGGTCGCGGCGATCCTGCAGAACGTCGTCACGGTCGCCGTCGACGCCCGCGCCCAGTCGGTCGAGACGCCGGCGGCGATCAGCGAAACGACCAGCATCGGGGCGATCATGGTGCCGAACCTCGAGTTCGTCACGATCGGGCTGACCGCGATCGTGCTCGGCGGCCTCGGCTGGCTGCTCTACCGCACCCGCACCGGCCTGGCGATGCGGGCGGCGGCGGAGAACTTCGAGATGGCGCGCCTGCTCGGCGTCCGCGCCAACCGGGTGATCGCGGTCGCCTTCGCGATCAGCGGCGCGCTGGCGGCGATCGTCGGCGTGCTGATCGTGCTGCAGAGCGGCCAGGTCTCGCCGACGATGGGCCTCACCCCGGTCCTGGTCGGCTTCGTCGCCGTCGTCATCGGCGGCTTCGGCCGCATCGTCGGCGCCGTCCTCGGCGGCCTGCTGCTCGGCGTCATCTCCTCCCTGCTCGGCGTCTACCTGCCCGACGGGCTGGCGCCTTTCCGCGACGCGATCGTCTTCACCGTCCCGGTGCTGATCCTGATCTTCAGGCCGCACGGCCTGCTTGGCGGGGAGATCGGCCGGGCACGGGTATGAGTCGCGCCCGCTTCCGCACGCCCCAGTCCGCCGCGGCCTCGCTGCTCGTGCCGCTGCTGGCGATCGCGATCACGGCCCTGATCGGCGCCGACGGCACGCCCTCGGTGCAGGACACGGTGACGGCGATCCTCTGCAACCTGATCATCGTCCTCGGCCTGCAGGTCTTCATCGGCAACAGCGGCGTCTACTCCTTCGGTCAGCTCGGCTTCGCCACCGCCGGCGCCTACGTCGCCGCCTTCCTCACCCTGCCCGCGGCCTTCGCCCTGCTGCAGACGCCGGGACTGCCCGGCTTCATCGCCGACGCCCACCTCGGCGCGCTCAGCTCGACCCTGATCGCCGCCGCCCTCTCCGGCCTGCTGGCGCTCGTCGTCGGCCTGCCGCTGATGCGCACCTCGACCCTGGCGATCCCGATCTCCACCTTCGCCTTCCTGATCGTCGTCTACAACATCGTCGCCAACTGGGACCGGGTGACGGGCGGCAACAGCGGCCTGGTCAGCATCCCCTCGACGACCGGCGTCGAGTCGGCGGGGATCTGGGCCGGCGCGGCGGTGATCGTGGCCCTCGCCTACAAATGGTCGGCGAGCGGCTACCGCCTGCAGGCGACGCGCGAGGACGAGGTCGCGGCGCGCTCGATCGGGGTCGGCCTGATGCGCGAGCGGCTGGTCGCCTTCGGCCTCAGCGGCCTGCTCTGCGGGGTCGGCGGCGCCCTCGCGGTGCACCAGTCCGGCGTCCTCAGCCCGCTCACCTTCTACTTCGGCGCGACCGTGACAACGATGACGATGCTGGTCGTCGGCGGCGCCCGCAGCGTCTTCGGCGCCGTGCTCGGGGCGATCTCGATCGCCACCGTGAACGAGCTGCTGCGCGGGGTCGAAAACGGCGCGAGCCTCTTCGGCGCGATCTCGGTCGGCGAAGCGCCGGGCCTCGCCGCGATCGGCCTCGGCCTGATCCTGCTGGCGACGATGATCGCGATGCCGAACGGGCTCAGCGGCGGCCGCGAGGCCGGCGAGCTGCCCTGGCTGCAGCGGCTGGGCCTGAGCGCGCCGGCGCCGCGGCCCGTCCCGGCCGAGGACGGAGCGGCGACGCCCGAGCGGCCAGCGAGCGGCGCCCTGCGCGCCGAGGGAATCTCGCTCGCCTTCGCCGGCCTGCAGGTGCTCCGAGGCGTCGACCTGGCACTCGAGCCCGGCGAGGCGCTCGGCCTGATCGGCCCCAACGGAGCCGGCAAGACCACCCTGGTCAACGTCCTCAGCGGCTTTCAGGCGCCGACTCGGGCACGGTCTCGCTCGACGGCGCCGACGTCACCGGGCGCTCGCCGTCGCGGCTCGCCCGCGCGGGCCTCGGCCGCACCTTCCAGGCCGCCCTCCCCTTCCCCCACCTGAGCTGCCTCGAGAGCGTCGCGCTCGGCGCGATGGGCATGGGCGTCGGCAGGCGGCGAGCGATCGCGGTCGCCGGCGACGTGCTCGGCCGGCTCAACCTGCTCGGGCAGGCGACGCGGCCGGCCGGCTCGCTGCCGCCGGGCAGCCAGCGCCTGCTCGGGGTCGCCCGGGCGCTGGCGATCGGGCCCCGCTACCTGCTGCTCGACGAGCCGGCCGCCGGGCTCAACGAGGCCGAATGCGAGGAACTGGTGGCGATCCTGCGCAACGTACTGAGCGACTTCGGCTGCGGCATCCTGCTGATCGAGCACGACATGAGCATCGTCATGCCGCTCTGCTCGCGGGTGCAGGTGCTCGACGACGGGATGACGATCCGCACCGGCGCCCCGTCCGAGGTCCAGGCCGACCCGGCCGTGATCGAGTCCTACCTCGGCAGCTCCTTCCTGGCGGCCGCCGATGCTTGAGCTGCGCGGCGTCCGGGTCGGCTACGGGCGGATCGAGGTGGTGCACGGCGTCGACCTCGACGTCGGCCGCGGCGAGGCGGTCGGGATAATCGGGCCCAACGGCGCCGGCAAGAGCTCGATCCTGCGCTCGATCTGCGGCCTGGTGCAGCCGAGCGCCGGGACGGTGAGCTTCGACGGCCGCGCCCTGACCGGGCTGGCGCCGGAGCAGATCGCCCGGCTGGGGCTGGCGCTGGTGCCCGAGGGCCGCCACATCTTCAAGACCCTGACCGTGGCCGAGAACCTGCGCCTGGGGGCGCGCGGCGAGAGCGCGGCCGGCGAGGCGATGGAGCGGACGCTGGCGCGCTTCCCGATCCTGCGCGAGCGCGCCGACCGGCCCGCCGACCGGCTCTCGGGCGGCGAGCAGCAGCAGCTGGCGATCGCCCGCGCCCTGCTCGGCGAGCCGAAGCTGCTGATCCTCGACGAGCCCTCGCTCGGCCTGGCGCCGAAGATGATCGACGTGATCTACGAGCTGCTGGACGAGCTGCGCGCGGAGGGGGTGACGATGCTGCTGGTCGAGCAGAACGCCGCCCGCACGATCGAGTTCTGCGATCGCTGCCTGGTGCTGGGCAGCGGCAAGATCCGCGCCCAGGGAACGCGCGGGGAGCTGCAGCGCAACCCCGACGTCCTGCGCGCCTACCTCGGCAGGCAGCCATGAATACACTGGAATACCGAAGTAGTCGCGAGGAGCGCTGATGTACGACGACCAGCCAGGCGAGGCCCCGAGCAGCGAGGACGTCTCGCTGGCACTGCGCCACTGCTGGCAGCCGGTGGCGCGGATCGAGGCCCTGAAGAGCGGCCCGCAGCGGGCGGTGCTGCTCGGCGAGGCGCTCGCCGTCTTCCTCACCGCGAGCGGCAGGGCGGCCGTGGTCGCCGACCGCTGCGCCCACCGCGGCGCCTCGCTCTCGATGGGCAGGGTGGCGGGCGAGTCGATCCAGTGCCCCTACCACGGCTGGGAGTGGTCGGGCGAGGGCACCTGCACCCGCGTCCCCTCGCTGGCCGACCAGTCCCAGATCCCGCCGCGCGCCCGCATCGCCGCCTTCCCCGTGCGCGAGCAGTGGGGCCTGGTCTGGACCACGCTGGAGCGCCCGATCGGCGAGCTGCCGGCCCTCTCCTGGTTCGACGAGGAGGAGTGGCTGTGGGGGCACGGCGAGCCGTTCGAGCTGCCGGTCGCCTTCGGCGTGATGATCGAGAACGTCCGCGACGTCTCCCAC
Source organism: uncultured Solirubrobacterales bacterium (assembly GCA_963774405.1). GTDB lineage: Bacteria > Actinomycetota > Thermoleophilia > Solirubrobacterales > 70-9 > VRUE01. Next base: position 11,543 of record CAVZEV010000011.1, on the reverse strand, counting down.
TTCGCCTTCGTCCACCAGGCGACCCTGGGCGCGATGGCGGAGGAGATCGAGCCGCTCGAGGTCAGCCACGAGGGCCGCGAGGTGGTGATGCGCCGCGAGCTCGGCTGGGGCGAGGACGCCGCGGCGATCTGGGGCGAGCTGCGCGAGATGCACTACCACGCGATCGCGCCCAACTTCGTCGCGATCCGGCTCTTCACCGACAAAGGCGAGCGCTGCCTGCTGCACGCCGCCCGCGCGATCGGCGCCGCCGAGTCGGCCCACTACTGGATCGAGGGCGGCCTGGAGAACTTCGAGCGGAGCGACCTTGAGAACCTGATCGCCTACGACTGGCGCGTCTACTCCGAGGACCTGCGGATCATCTCGGCGATCCAGCCGCCCGAGCTGCCGCTCGACCGCAACGCCGACGTCAACACGCTCGCCGACCGCTTCACCCTCGCCTACCGGGCGGCCTTCCGCGAGTACGTCGAGCGCGCGCTCAGCGAGCGCGCCGTCGCCTAGCCGCCGTATTCGGGGATGAAACGGGGCTTGATCTTCGCCGCCAGCACCGGCTTGCCGCTCGTGTAGGAGTAGATCGGCCAGGTGTGGACCGGGTGGTGATCGTCCTTGCTGTATTCGAGGTCGCCGACGACCGTGTGGTGGGGCTTCGCTTCCAGCGCGTCGGCCAGGGTGTTGCCGTTGACGCTGTGCGTTTCCCTGATCGCGTCGAGGATCAGCTGGCCGCCGGCGTAGGCGCCGAGCAGCGAGCTGGAGACATCGGTGTTGATGCCGGCGCTTTTCAGTTTCGCGAACAGCCTCGCCGTTTCGGCGTTGGGCGGGTCATAGGCCGAGCCGTTGGAGGTGGCGAAGATTTCCCGGGTGCTGGGAATGCCCTTGAGCCAGAAGACGCCGTCGAAGCCACCCGGCCCGATGATCGGCACCTCGATCCCGGCCGAGCGGATCTGCTTGATCGCCGAGGCGCCGCCCGGCGGGTAGGAGCACATCACCACCGCGTCGGCGTCGGAGTTGCGCAGCTCGGTCACCTGCCCGGCGACCGACTCGTCGCTGTTCTCGAAGTCGGCCGAGCCGGCGATCGTGCCGCCGAGGTGTTCCCAGGTCTGCTGGAAGCCCGAGCAGTAGGCCCGGCCGTAGATGATCGAGGTGTCGCGGAAGAGGAACGGGTGCTCGATGCCGCGGCCGTGCAGGAAGGAGGCGGCGGCGCTGGCCTCGGTCAGCAGGCTCGGGTAGGAGCTGAAGGAGAGGCGGCCGGTGGTCGGCGGCCCGAAGCCGGGTTCGTTGGCGTTGGACATGTTGAGCAGGTCGTGTTCTTCGGCCAGCGGCGCGGCCGCGTCGGCGTTCAGCGTCTCGCCGCTGAGCACGAGCACGTCGGCGCCCTCTTCGATCAGCTTCTGGGCGGCGATGACGTCCTGCTGCGGTTCCGAGCGGGTGTCGGCGTGGATCACCCTGATCCTGTGGCCGTCGATCCCACCTTTCGCGTTGGTTTCGTCGATCAGCTGTTCGACCGCGGCAAAGGTCGCGTCATAGGGCGCCATGTAGCCGGTCTTGGCCAGCGCCGCGCCGATCACGATTTCCTTCGGCAGGCCCTTGGCCGGGGCGCTGGAAGGATCGCTGGAGCTGCCGCAACCGGCGAGAAGGGTCAGCGAAACCGCGAGGGCAAGCGAGGCGAAAAGCTTGGGCAGAATACCTGGAGATTACCTGAGCAAGACCTGACTGTCCCGGCCGAGATCGGCGATCGCCGCCAGCTCGCGGGGACAGAGCTCGAAGTCGAAGATGTCGGTGCTCTCGTGCACCCGCGCCGGCGAGAGCGGCTTGACAACGACGAGGTGGCCGAGCTGCAACTGCCAGCGCAGGACCACCTGAGCCGGCGCCTTGCCGTGGCTCTCGGCGAGCCGCGCGATCACCGGGTCGGCGAGCAGCTCGTCCTGGCCGAGCGGGCCCCAGGCCGCGGTGGCGATGCCGCGGGCGACGTGCAGGGCGCAGAGCTCGGGCTGCTGGAGGCGCGGGTTGAGCTCGACCTGGTTGAGCGCCGGCCGCCCGCTCCCCTCGCCCTCGAGCAGCTCCAGCTCGGCGGCGCCGAAGCCGGCGACGCCGACCGCGCGCGCGGCCTCCTCGCGGTGGATCCAGCCGAGCGCCTGCCAGGCGGCGCGCAGCGCCTCCGGCTCGGCGGCGGTGCCATTGATCAGGCAGAGGTCGACGTGGTCGAGGCCGAGCCGCTCGAGGCTCGCCTCGAAAGCGTCCAGGGTCGAGCGCGGGTCGCGCTGGAGGTCCGAGAGCTTGCTGGTGACGAAGTAGTCCTCGCGGGGCAGGCCCGAGGCGAGCAGCGCCGCGCCGACCTCGCGCTCGTTGCCGTGCGCGGCCGCGGTGTCAAAATGGCGGTAGCCGACCTCGAGCGCCTGCTCGACGACGCCGCGCGTCTCGGCGGGCGGCACCTGGAAGAGGGTCAGGCCGAGCTGGGGGACCTCGATGCCATCATCAAGGCGAACGACGGGGGTCGCGGTTTGGGTCGCCTGCATTCTTGTCATGATAACTACGGCCGCTCATGACTAATCCAGCAGCTCGTCCAGGGCCCTGCCGCTGAGCACGGAGCGCGGCTCCTCGGCGACGACGTCGGAGCCCGGCCGCGCCGGCTCGTCGCGCCGCTTGATCAAGAGCCACTGCGGCTTCTCGCCGGGGCGGGTGCGCTGCAGGGCGAAGCCGCCGCGCAGCTTCTCGCCATGCAGGACGAAGACGGCGTGGCCGCGCTCGAGCGCCTCGGGCCAGGGCACGCGGCCGCCCTGCTCGTAGGAGCCGCGGTCCCAGACGATCACGCCGCCGCCCTCGGTCGGCCCCTCGAAGTCGTTGTGGGAGAGCGCGTGGTCCTCAACCTCGACCGCGAGCCGCTTCACCGCCGGGTCCATCGACGGCCCCTTGGGCACCGCCCAGGAGCGCATCGCCCCGTCGACCTCGAGCCGCAGATCGAAGTGGCGGGCGGTGGCGGCGTGCTCCTGGACGACGAAGACGCCGGCGCTGACGCCGCGGACCGCGAACTGCTCGTGCCCCTCGACCTTGACGCTCTCGCTCGCCAGCTCGGCCACCCGTGCCGCCGGCGGCCCCTCGTGGAGGAAGGCCAGCAGCGCCTCGACCGCCGCCTGCGGCCCCTCGGCGTGAACCAGCACCTCCCCCTCCTCCCCGTTGCGCACCCAGCCCAGCGCCCCCAGCTCCCGCGCCCGCGAGAGCGTCGCGTCGCGAAACCCGACCCCCTGCACCGCCCCGCGCACCGTCGCGCGAACGGCCACCTCCCCATCGTCCCGCTCCTTAGCCACGCCGCAATTGTCGCGCGCCAGCGCCAAAGCCGCTCCGGTGCGCTTTTTCCCCCTATGACAGGGAAAAGGCGCACCGGAACCCTGGCGGGCGACCGGCTTCGCCGCCGGGGTGATGGGGGTCGCCGTGGGCGCGAGCCTGCTCGGCTTCGCCCGCTCGCGCCTCTCGCCCGAGACCACCTTCATGGGCCACGCCGACTCCGGCGCCCGCACCTCGGCCCTGGTCTTCGCCGTCCTCTTCGTCCACAGCCTGCCCGAGGGCTTCGCGATCGGCACCGCCTTCGCCTCCGACCGCGCCGGGCTCAGCCTCTTCGTGATCGTCGCGATCGCGATCCAGAACATCCCCGAGGGGACCAGCGTGGCGATCCCGATGGCCGCCTCCGGCTTCTCCCGCAGCCGCCAGTTCTGGGCCGCGGTAGCCACCAGCGCCCCGCAGCCGGTCGGCGCCCTGATCGCCTTCATCCTGGTCGAGCAGATCGAAGCGCTGCTGCCCTTCTCCTTCGCCTTCGCCGCCGGCGCGATGCTGGCCCTGATCGCGGTCGAGCTGCTGCCCCAGGCCTACGCCGGCAGGGCGCGCCTTGGCCCAAGCACCGGCATCGCCCTCGGCGCCGCGATCATGCTCGGCCTCAGCTACGCCCTCGGCGTCTGAGGGCACCTCGTTAAGGTGAGGTGCGGTGCGGACAATCGTCTACATAGACGGCTTCAACCTCTACTACGGCGCGTGCAGGGCACCGGGCCGCAAGTGGCTCGACCTGGCCGCCCTCTCGCGATCCCTCACCTGAAGATCTACCGAGGTCGATACATGCCGAAGGTGGTCAGCGGCCCACTGGTCGATCCGGCAGAGGGAGAGCGACCGATCCGCGCGGGTGCAGACCTACGAGGAGAAGGGGACGGATGTCAACATCGCCTCCCTTCTTCTCACGGATGGATTTGATCGCCGCTACGAGTCAGCCGCCGTGGTCTCAAACGATGGCGACCTCAAGATGCCCATCGAGATCGTGCGAACCCGGCTAGGCCTTCCCGTAACCGTCATCAACCCGGTGCTGAAACGTCGGGGGAAGAGGAGGAGCGCGGCGCTTTCGCCAAAACCGCTTCCAGCCAATGCAGCATTCATCCAACTTCGGGCAAAGCACATAGAGGAATGCCAGTTTCCGCCGGAATTGACCTCACCAAAAGGGGCGCCTCTGATCAAACCAACGAGTTGGTAGCAACATGGAGCTGCCTACGTGCCTGTATAGTTGGGGTCAACCCCCCCCGCTGTTTCGTCAGCGGGGCGCGAGGCCGCCTTTCGGGCGGCCTCTGCATTTCTTGAGCCGGTCAGGTCAAGGCCAGGACGCCGAGGGCGATCACCGAGGCGGCGATCAGGGAGAAGGCGATGCCGGTGCTCAGGCGGCCGGCGCGGCCGAGGGCGTGGGCGCCCGGGCCTGCTCGAAGCTGTCGTCGAGGTCGGCGCGGCGGCCGAAGGCCTCCGAGCCCAGAGCAGCTCGTAGCCGCGCCGGTCGCGTAGCATCGCCCGCATGGAGATCCTGGTCGTCGAGGACGAGGCGGGGATCGCCGACTTTCTCGAGCGCGGTCTCAGCGCCGAGGGATACGGCGTCAGGGTCGCAAGCGACGGCGTCAGCGGCGAGACAATGGCCCTGGAGCGAGCGGTCGACCTCGTCGTGCTCGACCGGATGCTGCCCGGTCGCGACGGGATCGAGGTGCTGAAGGCGATCCGGCGGGCGCGGCCGATGCTGCCGGTGATCCTCTTGACCGCGAAGGCCGAGGTCGCCGACCGAGTCGAGGGCCTCGACCTCGGCGCCACCGACTACGTCGTCAAGCCGTTCTCCTTCGCCGAGCTGCTGGCGCGGATCCGCGCCCACCTGCGCCACGGCGGCGACGGCGACGAGACGACCCTCGCCACCGCCGGGATCGAGCTCGACCTGCTCACCCGCGAGGCGACCCGCGGCGACCTCAAGGTGCGCCTGCCCGAGCGCGAGGCGGCCCTGCTCGGCCACCTGATGCGGCACGCCAACCGGGTCTGCACGCGCGAGGAAATCCTCGCCGCGGTCTGGGGCTACGAGCACGACCCCGGCACCAACGTGGTCCAGGTCTACATCGGCTACCTGCGGCGCAAGCTCGCCCTGCCGGACTCCCCGGCGCCGATCGAGACCGTGCGCTCGGTCGGCTATCGGCTGCGGGAAGCGGGATGAGGCGCGGCTGGGCGCGGCTGGGCCTGCGCGGCCGCCTGGCGCTCTCGATCGGCACGATCGTCGTCGCCGCCTTCGGCATCGTCTTCGTCGCGGTCCGCGCCCAGATGGCCGACGAGGCCTCGGTGATCCAGCGCGAGGAGGGGCGCGAGCACGCCGCCCCGCCCCCGACCAGCGGCGAGGAGGGCGGCGACGGGTCACGGATCTCACCGATCAGCGACGCCCAGTCCGACGTCGAGAAGACCTTCCTCCTGGTCGGCGGGACGACCCTGGTCGCGGCGCTGCTCGCCGGTTACCTGCTCGCCGCCCGCACCGCCTCGCCGTTGCAGCGCTTCGCCCACACCGCGAGCGAGATCGACGCCGGCGACCTCACCCCGCGCCTGCAGTCGGGGCCCGGCGACGCGGCCGAGCTGCGAATCCTCGCCGAGGCCTTCAACCACATGCTCGACCGGCTCGACCGCGCCTTCGCCCGCCAGCGGCAGTTCGTCTCCGACGCCTCGCACGAGCTGCGCAGCCCGCTGACCGCGCTGCGCGGCCAGCTCGAAGTGCTGGCCCGCCAGCGCCACCCGAGCGAGCAGGAGGTGCGCCGGGTCGAGGCCGTCGCCCTGCGCGAGATCGGCCGGGTCGAACGACTGGTCGAGGACATGCTCTCGCTGGCGCGGCTCGACGAGGGCGTCGGCCCGGCGCTGCAGGAGGTGAGCGCGGCCGACTTCCTGCGCGAGCTGGCCGACGCGCGGCACAGCGACGTGGAGCGGCTCGGCGACCTCGCCGAGGGCACGATCGAGCTCGATCCCGACCTCGTCGCCCAGGTCGTGCGCAACCTGCTCGACAACGCCGGGCGCTACGCGGGCGAGGGCCAGGTCGCTGCTCTCGGCGCGCCCCGCGGGCAGCTCGCTCGTCGTCTCGGTCGACGACGACGGCCCCGGCATCCCGGCGCAGGAGCGCGAGCGGGTCTTCGACCGCTTCCACCGCCGCGACTCGGCCCGCGACCGCGCCAGCGGGGGCAGCGGCCTGGGCCTTGGCATCGCCCGCGCGATCGTGTTCGCCCACGGCGGCCGGATCTGGGTCGACGACTCGCCGCTGGGCGGCGCCAGGGTCAGCTTCTCGCTGCCGCGCTTCCGGCCGAAGATGAGAGATCTCTCAGCGAACGCTTAGACGGCGCCAAGCGAGCGGGCCGAGCATCCGGCCGCGTGTACCGCCCGACCACGAAGCTCCGCGACGGCGTCGCGGGCAACGCCCGCCTGACCGGCGCCGTGGCCGCCGCCCTGCTGGTCCTGCTGGCGGCCGAGGGGGCGACGATCCCCTTCATCGGCCGGCTGCTCGGCCCGCACATCTTCATCGGCATGCTGCTGATCCCGCCGGTGGCGCTGAAGCTGGGCAGCACCGGCTACCGCTTCGCCCGCTACTACACCGGCAGCCCGCCCTACAAGCGGAAGGGCCCGCCGCTGCTGGTGCTGCGCGTGATCGCTCCGGGCGTCGTGCTCACCACCCTCGCCCTCTTCGGCACCGGCGTCGCCCTGCTCGTCGACGGCCCGCCCGGCAACACGCTGCTGTTCGCGCACAAGGCCAGCTTCATCGCCTGGGTCGCGCTGATGACCCTGCACGTGCTCGGCCACCTGCTCGAGGTCCCCTCGCTGGCCGCCGCCGACTGGCGCCGGGCCGGCCCGCCCGAGGCGCGCCTGTCCGGCGCCGGCCTGCGCACGCTGAGCCTGGCGACCGCCATCCTCGCCGGCGTAGCCCTCGCGGCCCTGACCTTCTCGGCCGCCCAGCCCTGGCTCTAGGCCGCCCCGATTACTCGAGGTCGAAGGCGGCCGCGATCGCCTCGCTGAGCTGCGGCTCTTGGCTGTCGAGCAGCACTCCAATCTGTTCGCCAACCAGATCGCAGGGAATGGTGGTGACGTTGTCGCAGCTGACGACCGAGGGCGCGGCCAGGCCATTCGCACTGTCGACGCTCACCTCGGTCGAGAGCCCGCGACCGGTGGTGGTGATCGGCGCGACAGTCACGGTCTCCAGGTGCGGCCGGACCAGCTCACGCGTCAGGATCAGCACGGGTCGGGCCTTGTCGAGCCTCGCGATGTGGATCGGCCGCATCAGGCCAGGTCATGGGGAAGGCTCGCCGCATGCTCTGCGAGGCCCGCCAGCTCCGGGTCAGGACCGGCGGCGGCCAGGATGCGCGCATCGCGTTCGGCGAGCGCGCGCCGGCGCTCACGCTCGAGCGCGCGTGTGACGACCGTTGCCCGGCTCCTGGCGGTGCCGGAGTCGACGACCTCGTCGACGAAGTCGACGAGGTCGTCTGGAAGCCGAACCGCAATCTGTTTGCTCATCCCAAAACGGTAGCAAGTTGGTACCGCTCCTCAGCCCTCCTCGGCGAGGATCGCGTAGATCTTGCGGCGGGTCTCGTCGAGCAGCTCGCGGACCCGCTTCTGCTGGCCCTGGTCGGCGGCGGTGAAGGCCTGGCGGATCGCGTGATGGAGCTTCTTCATCGAGCCGGCCAGCTGCATCTGCTCCGGCGCGGCATCGGCGCGAACGGCGTCCCAGGGAGCCTGCTCACCGGCCTTCTCGGCCTGCTCCGCGCTGCCCGCATCGGTGAGGCTGAAGCGCCGCTTGCCCTCGACCTCCTGGCCGCTGATCAGCCCCTCGTCCTCGAGCAGTTGCAGGGTCGGGTAGATCGAGCCGGCGCTGGGGCCCCAGGCGCCATCGGTGCGCTCCTCGATCTCCTTGATCATCTCGTAGCCGTGCATCGGCCGCTCGGCGAGCAGAGCGAGGACCGCCGCCCGGACGTCGCCCCGGCGCGCGCGGGGACCGCCCCGGCCGCGCTCGAAGCGAAGGGCGCGGCTGCGCGCGAACTCCTCGTGACGGTGGATTCCAGCGTGTCGTGGATTACCTCGGTGGTGCATCGGAAGACCTTTCGTTCGTAGTAACGCGATATATCGTAACGCATCGCGTAACGCTCGCCCGGCAAACGAGTCCGCCCGGTCGGCGAAGCCTCAGGCGGTCGCCGAGGCGAGCAGCACCACGTTCGAGAGGCTCAGCGGCCCCGAGCCGCCCCCCGCCTCCGCCGCGGCCTGCGTGATCGCGTCCCAGGCCTCCTCCTCGGCCTCGCGGCGTGCTGCTCGATCATCGCCCGGATCGGGGCGGAGATCGCCCTGATGTAAGCGGTGAAGTGCTCGGGGAGTCGAACTCGAAGACGACCTCGGCCCGCTCGACGGCGACATCCGAGAACCCGCCTCCCCCGAGCAGCCCGCCGATCGCGGCGGGGGTGGGCCGGGAGAGGGGCCCGGGCGTTCCCGCCGGCGGCGGAGGCACGCCCAGCCGCTCCATCGTCGTCCTCATCGGAATCGAGAGGAAGGGGACCTGCTCGGGCTCGCCCCACGAGCTGATCGCGATCCGCGCGCCCGGCTCGAGGAAGCCTCGGATGCGCCGCGCGGCGGCCTCCGCGTCGGGCTCGAAGATGATCCCCCAGCGCGAGACGGCGGCGTCGAAGCTCGCGGCGCGGAAATCGAGGCTGGAGGCGTCCGACTCGATGAACTCGACGTTGCCCAAGCCGGCCGCCGCCGCGCGCTCGCGCCCGAACGCGAGCATCTCGGCGGAGATGTCCGTAGCGACGACGCTGCCCTCCGCGCCGGCCCTGCGCGCGGCGGTGAGCGCCGGCTCGCCATAGCCGGCGGCGACATCAAGGACCCGGCTTCCCGACCGCACCCCGGCGAGCTCCACCAGCCGCTCGCTGATGTGCCTGTCGGCGCGATCGTTGAACTCGCTCCACTCCTTCCACCCCACCGCAGCGGAGTCCCAGTTCCGGTGCTGCGCCTCGCGGAAGTCGCCCGGGTCGATGCCTTGGATTCCATGCCGCTCCTCCTCGTCGCGGTGACGACTACAGGCGAAACCTACCCCAGCTGAGTTTCGGTCTCCTTTCGCGCCTCGGTCGGGGTACCCGCAACCTTCTTGACGACGTTGCTGGTGATGTGAGGGAAGACGTACCTCTGGTAGGTCTCGCCGCCGTCGGTCGACACTTCCATCTCCATCAGCACCGTCTGGTTGTAGAGCAGGTAGTCGAACTTGCCCGTTTCCTCAGCGTTCGGATCCTGGGAGAGCAGCCAGTAATCGGCCCAGTAGTCGGTCACCTTCGACTTGCGTTCCTCGAAGGGGATGTTGGTGACGACGCTGTCGCCACCGAACAGCGGCAGGGTGGTGACCCGCCAGTGCATATGCGCCTTGGGCTCGATGATCTCGAGCGCGCGCTGGAGCGGGTGGTTCGGGTTCAGTGTCCAGGCGACGTTCGGGTTCTCGAAGTCGTTGTCGGCTTCCAGGGTCGCCCTGTAGGGATCGTAGAAGGGCTCGGTCGCGACATCGTCTGTTTCGGGTAGACCGTCGCTGCGGGCGAGTCGACCGGCTGCGGATAGGGGACGAACTGGTCCGGGATCACAGGCGCGCCCGGGAATACCGTCTTCGCTTTCAGCCCGGTCCTGTCGGGGTCGAACTGGTCGCGATCGTTGAGGTCGACGCTTCCCAGTGCCAGCACGGAGTTGCCATGCGGAACGGCGATCTGCTTGGCGATCGTCACGTACGGTGGCTGGCGCAAACGCTGACCGGGAGCTCTTCGGCCGGCGGGTTGTAGGGGCCGATGTTCTGGTGGAGGCTGCCAAGCTGCAGCCAGGCACCGTTCTCGATGTGGACGATCTTGCCTGTGTCGGGCCCTCGGCAAAGCGAACCTGCTGCTCGTAGAAGACCGCGTGGGCGAACTGGGTGTAGGTGCCGCCGCGGTTGGGGGCTCCGGCGACGACGGCCAGGGCGCCGGGGTCCTGCTGGTCCGCAGGGTCTTCCTTGCCGGCGGTGCCGTTGAACCTCAATTTCTCGGTAAAGGAGAAGTTCTTGAGGATGAAGCCGCCGTACTCGGTGGCGCCTTCCTGTTTCGCGCGCCCCGGCTGCGGCGTGATCTGCGGCAGCGGCATGACGTTGAAGGAGAGGGGCTTTTCACCCTCCAGCAGCGCCGGATCGTTCTCCCAGGTCCCGATCAGGCGCCGCTGGAACTCCGCGAGCTCTTGGCTTTTCACTTCATATGGCAATTGACTGCTCCCTTCCGGCCTTCACCCACGCGGTACGGACCGCTCGACCAGACCGCCGACATTAATCAAGAACCCTAACCTAATCAGTGGTTCCCGTGCGAACGACGTGCGACCACGAGGCCGGCGTTCCAGCCGGGTGCTCGCCCTCCTGCCGGCGGTCGAACCGACTCCGCGTTCAGGCCGGGCGACGCGCGATGAGCCAGGAGGTCACCGAATTCGAGTTCCACATTTCCCCGGTCCCCAGCTCGTCGCGCCCCCAGACGGGAGTCGGCACCTGGCCGGCCAGAGCAAACCAGGAGCCGAGCACGGTTTTCGTCGCTGGTCAGTCGCATGGACCGTCCACAGCCTCTGCCACATCCGGAAATACGCCCGCCGCGCCAGAGGCGGACCTCGTAGCGAAAGATCCGAAGCCGACCCGCCCAGCGAGCGCCAACCGCTCCTTCGCCGACGCAACGCCACGCTGCTCGCCGCGCCCGTCATGGACCGGCGCCTGCTCGATCACGAACCTCCCGTCCGGGACCGTGACCTCGAGCGCAGAGTGGTAGAGATCACAGGGTGAACGCCGTGCCCGCTCGCGCCGTCAGCGCCTCATAGATGCGGCCGTTAAGCCGAACGAAGTGGCCGCCGGCCCCGAGCGGCAACCAGTAGAGATCGACGGCGGCCATCGCCCGACCCGCCCCAGGGCGGTCTGGGATTCCCACATCGCCGGGCATCACGCGACGCTACCAGCCTCACCTACGTGCGAAGGGCTCCCGTGCGCAAGCTGGTCGAATCGATCTCCGATGCCCCGCAGATCGCCGTCAACGTGGCCCCGAAGCCATGGCCTCGGCGTCAGCCTGAGTGTTGACCTGTCGCACGACGCGACCACCGACCAGCTCGGTCGTCTGCACGATCTCGTAGGAGATCTCGTCCCCCTCGGCCCGGGAGCGATGGCAAAGACGGGCGCCGCGCACGATAGCAATACAATACTAACCGAACCAAGCACAGGACATAGA
>CAVZEV010000010.1:0-50034 GCA_963774405.1 uncultured Solirubrobacterales bacterium | reverse complement strand
GTGCTCCCTGCCGGTCGCAGCCAACGATGTTGGTGACGCCGCAGGCGAGCATCATCTTGGTCACCGCTACCCCGGCGGCGCCGAGTCCCACCATCAGCACCCGCAGCTCCTCGATCGGCTTGCCGACGATCTTCAGCGCGTTGAAGAGGGCCGCCATGGTGACGATCGCGGTGCCGTGCTGGTCATCGTGGAAGACCGGGATGTCGAGGGTTTCCTTGAGGCGGTCCTCGATCTCGAAGCAGCGCGGGGCGGAGATGTCCTCGAGGTTGATGCCGCCGAAGGTCGGCGCGATCAGTTCGACCGCCTTGATGATCTCCCCGGCGTCCTGGGTGTCGAGGCAGATCGGGAAGGCGTCGACCTGGGCGAACTCCTTGAACAGCATCGCCTTGCCCTCCATCACCGGCATCGCCGCCTCGGGGCCGATGTTGCCGAGCCCGAGCACGGCGCTGCCGTCGGAGACGACGGCGACCGTGTTCTTCTTGATCGTGTACTCGAAGGCCTTGCTGCGGTCGTCGTGGATGTCCTGGCAGACGCGGGCGACGCCCGGCGTGTAGGCCATCGAGAGGTCGTCGCGGGTCTTCAGCGGGTACTTGTTCTCGACCGAGATCTTGCCGCCGCGGTGCATCTGCATCGTGCGGTCGACGTAGTCGAGCACGCGGGCCCCGCGGGTCGAGCCGATGCCGCGCAGGATCCGCTCCCAGTGCTCGCGATCCTGGGCGTCGATCGTGAACTCGCGCACTCGCTTGCCCTCGCCGCCGGCTCCCGGCACCAGGTCGACGCCCTGCAGCTGGCCACCGGCCTCGGCGATCGAGGCGGTCAGCTTGCCGAGCGGCTCCTGCCGCGCATCGAGCTCGACCCGGATCGTGACGCTGTATTGGGCGCTGACTGCCATGGAGGGCTATCGAATCAGATTCGGGCCGCGGGTCTAGGCGTGCCTGGCGATCCGGCGGCGCGAGTTTGACGTCGCCCAGTGCCCCCGGCGGTAGAAATCCCGTTCTCATGCGTTCTCTCTACATGCGAATGAAGGTGCTCCTCGTCCCGGTTGCCCTGGTGGGCCTCCTCGGCGCATCGGCGCAGCCCGCAACCGCCGACGAAGCGGCGGCGATGTACAGCCCGGGTGCGATCGACGCGATCGAATTGACCCTGCCCAAAGTCTCCGAAGAAACGCTGGAAAAAGAACCGAAGGAGAATTACGTCGAAGGCTTCATCACGCTGCGCGAAACAGCGGGAACGCCGGGCAGCGAAGGCCCTCCGGTGATCAACGCGATGAAGGTCGGGATCCGGCTCAAGGGCAACGAAGGCGGGCTTCCGCCCGCTCAAAACCGGTAAGGCCGCGTTCAAGATCAAGTGCAATTTCGTCAAGGGCGAAACCTGCCTCGGCCTGAAGAAGCTGACGCTCAACAACATGGTCCAGGACCCCTCGATGCTGCATGAGACGCTGGCCTACGCGGCCTTCCGCGCGGCGGACCTGCCGGCACCGCGCACGGGCTTCGCCTACGTGCGCGTAAACGGCAAAGACTTCGGCGTGTATCTCAACCTCGAGACTCCCGACGACGTCTTTCTCGAACGCGTCTTCGGCGAATTCCACAAGCACGAACAGCACCTCTACGAGGGCGAAGGCGGTCACGACGTGACGCCCGGCAGCGCCGAAGACTTCGAAGTGGACGAGGGCGATGAAGGCCCGGGGAACATCTCCGACCTGGAAACGCTGATCGAAGCGGTCAATGCTGGGCCGGAAGCGGGCGAAAGCTGGTCCGACCACGTCGCTCCCTACGTCGACCTTGGGGAGATGACGAAGATGTGGGCGGTCGAGAAGTACACCGACCACTGGGACGGCTACTCCGGCCATGCCGAGGCCGGCCTGCGGCCGAACAACTACTACCTCTACAGCGACCCCTCCGGTCGCTTTCAGATGCTGCCCTGGGGAGCCGATCAGACCTGGATCCCGACCATCGGCGTGGAAACACCGGGCCGCGAAGTCACCTTCGACGGCGAAGGCGGGGTGCTCTTCAACAAGTGCCTCGAAGACGAAGCGTGCTTTCGCGCCTACTGGCAGGCACTGCACGGCGTGCGCGACGCGATCGCCGGGCTGGATCCCGTCTCGATGGCGGAAGACACGGCCGCGCTGCTCGCCCCCTGGCAGCAGGAGGAAATCGAACACGGCCGCCCCGAGTACGACGCGGACGAAATCCAAGAAGACAAATACGGCGTCGAAACGACGGTCGACTTCGCCGCCGACCGCCAGGCCGAAGCGGACGCCTGGCTTGCCGCAAATGAACCGCCGGAACCCGAACCGGAACCCGAACCCGAACCGGAACCCGAACCGGAATCAGAACCCGAACCGGAACCGATCGTCGATAAGGGGCCTCCCGAATCGATTGTCCACAAAGACAGCCTCGAACCGCCTCCGGACCATCAGGCCGTGGAGTCGCGGATCATTCTTGAGGGCGCCCAGCGCTTCGGCCGCCGGCTCACCACTCGGGTGCGGGCCCCGGCTCCGGGCAAGGTGCGTCTCCGCGCGACCTTCCGGTCCGGCAAGCGGCAGAGGCTGGCCTGCACGGCCCGCAAGCGCGCCCGGGTCGCGGGTGAACTCGTTCTTCGCTGCAAGCTCTCCGACGGCGCGAGGAAGAAGCTAAACCGAGGTCCCCTGCGACTGCGCCTGCGAATCGAGCTCGTTCGCGCCGACGGCAGCAAGCAGACCCGGCGGCAGAGAGTCGAGCTGCCGGCGTTTAGGCATCAAGAGCACTCAGCTCACTCCAGCTAACGGAGCGCCGCGAGCCCCGAGGGGGGCGAGCTTTCGGGTGTGGCGACTTGTTCCCCGACGTGGGGGAAGAAAGCGCCACACCCGAGCTTCGGATTGCCCGTATTGCCGAGCGCCAGCACGGTGTCGTCTCGTTCGCTCAGCTGATTGCCCATGGACTGGGACGGCACGTGATCGCGACTCGCGTGGAGCGGGGGTTTCTCCATCGGGTTCACCGTGGGGTGTACGCGGTTGGGCATCGGGCCCTCTCTCAGCAGGGCAGGTGGATGGCCGCCGCCCTTGCGTATGGGGAGAGCGCTGTGGTCAGCCATCGCAGCGCCGCCGTTCTTTGGGGCCTCCTGGAGCGCGATCCAGAACTGGTCGACATCTCTGTCCCGGGCGATGGGGGCCGAAGCCGGCGGCGTGGAATCCGCCTGCACAGGTCGAGATCCCTGCGCTTGCGCCATTTCACTCGCAGGCGCGAGATACCGGTGACCACGCCGGCGAGAACGATCGAGGATTTGCGGCTGGCTGCGCCGGCCCGGGAGGTCCGGCGAGCGATCCGCCAGGCCGGGGTGCGCGGCCTGCCGCTCGGCGAGGACATTCGCCACGATCGCACCCGCAGCGACCTCGAGCGCGACTTCCTGCGGATCTGCCGGCGATCACGCCTTCCGATGCCGGAGGTCAACGTTGAGGTCGGCCGGTACGAGGCGGATTTCGTCTGGCGCGACCTCAACTTCGTGGTCGAAACCGATGGCTACAAATACCACCGGGGAGAGCAGGCATTCCGTGACGACAGGCGGCGCGATCTCGAGTTGCGCGCGCTCGGATTCGAAGTGCAGCGCCTGAGCGACGATCAGATCGACGAGGAACCGGAGCGGGTCGCCGCGATCCTGCGCGGGGTGCTCGCCTCCCGGCCTCATAGAGTTGGCGGCGATGGCGGACAAGAAACTCGGCGACCCTGAGCATGAGCTCTTCCTGATCGACGGCAACTCGCTCGCCTACCGGGCCTTCTTCGCGTTGCCGGAGTCGATCGGGACCAGCGACGGGCGGCCGACCAACGCGATCTACGGGCTCGCCTCGATGCTGGTCAAGGTGATCGACGAGCACGCGCCCGCCGGCGTGGTGGTCGCCTGGGACGCGGGCATGTCGGGGCGCGAGGTCACCTACGACCTCTACAAGGCCCAGCGCAAACCGCGCCCCGACCTGCTGCGCGAGCAGTGGCCGCACCTGATGCCGCTGGTCGAGGCCTTCGGCTACACCAACGTCAAGGTCGAGGGCTACGAGGCCGACGACGTGATCGCCTCGCTCAGCCGCCAGGCGCGCGAGCAGGGGATTCCGGTGATGGTCGTCACCGGCGACCGCGACGCCTACCAGCTGGTCGGCGAGGGGATTCGGGTGATGAGCACCTCGCGCGGGATCACCGAGACCAAGATCTACGACAGCGCCGCGGTCGAGGAGCGCTACGGCGTCCCCCCGGAGCTGATTACCGACCTGATGGGCCTGCGCGGCGACACCTCCGACAACATCCCCGGCGTCCCCGGGATCGGCGAGAAGACCGCGACCCAGCTGCTGCAGCAGTTCGGCACGCTGGAGAGGGTGCTGGAAAGCGTCGAGGAGATCTCCGGCGCCAAGCGCAAGCAGAACCTGGTCGAGCACGCCGACGACGCCCGCATGTCGAAGCAGCTGGCGACGCTGCAGTACGACATCGAGACCGGGGTCGATCTGGCCGCGGCGATGTCCTCGCAGCCCGACCGCGGTGCCCTGCGTGACTTCATGCGCGAGTTCGAGCTGCGGGCGGTGCTCGAGCGGCTCGAAGAGGCGCTGCCCGAGGGCGAGGCGTTGCCCGGCCGCAGGGTCGAGACCGAGCTCGCGGTCGAGGCCGAGGAGGGCTCGCCGGAGGATCTAAGCGCGGGGGAGGGTCCCGTCGCCCTGGCGATCGACGGCGATCGCTGGGCTGCCGCCGAGGCACAGCGCACGCTCACCGGCACATCGACGCTCGACGAGCTTGCCGTGGCGCTGCCCGGACGCGACCTCGTCGCCCACGACGCCAAGTCGCTCGGCGGCGGCCGCCACGGCCTGCTCGCCGCGGCAGCGCGCGAGGGCCTCGAGTTGTCGCTCGAGCACGACACGATGCTCGCCGCCTACCTGCTCGAGCCGCAGCGCCGCACCTACGAGCTGACCGAGCTCGCCGCTGACGCCGGCATCGGCCTCGCCGTCGAGGTGGCGCCGGCCAAGGACGAGGACGACGGGCAGCTCTCGCTCGACGGCGACGGCGAGGCCGGTCTGGAGCCGGCCGAGGAAGCGCGCCTGGTCGCGGCGCTTGCCGACGCCCAGCGGCCCCGCATCGAGGAGCTCGGCCTTGGCCACCTCCTCAGCGAGATCGAGCTGCCGCTGGTCCACGTGCTCGCCGCAATGGAACGCGAGGGCCTGAAGCTAGACGCCGAGCGCCTGGCCGAGGTCGGCGCCGGCTTCGGCGAGCGGATCGAGACCCTGGAGAAGGAGATCTTCGAGCTGGCCGAGGAGGAGTTCACGATCGGCTCGCCTCAGCAGGTCGGCCGCATCCTCTTCGAGAAGCTCGGGCTGACCCGCAAGCGGCGCGGCAAAACCGGCTTCTCGACCGACGCCCGCGTGCTCGCCCAGATCCGCGACGAGCACCCGATCGTCGAGAAGATCGAGTCCTGGCGCGAGCTGACCAAGCTGAAGAACACCTACCTCGACTCGCTACCCGACCTGATCGACCCGGATACCGGCCGCGTCCACACCACCTTCAACCAGGCGGCGACGACCACGGGCCGTCTCTCCAGCACCAACCCCAACCTGCAGAACATCCCGATCCGCACCGAGATCGGCCGCCCGGTGCGAGCCTGCTTCGTCGCCGAGCCGGGACACGAGCTGCTCTCCGCCGACTACAGCCAGGTCGAGCTGCGGGTGCTCGCCCACGTCGCCGAGGAGGAGGTGCTGAAAGAGATCTTCCGGGCGGGCGAAGACGTGCACGCGGCGACGGCCGCCGAGGTCTTCGAGATCTCGCGCGAGGACGTCGACGTCGGCCAGCGCTCGAAGGCGAAGATGGTCAACTTCGGCATCGTCTACGGCCTCACCGGCTTCGGCCTCGCCGACCGGCTCAACATCCCGCGCAAAGAGGGCGAGGAATTCGTCTCGCGCTACCTGGAGCGCTTCCCCGCGGTGCGCGCCTTCCGCGAGCAGGTGGTCGAGCGGGCACAGGAGGAGGGCTACGTGACGACCCTGCTCGGCCGCCGCCGCTCGATCCCCGAGCTGCGCTCCGGCAACCCGAACACGCGCCGCCTCGGCGAGCGTCTCGCGGTCAACACCGTGATCCAGGGCACCGCGGCCGACATCATCAAGATTGCCATGGTGCGCTGCCAGAACGCCCTGCGCGAGGCCGGCACCGAGACCCGCCTGGTCCTGCAGATCCACGACGAGCTGCTCTTCGAGGGGCCACCCGAGGAGATGAAGGCGGCGGTCGAGCTGGTGGAGCGCGAGATGTGCGCCGCCTACCAGCTCGACCCACCGCTGGAGGTGGACGTCGGCGTCGGCCAGGACTGGCTGGAGGCAAAGTGAGGGCGCGTGGATAGGGGCCTGGCCGTCCTGCTGACGGTGGTCGCCGGGGGGCTGATCGCCCTGCAGGCGCCGATCAACGCCGGGCTGGGCAAGCAGACCGGGAGCATTCCGGCCGCCCTGGTTTCCTTCGCGATCGGCACGCTCGCCCTCGCCGCGATCGTCGTGCTCAGCGGCAAGGCGGGAGGATTGAGCTCGAGCCTCGACGTCAGTTGGTACTACCTGGTGGGCGGCTGCCTCGGCGCGATCTACGTCACCAACGCACTGATCACGGTCTCGGTGATCGGGGCCGGCGGTGTGGCGGCGGCGACGATCGCCGGTCAGCTGATCGCCTCGGTCGCGATCGACCGGCTCGGCCTATTCGGCCTTGACCAGATCCCGCTCAGCCCCGAGCGGGTGGTCGGCGTCGCCCTGCTGCTGGCCGGCACCGTTCTGGTCGTTCGCTGAGCCGCGGGCGAACTCGGGCGGCGCGATCTGCAGGTAGTGGCCGAAGGACCACTCGATGAAGCGCCTGTTGCCGAGCAGGCGGACGAGCGGCCCGAGCAGGCGTGGCGGGATCCTCGGCACCAGCCTCTGCACGCGCAGCATCCAGCGGAACTTCCACTCGTGCGAGTCGTTGAACTCGGCGTAGCGCGCCGCCGCCGCCTCGCGATCCTGCCGGCCATCGAGGACGCCGCGCAGCTCGCGGCCGAGGGCGATGCCGAAGTAGAGGGCGGTGCGGATGCCCTCGGCGCTGAGCGGCAGGCAGTGCCCGGCCGAGTCGCCGGCGAAGAAGACGCCTCCCTCGGTGCCCCTGCGCAGCTTGTGGGGAATCCAGTTGCCCTGGTAGCGGACCCGCTCGGCGTCGAGGTCCTCGGCCAGCAGCTCGGTCGTCTTGCGCACGTGGAAGCGCGGGTCGAAGGAGCCGACCCCGATGCGCAGCTCGTCGCGGGCGGGGAAGCTCCAGCCGTAGCCGGCGGGCACGTAGCGGCGGTCGATCCAGATCTCCAGGTCATCGCCTGTGCCGCTGGGGTGGACCTCGAGGCCGCGCGAGAGCGGTGCGTCGGGCGGCTGGTAGCCGTCGCCGTTGGCCAGCATGCGGCGCCAGCCCAGCGCGTCGACGACGAGCGGGGCGGAGATCACGCCGCGGTCGGTGTCGATCGCGATCGCGCCGTCGCCGTTCGCCGCGGCCGCCCGGCCGTTGACCTTGGCGGTCTCGAAGCGGGCGTCGCAGTCGCGCCAGAGCAGAGCGCAGAGCTCGCGGTAATCGAAGGTGGAGAAGGTGAAGGGGAGGCGGTAGCGCGAGTCGCCATGGGGCGTGTGCATCAGCAGCGAGTCGAAGCGCTGGCGCTCCGCGTCCATCAGGCCCAGCGCTTCCATCCACAGCGTCGGGATGCCGCAGGCCGAGGTCTGGCGCTCGCCGATCTCGTAGCGGTCGATGACCAGCACGTCGGCCCCCGATCCGGCCAGCTCCCGAGCCACGGCGAGGCCGGCGAAGCTGGCACCGCAGATCAGCACGTCGTGGCTGCCGTCGAGCGGCGTTCGCTCCTCGCCGCGCTTGGTTGCTCGGATTGGCATGCCGGCCGAGGGTATCGGAGCTCGGCCGAAGGTTTTACCGCCGCCCCCCGGACGCGGGAGGCCCGACCGCGAGATCGCCGGTCATGATTGGCGCGGTCGGGGCGGGAGCAGAGGAGGGCGGCGCTGTTTCTGCAATTATCCCCCGCTGTGTCCGTGACCGATACGACCATCACCCCAGCATCCGACGCTCCCACCGGCTCGCCGGTCGAGGGCTCGGGCGGCCTGCTGCTCGAAGTCGACGGCAAGATCGTCCCCAACTACGCGGCGACGATGGTCTCCTTCGAGGAGGGCGATGTCGTCAAGGGCAAGGTCGTGCGGATCGACAAGGACGAGGTCCTGGTCGACATCGGCTACAAGTCGGAGGGAGTCATTCCTTCGCACGAGCTCTCGATTCGCAAGTCGGTCAACCCGGCTGACGAGGTCGAGCCCGGCGAGGAGGTCGACGCCCTCGTCCTCACCAAGGAAGACTCCGACGGTCGCCTCGTCCTCTCCAAGAAGCGCGCCCGCTTCGAGAAGGCCTGGCGCCGCATCGAGGCCGCCGCCGAGTCGGGCGAACCGGTCGAAGGCAACGTGATCGAGGTGGTCAAGGGCGGTCTCATCCTCGACCTCGGGGTGCGCGGCTTCCTGCCCGCCTCGCTGGTCGACATCCGCCGCGTCCACAACCTCGACGAGTTCATGGGCCAGACGCTTGAGTGCAAAGTGATCGAGCTCAACCGCAGCCGCAACAACGTGGTGCTCTCGCGCCGCGCCGTGCTCGAGGAAGAGCGCAAGGAGGTGCGCGAGCAGATCCTCGGCCGGCTTGAGCCGGGCCAGGTGGTCGAGGGCAAGATCTCCAACATCGTCGACTTCGGCGCCTTCGTCGACCTCGACGGCATCGACGGCCTGATCCACATTTCCGAGCTTTCCTGGAGCCACGTCAACCACCCGTCCGAGGTGGTGGCGATCGGCGACACCGTGCGGATCAAGGTGCTCGACATCGACCGCGACCGCCAGCGCATCTCCCTGGGCCTGAAGCAGACCCAGGAGGACCCTGGCAGCGCGTGATCAGCGCTCACCGCCCCGGTGACGTGCTCGGCGGCACGGTGACCAAGGTGGTCGCCTTCGGTGCCTTCGTCGAGATCCTGCCCGGGGTCGAGGGGCTGGTCCACATCTCCGAGCTCGCCGACCACCACGTCGAGAGCCCCAGCGAGGTGGTCGAGCCGGGCGCCACGCTCGACGTCAAGATCCTCGAGATCGACGAGGAGCGCAGGCGGCTCTCGCTCAGCATCAAGCAGGTCGACGAGGGCAAGATGGCGATGGGGAACCTCAGCGAGCAGATCGCTGCGGCCGGCTCAACTGACGAGGGCTCGGACGCCGAGGCCACGGGTTCTGTCGCTGCAGGGCCCACCGCCTCCTGCGGTCGCTGAAGCGTCCTCGGAGGCGGTACCCCCTACAGCGCCAGCCGTGGACGAGGCGGCTGAGTCAACCTCCGAGGAGCCCGCTGCCGAAGAGGCTGAGCCTGTTGCGGCCGAGGAGCCCCCGGCTGCTGAGGTTGAGGAGACTCCCGCGGAGGTTGCTGAGGAGGAGCCTGAGGCCGAGGCATCCGAGGAGCCAGTTGCCGAGGCGGCTGAGCCCGCCGACGAAGCTTCTGAGTCCTGAACCCCTACCGGGATAGGGCCTGAGCAGCCATGCCGCTCACCATTGGCTTGACCGGTGGGATTGCGGCTGGGAAGTCTGAGTCTCTCGCTGCCTTCGAGCGGCTGGGTGCCGCGACGATTTCGAGCGACGCGGTGGTTCACGAGCTGCTCGATTCCGAACCGCTGCTGGGTCGCCTGGTCGAGCGCTGGGGGCCCGACGTGGCGCCGGGGGGGCCGGTAGACCGCAGCAAGATCGGCGAGGTCGTGTTTGCGGATCCGGAGCAGCTGAAGTGGCTGGAGGCGCAGATCCACCCGCTGGTGGGCGAGCGGATCGGCGGCTGGCTCGCCTCGCTGGACGATGGCGTCGAGATCGCCGTCGTCGAGGTGCCGCTGCTCTTCGAGTCCGAGATGGAGCCCGTCTTCGACACCACCGTTGCCGTCGTCACCCCCGACGAGGTCCGCCGCGCCCGCGCCGAGGCCCGCGGCCACGCGCTGGTCGGCGAGCGCGATGCGCGACAGCTGGCCCAGGAGGAGAAGGCGGCTCGCGCCGAGCACGTGATCGAGAATGACGGCACGCTCGAGCAGCTCGAGCAGCGGCTGTCCGCTCTCATCGCGAAGCTGGCTGGATGAGCCGAGCCCGAAACCGCCCCGTTACGAAACGGAGAAGGCGCCGTCTGACGATTGGCGCGGCGGTGGTTTGCGCGGGTATCGTCGCCGGCGTGTTGCTGGCACGGGGAACCATCGACAGGGCGATCCAGGAGCTGACGCTGCCGCTCAAACACGAGGACGTGATCCGCCAGCAGGCGCGCGAAAAGAACGTTGACGCGGCCCTGATCGCGGCCGTCATCTACTCCGAGTCGAAGTTCAGCGACCGCACCTCCAGCGCCGGCGCCCGCGGGCTGATGCAGATCACGCCGGAAGCCGCCAACGAAATCGAGCGCCACAGCGGCGGCACGACCTTCAAGCTGAAGTGACCTGAGCGATCCGGAAATCAACATCCGCTACGGCACCTACCTGCTGCGCGAACTGCTCGATCGCTACAACGGCGACCTGGTCGCCGCGCTCGCCGCCTACAACGCCGGGCCCGCCAACGTCGACAAGTGGGGCGGCAGCGACCTGAGCATCGCGGGGATCCCGTTCCCCGAAACACGCGCCTACGTCGAAGAGGTGCTCGACAAGCAGCGCGCCTACCGCGACAAGTACCCGCGGGAGCTGGGCTACTGAGCGCCGCGGCCCCCCGACCCCGCGTCGCCGCGCTGGCGCTCGCCGTCGGCCTCGTCCTGGCCGATTCCTCGATCGTCGTCCTCGCCCTGCCGGAGATCTACCGCCGGCTCGACGCCAGTGTCGCCGCCGTCAGCTGGGTCCTCGTCTCCTTCAACCTGGTGATGGCGCTCGCCGCGGTGCCCGCCGCGCACCTCGCGCGCCGCGTCGGCCCGGGCCGTGCCGCCGCCGTCGGGTTGGCGATCTTTGCCGGAGCGGGGCTCGCCTGCGCCCTCTCGGACCAGCTCGGCACGCTGATCGCGGCGCGCTGCGTGCAGGCGATCGGCGGCGCGCTGGCGGTGACCGCGGTGCTGGAGCTGCTGCCGGCCACGGTCGGCTCCGAGCGCCGCGCGGCGACGGTCTGGGCGGCGGCCGGGGCGACGGGGGCGGCGCTCGGCCCGGCGGTCGGCGGCCTGCTCACCGAGCTGGTCTCCTGGCAGTCGATCTTCCTGGTTCAGGTGCCGATCGCGCTCGCCGCAGCGGTGCCGATCCTCGCCGTCGCCCGCCACGAGGCCGCCACGGGCATCCTCTCGACCGAGCTGCGGCGGACCGGCAGGCCGCACCTGCTCGCGAATCTCGCCCTGGCGCTGATCTCGGCGGCGATCGCGGGCGCCCTCTTCCTGCTCGTCCTGCTGCTGATCGAAGGGTGGCGCCTGAGCCCGATCGGGGCCGCGATCGTGGTCAGCGTGATGCCGCTGGCGGCGCTGCTCGGCAGCCGCCTCGACCGGCTCGTGCCGAGCGCCCGGGCGCGCGCCGCCGCCGGCGCGATCCTCGTCTCCGGTGGCCTCGGCGGCCTGGCGCTGCTGCCCAAGGCCGAGGTCGCGCTGACGGTGCCGCCCCAGGTCATGGTCGGGATCGGTCTCGCCCTGGTGCTCTCGGCGCTGACCGAGACCGCGCTCAGCGGCCGCGCGCCGCAGGCGATCCACGGGGGCTGGACGATCTCCGCCCGCCACGCCGGGGTGGTGATCGGGATCCTCGCGGTGACGCCGATCTTCACCCACGACATCGCCCAGCAGCGACGCGACGCGATCGACGCCGGCACGGCGGTGATCCTCGACTCGAAGGCGCCGCCGCTGCTCAAGCTCGATCTGGCGCAGAAAATCGAGAGCCGGCTGGAAGAAGAGAAGGGCAAGGTGCCGACGATCGGCCCGGCCTTCGAACCGCTGCCCGCCGATCCTGAAGAACGCGATCAGGTGGTCGAGCTGCGCGAAGAACTGCAGGATCAGCTCAACCGCGGCGCCACCCATGCCTTCAGCCCGTCCTTCGGGCTGGCGGCACTGATCGGCCTGCTCTCGCTGATCCCGATCGGCCTGGCACGGAAAGTGGAGCTGTGAACAGCGAGCGACGGTCAGTCTTCCTGGTCGGCGGCGCGATCGTCTCCGCCGTGCTCCTGGTCGGCATCTATCTCGCCGCGGGCGGTGCCTCCTACACGCCGGAGAAGACCCAGGACCCTGCAAGCACCGCCCCTGGCGCAACCCGGAAGGGCTGCAGCAGATCGCCGAGCAGTTCACGCTCTCGGCGCTCGACGGCGCCGCCTGCCGGCTCGGGGTCAGCCGCGAGACCCTGGCGCGAGCCCTGGCCACGCCGCAATCGCGCGAACGCTTCATGGAGCGGTACCAGATCACCGACACCAAGCTGGCGCAGGCGGTCAGGGCCGGCCTGCTGCGGGCGGTGAACGACGCCGAAGAAGCCGGCGCCCTCAGCCCGTTCCTGGCGGGCCCCTGCGGGAAACGCTGAAGAGCGTCTCCCTCGAACAGGCGATCGAACTGATCAACAACGCCGAATCCCTGCTCGACAACGTCGAAGGCTTCCTCGGCCCCGCCCAGGAACTGCTCGAAGGTTTCCTGCCGTAGCTCCTACTTTTTGATCTGGAATTTGCCCTTGGCGGGCAGCCAGGTGACCCCTTCGCAGAGCCGTTCCGGGGTGGTGTCGAGGGAGCCGGCGAGCTTGACGATCGTGCCCAGCCGCGGCTCGCGGCCGCCGCGCTCGAGCAGGGAGATCTCGGTCCGGTGAAGGTCGCAGCGGAAGCCGAGCTCCTCCTGCGAGATCCCCTTCGTCTTGCGCGCTTTGCGCAGATTAGTTGCGAAACGTTCGCGTGGTTTCATTACAGGCGATTCTCTGTCTGCGACGACAGAAGGGCTACAGCCAAAACATCGACGGACAAAACACCTACTCAAGAACCCGCCTGTTTATACAGCGAGGCCGGGACGCTTGAGTTCGCCCGGGCTACCCGCGCGTCGCGCGCCAGACCCAGAGCATCGCCAGCGGCTGCAGCGGCAGCCTCGCCCAGAGCGCCCAGCGCGGCACCCGCTCGAGGTCAAGCCCGCGCACCTGCTCCGGGTTGACCGCCATGTGCAGGTTGGCCGGGAATACCGCGGCGAGCAGAGCCAGCAGCCACCAGCGCGCGAAGCGCCGGGTCGAGGGCCTTGCCACCGCCAGGCCACCGACGATCTCAGCAACGCCGCTGAGGGCCACGGCCTCTTTGTGCCGCGGCAGCGAGGGCGGCATGATCGCTTCATAGCTGCGCGGGATAACAAAGTGCATCGTCCCGGCGAAAGCGAAGAACCCGGCAAGTGCTCTCTGTGAGCGGCTCATCGGCGGCCAGTCTATGGAGCTTCGGGCGAGAGGGGCGGCGGGGCAGGGCCCCGGGAACTCCCGGCGAAGCCGGCCCGGGCGCCCTGCCCCGCCGCCCCACCCGGCACAAGCCCTATCGTGCTTCCCGTGCCCGACTTCGAGCTCAACCCCGCCTACACGCCGACCGCCGACCAGCCGAAGGCGATCGCCGGCCTAGCCGAGGGCCTCGCCGCGGGCGACCGCTTCCAGACCCTGCTCGGCGCCACCGGCACCGGCAAGACCTTCACGATGGCGGCGACGATTGCCGAGGTGCAGCGGCCCTCACTCGTCATTGCCCACAACAAGACCCTGGCGGCGCAGCTCTGCAACGAGTTCCGCGAGTTCTTCCCCGACAACTCGGTCGAGTACTTCGTCTCCTACTACGACTACTACCAGCCCGAGGCCTACGTTCCCGCCCAGGACCTCTACATCGAGAAGGACTCCTCGATCAACGACGAGATCGACCGCCTGCGCCACGCCGCCACCGCCTCCCTCTTCGCCCGCCGCGACGTGATCATCGTCGCCTCGGTCTCCTGCATCTACGGGATCGGCTCGCCCCAGGTCTACAACGAAAAAATGCAGCTCTTCAAGGTCGGCGAGGAGATCGACCGCGACGAGGTGCTGCGCAAGCTGGTCAAGATGCAGTACCAGCGCAACGACTCGGTGCTCGGCCGCGGCGCCTTCCGGGTGCGCGGCGAGGTGCTGGAGATCATGCCCTCCTACGCCGAGTCGGCTTACCGGATCGCCCTCTTCGGCGACGAGATCGAGGGCATCCAGCACTTCGACCCGCTGACCGGCGAGATCCTCGACACGATCGACCACGTCTCGGTCTGGCCCGCTTCGCACTACGTGACTCGCGACGAGACCCTGGAGCGGGCGGTCGAGGAAATCCGCAACGAACTGAACACGCGCACCGCCGAGCTCGAGGCCGAGGGCAAGCAGCTGGAGGCGCACCGGCTGCGCCAGCGCACCGCCTACGACATCGAGATGCTGAAAGAGATCGGCTTCACCTCGGGGATCGAGAACTACTCGCGCATCCTCGACGGCCGCCCGCCGGGCAGCCCGCCGCACACGCTGATCGACTACTTCCCCGACGACTTCGTCGTCTTCGTCGACGAGTCCCACCAGACGGTGCCGCAGATCGGCGGCATGTACGAGGGGGATAGATCGCGCAAGCAGACCCTGATCGACTACGGCTTCCGCCTGCCCTCGGCGATCGACAACCGGCCGCTCAAGTTCGACGAGTTCCTCGAACGGGTGCCGCAGCTGGTCATGGTCTCGGCGACGCCGGGGCCCTTCGAGCGGGCCGAATCGAGCCGCACGGTCGAGCAGATCGTCCGCCCCACCGGGATCATCGACCCCGAGATCGAGCTGCGCGCGACGCGCAACCAGATCGACGACCTGATGAACGAGATCAAGGGCGTCGCCGAGGGGGGCGACCGCGTCCTCGTCACCACCTTGACCAAGAAGATGGCCGAGGACCTGACCAACTACCTGCTCGAGTACGGGATCAAGGTGCGCTACCTGCACTCGGAGATCGACACCCTGGAACGGATCCAGATCGTCCGCGACCTGCGCCTCGGCGAGTACGACGTCCTGGTCGGGGTCAACTTGCTGCGCGAGGGACTCGACCTGCCCGAGGTCTCGCTGGTGGCGATTCTCGACGCCGACAAGGAGGGCTTCCTGCGCGGCGAGACCAGCCTCGTGCAGACGATCGGGCGGGCGGCGCGAAACGTCAACGGGCGGGTGCTGATGTACGCCGACAGGGAGACCGAGGCGATGCAGGCGGCGATGCGCGAGACGGATAGACGCCGGGCGATCCAGCTCGCCTACAACGAGGAGCACGGGATCACGCCGGAGACGGTGCGCAAGGGCATCTCCGAGATGAGCGAGTTCCTGGCGATGGAGGACCGGGCGCCGCGCAAGCGCCGTGGCAAGCGCGCCGGCGAGTTCGCCGATCCGGACGAGCTCGAGCGCACGATCGTCACCCTCGAGGAGGAGATGCTCGCGGCGGCCGACGATCTGCGCTTCGAGGAGGCGGCGCGGCTCCGCGATGAGCTGCGGGAGCTGCGCCGCGACCTCGACGGGATGCGAGCGGGGGCCTGAGCGCCCCCGGCGGGCCTCAGGCCAGGACCTTCGCCGCCTTGGCGCTGTCGGCGAAGAACTCGCCGCGCACCAGCTTGCCGTCCGCGAACTTCATCAGGTGGGCGAAGGGCGCCTCGAAGCTGCCGCTGTCGTTGCCGGCGCGCTGCGTGCCGCGCACTACCACCCACTCGCCCGCGTCGATGAACTCCTCCGGCTCGACGCTGAACGACGACCAGTAGTTGGGGATCTGGGCGAACTCCCCGATGATCGCGTCACGGCCTTTGGTTTCGCCGCCGAGCGGCAGCTCATCCGAGGTGAGCCAGGTGCTGTCCTCGGACATCATCTCCTTCAGGGCTTCGAGGTCGCCACGGCCGAATGCCTCGTAGCTGGACCGGGCGGTATCGAGATTGGACATCGCTTCCTCCTCGTTCGCTGACCCCGCCTGCGTTCGACGCTAGCCCTCCTCGGTGCAATACGCAAGAGGCCTTAACCAACCGAGGGGCCCCTGACCTCACGGCCGCGGCCACATATCCTCAGTGCGTGGCCGTTGACGTAACCGAAGCGACCTTCGACCGTGACGTGATCGAGCTTTCGCGGCAGACCCCCGTCGTGGTCGACTTCTGGGCCGAGTGGTGCGGGCCATGTCGAACCTTGGGGCCGGCGCTGGAGGCGGCGGAGGCGAGCCGTGGCGGCCGGGTGCTGCTGGCCAAGGTCGACGTCGACGCCAACCAGGGGCTCTCGGCTCGCTTCGGCATCCAGGGCATTCCCGCCGTCAAGGCCTTCCGCGACGGAGAGGTCGTCGACGAATTCGTCGGCGCCGTGCCCAAGGCCAAGGTCGAAGAGCTCTTCGACTCGCTCGTCCCTTCGCGCGCCGACGAGCTGCTCGCCGCCGGCGACGAGCTCTCCCTGCGCGAGGCGAGCGAACTGGAGCCCCGCCGCGCCGATATCGCCGTCGCCCTCGCCCGCAAGCGCCTCGAGCGCGGGGCGGAGGACGATGCGCTCAGCGCCGTCGAGGGCCACGAGGGCGACTTCGCCGCCGAAGGGATCGCCGCGCGCATTCGCCTGACGAAGGCGGGCGTGGCTCGAAAAGCGTTCGAGGCCCTCGATCGAGGCGAGCGAGAGGCAGCGCTTGACCTGCTGCTCGCAAATCTGCAGGAGCCGAGCGAGGCCGGCGAGGAAAACGAGCGAGACCAACGCCGCGAGCAACTCCGCCGCGCCACAGTCGGCATCCTCGCCGAGTTCGACCCCGGCGACCCAACCGCAGCGAGCTACCGCCGCCGCCTAGCCACCGCCCTCTACTAAGGGCTGACTTCCTGGTTCTCCGCGGTATGCGCGGAAAACCAGGAAGTCAATCGAGAGGGAGTCCTAGCTGCCGCCTTCGCTGTGCGAGCAGGCGACGCAGGCGGATGACGATCGCCTCGGGTTCGCGGTCCATCCTCGCGCCGGTGAGGCGCACTATCTCGATGCCGGCCAGCTTGAGGTCTTCCTGGCGCAAGCGATCGGTCTCGAACGCCACTGGGTCTCCATGGTGGTCGTAGGTGTCAAGTTCGACCGCGAAACGCTCGATCGGCCAGTAGGCATCAAGCTCGAACCCGGCGATGAAGAGGTTCATCGCCGGCTGTCGAAGCTCGGCGCGGCGAACCAAAGAAAGGAAGCGACGCTCGAGACGCGAGCGGGTGAAGGCCTTGATCCGGTAGATCTCAATTGCGTCTCGCAGACGGGCGACGCCGCGGAATCCCCGGCTGCGCATCAGCAGGCGATCAATCGCATCCAAATCGAGCAAGTCCCGCCGATAGGCCCGCTCGATCGCGCCTCCAAGAAACCTTGGGTCGACTGCTGCGAAGTCGAGGAGCGTTCGCGGAATCGCGGTCACCGGAATTTGCTCAAAGGCGGCGCGGTCTTCCCCCTTGAGCGCACTCGCGCTGTGTACCTTGATCTCGCGTCGTGTTTCAACCGGGGTGGCGGCAGTGACTTCAATCACCGGCCGCCATCTCGTTGTGAGTCCCCAGAGCCAGGCGGCAGAGCAGTGGCTGAGAAGGGCTCCGTCTCCGCAGGTAAGGACTGCGGCAAGGCACTTTCCACGCCGAGACAGCGCGCTGTGGCCCACCGCGTACACCCCTCGATGAATGCGGTGGAAACGGCCGATCGAGACTTCGCGAGCGATTTGATCCCAGGAGAGGCCGACCGCAACCATTTGCTCAGCCGAGACGACCCCGTACTGCCTACTCGCCACCTCGGCAACCCGATGGTGACTTCCTGGTTCTTTGCGCATATCGCGGATAAGGGCGAAGTCAGCGGAGATTCGCCCCCCGGGTTACTCGGGCGTCTGGGAAATACGGAGGGTGCGGGGTTCTTGAGGGAACATCTGTTCGGGTGCGTAGAATCCGTCCCAGTGGCCGCTTCTGAGCGAATTGTCATCTCGGGGGCGCGGGAGCACAACCTCAAGGACATCGACGTTGAGCTGCCGCGCGACGCGCTGATCGTGATCACCGGGCTCTCGGGCTCCGGTAAGTCGAGCCTTGCCTTCGACACGATCTACGCCGAGGGGCAGCGGCGCTACGTCGAGTCGCTCTCGGCCTACGCGCGGCAGTTCCTCGGCCTGATGGAGAAGCCCGACGTCGACTCGATCGAGGGGCTCTCGCCGGCAATCTCGATCGACCAGAAGACGACCTCGCGCAACCCGCGCTCGACCGTCGGCACGGTGACCGAGATCCACGACTACCTGCGGCTGCTCTGGGCGCGGATCGGTGTGCCCCACTGCCCCGAGTGCGGCGCCGAGATCACCGGCCAGACCCAGGAGCAGATCGTCGACCGGCTGATGACGCTCGAGGAGGGGACCAAATTCATGGTCACGGCCCCGGTCGTGCGCGGGCGCAAAGGCGAGTACGGCAAGCTGCTCGAGCAGTTCCGGCTGGAGGGCTACTCGCGGGTCAAGATCGACGGCGAGCTGCGCCGGCTCGACGAGGAGATCGTCCTCGACAAGAAATACAAACACGACGTTGCCGTCGTCGTCGACCGTTTGGTGATGAAGCCCGACCTGCGCCGCCGCCTCTCGGAGTCGGTCGAGGCCGCGGCCGGCCTTGCCGCCGGCTTGGTCGAAGTCGAGATGGTCGACGAGAAGACCGAGCCGTTGCTCTTCTCCGAGCAGTTCGCCTGCCTCAACTGCGGCACCTCGATTCCGGAGCTGGAGCCGCGCATCTTCTCCTTCAACTCGCCCCACGGCGCCTGCGAGCGCTGTCACGGGCTCGGCTTCCAGCGCGTGATCGACCCCGAGCTGG
Source organism: uncultured Solirubrobacterales bacterium (assembly GCA_963774405.1). GTDB lineage: Bacteria > Actinomycetota > Thermoleophilia > Solirubrobacterales > 70-9 > VRUE01. The sequence goes on along the minus strand of CAVZEV010000010.1, from coordinate 31,306 downwards.
TCGTGCCCGACCCGACCCTCTCGCTCGGCGAGGGCGCCCTGCAGCCCTGGAATCGCGGCATCACCGCCTACTGGAAGCGGCTGATCGCCTCGGTCGCCGAGGCCTACGAAGTCGACCTCGACAAGCCCTGGTCTAAGCTGAAGAAGCTGGAGAAAGAGGTCTTTCTCTACGGCACCGGCTCCGAGCGCCACCAGGTCTCCTACACCAACCGCTTCGGCCGCCGCCGCTCCTACAAAGTGCGCTTCGAGGGGATCGTCAACAACCTCGAGCGGCGCTACGAAGAGACCGACTCGGAGTCCAACCGCGAGCGGATCGAGGGCTACATGGCCGAGCAGCCCTGCCCCGACTGCAAAGGCGCCCGCCTGCGCCCGGAGAGCCTCGCGGTCAAGGTCGGCGGGATCAGCATCGCCGAGTTCAGCGCCAAGTCGGCGCGCGGCGCCTCGGAGTGGATCAACGGCCTGGAGATGACCGAGACCGAGCGGGCGATCGCGCGCCTGATCGTGCGCGAGATCTCCGAACGGCTCGCCTTCCTCGAGAACGTCGGCATCGGCTACCTCTCGCTCGGCCGTTCGGCCCGCTCGCTCTCCGGCGGCGAGGCGCAGCGAATCCGCCTCGCGACCCAGATCGGCTCCAGCCTGGTCGGCGTGATGTACGTGCTCGACGAGCCCTCGATCGGCCTGCACCAGCGCGACAACGAGAAGCTGATCGCCACCCTCGACCGACTGCGCGACCTCGGCAACACGGTGATCGTGGTCGAGCACGACGAGGGCACGATGATGGCCGCCGACCACCTCGTCGACCTCGGCCCGGGTGCCGGCGAGCACGGCGGTCACGTGATCTCGGCCGGGACGCCGAAGCAGGTCGCCAAGGACTCGGCCTCGCTCACCGGCCAGTACCTCTCAGGCAAGCGCAAGATCGAGGTGCCCGAGGAGCGCCGCAAGCCGAGCGGCGCCCTGCGCGTGCGCGGCGCCCGCGAACACAACCTCAAGGACGTCGACGTGGCGATCCCTCTCGGCGTCTTCTGCTGCGTCACCGGTGTCTCGGGCTCGGGCAAGTCGACCCTGGTCAACGAGACCCTGCACCACTCGGTCGCCAACCGCCTGCACCAGGCGAAGCTGCGCCCCGGTGCCCACGACGGCGTCGACGGGCTCAGCCAGATCGACAAGATCATCAACATCGACCAGTCGCCGATCGGGCGCACGCCGCGCTCCAACCCGGCCACCTACACCGGGGTCTTCGACCACATCCGCCAGCTCTTCACCCAGACCCAGGAGTCGCGGGCGCGCGGCTACAAGCCGGGGCGCTTCAGCTTCAACGTCAAGGGTGGGCGCTGCGAGGTCTGTCGCGGCGACGGCCAGATCAAGATCGAGATGCACTTCCTGCCCGACGTCTACGTCCCCTGCGAGCAGTGTCACGGCAAGCGCTACAACCGCGAGACGCTCGAGGTCCGCTTCAAGGGCAAGAACATCGGCGACGTGCTCGAGATGTCGGTCGAGGAGGCGGTCGTCTTCTTCGAGAACGTGCCGAAGATCGCCCGCCGGCTGCGCACCCTGCACGACGTCGGCCTCGACTACATCCGCCTCGGCCAAGCGGCGACGACCCTCTCCGGCGGCGAGGCGCAGCGGGTCAAGCTGGCGACCGAGCTCTCCAAGGTCGCCACCGGCAACACCCTCTACATCCTCGACGAGCCGACCACCGGCCTGCACTTCGCCGACGTTCAGCGCCTGCTCGAGGTCTTGGGACGCCTGGTCGACGCAGGCAACACCGTGGTCGTGATCGAGCACAACCTCGACGTGATCAAGACCGCCGACCACCTGATTGACCTCGGTCCCGAGGGCGGCGAAGAGGGTGGAGAGGTGGTGGCCACCGGCACTCCCGAGGAGGTGGCCGCAGTGACGGGCTCCTACACCGGCCGCTTCCTCGCCGAGCTGGTCGAGCCGGCCAAGCCCAAACGCGCCCCGCGCAAGCGGCGCGAGTCGGTCGCGGCCTGAGCAAAAAACACCACTGCGGTACACCGATGCGCTACGGTGAGATGGCGGTCGCGGAGAGGTGGAGTGAAGATCGCGCCGAGTGGGTAAGGGCAGGGGCGAAAGGAGAGCTCTATGTCCAGATCAGTCCCAGTGCGATCGGGGATCGCGGTTGCCGTCCTCGTCGCCTCAGTTGTCGTTGCGGTGGGTTGCGGCGGAGGTGGAGGAGGCGGCCCGAAGGTCGCGCTGCTCCTGCCCGAGTCGAAGACGAGTCGCTATGAAGCGCACGATCGGCCTGAATTCGAAAAGAAGGTCGAAGAAATCTGCGAAGACTGCGAAATCATCTACAGCAACGCCAACCAGAGCACGAGCGAACAGCAGTCCCAGGGCGAAGCGGCGATCACCCAGGGCGCCAACGTCCTCGTCCTCGACGCGGTCGACGCGACCGCGGTCGGCTCGGTGGTGAAGAAAGCCAACGAAGAAGGCATCCCGGTGGTCAGCTACGACCGCCTCATCCTCGGCGCTCCCGTCGACTACTACGTGTCCTTCGACAACGAAAAGGTCGGCGAACTGCAGGCCGAAACGCTGCTCGAAAAGCTCAAGGAAGAAGGCAGCCCCAACGGCCCGATCGTGATGATCAACGGCTCTCCCACGGATCCCAACGCGGGCCAGTTCAAGGCCGGAGCGATGAAGGTCTTCAAGAAGGAAGGCACCAACGTCGCCAAGGAATACGACACGCCTGACTGGAGCCCCGACCAGGCCCAGAACGAGATGGAACAGGCGATCACGGCGCTCGGCAAGAACGGGTTCGCCGGTGTCTACGCCGCCAACGACGGCACCGCAGGCGGCGCGATCGCGGCGATGAAGGCCGCGGGGATCAAGCCCGAAAGCAAGCCGACCACAGGTCAGGACGCCGAACTGGAAGCGATCCAACGCATCCTCGTCGGCGAACAGTTCATGACGGTCTACAAGGCGATCGAACCGGAGGCCAACGCCGCCGCGGAAATCGCCGTCGCCCTGGCGCAGGAAGAAGAAGTCCCTTCCGGCCTGGTCAACGGCAAGACGAACAACGAACTGGAAGACGTGCCCTCGGTTCTGCTCGAACCGGTGGCGGTGACCAAAGACAACATCAACGAAACGATCGTCAAAGACGAATTCTGGCCAACGTCGGAAATCTGCACCGGCCCCTACAAGGCCGCCTGCAAAGAAGCCGGCATCGAATAGGCGAGTGATGATCGGGGCGGACCACATAGGGGGTTCGCCCCGGTTTCACCCTCGGCCGGCACGAGACCGATGAGCGATAACGGCGCTGTCCTCGCGATCAAAGGGGTCAGCAAGCACTTTGGCCCGGTTCAGGCCCTCGACGGGGTGGACCTAGACGTGCGCGCCGGCGAGGTGCTCGCCCTGGTCGGCGACAACGGGGCCGGCAAGTCGACCCTGGTCAAGTCGATCTCCGGAATCCACAGCATCGACTCCGGGCAGTTCGTCTTCGAGGGCCGGCAGGTGAAGATCACTGGCCCGTCCTCGGCGACGGAGCTGGGGATCGCCACCGTCTACCAGGACCTGGCGCTCTGCGACAACCTCGACGTCGTCGCCAACCTCTTCCTCGGCCAGGAGGAACTGATCGGCGGCCCCGGCACCGCGTTTCGGGCCCTCGACGAGATCGCCATGGAGCAGCGTTCCCACGAGCTGCTCGAGCAGCTCTCGGTGACGATTCCGAGCGTCCGCTCGGAGGTGGGGACGCTCTCCGGCGGGCAGCGCCAGCAGGTCGCGGTGGCCCGCTCGCTGCTCGGCGAGCCGAAGGTCGTGATGCTCGACGAGCCGACCGCGGCGCTCGGCGTGGTCCAGACCAAACAGGTGCTCGACCTGATCCGGCGCCTGCGCGAGCGCAACCTCGGGGTGGTGGTGATCAGCCACAACCTCGCCGACGTCTTCGCCGTCGCCGACCGCATCTTCGTGCTGCGCCTGGGGCGCCGGGCCGGCGTCTTCGACTCCGCCGACACCAGCGAGGAGCAGGTGGTGGCGGCGATCACCGGAGCGACAACCGACACCGAAGAACGGGAGCGACAGCCGTGAGGATCGGCGACCCGGACGTGGCGGCACCGGAGGCGGCGGGCGCCGAGGAGACCTCGCCGCGCGACCTGCTGCGGCGCTTCCTGCAGGGGGACCTCGCCTCGCTGCGGGTGATCCTGGCGATCACGGTGATCTGGATCATCTTCGACGTTCAGAACGAACGCTTCCTCTCCGCCGCCAACCTGACCAACCTCTTCCTGCAGATCACCGCCGTCGGCCTGATCGCGGTCGGCGTGGTGATGGTGCTGCTGATCGGCGAGATCGACCTCTCGGTCGGCGCGACCAGCGGCCTCGCCGCGGCGGTGATGGCCGTGCTCAACGTCAAAAACGGCTGGGCCCGGCACCGGCGATCGCGGCCGGGGTGCTCACCGGGTCCGTCATCGGCCTGCTCCAGGGCATGCTCTTCACCCGCTTCCGCATCCCGTCCTTCGTGGTCACGCTGGCGGGGCTGCTCACCTGGCAGGGGGCGCTGCTGCTGGTGCTGGGCAAGACCGGCACCGTCAACCTCAGCAATTCCGGCATCACCAACCTGGCCAACACCTTCTACGGGCCGGCGGTGGGCTGGATCGTCGCCGCGGTCGCGATCGCCGGCTTCGCTCTGATCACCTTCGCCGGCCACCGCCGGCGCCTCGCCGCCGGGGTGACGACCGAGCCGACCCCGCTGCTGCTGATCAGGGTGGCGGTGATCGCGGTGGTGATCATCGTCGCCGTCGCGATCCTCAACTCGGACCGCGGCCTGCCACTGGCGCTGCTGATCCTGCTCGCCTTCGTGATCGGCTTCCAGTTGCTCACCACGAGGACGATCTTCGGCCGCCACCTCTTCGCCGTCGGCGGTAACGCCGAGGCGGCGCGCCGGGCCGGCATCCGGGTCGACGGCATCCGCGTGATCGCCTTCACCCTCTGCTCCTCGATGGCCGCGGTCGGCGGCATCCTCGCCGCCTCGCGCCTGCTCGCGGTCAACCAGAGCTCCGGCGGCAGCAACCTGCTGCTGGAAGCGATCGCCGCCCCGGTGATCGCCGGCACCAGCCTCTTCGGCGGCCGCGGCAGCGTCTGGTCGGCCCTGCTCGGCGCCACCGTGATCGGCTCGATCTCCAACGGGATGAACCTGCTGGCGCTCGAATCCTCGGTCAAGTACATGATCACCGGCGGCGTCCTGCTCGCCGCCGTGATCATCGACGCGGTCGCCCGCTCCCGCCGCCAGGCCGAGGGGCGCGTCTAAGTCCGCCCTCCCTTTTACGTCTCCGAGACGGAAAAAGGGGGCCGGGTCAGTCCGCGAAGAGCAGTGAGGCGCCGATAGCGCCGCCGAGGTCGCCGAGCTCGGCGATCAGCGTTTTCGGCGGGTCGTCGGAGACGAAGATGTGCTTCCCCATCTCGCGCTCGATCTCCGCCGCGTAGCGCTCGCCGAAGCGGACGCCGAGCCCGCCTCCGATCAGCACGGCCTCGACGTCGAGCAGGTTGCAGGCGGAGGCTATGCCGGTGCCGAGGTATCGCACGGCGCGCCGGATCAGGCTCTCGGCAAGCGGATCCTTCTCGCGCAGCGCGTGCTCCCAGACCCCGCTCGTCAACCGGTCTTTGCCGCGCTTCTCCATGATCTCGAAGAGCTTGGTCTCGACCCCCGAGGCGTGTTCGTGACGCGCCTTGGCCTCCATCGCGGCTCTGCCGGCGTAGGCCTCCATGCAGCCGCGCCGGCCGCAGGGACAGCGGGCGCCGCCTCGCTTGACGACCATGTGGCCGATCTCGCCGGCGGCACCGCGACCCAGCCACGGCTTGCCGCGGAGGATGATGCCGCCCCCGACCCCGGTGCCCCACCAGACGCCGAGTACCGAGTCGAAGGCCCTGCCGGCTCCAAGCCTGTACTCGCCTTCGACCGCGACCTGCACATCGTTGCCGATCCGCACCTCGGTTCCCAGGGCCTCGGCCAGCTTTTCACCGAGCGGAAAGCTGCCCTCCCAGCCTGGCAGGTTGCGAGCCCCGCTGACAACCCCGGTCTTGCCGTCGGCGTCGCCCGGCGAGCCGACCCCGACTCCCTCCAGGTCGCTCGCTTCGACGCCCGCGGCCTCGGCCGCCTCGCGCAGGGCGGCCGCCATCGCCTTGGCGACATCTTCCGGACCTCCCGAGGTGGGGGTGGGGTGGCGCGCTTCCCCCTGCACGTCGCCCGCGGCGGAGACGATCGCCGTCTGGATCTTGGTCCCGCCGAGGTCGATGCCACCACGCAGATCAGCCACGGCCACCAGTCTATGCCGCCGACGGGCCTCAAACGTGTCTATATGTCACGTTTGAGGCCCGTCGGCGGGCGGTTTAGGGTTGTGGGGTGGGGCAGAGGGGGTGGCGGATATGGTGGGCGAAGCGGCGCTGGTATGAGCGCAACCGGCGGCTCGACCGGCGCTGGCGCTTGGCCCGCCACGCCGCGCGCGGCGGCTTCTTCATCCGCCGGCCGCTCGAGGGCGAGGCGCTGGAGGCGCTCGATCAGGGCCGGTTGCGGATCGGCGAAGGCACGCTGCTGGAGCCCGGCTGCTGGCTGACGCTGGCGCCCGAGGCGCGGATCGAGATCGGCGCCGACTGCTTCCTCAACCGCAACACGATGCTGGCCGCCCTGGAGCTGATCGAGATCGGCGATCACACGATGTTCGCCAACGGCTGCTTCGTCGGCGACTCGGCCCACCGCTTCGACGATCCCGAGGCGCCGATCACCCAGCAGGGCTTCACCAGCAAGGGGCCGGTCAGGATCGGCTCCAACTGCTGGTTCGGGGTCAACTGCGTGGTCACCAGCGGCGTCACGATCGGCGATCGCTGCGTGATCGGCGCCAACTCCGTCGTCACCCGGGACCTGCCGGCCGGAACCGTGGCCGCTGGCAGCCCTGCCAGGCCGCTGAGCCGGGCCTGACGGGCGCGCCGGGCTGTTCGAAATGTGACGTAAGCCGCGCGAATCCCGCACAGCAGTGCCTATACTTTTGATTCACGGCCGTGACCCGAAGGGCATGGACCAATGGATCTCGTCGAACTCGCTCCCTCACACGCACAAGGCGACGTGACGCTCCTTCGCGGCAAGGATCAGCTTCGCTCTGCCCTGGAGCCGGCTCGCCGCGCCGGCGAGTCGATCGGCCTGGTGCCGACGATGGGCTACCTGCACGAGGGGCACCTCTCGCTGCTGCGCGCCGCCCGGGCTGAGTGCGACGTGGTCGTGATGAGCCTCTTCGTCAACCCGACCCAGTTCGGGCCCGGCGAGGACCTCGACCGCTACCCCCGCGACGAGGAGCGCGATCTGCGGCTGGCGGCCGAGGCCGGCGCCGACTTCGTCTACGCGCCCCCGGTGGAGGAGGTCTACCCCGAGGGCTTTGCCACCTACGTCGCGGTCGAGGACAGCCTCACCGGGGTGCTCGACGGTGACCCGGCGCGCCGCGGCCCCGAGCACTTCCGCGGTGTCACCACCGTCGTCGCCAAGCTCTTCAACTCGGTCGGGCCGGACGTCGCCTACTTCGGCCAGAAGGACGCCCAGCAGGTCGCTGTGATCCGTCGCATGGTCAGCGACCTCGACTTCCCGCTGCGGGTCGAGGTGCTGCCGACCGTGCGCGAGCCCGACGGCCTGGCGATGAGCTCGCGCAACGCCTACCTGGAGCCGGGCGAGCGGACGCGGGCGACGGCGCTCTCGCGGGCGCTCGCCGCGGCAGAGGAGGCCGTCCCGATCGTCGGCCTCGCCGCCGCGCTCGAGGCGGCCCGGGCCGAGCTGCGCGCCGCCGGGATCGAGGCCGAGTACCTCGAGGCGCGCGACGCCGCGGACCTTTCACCCGTCACCGAGCTGGGCAGCCGGCCGGTGCTGATCGCGCTCGCCGCCCGGGTGGGCCGCGCGCGGCTGATCGACAACGTCCTCATAGAGCCGTGAGAACTTCAAGCAAATGAGCTGAGGGGAGAACCGATGCAGAGGCAGATGCTCAAGTCCAAGATCCACCGGGCGACGGTGACCGACTGCGATGTCGACTACATCGGCAGCATCACGATCGACACCGAGCTGATGGCCGCCGCCGACCTGATCACCAACGAGCAGGTCCACGTCTGGGACATCGACAACGGCGCCCGCTTCGTCACCTACGTGATCGACGGCGAGCCCGGCTCGCGCACGATGCAGGTCAACGGCGCCGCCGCGCACCTGACCCGGCCGGGCCACAAGATCATCGTCGCCTCCTTCGGCGCCTACGACGAGAGCGACCTCGAGGCCTACTCGCCGGTCGTCGTCCACGTCGACGAGGAGAACGAGATCGTCGCCGTCGACAGCCACCCCGAGGTGCTGCTGGCAGAGCCGGCGCACGCCTCCGACGCGGAGATGGCGTGATGAGCTCCGGGGCTCGTTCGCACACAGCGCCTCCCTCCGAGGACCGGCCGCCGGTCAGCCTGCCGCGATTGATGGAGATGAAGGCCAAGGGCGAACCGATCGCGATGGTCACCGCCTATGACTTCCCCTCGGCCAAGGTCGCCGAGGAGGCAGGCGTCGACGTCGTCCTGGTCGGCGACTCCGCCGCCAATGTCGTGCTCGGCCACGAAGGCACCGAGGCGGTGACGATGGAGGAGATGCTCGTCCTCGGCAGGGCCGTGCGCCGTGGCCTGAGGACGCCGCTGATGGTCGGCGACATGCCCAAGGGCAGCTATGAGGCGAGCAACGAGGCGGCGGTCGAAAACGCGATGCGCCTGGTCAAGGAGACCGGCTGCCAGACGGTCAAGCTCGAGGCGGGGGGGATCTCGGTCGAGCGCGCCCGGGCGATCGTCCGCGCCGGCATCCCGGTGATGGGCCACGTCGGCCTCACCCCGCAGACCGCGACCGCCCTGGGCGGCTACAAGGCCCAGGGCAAGACCGCCCAGAGCGCGATCAAGCTCTGCGAGGAGGCCCTGGCGCTGGAGGCGGCAGGCTGCTTCGCGATCGTCTTCGAGGCGGTACCGACGGCCGTCACCGAGGCGATCGTCGAGAAGCTCGAGGTCCCGGTGATCGGCATCGGCGCCGGTCCGGCGACGGCAGGCCAGGTGCTCGTCTTCCACGACCTGCTCGGCATCACCACCGGCCGCATGGCCAAATTCGTCAAGCAATACGCCGACGTCCACAACCAGATGGTCGCCGGCATGAGCCGGTACGTCGAGGAGGTCCGCAGCGCCCACTTCCCCGAACCCGACCACGTCTACGGCATCGAGCCGGCAGAGCTATCGGAGTTCAGGCGCTACCTGGAGCAGGAGAGTTTGACCTCGGCCAAGGCCTGGGACTGGGAGCCGCTGCCCTGACGCTGCGCGCTGACTTCCTCTTTCTCCGCGGTATGCGCGAATAAGTGGGAAGTCAGCCTCTGTGGACTTACGATGACGCCGTGCCGGTCTATGAGTTCGAGTGCGAGGAGTGTGGGGAGCGCTTTGAGGAGTTGACCTCCGCCGAGACGCGCAGCCTTGCCTGTCCGGGCTGCGGCTCGATGCGCACGCGGCGACTGCTCTCGCCGGTCTCTCCGGCGGGGCGACAGCCGCGCGGCGCCGGGGTCCGCTCCGACGAATCGCGGCGCCGCGACCGCGAAGCGGCACGGGGCGAGCGGCTTGCCGAGAGCAGGAGCAAGCGAGCGAAGGGGGGCGCCTAGTGGCGGTGACGGCGGAGCAGCGGCGCGAGCAGCTGGTCGAGCTCTTCAACGAGGTCAAGGGCTGCACCAGGTGCCCGCTGCACGAGACACGGACGAAGGCCGTCTTCGGCGCCGGCGATGCCGACGCCGACCTGATGTTCGTCGGCGAGGCGCCGGGGGCAGAAGAGGATCGCCAGGGGCTGCCCTTCGTCGGCCGCGCCGGGCAGCTGCTCAACCAGATGCTGGAAGAGATCGGGCTCTCGCGCGAGCGGGTCTTCATCGCCAACGTGCTGAAGAGCCGCCCGCCTGGCAACCGCGATCCGCAGCCGCTGGAGATCGAGGCCTGCAAGCCCTACCTCTTCGAGCAGGTGCGGCTGATCGAGCCGACGGTGATCTGCACGCTGGGCAACTTCGCCACCAAGCTGCTCAGCGGCAGCCCGGCCGGGATCACCAAGGTGCGGGGGACACCGCAGGTGCACGAGCTGGGCGGCCGCAGCGTCTTCCTGCTGCCGATCTTCCACCCGGCGGCCGCCCTGCGCACCCCGGCGGTGAAGGAGTCGCTGCGCGAGGACTTCGCGACGATCCCCGGCCTGCTCGCGATGGGCCCACCGGTCGCCACCGAAGAGCCGCTCGAGGAGCCCGCGGCGGAGCCCGCATCGCCCCAGCCCCAGCCCCAGCCCTCCGACGACCAGCTCGACATCTTCGGGTGAGCGCCACCAGCCGCTCCGCGGCCGAGACCGAAGCGCTGGGCGCCGAGCTCGCGGCGACGATCGAGTCCGGCGACGTCGTCGTCCTCAGCGGCGAGGTCGGCGCCGGCAAGACGACCCTGATCCGCGGCGCCTGCCGCGCGCTTGGCGTCGAGGAGCCGGTCACCTCGCCGACCTTCACGATCGGCCGGCGCTACGGCGGCGGCCGCCTGCCGGTCGCCCATCTCGACCTCTACCGCCTGGCGAGCCTCGAGGCGGAGGACCCGGCCCTGCTCGAGGACTACCTGGACCCGCAGGGCGTCGCCTTCATCGAGTGGCCGGCCGTCGCCGTCCCGGCCCTCGGCCGGCACCGCGTTCTCGCGGTCCGGCTCGACCACGCCGGCGGCGATCGGCGGCGGATTGAGCTGCCCGCCGCATCCGCCCGCAAATAGCCGTGTTTGAGAGGAAACGGTGCCTGTAGCATCGAAGAACTTCTAAACGCGAACGGAGGGACGCCGGAAATGAAGGGAATCAAGACGCTGGGGGCGTTGCTGCTCTCGGTTGCACTGCTCGCAGCCGCGACGACGGCCACAGCGGGCGCTGCCGCCTACAAGCACTACGTGGCCTGCGGCGTTTCCCAGAACGCGAAGCCGTCCCACAAGTGCCCGAAGAAAGCGAAAAAGGGCGCCTTCTTCAAGAGCCTGCGGGGAGACGTCAACTACAGCGTCTGCGTCAAGTTCCCGACCGGCAAAAACATCTGCGCCAAAGCCCAGCCGGCCACGCAGGGCACCCTCTATGTCAACAAGGTGACCTCGAACATCCCCGGCAAGCACCGGGTCACCTGGTTCGTCGAAGGCAAGCGCGTCGGCTCCTTCATCTTCAAGGTCACTGGCTGAGCCGGCCCCCCAGGGGAAGGCGGTCGTCGGCTTCGACACCGCGACCGCCGACACCGCCGTCTGCGCGATGCGCGGCGGCGAGGTGCTGCACGAGGCGACCCTCGGCCTGGCGGCCGACGGAAGCCCGCGGCACTCGACCGCCCTGCTGGCCGAGGTCGAGCGCGCGGCGGCGGCCTGCGGCGGCTGGGAGCAGGTGGGGCGGTTGGCCGTCGGCCGTGGTCCCGGCTCCTTCGTCGGCATCCGCATCGGCCTGGCGACCGCCCGCGGCCTGGCAACCAGCACGGGAGTGCCAGCCGTCGGCGTCTGCACCCTCGACGCGCTCGGCCGCGCCATCCGCGAGCAAACAACCCGTTCCGGTGCGCCTTTGCCCTCGATGGCGGGGGAAAGGCGCACCGCAAGCCTGGCGGTCCTCGATGCGCGCCGGGGGGAGGTCTTCGCGGCGCTCTACTCGGCCGGCGGCGAGCGTCTTTGGGAGCCGTTCGTCGCTGCCCCCGCGGATCTTGCTGAGAAGGTCGCCGCGCACTCTGGGCTCCTGCGGGCAGCCGGTTCGGGGGCGATACGATTTCGTCAGGAGCTGGCGGATCGGGACGTCGACATCCCCGACGACGCGGATCCCGTGCACCGGGTCTCCGCCCGGCAGATCTGTGCCCTCGCGGAGGACGCCGGGCACGGATATGGCGATTCCCTCGATCCGATCTACCTGAGACCTCCCGATGCGCAGCGATGGCGTGAGCGAGACACTTCCGATAGAGCCGAGTAGAACAGCCGGCGCGGCCAAGGTCCGCCGGCTCGCCTACAGCGACCTGCCCGCCGTGATCTCGATCGAGCGGCGCTCCTTCCCGACGCCCTGGTCGCTGGCGATGTTCGTGCTCGAGCTCTCCAAGCCGTCCGGCATCTGCCTGGCGGCGACGGTCGACGACGAGCTGGTCGGCTACCTGGTCTGCTCGCGCTATGACCAGGTCTGGCACCTGATGAACGTGGCCGTCGCACCCGAGCGCCGCCGTGGCGGCGTCGCCCGCGGGCTGATCGGCAAGCTGGTCGAGCAGGGGGGAGGCAAGCTGCCGTTCACGCTCGAGGTGAGGGTCTCCAACCGGCCGGCGATCACGATGTACGAACGGCTCGGCTTCCGCTCGGCCGGGGTGCGTCCCCGCTACTACCAGGACAACGGCGAGGACGCCCTGATCATGTGGCTCGACTGAGCGGCGCCGGCGACCGTGCCCATCCTTGCCCTGGAGACCTCCTGCGATGACACCTGCGCGGCGGTGCTGGACGGCGCCCGCATGCTCTCCAACGTGATCTCCTCGCAGGCCGCCGCCCACGCGCAGTTCGGCGGCGTCGTGCCCGAGGTCGCCTCGCGTCACCACCTCGAGCTGGTTGCGCCGGTGGTCGAGGCGGCGCTGGCCGGGGCCGCGGTCTCGCTCGATGAGATCGAGGCGATCGCGGTCACCGCCGGCCCGGGCCTGATCGGCGCACTGCTGGTCGGCGTCAGCGCCGCCAAGGCGATCGCCGCGCCGCGGCGGCTGCCGCTGATCCCGGTCGATCACCTGCAGGGCCACGTCGCGGCCAACTTCCTCGAGCCGGAGCCGCTGGCGCCGCCCTTTCTCTGCCTCCTCGCCAGCGGCGGTCACACCCTGCTCGCCGGTGTGCGCGACCACGAGGGCTACGAGCTGCTCGGCCAGACCCTCGACGACGCGGCGGGCGAGGCCTTCGACAAGGTGGCGCGCCTGCTCGGCCTCGGCTACCCGGGCGGCCCGGCGCTGGAAAAGCTGGCCCGCGAAGGCGATCCCGCGGCCTTCGAGATGCCGGTGGCGATGAGCCGCGACCCCGGCCTCGACTTCAGCTTCAGCGGCCTCAAGACGGCCCTCGTCTATCTCTGTCGGGACCTCGGCGAGGACGGAGTCGAGGCACGCCGCGCCGACCTCGCCGCCGGCTTCCAGGCCGCCGCGGTCGGCCAGCTCACCGCAAAGCTGGAGCGAGCCCTGAAGCAGGGGGAGTGGGAGGCGGTGGCGCTGGGCGGTGGCGTGGCCGCCAACGGACCGCTGCGCGAGGCCGTCGCCGCGCTCTGCGAGCGGCGCGGGCTGCCGCTGAAGCTGGTTCCGATCGCGCTCTGCACCGACAACGCGGCGATGATCGGCTCGGCGGCGCGTTTCGCCCAGCCGATCCCCTACCCCGACTACCTCGCCTACGACGCCTTCCCCACCAAAAAGCCCGCCGACGGGCCTAAGACGTGACATATGGACACACTTTCGGCCCGTCGGCCCCGGGGGTGGCGGTGGTGACGGTTTATTCCCGGGCCGGGTGCCACCTCTGCGAGCAGGCGATCGAGGCGCTCGTCGCCCTGCACGAAGAGGGCTACCGCTTCGAGCTGCAGGAGGTCGACATCGAGAGCGAGGAGCTGCTCCTGCGCCGCCTGCTGGAGAAGATCCCGGTGGTCGAGATCGACGGCGTCGTCGTCTCGGAGCTGATCCTCGACGAGGCGGCGGTGCGGGCGAGGCTCGATACTGTGGGGGCGTGAGTGCCTTGATCGAAGAGCAGGACGCGGCCAACGGGCTGATCGTCGACGGTGAGCGGCTCTCGCTCGGCGTCGCGGCCCGCCTCTCGCGCTACCTGCAGGTGCTGACTCAGGCCCGCAAGATGGGCCGCGAAACGATCTCCTCGCAGGAACTTTCCGAGTACACGCACATCAACCCGACCCAGATCCGCCGCGACCTCTCCGGCTTCGGCAAGTTCGGCAAGCGCGGCGTCGGCTACAACGTCGAGTCGCTGGTCGGCGAGATCCGCAAGATCCTGCGCACCTCCGGCCGGCACAACATCGCCCTCTTCGGCGCCGGCAACCTCGGCCAGGCGATCGCCGGCTCCGACATCTTCGCCGACCACGGCTTTCAGATCGTCGCCATGTTCGACGTCGACTCCGAGGTCGTCGGCAGCGAGGTCGGCAGCCTGCGGGTGCGCGACTTCGCCGAGCTGCAGGAGATCGTCACCGAGCAGGAGATCGTCGTCGGCGTCCTCGCCGTGCCCGCCGCCGCCGCCCAGGCCGTCGCCGATCGCCTGGTCGAGGCGGGCGTCAAGATCATCTTCAACTACTCCGAGCAGCTGCTGCAGGTGCCGCCGGAGGTGACGGTCCACACCTCGAGCCCCGCCGTCGACCTGCTCTACGCGCTCTACTTCTACCTGACCTAAGAGCTCTGCTGACCTTGTCCCTGGACCTCGACCGCGCTCGGGAGACGTTCGAGTCCTCGACCGACTTCACGGTCGGGCTCGAGGAGGAGTTCGCGATCCTCGACCCGGCGACGCTGGAGCTCGAGCACCGCTTCGAGGAGGTTCACGCCGCCTGTCAGGAGGACGAGGTGCTGGCGGAGTCGGCGGCGGGCGAGCTGATCGCCTCGGAGATCGAGATCCGCTCCGGCCGGGCGGAGAGCTTCGCCGAGGCGGTGGCGTTGCAGCGCCGGCGCCGCGCCCGTCTCTTCGGCCTGGTCGAGGAGATGGGCCTGGCGCTGGGGGCGATGGGGACCCACCCCTGGGCGAGCTACCTGGACCAGCGGATCATCGACACGCCGCACTACAACCGCCTGCGCCACGAACTCGGCTGGGTCGCGCAGCGCAACAACACCTGGAGCATGCACGTGCACATGGGAGTGCGCGGGGCGGACCGGGCGATCGCCGTCTGCGACCGGCTGCGCGAGCTGCTGCCGCTGCTGCTCGCCGTCTCGGCCAACTCGCCCTTCCTCGATCGCCGCGACAGCGGCCTGCACACGGTCCGCACCGAGATCTTCACCCGCACCTTTCCCCGCTGTGGCGTGCCCAGCCCGTTCGTCGACTGGGCCGGCTACGCCGAGTTCGTCGGCATGCTGCAGCGCACCGGCTCGGCGGTCGAGTCGACCCAGCTCTGGTGGAGCGTGCGCCCGCATCACTCCTTCGGCACGGTCGAGGTGCGGATCTGCGACGCCCAGACCCGCGGCGAGGAGTCATTCGCCCTGGCCGGCCTGATCGCCGCCTGCATCGCCCAGTCGGCACTCGCCTACGACGAGCACGGCTACGGTGGCGACGGCGCCCCGCTGCGCGACCGCGAGATCGAGGAGAACCTCTGGCGGGCGATCCGCCACGGGATGAGCGGGCGCCTGATCGACTTCCGTCGTGGCGAGGAGATCGAGGCGGCGGCGGCGCTCGAGCAGCTGCTGGCCTGGACCGAGCCCGCCCGCGCGCAGCTCGGCATCGAGGTCGACCTGCCGGCCCGCAACGGCGCCCAGCGCGCCCGCGAGGCGCTCGACGCCGGGGTCGCGATCGAGGACATCTACCGCGACGCCGTGGACGAGACGAAGCGCACCTACAGCGCCGCTCCGCAGGGCGCCGAGCCGGCTTAGTTTCGCCGCGGCAACCGCTAAGCGGCTCTGTGAGCGCTTTTCGCCGCTCGCATATATAGACTCCCGCGCCGCTTAGAAACCAGCCGGAGGCACCTAACTTGACCAGCTTTTTGACCGAATACGGAGTCGTTGTCGCGCTTGTCTGCGCCGGGGCGGCCGTTTTGTACGGACTGATCATCACCCAGCGCCTGCTGGCGAAGTCGCCAGGCAACGATCGCATGCGCGAAATCTCAGGAGCGGTGCAGGAAGGCGCTCAGGCCTACCTCAACCGCCAGTACACGATCATCGCCGCGGTCGCCGTGCCGATCGCGATCGTGCTCTGGGTCCTGCAGGACTACAAGACGGCGATTGGATTCGTCTTCGGCGGGTTCCTCTCGGGCTCGGCCGGCTTCATCGGCATGAACGTCTCGGTGCGGGCCAACTCGCGCGTCGCCGAGGCCGCCCGGGGCGGCGTGCCGCCGGCCCTGGACGTCGCCTTCAAGGGCGGCTCGGTGACCGGTCTGCTCGTCGTCGGTCTCGCCCTGATCGGGGTCGCCGGCTACTACGGCATCCTCGTGATCACCGGCAGCACCGACAAGGAGGCGGTCGACGCGCTCGTCGGTCTCGGTTTCGGCGGCTCGCTGATCTCCGTCTTCGCCCGGCTCGGCGGCGGCATCTTCACCAAGGCCGCCGACGTCGGCGCCGACCTGGTCGGCAAGGTCGAGGCGGGCATTCCCGAGGACGACCCGCGCAACCCGGCGGTGATCGCCGACAACGTCGGTGACAACGTCGGCGACTGCGCCGGCATGGCCGCCGACCTCTTCGAGACCTACGCCGTCACCTCGGTTGCGGTGATGCTGCTCGGCGTGCTCACCTTCTCCGGCGCCGGCGGGGAATTCTCCCGCGCCGTGGCGATCTACCCGCTGGTGATCGGCGCCGTCGCGATCATCGCCTCGATCATCGGGGCGCTGCTGGTGCGGACCAAGACCGACCGCGTCGAGGGCGCTCTCTACACCGGCGTGATCGCGGCCGGGATCCTCTCAATCGCGGCCTTCTACCCGATCACCGACTGGCTGATGAGCGACCCGGTGCGGCTCGGCCTCGAGGCCGGTGCCAAGACGATCACGACGACCGACCTCTGGCTCTGCGCAGTGATCGGCGTGGCGGTCACCGCGCTGCTCTTCGTGATCACGGAATTTTATACGTCGACCCGTTTTCGCCCGGTCAAGACGATCGCCCAGGCATCGGAGACCGGCCACGCGACGAACATCATCCAGGGCCTCGCCCAGGGCTTCCAGTCGACCGCCGCTCCGGCACTGGTGATCGCCCTGGCGATCCTCGGCGCCAACGAGCTCGCCGGCATCTACGGCATCGGCATCGCCGTGATGGGCCAGCTCTCGCTCTGCGGCCTGATCGTCGCCCTCGACGCCTTCGGCCCGATCACCGACAACGCCGGCGGCATCGCCGAGATGGCCGAGCTGCCGGAGGACGTGCGCAACGTCACCGACCCGCTCGACGCGGTCGGCAACACGACCAAGGCGGTCACCAAGGGTTACGCGATCGGCTCGGCGGCGCTCGCCGCGCTGGTGCTGTTCGCGGCTTTCAAGAGCGAATTGGCCGACGAAGCGCCGGCCGGGTTCGATCTCAACAGCCTCTTCAACCTCTCCAGCCCGGACGTGCTGATCGGGCTGATCATCGGCGGCATGATGGTCTACCTCTTCGCCGCCTTCGCGATCGAGGCGGTCGGCCGCGCCGGCGGCCAGGTGGTCGAACAGGTGCGCGAGCAGTTCCGCGAGCACCCGGGGATCATGGAGGGGACCGAAAAACCCGACTACGCCAAAACGGTCAGCATCGTCACCCTGGCGGCACAGAAAGAGATGATCCTGCCCGCGCTGATCCCGATCGTCGTCCCGGTCATCGTCGGCCTGCTCAGCGTCGACGCGCTCGGCGGCCTGCTGATCGGTGTGATCGTCGTCGGCCTCTTCGCCGCGGTCTCGATGACCGCCGGCGGCGGCGCCTGGGACAACGCCAAGAAGCTGATCGAGGACGGGGCCCACGGCGGCAAGGGCTCGGAGGCTCACGCTGCCTCGGTTACCGGCGACACGGTCGGCGATCCGTATAAGGACACGGCTGGGCCGGCTATCAATCCGATGATCAAGGTGGCGAATATCGTCGCGATTCTGATCATTCCGATCGTTCACTTCTAAGCAAGTCTGTGCAGTGGGAGGGGCCGGGCACCCCTCCTCAAAACGCTCGGCGGGAGCCTCGCTGGAGTGTTTTGAGGAGGGGCACCCGGCCCCTCGCTCGTACCGAGATTGCTTCGAAGGGGCCGCTGGCAAGCAGGTCCGTACGCGGCTCGCTCTGAAGCTAGGGCTAGAGGTCTAGCTCGTACTCGATCCAGGTGCTGCGCTCAGCTCCGGTGGCGTCGTAGAGACGTTGGGCCGTTGCGTTGTCCGGAGCCGTGGCCCACTCGAGGTGATGGGCGCTTCGGGCGCGGGCGACTTCGGCGCTCGCTTCGATGAGGGCTCGGCCGACTCCTTGGCCTCGCGCCTCGCTGACTACGTAGAGGTCGTTCATCAGGACGGTCTCTGCCGGGACCAGGGAGGTGAAGTGCCAGTAGAGGCAGGCGTAGCCGAGGAGGTCGTCCTCGCGCCAGGCGGCCAGGAGGAGGCCGTCGTCGCTGGGGGCGATGAAGCGGGTGAAGAAGGCGCGGTTGCGCGCCTCGTCGATGTCCTCGACCTCGTAGAAGCGCTGGTAGGCGGCGATCAGGGGGAGCAGCCGCTCGAACTGCGCCTCGGTGACCGGCTCGATCCGGGGTTTTGGCTCCACGGCTCCCACCATAGGCTAGGCGTGGCTGGTTGTTTGCGGTCACGGGGAGGGACGGGGGCGCTCGCGCAGTAAACGACCGCACTGACAGGGCCGGCTTGATGTCCCCTTTAAGCTTTGGGGCGCGGGCCGGAGGCAAAACCCACTGCCCCTAAGGAGGGGATTCCGCTGGCACGGCCGACAGACTCGAACGAGCAACTCCTCTGCAGCTTCTGCGGTAAGTCGCAGCGACAGGTCAAGAAGCTGATCGCAGGTCCCGGCGTCTACATCTGCGACGAGTGCATCGACCTCTGCAACGAGATCATCGATGAGGAGCTGACGCCGCCTGCCGGCGCGGTCGAACTCGAGAACCTGCCCAAGCCGCGTGAGATCCACGACGTCCTGCAGGAGTACGTGGTCGGCCAGGACGCCGCCAAGCGCGCCCTCTCGGTCGCCGTCTACAACCACTACAAGCGCGTGCAGATGTCGCAGGCCGAGGACGTCGAGGTCGAGCTGCAGAAGTCCAACATCATGCTGCTGGGCCCGACCGGCTGCGGCAAGACGCTGCTCGCCCAGACCCTCGCCCGCATCCTCAACGTCCCCTTCGCGATCGCCGACGCGACGGCGCTGACCGAGGCCGGCTACGTCGGCGAGGATGTCGAGAACATCCTTCTCAAGCTGATCCAGGCCTCCGACTACGACGTCAAAAAGGCCGAAACCGGGATCATCTACATCGACGAGATCGACAAGATCGCCCGCAAGGCCGACAACCCGTCGATCACCCGTGACGTCTCCGGCGAAGGCGTGCAGCAGGCGCTGCTGAAGATCCTCGAGGGAACGACCGCCTCGGTGCCGCCGCAGGGCGGGCGCAAGCACCCCCACCAGGAGTTCCTGACGATCGACACCACCAACATCCTCTTCATCTGCGGCGGCTCCTTCGCCGAACTCGACAAGGTGATCGAGAACCGCGTCGGCGACCGCGGGGTCGGCTTCGGCGCCGCGATCTCCTCACGCGAAGAGAAGGAGGACAAGGGCGAGTGGTTCGAGCAGGTGCTGCCCGAGGACCTGATGGAATACGGCCTGATCCCCGAGTTCATCGGCCGCCTGCCGGTGATCGCCGCGATCCACCAGCTCAGCCGCGATGACCTGATCACGATCCTGACCGAGCCCAAGCACGCGCTGACCAAGCAGTTCCGGCGCTTCTTCGAGTTCGACGAGATCGAGCTCGTCTTTGCCGAGGACAGCCTCGAGGCGATCGCCAACAAGGCGCTCGAACGCGAGACCGGGGCGCGCGGGCTGCGCTCGATTCTCGAGGAGACGCTGCTCGACGTCCAGTTTGAGCTGCCTTCGCGACGGGACGTTACGAAGTGTGTGGTCACCAAGGAGACGATTGAGCAGGGACGGCGGCCGACGCTTGTGACCGAGGCTGCGCCGCAGGATATTGGGGATATCAGCGAGGAACTGAGCGAGGAATCGGCGTAGAGACAGGGCCGGGTGCCCCTCCTCAAAACGCTCGGCGGGAGCCTCGCTGGAGTGTTTTGAGGAGGGACACCCGGCCCTCCCCCTGCGTCGCAGCTATTTAGACTCGCGCCGTGGACGAAGCTCGGCGCAAAAAGCTTGAGGAGAAGACTCGGTACGACCCGACGGAGGTTGAGGGGCGGATCTTCTCGGAATGGATGGAGGCGGGGTACTTCCATCCGGATGCGGAGGGGGCGCCGGAGGAGAACTTCTCGGTGGCGATTCCGCCGCCGAATGTGACCGGGGCGCTGCATATGGGGCATGCGCTCAATGGGTCTATGCAGGATGCGCTGGTGCGGATGAATCGGATGCGGGGGCGCAATTCGCTCTGGATCCTTGGGACTGACCATGCGGGGATTGCTACGCAGTCGGTGGTGGAGAAGATGCTGCGGGCGGAAGGGGTCTCGCGGCACGATCTGGGGCGGGAGGAGTTCGTCAAGCGGGTCTGGGAGTGGCGTGAGGAGTACGGGTCGCGGATCGTCGAGCAGTACAAGCGGCTGGGCGCCTCCTGCGACTACGAGCGGGAGCGCTTCACGCTGGACGACGGCTATGTGAAGGCCGTGTACCGGGTCTTCAAGCAGCTCTACGACAAGGGCTACATCTACCGCGACAACTACATGGTCAACTGGGACCCGGGCTCGCACTCGGCGATCTCCGATCTCGAGGTCGAGAACCGCGAGGTCGAGGACACGCTGTATTCGATCGACTACCCGGTCGAGGGCTCCGATCGGGTGCTGACCGTCGCCACGGTGCGGCCGGAGACGATGCTCGCCGACACGGCCGTGGCCGTGAATCCGGCTGACGAGCGCTACGGCGACCTCGTCGGCCAGTTCTGCATCCTGCCCCTGGTCGGCCGGCGGCTGCCGATCATCGCCGACGAGCACGTCGACCCCGAGTTCGGCACGGGGGCGTTGAAGATCACGCCCGGGCACGACCCCAACGACTTCGAGATCGGCCGCAAGCATGGCCTCGAGGAGATCGTCGTGATCGGTCCCGATGGTCGCCTCACTGACGAGGCGGGGGAGCGCTTCGCCGGGCTGACCGCGGCGGAGGCGCAGGAGATGGTGGTCCTCGCCCTGCGCGAGGAGGGCGCGCTCAGCGGTGAGGAGCCCTACACGCACGCCGTCCCCTTCTCGCACCGCTCCGGTGAGCGGATCGAGCCGCTGATCTCGCTGCAGTGGTTCTGTCGCATGGACGAGCTGGCGGCGCCGGCGATCGAGGCGGTGGAAAACGACCGCGTGCGGATTGCGCCGGGCCAGTGGAAGCGCGTCTACCTCGAATGGATGCGCGAGATCCGCCCCTGGTGCATCTCGCGCCAGCTCTGGTGGGGGCACCGGATCCCGGTCTGGTACTGCGACGCCTGCGAGGAGACCTACGTCGCCGAGGACCCGGCCGCGGCGCCCGAGCGCTGCGGCGCCTGCGCCGGCGAGCTGCGCCAGGAGGAGGACGTGCTCGACACCTGGTTCAGCTCCGCGATCTGGCCCTTCGCCACGCTCGGCTGGCCCGAGGACACCGCGGAGCTGCGCGCCTTCTACCCGACCAGCTTCCTCACCACGGCGCGCGAGATCCTCTTCCTCTGGGTGGCGCGGATGATCATGACCGGGCTCGAGTTCGCCGGCGACGTGCCCTTCCGCGACGTCTACGTGCACTCGGTGATCCAGGCCCGCGACGGGCGGCGGATGTCGAAGAGCCTCGGCACCGGGATCGACCCCCTGGAGGAGATCGACGTGCACGGCGCCGACGCGCTGCGCTTCGGCCTCTTGGCGATGTCCTCGACCCAGGATGTGCGCTACTCCGACGCCAAGGTCCAGCAGGGCCGCGACCTCGCCAACAAGCTCTGGAACGCCAGCCGCCTGATCCTCCTCAACGCCAAGGGGGCCGACGGGCTGAAGGCGGGACATATCGACACGATTTCGGCCCATCGGCCGGAGGACCGGTGGATTCTCTCGCGGATGGAGCGGACTGTTGTGGTGGTGGGGGGGAGGCTTGAGGCGTATGACTTTGCTCATGCGGTGCAGGAGGCTTATGGCTTCTTCTGGTCGGAGCTCTGCGATTGGTACCTGGAGATCGTCAAGCCGCGGCTGTATGAGGGCGAGGCTGAGGTCTCGGCCGTCCTGCTCCGGGTGCTCGAGCGCACGCTGGCTCTGCTGCACCCGATCATGCCCTTCGTCAGCGAGGAGATCTGGTCCTACCACCCGAGCCGGGAAGGCCACCTGGCAGTCCACCCGTTTCCCGAGGCAGATGCCTCCCTCTTCGACGAGGAGGCGGAAGCCGAGATGGGCGAGGCGATCGACCTGACGCGCAACCTGCGCACCTGGCGGGGCCTGGTCGAACTGGCCAGCAAGGCAACGGTGCCGGTTCGCACGGCCGATCCCCTGCCGGAGTTCGTCTCGCGCCTGGCGCGGGTCGAGGCCGCCGCGGACGGATCGACGGATCCGATCGCCTCGGTGGGCGCGGTGCAGATCCTCGCCTCGCCGGAGATCGACGCCGAGGCCGTCGCCGCGCGCCTCGAGCGGCGGCGCGAGGAGCTGCGCTCTGAGGTCGCCCGCGCCGAGGGCAAGCTCGCCAACGAGAAGTTCGTCGCACGGGCGCCGGCCGAGCTGGTCGAGGAGGAGCGGGCGAAGCTGGAGCGCTACCGGGCCGAGCTCGAGGAGCTCACGGAATAGATCCGCAGGCCTACCTCGACTCGCTGGAGCCGGTCGGCTGGAAGCTCGGCCTGGAGCGGATGCACAGGCTGAGCACGGCGTTGGGCCTGCCCCAGCACCGTTTCGCCTCGATCCACGTCGTTGGCACCAACGGCAAGTCCTCGGTGACGCAGATGGTCGCCGCGCTGCTCGAAGCCCACGGGATACGGACCGGCGCCTGCGTCTCGCCGCACGCCAGGCGCTGGTCCGAACGGGTGCTGATCGGTGGTGAGGAGATCGACGAGGCTGCTTTCGCCGCCGCGGTCGAGCGCGCCGCGCAGGCGGCCGAGACGGTCAATCGCGGCCTCGAGCCAGGCGAGGCGGTGACCCAGTTCGAGCTCGCCACGGCGGCCGCCTTCGTCGCCTTTGCCGCCGCCCGGGTCGAGGTCGCGGTGGTCGAGGCCGGGCTGGGAGGGAGGCTGGACGCGACCAACACGATCCCCTCGCGGGTGACGGTGCTGACCTCGATCGGCCTCGATCACACCGACTGGCTCGGCGAGACCGAGCTCGAGATCGCCGCCGAGAAGCTCGCCGTCCTGCGCGATCACACCACCCTGGTCCTCGGCCGGGTCGGTCCCGAGGTTGCGGCCCTGGCCGAGCGCACCGCGGCGGAGCGGGGGGCGAAGCTGATCGTCGCGCCGGAGGACCCCGGCGCGGTCGAGTTGCGCGCTCCGGGCCACTTCCAGCGCCGCAACTTCGCCCTGGCGACCGCGGCAGCGAGGGCGTTCCTAGGCGATCTCGACCCAGCGGCGGTGGCGACGGTCGCGGCCACGATGACCGTGCCCGGGCGCCTGGAGCGTGTCGGCGGGACCCTCCGGCCTTCATCGACGTCGCCCACAACCCGGACGGGGCCGCCGCTCTCGCCGATGCCCTGCCCGAGGTCGCCCGGGGCCGCCCCGTCATCGCCTGCCTCGCCGTCCTCGAAGACAAGGACGCCCCCACAATGATCAGTTCCCTGGCCCCGGCCCTAACCCACTGCGTCTGCACCAAATTCCCCCCCTCCGCCGACGCCGACGGGACTCAAAGCGGACATATAGACCGGTTTCAGTCCCGTCGGCTTGGTTTTCCGGCCTCGCGGCTTGCGGCGGCGTGTCGAGAGGCCGGGCTTGCGGCTGAGGCGGAGGAGGGCTTCGGGGAGGCGGTCCGCCGGGCGCGCGCACTTGCCCTGGAGGCCGGTGGCGTTCTGTTGGTGACCGGCTCCCACTACGTGCTGGCGCCCGCCCGCGCCGTTCTGCGCCTGTGCGAGGATGGCCGTTGATGGCTTCGGGGTCGAAAAGCGCCAGCTCGGAACTGCTCTCGATGATGGCCTTGGTCGCTGCCGTGGTGGCCGCGGTGATCCTCGTCTTCTTCGGTCTCGGCTACCTGTTCGGGAGCCTTTTCCTCTAGCGAGGGTTCACGAGCCCGGCGGCGAAGTAGACTGCCGCTCCCCTCTCCGGCGGGCTCTCAGTCATGGCACTAGCGATCTTCGGCATCTCAAACAGCGGCCTCAACCTGGCCGTCACCCTCTTCATCCTGATGATCGTCGTCGTCTGGCTCGCCCTGATCGTCTACACCTACCTCGACGCGCGCCGTCGCATCTCCGACCCCTTCCTGGTTGCCTGCGCCACGGTCGGCTCCTTCTTTCCCTACATCGGCACCGCGGTCTACGCGATCGTGCGGCCGCCGGAGTTCCTCGAGGACGCGCACGAACGCGAGCTGGAGATTCGCGCCGCGGAGCTGCGGGTGCGCCAGCTGACCGAGGCCTCCTGCCCGAAGTGCGAATACCCGGTCGAGAAGAGCTTCCTGCGCTGCCCGCAGTGCCAGAGCCGGCTCAAGGACCCCTGCCAGAGCTGCGGCAAGCCGGTCGACCCGCGCTGGGCCCTCTGCCCCTACTGCGAAACGGCGATCGCCGAGCGGCCGAGTCGCCGGCGCTCCAGCAAGGAGAGCCGCCGCGAACCCCGCGGCGAAGAGCGTCCCAAACGCGAGTCGCAGCCCAAACGCCGCCCGGCGGCAAAAGCCAAAGAGACGCCCGCCTCCGAGCAGGACAGCGAGGCGAGCCGACCCAAACGAACCCAAAGGAGCCCCGCCCGTGAGCCGGACGCTGATCCTCGTAAAGCCTGACGCCTTCCAGCGCGCCCTGACCGGTGAGGTGATCGCCCGCTTCGAGCGCAAGGGCCTGCGAATCGCGGCGTTGAAGACGATGCGCGCCGACGAGCCGATCGCCAACCGCCACTACGAAGAGCACACCGACAAGCCCTTCTTCGGCGAGCTGGTCTCCTTCATCACCGGCGGCACCCTGGTTGCGATGGTGCTCGAGGGCCACGAAGCGGTCGCGGCGGCGCGGCAGCTGATCGGCGCCACCAACCCGGTCGAGGCCGCGCCCGGATCGATCCGCGGCGACTTCGCGCTCGAGGTGACCTTCAACATGGTCCACGGGTCGGATTCCGACGAGTCTGCGGAGCGGGAGATCGAGATCTGGTTCCCAGAGTTGGCGTAGGCGGGACCGGGTGGGTGGGGTCTTCGCTTAACTTTTTCGGTGGAGACGTGGTTGCTGTCGCCGCAAGGAATTGCCGAAAAAGTGCAAGACGCTCCGACCCCACCCACCCGGTCCCGTGAACGTTGTACTGGCATCCGGATCTCCGCAGAGGAGCGAGATTCTTCGGAGGCTGGGGGTTGAGTTCGAAGTGGTGGTGTCGGGGGTGGACGAGCTCACTGGAGGGGACCCCGGAGTTCGAGGTGCTCGAGAACGCGCGGCTGAAGGCTCGTGCGGTCCGGCGAGACGGCATCGTGATCGCCTGCGATACGGATGTGGTGCTCGACGGCAAGGCGTTGGGCAAGCCGGGCGATGCGGCTGAGTCGCGGCGGTATCTGGATCGGATGTCCGGTCGCACGCACGAGGTGTTGAGCGGGCTGGTGGTCGTCGTCGACGGCGAGGAGCGGGCGGGGCTGGAACGCACCGCCGTCACTTTCAAGCGGCTGAGCGAGGCCGAGAAGGAGCGCTACGTTGCCTTCGGCGAGTGGGAGGGACGCTCGGGCGGCTACGCGATCCAGACCCTCGGATCGACGCTCGTGGAGCGGATCGAGGGCAGTGTCTCCAACGTGGTTGGCCTGCCCGTTGGGCTGCTCTTCGAGCTGGCGCCGGAACTTTTCACCCAGTCCTGAGCCGCGGCGGGCAGCCCACTCGGCCCGTTTGGGATCATTGCGCCTCGAAGTTCTCCAAATCAGGCATGGGCGTTTTCGGATATCTCAGAGGGCTAGGCGGTCGCGATATGGCCGTCGATCTCGGTACGGCCAACACGCTGGTCTACGTGCGCGGCCGCGGCATCGTGCTCTCCGAGCCCTCGGTTGTCGCGATCGACTCGCAGAGCGGCCAGGTGCACGCGGTCGGGGTCGAAGCGAAGCGGATGCTGGGGCGCACGCCGGGCACGATCACGGCGATCCGGCCGCTCAAGGACGGCGTCATCGCCGACTTCGACGTGACCGAGCAGATGCTGCGCCACTTCATCAAACAGGTGCACTCCAACCGCTTCGCCCACCCGCGCGTCGTCGTCTGCGTCCCCTCCGGGGTCACCGGCGTCGAGAAGCGCGCAGTCGAGGAGGCCTGCCTCTCCGCCGGCGCCCGCCAGGCCTACCTGATCGAGGAGCCGATGGCGGCCGCGATCGGCGCCGGCCTGCCGGTGGCCGAGCCGACCGGCTCGATGGTCGTCGACGTCGGCGGCGGCACCACCGAGGTCGCCGTCATCTCGCTCGGCGGGATCGTCGTCTCGCAATCGATCCGGGTCGGCGGCGACGAGCTCGACGAGGCGATCGTCAACCACTGCAAACACGAGTACAAGCTGGCGATCGGCACCCAGACGGCGGAGGAAGTGAAGCTCGAGGCGGGCTCGGCCTCGCCGCTGCCCGAGGAGGTGCGCTCGGAGATCCGCGGCCGCGACCTCGTCTCCGGCCTGCCGAAGACGATCACGCTCGGCTCCGAGGAGGTCCGCGAGGCGCTCGGCGAACCGGTCGGCCACATCGTCGAAGCGGTCAAGGACACCCTCGACCGCACCCCGCCGGAGCTGGCCGGGGACATCATGGACCGCGGCATCACCCTCGCCGGCGGCGGCGCCCTGCTGCAAGGACTCGAACAGCGCCTGCGCGACGAGTGCCAGATGCCCTGTCAGCTGGCAGAGTCACCGCTGACGTGCGTGGCGGTGGGATCGGGCCTCTCCCTGGAGGAGTTCGAGACCATGCACCGCGCCAGCAAGCGGAGTTCCGGGACCAGGCGCTTTGCTTAGGTTCCCTTCATTGCAAGCCCCAAACTTAGGCCTTCACCGTGTATCGAAAGCAAGTACGCCGCCGTAGGGCGGTGCTCGCACTGCTGGTCGTCGGCTCCTTCGTGTTGCTGACGATCACCTATGGGCAGGGGTCCAACGGCCTGCAGCGCGGCGTCAGCACAATCTTCAGCCCGGTCCAGGGCGTCGCCGACCGCGCCCTGAAGCCGGCCCGCGACCTGGTCGACTGGTTCGACAAGACCTTCGACGCCAGGGGCGAAAACAGTCGCCTCAAGAGCGAGCTGGCGCGCTCGCGCGAACAGGCCGTCGCCGGCCAGGAGGCGATGCAGGAGAACGCCGAACTGCGCAAGCTGGTCAAGCTCGACCGCGACCCGGTGCTGGCGGCGTCGTCCTACAAGCCGGTCGTCGGGCGGGTGATCGCCCGCTCGCCGACCGTGTGGCGCTCGAGCGTCAACATCGACGTCGGCAGCGGCGACGGCGTGCACGTCAACGACCCGGTGATCAGCGGCGACGGCCTGGTTGGCCGCATCGCTGCCGTGGAGCCGGGTTCTTCTCAGGTGATGCTGCTGACCGACCATGAAAGCGCGGTCTCGGCCAAGGTCGTGCCGGCCGGGGTCGAGGGCGTGGTCAAGCCCGAAGTCGGCGATCCCGAACACCTGATCCTCGACTTCATCGACTCGACCAAGCTGGTCCACGGCGGCCAGACCGTGGTCACCGCCGGCTGGCGGGCGCAGGGACTGGCCTCGCTCTTCCCGCCCGGGCTGCCGCTGGGGGAAGTGACCAAGGCCTCGATCATCGACCAGGAGGCCAAGGAACAGGCCGACGTGCGGCCCTTCGCCGACATCAGCAACCTCGACCTGGTGCAGGTGCTGACGGGGGGCTCGCGCGGGTGATCCTGACCCCGAAGATCGTCGCCCGGATCGTCCTGATCGGCGTACTCGGCGTGCTCCTGCAGCTCTCCTTCTTCTCCCAGGTCACGCTCTTCCACGTCAGCCCCGACATCCTGCCCGCGCTCGTCGTCTGCCTCGCCCTGCTCGGCGGCAGCCTCACCGGTGCCGTCGCCGGCTTCTCGATCGGCCTCTTCCTCGACTGCCTGCTGGTCGAGGCGCTCGGCGTCTCCTCGCTGGTGCTGCTCGGGGTCGGCTACGCGGCCGGCCTCTTTCGCGAGCGCTTCGAGTTCCGCGGCTCGCTGATGCCGGCGCTGCTCTGCATGGGCTTCACCTTCGCCGCCGAGTTCGGCTTCGGCGCGATCCAGCTGCTGCTCGGGATCGACGCCCCGGTCAGCCTGCTCGTCGTCCGAGACCTGCTGCTGAAGAGCGTCTACGCCTTCTTCCTCGGCTGGCCGGTCTACCTGCTGGTGCGACGGGTGCTGCGGCCCGCCCTGGTCGAGGAGCCGCGGGTGCAGCGCCGCCGGCAGCCGAAGGTGCTGGGGGTCTAGGCCGTGCACCTCCGCTCCGACGAGCGTGGGCCGGCGATGACCAACCGCCTGGCGCTTCGCATCGCCCTCTTCGGCGGTTTCGCCGTGGTCCTCTTCGCCGTCCTCTTTATGCGCCTCTGGCTGCTGCAGGTGCTGGACGGCGAAAAGTACCTCGCCGAAGCGAAGAACAACCGCACTCGCTCGTTCCGCACCAGCGCCCCGCGCGGCGAGATCCTCGACCGCAACGGCAAGCTCCTGGTCGCCAACCGGACCAGCCTGGCATTGCAGGTTAACCCGCGCAAACTTCCCGAAGACCCGGCCGAAAAGCGCGCCGAGCTCGCCCGCCTCGCCAAGCTCACCCACAGCACCCTGCCCCGGGTGCGCCGCACCATGCACAAGGAACTGAAGCTGGCGCCGGCCGCGCCGGTGACCCTGCGCCGCGACGTCGGCCACGACCTCGTCTACTACCTGCAGGAGAACCAGGGCCGCTTCCCCGGCGTCGAGGTGCAGCGGGTCTTCGTGCGTGCCTACCCGGACGGGCACCTTCGCCGCCCACATCCTCGGCACGGTGGGAGAGATCGACGAAGAAGAGCTCAAAGAACCCCGCTACAAGGGCCTGCAGCCGGGCGAAGAGATCGGCCAGGAAGGGGTGGAGGACACCTACGACCGCTACCTGCGCGGGCGCCCGGGCCTGACCCGGATCCAGGTCGATGCGCTCGGCGAGCCGACCCCAAACGGGCGGCTCGTCTCCAAGCCGCCGGCCCCCGGCGACAGCCTCAAGCTGACGATCAACCAGAGCGTGCAGGCGGCCGGCGAAGCGGCGATGGCCGAAAGGGGACTGCCGGGCGGCTTCATCACGATGGACGTCCACACGGGCGAAATCCTCGCGCTCGGCTCCTACCCGACCTTCGAACCGGCGCTCTTCACCCGGCCGCTGACCCAGGCCGAGGTCAACGCCACCTACCGCAACCCGGCGGCGCCGCTGACCGACCGGGCGACCGCCGGCCTCTATCCCACCGGCTCGACCTTCAAGCTCATAACCGCGCTGGCGGCGCTGGAAAGCGGCAACCTGACCCTCAACGAAGTGATCGAAGACCCCGGCGTGTTCGAAGTCGGCGGCGAGACCTTCAAAAACGCCGGCGAAGCGGCCAACGGCTCGGTCAGCCTGGTCAGGGCGCTCGAAGTCTCATCCGACGTCTTCTTCTACACCCTCGGCTACCGGATGTGGGACGGTGGCCAGCTGCAGCACTGGGCGCACGCGCTCGGGATTGGCCGGCCGACCGGCATCGACCTGCCGCTTGTGAACGAAACGCTGTTGCCGAGCAAACACTGGCGCGACCAGCTCTTCAAGGAAGGCGGCACCGACCGCCCCTGGTCGGCCGGCGACAACATCCAGCTCGCCACCGGGCAGGGCGACCTGCAGACCAACCCGCTGCAGATGGCGATCGCCTACGCCACCCTCGCCAACGGCGGCACCGTGGTCACGCCGCACGTCGGCAAGGAAGTGACCGATGCCGCCGGGCGGGTGCTGAGGGAATTCGACCCCAAGCCGCGCCGCCACGTCCGCATCGACCCCACTTACCGGGCGGCGATCCTCGAAGGCCTCCACGACGCGGCCCAGAACGGCGGCGGCACCTCGTTCGAAGTCTTCGGCAACTTCCCGATACCCGTCGCCGGCAAGACCGGCACCGCCCAGCGCCCGCCGCACGAAGACCAGTCTTGGTACGGCGTCCTCGCCCCCTACCCCAATCCGCGTATCGTCACCTTCGTTACGATGGAGGAAGGTGGTTTCGGCGCTGTATCAGCCGCGCCGGCAGCAAGGAAAATCCTGGAAGCGTATTTCGCCAAACAGCTCGCCCACGATGCGAGCACCGAAGAAGAAGGCAAAGGCTAGGCCTCGGCGATGTACGCCACCCGTACACGCCGCGCCCGGCCGGAGCCCTTCGCCTTCCATCCCGGCATCGCCGAGCGCCTCGGCCTGCCCTACATGGACGGCACGCTGGCGGTCTCGGCCGCCGCCCTCGCCGCCTTCAGCGTCTTCACCCTGGCCCAGGCGACCAAGCAGGACATCCCCGGCAACCCGTATTACTACGTTGACCGGCAGGCGATCTACAGCGTGCTCGGGGTGATCGCCATGTACCTGCTGACACGAATCGACTACTCACGCTTCCGCGAGCTGCGGGTCGGCATCTACACCTTCCTCTGCGTCAGCGTCTCGCTGGTCTTCGTCTTCGGCTTCGCCGCGCGCGGCTCGCGGCGCGCCTTCGAACTTCCCTTCTTCAGCTTCCAGCCATCGGAGCTCGGCAAGGTGCTGCTCGTCTTGGCCCTTGCCGGCTTTGTCATCGATGGCGCCAGGAGCGGGTCGGATTGGCAGCGCACGGTGCGCTACCTCTGCCTCGGCCTGGCACCGGCTGCGCTCGTCTTCCTGCAGCCGGACCTCGGCACCTCATTGGTGTACGGGGCAATCACCCTCGCCGTGATGTACGTGGGGGGCGTCCGCTGGACGCACTTCGCGGTGATCGGCGCTGCCTTCGTCGTTTTGACGGCGGCGGTCCTCGTTGTGGCGCCCGCAGTCGGGACGCCGGTTCTGAAGGAATACCAGGCACAGAGGCTCACCTCTTTCCTGCATCCCAGCGCGGACCCCGCCGACGCGGGCTACCAGCAAAACCAGGCCAAGATCGCCATCGGTTCCGGGGAGAAGACCGGACGCGGCGATCGGGCCACCCAGACGCGGCTCGACTTCGTCCCCGAGCGGCACACCGATTTCATTTTCGCCGTGATCGGTGAGCGCTACGGATTCGTGGGCGCCGCGTTGGTCCTGTCCCTATACGCCCTGCTGATCTGGCGGGCGCTGCGGATTGTGACGCTCTCGAAGAACTCCTACGGGACCCTGGTCGCCGGCGGCATCGCCGGCATGCTCCTTTTCCAGGTCTTCGTAAACGTGGGGATGAACCTGGGGATCATGCCGATCACCGGGATCCCCCTGCCGCTGATGAGCTATGGCGGGTCGTCTGTAATAGCGACCTTCCTGGCCGTCGGCATCCTCCAGAGCATTCACATGCAAGCGCGGCTCAGCCAGAAAGGCAGG
>CAVZEV010000009.1:0-258887 GCA_963774405.1 uncultured Solirubrobacterales bacterium | reverse complement strand
CGCTACCAGCCTCACCTACGTGCGAAGGGCTCCCGTGCGCAAGCTGGTCGAATCGATCTCCGATGCCCCGCAGATCGCCGTCAACGTGGCCCCGAAGCCATGGCCTCGGCGTCAGCCTGAGTGTTGACCTGTCGCACGACGCGACCACCGACCAGCTCGGTCGTCTGCACGATCTCGTAGGAGATCTCGTCCCCCTCGGCCCGGGAGCGATGGCAAAGACGGGCGCCGCGCACGATGCGGCCGGGCACAGCCTCTTCGAGGGAGAGGTTCGCGATCGTGCTGTCCTCGTATCGGGCGAGAATGTCTCGCCAGAAGGCGAATACCGCCTCGCGTCCTTGCAGTGGCTCGCCCCGGTACAGCGCGGGCGGTGGGACATATTCCACCTCGGCGTCGAAGAGGGCAAAGACCGCATCGAGGTCACCGCGGTTGAATGCGTCGCGGGCCCGGTCGAAAGCGGCCCCAAGGACACGGCGGCGCAGTGGCTCGGGCAGGTGAATGAACGCCCGCGCGATCAATGCGGCCAAGCCCGGTGCCGCAACCTCGACGCGGTCGGCCAGCGGACGGTTTGTGTTCATGCTCCCGATCCTACGCACGGCGGCCAGGCTGCGGCTATCACGGCAGCCACGCCCGATGTGTCCTCTCTTGAGGCACCGGTTGCCTCACCCAAAGGTCCGACAGCAGGTGAGCGCCGCGGACCACAAGTACCATCCAAAGCATGACTTCGCGCCAGTTCCGCATCGCCGGGCTCGCCCTTTCCGCGGCCTTTGCCGCCCTCGGCATTTGGGCACTCGCAGAGGCCAGATACGGCACCGGCGCCCTCTGGCTCCTCATCGAGCGTTGGGTGGATGCTCGACGCCGGATTCCCGAACTACACCCTGCGGGCGCAAGAGCGCAGGCGACAGCGATTGGAGGCGAAGTACGCATCACAGCAGGTCCCGGTGCAGCCGGACCACCCTCCCCGTTGGTGCAGCCCGGACAACCCGCCCGGTTGGTACTTGAATCCGGCCACCGACGAACCCGCGTACTGGTCTGAGATCGGCTGGCGGCCGACGACGCCGAGACCGACTTAGCCTGACTCCTCCACGAGAAAAGGGCGTGTGGAGGCTGTGTCGTGTGCATACCTCAGGCGCCGATGGCTGCCTGCCGATAGAGACACGTGCTCAAGAGGAGACCCCGGGCCGGCGTCTACGCCGAGCAGCGCTACCGTCGAGGCCTACGCAGCTGGCGGACCACAAACCGCTGGCTCTTCGGCGGTCTCTGCGGACCATTCGTCGCGGCCGGGATCGTGGTCGGCATCCTCAACTCGGATCTCCTCCCCTGGATTGCTGGATTTGCCACCGGCGCCTTCATGACCCTGTGGATCACGTTTAGAGACGCTCCCCCTCGTTACGTCGAGACTTGGCGCGAAGGCGCCGAAGGCGAGCGCAAGGCCGAAAAGGCGCTAAAGGCGCTCGAGCGCAACGGCTGGCATGTTGTTCATGACCTTCAAAACGGCCGTGGCAACTACGACCACATCGTTATTGGACCCAGTGGGGCTTATTTGCTCAGAGAGCAAAAACTTGCAGGGGGTGGTCAGTGTTGAGGGCGGCGTGCCGCATCTGACTCGACGCCATGATCCGGAACAGGCCGTGAACTTCGCCGGGTAAGGCCGCAGGCCCTGTCCGGCGCCGCGCGCCTCAAGAGCGAAATCCAGCAGCGGACGGGCCACCGGATTTGGGTACAAGCCGTCGTGGTCTTCTGGTCCGAGTTCCCCCAGGGCCTGGTCGAAGACAACAGGTGCGTATTCATCGCCGGCTCGCAATTGTGCTCGTG
Organism: uncultured Solirubrobacterales bacterium; assembly: GCA_963774405.1. Classification (GTDB taxonomy): domain Bacteria; phylum Actinomycetota; class Thermoleophilia; order Solirubrobacterales; family 70-9; genus VRUE01. Next base: position 257,075 of record CAVZEV010000009.1, on the reverse strand, counting down.
GCTCGAGCACCGGCCCACCCGCCTCAGTCCGGCCGAAGTGGAGAAAGTCGCCGCGGGAATTGAAACCGTCGCCGAGGACTTCGACCCGTCCCCGAGGGAGCTCGAAACGGCCTGATCCCTACCGGTATGGCCCTGGGGGTCATGCAGCACCGGTCACCGGGGCCGCCAAATCTTTCCCTCGACTCGGTCGGCGGGGTCGGCCGGCGGACCGAGGGCTCCCAACTCCGCTTCGTGTTCGCTCATGACCAAAGCGGAGACCGCCGCGTCGAAGGCATCTTCGGACCCGGCGGCCCGCTCGAGCAGGTCTCTCGGCTGCTCGGGGAAGCGCTCGAACAGATAGTCGTGTCGCGCCGACCATCTGCTCTTGTTGACCGGACCCGTCAGGGCGCGCGGATAGATCTCCACCACGCGCGGCCATCCCTCGGAGAACGGCCAGATGCCGAAGCCGTGCTTGGCGAGCGTCAACAGGTGCGGCATCCCGCGAATCGAGCCGGTGCCCACGGCGCCGGCACCACCGATCTGAAAGACAGACTTCGGACGCACCGCGTCCTCGCTTCTCTCGGTCTCGCCTGTAGAGCCGTGCTCTCGGATGGGGATTTCGCTTGCCTGGGCGCCCCCAGAAGGGGTCTTCGCATCCTTCAAGCAGCCCCTCGCCCTCATGCGCCATCGCAGACCACACGTCCTCCCCGCTGGACCAACCGTTCTCCTCGCACCACCACGCGGGGAACGAGAAGGCGAAGTCCAGCCCGATGACGGTGCGAGGCTCGGCCTCACCAAGCTCAAGAAGCTTCGCGATGAGCTCACCGCGGTCAAGCCCGTTTCTCAGCTCGGTCAGCCTGCCGTGCCGGACCTCGGCCCGCCACAGAGACTCCTCCGGCCCTTTGGCCTTGCCAGACCAGTCGACAGCGATGATTTGCACGAGGCGATAGTCGCAGCTTCTCTTGAGGAGCACAGACGCTTCTCGCGCGAAGCGGCAGCGTTGTTCGAGGCCTTCTCTACTGTCCTGGCGTGGATTCGATCGCGGTCAGCCGCGAGGGAGAGGGACCGGAGCTGCTGCTCGTCCACGGCGGCGCCAGCGCGAGCACGACGTGGAGGGGACTTACGCCTCTGCGGAGCCGGTGGACGCTGGTTACCGTCCACCGGCGCGGCTTCCCGCCTAGTCCGGCGGCCCGGGACGGGCAACAGGACTTCGAGGTCGACGCCGCCGACATCGAGCCGCTCCTCGATCGACGTCCTCACGTCATCGCCCACTCCTACGGCGCGCTTGGCGCGCTGTTGGCGGCCACGCGCCGGCCGGCGCAGGTGCGGTCGCTGACTCTGATCGAGCCGCCGCTCTTCCATCTCCTCCCGGACGACGCGGAGCTGAGGCGCTTTCAGCTCATCGGTGACGAGGTCCTGGCCAACGGCCTCGACTCCGACCCCGCGAGGCTGCGCGAGTTCCTGCGGATAGCCGGCTCTCCCGTTCCGGTCGACGGGCCGCTTCCTGAGAACGTCGTCCACGCCGTTCGCCGCGCCCATGGCGGCCGATCGCCGGGAGAGGCGCGTCCGCGGCTGGACATCCTGCGCGAGGCCGGGATCCCGGCACTCGTCGCCTCCGGCGACCACGCCTCCTTCCTGGAGCGCGCCGCCGATGCACTCGCGACCGAGCTGAACGCCGAGCGACTGGTCGCTCCCGGCGCCGGCCACTTCGTCGCCGCGGCGCCGGGGTTCAGAGGGAGCCTCGAGCGGTTCCTGACCTCGGCGGATTGAGGCCCGCTCCTCGCGCATTGCGACAGCGAGCCTGGGTCGCCGGCCGGCCGGTCTCCGAGCTCAACCCGGCGTATCGGCGAACGGCAGTTCCGTGAAGCGCGAGCTGTCGACAGCGATCAAGTAGACCGTGTTGTCGCGCATCGGGAAGGGGTCGCCCGTGAACTTGACCGACATCGCGTCGACGAGGACGTCGGCCTCCTCGCCGTTGAGCGTTCCTTCGACGTGACCGCGCAGCTGACCCGCACGGTAAGGGTTATCGCGGTCAACGACGGTGATCGCGACGCGCGGATCGCGCGCCATGTTGCGACCCTTCAGTCCGTCGGGGTTGTTGGTGAAGACGATCGCGTGATCGTCGTGGACGGCGCCCCACACCACCGTGCCGTGCGGGGATCCGTCGGGCATGAGCGTGGACAGGTGGACGAAGTTGGCCCCTTCCAGAAGGGCGCGCACCTGGGGATCGAGCATTGCCTGAGTGTAGGCCTCCGGCACCGGCCATCCGTACCCGGTGCTCCGCTTGGGCGCATGGCGGCAGCGCGGTCGCGCTCTTCATCCCGCCCTAGCGGTCAGTGGGAAAGGCCGACTCGTCAAACGGCTCGCCCTCGAAGCGTCGGGCGAGCGCCTTTACAAGCGCCTCGAACTCGGACTTGGTGAGGTCCGTCTGCATGCGGTTAACAAGCTTGCATGCCAGAACGACACTGCTCTCATCGCCCGCCGTGAGGTGTGCCCACTCAGCCGACCTCCGCGCCCCCGCGGTGAGCTCAAGCGGCATGTCGGTGAAGTAGCAGCGGTAACCGTCGATCGACGGGTCGAACTGCTGCTTCATCGCCCGCAGCCGCGCTTGCTTGTCAACCGCGCGCCCGCGCCCCTGGGGGTCCTTGCGGGTCTCTATGCGGCCCATGATTGGCCGGCAGCGGGCACACAGGTATGACCCTGCGATCGACTGCCCGCCGCAGGCGCGGCAGGTCGTGCTGGCTGCCCAGTAGGGGTCGCTCATCACTGCGCTGGAGCGTAAGGCACTGTCACTTCGCCGCCGATGTCCGCTTTCGCGTGAAAGAGACCGCTCGGCCTGCTCCTCGCGCGAAGCAAAAGCGCCCGAGCCGTCGCTACTTGCCAGAAAGGTGACCGGACTTCGGTGGAACATGGGGCGGCTGGCAGGCGCCGGCCGCGATCATCGAGCCGTTGACGCTACGTGGATCGCTGAATAGGGTGACCTCGTGTCGACTCGCCTGACAATCGTTGTCACCGTGGCTTGCGTTCTCGCCGTCTCCTGCGCTACGGCGGCCACCGGCGCCACCCGCAAGGTCTATGTCGAGCGCGACATTGTCAATCAGGAGTTCGCCTACCGACCGCACTCGATCGGCCTCTCCGCCGACGGCACGCTGGCGATGACCGGAATCCGGTGGTTGAGCTACGGCGGTCCTACGGCGAGCGCGAGGGCGCGAGCCTACCTGCGAGGTTGCACGCCGGATTGCGCGCAAGGCAGGGTGGCCCGGCCACGGGCCACCCTGCGGTTCACCAACCTGAGCAGATGTCGGGGCGTATGGATCTATGCGCGGATTCACTGGGTGCTGCGAGGACCGCTACCCGAAGGTGGACGCCGGCGCGGCACCGAGTCGCTGCGCCCACTCGGCGAGGAAGGCGGATGTTGAGACACGGCAACGCAACCAATGGCGATGGATGACGGCGTCACGCGCGTACGGAACGTCCTGACCCGCCAAGCCTGTCTAACGGCCATTCCTCCTCATCGCGCGAAGCAAGCGTGACCTTCTCAGGGAACACTAGATGGAGAGACCCCGCTCGTGAAGGATCTCGGCGAGGTGATCGGCGACAGATTTCCGTATGCGAAGCAAATCCTGTTTCAGTTCGCCTTGCTGGGCCTCTGGTCGCCAAGCGTGGATAGAAAATGCACGGTCGAAACGGGGTCCGCTGCTCGGTTCATCTCCATCACGGACGTTGCGGATCCGCTGATCTATCCATGCATGCAGCGTTGAGAACCTCGGGGCCCCGGATACGGCATCCAACGAAATAAGGCGGCCGTCGTCGCACAAGATCTCGCGCTCTCTATTCCCCAGCGCGACCCGCCACCCGTAAACATGCTTCGTGGTGGACCGGATCAATCTGCGCCCCTTGCGCTCTCCTGCCTCCAAGGCAATGCGCTCGGGCTTGCTAAGTCGCAACAGCGCTTCTAGAGTAAGCGTAGCCATCTCATGCAGGCGCTGCCTGATCTCTGTCTCTTCGTTTTCGTATTGCTCGCGTAGAAGGTCGAACGCTGCTTGCCGCGCGCACTCGTCAGCCTTCAGCGCCTTGCGCCGCTGAAGAGCGTCTCGCAACTCATCGTGCGCCCCCATACCCAGCGGAAGCATGACACGTCTGGCCGCCTGCTCCTCGCGCGAAGCGAGAGCGGAGGGTGCATCCACCTGCCGCTCGGGTTGGATGGCGTCTCCGTGAAACCTGGTCGAGCGCAATCGACACGCGCCAGGCCCGGAGGGGCTGGTATCCCGATCTTGTTATCTCTCCCAGAAGAGCGCGCTCGCGGGCTTCCCGCCTGCCTGCAGACAGGCGCGGCACTCCTCGCGCCGAGCGCGGAAGTCGATGAAATAGTCGATCAGTCCGGAGCCCTCGAGAATCCCCTCGATGGCGCCGTGCAGGGCGTCCGCGGCGAGCCAGTCGACGAAGAGGAGCACGGATGCAGCGACTTCGTCCTCGACCGCGCCGCCGTGGACTAGCGCGTTTCGGGTCCTTCGCTCGCGGCTCTTCAAGACATCGAACTCCTTTTCGAGTTCGACGATCCACTCGGCGGTCGCCTCGCCGGAGGCGGTGCGTTTGGCAAGGCCGGTGAGTCGTTCGCCCGCGGGCGACCCAGCCTCAAGGAGCGCGGCGAGGAAACCAGCTCTCTCAACTACCCCAGCGAGCGAGACAGTGTAGCCGCCGTCCGGCCGCTCTTCATAGGCGATTGCCGGATCGGCGAGAACCTTCTCCCAGCCTCCCTCCACCAGGGCCGGATCGAGGTCGAGGCTGGCCGCCCAGATATCGCGGAAGGCATTGGAGATCTCCAGCCTGACCCGACGCAGCGCCCACGCTAGCTTCAGGTATTCGGCCTCGAAGCGGACCCGGTCGTCGACCCCGGCCCAGCCGGCGATCTGTTCGAGGACCCGTCCTGCAAGGACCACCCGACCCGGCTCCCAGGTCTCGCGGGTGCGGCGCAACCAGAGTGCCAGCCTCGCGGCACGTCGAAGGCGCACGTCACGCACCGGCAGGTGGCCGGCGAGGTTCCGACCCAACCCCGCCGAGAACTCGGGCATCGCGTCGGAATTCAACGCATCGTGCTGGGCGATGGAGAGGCTCCTCACCGGCGGGGCGTGGAAGCTCGCATCAGCCTCACGTCCGCCGAGAATGCGCACGAAGGAGCCGGTCGGTTGCCATAGCTCGGGGTGCGAGCCGCTCAGTACCGAGAGGGCAACGATCAGCTCGGCGGCCTCGCGACCCAACTGCAGGGCCTGGTCGATCTCGACGTGGCCGAGCTCGACGCGGACGAAGGCGACCGGACTCTCCCATGGTGCCCTTGGCGTCCTCGTCTCCCTTTTCGTCCTCCGGGTCAAGTCCGAGCAGGGTTCGGAGGTTTGAGTCGCCCTCCAGCGGGAAGCGCAGCTCCAGAGGAAGATCCTCGTGGTGTTCCTGCTCGATCGTCTCGGCCAGCCAGTCCGTGGTGAAGAGCTCGACCGCGTCGCCGACTGCCAGATGGCCCGCGGGCAGCGGCGCGAGGGTGTACTCGAACCAGATCACCACGTCTTCGATCTGCGCTCGACCGCGCAGGCGCGACCGAGCCAGCGCGATCCGCTCCGCCGCCTCCAGCCCCGCGAAGCTCCTGAGGTCGCCCGATTCGTGGCGCTCCCCGCGTGCGCTTTTCACGAACCAGAGGTTGTCTTCCAGGATCCGGCTCACGTCCTTGACCACGGCTGCTCTCGGCAGCCCCTGCGCCTCCAGCAGGCGGACCAGCCTCGTCGCCATCTCCCGCGCCCTCAGGTGAGCAGTCGAGTCAAGCAGATCGTCGTATGCCGCCTCGAGCGCATCGGCTTCGAGCAGACGATCACCGATCGCCTCGGCCGCGCGGGTCAATCGGTGTCGTAGCGAAGGTTCTGGAACGCCGCGTGCGCTGCTTCCGACCTGTCCCTTCAGCGCGGTCAATTCATCCCAGGCCGGGCTCGCGCCCGCCAGATGGCGGCGCAGATGTTCGCCCGCGGCCGAGCGCGAGCGAAGGATGTCTTGGAGCAGGGATGCCCATTGCTCGGGGCGGCCCGCCACCCACTGCCGATCGTCATCGAGCCACTCCTTCAGTTCCTCCACCATCGCGGGGAGCCCCGCGTCCAGTTCGAATGGGATCGCTTGGCCAAGCTTCGACAGTCCGCCGAGTGCCAGCTCGATTCGGCGCTCACTCTCAACCCCGTTTTCTCGCTCGCTTACCGCTCCCACCCCCCTCCTGCTCTGACCCGGCCTCAATTCCTACTATTGCGCCAGTTCCTTCCGCGCAGGCGGGGAAGCAGTGACATCACTGCTACTCGCGCAAAGCCGGAGCAGTCATCCCTAATCATCCTGCGAGCTTCCCATGGGCGCCGTTTGCGATGGCGAGCGCAATCTGCTTGTTGGTGTTTGGGTACTTGGTCTGACGCATCGCGTAGGCGTAGGCAACGGCAAGGATCTCTCGCTCGGATGCGACGTCGTCCGCCCAGGCGCGGCACTCCTTAACGAACTCCGGCACTAGGCAGCCCTTGAGGTATCGGTCGAGGTCGAAGAAGGCGGAGGCCTGCTCGATCGTGGGCCAGTTACCGAAGGCTCCCTCCAGGTCGGGGTGAAAGAGGATGCTCAGCTCCAGCGTCACCGGATCGAGCGCGGCGCTCGCCTTGCCGACGTCGGCGAAGTCGATCAGGGTTGGCTCGTCATCACGATTAATGAGGACATTGAAGACGTGCATGTCGCGGTGGGACCTGGTCTCGTGAACCTCGACCTCGATTGCACGCTCGTCGGGGATGTCCACCCCGGCGTCGCGAAGCTCCATGTCGCTCACCAATGGACGGCGCAGATTCGCCAGGTTGACCGTCACCGTCCCATCGGTGGCCCATCCAGTGAGTCCCGCACGAAGAAGCGAGGCGGACTTTGCGGCGGCAGCGCTCTCGCCCGCGATCACTTTGGCAGCGAGCGGTGCCGTGTAGTCGCCCGCAAACTCATAGATCAGCGCCCCCCGCCTGCCCGCACCTGCCTTGACCTCATGGAGGAGGTGCGCGCCGAGTCCGAGCGGGATGCGTGGCGCAATCAACTCGAAGCGTTCCTTCTCTCGCCTCACCTTCCGCAGCTCGCCGAGCTTCGCGACCGTCCTTGCCGGGACGCCGCCACCATCGTCGTGCAGCTCGAGCTTCAGAGTCCTCGCATCTGAGAGGCCCCCATCGAGGGGACTGGCTATGCCTCGGCTCGCCCCCTGGGTACGGGCGTAAATCTTCAGAGCCCGTTCGTCGCTCAGACCGAGATCGAGCCCGTCGGCATCGAGCCCGAAGCCGTCGACGTTCTCTGTTTTTGCCACGTGGGCCTGTACGTCATCGACGCAGTTCGGCAAGTCCTCCTTCGGGTAGGCGTTGACCAACGGCTCCTCTGTCCTCGCACCGTAGAGGTCGGCGGTGCCGCCGACCGCGAAGAACTGCCTGAACATGTGCACATCGAGATTGCCCGAGAGGATGTAGACGGGAGTGCCAGGGGCCTGCTCGCGGATCGTCTCGAAAAGACGCTGCCCCTCGGCCACGTCCGGGTTGCCTCGCCTGGCGTCGGCGGGTAGGGCAAGATCGCAGATCACCAAGTCAAATTCCGAGGCTTTGATCGCGTCCTCGCCCTCAATCGCGGTGGAAGCAATCTCGAAAGCCACCCTAGTCGGGTCCGGGCAGCACTGGCGCTCGATCATCACCGCCTCGTGGGGGTCATCCTCGATCAGCAGCAGCCTGCAGACTGGGTGAGTCACGGCAGCCCCGGCCAGATGATCAGTGCTGTCGCCCCGCCACTCTCGTTGCGGCTCAACTGGACCTCTCCATTCATGCTGTGCAGCGCCTCGCTAGCGCTGGCGAGGCCGTAGCCGGAATGGCCAACCTTGGTCGTAACGCCCGCCCTCGGCGAGTGAGCGAGGAACGAAGCCGGCCCAGGGCCGTGATCGATCACCACTATCTGCACGTTCTTACCCGAGACGCCCCAGGTGACCACAACAACCCGATCGTCGCCGCTTTGAATGGAGTCGGTGGCTTCGGCGGCATTGACAATCAGGTTGCGTAGCGCGATCCCGAGCAGAGAGCGATCACCATTGACCATGAAGTTCCTGGGACCCTCGGGCCTGACCGTGACCAGGAGTCGCTCTTCGACCCCTTCGGCCTCAGCGTGGATCTCCTCGCTCAGATCGAATTCCTCGAAGTCAGGATTGGCAGTTGCGCCTGCGAGCTTTCGCAGCCCCTGACATAGCTCGTAGAGATACGTCAGCTGTCTGTCGGTGTCCGAGCCGGAGTAAGCCTCGCCGAGGTCCGCTCTGGCAGCGACGCGGGCACGGCCGACAACCGCGGAGACCTCATGCAGGACGCGTTTGGTGCTGACGTTGATCGCCCGCCGGGCGACCTCGGCGTCGACGCCCTCTATCTGCTCATCCCAGCGCGGCGCGGGGATCGTGTGTCCGACGCCGATCGGAGTCGAGCCGGTCGCCAGCACCTTGGCGAGGGCGCCTCGCACCCAGGGGACCATCTCGGTGGCGTAGGCCTCCCTTACCTCGCGCTCCTCGTCGCCCGAGAGCTCACTCGCATGCTCTTCAAGGTGGCGCGCGGCCTCAAGACGTGCAGTCTCGGTGTCGGCCTTCAGCCCGTCGAGGGAGGACCGCAGAGAGTCATTCATCCGGATGCTCGTCGTAGAACTCTGCCCGCCTCTCGAACGCCGCCCGCCCGCCCTCCATCAGGGTCGTAATCGCCTCGACCGACGTCTCGGCGTCGAGCGGGTCGGCCGATGTGACAAAGCCGCGGCGGCCGTCGGAGGCGAGCACGATCACCTGTCTAGCGTCGCCGAGAACGGGGATGTTCGCGTTGTGGGTAGCGACGATAACCTGGCCGCCGACGGATCGCTCGCGGATCGCGCTGACCAGGGTCTCGACGATGAATGCGTTGTCAAGATGGTCCTCAGGCTGGTCGAGCACAATCGCCTCGCGTTCCTCGGCCAAGAGCATCGGCAGGACAACGGTGCAGCGCTGGCCCATCGAAAGGTTGCTGGTGACTTTGTACCCCTGCCCGTCGAGCAAGGCGAAGTCGACCGAATCCTCAAGCGGCGCCAGCAAAAGCGGTGCCAGCGAGCGGCCTTCGAGGTGGCCGAGCAGCTTTCGCGCCCGATCTTCGGGAATACCACAGAGCTTCGCGAGGCGCTTTGAGTCCTCTGCTTCGACGGCGTGAACCAACTCCCTCGGGCTGACCTTTCCCGCCATTTTCGAGGAGAGGTTCTTGTAGCGCAGGTTGCTGCCCTGAAGCAGGTCAACCAGCGCTGCCTCGTAGGCGCGAAGCTCACCGGACTTGTCAACGCGGACCTCGATCCGGCTGTTGAAGCGCTTGGTGAGTTGATCAGCGCAGGCCTTTCTGATTTCGTAGCGCGCCTCGGCTGCGCTCTCGGCCTGATCGAGCAGCCGGTCACGCTGCCCGACAAGTTTGGCGATGTCCTGATCTAGCTGCTTTAGCCGCTTCTCCTGGGCCCCGAGCGCTTTCAATTCCTGTCGCAGTGCGCTCACCCGGCGCCCGATCTCCCCCGCCCCCTCTTGCAGTTTCTCCAGTTGCTCGGTTTTTTTGGCCAGGCTCCTCTGCAGCTTCGCCGCTTTGCCGTTCACCTCACTCGCCGCCTCGTTCGCCAACTCTTCGGCTTCTCTCAGCTCGGCGAGGGCCTTCTCGACTAGGCCTTCGGCTTTGGACAACTTCCTCGCCACTTGTGACTCGATTGCCGCTGATGCGAGTTCGGGCAACGAGCGCTCGACCTGAGTCTCGCGCAGCTCGGCCGCCCACTCGCTGATCTCCTCGCCAGCACTACGGTAGGACTCCGCCGCCGCCCGGAGCTGTCCCAGCTCGTCAGAGAGCTTTGCGACTTCGCCTTGAAGTTTCTCAAGTTTCTTCAAGGCCCCGGCGCTCGATTTCTGTTTCTTCTCAGCCTCCTCCAAAGAGCGCGAGAGCTCACCGATCCGATCAGTCTCCTCGGCAATCTCATCTCGCTCGTCACGCTGGAGGCCAAGGCGCCGCTCGAGCGAGGCGACCTCGGTCAGCGAGGCGCCCTCCAATCCGGCGCGCTGGGCGGGGTCGAGCAGGCGATCGAGGATTTCGCGTCGTCCCTGGGGGTCGAGACCAATCTCCTCGATCTCGTTCTGGGAGACGATCAGCGGCATTCCGGCACGGTAGGAGCGCGAGGCTGAGGGCGCCTCGTCAAAGCCGCTGCGGTTGAAGACGAGCGGGTCGCCCTCGACCGAGCAGTAAAGGGTCACCGTCCCGTCGCCGAGCACCGCCAGCGCCTGTTTATGGGCCTCCGCGCCAGCCTCTTCAGTGATCGCCGGCAGCCCTAGCGCGAAGCGGATCAACTCCAAGGCCGAGGTCTTGCCGGCGCCGCGGGCCCCGATCAAAACGTTCAGGCCATCGGTGAAGGCAATCTCGAAGTCATCGAGGAAGCCGCCGCGTACCTCAAGGCGATCGATCCTCATTGCGGCGGCGTACCTAGAAACGAATGCACGCGGAAAGAATAGTCGTGGCTAGCCATAAGGCAGTCGTGCCGTGGTGTCTTTGCCTCGGCTGCGTCTCGGGCCACTGATCTCGCTTTCGCGTGAAAGCGAAAGCCGGGCTGAGGGGTGTCGATCATCCGGTTAGGAAACTCAACTCGTAAGAGCAAAGCGCAGCTCGCGGCGGACGGCTCGTAGTACGGCATCAAAGTGGGGCGGCGAGATGACGTACTCGGTGAGCTCCTTGTCCCAGCGCTCCTGCCATCGCGCTTCGCGGTCGGCGAAGCAATCGCCGAAGCGGTCCGGGTCACGGCCGCGATGCCGGGCCTTGCGCTCGAATAGGGCCAGATCGACTTGGCATCGACGCGGCACGCACCCAGCAGTTCTTACAGGTCGTAGAGGTCGCGACACTGGAGACGCTGCATGACGCAGCCCCGGCGCGCGATGGATCACTGCGCGATCTCCCGCACCACCGCCCGAGGGTCAACCGGCCAGCGGATGCGCCACTGGCTGTCGCGAAAGACGGTGCTCGACTCCCGGAGCTCGGGGTCCAGGTCGAGGTCCCAGCGAGGGGGCACCAGGGGCTCGAGCTTCCCGGCCGGCCCCTCGAGCTCCAAGCGATCGGCAAGCGATCCGAGTCGTCTAAGGGCCGGGCTGGCGCCGAGCTGCTTGGCCAGGTCGAGCAGGCGAGTCGGGTCGGGACTGGATCCGGTCAACGCTTCCGCGAGGGGGAAGTACCCGCCGACGAGGTCCGGGCGGGCGGCGGCGTCCAGCAGAGCGCGCTCCAGGTTGGAGACGACGGCACCGTGACCCGCCGTCTCGATACCGAGCCCAACGGTGTCGGTGCGCTCGAAAACAACCTCCAGGGGACGTCCGCTGATGGCCGCGCCGGAGAAGCGATGCGGAGAGGCGATCTGGACGGTACGCACGGGGCGACTCAAGAGGCCGTGGAAGTCCAGCGCAGAGCGGTAGGCCATCCTGTGGGCTCGTCCCTCGACCAGCGCACCAACCGCGAGGGCCACGTCCTCCGACGCTGCGCTCGTGCCCAGAAGGCCGATCTGGCGGATCGCGTAGCGACCACGAGCCACTCGGTCGACCAGACCCGCCCGGCGCCACCGCGCGAGCAAGTTGGATGCCGAGCTCGGAGAGATCTCCAACTCCTCGCGCAACTCCCGGCTCGTCAGCGTCGTTGTGCCAACGGCGAGGCGGTCGTCAAGCGGTTTCAGCGAAAGACGTGTCATTGGCTTTCAATACTCACTATACACGTGTGACGTGAATTACCAGATATAAACTACACTCGTCAGGTCAGGTCTCCACCCCTAAGAGATCTCTCAGGCGGCCTTTAAGGGGGCTTTGGCCCTCGCGGGGAAGGTTTCCTGGCATGGATCCGATCGAAAAGCACGAACGCAAGCGCCAGGCTTGGCAGCGACTGCGGGCTCAGCGGCGCCGGGCGGGGCAGCTGCGGGGGCGGGTGGTGGCGATCTCGTTGATCGGGTTCGCGCTGCTCTGGGCGACGGTCTTCGTGCAGATGGCGACCGGCAACGATCCGGTCCTCGGCAGCAGGGCCCTCGAAGGTCGCCTCCTCGCAGCCGGCGAAGGGCAGCGCCCGCCAGAGCGAAGCGGAAACGGTCGAACCCGAACCGGTGGAAACCGAACCGGTCGAAGCGGAAACGGAATTCGAAGGCGGAGGAGAATCGGCCGAAATCGAAGCCGAGGAACTGGAAGCCCTGGAAGCCGAAATCGCCGAACAGGAAGCGGCTGAATTCGAAGCGGCCGAAGCCGAACCCGAACCGGCTCCGGTCACGACCAGCCAGTCGTGAGCCGCGAAGCGCACCGCTCCTTCCCCTGCTTCGGCGGCACCGTGACGATCCACGTGCGCGCCGCCGAGGAGGCCCGCTCCGCGGCGGCGGCCGAGCAGGGGCGCCGCTTCCTGCTCGACGCCCACGAGCGGCTCTCGCGCTTCATCCCCGACAGCGAGCTCTGCCGGCTCAACCGCGACCCGCGGGCCGAGGTGCCCGCGGCGCCGCTGCTGCGCTCGCTCGCCGCGGCGGTCGCGATCGCCGGCGCCAACAGCGGCGGGCTGGTCGACGCCACGCTGCTGGCGGAGATCGAGGTCGCCGGCTACCGCGAGTCGCTCGGCGGCGCCGAGCCGATCCCCCTCGCGAAGGCGCTCGCCGGCCGCGAGCGGCGCGCGCCCGCGAGGCCGCACCCGGCCTCGCGCTGGCACACGATCGGCGCCGATGAGGAGGCGGGCACGGTGGTGCGGCCCCCGGGCGTGGAAATCGACAGCGGCGGCATCGCCAAGGGCCTGCTCGCCGACCTGCTCGCCGCCGAGCTCGCCGACCACCCGGCCTACGCGGTCGACTGCTGCGGCGACGTCCGCATCGGCGGCAGCGCCGGGCTGGAGCGACGGCTGCTCGTCGACGACCCCTTCGGCGGCGAGCCGATCCACGAGCTGCGCCTGCGCGAGGGCGCCGCGGCGACCAGCGGCATCGGGCGGCGCTGCTGGCCCGGCGACGACGGCCGGCCCGCCCACCACCTGCTCGATCCCTGCAGCGGCGAACCCGCCTTCACCGGCATCGTCCAAGCGACGGCGCTGGCCAAGACGGCGCTGCTGGCCGAGACCCGGGCCAAGGCGGCGCTGCTCTCGGGCCCGGAGGGCGCCGCGGCCTGGCTGCCCGAAGGCGGCGTGATCGTCCACGACAACGGCGAACCCGAGCTGATCGCGGCCGGGCGAACCCGCAGGCCGCGGCTGGTCGCAACGTGAGCGTCGCCCCCCACCTCTTCTGGATCACCAGCCGCGCCGCGGGCATGGCGGCGATGCTGCTGGCCAGTGCCGCCGTCACGCTCGGCCTGATGATGAGCTCGAAGCGAAAAAGCGAAAGCAAACGCGACTTCCGCGCCCTGCACGAGGCGCTCTCGCTGACCACCCTGGCGATGGTTGCCGTCCACGGCGTGGCACTGCTCGGCGACCAGTTCTTCCACCCCGGCCTGAGCGGCATCGCGATCCCCTTCGTCGGCAGCTACCGGCCGCTGTGGACCGGGGTCGGGATCGTCGCCGGCTACGGCCTGGCGGCGCTCGGCCTCTCCTATTACTTCCGCAACCGCATCGGCGCCGCTCGCTGGAAGCGCCTGCACCGGCTCACCGCGGTCTTCTGGGTGCTGGCGGTCCTGCACACGATCAAGGCCGGCAGCGACGCCGCCCAGCCCTGGTTCCTGGTCCTCGGCGGCCTCGTCGTCCTGCCCGCCACGGTGCTGCTGGCGCTGCGCTGGCTCTCGCGCCTGGACGAGAGCCGCGGCCTAGCCGGCGAGGTCGCGACGCTCGAATAGCCAGGCGCCGAGCGCGGTGAGGAGGACCGCGGCGAGGGTGACGCCGGCGAAGGCGAGCGGATCGATCCCGTCTTCGATCGCGTTGCCGTAGTACTTGAAGACCGAGACGTAGCGGATGCCGGAGAGGCCGGAGTCGAGCCGGCCGATCAGGTCGATCACGTACATCGTCACCAGCAGCCCGGCGACGGCGCCGGTGACGACGCTGGTGCGCAGCGAGAAGCCGACCGCGACGGCGCCGAAGCCGGCGAAGAGCAGCGCCAGCGGCCAGACGTTGGCGTAGCCGGCGAGGGCAGAGCCGAACGAGAGGTCGGCGCCGGAGACGAGGCTGCCGAGACAGGTGAGCGCCACCGTGATGAGCAGCACCACGGCCAGCTCGATCGCGGTGGCGGCGAAGCCGGCGGCGACCAGGCGGGCGCGCGAGACCGGCGCCGAAAGCAGCACGTCGAGGCGGCCGCTTTCGGCGGCCCCGCTGAGCCCGGCGGCGATCGCCCGCACCGCCAGGTAGCCCAGCGCCAGCGGCACGATCAGGCTCAGCATCTCAGCCTGCAGGTACTGCTCGACGGTGGCCAGCTCGCCGATCCCGAACGCTTCCTTGAGCGCTTCGGGATAGCTTTCGACCGCTTTGGAGAGCGCGCCTTCGACCGAGGGGAAGATGACGACGACGAAGGCCGACCAGAGGCCGAGCGGGATGCCCCAGGCGAGCAGCGAACGCCGCCGATCGGAGAGGTGGGCGGAGACGAGCGCCACCAGCTGCGCGCTCACTGCTCGCCCTCCCCCTCGTCGTAATAGGTGAGGAAGACCTGCTCGAGCGTCGGCCGGGCGAACTCGGCCTTGACCACACCTGGCATCGCGCGCACGTCCTCCAGCTCGACCGGCTCGTCGAACTCGACCTCGACCAGGTCGCGGCGGCCCGCCTTGGCCAGCAGGTCGGCGACGCGCTCAACCGCGATCAGCCTGCCGGCGCGGACGATGCCGACCCGGTCGCAGACCCGCTCGACCTCGTCGAGCTCGTGCGAGGAGAGCAGCACGGTGGCGCCGCGCTCGCGCTCCTCGGCGACCAGGGCGAGGAACTCCTCCTGCATCAGCGGGTCGAGTCCGCTGGTCGGCTCGTCGAGGATCAGCAGCTCGGGCGAGTGGAAGGCGGCGAGGATCAGGCCGATCTTCTGGCGGTTGCCGCGCGAGAGCTGCCCCAGCGGCCGGTCGAGGTCGGCGTGGAAGCGCTCGGCGAGCGCATCGGCGCGGCCGGTCCCGTCCATCCCCCGCAGCCGGGCGAGGACCGCGAGCGCCTCGCGCCCGCTGCTCTGCTTGCCGTAGCCGAAATCGCCGGGCAGGTTGCCGAGCCGGGCGCGGATCGCGACGCTGTCGCGGCGGCTGTCGAGGCCGAAGACGCGGGCGCTGCCGCTGCTCGGGTGCAGCATGTCGAGCAGGGTGCGGATCGTCGTCGTCTTGCCCGCCCCGTTTGGCCCGAGGAAGCCGAAGACCTCGCCCGGCTCGACCGAGAACGTCACGTCCTCGATCCCCCTCGCGCTGCCGTAGAGCTTGGTCAGCTTCTCAGTCTCGATGACCGCCATGCGCCAATGCTTTCAAGTCGGGGGGAAGCCATGTCGTTTCTAGTCTTCGGTAGAAGCCCACTCAGAACGCAGTGCTGAGGCGGCGCCACTCTCGGCGACCCCGCCCGGGCGACTGGACGACCCCGGCATCGCGAAGCTTTCGCAGCTCTGCTCGGATGTGATCCGCGCTGATATCGGGCAGCGCTTGCTGCACCTCCTCAAAGGTGAATACGTCGGAAGCGCTCGAGCGCACATGCAACTTGATCCGCATCGCCTTCGATCCACGGCCGCTCATGAGGTGTCCGGCTCTGGCCTCGAATGCCGCATAGGCGGCGTTGACGATGCCGAGAAAGTAGTTGAGCCAGGGCCAGATGTCGTGCTCTCCTCTGTCCCAGCCCACAGTCGACTTGCGCAGGCTTTCGTAGTAGGTCTCCTTGCTGTCCTCCACCAACTTCTCCAGGCTTATAAAGCGGCCCACTTCGTGTCCGCAGTGATAAAGCAGGAGCAGCGTCAGCAGTCTCGACATCCGCCCGTTCCCGTCGTTGAACGGGTGGATCGTGAGGAAATCGAAGACGTAGGCCCCTGCCAGGAGCAGTGGCGCATGATTCCCCTCACGGCTGGCCGTGGCGAAAGCCTCATGGAGCTCGTCCATAGCCGCGGGCGTCTCTGAAGGGCTCACCCCCTCGAAGATCACCTCGAGTTTCTTGCCGCCTCGGTCGAAGCGGGCAACCTCGTTCTGAGCGGTCTTGAAGTGCCCTCCGGGGGTCGGGCTGAACGCGTAGATGTCGCGATGGAACTGCAAAACAACCGAGGACTTGAGCGGGATGTGGGCGGCACTGGAATGGATCGTGTCGATGACCTTCCTATACCCGGCGATCTCCTCCTCCGAGCGACTTTCGGGAGCCGCCTTGCCTTGGACGAGTTCGGTGACCCTTCCCGGGGCGGCCGTGATCTGCTCGATCGCGTTCGAGGAGGCGGTGCTTTGGATCAGCGCGGCCTCCGCCAAACCTTCGAGCACCTGTGGATTCTGGTTCCGAAACGCTTCCTCACGACCACGACCCGCTCCGGCCTCGGCCAAAGCGGCGGCGGCTCGGGATGGGACAAACCCCAGGTGCCTGTCGAGTTTGCGGAAGGTCTGCATGAGAATTAAATAGGTATTTAAGCACCTTCCAATACCTATTCTTCCCGAGTTACTCCCTACCTCGAGCGAGCCCCAGCGTGCGCAAGCGGAGCGCAGTACCGGCTAAGTGAGCGTTACAGCCGCCTCGGGCGTGGCGACGCGGAAGCTGAAGCTCTCCTGCAGGTAGAGCTGGACCGCGTCGGCGTCGTGGCCGGCGTAGCCGATCGCCAGGTCTTCGCCGGACTCGAAGAGGAAGTCGCCGCCGCGCAGGCTGAGCACCGCGGCGCCCTTCAGGCCCGGCGACCAGACCAGCGGGCCGCCGACGATCTCGCGCAGGTGCTCGAGCAGCGGGTAGCCGCCGTGCTCGCCGGTCTCGAGCACGCCGGTGTAGGGGTCGGGGCCGAGCGCCAGGCCGTAGGGTCCGCCGACTCCGGCGGCGAGCAGCGCCTCGACCGCCTTGGCGACGTGGCGCGGGTAGCGCTCGCAATCGCTGCCGAGCTTGATCGACTGCTGCGAGGAGGACTCGAGGATGCCGCCGATCGCCGCCGCTTTCCAGCCGTGGAAGACGGCCGCGTTCTCGGCCACGGCGATCTGGTGAGCGGCCGCGTCGAGCGGGGCGAGGTCGGCGTCCTCGGCGCCGCGGTCGGCGGCTTCGAGCTCGGCGCGGGAGATCGCAAACGGCGCGCGCAGCTCGACCAGCGGCAGGACCTGGCGCTGCGCGGCGCTGACCCCTTTCGCGGGAGCTTTGGCGACTTTCCGGGTGCGGCCGAGGTTGGTCGCGGAGTGCTGCCAGCCGTGCGGGCCGGCGAAGTCGACCAGCTTGCGGGCGGCAAGCGCGGGCTCGAGCCGCTCCCGCGCCTCATCGTCGAGCAGCGCCCAGCCGGCCGCGGTGATCGGCGCGTGCTCGCGCAGCAGGTGGCTCATCAAGCGGCTCCGCGCAAGCTGCCGATGCCGAGCGACTCGCCGCCGGAGAGCGGCGCGCCCCGCTCCGCCTCGCCCTCGGTCGCCTCCTCCTCGGCGGCCTCGCCGTGCTCGACGATGTCGCCCTCCTGGAAGAGGATCCCCTGAGCGATCTCACGCCACAGCGGCGTGCGCCGCAGCAGGAACTCGAGATCCATGCAGAAGTGCTTGAACTCCTCGCCCTGAGCGTCGTGCATGATCGCCCGCGCCTCCTCGTCGGGCTCGACCGAGAGCCGCTGCTGGTACCAGCCGATCGCCTCGGCCTCCTCGGTCAGCGAGGCACAGAGCCGCGCAAAGGTCCGCGTCTCAGCGGAAAGCTCCCCGGCCGGCTCGTGGTACTGGTCGAACCCCACGCCTTCATCTTGGCAAAGTGCGCCGCGTGCGTGCCGGCTCTACTTGCCGTGGGCTCTCTTGTGCCGCTTCTTCTTGTGCTTCTTGACGCACTTGCCGTGCTTGCGTCGCTTGCCCTTCTTGCACTTCTTCTTCTTCTTCTTCGCGACCGGGCTTGGCGCCACGGCCGTCGCCGGCGCCGAACAGGCGCCGATGCAGGAGGCCAACTGGTTTGGAGCGGTGGGTTCGAAGGTCACGTTCATCGCCAGCTGGACCGCGTAGGAGGACGCGGTTGCGCTGCCGCCGATGGCGGGTACGGCGGGGCAGCCGCCGCCGAGGCAGCCCATCGTCCAGGTCGCGCTGAAGTAGTAGACCGGATGGATGGTGCTGCCCGAGGGGTATTCGAGCAGCACGCCGAGAATCGCCCCCGCGGGGATGGCGAGATTGCCGGTGAAGGAGTTGAGGACGTTCTGGGCTTCCGCGCCTTCGGGTTCCACCTGCGGCAGAGCTTCCTTCGGGCCGATCGCGTCCACCCTGTAGCTGCCGCCACCCACCGGGGTCAACGCGTAGAGCTGCGCGGTGGCCCCGGGCCCGACTTCGTCGGTATAGAGCCGCCAGCTGGTCACCACGCCTTCGCCCGGTGCGGCCAACACCGTTCCGCTGGGAGCGCCGGCGTTGAACAACAGCCTGCCGCTGCCGTACGGAGCGGAAGACGCCCCGGTCGGGTTGGGGTTGGGTTCGGTCGGCCCAAGCGTGACCGCGGCTGCGGCAGCGCTGGGCGCTATGAGCGCGGCGAGCAGAAACGACAGGACGAGACGAAGGCGGCGCATCGTCGCGCAAGCTATCAGCGCGGCCTGGCTCCTCCAGCTGGAGTCCTTCAGGCCGGCCGCCCCGCCGCGCCTTTCTCCAGTAGCCCCGCCACCGCCCGCGCCAGCCGCTCACCGTGGGGAGTCAGCACGTACTCGGTGTGCGGGGGGCGGCCGGGGACGAGGCGGCGCTCGACGATCTGGGCGGCCTCGAGCTGCTCGAGGCGCTCGGAGAGCGTGGTCGGCGAGACGCCGGGGAGGGACTGGCGGAACTCGTTGAAGCGGGTGGCGCCGCCGGCCGCGGCGTAGATCGTCGCCAGCGTCCAGCGGCGCTCGAGCAGCGTCGCCGTCGCCCGCATCGCGGCGGGGACGGGCGCGCAGCTACGACATCGCGGTGACATCGGCGCCCTTCTCGGCCGGCTCGAGTGCCAGCTCCAGCACCTCGCCGACGCTCATCACCGGGTGGAAGCTGATCTGCTCGCGCACCTCCTCGGGCACCTCGTCGAGGTCGCCGCGGTTGCGCTCGGGCAGGATCACCTCGGTCAGGCCGGCGGCGTGGGCGGCCAGGCACCTTCTGCTTCAGCCCGCCGATCGGCAGCACCCGGCCCTGCAGGGTGACCTCGCCGGTCATCCCGACCGTGTGCTTGACCGGCCGGCCGCTGAGCAGCGAGACCAGCGCCGTGGTCATCGCCGTGCCGGCGCTGGGGCCGTCCTTGGGGATCGCCCCGGCGGGCACGTGCAGGTGGAACTCGCGCTGGAAGGCGGCCGGGTCGATGCCCAGCTCCTCGGCGTGCGAGCGGGCGTAGGAGAGCGCGATCCGCGCCGACTCCTTCATCACGTCGCCGAGCTGGCCGGTCAGGACCAGGCCTTTGTCGCCCTCCATCGCGGTCGCCTCGATGAAGAGCACGTCGCCGCCGGTGCCGGTCACGGCGAGGCCGGTCGAGACGCCGGGGATCGCGGTCCGCTCGACCGACTCCTGGAAGAAGCGCTGGCGCCCGAGCGCCTCGTGCAGCGCCTCGGCGTCGAGCACGATCGGCAGCTCGGCCTCGCCGCCGGCGACCCTGGTCGCGGCGCCGCGCAGCAGCTTGCCCAGCTCGCGCTCGAGCTGGCGCACGCCCGCCTCGCGGGTGTACTCGGTGATCACGCTGCGCAGGATCTCGTCGCCGACCTCGACCTCCTGCGGCTGCAGCCCGTTGCGCTTGAGCTGCCGGGGCAGCAGGTAACCGCGGGCGATCGCCAGCTTCTCGGCGGTCGTGTAGCCGTCGAAGGCGATGATCTCCATGCGGTCGAGCAGCGGCGCCGGGATCGTGTCGGTCATGTTCGCCGTGGCGATGAAGACGACCTCGGAGAGGTCGACCTCGACGTCGAGGTAGTGGTCGCGGAAGGAGTGGTTCTGCGCCGGGTCGAGCACCTCGAGCAGGGCGGCCGAGGGGTCGCCGCGCCAGTCGGCGCCGACCTTGTCGACCTCGTCGAGCAGGATCACCGGGTTGATCGTCTCGGCGTCGCGCAGGGCGCGGACGATGCGGCCCGGCAGGGCCCCTATATATGTGCGGCGGTGGCCGCGGATCTCGGCCTCGTCGTGCAGCCCGCCCAGCGAGATGCGGACGAACTCGCGCCCGAGCGCCCGGGCGATCGACTCGCCGATCGAGGTCTTGCCGGTGCCGGGCGGCCCGACCAGGGTGAGGATCGCGCCGTTGGCGCGGCTCTCGTCCTCCACCCCGCGTTCCTCGCGCAGCTTGCGCACGGCGATGAACTCGGTGATCCGCTTCTTCACGTCCTCCAGACCGGCGTGGTCGGCGTCGAGCACCTCGCGCGTGTGCGCCGGGTCGAGCCGCTCCTCGGAGCGCTTCGACCACGGCACCGCTATCAGCCAGTCGAGGTAGCTGCGGATCATCGAGGACTCGGGCGATTGCTCGCCCTGGCGCTCGAGCCGGCGCAGCTCCTTCTCGGCCTGCTCGGCGACCGCCTCGGGCATTCCCGCCTCGGCGATCTTGCGCTCGTACTCCTCGATCAGGCTGCCCTCGTCCTCGCCCAGCTCTTTGCGGATCGAGTCCATCTGTTTGCGCAGGAAGTAGTCGCGCTGCTGCTTCTGGGCGCCGGACTCGACGTCCTCGCGGATGCGGCTGCGCACCTGCAGCTCGGCCAGCCGCTCGCGCTGCAGCTCGACCGCGACGCCGAGGCGGGCGGTTACGTCGATCGTCTCCAGCAGGCGCAGCTTGCCCTCGTTCGAGACGTCGGGGCTGAGGCCGGTGGTGTCGGCCAGGGCGCCGGGCTCCTCGACCGAGCGCAGGAAGGCGGCGATGCGATCGTCGGCGCCGCGCAGCTCGAGGATCTCTTCGACCACGGCGCGGTATTCGCGCGCCAGCTCCTGGGTCTGCTCGTCCTCGGGGTGGCCGTCGTGGACCTCCTGCACGTCGATCCGCAGGCCGTCGTCCTCCCCCTCCTCACCGGGCACGGCGGCGCCGGCCAGCCCGCGGTGCAGGCCGACCACGGTCGCAACCGGCGTGCCGCCGCGCGCGCGGCCTCGCTCGACCACCTCGGCAACGACGCCGACGCGCCCGTACTCGCCGTCGCTGCGGGGCAGCAGGAAGACCTGCTCCTCCTCGCCGGTGTCGATCGGCAGGGTCGCGGAAACGCCGGGAAAAACGATCGCATCGTCAAGCGGAATCAGGAGATGGGCCATGTCTAAGTCCAATTTCTGTAGTTAGTCTTAGAACAGGATAGCGGGTCGGACGGGTGGGCCCTCAGGGGCCCCGAGGCACGGCTCGTTGGCCCTTTCGGACAGCCGGCCGCGCGATCTCTCTCCACCCCGGCCCAGATTGGCGGGAGCGCCTTGAATCGGCTCTGGAGCGCTGTTACGGTCGGGTTATCGATCGATCGGTAAGCAAGAGCCAACCGGACACCGGAGCCCGTATCCGCGACGCCGCGGTCCGCCTCTTCGCCGGCCGCGGCTACGCGGCCACGGGCATCCGCGAGATCGCCGATGAGGCCGGCGTCACCACCGCCGCCCTCTACCACCACATGGGCAGCAAGCAGGACCTCCTGCTGACGATCATGCGCGACGCGATGCACGAGATGGTCGCCGGCGCTCGCAAAGCCCTGGCCGCGGCGGACACCCCGCCCGAGCAGCTCGCCGGCATCGCCCGCGCCCACGTCAGCTACAACGGCGAGAACCTCCTCGACGCCTACGTCGGCGACGCCGAGATCCGCTCACTCGACCCGCCCAACCGGGCCCGCATCGTCAAGATCCGCGACGAATACGAGGCGCTCTGGGCCGACGTGATCGCGCGCGGCGTCGCCGCCGGCGATTTTCACATCGCCCAGCAGAAACTGTTCCGCATCGCCGCGATCCAGATGTGCAACGGCGTCACCTACTGGTTTCGCCCCTCCGGCCCCACCCCGCTCGCCGTGATCGCCGACGAGATGGCCGGGTTCGCCCTGGCGATGGCGGGCTCAGACCACCGCCCCGAGCTCGCCTCCCACCCGGCGCCGAAGACCGGCCAGGACGGCGGCGACTGAGATGGCCGGGCTGCGCGTCTACGCCTTCCACGGCGGCGGCGAGATCGCCGACATGTCCGTCTTCGACCCCTTCCACCCCGAAGTCGGGACGAAGGTCGAGATCCCCTACTTCTTCTACGTCGTCGCCCACCCGGAGGGCAATGTGCTCTTCGACACCGGTGGCCACCCGGCCCTCATTGACGATCCCCGGGGCCGGCTAGGCGAGGCCGCCGACGCATTCGAGGTGACGATGGAGAAGGGCGACGACGTGGTCAGTCAGCTCGGCGCGGCCGGCTTCGCGCCGGCCGACGTCGAGCACGTCGTCCTCTCCCACCTGCACTACGACCACGCCGGCGGCATCGAGTTCTTCCCCGAGGCGACCTTCTACGCCCAGCGCCGCGAGCTCGAGTTCGCCCACTGGCCGCCGGTCTACCAGCGCGAGATCTACCTGCCCGCCGACTTCGACCACCCGGTCGAGTGGGTCGAGCTGGAAGGCGAGCACGACCTCTTCGGCGACGGCCGGGTCGTCGTCTTCCCCACACCCGGCCACACCGCCGGGCACCAATCGATGCTGGTCCAGCTCGACGGCGAGCGGACCCTGATCCTGGTCGCCGACGCCGCCTACATACCGCGCAACATCGAGCAGAACGTCCTGCCGGGAATCGTCTGGAGCCCCGACGCGATGGTCGCCGGCTGGCGACGCATCCGCGAGCTGGCTCAGCGCCACGACGCGGAGCTGATCTTCACCCACGACCTCGAGTGGCAGCAGAAGACCCTGGTCGCGCCGGAGCGCTGGTACGAATGACGCCGGCGCCGGCGAATCGCCTCGAGGCCGCCTGGCCGTCGCTCGATTCAGCCGTCGCCGACCTGCCCGCCGACATCGTCACGCTCGCC
Source organism: uncultured Solirubrobacterales bacterium (assembly GCA_963774405.1). Lineage (GTDB taxonomy): Bacteria > Actinomycetota > Thermoleophilia > Solirubrobacterales > 70-9 > VRUE01. The sequence continues at coordinate 234,089 of CAVZEV010000009.1, read as the reverse complement.
CGCGAGGCGCTGGACCGCGAGCCCGGCAAGCCGGCCTTCATCTTCGAGGACGGGACCGTCGTCAGCCGCGAGCGCTTCCGCGCCGCGGTCGAGGACTTCGCCGGCTACCTGGCCGAGCGGCTCGAGCCCGGCGACCGAGTCCTGATCATGCTCGAGAACCGGACCGAGTTCATGGTCGCCTGGCTGGCGGCCAACGCCTGCGAAGCGAGCCTCGTCTCGGTCAACACCTCGGCCGGCGAGCACGACGCCGGCCACATCGTCCGCGACTCGGCCGCCGTGCTGGCGATCTGCGGCGCCGAGCACGAGCCGCTGATCCGGGCCGCGGTCGAGCCCGGCGCGACCGAGGTGATCGTCGTCAGCGGTGCCGAGCCGAACGGGCTGGCGCACTGCGTGGCCGAGTCCGGCCCGCTGCGGCTGGCCGACGTCAACGTCGACCCCGACGCGATCACCAACGTCTATTACACCTCCGGCACGACCGGCCCGCCCAAGGGCTGCATGGTCGCCCACGACTACTGGCTCCGCTTCGTCGAGCTCTACCTCGGCCTCTACGGCCTCGACGAAGACGACCGCCTGCTCTGCTGCCTGCAGTTCTTCTACAACGACCCGCCCTGGCTGTTCCTCAGCTCGCTGCACGCCGGTGCGCCACTGGTGACGATGCGCCGCTTCAGCGTCTCGCGCTTCTGGTCGGTCGTGGTCGAGCACCAGGTCACCCGGCTCTTCGCCCTCGCCTCGATCCCGGCCCTGCTGCTCAAGGCCGAGCCGGGTGAGGAGGAACAGCGGCAGCGGGTCGAGTTCGCGCTGCACATCGGCATCCCGGCCCAGCTCCACGCCGAGTTCGTCGAGCGCTGGGGCTTTCCCTGGGTCGAGGGCTACGGCCTGACCGAGTCCGGCCTGGTCGTGGCGATGCCGCTCGAGCGGGCCGAGGAGATGACCGGCTCGGGCTCGATCGGCCTGCCCTGCCCCGGCGTCAGCATCCGCCTCGTCGACGACGAGGGCCGCGAGGTCGGCCCCGACGAGCCCGGCGAGATCCTGATCAAGGCGCCGGGGATGATGCGCGGCTACCTGAACCGGCCTGAGGCGACCGCGGAGACGCTTGTCGACGGCTGGCTGCACAGCGGCGACCTGGCCCGCCGCGACGAGGCCGGCTACCTCTACTTCCTCGGACGCAAGAAGGACATCGTGCGGCGGGCCGGCGAGAACGTCGCCGCGGCCGAGGTCGAGAACGTCCTGCGCTCCCACCCCTCCGTGCTTGAGGCGGCGGTGGTGGCGGTGCCCGACGAGTTGCGAGGCGAGGAGGTCAAGGCGTACGTGGCGTTCGTCGACGATGCGAGCGCTGTCACGCCGGCGGCCCTGGTCGAGTTCTGCCGTGACCGCCTCGCCAAGCACAAGTGTCCCGCGCTACATCGAGCAGCGCACGGAGCCGTTCCCTCGCACCCCGTCGATGCGGGTCAAGAAGAGCGCCCTGATCGCCGCGGTCGAGGGCCCCTTCGCCCGCGCCTGGGACCGCGACAAAGAGCTTCCCGACTGGAACAAGACCAAGTCGAAAGAGAGGTAGGAGTCACCATGGAGTCGACGTCCAACCGCATTTCCACCCTGCGCGGGGGCTCAACGGGCCTGGGAGGCGCAGTCGTGCAATCGGCGGCGTTGATCGGACCGGCGGCGGGTGCCACGGCCGGATTCGTCTTCATCGCGAGCGAGAGCGGCTTCGCCTCGCCCTTCGCGATGCTCGTAGGAATGCTGTTCTCGCTCTGCCTCGCCGTGATCATCGGCGAGTTCGCCCGCAAGCTGCCCGCGGCGGGCTCCTTCTACAACTACCTCTCGCACGCCTTCGGGCCGAAGGTCGGCTTCGTCACCGGAATGATGCTGTTCGGCGCCTACGTCCTGCTGCTGCCCTTCCAGCTCTGCTTCTTCTCGACCTTCGTCAGCGAATACCTCGAAGGACAGGGAGTGACGATCGCCTGGCAGTGGCTTGCCGCGGCGCTGATCGTCTTCTCCGCGGTGATAACCACGGTCGGCCTGACGCCGTCGCTGCGGGTCGGGCTCTTCTTCCTCGGCTTCGAGATCCTCGTCTTCGGCCTGATCGCGCTGATCGTGCTCTTCAACGGCGGCGCCGACGGCCTCAGCCTCAAGCCGTTCAACCCATCCGAAAGCGCGCTCGGCTTCTCGGGGGTGATCTACGGCCTCGTCTTCGCGATCTTCGCCTTCGTCGGCTTCGAGTCCGCGACCACCCTGGGCGAGGAGGCGCACGAGCCGCGCAAAACGATCCCGCGGGCGGTGCTGGTGACGACACTCGCGGTCGGCGCCTTCTACGTGCTGCTGATCTACTCCGGCGTGGTCGGCTTCGGCGTCAACCAGGCGGGACTGGAAGCGCTGCAGAGCGACGGCACCCCCTTCGACACCCTGGCGCGGAACTTCTCCGGCCCCTTCCTCGGCACGCTCTCGATCATCGCCGTGATGACCAGCTTCATCGCGCTCAACATCGTCACCGTGACGGCCGCCTCGCGGATGATCTTCTCGATGGGCCGCGACCGGATGCTGCCGGCCTGGTTCGACAACGTCAACGAGAAGGGCGCGCCCGGGCGGGCGATCGTCACCGTCGCCGTCGCCTTCCTCGCCATCACCCTGATCCTCGGCTCGATCTACGAGCCGGGCGAACTGGCCTCCTGGGCCGCCTACATCGCGACCCTCTTCTTCATCGCCGCCTACGCCCTACTCGGGGTCGGCGTGGTCAAGTACTACTACGAGCAGCACCGGCCCGAGTTCTCGGTCGGGCGGCACCTGATCGTGCCGATCGTCGGCCTCGTCGGCGTCGGCATCGTCACCTACGGCAACGTCCACCCGACGCCGCCCTCGCCGCTGCGCTACTTCATCTGGGCGACCCTGGCGACGATCGCCGTCGCCGTCGTGATCGCCTTCTACCTGGAGCGGCGCAACCCCGCCCGCCTGGTCGAGGCCGGGCAGCTCTTCGCCGCCGCGACTCCGGAGGAGGCCGACGTGCGCAGCGACGTCCCGCCCTACATACCTGACCACGACCCGGGCTCCGGCGAGCATCCCCAGGCCGGCGGCCTGCACGGACGTGGCTGAGGGAGCTCGGTGATGCCTGTCACCGAGGACAGATCAGAGGGCGTCGGGACGGTCACCCTTTGCCGTCCCGGCGCCCTCAACGCGATGGACAGCGAGACCTATCGCGAGGTGACCGCGGCGCTGCGGCGGATCGAGAGCGACCCCGAGGTCCGCGTCGGGATCGTCACCGGGGCCGGCGGGCGCGCCTTCTCCGCCGGCGCCGACCTGAAGGAGATGCACAGCCAGGTGCCGGAGCAGACCGCCTGGGAGCCCTGGCGCCCCGAGCGCTGGGACCTCGGCCTGACGATCTCCAAGCCGCTGATCGCGGCGATCGACGGCTACGCGGTCGCCGGCGGGCTGGAGCTGGCGCTCTTCTGCGACATCCGCCTCGCCACGCCCGCCTCGCAGTTCGGCGCTCCCGAGGTCAAGTGGAACCTCCTGCACGGCTTCGGCGCCCTGCGGCTGCCGGCGGTGGTCGGCCTCGGCAACGCGATGCGGCTGCTGCTCAGTGGCGAGTTCATCGACGCCGACGAGGCGCTGCGCATCGGCCTCGTCAACGAGCTGGTCGAGCCCGAGGAGCTGATGCCCGCAGCGCGCGAGCTGGCGGCGACAATCGGCTCGCGCGCCGCCGACGCCGTGGCGATGACCAAAGAGCTCGCCCTGCGCGGGCTGGGCGCGCCGCTGGAGCAGAGCATGCGCCTCTACCGCTCATACATGGAGGCGCTGGAGGGCTCCGGCGAGCAGCTCGAGCGCACCGGCGGCTTCGCCGGCGGCGGCCGCGACGAGAGTGCGGAGGCCTGAGGTGGCGCAGCCGATCATCGACTTCCGGGTCAAGCTGCCGACCCGCGACACGCGCGAGCAGCCGCAGCCGCCCGTGCCGGAGGAGTACCTGCATTACGACGAGGTCTACGAGGGCTTCCTGCAGAACCTCGACTGCACGGTCGAGGACTGGCTCGAGGAAGCCGGGCGCTGCGGCGTCGACCTCGGCGTGATGCAGGCCGAGGTCGAGTGGGCCGATCCGGTTGAGCTCAACGACCGCCTGGCTGCCGTCGTCCGCGACAATCCGGAGCGCGTCGCCTGCGGCTTCGGCTGCGTCGATCCGCGCGACCCGATGGCCGCGCTCGAAGAGGTCGACCGGGCGATCCTCGACCTCAAGCTCAGCGGCATCGTCTTCGAGCCGGGCTTCCTCGGCATCTCGCCGACCGATCGCCGCTGCTACCCGGTCTACGCCCGCTGCGCCCAGCTCGGCGTGCCGGTCGGCCTTCACACCGGGATCAACTTCTCCTCGCACGGCCCGCTCGAACACGAGCGGCCGGTCCTGATCGACCGCATCGCCTGCGACTTCCCGCAGCTGACGCTGATCTGCCACCACGGCGGCTGGCCCTGGCCGCACGAGGCGGCCGCGGTCGCCTGGAAGCACAAGAACGTCTACCTCGAGTTCGGCGCGATCGCCCCCCGCTACATGGCCCCCGGCGCCGGCGGCGGCTGGGGCGACATCGCCCACCTGATCGACACGGTGCTGCGCGAGCAGGTGCTCTTCGGGGCCGACTGGCCGATGCTGCGCTACGAGCGCGCCCTGGAGGAGGTCGAGCTGCTGGGCCTGCGCCCGGAGTCGCGCCAGGCCTACCTGGGCGGCAACGCGCGGCGCCTGCTCGAACGGATCGAGGTCTCGGTCGAGACCGCGGAGGCGGGACGGTGAGCGAGACCGTCCTCTACGAGGTCCGCGAGGGAGTCGCGCACGTCACCCTCAACCGGCCCGACTCGCTCAACGCCTGGACGCCCGAGCTCGGCCGCGCCTACTTCGACCGCCTGCAGGAGGCCGACGCCGACCCGGAGGCGAGAGCGATCGTCGTCAGCGGGGCGGGCCGCGGCTTCTGCGCCGGGGCGGATTTCGAGTACCTGCAGGAGGTCGAGCGCAGCGGCTCCTCCGCCGAGCCGGACCCGCGCCCGCAGAGCCTGCCGCGCTCCCTGCGCAAGCCCGTGATCGCCGCGATCAACGGCCCCTGCGCCGGGCTCGGCTTGGTGATGGCGATGATGTGCGACATCCGCTTCGCGGCGGCCGGGGCGAAGCTGACCACGGCCTTCGCCCGCCGCGGCCTGATCGCCGAGTACGGCCTCTCCTGGGTCCTGCCCCGGGTGACCGGCACCTCCGCCGCGCTCGACCTGCTGCTCTCCGGCCGCACCTTCCTCGCCGAGGAGGCCGAGCGCCTCGGCGTCGTCGACCGGCTTGCCGAGGCGGGCAAGGCCGCCGATGACGCCCACGTTTACGCGCGTGAGCTCGCCGAGCTCAGCTCCCCCGCCTCGATGGCGACGATCAAGCGCCAGCTCTACGACGACCTCGTCCGCGACCCGGCCCAGGCCGATGCCGCCGCGGTCGAGTACATGGAGCAGTCCTTCGAGCGCCCCGACTTCCGCGAGGGCGTCGACAGCTTCGTCGAGCGCCGCCCGCCGAACTTCCCCCCGCTCGACGGCTGAACCCTTTGCCACCGTATACGTGGGTCAACTGTCCACTCGGCAGAGGACGGGCTCAGTCAGGCAGGCCGTGCGGGTGCAGGTGGTCTTCGGCCATCCGCTTGAGGCCGACGCGGTCGATCTTGCCGGTCGGGTTGAGCGGCATCTGCTCGAGGAAGAGGATCTCCTCGGGCGCCTTGTAGCCGACGCGTTCGCGGCAGAAGACGATCAGATCGGCGCTGGAGGGGCGCTCGGCGCCCTCGCGCAGGGTTACGTAGGCGCGCACGTTCTCGCCGTGGACTTCGTCGTGGATGCCGACGACGCCGGCCAGGTCGATCGCCGGGTGTTCGCCCAACGCCGCCTCGACCTCGAGCGGGCTGATGTTGGAGCCGTCGTGGACGATCACCTGCTTCTTGCGGCCGAAGAACCAGAGGTAGCCGTCCTCGTCGGCGCGGGCGAGGTCGCCGGAGTCGAGCCACTCGTCGATCACCACCTCGGCGGTCGCCTCGGGCGCCTGCCAGTACCCCGACATGCGGCTGCGGGTGCGGATCCAGATCCGGCCGACCTCTTCGCCGGCGATCGGCCCGCCGTCCTCGCCGCGCAGGGCGATGCTGTAGCCGCCGATCGGCGGCCCGATCGAGCCCTGCTTGACCACGCCCGAGGGCGGGTTGAGCGTCGCCAGCCCGACCTCGGTCATGCCGTAGCCCTCGACGATCGGGAAGCCGGCGGCGGCGGCGAACTCGTGCAGCAGCTCGGTCGAGACCTTGTCGGAGCCCGAGCGGCAGATGCGCAGGCAGGAGAGGTCACCGGGCTGCAGGTCGTGGTCGCGGACCAACGCCAGCAGCGCCGCCGGGATCATCGCCATCACGGTCGGCTGGTGCTCGCGCAGCAGCGGCAGCAGCTCGTGGCTGTCGGTGCTGCGGGCGACGACGACGCGACCACCGATCGAGAGCATGCTGAGCGCCCAGAGGAAGGAGCCGATGTGCGACATCGAGGAGCCGGGCAGGAAGGCATCGGCCTCCTCCAGTTCGAAGGCGGCGGCGGCGCTGGCGATCATCCAGCGCAGCGATTCGCGGCTGTGGGTGACCCCCTTGGCCGGGCCGGTGCTGCCCGAGGTGAAGAAGATCGCGGCCGGCTCGCCCGGGTCGAGCGGTGGCTCGGGCGGCAGCGGGTCGTGCGCGAGCAGGGTGGCGAAGTCGTTGGGCCGGCCGGCCTCCTCCCCGCCCTGCACGCCGTCGGCGTAGGCGATCGTGCCCAGCTCGAGCTCGCCGGCGAGCCGGCTCTGCGCCACGTCCTCGTCCCGCTCGACGTGGGCGAGCAGCGCCCTGGCGCCGCTGACCTCGAGCGCGTGGTCGATCTCGCGGAAGGTGTAGCGGTAGTTGAGCGGCGTCGCGACCAGCCCCGCCCGGAAGCAGGCCAGGTAGTGGACGACGAGGTCGATCCGGTTCGGCATCAGCGAGGCCAGCCGGTCGCCCGGCGCCAGGCCGAGCCCGCGGTAGCCGCCGGCCAGCCGGGCGCTCTCCGCCTCGAGCTCGCGCCAGCTCAGCGAGCGCTCGGCCGAGACCAGCGCGACCTCGTCGGGCCGCGCCGCCAGCCCCGCCCGCAGCAACTCCTCCAGCGGCGGCGCCGGTTGCTCCAGCGTGCTCCCGTCGATCTGCACCCGCGGATCGTACGGAAGGGGCCTCAGGCCTGTTCGGTCGCCTCTTCGCGACCGCCGAGCGCCATCCCGAGCCGCTCGTGCGCGGCGTCGGGGGCTTCGAATGCGCCCTGGTCGGCCGGCGTGTCCAGGCCGGTTCTGGCCAGGTAGTAGACGAAGCCGGCAATCGCGGCGGCGAGGGCGAGGCTGACCGGGCCGGTGCCGAGGGCGAGGCCGCCGCGGGCCGAAGAGACGGCGAGCCAGTCGGCGACCGAGGCGCCGACCGGGCGGGTGACGACGTAGGCGAACCAGAAGGCGAGGATCGAGTTCATGCCGAAGCGGAACCAGCCGAGCGCCGGGATCGCCATGATCGCGCCGAAGAAGAGGATCGAGCCGAAGTAGCCGAGGCCGAAGCTGACCGCGGTGAGGTCGCCGGCGGCGGTGCCGAGGGCGAAGGTGGCGAGCACCGCGGCCCAGTAGAAGAGCTCGCGGCGCGGCGTGGTGATGCTGTGGATCGAGAGCGTGCCCTCGCTAAGTACCAGGCGCGGAAGACCACGGCGAGCACGATCGCGTAGAAGACCGTCGAGGCGATGTAGGGGACGCCGAGGCCGACGTGGAGGACGTCGGCGGCCATCGTGCCGAAGACCCCGACCATAGCCACCGCCAGCCAGTAGGCCCAGGGCACGTAGCGGTCCTTGCTGAACTGGATATAGAGAGCGATGACGAAGGCGATGCCGCCGAGGACGACGGCGATCTCGGGCACGAGGCTGTGGACGAGGAAGTCCGAGGTCGACTCGCCCATCGCCGTGGTCAGCGCCTTGACGATCCAAAAGAAGGCGGTTACCTCGGGCACCTTGGAGAGGGTGTGGCGGCGCCCGGCCGCGCCCAGGTCGATCCTCATAGGGAGAAGGCGACGGTGCAGATCAGGCCGGCGGCGATGCAGTAGATGCCGAACGGGGTGAGGCGGTTGGTCTGGAAGAAGCGGAGCAGGAACTTGACCGCGAAGTAGGTGGTCAGCGCCGCCGCGAGGGCGCCGACGAGCGCCTGGCCGCGGACCCCGTCGCCGGCCGAGCCGAGCAGTTCGGGCAGCTTGAGGAAGCCGGCGGCGGCGATGATCGGGGTGGCCAGCAGGAAGGCGAAGCGGGCGGCATCCTCGTTGGAGAGGCCGACGATCAACCCGCCGCCCATGGTGACGCCCGAGCGCGAGATGCCGGGGATCAGGGCGGCCGCCTGGGCGGTGCCGATCGCGGCCGCCTGGCGGAAGCTCATCCGCTTGGCGATGCGCGGGTCCGAGTCGCCCTCGCCGTCGCCTGCTTCGGGCCGTCGCTTGCGCAGGCTCTCGAAGGCGAGCAGCAGGACGCCGTTGAGGGTGAGGAAGATCGCCGCCGACTGCGGTGAGGCAAACAGGGTGCGCAGCGGGTGCTCGAGCGCCAGGCCGAGGATGCCGGCCGGGACCGTGCCGATCACCAACAGCCAGCCGAGCCGGGCGTCGGTGTCATCGGCGGCGATCTTGCCGCGGTCGCGCAGCGAGCGCCCGAGCCCGCGGAAGATCCGCTTCCAGTCCTCGAGGAAGAAGAAGAAGAGGACCAGCGCCGTGGCGCAGTGGGTGGCGACGAGGAAGGCGAGGAAGTAGTCGTCGTTCTGGTGGATGTTCCAGCCGAAGACCTTCGGCACGATCACGGCGTGGCCGAGACTGGAGATCGGGAAGGGCTCTGCGATGCCCTGGATCAGCCCGAGGACGATCGCTTGCAGGTAGGAGATCGGGTGCACGCGGCGGCGATCATCGGTGCCCAGGCTTAAGAAAAGATGAGAATTTGCAGGCGTTAGCCCTGGCTCTGGCCGGAGGGCGCCGAGGGCGGCGTCGCCCGGACAGGCACACTGTTGCCATGAGTGAGAGGCCGGTTCTGATCACGATCCCGATCAGCCACTACTGCGAGAAGGCGCGCTGGGCGCTCGACCGGGCGGGGATCGGCTACGAGGAGCGGGCGCACCTCCAGGTGCTCCACTGGATCCCGGTCAACCGCGCCGGCGGCAACAAAACCGCGCCCGTGCTGGTCTGGGCCGATCGCGTCTTCGTCGACTCGACCGACATCCTCGAGCAGGCCGACGCCGCGGCGCCGCCCGGGCGCGGCCTCTTCCCCGACGACCCGGCAGCAGCCGCCGAGGTCCGGGCGCTGCAGCGCGACTTCGACGCGCACCTCGGGCCCGAGGGACGGCGCTGGATGTACAACGCCCTGCGTGGGCACCGCGACATCGCCGTCAGGTACGGCTGCACCGGCGTTCCCGCCTGGCAACGCCGGGCGCTGCCCCTCGCCTACCCGGTGGCGGCCCGCATCATCGATCGCTACCTCGACGTCACCCCGGAGACCGCCGCGCGCTCAGAGCTCACAGTGCGCGCGACCTTCGACGCCGTCGCCGAGCGCCTGGCCGACGGCCGGCCCTACCTCTGCGGCGAGCGCTTCAGCGCCGCCGACCTCACCTTCGCCTCGCTGGCCGCGCCGATGCTGATGCCACCCGAGTACGGCGTGCCGCTGCCCCAACCGGACGAGCTGCCGCCGGCGATGGCCGCCACCGTCCACGAGCACCGCGCCCACCCGGCCGGCGCCCACGCGCTGAGGATGTTCCGCGAAGAGCGGCGCTGAGCGACAGATCAGCGGCCGCGGCGATGTCGCGGCCTGCGCACCGAGAAGGTGACGCCGGGCGTCTGCGTGCTGGTCAGTTCCGCGGGCTGCCAGACCGTGGCGTCGATCGGGTGGATCCGGAAGGAGATGGCGAAGCGCCCGCGCACGGTGCCGTTGCGCCTGAACCGCTTGCGCCGCGCGTAGCCCTTGCCCAGGGAGAGGCGCAGGTAGGTCGTTCCCGCCCCTGACACCAGGCCCCGTTCGTAGGCCGGCACCCCGAGCCGGCGCCAGAGGATGCCGCGCCCGCGCAGGCCGATTTCGCCGCCGCTGGGCACGGTGACCGCGATCGTCAGCGTGCCGTGCCTGCGGTTGTGGAAGACGCGATCGATCGAGAAGGCGCTCGAGGGCGGAGCGAGGACGCGTCCATCGACCGCGACGCCGCAGGTGACCGTGCCAACGGAGAGGAAATGCGGGTCGGCTTCCCTGCCGTCGAGGTTGGCGCGCCCGAGACCTCCTTCGCCCAGGTATCCGTTCGACCAGTAGACGTGCCCGGAGTCGACGGCAAGCCCACATGGTTCCCCGGCGCCGGCGATGAAGCCCTTGCTCGGTTCGGTCCCGTCGAGGTTGGCGCGCCCGATCGAGTCCGCAATGATGTCGGCCCAGTAGAGATGGCCGCCGTCGACGGCGACGCCGCAAGGATCGATCGGTTCCGCGATCAGCTGCGGTTCCAGCCCGCTGCCGTCGAGCCGCGACCGCCCGATCGTGCCGTGGCCGAGGTCCGACCAGTAGAGGTGGCCGTTGCCGACGGCGACGCCGCAGGCGTATGCGGTGCCGGTGATGAAGTTCGGTTCGACTTCCCCTCCGTCGAGGTTGGAGCGGGCAATCGAGCTGCCGCCTTCGGCCGTCCAGTAGAGGTAGGAGGCGTCCACCGCGAGGCCACAGCGGGGGTTCTTTTCGCTGCGGGCGACGAGCGTCTGCGGGTCGGTGCCGTCGAGGCCGGCACGGTGTATGGAGCCGTCGACCTGGCTCTTCCAGAAGAGGTGCGAGCCGTCAACCGCCACCCCGCAGACGCCGAGCGCGAGGTATTCGGGCGGGTTGGCGCCGTTGGGCAAGCTCCAGTGCAGAGCGCTGCCGTCGAGGTTGGCGGCGGCAACCGAGTCGCTGGAGCCCCAGTAGATCGCGGCGGCCGCCGGTCGCGGCCCGAGCAGCGCGCAGGCGCCGCATACGAGCAGAGCGACCAGCGTCGCACCGACCCGCCCTGCCGCGTACCGCTTTCCCCCGCCCCTCACGATCCCGTCAAGTTAAGCAGGGGGCGACTTGCCCGCGTGCGCGCCGCTCATCCCGGGGTGAATCCCCCGCCCGATCGTCTGCTCGTCGACGATCTTCTGCAGGTACTCGGTGAGGCGCTTGCGGTCGGCGGCGGGCATGCCTTTGGTCAGGTCGCGCTCGTGGGCCTTGGCGATCTCGCGGCCGCGCTCGAGCGTCCTGCGGCCCTTGGCGGTGAGGTAGAGAGTGCGGACGCGGCGGTCGGTCGGGTGCGGCCGGCGCTCGACCAGGCCGAGCTGCTCGAGCTCGTCGACGAGGCCGACCATGCGGCTCGCCGGCACCTCGATCGCCTCGCCGATCGCCTGCTGGGAGTGGCCCTCGGCGGCGTCGACCAGGTTGAGGACGCGGAACAGGGCCGGGTGCAGACCGAGCTCGCCGATCCGCTCGGAGAACTGGCGCGCCGCATAGGTCCCGACCTGGGAGAGGAGAAAAGCTAGTGTCGAGGGCGCCGCGTCCCCCGCGATCGGATCGCTGCTCACAAGATCGCCAAGCCTAGCGCCTTGCTTTCTGCTAAGAATCGTTTCTCCTTGAAACCTTTCTATGTTGCAACGGAATTTTCGAGAGAAAGGACCGCCTGAATGACCCGCCGTCTCGCCCGCCTCGCTGACATCGCCTACCGCCGCCGCGGCCGCATGGTCCTCGCCTGGATCGCCGCCACCGTCGTCCTGATCGGCCTCGGCTCCTCGCTCGCCGGCGAGTACCACGCCGACTACAACACGCCCGGCTCGGAGTCCAAGGCGTCGAGCGAACTGACCAAGCGCGAGTTCAAGGGCTACTCGGGCCAGGAAATCTACGTCGTCTGGAAGGACCCGAAGGGCGTCGACAACCCGGCCACCAAGCGGCGCATGAACGCCTTCTTCGCCCAGGCTGAAAAGGTCGACCACGTCGAACGGCGCGGCGCGATCCGCGTCTCCGAAGACGGCGCGATCGCGACCACGACGCTGCCGCTCAACGTGCCCGGCTGGGAAATCAAGAGGGAACAGGGCGAAGAGCTGATCGCCGCCGCCGAAGCCCACGACGGCGCCGGCCTGCAGATCGAGCTCGGCGGCGAACCGATCTACGCTGCCCAGGAACAGACCAGCCCCGAGGGTCTCGGCTTCCTCGGCGCCGCGATCGTGCTGCTGATCGCCTTCGGCTCGCTGGTCGCCGCCGGCCTGCCGCTGCTGATCGCGCTGGTCGGTCTGGGGATCTCCTCCGGCGGCCTGATCGCGCTGCTGGCCAACGTGATCGACGTGCCCAACTGGACGACCGCGGTCTCCGGCCTGATCGGGATCGGCGTCGGCATCGATTACTCGCTGCTCGTCCTCACCCGCTTTCGCGCGGCGATGCGCTCCGGCAAGGACCGCCACGACGCCGTCGTCGAGGCGGTCTCGACCGCGGGCCGCAGCGTGTTGATCGCCGGCAGCACCGTGGTGATCGCGGTGCTCGGCCTCTTCCTCACCGGCCTCCCCTACATGTACGGGGTGGCGATCTCGGCCTCGCTCGCCGTGCTGGTCGTGATGCTGGCCTCGATCACGCTGCTGCCGGCGCTGCTCTCCTACCTCGGGCCGAAGGTCGACCGCCTCCGCATCCCCTTCCTCGGCCGCCGGCTGGAGAAGGAAGGGACGAGCGACTCCCCCGCCGCCCGCTGGAGCCACGCCGTGCAGCGGCGGCCCTGGACGGCGGCGATCGTCGCCACCGCGGTCCTGCTCGCCCTCGCCGCGCCGGCGCTGGGCATGCGGCTCGGCTTCCCCGACGCCGGCAACGACAAGCCGGGCACGATGACCCGCCAGGCCTACGACCTGATCAGCGAGGGCTTCGGCCCCGGCGCCAACGGCCCGCTGGTGATCGCCGCCGAACTGCCTGATCCCGGAGCGCGCTCGGCCGTCAACGGCCTGGCCACGCAGCTGCGCGAAGACCCGGGGGTCGCCTACGTCGCGACGCCGCGCTTCAACTCGCAGGACACGGCGGCGATCCTCACCGTGATCCCCACCACCTCCCCCCAGGACGGGGCGACGAGCGACCTGGTCGACCACCTGCGCCACACGGTCATCCCCGGCGCGCTCGCAGGTTCGGGCGTGGTGACCAAGCTGGGCGGCGTGACGCCGGCTCTGGAGGACCAGAGCGAATACATCACCGGCCGCATGCCGCTCTTCATCATCGGCGTCGTCGGGCTCTCCTTCCTACTGCTGCTCTTCGCCTTCCACTCACCGCTGATCTCGCTCAAGGCGGCGGTGATGAACCTGCTCTCGGTCAGCGCCGCCTACGGCGTGATGACCCTGGTCGCCAAGGGCGGCGCGGTCGGCGAACTGATCGGGATCGACCACGAAGTGCCGATCGCCCCGTTCATGCCGGTGATGATGTTCGCGATCCTCTTCGGCCTCTCGATGGACTACGAGGTCTTCCTCGTCTCGCGCATCCGCGAGGAGTACCTGAAGGACCACGACACCAGGCGCGCCGTCGCCGACGGCCTGGCCAAGACCGCGCGCGTGATCACCGCGGCGGCGGCGATCATGGTCGTCGTCTTCCTCGCCTTCGTCGCCTCGCCCGAAGTCTTCCTCAAGCTCTTCGGGATCGGTCTCGCCGCGGCGATCTTCCTCGACGCGACCGTGGTCCGCATGGTCCTCGTCCCCGCCGTGATGCAGCTGCTGGGCAGTCGCAACTGGTGGTGCCCGGACTGGCTCAAGCGAGTCCTGCCCGAGATCGAGGTCGAGAGCGGCCCCCAGGTGGCCGAGGGGCGCTCCTAGCAGCGGCCTCGTTGCAATTTACGTTATTTACTGTAAATTGCGTTAATGCTTTTGAAAGGACGGCCTCTCTACGACAACAAAGCCGACGCGGACCTCTTTGTCACCCCCCCGGCCTGGAATGCCGTAGTGCTCGGCAGCGAACGCGACCTCAACGTCGTCTTGGTCGGCCCGCGTGGCTCGGGCAAGACCTCACTCCTCCACCAGATCCAGTACGCAATGCGTGACGGAGAGAGCGAGGGACCTGTATTCGTCGACGGAACCGCAGCGCGAGATGTCGTCGACCTGGCGACCCGGATCCGCAACGCCCTCTCCGGCGAGCCGTCGACCCTCGCGGAGAACACCGAAGGCGCAGTAGCTGCCGTCACCACCCCGGATGAGCCCATTGCCGGCGCGTCACGGAATTTGGCCGCGCTCCTGCGCTCGATCGGGCAAGCCGACCCGGCCCTGATCCTGCTCGACTGCTCTGGCGCGGCGGAAGCGGTCTTCGATCTGTTTGGCCGGATGCGAGACGTGCTCTGGCAGCAGGATCACAGATGGATCGTCGCCATAGACGAGAACGACCGCTCGACAGTGATGAAGCCCCCTGCAGATGCCTTCTTCGACATCGTGGCTCAAATCGGACCCTGGCCGACGACCGAGCTGGCCACTCTGTTGGGCCGGCGCTACCCGACGGCGGAAGACATCGACAAGGAGTTGGTCATGCATGCCGCGGCCAACGCACGTGGCAGCCCGCGTGAGGCGCTGCGCGCGATGAGCCACGGCATTCTCGATGAAGGCGATCCGGAGACCTTCCTCGCCGAGCGAGGCGTGCTGCTCGACCGTGCGTCGCGGCTCGGACGGACGGCCGGCATGCTGATGGCCGAGCTGCTCGACAGAGGCCAGGCGAGCCCCTCCGAGCCAGAGCTGCAGGATTCGCTTGGCCTCACGCGAGCCCGCCTGACGCAGCTGTTCCACATGCTTCAGGAAAACGACCTGGTCGTGACCGAAGCCGAGCCGAGCAGCGGGCCCGGTCGTCCACGGTTGACCTACAGACCCAATCTCAGGCGATGAGCGCAGAGATCCTCAAGCGAGCCGCCGAGGAGAGCTTCTTTCGCCCCCGCCAGCGCTTCGCCCACCTGGCCCACGACCACGTCCCCTTCGATCGCCTCGTCGGGAAGACCTCATGCGAGGGCAGGGCCCTGCGCGAGTGCGTCGACCGGGAGGGAGTGGTCGGGATCGTCGGGCCGCGCGGCGGCGGCAAGTCGAGCCTCATCGCCCACGTCTGCAAGGAGCTTCCCGACAGCCACCTGGCGCTGCGCGTCCCGGTCAGTGGCGCCGACGATCCAACCTCTGTGAGCGTCATCTGCGCGGTGACCCTCAGTCAGGCCCTGAACGACATCGACCTCGCCAAGCGCGAGCGTCGGCGGCTGACACGGCTGCGCGGGGATACCAGGAGCTCGGAACGCTCACTCGGCGCCGGTGGGACACTCGGCGGGGGGCCGATCCCCGCAGCGCTGCACACCGATCTGGGCACCCTCCGGGAGCAGGTCCAAACTGAGGCGCTTGCGGTCGATCGCCTGGCCGGAATGGACCGCCTGATCTCGATCCTGGTTGCCAGAGAGCTTCGGCCTGTATTTGTGCTCGAGGACACCGAGGCGGCCATCGGGGGACATGACACCGCCATCGCACAGGGCTTCATCGAAGGCCCGATCCGCGCCTTCGCCCATGAGGTCGATGCCGCCTGCCTGATCGCGATTCAGGACGTCTTCCGATCTCTCGAGGCCTTCGAGCACCTCTCGCAAAGCATGGCAATGATCGAGATTCCAAAACTTCAGCCGGCGGCGGCGCGCCGGGCGCTCGAGGCGATCGTGGACAACAGGCTGGACCAGTTCGATCTCGGGGAGACTTCGGCGGCCGACATCCTCAGCGAGGAAGCGGCCGCCCGACTCGTCGACTTCTACATCGAGACAAGCGGCAATCTGCGCGCCACCCTCGCGGCCCTTCAGTCGGCCGCTGAATACGCCGCCGAGCAGGGCGCCGAGCTCATCGGCGACGGGCAGATGCGAGCCGGAGTCGAGGACTGGCAGGCACAGCGCGTGTCCCATTAGGCCAGGTGGCTGACCCGAGACCGAAGCTCAGCGGCTGGGCAGGACCTGGCGCTCGTCAGCCTCGCCAAGTCCTGCCCGCGCCTCAGCGAGTCTTGAAGCTCGACAGCAACGGAACCACCGTCGGGCACGGCTTGATCGTCATCACGCTCACCCCCTCCCCAAATGCTTTTAATTCTTTTGATTAATCGCGAAAGATTAGATCAATCAGAAAGAAACCGAGCCCGACGGGCTATTTGCGGTTAATTTTCTGTTCAAAACAACCGGCCCGAAGCAATTGGATTTCAGGTGGAGTGCCTTGCGGCGGACCAGACAGGAGCGGGGCATGACAAAGCAAAAGCCAACTAGTGGATCGGCGAGCAGGGCACCGAAGAAGGAAAAGAAGGAGGAGAAACTCACCCTCCAGATGAAGCTCCTCAAGGCGCTCGCTCATCCCATGCGTGTCGCGATCCTCGATCTGATGAACGCAGGAGAGTGGAGCCCTAACGAACTCAAGAAGGCGCTCGACGAGGGACTGAGCCAAGTCAGCTACCACATCAAAGTCCTTAAGGACTTTGAAATGATCGAGTTGACTCGCATGGAGCCACGACGAGGGGCGGTCGAGCACTTCTATCGGGCCACAATGAGGACCTTCGTTCCTTCAGGCGTCGCGAGCGACATCCCGAAGGTTGCGCAGCGCATTATCGGCAACGGCATCCTGGAGAACATCGAGCGCGACGTTGCCAACTCGCTCGAGGCGGGCACTTTCTACGACCGCGACGACTGGCACGTCGGCTGGCTCCCGGTGGACCTCGACGACCAGGGCTGCCAGGACGCCGAGCGACTGGCCGACAAGTTCATCGAAGACTTCCTGAAACTCGAGGCCGAATCGGCTGACCGTCGAGCGAAAAGCAATGACAACAGCGACCACGTTCGGATTAGCGCCGTCCTCTTAGTGTTCGGCTCAAGGGACGGCAAGATGGCGAACGTGCCTACCTGGCGAGACGGGCGCGAACAGAAGAACGTAAGCGACAAACAGCGCTCAAAAACTTCCTGAACGCCGGAGTCTTTTTCATGCCTACCATCATGGCCGCGCCGAGCGTTGGGCCCAGGAGCGGTCGTCAGCACGATGCTCGCCACTGTGGACGCTCGGCGCTTGCTCGATGGATGGGAGGGCGGCGTTCCGAGTGCGCCGCCCTCCCACAAAGGTTGGTCAGCTGAGGGTGTCGATGAGGCCGGGCAGCTCGCGGTGACTGTCGAGCACGAAATCGGCCTCGATCGCGCCGTCGACCTCGGGGTCGTCGTTGAGGGCCGTGTAGCGGACGGTCCTCATGCCGAGCGCCGAGGCGCCAGCGATGTCGGTGCGGCGCAGGTCACCGATGTGCATCGCGGCCGCCGGCTCCGCATCGAGCGCCGAGAGCGCCGCTTCGAAGATCTGCGGCGCCGGCTTGTAGTGGCCGACCTCGTCGGAGAAGGCCCAGCCGGAGAAGTAGGCGAGCAGCCCCTCGCGCTCGAGCAGCTCACGCATGACCTCGCCGCCGCTGAAGCCGGCGTCGCAGACGATGCCCAGGCGGACGCCGCGCGCTCGCAATGTCTCCAGGCAGGGACGGATGTCGGCCGCCGGCTCCACCGGCGCGTTTCGGGCCACGGTCAGGAACGCCTCGGCCGCCCTCTCCCCCGCGTCCCCCTCCAGGCCCAGCGAGCGCACCAGCATCTCGGCTCCCTCGCGGGGGTGGAAATGGTCCCCGACCGACCACGAGCGCTCGTATGCGCGAGTGACCTCCCCGAGCTGCCCCGGCCAGCAGCTCCGCATCGAGCTCGACATCGCATTCCGCGCAGACGTCGACAATCGCCCGCCGCCGCGCCTCGCCCATCAACCCCGCCGGCGCCCGCGCGATCGTGTTCCAGAAGTCGAAGGTGACCGCTTCCACCGGGGCCCTCGACGTCGAGTGGTCGATTGACCCACTCATACGGTGGTAAACCGTTCAGTCAGCGGCGCCGCGGGTCCATCGCGCGGGAGATCACGACGCGCTGGATCTCGTTGGTGCCCTCGTAGATCTGGGTGATCTTGGCGTCGCGCATCATTCGCTCGACCGGGTACTCCTTGACGTAGCCGTAGCCGCCGAGCACCTGGATCGCCTCGACCGTGACCCGCATCGCGTTGTCGGAGGCGAAGAGCTTCGCCATCGATGAGTGCTTGGCCAGGCCGGGGTCGTCCTGGTCGGCCATCGCGCAGGCCTTGTAGAGCAGCTCGCGGGCGGCGGCGGTGCCGGTCTCCATCTCGGCCAGCTTGAACTGGATCGCCTGCAGATCGAGGATCGGCTTGCCGAAGGCGACCCGCTCGGAGGCGTAGGTGGTCGCGTAGTCGGTCGCCCCCTGGGCGATGCCGACCGCCTGCGCGGCGGCGCCGAGCCGCGTCCTTTCCAGCGTGCCGAGGGCGACGCCGAGCCCGCGCCCGACCTCGCCGATCACGTTCTCGTCGGGCACGCGGACGTCGTCGAAGACCGGCGAGCCGGTCGGCGAGCCGCGGATGCCGAGCTTGTGCTCGAGCTTGCCGATCGAGAAGCCGGGCCGGTCGGCCTCGACCATGAAGGCGGTGATCCGCCGCTTTTCGCGGTCGGTGACGGCGAAGACGACGTAGAAGTCGGCGACGCCGGCATTGCTGATCCAGTTCTTCGAGCCGTTGATCACCCACTCGTCCCCGTCGAGCTCGGCGTGGGTGCGCATCGCGGCGGGATCCGAGCCGGCCTCGGGCTCGGAGAGCGCGAAGGCGGGCGTCCACTCGCCGCTGGCACAGCGCGGCAGCACCCGCTGCTTCAGCTCGTCGCTGCCGAAGAGCCGGATCGGCAGCGAGCCGAGCTCCTGCACCATCAGGATCAGGGCGCTCGAGGCGCAGGCCTTGGCGATCTCCTCGACCGCCATCTGCAACATCAGCGTCCCCGTCCCGGTCCCCCCGTACTCCTCCTCGAAGGGCAGGGCGAGGATGTCGTGCTCGGCCAGCAGCTCACGCACGTCCCGCGGATATTCGGACTTCTCGTCGATCTCGGCCGCGCGCGGAGCGATCCGCTCGCGCGCGATCTGGCCGATCGTCTCGCGGAAGTCGAGCAGGTCCTGGGGGATCGAGTAGACGTCGGTGGCGGTCATGCGGTCGGCACCGTATCCATCGACGGCGCCTCCCTGCCTTGCGCCCGAAGCGCCTCAGCCCGCCGGTTGGGCGAGCAGGGCGATCAGGGCCAGCACGATCGCCAGGATTCCGAAGCCGAGCTTGCGCCGGATTCCCGACGAGGTGCGCAGGGCGACGACGCACTGCAGCGCGTAGTAGGCGGCGAAGGCGCGCGAGGCGACGACGATGATGGTGAACGTCGGCGCGAGCCAGACGAGCAGGATCGCCGCGGCGCCGGTGAGCAGGTAGGGCGACGCGGCCGCGCACAGCGGCGAGCAGAGTCCGCAGGTTGCCGTCGGCGGCGACCGTGTCGGCGGTCGCCGCGCTGAACTGGCTGAGCACGGCGACGAGCACCACGGGCAGGCGAGCAGCGGGACCACGCGGCCGGTGATGTCGAGCAGCGTGTTGTCAGGCCCGTAGCCGATGCCGAACCCCATCACCGGGGTGGCGACGCGCGACGAAGCCGACGTAGACCGCGGCCGACACCAGCTGCGACAGGCGGCAGGCCCAGATCCGGGTCCGGCGCCGTCGTACTCGGTGCGCAGGTAGCGGACGGTCTCGAAGCCCTGGACGGTGATGACCATGCCGCCGAGCACGAGCAGCACGTGCCCAGCCCGTGGTGCGGGCACGCCGGGCAGGTCGAGCTCCGCCGCCGCGCAGTCGCCAGCGCGTCGTGGACGAACAGCACCCCGCCCAGGACGGCCATCATGCGCGAGCACGGCGGCCAGCGCGACGCGCTCCAGCAGGTCGAGCCCACCGAACCCGCGCAGGACCCCGACGCGCGACGATCAGCCACCATCGCGGCGCTGGCCAGCAGCCGCTCGGCGTCGTCCGACCCGTCCCCGACGAAGCGCACGACGTACTGGGCCATGATCCGCAGGTACAGGCCGACGGAGATCACGTAGGCAACGACGATCACCAGATCCGACGCGCGCTCCAGCCGGCGCACGCCCACCGCCAGCCGCCGTGCTGCTCGGCGGCCGGCTCGACGACCGCCGACGTTGTGGCGGATCGTGGTGCCCGACCACCCAGGCCAGCGCGCACACGCCGGCGATGCCGAGCGACCGCGAGCGCACCGAGCGCGCGCTCGAGCACCGGGACGATGATCAGGAAGCCGCTGCCGAAGATCGAGGCCAGCGGCGGCACTGAGGCAGCCAACACCGGCCGCGAGAACAGCTTTCCGACCGAACTCAAACCTCCCCTACCGCCTTCCGGGCATGCCGCCTTTTTCTTTTTCTCTCTAGTAGCCATACCCGTTTCGTCGATTCGGAGCGTGGGCGCTTCCCGCTTGTTAGACATCCAACAGCGGAGCCCGGCGTCACCAACTGCAACGGCTGCCCAGGATCGGACACATATATAGATAGATGGCTCCGACTCAGACCGAGAAGCAGGGGGCGCTCAGCCGCGAGCTTGCCCAGGTCCGCTTCGGCCGGCTCTACCGCGAGCACGGGCGGGCGGTTCTCGCCTACGCGCTGCGGCGCGCCGGCGACCCCGAGGACGCGGCCGACGTCGTCGCCGAGACCTTCCTGATCGCCTGGCGGCGCCTCGGTGACGTCCCGGCGGGCGAGCGGGCGAGGCTCTGGCTCTACGCCGTCGCGCGGCGGGTGCTCGCCAACCGCCGCCGCGCCGAGCAGCGCCGTACGCGGCTGGGGGAACGCCTCGCCGAGTCGCTGCGGACCGAGCTCGCGACCCACGCCGCCCCGAGCGGCGAGGCGGCCGAGGTGCTGCGGGCGATGGGCGAGCTGAGCGACGAGGACCGCGAGCTGCTGCTGCTCATCTCCTGGGAGGAGCTCTCGCCGGGCGAGGCGGCGCAGGTCCTCGGCATCTCCTCGCTCGCCGCGCGCAGCCGCCTGCACCGCGCCCGGCGCCGACTGCGTGCCCTGCTGGAGCAGCGCGATTTGGCGGCAGACCGCAACCCGGAACTCGAGATGGAGGAAGCAAGATGAAGACGCGTGGGCTGGACATGACGCTGGCCAAGGCCGACCCGATCGACACGGACCGGCTCGACCGGCTCGACCTGGAGGCGCTGGAAGCCGAGCTGCTCGCCGATCTCGACGACGAGCGGCCGGCTCCCCCCTCTCCGTGGCCGGCCTCCCGGCCCAACAGCGCCCGCGGCGCCGCGCGCTCGCCCTCGGCGCGATGACTCTCGCCGCCGCCACGGCGCTCTTCGTCGTCGTCGCCGGAGGCGGGACCGACCGCCCGCCGCGCGCCTACGGGGCCGAGCTCGTCCGCTTCGCCGAATCGACACCCCTGCTTCTGCTCGAAAGCCCGGGCTGGCGGGTCCAGGACGTCTATGAGACAGGGCACAGCGTCTACATGCCCCGCAGCAGCAGGGAATCGGGGTCGATGGAATTCGTCACCGGGCCGGCGATCCATCAAGAAGGGATCAGGGTCTCGGCCGACGGCATCATGGCCGAGATGGCCCCGAAGTCCGTCAGGCAGCGGCAGGTGGAACTGAGCTGGAATCGCGACGACCTGGGGCTTGCGGGCGTCACCGTTCACAAGCCGGTCAGGGTGCCGGTTCTCGGCACCACGGCCCTCGTCGATACCCGGGCGGAAACGTCCTACGTCACGACCAAGGCCGGGAAACGGCGCATCAGCTGGGGCGGGCCGGGCGATCGCCAGATGGTCGCGAGCTGGAAGGAAGACGGCTACACACTCGAGATGCGCGCCTGGGTACCCGACCTCTCCGCCTTCGAAGAACGACTCGGCCGGCTGACCAAGGTCGACTCGCAAACCTGGCTCGAGGCGATGCCCGCGACGGTGGTCAAGGCCGCCGACCACGATGCCGTCGTCCGCGAAATGCTGAAGGGGATCCCGTTGCCCGCGACCTTCAAGCCGTCACGGATCCCCAACGAAGGCCTGACGACCAACCGCAGCCAGGTGGGCGGACAGGTGACGAGCACCGTCTCTTGCCTCTGGTTCCGCCAGTGGGGCGAGGCCCGCAGGAGCGGCGACCGCGCGGCGGAGGTCGAAGCCGAAAAGGCCATGGCGACCTCCAAGCACTGGCCGGTACTGCGCCAGATGGCGATGGAAGGCGGCCAACCGCTGATCTGGAAGCTGGCCGCGGCAATGCCAAGCGGGATGCTGAACAAGGGCCCGCATCGGTGGCGGCTGCTCCCCCAGGCCGAATCCCTCGGCTGCGCCCGGCTCGGGCTCCCCTTGCTGGCGAGGAAGCAGAAGCTCCAGCGGGAACGCGGCGCCCCGCCGCAGGCGCGCCAGGTTGCTCCGTAGGCCCCGAGAAACTGTTGTCTATCTGGACGAGAAAATGTAGTCAAAGGCTCCCAGGGAGCTGGGACCACGTCCGCCATCTCCCGCCGGCTTTGGCGCGCCCTGCGCGACCGCGGTAGCTGAGCCTCAGTCGGCGACGTCCGCGGGACGGGCGACCAGGCGGCGGAGGTCGAGCGCCGGGGAGGGCAACTGCCCCTCCGCGAACATCGCCGCCATTCCGGTGCGGGCGAAGCCGAGCGGGCCGCGCTCGTAGAGCAGGTAGCGCGGCTGCCAGCGGGGCGAGAACTTGGCGTTGAAGCGGTAGAGGCTCTCGATCTGGAAGTAGGGATTGGCCAGCGTCACGACCCGGCCCAGGGTGCGCTCCACCAGGCCGTTCGGGTCGCGCAGCCAGCGGGCGAAGGCGGCGAAGTTGAGTGACATCTCCTCGACGCCGCGCTCGCGCAGCATCTCGATCGCCTTGACGACGAGGTACTCGGTGAGCCCGTTGACGGTGTCGCGGTCGCGCCGCATCAGCCCGAGCGACACCGCCGCTCGCCCGTAGCACGGGGCAAAGTGGAGGAAGCCGCGCACCTCCCCCTCGGCGTCTCGCGCCACCACGACCAGGCTCTCGTCGAGGTGGTCTCCGCGGAGACCGTCGATCGCCATCGAGAAGCCGCGCTCCGGTTCGTCGCCGCGCCAGCGGTCCGAGACCTGCTCCAGCTCGCGCAGCTCGGGGTCCGAGAGCTCGCCCATCGAGCGCAGCGCGACCGAGTAGCCCGCCTTGCCGACCCTGGCCACCGCCTGGCGCAGCTTGCGAATCGCCCGCCCCTCGAGCGAGAAACCGGCCAGCTCGACAATCGCCTCGTCGCCGATGTAGAACGAGCCGAGGCCGGCGCCGCTCGCCCGCTCGGCGAACTCCTCGCTGGCGCCGACTACCCCGATCGCGAGGCCGCGAGCCTCGGCGAAGCCGCGGAGCTCGCGCAGCAGGCCGGGCAGGGCGTCAGCCGGCCCGACGGGATCCCCGGAGACGAGCAGCACCCCCGCCTCGATCCGGTAGCCGACGAAGGCCCGCCGCGTACGGTCGAAGAAGTGGTGCTTGTCGGTGCGCAGCTTGAAGAAGCTGAGCGTGTCGGTGCCGTGCGACGCGACGAGCTCGCGGGCGAGCGGCCGCAGCTCCCCCGGCGGCAGCCCGCGCGGGCCCGCCAGCGGTCGGAACAGCTGCCAGGCCACGGTCAGCAGCCCGCCGGCCCAGAGCACGACGAGCGCCCCCGGCACCCACTCGAAGTGCTCGCGGTAGTGGATCGGGCCCGGCGAGAGGGTCAGCGCCGCGCTGGTCTCCGCCACCACCCGCGCCGGGCTCAACCCCGGCGTGCCCCAGTGCGAGGCCGCCAGCAGGGTGGCGAGGCTGGCGGCGAGGCCCCCGCCGGCCACGGCCGCGCTGCGCAGCAGCGGCACCCGCCAGCCGCTGTCCTCGTGCACGACCGCGAAGGCGCCCCGGCCCCAGACGAGCAGGCCGGCGAGGCCCCAGCAGGCGAGCGCCTCCTCGATGTCGAGCCCCTTCAGCAGGTTGAGCGCCCCGGCCGCGACCAGGACCGCCACCGCCAGGCCCCAGGCGCGGCGCCGGCGGCGCATCAGGTAGATCCCGAGAATCACCAGCGAGACGCCGGCGGAGAGTGCCAGCGCGTGCGCGGCGATCGGCACCTCGCGCGGCACCAGTTCGAGCAGCAGTCGCATCCGCGAGTGCAGGGCCGGCGTCAGAGCGGAGCCGACGTTGACGAGGCCGAGGCCGACCGTGCAGGCGCCGGCCAGGGCCGCCGGCCAGCGGGCGCGCCGGTGCGCGCGCAGCTGCGCCCAGCGCTCGGCCAGGCGCGACCAGTGGCGATCGAGGAGGAACAAGACGGCGGGGAGTATCGCTGCCGAACCTAAGCCTGGCCTAACGGCGCGCCGCCTTGGCCCGGTCGAAGCGGAGGACGAGCCGGGCGGTGCGGCGGGGCTGCTCGACGTTCGGCGAGTGTCCCGCCCCCGCGACCAGCGCCGTCCGGGCGCCGGGCGCCTTCGCGTAGGCGGCCAGCGCTCGCTGCGATTCGTAGATCTGGTCTTCGGCGCCGAAGATCGCCAGCAGCGGCACCCCCGCGCTCTCGATCCTGCGGTCGAGTGGCTCGGCCTTCATGTATTCGCCCTCCTCGTCGTCGGAGTCATAGGACGTGTAGGTCATCCGGTTGAATTCGTCGACGAACCGCTCCGGCACTTCGTATCCCGGCGCGAAGGCGACTTCCAGCCCTTCCCTGACCGCGAAGTCCGGGGTCACCTGCCACAGCGCCGGCCCGATCACCGGGACGGTGCTGATTTCGGCGGCGAAGCCGAGGCCCTTGGAGAAGCTTTCGTCCGGGGCCTGGTCGACGATCACCAGCCGGCCGACGTAATTGCCGGGGACTTCGGTCAGCGCCGTCGCGACCGTGCCCCCCAACGAGTGGCCGACGACGGTGGCGCGATGCACGCCGAGCCGCTTCAGCGCTTCGGCCACCAGCGAGGCCTGGTCCGCCATCGCGTAGCCGGAGCCCGGCTTTTCGGAGCCGCCGAAGCCCCGCAGATCCAGCGCGATGACGCGCCGATCGCGGTCGAGCAACGGAATCATCCGCTGCCACCAGGCGATCGAGCAGCCGAAGCAGTGCAGTAGGACAATCGGCGGCGCCCGCCGCGGGCCCTTTTCGAGAACCTGGATCGCACCCCCGGGCAGATGCAAGATCCTCCCGCCCGCGACGGTCACCGTGGCCGGCTTCGTTTCCGCCCCGACGATGAGCGCGTTGAGCGCCAAAAGCGCGCACAGGGCGAGGAACCCGATCAGGAGCTTCCGTCTCCCACCGAGCAGGCGCCGATGTACGCGTTGCGGGCTCAACGTTGAAGGGATGCAACCACAGCGCTCGGGACGACTCTGCTTCTCGCGACTCCCCGGTCGCACGCTCCTTGACCTCGCCGCATTCCGTCGCGAGGCATCAGAGATCCTCGGTCTTCCCGTAGACGTCGCAACCACCGACATGCTCAAGGACCACATCCGCGACGAGGTACTCAGCGAGGCGCTCCCCCTATGAGCCGAGACGAGCAAGACCGCCTTCGCGACATCCAAGTCGCGATCGCCGCAATTCGTGAGCAGGGCTTTTTGCCACCGCCAGACACCCCCTGATTCACTGCGAAGTGCCCGCGACTAGGACGGCGTCGCCGACCAGGGCGGGCGGAGCCCTTCCAGCATCGGGAAGTGCTTCACGTTCAGCGTCGCGAACTCGGCGCCCTCCTCCTCTGCCGTGGCCGCGATCAGGTAGTCGGCGAGGTCGATCCCAGGGTGGGAGCGTCGGAAGCGTCGCAGGTGGCGACCCGCCCGCCTGGCAGCTGCATCGGTGACCGGGAGCAGGCGCAGCCCGTCGAACAGCCGGCTGACGTCACGGCGCTCACCCGAGCGCATCCCACCCTCGATCTCGGCGCGCGAGATCACGCTCGCGAGTGCCCCCTCCGCGGCGGCATCGAGCAACAGGTCCGTCGCGCGACCGTCGCCGCGCAGGTGCGCGATCAGGATCGTTGAGTCGAACAGAGTGCTCAATGCTCCAGGCGCCTGAGCCGGTCGTCCGCCCCGCCGCCGCGCACCCGGGCCAGCCAGGACTCCCAGCCATCGGCGTCTGGAAGGGCGCCCGCAGTAGCGCGAATCGCGCGGCGCCGTTCCTCTGCCCCGTCGTCGACTCCTAGCCCCTCATCGAGCATTCGCCGGATCACCTGCGCCTTCGACACCCCAGCATCGGCGGCACGTGACGCGATCCGCCGCTCCTGCTCCTCGGTGATGTAAATCTGCGTGCGAAGCATATACAGCATGAGCATACATCAAGGTCTCCCCTCGCCGTCTGCGGGCAAGAACGATCCGTGCTCGGCCTCTAGGGCGGCGATCTCCTCCTCAGTGGCGTCGCGCTCGCCCTTGCCTAGCATCGCTTTCCAGGAGGTGTCGCGAGTGATCACGAACTCGTTGGCGTCGCGCTCCTCGGTGATGATGAACTCACCTTCCAGGGCACCGCTGACCTTGATACCCGTCTTTCTCTTTGTCCGCGGTTCGACCACCGCAAGAATCAGGGTGGCAGACGGGATTCGAACCCGCGACCGCCGGCACCACAAATGAGAAGATGAGATGGCTCCCCTACGCTATGGAGTGCGTGATTTGCAGGATTTTTCGGACCTCAACATCACCGCCCGCTCCACGCCGAAGTGCGGCGATACGGGGGGATTAGCGGTGATTCGGGCACTTCCCGGCAAGAAGTGCCTGGTTTCGCAGGCCATTTCCAACCGGCCGATTTGAAGGCCGCGCAGGCGCGCCCTCTCTCCCCGATATATGCCAATATTGATATATTCCCTCGACATGCTCGGACTGCCTCAGACCATCCGTCAGGCGCGACTAGGTGCGAGCCTCTCGCAGGTGGAGCTGGCTGCGCGCGCAGGCACCTCCCAATCGGCGTTGGCTCGCTACGAGACCGGAGCGGCTCTTCCGACCCTGCCGACGCTGGAGCGGCTCCTAGCAGCATGCGGAAGGCGCCTGGAGATCCAAACGCCCCCCGCGCGGGATCCCAGCCCGGGTAGCTCAATGCGAGGCCAGCTCGGCCCGCAGGCCGACAAGCTGCGACGTCAACGCCGCCGACTACTCGACGCTGCCGAGAGACACGGCGTCGGTCACCTGCGCGCCTTCGGCTCTCTCGCGCGCGGCGAAGCAACGGCCGAAAGCGATGTGGATCTCCTTGTAGATCTCAAACCGGGCCGAACCCTCCTCGACCTAGCCGCCTTTCGCAGAGAAGCCGGGGAGATCCTCGACTTGCCTGTAGATGTCGCAACCACCGACATGCTCAAGGACCGCATCCGCGACGAGGTGCTGGGCGAGGCACTCCCCCTATGAGCCGAGACGAGCAAGAGCGTCTTCGCGACATCAAGGACGCGATTGCCGCCATTCGCAAACATCTCAAGCAAGCCGGTGATATGACCGACGCCCTGCAAAACCCGCTGCTACACGACGCCCTGCTCTTCCAGTTCGTGGTGATCGGCGAGGCCGTCAAGCACCTGAGCGCGGAGATGCGCGAGTCAACGCCCGAGATCCCCTGGGCCGACATCGCGGGCCTTCGAGACCTAATCGCTCACGAGTACTTCCGAGTCGACATTCGCCGCGTGCTTGAGATCGTGGAGCGGGATCTACCGCCGCTCGAGCAGGCGATCAGCCGCATGCTTGGAAACTAACTCTAGAACCTAGAAACCTTCGAAGGGTGACTCGCCGGAAGAACCTTCCGCGGCAATTGGATCAACCGGCATTTTCAGAGCGAGCGAACGATTTGATCTTTTGAACCGGCCTTTAACGAAAGCTCGATTGCGTCTTACCCATCCGCGGAACCGCCAACCCTGAAGCTGGTCAGGGACAACCTGCAGCGAGATAAAGTCGACTCGCCTTGGTGGACCGATCGGAAGGAACTCACTGACGAGAAGTGAGCGCTCTAGCCTCCAACCAGTGAAGCGAGAGCCATGTTCGCGGCAAAGTCGACGGATTCGTAGTCGATTCCGCAACCCCGACTGTGTTCCATACTTGGTGGCCGCACCCGCCACCAGATCGTGAGTTTCAAGGTCATAGCGGCGAACACCCTCCGCCCATAGGACATCCATCAAACCAAGAATTCGGTCGGTGAGACCGGGGAGGCTGTCAACCCAGTACACCCAGGGACACTCCAGATCATCTCCGTCGTCCTCTTCGATTTCCTTCATCAGCGCTACAGCGGCTTCCTCATCCGTCAGCTCGCCCGTGGGTGACTGCCCCTCCTTTTCTTCCGTGCGATCTAGGGAATACCAGTCCGGCCTGGCAGCTCCGAGAAGGGCCCGGATCTGTCGGCTTCGCCGCACCACGTCGGGCCTATCACCGTGTAGGCAAGAGATGGGGAAAGACGACCCGTTAGAACAACCGAAGCAAGGGTTGCAAGAAAGAAGAGAACATCACGCTCGGCCTGTTCAAACTCATGCGAGCGATCTCTGGTGTTGTTGAGATGGGCATGCCACCCCGGGTCCTCAACATCTGGGATCGACTGGATATCTTCAATTAGCTTCCGGAAGGTCTCCCGGATCTCCATACTCGCGGGGCTGTAGTAGCTGTCAGGGCCGATTGCGGTAAGTAGGGCCTTATGCCATTGCGGCTTGAGCTCTAGCCAGTCAGCACGCATCTCTCGCAGGAGGTCAACCTCGGCACTACGTGCCTGGGCGCGAGTGCTTCGCCACTGGACAAGGCCGAGCGGAAGGGTTACTACGGCTGCAATTGCAGCTACGGCAGCCGCGTCCATCAGAAAGCGGCGAGACGCCTATGGGTATTAACAGAGCTTGCTCCCATGAATGCGTGATGCTTACAGAATTTGCAGTACGAAGCCCGAGGCTGATAGCCGAAATCCCCGCCAATTCCCGCACATCGGCGCGATCCCAGGCACTAATAGAGCAGAAGTGCCTGGGATGAGGCCGCATTTCCAACCCGGTTGGAGCCAAATTCGGCCTGTTTCGTTTAACCAAACCTGCTCATTTGCAGGCATTTCGCTGAGGGGTGGCAGACGGGATTCGAACCCGCGACCGCCGGCACCACAAGCCGGAGCTCTACCAACTGAGCTACTGCCACCGCGCCGACCTCAATCTAGCGGCTACGGCCGGGATCGCGGAGGCTAGGCGGGGTCTTGGGATGCGACCAGGGAGGCGAATGCTTCCAGGCCGGGGGTCGTGCGGGTGAGCAGGTCTGGTTCGGCGGCTTCGGCCTGGGCCGGGAGGGCCGCGGCTCCGTCGTCGCCAAGGGCAACGCAGGCCTCGTGGACCATCTCGGGCACGGCCAGCCAGGCCTCGAGCAGGGCGAAGTCGGACTCAGGGTGGAAGAGCACGCCCCAGGCGTTGGCGTGGCGGAAGGCCTGGACCTCGGTGCGCTCGGAGCGGGCCAGGTGCCGGGCGCCGTCGGGTAGATCGAAGACGTCGCCGTGCCAGTGCAGGACGGTCGTGCTCGGGGCGAGGCGGCCGAGGAGCGGATCGTCGGGGTCGAGGACCTCGACCGGGGCGTAGCCGAGCTCCGGGCCCTCCCCCGCCCGCACCTCCGCCCCCAGCGCTCGCGCCAGGAGCTGCGCCCCGAGGCAGACGCCGAGCACCGGCATCTCGCGGCGAGCGCCTCGGCCAGCCACTCGCGCTCGCTCCGCCAGCTCGGGATGAACGTCGACTTCGTCGACGTTCATCGGCCCGCCCATGACGACGGCGCCCGCCACGGCGTCGTGGGCGGGCAGCGGCTGGCCCGCCAGCGGTTTGACCGTGTGCACGTCGAGGCCGCCGCAGGCGTCGAGGATCCGGTGCGGGCCCTCCCAGGGCACGTGCTGGATCGCCAGCAGGGTCGGTCGCTCGTCCGCGCTCATCAGCGCCGCGCAGGCTAACCGCGCTACGGTTGGGGCGATGTCCAGCGATTCGGCATCTCCTTCTTCCGGCCCGAGATCAGGCCCATCACCGCCACCGGGATGCAGGCCCGCGGCGCGATGGCGGTCGGCGCGCTCGCCGTCGGCGCAGCGGCGATCGGCGGCTTCGCGATCGGCCGGCTCACGATCAGGCGCGCTTGCCGTCGAGCAGGCCGCGATCCGCAAGCTCGCAAGTCGACCGAGCTGGAGATCGGGCCGGCTCCAGGTCCGCGACCGCGATCGCCGGCGATGACCGAGCGGCGATGATTGACCACGCCGGAGCGGGGTCAAGCTCGGAGGCGCGCGTTCGCCGCGGTGCTGGGACTGGCGCTGGTCGCGACCGCGGTCGCGGTCTCCGTCTCGGCGCAGCCGCTCGGCCCCTACCCCGACCTCGGCGGCTGCCCGGTCTTCCCCGACCCGCCGCCTGGCTCTCGCCGCCGCGCGCCGTCCCTGCCCAGCGAGGCCGCCTGGAACCAGGACATCTCCAGGGCGCCGCGTCGCCCGCAACTCGGCCGCGACGATCGCCTACATCGACGCCCATGGCGGCGACCTGCTCCACCCCGACTTCGGCTCGCCGCGCGCCTACGGCTTCCCCTACGCGGTGGTCGGCGCCGCGCCGAGCGCAAGCTGCCGATCCACTACACCGCCTACGGCGACGAGAGCGACCGCGGCCCCTTCCCGATCCCCGAGCGGCGCGCCGGTCGAGGGCGGCGGCCGCAGCGACGGCGACCGCCACGTGCTCGTCGTCGACCGCTCCGCCTGCACGCTGTACGAGCTCTACCGCGCCTTCTTCAGGCGCGCGGCGGCGGCCGCACTGGAACGCCGACTCGGGCGCCCGCTGGGACCTGCGCTCGGCCGCGCCGCCGTCCCGATTCCTGGACCTCGGCCGACGCCGCCGGCCTGCCGATCTTCCCCGGCCTGGTCCGCTACGACGAGGTCGCCGCCGGGCACCTCGACCACGCGATCCGCGTCACCTTCGACAGCACCCGCAACGCCTGGGTCCACCCCGCCTCCCACTGCGCCGGCGACACCTCCAACCCCAACGCGCCGGCGATGGGCACGCGCCTCCGGCTCAAGCCCGGCTACGGCCTCGGCCGCTTCAGCGGCGGCGCCAGGGCGATCGCCGCGGCGATGAAGCGCTACGGCCTGATCGTCGCCGACAACGGCTCCAACTGGTATCTTCAGCGGCAGCAGCGACCGCCGCTGGGACGACGAGAACCTCGACCAGCTCAAGCGCATCCCCGGCCGCGCCTTCCAGGTAGTCAAGAGCGCCGCCCGCCCCCACCCCTGCTGAGTCAGCCGCCCTCGACGTGGTGGAACTCGGCGCGCAGGCGTGAGCGCAGCTCGGCGGCCGCCTCCTCGGCCTCGTCGCCCTCGCCGCTGACCAGCACCACCTCGGTCGCGGGGTAGCTCTGCAGCTGGTCCTCGACCGCCTGCACGATGTCCTCGTCGCCGACCCGCGCCTCGGCCGCCACGCCCGCCTTGGCCAGCGCCGCCACGGTCATCACCAGGCGCTGCTGGGCGCGGTGGCGGGCGTCCTCGACGTCGGAGGCCCAGCGGTCGAGGAAGCCGATCCGGGCCGGCACCAGCACCCGCACCTCGTCCTCCTCGCCGTCGCCCGCGGCGATCCCGGCAATGCCGGTGATCCGCGCCACGTCGGCCGGCTCCTCCACCCCGCCGGCGGCGACGATCAGCACGTGGTGCCTGGCGTCGCGCCGGTCGGCCGAGGCGATCGGCCCCTCGGGCCGCTGGCGAATCGCGAAGACGAGCAGTCCAAGCACCGCCAACGCACCAATCGCGACCCCCACACCCGGTCCACCAAGCATGAAGGCCGCGACGATTGGCACCACAACCCCGGCAACTATGAGAGGAAGCTTCCAGGGGTCCATCGAGCAAGCTTTACATCAGACTTCAGACTTCGCGAGCACCACCCCTCAAGCGCGGTAGCAAGAGCAGCGCCAACCCGATCAGGATCACGATGATCCCGAGGATGTAGTTGACGAGGATCGCCAAGACGATCCCAATGATCACCAGCAGTATCGATAGCTCCATGCCGCCATCAGTACCCGGCGGTTTAGAGCCCCAAACGGGTCAGCCGCGGGTGCCGCTGCCGCTGCCGTCGGGCGACCAGCCTGGGCCGCGAAAGACGTAGCCGAGCCGCTCGCGCCAGGTCTCTGCCGCGCGCACGTCACGGGCGATATCGGCGAACTCGTGGAAGGCGACCTTGGCCGGGCGGAAGCTGCGGATGTTCTTGGTCAGCCCGTAGCGGACCCGCTCGGTCTCGCCCTGGTAGGTACCGAAGAGGCGGTCCCAGACGATCAGGATGCCGCCGTAGTTGCGGTCGAGGTAGACCTCGTTGGCGCCGTGGTGAACGCGGTGGTGCGAGGGCGTGTTGAAGAAGAACTCGATCGGCGCCGGCAGCTTGCCCACCCGCTCGGTGTGAATCCAGAACTGGTAGATCAGGCTGATCGAGATCTGCAGCAGGATCATCCAGGGGGCGAAGCCGAGCAGCGCCAGCGGCGCCCAGAAGGGCAGCGCCGTCATCGGCGTCCAGGTCTGGCGCAGCGCGGTCGAGAGGTTGTAGTGCTCGGAGGAGTGGTGGACGACGTGGCTGGCCCAGAAGACCCGCACCTCGTGGTGGACGCGGTGGAACCAGTAGTAGGCGAGGTCGTCGGCGAGGAAGAGCAGCACGTAGGTCCACCACTGATCCGCCGGCATCCGCAGCGGCGTCAGCTCATACAGCCCCGCGTAGGCGACCAGTACGACCAACTTCCAGACCGCGTTGATGACGACGTTGCCGCCACCCATTGTCAGGCTGGTGCGCGTGTCGCGCGCCTCGTAGCCGACCAGGTCGTCGTCGCGCAGGTACCTGAACGAGAGCAGCTCCATCACGAGCAGCAGCACGAACGCCGGAATCGCGTAGTAGAGGGCACTCGGCCACGGGTCAAATCTAGCGACCGGCCTAACCACCGATGCGCTTGCGACAGGTCGCCCACCGCTATATAAACCCATGACTAATTGGTCAGCGATCTCTGTTTGATGCCTGGACTGGGCACTGCTCCCTCAGGCCGAAGACGAAATCCACGGGGAGGTGTGCAACTTGGAGGTCGGTCGAGCTGCGAGCGCCTGCCTGTTGGCTCTTGCCTGCACCATCGCCGCGCCGGGAATCGCCGGCGCCTCACCCGGCGGGACCGTTTGGCCGGCGTCCGGGGCGGCGCTCGCTGGAGCGAAGGTCGCGGGCTCACCTGCGGCGATCGAACCGTACTCGCGACATCCCAGCGAAACCAGGCCCTACGCCGCCTGCCCGCCCCCGACCAGCGAGCGGGTCTCCTGCATGACCGCGGTCGTGCCGACCCGGCGGGGCGCTCCGGTCACCGGCCCGGACCTCGAAGGCAGCGGACAGCTCGGCGGCTTCTCGCCCGCGGACCTACGCTCCGCCTACGGCCTCCCCAACACGGGCGGAGAAGGCCGGCTGGTGGCGATCACGATCGCCTACGACGACCCGAGCGCAGAATCCGACCTCGGCGCCTATCGCAGCCACTACGGCCTGCCGGCCTGCACCTCGGCGAGCGCATGCTTCGCCAAGGTGAACCAGGCCGGAGAATCCGGCAACTACCCCGAACCGAATGCCGGCTGGGCGCTGGAGACGTCACTGGACCTCGACATGGTCTCGGCGACCTGTCCGCAGTGCCGAATCGTCCTGGTCGAGGCTGACAGCAACGAACTCGACGACATGGCGGCCGCCGTCGAAACCGCGGCGAGCCTGGGCGCAACAGTGATCAGCGACAGCTGGGCAAGCGAAGAGTTCGCCGGCGAGGCGACCGAAGACCCGCGCTTCGACCACCCCGGCATACCAACCCTCTTCGCCACCGGCGACTGGGGATACGGCGTCTACTACCCGGCGGCATCGCCTTTCACAATCGCCGTCGGCGGCACCAGGCTCAACCGGTCCGGCAACGCTCGCGGCTGGGCCGAGAGCGCCTGGTCGGGCGCCGGCAGCGGCTGCAGCAGCTACGAGGCCAAGCCCGCCTGGCAAAAGGACCCGGGCTGCCCGGGCCGGTCGCTCGCCGACGTCTCCGCCGTCGCGGACCCGCAAACACCTGTCTCGGTCTATGACAGCTACCAACAGTCGGGCTGGGAACTCCTGGGCGGAACCAGCGTCGCCACGCCGCTCGTCGCCGGCATCGAGGCCCTCTCCACCGCCTCCTTTCGCGCCAGCGGGCCGAGCGGTTTTTGGCGTGCGGGCAACGATGTCGGCCTCTTCGATGTGAGCGAAGGGGAAAACGGCCACTGCGCAAGCGAAAGCCAGACCGGCTTCGACGCCACCTATCTCTGTCAGGCAGCCCCCGGCTACGACGGGCCAAGCGGCTGGGGCACTCCGGAAGGACCGTTCTCGCTGCCGACGGCGGTCACCGAAGCAGCCACGGTCCTCGACGCCGGCAAGGCGGTCCTGCACGGGTCAATCGAACCGGACGGACTGACGACCGAATACTGGTTCGAATACGGGGAAACGACCGACTACGGAACCAGCGTCCCGATCGCGGGCGAGGGCATCGGGTCCAATTCCGGATACGTGGAGGTGAGCCAGGCAATCGAAGGCCTCCAGGGCCACACGCCCTACCACTACCGGATAGTCGCGACCAATTCGGCCGGGGCAGTTCCCGGTGTCGACCGCTCCTTCGGCACGACCCCGCCGCAGGTCACCACCGGTACTGCCAGTGACATCCGGGCCTCAGGCGCGACCCTGCACGCGACCATCAACCCGGAAGGACTCGAAACGACCTACTACTTCGAATACGGGCCGACTGACTCCTACGGGTTCAAGGTCCCGGTCAGAGCGGAACACATCGACCCCGGCGAGGAAGACATCGAGGTGAGCGCCCCGGTGAGCGACCTTGGCCCATCCCACGCCTACCACTTCCGCGCCACTGCCAAGAACGGCGCCGGGCTCGTCCGCGGCGATGACGAGGAATTCCTCACAGCCCCGTCCCACTGGACCCTGAGACCCTTCCCCAGCCACCCAACTCGGGTAGCGGGCACCGGGCTTTCGACGTCTCCTGCGTGGAGGCGAACCGGTGCATGGCGGTCGGCGAGAACTGGAGCCTCGCCGTGCACACCGAAGTCACCCTGGCCGAGGCCTGGGACGGAACCGAATGGTCGGCGATGGAAACACCGAACCCGCCGGAACTGGACGAAGGCTGGATGCACAACTGGTACGCCCTGCTCGGCAGCGTGTCGTGCAGCTCGGCGAACGACTGCCTCGCCGTCGGGTACTACAGGGCCCCGAGCGAATCGGTGAAGCCGTTGGTCGAGCACTGGGACGGGGGCAAATGGGAGATCCTCCCCGCCCCGATCCCCAGCGGCGCTGTCGCCGCTCTGCTGAACGGCGTCTCGTGCACCTCCGCGACCGCCTGCACGGCCGTTGGCTACAGCGAAGGCAGCGGCGGCGTCAAGCGCCCCCTGGTCGGGCGCTGGAACGGTGCTGCCTGGGCCATCCAGCCCGCGCCGAGCCCAGGCGCAACCTCGGGAAGCAGGCTGCTGGCAGTGTCCTGCCCCACTACGAGCTCCTGCACCGCCGTGGGCTTCAACCACGAAGTGGAAGAAGAAACGACCCTGGCCGAGCGCTGGAACGGGATCGAATGGCAGACCCTGAGCACGGTCGAACTTGGCGGGACGCACCCAACCAACCGGCTGGAAGCGGTCTCCTGTGATTCGCCTTCAGCGTGCATGGCTGTCGGCGGCCATCTCGCCAAGTTCGGCACGGAGTACCACTGGGGACCCCTGGCGGAGCGCTGGAACGGCAGCGCCTGGTCGCTCCAAGCGATCCCCGAGCCCGCCGCGAGCGAAGAAGCCAGCCTCTCAGGCGTCTCCTGCGCCTCGGCCGACTCATGCACCGCGGTGGGCAGCTACCGCCAGATAGCCGATTCCGGCAACTACGCGGAGGTGTTGGGCGAGCGCTGGAACGGAACGAGCTGGTCCGTCCTGGAAATACCGGGCGCCCCGCAGCCGCCGGGGTGGTGGCACGAAAGCTGGTTGTTCGCCGCGTCCTGTCCGCAGGCCGAGGCATGTACTGCGGTCGGTGCCGGGCTGAGTGCTCCTTCGGGTGGGCTCTCGCCCTACCGCGCACTTGCCGAGCAGGAGGCGGCAGCGCTGCTGGCCGGCTTCTCGAGCACCCCAGATGCGCCAATCGCGACGCAGCCGATCCAGTTCACCGGCTCGGCATCGAGTCCCACCGGTCACGGGATCGAAAGCTACAAATGGGATTTCGGCGACGGGCCCCACGCAAGCGGCGCCTCGCCCTCCCACGCCTACGCACAGGCCGGCGATTACACGGTGGCCCTCACGGTGACGGACGACGAAGGCAACTCGGCGGAAACCTCGCGGCCGATCAGCGTCGCACCGGCACCGCCGCACGCCGACTTCGAGGCAAGCGCTGCGGAGCAAGCCGGGGCACGAACGCTCGCCTTCGATGGCTCATCATCGAGCGATCCGGACGGCACGATCGAGCAATGGAGCTGGGACTTCGGGGACGGCCTGCAGAGCAAAGGGACCAAACTCCTGCACACCTATGCCCAGGACGGCGAATACACCGCCACCCTCACCGTCACGGACGATGCGGGCCTGAAAGACAGCGTCTCCAAGACCGTGGTCGTCACCACGCCGGTCGACACCAAAGGCGGAGGGGGGCCCAGCTCGGGTGCCCCACCGACCGTTCCTGCGCCGCCGGCCCCGGCCGGCTTCGACCTCCGCGGCATCACGACCGGCTGCAACGGGCGGGTCGTGCTCTCGCTGCTGGCCTCAGGCCCGGGACGCTTCGACGCGGCAGCGACGGCGATCCTCGCCCACCGCCGGACACGACGCCGGCAACGGGCCGGCGGGCTGCGACCGAGGTGCCCAAGCGGCAGGCCCACCTCGGCCAGGCGACCCACTGCCCTCGCTCGGCCCGCCAAGCGCTTCGCCTACGGAGCTGCCTCAGCGCAGACATCGGGTGCAAAGACCACGCGCTTGACGATCGCGCCGAGCGCCCGCGCCGTGCGGGAGGCGGCGCGTGGTGCCAGCCTTCGCATCGCGATCTCGATTTCCCTCACCACGCCCGCGGGAGGACAAGCCCACAAGCACACCTCGCTCCTCTACAGGCGCTGAGCCGCGGCCGCATTCGGCTCTAGGCTGCGAGGATGAGGGCACGTCTGGCGATCTACCTCGGCCTCGCGGCCCTGCTCACCGGCTGCGGCCAGAGCTCGGCGGCGCCTTTCCGAGCCAAGGTCCACGTCACCCCGGTCGGTCACACCAGGATCG
The DNA here is from genome assembly GCA_963774405.1 of uncultured Solirubrobacterales bacterium. Lineage (GTDB taxonomy): Bacteria > Actinomycetota > Thermoleophilia > Solirubrobacterales > 70-9 > VRUE01. The sequence goes on along the minus strand of CAVZEV010000009.1, from coordinate 197,068 downwards.
CCTGGTACGAACGCGGCCAGGGGCCGCCGCTGGTGATGCTGATCGGCACCGGCTCGACGATGGCCGAATGGGACCCGGCGCTGCTGCGCCTGCTGGCGCGCGATCACCGCCTCGTCCTCTTCGACTACCCCGGGGTGGGGAAGTCGGGACCGTGGCACGGGCGCAGCTTCGACTCCCTCGCCAACGCCACCGCGGGCCTGATGGGCGCCATCGGCCTGCCGCGAGTCGACGTGCTCGGCTGGTCGATGGGCGGCTTCGTCGCCCAGCGCCTCGCGATCGACCACCCGGCCCGCGTCTCCCGCCTGATCCTCGCCGGCACCAACCCCGGCGGCAGCCGCACCGTGCTCGGCACCCCGAAGGCCCAGGCGATCGACAGCGAGCCCGACCCCTCCGAAGCCGACATCCTGCGCGAGCTCTACCCGCCAGGCCGCCAGGCCGAGGGTCGGCGCTTCCTGCGCCGCCTCGAAATCGCCAGCCAGAGCGGAGAGATCCCCGACGACTTCCACGTGCCCGCGGCGACCACGCACCGCCAGGTCGCCGCCGAGGACCCCTGGCTGCGCAGCAACCGCAACTACCGCCAGCTGGCGGCCATCGCCGCTCCGACTCTGGCCGCCGCCGGCGCTCAGGACCCTGTGGTGCCGCCGATCAACCTGCGGCGGATCGCGGCGCGCGTCCCCAGAGCCAAGCTCAGCGTCTTCCCCGGCGCCCACGCCTTTCTCTTCCAGGCGCGCCGCCAGTTCACCCGGGCAGTCGACCGTTTCCTCGGCGTTCAATGATCGATTGACCCCCCTATCGCGGGGTCAATTCATCACTCAGGAACCGAACCAGCGCGCCCGGCGGGTAGAGCCGAAGCGCTCCTTCTCGGCCACCTGCTCGGTGGACGGCGCGTTGAAGCTCCCGGTTCGCGACGGACCAGAGAGGAAGTCGATGTCGACGCTGCCGACCCGGCCGCTGCCGAACTCGATGTAACAGGTGCCCTGGCCCGAAGTGACGACCCGGCGCCTCGCCCCCGGCGAGTTCGGCGAGCAGCTCCTGGGCGACGATCTTGCCGCGCCCTCGGCGAAGACGCCTGCCTTGGGCACGCCCGCGGTGGCGACGTCGCCCACCGCGTAGACGCCCGGGAAGCGAGTCCCAGCGTGCCGGATCGACCGGCATGTAGCCGTCCTCGGTGATGCCGCCGGCGATCACCACGTCGGGGCGCCTGGTGCTTGGGCACGCCGAGGAAGAGGTCGAACGGCAGCTCGCTGCCGTCGTCGAGCAGCGCCACGCTGCGCTCGGGGTCGAGGGCGCTGAAGCGGCGGCCGGCGATCAGCTCGATCCCACGCGCGGCGAACTCCGCTTCGAGCGCCGCCGAGGCCTCCGGCGAGGGCGGCACCGGCGTCGGCAGCGGGATCACGAAGGAGATCCGGCAGGCGTCGCGCACCCCGCGCGAGCGCAGCGCCTCGTCGAGCAGCAGCGCGCACTCGCTCGGCGCCGGCGGGCACTTGAACGGCGCCCCGGCGACGCCGACCACCGCGTGCCCCTCGGTGAAGGTCGGGATCACCGCGGCAAGCCGTTCGGCCCCGGCCACCGAGTAGAACTCGTTGCCCGCCTCGCGCAGGCCGGGAGTGGCATCGAAGTCGTAGTCGGCACCGAGCGCGATGACGAGCACATCGCCCTCCTGCGTCCCGGCGTCTGTGGTCACCCGCCGCGCCTCGGGATCGATCGCCGTCACCGTCTCACGCAGCACCCGCACCCCGGGCTTGGCGATATCGGCGTAGGCGATCCGCACCGCCGCGGGCTGCTCGTGCCCGAACATCAGGTCGAGCTTGGAGAAGCCGAAGACGAAGGAGTCCGCCTTGTCGATCAGCGTCACCTCGATCTCGCCGCCGGAGGCCTCCGAAAGCATCGTGCTCAGCTCCAATCCGCCAAAGCCGGCACCGAGTACGACCACACGCTTGCTCATTCTCCGAACCTACCGGGTAGCACGCCCCAGCCGAACACGAGACGAACCGACGAGCCCGACTTGACGGGCGGGCGAGCATCGCCGGCTAGCTGCCGGCCAGAGCCAGTTTGACGCTCCGCTTCGCGGAAACCGGTGCGGCGTCGGGCGTCTTGAAGGAAACGGTGAACGAGACGCGCAAGTGGCCGGTCTTGCGAAGGGCTCGCTGCGCCGCCTTCTTGGCGCGTAGCGTCAAGGTCACCTTGCCGGCGCGCTTGAGCGTGGCCTGGGCGGACTTCACCTTCTTGCCCAGGATCTCCACGACCCCGGGAGCGGAGACCGTCACCGTCACCTTCGCCGTGCCATTGCGGGAGTTGACCTTAACCTTGCCGACCGAGAGCCTGGGTTTGAGAGTTGATTTGACGGTCGGGACCGTATCGCCGCCTCCAGATCCAGGCAGCGATGGGGGCAGCGGCAGGTCGTCGACCGCGATGCCGACAGTCTCGACGGATCCGCCCAGCGGTAGGAAGTTGGGTTCCGGCGCGGCGCTGCCATCCGCCCGCACGCGCCCGATCGGGCCGTTGTACGAGGAGTAGTAGACGTATTCGCCGTGCGCCGCGACCGACCACGGCCGCTGCGCGCCGCCCGCGGTCACTACGAGGGTCTGCGGCGTGCCAAACGGATCTCGACTCGCGAACTGAACCGTTTGGCCAGTCGTGGAGGCAGGGCCGCCGTTGGCCCAGTAGACGTTCTCGCCGCCGACCGCGACGCCGCAGTTGCCCGTCGTCACGGTCAACGGTGCTTCCAGAGCGCCGTTGGAAGCTGCGAAGCGGGAGAGCTTGAATTCGCTCCCGCTCCTCCAAGCGAAATAGACATGTCCGCCGTCGGAGGCGATCCCGCACGGTTCTCCGATCGTGACCAGGGACGGGTTGGCGTTGTCGCCATTGAGGTCGGCGATCCCCACAGCGCCGCCTTCCCGGTCGGTCCAATACACGTGCGCCGAATCGACCGCGACGCCACATGGGGCGGCGCCCGAAGAAAGCGGGATGAACGCTTCTTCGACGCCGGTGCCGTCGAGGTTCGCCCGAGAGATGCCCTTGCCCAGAGCCCCCCAGTAGATGTGCCCGCCGTCCACGGCGACACCGCAGTTGAAGGTCCCACTGGAGATGAAGTCGGGTTCCAGGCCCGTCCCGTCGTTGAGCGCCCGGCCAATGTGGGTGCCGTTTGGAAAGTAGATGTAGGCCGAGGCAGAGCCCGGGAAACCGGCAAGCACCAGGGCCAAGAGCATCAACGGCAGCAGGGCTCGCCAACGCGAGGACAGAGGGAGTCTCGCCGCCACCGTTGGCATTGGCGCATCCTACCCTCGGGCCGCATCCAGCTCAATTCACCACCTGCCCGCCTCGCCCTGCGGTTCGACCATCGCGACAGCCACCGGCCCGTTCAGGCCGGGAACGCCCCAGGCTGGATTCGAACCAGCGACCATCGGCTTAGAAGGCCGGTGCTCTGTCCACTGAGCTACTGGGGCGGGCAGGGCAAGATTAGGCCCTGGACCGCGGGCGTGGCGTAGGATCGGGCCCATGCCGAGCGTCGATGCAGCGGGCACCGAGCTGCACTACCTGCGGGCCGGGGAGGGCGAGCCGCTGCTGCTGATCCAGGGGATGAGCGCGACCCACCTCGCCTGGGGGCGGCCCTTCCTCGGCGAGCTCGAGCCCAGCTTCGACACCATCGTCTTCGACAACCGCGGCATGGGCCTCTCCGGCCACGCCGAGCTGCCGTTCACGATCGCCGACCTCGCCGCCGACACCGCCGGCCTGCTCGACGCGCTGGAGCTCGAGAGCGCTCACGTCGTCGGCATCTCGATGGGCGGCATGGTCGCACAGGAGCTGGCCCTCGCCCACCCGGAGCGCATCCGCTCGCTGACGATCGGCGCCAGTTACTGCGGCGGGCCGGAGGCGACGCTGATGGCGCCGGACGACCTGCAGATGCTCGGCGCCGCCTTCGCCTCCGGCGACCGCGACAGGGTCTTCCGCGCGATGTGGGAGATCAACCTCTCCCCCGGCTTCCGCGAGGACGACTCGCGCTACGCCGCCTTCGCCGAGATGGCCGCGGCGCTCTCCTCGCCCCAGCCGGTGATCCTGCAGCAGATGCGGGCCTGCGCCATCCACGACACCCACCAGCGCCTTGGCGGGATCGAGCTGCCGACGCTGGTCGTCCACGGCGACGCCGACCGCCTGCTCCGCTACTCCAACGGACAGCAGATCGCCGCAGCGATCCCGGGCTCCCGCCTCGAGACGCTCACCGGGGTCGGCCACATGTTCTGGTGGGAGCAGCCGCAGCGATCGGCCGAGCTGATTCGCGAGCACGCCCTCGCCGCCGTCTAGGCTGAAGCGATGAGCAAGGTCAGCGGCTCCGCCAGCATCGAGATCGAGGCCGTGATCGCCGCGGTGTACGACGCCGCGGCCGACGTCGAGGCCTCGCCCCGCTGGCAGCCGGAGATCAAGGTCGCCGAGTGCATCGAGCGCGGCCCCGACGGCAGCCAGCTGCTGGTCCACATGGAGACCGACGCCAAGGTCCGCACCCTCGGCTCCGACCTTCGCTTCAGTTACGAGCAGCTCGGCCGGATCTCCTGGGCCCAGGAGGACGGCGACCTGAAGGCGGTCGAGGGCAGCTGGGAGCTGGAGGACCTGGGCGGCGAGCGCACCCGCGCCACCTACTGGCTCGAGGTCGACCTGGGCCGCACCCTGGGCCTGCTGATCCGCGGCCCGCTGGTCGGTGTGCTGCGCGGCCAGCTGGTCGACACCATGCCCGAGAAGCTGAAGCGCTTCGTCGAGAGCGGCGCTGCCTAGCAGCCGGCCGGGTTGAGCTTTCCCTTGACCCGGAAGACCCAGTCGGGCTCCGGGGTGATGTGGGGCTCTTCGATCAGCTTTTCCAGCGCCGGGTCGTTCTTGACCCAAGCGTAGATCGGGTACCAGTAGGGCGCGCCGGGCGAGTCCTCGGTGTACTGGCTGATGATCAGGAAGTCGTAGTTGCCGGCGTTGATGCGGCGCTTGAACTGGGCGCAGCTGGTGGCCAGGCGGTAGGCGCCGTGCGGGCCCGGCACGCCGATGTACTGGACGTAGTTGGTATCGGTGGCTCCGTAGAAGCCGTACTGGCCAAAGAAGATCTCGCCCGAGCCGGCGATGCCAATCCGCTTGTCGTGCTGCTTGCGGGCGAAGGCGTAGGCCTGCTTGGGCCCGCCGTCCTGGAGGAAGTGGTCGACTTCGGTGTAGTGGTGGTCGACGTACTGCACCTCCTGGGCGCGGCCCAGCACCACGGCGAGCAGCACCACCGCGGTCGCCGCGGCGGCGACCAGGCCCCGGCCGGCCATGCGGCGCCCGCGCAACAGGGACAGCCCGGCGGGAGCCCAGACCAGCGCCAGGGTGAGGAAGATCGTGCCGACGATGTAGCTCGGGTACCAGCGCGGCGTGGTCAGCACCGTGATCGCGTAGACCGCGGTGAGGAAGAGCAGGGTCTGCCAGGCGCGCCGGCTGGGCGCCCGCAGCGGCCGCGCGATCGGCAGCATCACCAGGGCCAGAACCAGGCCCGGCACCAGGTAGCGGGTGTTGGTGAAGAAGCCGGTCGGCGAGCCCTCCTGCCCGGCCGCGGTCAGCGGCGTGAAGACGTAGACCGCCGCGGTCAGCAGGGCGGCGAGGGCGATCACGCGCAGGATCGTGTTGCGCGAGCGCCAGGCGATGTAGACGGCGGCGGCGACGGCGATGATCAGGATCAGCGGCCAGAGCGGGCCGAAGGCGTTGTCGAGCTGGGGGAAGAACCAGCGGCGGTAGATCGTCGGGTCGGCCAGGTAGTGGGCGACGGCGAAGCGCGGCCGCGGATCGAGCGGCATCTGGTCGGGCCGCGGCAGGTGCAGCGGGCCGAAGCCGATCGTCGGGATCGGGTTACCGCCGGTCTTGACCATCGCCCGCACGTACCAGTAGCCGCCGACCACGAAGGTCGAGAGGCCGAGCACCCAGGCGGTGGTCAGGCGGCGGCCGCGGCCGCTGAAGACGATCACGCCGAGCCCGATCGCGACCACCGGGATCAGGAAGGTGAGCTTGACCGAGGCGGCGAGGCCGGCGGCGATCCCGGCGACGACCAGCGGCCCCTTGTCGAGCAGCGGCGCCCCCTGCTCGGGGGTGTCCTGCACCGCCCCCTCCTGCGGCGCGCGGCGCTGGTGGGCGTTGATCAGGAAGGCGGCGAAGGCGATCAGGAAGGCGAGCCCCATGATGTCGTTGCGCCCCTCGCCGGGCTGCGTTTCGATCATCACCCCCGAGTCGAGGACGAGCGCCGCGGCGACCAGCGTCGCCGGCCCGACCTTGTAGGGGCGGCCGACGCAGAAGGCGGCGAGCAGCGCGATCGCCAGCCAGAAGAGGTTGATCAGCGGCGAGAGCCAGTCGCTCTTGAAGAGCACGATCGCGCTGCCGTGGATCAGCTCCGAGCTCTGCGGGTAGAACCAGGCAGCCAGCCGCAGCGGGTCGGTGAAGTGCAGGTGGACGATCGAGTGTTCCTGGGCGAACCGCGCCGCGAAGGGCATGTGGTACCAGGTCGTGTCGCCGCCGAACATCCCCTGGTCGAGGCTGAGCTGCGAGGGGAATGTCCACTCGGCGACGGTGAAGGAGGCGACCGCGATCGCGATCAGCAGGGCGACTTTCTGCACCTGCGGCGCGGCGATTTCGCGGTTCTCCTGCGGCGCTTTGGACCAGCCGAGCCACGCTGTCCCAAGGCCGACGCCGATGCAGACGACGATGATCCAACCGGTGCGCAGGATGCTCAGCGAGCCGAGCAGCTCGAGCGAGAGCACCAGCAGGCCGGTCGCGATCGTGGCCTCGGCGAGGCGGGCCAGGGCGCCGGAGAATTCCGGCACGATCCAGCGCCGCAGCCAGTAGCCGCCGAGGCCGAGCGCGCTGACGATGCCGATGACGGCAAAGCAGCCGCCGATGTAGGAGCCGAAGGAGGGGGTCACCGGCGCGGGATGCTATTCGCCGCGCCGGGCGGGCGGCCCCACCGGCGGTGCAACGCGTAGCGGCTCCCGCAGCACCGAAAAACGTTGCACCTGTTTTTGGCTAGGACGCCGCGGCGGGAATCCGGCAGGAGACCCCCGTGCCCGCCAGGCCGCAGTAACCGTTGGGCACCTTGTGCAGGTACTGCTGGTGATAGTCCTCGGCGTAGTAGAAGGGCCCGGCCGGCTCGACCTCGGTCGTCACCGGCTCGTGGCCGGCCGCGCGCAGGTGCCTCGTCATAGGCCCGCAGCGCCATCTCCGCCGTCGCCTTCTGGGCGTCGCCCGCGAAGTAGATCCCCGAGCGGTACTGGGTGCCGACGTCGTTGCCCTGGCGCATCCCCTGGGTCGGGTCGTGCTCCTCGAAGAAGACCCTGAGCAGCTCGGCGTAGGAGACCTTGACCGGGTCGAAGGCGACCAGCACCGCCTCGGCGTGGCCGGTCTTGCCGCTGCAGACCTCCTCGTAGGTGGGGTTGGGCGTGGTCCCGTTCATGTAGCCGACCGCGGTCGTGTAGACGCCGTCGATCCCCCAGAAGAGCCGCTCGGCGCCCCAGAAGCAGCCGAGGGCGAAGTAGGCGACCTCGATCCCGTCCGGGAAGGGCGGCTTCAGCGGCGCATCCAGCACCGCGTGGCGCTCGGGAACGTCGAAGGCGGGCTCGCCGCGCCCGGGCAGCGCCTCCTCGGCGGCGGGCATCTGCGTCTTCTCGGGATTCAGCATCGTCATCAGCTTGCCAAGTCTGCTCATCGCGTCTCCTTTGGTCAACATCGACCTTAGCGCCCAGTTCTTGCCATTCCGTGACGGCGACGGCCCGAGCGGGTAGCGTGCCCCCATCGGCTGCTTCGTCGTCCTCTTCGCCCTGATCTCGCCCCGCCTGGCGCTGTTCGCGCTCTGGCTCTTCAGCGACATGCTCAGCCGCGCCTTCGACAGCTGGTTCGTCCCCTTCCTCGGCTTCTTCCTGCTGCCCTGGACGACGCTCGCCTACGCGGTGATGTGGAGCGCGGGCTCCCACGGCGTCAACGGCTTCGAGTGGTTCATCGTCATCCTCGCGTTCCTCTTCGACCTCGGCTCCTACGCCCGCGGCAACCGCGAGCGCAGCGCCCGCGCCTAGCCGAGCGGTTGGGCCGGGCCGGATGCGGCCGGGCCGGGCTGAGCCGGGCTGCCGCTCGAGTCGAGCGGATAGGCGAGGCGAACGTGGGACTTGCAGACGACGACGAACGGCCGGCGCTCGACGTCACCCCCCATGATCGATGAGATTTCCGCGTTGACGACCGGGATGAAGGTGACGTCAGGCCGGTTGAGCGAGTCCGAGAAACGGCTCTGGTAGCCCTCCGGCGGCAACGTCACGTCGCCGACGACCCGCTGCCGATCGGTTTCAAACAGGGCCCGTTCGACCCGCCGGTCTTTTTGACCGATTTCAGGACGATTCACCTTGCCCGTATCGGCACATTCCTGTTATCCCATGACGGACAAGCGTCCAGGGGACATAACCGGTCAACGACGCATTTTTCGAGCTCAGCGCTACTTTCTTCGCTCAAGCGCCTTTAATTGCCTCGAAGTGTCCGTTCTGAGATCAACTGCGCTGGGGGCCATGCTCGCGCTCGCGACCCTGTTCGCCATCCCGCAGGCGCAAGCAAACGTGAGGGTCGACCGCTCGTTCGGCCGCGCCGGCACGGCGACGCCCTCCCTCCCGCCAACCTGGGAGTCGAGCGGATTCAGCGAACTGACGCCGCAAGCCGACGGCGGAGCCGTGGTTCGGTTCGGGCCGGTCGCGGTCAACTCCTACGCGGGTGCGGGAATGCGACGGCTCCTCGGCGACGGCAGCCTCGACCCGAGCTACTCCGCCCCTCCCCCTCCATCTTCGAGAGCGAGACTCAGATTGCCCGACGGCAAACTCCTCTACACCGAAACGACGCCGAACGGCGGGGAAGAAGTAGTCGTGCGCCTCAATCCGGATGGGCCCCGCGACAAGACGTTCGGCACCGAAGGCACCGGCCCAATACTTCCGTTTCTCGCCTCGGCGATCTCGGTCGGACCATCGGGGGCGATCCTCGTCGCGGGCGCTGTCGACAGGTCATACACCGGCATGCACGGCAGCCCCTCGGCCTACCTCGTCGAAACCTTCATCGCCCGTCTCGGCGCCAATGGTCGCCTGGATTCCGGCTTCGCCTCGGCGGGCATCGCCAACCTCCATGACCTCGGCGGCATCGAAGGCTTCCCGCGGGAGGTTCAGGAAGGGCCCGACGGTAGGGCCTGGCTCAGCCTTCGCACTCGATCCGAACACGATGACGCTCTCGTCGGGATAACCTCCACCGGCGCACTGAATCCCGAATTCGGCGCGAACGGCCGGGTCGACCCCGGCGGGGTGATCGCCGGCTTCCATCCCCTTCCCGACGGACGAGTGGAGGCCGCTGTGAACCGGGAGAAGGGCCACACGGGCGCCGGGCAGATCGAAGGCCTCTTCCTCATCGCCTACAGGCCCGGTGGACAGGTCGATCCCCGATTCGGTTCAACCAGATCGCCGGCGATCGAAAACGGGTGGGCAACCACCGCCCTCTGGGAGCCGGACGGCTCCGCCCTCCTCGGAGTCTCGGTCGCCGGCGTCGGAATCGCGTGTCGCAGCTTCTACAAGGCCTGTTCCGCCACCCCGGCCCTGGCCCGATTTACCGGGGCCGGCCGTCTCGACCGCGGCTTCGGCTCTGCGGGCATGACCACCCTCGACCCGATGCGGGGCCCAGTGACTTTGCCGCCATCGACTCCCTGGCCGCGCGGCCCGGCGGCGGCTACCTCGCCGCCGGTACCTCCGGATTGCGGGCGTTCCTGGCCCGGATCACCGAAGGGGGCGCGCTCGCCGCGGGCTTCGGCAGCGGCGGCCTGGTCACGGAAGCGGTGCGGAGAACCAGCAGAACCCTCGTCAACGCCGTGGCCACCGATCGGCGTGGCCGGATCATCGTCGCCGCCGGCGGCAACTCCGATGCGATCAGCAGCGTTGAACAGCCCGGCTTCCTCTTTCGCCTGCGTCCGAACGGCAGCCTGGACCGCGGCTTCGCCGGCGGCCAGGCGGTCGCCGCCCTCCCCGCCGCAGTCACCGCCCTCGACGTCGACCGCGCCGGACGCTCGCTCGTCCTGCTTGAAGGTTCGGCGGTCGAGCGCATCACCGCCAAGGGTGGAATCGACCGCTCTTTCGGCCGTCGCGGATTCGCCTTCCTCCATCCTCTCCACCTGACCACAGTGCTCGCTCTGCCCAGCGGAGCAACCCTTGTCGCCGGGGCCGATGGCAGGTCGGCTGTCGTTGTCCGGCTCAACCCCCGAGGCCACCTCGACCGATCGTTCGGCTCGGGCGGAGAGGTACGCCTCCGGCTCGGCCACAGGGGCGCGTGCAGCGTCCGTGCGCTGGCGCACCAGAGGGGCGGTCGCGTTGTCCTCACCGGGGACTGCGGCGGCACCGGGCACCGCAAGACGATGTTCGTCGGCCAGCTTCAGCCCGACGGCAAGCAGGACGCCTCGTTCGCGAGGAACAGCCGCCTTACAAGGCTTTCAGGAGCGAACAGGGCGACAGCGATCGCCGGCTCGCGCGGCAAGGTTCTGGTCGCGGCGGTCGAAACACAGGGCAAGCGGCGCAGCGAGTTGCTCGTTCGACTCAACCGCAACGGTCGCCGTGATCGCTCCTTCGCCCAAGGCGGCATCGCACGCGTCACAGTTCCGACTCCGCAGAAACTCGGTGTGCGGTGGTGTGGATCGACCGACGAGACGGCCTCGATACTGACGCTGGACAAGCGCATACTGCTCGTTCACGACGGAGCGGGCGCTCCGGTCCTGGCCTTCCGCCAAAACGGACGGCGCGACCGCTCGCCGAGCGCGAAGTCCATCGCCCCTGGTCGCGAGATCGCTCCCGGCTGCTTCCCGGGACCCTTCGCCACGCACCAGGACGGGGGCGTCGTGCTTGCCTGGTCGCAGGCGGCCAACTCCACCTGGATCGCCACCCTGCAGCGCCTCGGCTCGCGCTGAGGCGACATCGGGGCGCCCGGATTCGAACCGGGGACCTCCGCCACCCAAAGGCGGCGCGCTACCAGGCTGCGCCACGCCCCGAAGCGCCCAGTCTAGAGCGACGGCCCCGAGCAGGCGCTAGGTTTGCAGCGATGGCAGACGTGCGCCCCCTGAACGCTCTGCACTACGACCTTGACGCGGTCGGGTCGCTGCAGGACGTGGTCGCGCCGCCCTACGACGTGATCGACGCGGCGATGCGCCAGGAGCTGCTCGCCCGCTCGCCCTACAACGCGGTCGCGATTGACCTGCCCAAGCCCTACGGCGAGACCGGGCCGCAGGCCGAGGGCCAGGGCGACCCCTACGCCGCCGCCGCCGACGCGATCGAGGCCTGGCTCAAGGCCAGCGCCCTGGTCAGGGACACAGAGCCGGCGATCTGGGCGATGGAGCAGGAATACACCGGGCCCGACGGCGGCTCGCACGTCCGCCACGGGATCCTCGCCCGCGTCCGCGTCGAGGACTTCGAGACCGGCACGATCCTGCCCCACGAGCGCACCCTGCCCGGCCCCAAGCAGGACCGGCTCGAGCTGATGCGGGCGACGCGAGCCAACCTCTCGCCGATCTTCTCGCTGAGCACGATCGACCCCTGGCCGCTGGTCTCCAAGGAGACCTCGGTCGAGGACCCCTGGGGCGAAGCGACCGACGCCGCCGGCACGATCACCCGACTCTGGCGGCTGCCGCAGCTGAGCGAAGAAATCCCGGCGCTGCTCGCCGACGCGCAACTGCTGATCGCCGACGGCCACCACCGCTACGAGACCGCGATCGCCTACCGCGACGAGATCGGCGGCGAGGGCGACCACAACTACACGTTGATGGCGCTGACCGGGCTCGACGACCCCGGCCTCTCGGTCTACCCCACCCACCGCCTGCTCTCCGGCCTCGCCGAGGACCCGGAGCGCCGGCGGCGCCTCGGCGAGGGCCTGCGCGAGCTCTTCGACGTCGAGGAGGTCGGGAGCGACCGCGTCGACCCGCTCGGCGAGGACGGCGTCGGCGTCTTCGGCCTCTACGACTCACACCACAAGCAGGCCTTCCGTCTGCGCCTCAAGGACACCGCCGAGCTCGACCGCCTGCTCGAGGGCGAGCCCGAGGCCTACCGCCGCCTCGACGCGGCGATCCTCGAGACCCTGGTGCTGAAGGGCCTGGCCAGCCTCAGCGAAGACGACATCCTCGCCAAGCGCGGCATCGGCTATGCCAAGAGCGTCGAGGACTCGCTGCGCCTGATCGAGGACGGCACCTACGACGTCGCCTTCATCCTGCGCCCGATCCCGGTCCAGCAGACCAAGGAAATCTGCGAAAGCGACGCCAACATGCCGCCCAAGTCGACCTACTTCTACCCCAAGGTGCTGACCGGCCTCGTCTTCAACCCACTCGCCTGACGTGGTCAAGATCTACACCAAGAAGGGCGACGACGGCACCACCTCACTCTGGTATGGCGGACGCGTCCCCAAGCACCACGGCCGCACCGAGGCCTACGGCGCGCTCGATGAGGCCTGCTCCCAGCTCGGCGTCGCCCGCGCCCTCTGCGACGGCGCCCAGTCCGAGCTTGCCGCCGACATCCTGCGCCTCCAGGACGACCTCTTCATCGCCGGCGCCGAGCTGGCGACTGCGCCCGAGGCGGCGGAGCGGCTCGAAGACGGGATCAGCCGCACGACCGAGGTGATGGTCGCCGAGCTCGAGCAGGGGATCGACCGCTACATGAGCGAGGTCGAGCTGCCGCCGCAGTTCGTCATCCCCGGCGGCAACCCGCTTTCCGCCCAGCTCGACGTCGCCCGCACCGTGATCCGCCGCGCCGAGCGCCGCATCGCCGCCCTCGCCGCGGAAGGCGAGCTGGCATCCGAGACGGTGATCCACCTCGTCAACCGCGCCTCCGACTACGCCTACGCGATGGCCCGCTTCGCCGACGTCGACGACCCGGCCCTCTTCGAGGGCCGTCGCAGGGGGAACTGAGGCTGTGGCGCCTTCTTCCCCCGCGTCGGGGAATAACTCGCCACGATGAAGGTCGTCGCCCGGCGTATCGACGGCTACGCGCACGACATCGAGATCGAGGGCGGTCACACGCTCCGGATCGATGAGCCCGTCGCCGCCGGAGGTGCCGATACCGGCCCCCCGCCCACCCGTCTCGTCGCCGCCGGCCTCGCCGGCTGCATCGCGGTCACGCTCGAGATGTACGCCGAGCGCAAGGGCTGGGACGTGGGCCAGATCGAGGTCGACGTGGACGTCACATACCGCGACGCCGCGCCGCTCTCCTTCGCCGTCACCCTGCGCCTGCCCGCCGAGCTCAGCGACGAGCAGCGCAAGCGCCTGCTCGTCGTCGCCGGCAAGTGCCCGGTCCACAAGGTGATCGCGGGCGAGACCGAGGTCACGATCACGGACAAGGTCGAGACCCTCTGATGGACCTCGGGCTGAAGGGCCGCGCCTGTGTGGTCACCGGCGCCAGTCGCGGCATCGGCGCGGAGACCGCGCGTCTGCTCTGCGCCGAGGGCGCCGACGTGCTGCTGGTCGCGCGCAACGAGGAGCGACTCAATGCGGCCGCCGAGGCAGCACGGGCGGCCGGCGCGGAGAGCGGGGCGCGCGCCGAGACGCTCGCCCTCGACATCACGCAGGAGGACGCGGGCGAGCGCATGCTCGCCGCGGCAACCGACCACTTCGGCGCCCTCGACGTCCTCGTCAACAACGCGGGCTCCGCCCGGTGGCGCGACCTCGACGACGTCCCCGACGAGGACTGGCGCGCCCAGTACGAGCTCAACGTGATGGCGCCGTTGCGGGCGCTGCGTGCCGCCGCGCCGGCGATGGCCGAGCGCGGCTGGGGCCGCATCGTCAACGTCTGCTCGACCGCCGGCAAGCGCCCCTCCGCGGCGATGCCCGAGTACTCGGTGGCGAAGGCGGCCGAGCTCTCGCTCTCGCGGCTCTTTGCCGACCGCTACGCGAAGAGCGGCGTGCTGGTCAACGCGATCTGCCCCGGCCCGGTCGAATCGGAGATGTGGATGGAGCCCGGCGGCCTGCTCGACCAGTCGCAGCAGATGTCGGGGGACGAGACGCGCGAGCAGGCGCTCGCCACGGCCGGCGCCAAGCGCCCGATCGGCCGGCTCGCCGATTCGGCGGAGATCGCCGGCGCGATCGTCTTCCTCTGCTCCGAGCGTGCCTCCTACGTCAGCGGCGCCGCCTGGTCGGTGGACGGAGGAACGGTCCAGGTCATCATTTGACCAGGCGCCTGGCGAGTTACCCCCCGTATATGACCGGAAAGTCGCCAGACCCCACCGAAGCGGCGGTCCTCCTGCCGCTCTACGGCTGGCCCGACGACAAGCCGGGCCTCGTCTTCACCGAGCGCCGCGCCGACCTGCGGCGCCACGCGGGCGAGATCTCATTCCCGGGCGGCCGCCGCGACCCCGAGGACACCGACCTCAGCGCGACCGCGCTGCGCGAGGCGCAGGAGGAGATCGGCCTCGACCCCGCTGCCGTCGAGCTCGGTGAGGCGCTGCCGCCCACCAACACCTTCGTCACCAGCTACCGGATCCACCCCTTCGTCGGGCGCATCCCCCACCCGCGGGAGCTCGACCTGCAACCGAACCCGGCCGAGGTCGAGACCGTCCTCACCTTCTCGCTCGCGGTGCTGCGCGAGAGTTACGAGATGCGTCGCCTGGTCCGCCGCGGCGTCCCCATCCACACCCCGACCTACGAGGTCGAGGGGCAGCTGATCTGGGGAGCGACCGCGCGGATCCTGGCCGACCTGCTCGACAGCCTCGATTAGGCCTTCTCGGCCTCGGACTGCGGGACGATGCGGATGTAGGGACGAGGGGACTCCCAGCCGTTCGGGTAGATCTCCTTCGCTTCGTCGTTGGAGACCGAGCCGGAGATGATCACGTCGTCGCCCTGCTGCCACTGGGCCGGGGTCGCAACCTTGTGGTTGGCGGTCAACTGCAGTGAGTCGATCACCCGCAGCACCTCGTCGAAGTTGCGCCCGGTGGTCATCGGGTAGACCAGGATCAGTTTGATCTTCTTGTCGGGACCGATGACGAAGACGTTGCGCACGGTCTGATTGTCCGCGGGAGTGCGGTCCTCGACGCTGCCCGCGACGTTGGCCGGCAGCATCCCGTAGAGCCGGGCGACGTTGAAGTCGTGGTCGCTGATGATCGGGTAGTTGGGCGCGGTGCCCTGCGTGTCCTCGATGTCCTTGGCCCACTCCTCGTGGCGGTCGAGCGGGTCGATCGAGAGGCCGATGATCTTGACGTTGCGCTTGGCGAACTCGGGCTCGATGCTCGCCATGTAGCCGAGCTCGGTCGTGCAGATCGGCGTGAAGTCCTTGGGGTGGGAGAAGAGAACCGCCCACGAGTCGCCGATCCAGTCGTGGAACTTGATCCGGCCCTCGGTCGTGTCGGCCTCGAAGTCGGGTGCTACGTCACCAAGCTGCAGCGCCATCAGACTGCTCCTTCGCTCGCTGTTTTGGGCATTTACCTAAATCCCTATCCGAGTTTAGCTATATGGCCGTCCCGCACAACCTCGACCGGGATCCGCCAGGTCTGCGCCGCCCGTTCGACCAGCGCCGCGCCGCCGCTGAGGACTTCCGGATCGACCGAGCCGTGTCCCTCGTAGACGAAGCGACGCACCGGCGTTTCCACCAAGCGCTCGAGCAGCCGCTCCAGGCGGGAGCCGTGGATCGCCTCGAGATTCTCCGGCTTCCCCCGTGCCGAGCCGAGCAGCCAGTAAAGGACGGTGACGTCGGCGACCAGGTCGAGCACGGTCGCCGGGCGCTCGGGGTCGGCAAGCGCCGGCTCGATCCCGGCCGCCTCGATCGCCGCCAGTCCCTCTTCGCTCCGGCTCGTCCCCCGCACCGTCCAGCCCTGCGCGAGCAGACCGGCGCCCAGCTCGCGACCGCGGCAGCCGCAGCCGACGATCAGTGCCCGGGCCAACTCAGGTTGCCCCGAACCGGCGGCGGCGCAGGCGCTGGCGCTCCTCGGCGGCGACCTCTTCGCGCAGCTCATGCTCGTTGCGCTCGGCGGCGCCGCGGCGACGGCGCATCTCGTTCTGCGCCTCGAGCATCTGCTGCACGTCATCGATCTCGTTCTGCGCCTCGAGTTCGGGCGAGCGGGTCGGCTTCCAGTCGAGCAGTTCGGCGTTGTTGCCGGTGTAGAAGTGCTCGATCAGGAAGAGCACGCCGACGACGAGAAACACCATCCCGACTGTTCCGAGGACGAAGAACACGGGCCAAGGATACGCGCGCCGCGGCCGTCCCCTTTAATCCCGGGGCGTGAGCGAGGCTTACCTGATCGATGCGGTGCGCACGCCGATGGGGAGCTACCGCGGCGCGCTCTCGGGCGTCCGCCCCGATGACATGGCGGCGCACACGATCGCCGCGACCGTCGAGCGGACCGGCGTCGACCCCGAGCGGATCACCGACGTCTACCTCGGCGCCGCCAACCAGTCGGGCGAGGACAACCGCGACGTGGCGCGGATGGCGGCGCTGCTCGCCGGCCTCCCCACCAGCGTCCCCGGCGCCACCGTCAACCGCCTCTGCGCCTCCGGACTGGAGGCGATCAACTGCGCCGCCCGGGCGGTCAAGCTCGGCGAGGGCGACTTCTACCTCGGCGGCGGGGTCGAGTCGATGAGCCGCGCGCCCTGGGTGGTCGGCAAGCCCGAGCGCGGCCTCCCGCGCGGCCCGCAAACGATGCACGACACCACGCTGGGCTGGCGCTTCGTCAACCCGCGCATGGCCGAGCTCGGCGTCTCGACCGAGTCGATGGGCGAGACCGGCGAGAACGTCGCCGAGCGCAACGGGATCAGTCGCGAGGACCAGGACGCCTGGGGCCTGCGCAGCCACCAGCGCGCCGTCGCCGCCCAGGAGGCCGGCATCTTCGCCGAGGAGATCGTCCCGATCGAGGCACCGAGGGGTCGCCGCGAAACGGTCACGGTCGACACCGACGAGGGGCCGCGCGCCGACGCCTCGCTGGAGACGATGGCGAAGCTGCGCCCCGCCTTCCGCGAGGGCGGCACGGTCACCGCCGGCAACGCCTCGACCCTCAACGACGGTGCCGCCTGCACGCTGATCGCCTCCGGGAAGGGTGCCGAGGAGCTCGGCGCCGAGCCGCTGGCCCGCGTGGCCGCCTTCGGCGTCGCCGGGGTCGACCCCGCCTACATGGGCATCGGCCCCGCCCTCGCCATCCCCCGCGCCCTCGAGGCCGCCGGCCTGACGCTCGAGGAGATCGACCTGATCGAGCTCAACGAGGCCTTCGCCTCCCAGTTCCTCGCCAGCGCCCGTGAGCTCGGCATCGACGAGGAGAAGCTCAACGTCAACGGCGGCGCGATCGCCCTCGGCCACCCCCTCGGCTGCTCCGGCGCCCGCCTCGCCGGCACCCTCGTCCGCGAGCTCCGCCGCCGCGGCGGCAAATACGGCATCGCCACCATGTGCGTAGGCGTCGGCCAGGGCCTCGCAACCATCTTCGAAGCGGTCTGACCCGTTCCGGTGCGCTTTATCCCTCCTATACGGGGATAAGGCGCACCGGAACGGGTGGCTTAGTAGCCTCGCCAGCCGATGGGGACCGAGTTGAAGGAGCTGGCGAGTGTCGATGGGCGGATCACGCTGACCGCCGAGGCCGTCGTTCCCCTAAAGGACGACGGGCTCTACCGGGGGGACGGGGCGTTCGAGGTGATCCGTCTCTACGCCGGCAAGCCGTTTGCGCTCGGCGATCACCTCGACCGACTCGGACGCTCGGCCGCGGCGATCGAGCTCGAGTTCGACTGTGGCGCGCTTGAGGCAGAGATCGAAGCGCTGCTCACCGAGCTCGGCGGCGCCGACGGGCAGCTGCGGCTGATCGTCACCCGCGGCGGCCGCCGCCTGGCGATGACCGAGCCGATCCCGGCCCACGCCGAGACCGTCAGCGTCGCCACCGTCACCTACTGCCCGACCGTGATCCTCAACGGGGTCAAGTCGCTCTCCTACGCCGCCAACATGCAGGCGACGCGGCTCGCCAGGTCACAGGGAGCCGACGAGGCCGTTCTCGTCCAGCCCGACGGCATCGTGCTCGAGCCGCCGACCTCGGCGATCTTCTGGGTCTCGCCGCAGGGCGGCCTGCGCACGCCGGCGCTCGACAACGGCGTGCTCGAGTCGATCACCCGCGACCGCCTGGTCAAGGCCCTGCACGTCGAAGAGGGCGCCTGGCCGGTAGCCGACCTGCGCTCGGCCCACGAGGCCTTCCTCGCCTCGACCACGCGCGAGATCCAGGCCGTCTCCGCAATCGACGGCGCCGAGCTGCCCGAAACGCCCGGCCCCCGCACCAAGGAGGCCGAAGAAGCGTTCGCCGCAACCCTCGGCCGAGAACTTCAATGAACAGCCAGGCGAACTTAGAAAGCAAGGGGTGAGATGGACTTCCAGTTGAGCGACGAGCAGCGCCTGATCTCCGAAACCGCGCGGGAATTCGCCGACAAGGAGATCACGCCACGGGTCAAGGAGAACGACCGCGCCGCGCGCTTTGACCGCGAGCTGGCGAGCAAGCTGGGCGAGGTCGGCTACCTCGGCGCGCCGGTCGCCGAAGCCTACGGCGGCCGCGGGCTGGACTACCTCGGCTACGGGCTGATCGTCGAACAGGTCGGCCGCGCCGACTCCTCAGCCCGCACCGTGGTCTCGGTGCAAACCTCGCTCGTCGCGGGCTCGATCGAGAAGTGGGGCACGGAGGAGCAAAAGCAGCGCTGGCTCCCCCGGCTCTGCTCGGGCGAGGCGCTTGGCTGCTTCGGCCTGACCGAGCCCGACACCGGCTCGGACGCCGCCAACCTGCGCACCCGCGCGACCAAGACCGACAGCGGCTGGTCGATCAGCGGCCAGAAGATGTGGATCAGCCTCGCCAACTTCTCCGAGGTGGCGCTGATCTTCGCCCAGACCGATCCCGAGAAGAAGCACAAGGGCCTCGCCTGCTTCCTCGTGCCCACCGACAGCGAGGGCTTCACCACGCAGGAGATCCACGGCAAGCTCGGTCTGCGCTCCTCCGATACTGGTGAAATCGCGCTCGACAACGTCGAGGTCGGCGAGGACGCGATGCTCGGTGAGATCGGCGACGGCTTCAAGGTCGCGATGAGCGCCCTCGACAACGGCCGCTACAGCGTCGCCGCCGGCTGCGTCGGCATCTGCGAAGGCTGCGTCGAAGCCTCGGTCGCCTACGCCAAGGAGCGCAAGCAGTTCGGCGTCCCCCTCGCCCGCTTCCAGCTGGTCCAGGAGATGATCGCCGACATGATCCTCAAGCGCGACGCCAGCCGCATGCTGGTCTACCGAGCCGGCGTGCTCAAGGACGAAGGCAAGCCCAACACCACCGAGACCTCGGTGGCGAAGCTCTACGCGACCGAGTCGGCGGTCGAGTGCGCCAACCTGGCGATCCAGGTGCACGGCGGCTCAGGCTACGTCGACGACTACCCGGTCGAGCGCTACCTGCGCGACGCCCGCGTGACGACGCTCTACGAGGGCACCTCGCAGATCCAGAAGCTGATCATCGGCCGCGCCGCGACCGGGATCAACGCGATGACGCCTCTCTAGGGATGGGCGAGCTGGTCGAGAGCTCTCGCGACGGCAACGTCGTCCTGCTCCGCCTCAACCGGCCCGAGGCGCGCAACGCGCTCTCGCCGGAGCTGATGGAGGAGCTGGCGAGCGAGCTGGAGCGGCTCGACCCCGACCCGGAGGTCCGCTGCGTCGTCATCGCCGGCTCCGACAAGATCTTCGCCGCCGGCGCCGACATCAAGGCGATGAGCGAGCGCAGCTTCGCCGAGGCGCTGCGCCACCCGGCCGCGTCCTTCTGGCGCCGCCTCGCCGCGATCAAGACGCCGATGATCGCCGCCGTCTCGGGCTACGCGCTGGGCGGCGGCTGCGAGCTGGCGCTGGCCTGCGACATGATCGTCGCCGCCGCGGGCGCCACCTTCGGCCAGCCCGAGATCAACCTCGGGATCATCCCCGGCGGCGGCGGCACCCAGCGCCTCGCCCGGGTGCTCGGCAAGCAGCGCGCCATGGAGCTCGTGCTTACCGGCGAACGCTTCGACGCCGCCGCGGCGCTGGAGCTGGGCCTGGTCAACCGCGTGGTCGAGGGCGACGGCTGGCTGGACGAGGCGATGGCGCTTGCCGCGACCGTCGCCGAGCGCCCGCCGATCGCCGCCCGCCTGGCCAAGCAGGCGGTCCTCGCCGCCGAGGAGACCGCGCTCAGCGCCGGTCTGGAGAACGAGCGCCGCCTCTACGAGCTGGCGATGGCAACCGAGGACCGGGTCGAGGGCATGACCGCCTTCCTCGAGAAGCGCGAGCCGAAATTCGAGGGCCGATGACCTTCCGGTGCGCTGTTTGGACCCGTGGCGTGCATAAGGCGCACCGGAACGGAGAGCGATGAAGGTCGAACGGGTCGGGGTCGTCGGTGCGGGCACGATGGGGGCCGGGATCGCCCAGGTTGCGGCGCTCGGCGGCTATGAGACCCGGCTATACGACCCCATCCCCGCCGCCCTGGAGTCGGGCCTGGAGAAGCTCAACGCCGCCCTCAACAAGGGGGTGACGAAGGGAATGTGGAGCGACGCCGACGCCGACGCCGCGAGCAGCCGCGCCGGCGGCGCCCACAGCCTCGCCGACCTCGCCGAATGCGACCTCGTGGTCGAGGCCGCGCCCGAGGACCCTGACCCTCAAGCGCGAGCTCTTCGCGGCGCTGGCCGACGCCTGCGGGCCGCAGACGATCCTGGCCAGCAACACCTCCTCGCTGCCGATCACCGCGATCGCCGCCACCATTCCGGGACGCGAGCGGATCGTCGGCATGCACTTCTTCAACCCGCCGGCGCTGATGAAGCTGGTCGAGGTGGTCGCCACCGCCGACTCCGCCCCGGCGGCGCTCGACGCCACCGCCGAGGTCGGCCTGCGCATGGGTCGCACACCGATCCGCGCCAAGGACAGCCCCGGCTTCATCGCCAACCGCCTCGCCCGCCCCTTCACCCTGGAGTCGCTGCGCATGCTCGCCGACGGCGTCGCCGACGCGGCGACGATCGACCGCGTCTGCCGCCAGGGCGGCGGCTTCCGCATGGGCCCCTTCGAGCTGATCGACCTGATCGGCCTCGACGTCAACCTCAGCGTCGCCCGCTCCTTCTACGCCCAGGGCAACGAGCCCGAGCGCTGGCGCCCCAGCGCGATCCAGGAAGACCTGGTCGCCCAGGGCCGGCTGGGGCGCAAGAGCGGCCGCGGCTTCTACGACTACAGCGACCCGCCGAACCCGTCCTCCGCCGCGCCGTCGCACCAGCTCTCCCGACAGGGCGGCAGCGAAGCCGGCGAGCCGACGCTCGACCCCGACAGGCTGACCGAGATCGACCCCGCCGCCCCGGCGATCCTCCCCCGCCTCTTCGCCCAGATCGCCAACGAGGCCGCCTTCGCCCTCGAAGAGCAGATCGGCTCCCCGGCCGACATGGACACGGCGATGCGGCTCGGCTTCAACTGGCCGCGCGGGCCGCTCGAGCTGACCGAGCTGCTTGGCGCAGACCGAGCCGTTGCCCTGCTGACGGAGTTGGAGGTCGAGAAAGGCGCCGCATACCGACCTGCCCCGGGGCTGATCGCAGCGGCGAAATGAGAAAATCCGACGCGGGAGGCAAATCTTGAGCGGCAGGTACACACGACTGGGGACGAGCGCGCTTGTGATCGCGCTGCTCGGCCTCTGCCTGGCCTCGACCGCCTCGGCGCGGCGGCTGGTCTTCTGGAGCAACTCGTTCGCGAACAAGATTTCCTACGCGCCGGTGATCGAAGGCGGCAGGGGCGCTGACCTGCCGATCGATCCTGCGCTCGTCAACGATCCCTACGGGACCGCGGTCGATGCCGCCGCGGGCAGGGTCTATTGGCTGAACAAGGGCGACGGAGGCTCGATCGGCTTTGCCAACCTCGACGGCAGCGGCGCCGGCCTGCTGAACACGGCCGGCGCGAGCTTCGCCAACCCCTCCGGCCTGGCGATCGACCCAGCTGCCGGCCGCATCTACTGGGGCAATCCGGGAGGCGGCAACGCCTCGATCGGGTACGCAAACCTGAACGGCAGCGGCGGCGGCTTGATCAAACCGGCGGGCGCGACGACGGCGCCGAGCGCTCTCGCCGTCGATCCCGCTCTCGGCCGCATCTACTGGACCAATTACGCCGCCGACAAGATCTCCTACGCCGCCCTCGACGGCAGCGGCGGCCGCGACATCGACACCGCCGGCGCCCCGGTCGACGGCCCCGAAGGCATCGCGATCTCCGCCGGCACCGGCAGGGTCTACTGGGCCAACCAGAACGGCAGCTCGATCGGCTACGCCGGCCTCGACGGAGGCGCCACAGGCACGGCCAACCTCAATCAGTTCGTCTCGAAGCCGATCGGCCTGGCGACCGACGGCGAAGCCGTCTACTGGGCGAGCGAAGGCTTCGACCGGGTCGAAGCCGGCAACTTCGCGGGCTGCTGCGCGGTCCCGCTGGAAACGGCGGGAGCCACCCAGAGCGGGGTCGCCTTCCCGGTCATCCTGGAAAGCCCGAGGAGCAACGAAGTCACCACCGTGAGCGGGACCCACAGGCCGGGGTCGGTCCTCTCCTGCTCACCGGGCAACTGGGACCCCGACGCGATCGAGTCCTTCCTCTACCGCAGCCCGCAGAGCGTCTCCTACCAGTGGTTCCGCAACAAGAGCTCGATCGCCGGGGCAACGGCGCAAGCCCTCGTGGCCGACAGGGTGGGCGCCTACGCCTGCCAGATCACCGCAACCAACTTCGCCGGCGCAAATGCCCAGCTGAGCCCCAACGAGTTCAAGGTCAACGCCAGCCTCATGCTCAGGAAGGTGAGGCTCAATCGCAGGAAGGGCACCGCCACCCTGCGAGTCGCCGTTACCGGAGCCGGGCGGCTCGACCTCTACGGCAAGGGCGTAGCCAACGTCAGCCGCAAGAGGGTCAGCGGCACCGCCAAGCTCGTCCTCCGCACCGGCGGCAAGGCGCGGATCAAGCTGAAGGGCACCGGCAGGGCCAAGGTCAAGGCGACGATCTCCTACACGCCCGAAGGCGGCAAGGCGATCAAGCGGCGCAAGACGATCGTGCTGAAGAAGAAGCTCCGCTAGCGAGCGATGCGAAGCATCAGCTCGTCCTCGTAGCACCAGCTCCAGTCCTCGCCGGGCTCGACCGAGCGGATGATCGGGTGGCCCGTCTCGGCGTGGTGCGCGGTGGCGTGCTTGCCTTCGGAGTTGTCGCAGCAGCCGATGTGGCCGCAGCTCTGGCACATGCGCAGGTGCACCCACTGCATGCCCAGCTTCAAGCACTCCTCGCAGCCGGCGATCTCGGCCGGCGGATCGAAGACCTCGATCGTGCGGATGTGGGAGCAGGAGGCCGTGCGCCCACGATAGCGGGATCGTCCGGGGCCGAGACGATCGGGCGCCGACATCTGCAAGGCTGAGGCGATGAACGACACCGAAATAGCCGGGGAGCCGATCACCGAGGAGGGCCTGGCGGCCCTGCGCGAGGAAATCGAGCAGCTCGAGGGAGAGGGCCGGACCAAGATGGCGGCGCGGATCAAAGTCGCGCGCGAGGAAGGCGACCTCAAGGAGAACGCCGAGTACCACATCGCCAAGGAGGATCAGGCCCACCTCGAGACCAAGATCAAGCGGCTGCGCGAGCGGCTGCGAACCGCCGTCGTGGTCGAGGTCGACGGCGACGCCGACGTATTCGCCTTCGGCCGCACCGCCGAGGTGCTCGACGAATCCAAAGGCGAGGTCAACACCTGGACCCTGGTCGGCTCCACCGAAGCCGACCTAGCCGCCGGCCGCCTCTCCAACGAGTCCCCGATCGGCCGCGCCCTGCTCAACGCCAAAGTCGGCGAGCCGATCGAAATCGAGACCCCGAAAGGGTCACGGACGTTCGTAGTTCAGAAGCTGATTTGACCCAAGGTCGTCTGACCAAGCAGATCAAGGACACAGGGAGCGCTGCGTGCTCTGCACGCAAGCGACCGAGGACGCCGATATGCGCCGGTCAGCCGACCTTGGGCGCGACCTCTACCGGCTCGCCGCCCGGCAGCCAGTGCGCCTCGGGGCTGGGTGGCGTGTCGCGGAGGTACCACTCGGCGTCGAGGGCGCCCTTGCAGCCGCTGCCGGCGGCGGTGACTGCCTGGCGGTAGATGTGGTCGACGACGTCGCCGACGGCGAAGACTCCGGCGAGGTTGGTGCGGGTCGAGGCGCCCTCGGTGAGGATGTAGCCGTTCTCGTCGGTGTCAACCTGGCCGGTGACGACCTCTGAGCGGGGGATGTGGCCGATCGCGATGAAGGCGCCGTCGGTCTGGAAGTCCTCGACCTCGTCGGTCTCGACGTTGCGCAGGCGGACGTGGTCGAGGCGGCCCTTGTCGCCGGCGACGAACTCCTCCGCCACATACGGGGTCTTAAAGCTGATGTTGCCCTGCTCCTTGGCCCGCTCGAGCATGATCTTGGAGGCGCGGAACTCGCCGCGGCGGTTGACCACGGTCAGCTCGCTGGCGTACTTGGAGATGAAGATCGAGTCCTCCATCGCCGAGTCGCCGCCGCCGATCACGATCACCTTCTGGTCTTTGAAGAAGGCGCCGTCGCAGACGCCGCAGGTCGATACTCCGCAACCGCTGAGCTCGCGCTCGCCGGGAATCCCGAGCCGCTGCGGCTCCGCTCCCATCGCCAGGATCACCGCTTTGGCCTGGTACTCCTCGTCGCCGAGGAAGACCTTCTGCACGCCACCGTCGGAGAGCTCGACCCGGTCGACGTCGTCGGTGACGAAGCGGGTGCCGAAGCGCTCGGCCTGAGCGCGGAACTCGTTCATCATCTCCGGCCCCATGATCCCGCCGGGGTAGCCCGGGTAGTTCTCGACATCGGTCGTGTTCTGCAGCTGGCCGCCCCACTGGAAGCCCTCGAAGACGAGCGGCTCGAGGTTGGCCCGCGCGGTGTAGAGCGCGGCCGTGTAGCCGGCCGGCCCACCGCCGACGATGATCACGTTCTCGACTTTCTTCGTCTCTGTCATATCCGTTCCAAGTCTATGGCGTCGTCCAATACTTTACTTTTTATAGTACGCCTCGACGGCGACCGAATCAACCGCGCCTGAGGCCCGCTCGCGCGGCGAGCGGTCGATCGGCAGGCCGTCCGTTTCCCAGCGGTGCACGGTTTTGCGCAGCTGGAAGAAGGCGGCGACCCCGAACGGAATCGGCATCCAGAAAGCAATCAGGCGGTAGATCAGGATCGCCGGGAAGACCGTCGTCTCGGGGATGCCGAAGAGGACGAAGGCGCCGATCATCCCGGCGTCGACGGCCCCCACCCCCGCGGGCGCGAAGGGGATCAGGTTGGCGACCATGCCGAGGAAGAAGCCCTGCACGACCACGGCCAGCGGCACGTGAACGCCGAAGGCGTGGAAGCAGGCCCAGAGGATGCCGATGTTGGCGGCCCAGAAGCCGGCGGCACCGAGCACCGCCAGGCCGCCCTGGCGCGGGTGGGCGAAGAGGCTGATCGCGAAGCGGAAGCCCTCGGCGAAGACGGCCGGGACTTTGGCGATGTTCTCGGCGATTTCCCGCCCGCGTTTGCCGTGCACGAAGCGGGCGATGCGGGGGCCGAGGTCGGGCGGGACGAGGGCGAACAGCAGGCCGAGGGCGAGCAGCACGCCGGCCACGCCGGCGGGCACGATCGTCAGCTCGATCGCGGCGTTGCCGTGGAGCACGCCGGTGCGCAGCAGCACGCCGAAGAGGATCAGCGCCAACGGGTAGAAGGCGTAGTGGAGAGTGAGGAAGGCGACCATCCGCCGGGCGACTTCATGCCGCCGCATGCCGGCCTTGCGCAGCGCCCAGAAGGTGAGCACGATCCCCCCCGCCCCGGCCGCGGAGAAGAGCAGGGTCGCCGCCAGGCCGGCCATGTTGATCTCGTAGGTCTCCAGCCAGGTGAAGCGCAGCGTTTCGCCGCCGACGACCGCCTTGAAGAGGGCGATGTAGGTGACGAAGGCGAGGACGTTGAAGCCGATCGCGATCCCGATCCAGAGCGGATCGGCTTCGTCGAGCTTGCCCAGCGCGTTGCTCAACCCGACCAGCTTCGGGAAGAGAAAGTAGATGCCGACCAGCAACGCGACGACGATGACCGACGTCTGAATCAGCCGCCGCCGCGTGAAGATCGGCAGTTCGGCGGTTTCTTCGCCGTTTACCGGACCCTCGGGAGACACCCCGCAGACGCTACCCGTTGGCCAGGCGCTCCAAGCGCTGCAGGCCCCGGGTGACCCCGTGCACGGCCGGTTCGGCCAGCGGCTCGCCGCGGCGCACGGCGGCGACCAGGCCGGCGCCGGCGAGCAGATCGGTGACGTAGTGCTCGCCGAGGTAGACGAGGGCGAAGCCGAGGGTCAGCGAGTAGGTCCAGCCCGCGGCGCCCTCGAGCGGGCCGGCCTCGGCGAGCTGGATCGCCGCCATCGCCGAGGTGGCGAAGTGCAGCGAGGGCATCGCCGCCCAGGGGTTGCCGCCGAGCGCGTTGTACATCTTCGGCCAGGCCGAGCCCCAGGTGTCTTCGCCGACGCCGATCATGATCCGCTCCACCCCCTCGCCGGTCAGGCCCTGCTCGGAGGCCCACCACGGCGGCGAGGTCGGGATCACGAAGTAGGCGATGCAGCCGAGGTCGAAGACCGCGGCCATCTGACGGGCGGCGCGCGGGAAGCGCTCGGGGTGGCGCCAGAGGATCCAGGCCAGGGCGAGGTAGGGCTCGAAGAACCAGAGCCAGTGGGCCCAGGTGAGGATGCGGTTGACGGTGCCGACGCGGCGCAGGCGAGCCATGCCCCGCTGCAGGCGGCCGTTGGGCAGGCGCCCGAGGCCGAGCACGCGGTCGGTGACGATCGGGTAGCGGCTGCGCAAGCGCGACTCCAGCTTCTCGGGATCGTCGTAGGGAAGCTCGTGGACCATGATGAAGGCCCACATCTGCATCGCGTAGAGGACGACGTCGCGTTTGCGCGAGCGCGGGGCGAGAACGGCGACCGCCAGGGGGCCGGCGGCGCAGGCCGCGACCGTCACCGGAGTCGGCAGGTGCAGCCGTTTGCGCAGCAGCGGAACGGCCACCGCGGCCGCCACCGCACCGGCCGCTCCGGCGCGTACGGCGAGGCGAAGCGCCGGAGATGGCCGCGATCGCGCCTTCATCAGGTCGGCGAGTATAGGTCGGCGACAGGGACACGGGCACGGCGGCGCGCCGACCTCCGTGATTAGAATGGCCGCGCTTTGAGTCCCCACTCCCCTGGCACCGACCAGATCGACACCCTGCTTTGGATTGGCTTCGTCGCCGCGGCGATCGTCATCGTCGCGATCAACGGCGCGCTGATCTACGCCGTGCGGCGCTACCGCAGCGAGCGCGGTGAGGAGCCGCGCCAGATCCGCGGCGGCCGCGGCACCCAGCTGCGCGTCGGCGCCGTGCTCACCGTCTTCGCCGCGGTGATCCTCGTGCTCAGCCTCGTCTTCACCGACAAGGCGCGCGAGCCCCGACCACCGGCTCGGCGGGCCTCGCCTCGGCCAAGTCGGCGCCGCTGAAGATCGAAGCGACCGGCCAGCAGTGGCTGTGGCGCTACGACTACGCCAACGGCGCCTTCTCCTATTACAAGCTGGTCGTGCCGGTCGACACCACGGTCGAACTGGAACTGATCTCGACCGACGTGATCCACACCTGGGACGTGCCGGAACTGGCCCCCAAGCGCGACGCCGTACCGGGCAAGATCAACCACGTCGTCTTCCGCGCCAACGAAGAAGGCGCCTTCGACGGCCAGTCGGCGACCTTCTCGGGCCAGGCCTACACGGCGATGCGGACCGAGGTCGACGTCGTCTCGCCGGCCGAATACGAAACCTTCGTCAAGCAACAGAAAGCCGACATCCAAGCAGCCCAGGACCGCGTCGTCGGCCTGATCGAAAAGGGAGAAGTACCGTGAGCGCTCGTCCCGAGGTCGCCGTCGACGGCTTCCCCCGCCGCCGCCCCCACTGGATCGAGGTCGTCACCAGCGCCGATCACAAGGACGTCGGCCGGGTGATGATCGGCGCCTCGCTCGGCTTCCTCTTCATCGCCCTGGTCGAGTTCCTGCTGATGCGGCTGCAGCTCTCGATCCCCGAAAACAGCATGCTGACCCCGGTCGCCTTCAACCGCATGCTCTCGCTCTACGGGGCGACGGCGATCTTCCTCTTCGCCCTGCCGCTCTGCCTCGGCCTCTACTACTACCTGGCGCCGCTGCAGATCGGCGCCCGCGGCACCGCCCTGCCGCGCCTCGGCCAGGTCGGCCTCTGGCTCTACCTCGCGGGCGCCACCGTCCTCTACACGGGCTTCCTCTTCACCCCCTCGGAGGCCGGGGTCAACCCGCTGGCGCCGCTCTCCGAGCTGGCCTTCCTGCCCAACAACGGCGTCGACGCCTGGGCCGCGGCCTGCGGCCTGGCGACGCTCGGCTTCGTCCTGCTCGCGATCAACCTGATCGCCACCCTGCGCCGCATGCGCGCTCCCGGCATGGCCTGGCGGCGGCTTCCCGTCTTCGCCTGGGCCGCGGCCGTCTCCTCCTGGCTGCTGCTGGTCGTCGGCACGGTGATGCTGGCGGCGATCACGATGCTGCTGATCGACCGCAACTTCGACGGCATCTTCTTCGCCGACGGCTCCGGCGGCGCGCCGCTGCTCTGGGAGCACATGAGCTGGATCTTCTTCACCGGCGTCTACATGCTGATCCTGATCACCGCCCTGGCGGTGATCGCCGAGATCGTCCCGGTCTTCGCCCGCAAGCCGCTCTTCAACCGCAACGCGGTCACCGGCTCGCTGGCGGCGATCGCGGTGATCGGCACCCTCGCTTGGATGCAGAACATGCTCACCGCGCCGATCGGGATCGGCTGGATGTACTTCGCGATGATCATGTCGCTGGCGCTGATCGTGCCCTTCGGCCTGATCGTCTTCAACCTGATCGCGACGATGATCGGCGGCACGCTGCGGATGCGAGCGCCGCTGCTCTTTGCCGTCGGCGCCCTCTCGATGATCTCGATCGGCCTCGGCGCCGAGATCTCGCACTCGATGGTCGCCGTCGCCTGGCGCCTGCACAACACCACCGACGCCACCGCCGCCACCCACTTCGCCCTCGTCGGCGGCGCCGTCTTCGGCGGCTTCGCCGCCCTGCACTACTGGTTCCCGAAGTTGTTCGGCCGCACGATGGGCGAGACGCTGGCCCGCGCCTCCTTCTGGACCATGATCGTCGGCATCCTGCTCACCTTCGTGCCGCTCTTCATCGCCGGCGGCGATCACGGCGAGGTCGTCGACGCCTACAAGTTCTTCAGCGGCACCGGGGTCAGCACCGAGAACCTGATCGCCTCGATCGGCTCCTTCGTGCTCGCGATCGGGATCATCCTGACCCTGGTCAACGCGATCGCCAGCCTCGGCAACGGCGGCCGCGCCGGCCACGATCAGTGGGGCGGCAACTCGCTCGAGTGGTTCGCGCTCTCGCCGCCGGAGCCGCACAACTTCGACGTGCTGCCCGACGTGCGCAGCGACCGGCCGCTGCGCGACATCCGCGCGGCGATCGGCCATCGCAGCGCTCGCGCCGCCGAAGAGGCGACTCGCGAGTCCCAGCCGGTAGCCTGAGCACGTGAGCAGCGCCGAATCCGCGGTCGTTGCACAGCGCCCCGCTGTCCACGGCGTCCTGCGCGACTACGTCACCCTGACCAAGCCGAAGGTACAGTCGCTGCTGCTGCTGACCACGATCACGACGATGTACGTCGCCGGCGACCCCTCGATCGGCCTCGTCCTCCTCACCTGCCTCGGCGGCGCCCTCTCGGCCGGCGGCGCCGGCGCGATCAACCACGCCATCGACCGCGACATCGACCGGATCATGGCCCGCACCGCCGACCGCCCGGTCGCCGCGGGCCGCATCTCCCCGCGGGCGGCGATCGCCTTCGGCGCCCTGCTCGGCTGCGCCTCCTTCACCCTGCTGGCGCTGACCGTCAACCCGCTGGCGGCGGCGCTCTCGATCTCCGGCCTCTTCGGCTACGTCTTCGTCTACACGCTCTGGCTCAAGCGCACGACGCCGCAGAACATCGTGATCGGCGGCGCCGCGGGCGCCGTGCCGCCGCTGGTCGCCTGGGCGGCAGTCACGGGCGGGCTCAACGGCACCGCGCTCTTCCTCTTCGCGATCGTCTTCTTCTGGACCCCGCCGCACTTCTGGGCGCTCTCGCTGCTGATGAAGGACGAGTACGCCAAGGCCGGCATCCCGATGCTGCCGGTGGTCCGCGGCGAGGACGAGACGCGGCGCCAGATCCTGCTCTACACCGTGCTGCTCTACGCGGTCACGCAGCTGCCCTTCTGCGCGGGCGGCTTCGACCTCCTGTATCTGGTCACCTCGATGACGCTCGGGGCGGGCTTCATCTACTGCGCCGTGCGCTTGCTGCGCAGCGCCGACCGCCGCTGGGCCCTGCGCACCTACCTCTACTCGCTCGCCTACCTGGCGCTGCTCTTCGTCGCGATGCCGCTCGACCGGCTGATCGGGTAGAAATCCGGGCGTGGATCGCGAGACCGCAAGAGCGAACATGAGCGCCGGCCTGGTGGCCGGTGGCATCGCCGCGGCGATCTTCGCCCTCTGCTTCGTGGCCGCCATGCTCTACATCGCGACGTGAGCCCCGAGCACCGCCACATCCCCGAGCCCGGCGAGGTCGTCTACCGGCCAAGCTCCTCCTGGGCGCCCGCGGTCTTCGCCTTCGCCATCGCGCTCGCCGTCTGCGGCATCTTCGCCGAGGGTTTCATGGTCCGCGGCTGGATCTACTCGATCATCGGCGGCATCGTCGCCCTCTTCGCCTTCCGGGCGATGGTCCAAGGTGCGATCCGCAGCTACTACCGGCTCCCGCGCAAGCAGCATGTGCGCGGCGGGGTGCTGCCGGTCGAAACGATCTCGGTCCCGCGGGACTGATCCCGCCTTAGCTCAAGCGTGTGAGCGCCGGGGACACCTCCCCGGGGCCGCTTCGCGGGAGTTCCCCGGGGAGGTGTCCCCGACGCTCTCCCCTGTGCGAAACCAGGTCAGACCCGTGTGACTGAGCAGCTAAGAAGCTGGGAGTCTCGGCCGCTTGGCGAGGAGCTGTGCATTCTCCAGGCCGCTCGGTGAAAAAGCTTGGGATTCTCGCGAGCGCCTGGTGGATAAAGCTGTGGATCCGGCCACCGTGGACGGCGCCCGAGGTGAGGACCGCGCTGGGGGTGAAGAGTGATCTGTGGGGCTATCCCAGGAACTCCCGCGAAGCGGCCTGGGATAGCCCCACAGATCGCTCTCCCCGCTCAGTCGGGACTCATCCCCGAGGTTGCGCCATCGGATGTCCAGACCCTGACTATGTCTCGCATGGAAAGCACCCCGGCGAGCTCGGGGCCGTCGTAGACGACGAGGTGGCGGATGCCGCGGCGTGACATCTCCGCGGCGGCGCGCTCGAGGCTCCAGTCGGGCGAGGCGGCGATCACGCTGTCGCTCATGTGGTCGCCGACGTGCTCGGAGTCGGGGTCCTCGCCGGCGCCCAGCGAGAGCAGGATGTCGCGCTCGGTGAGGATGCGGGCCACCGGCGTCTCGTCGTCGCTGACCAAAGCGGCGCCGATTCGCTTCTCCGCCATCATCGAGGCCGCCTCGCGCAGCGTGTGCGTGGGGCCGACCGTGAGCACCACCTCCGACATCCCATCCCGTACCTGCATCTGCCGCCTCACCTCCGGGCTCGCGAGTTAGTGAGAATCGCCTCAAGCCTACCCGACCTCAGGCAGGGGCAAGCATGCTTTCGGCCGGGCGGGACATATAGACTCCGGCGCGCTTTGCGCCGCACGCCCAACCTCGCCAACCCGATCCGCCCGCTGCTCGTCCTCGCCGCCCTCGTCGCGGTGGCGCTGCCCGCTTCGGGCTGCGGCACGACGACCGCCGACCCCAACCGGGGGCGCGTGCTCTTCGTCGAAAAGTGCGGCGTCTGTCACACCATGGCCCAGGCCGGGACGTCCGCCCAGATCGGCCCCAACCTCGACGACGCCTTCGCCGCGGCGCGGGCCGCCGGCGAGGATGGCAGCACGGTCGAAGGCATAGTCAAGGCCCAGGTCGAGTACCCGCGGCCGAGCAACAGCGACCCGGCCGTCTCGATGCCCGCCGACGTCGTCACCGGCCAGGACCTCGATGACGTCGCCGCCTACGTCGGCCTCTACGCCGGCGTGCCCGGCGCGGCGCCGCCGGAAGTGCCCGGCGGCCCCGGCGCCCAGGTCTTCGCCAACAACGGCTGCGGCGGCTGCCACACGCTGAAAGCGGCGGGGACGGGTGGCGTCACCGGCCCCAACCTCGACCAAGTCCTGCCCGGCCAGAGCGAAGCGATGGTCCACGAATCGATCGTCGACCCCAACGCCAAGATCGCCACCGGCTACCCGCCAAACGTGATGCCGGGCAACTTCGAACAGACGCTCTCGCCGAAAGAAATCGAAGACCTGGTCAAGTACCTGCTCGAATCGACCAGCGGCGGCAAGGGCGGCGCGAAGAAGAGCGGCTGAGCCCGTCGCGCGGCCGGGGGGAGGCCGCCGGCATCATCCGCTGAGGCAACCCATGCGCAACCGCCTCCGCGTCACTCCCCAGCTCTACGCAACCGTCTCGCTGGTCGCCCTCGGCGCCCTGGCGTTGATCGTGCTGACCGGCGCCGGCGTGCGCCTGACCGGCTCCGGCCTCGGCTGCCCGGACTGGCCCAAGTGCTACGGCGGCACGACGCCGCCGCTCGAAACCCACGCCGTGATCGAGTACGGCAACCGCATCCTCACCGGCTTCGTCGGCTTCGCCGTGATCGCCGCCAGCGTGCTCGCCTGGTTTCGCGTGCCCTTCCGTTGGCACCTCGCCTTCTTCGGCGCCCTGCTGCCGATCGGCGTGATCGGCCAGGCGATCCTCGGCGCCCTGGTCGTCAAGTACCACCTCGCCCCGGGCCTGGTGATGAGCCACTTCATCCTCTCGATGCTGCTGCTCGACGCCTCCTTCGCGCTCGCCTGGTGCGCGCGCTACGAACCGTGGGAGCGGCGCCGCTCCGGCGACCGCCTCGGCGTCTGGGCCGTGCGGGGCCTGATCCCGCTCGGGCAGCTGACGATCGCCGCCGGCACCGTGGCCACCGCCTCGGGGCCGCACGCCGGCGCCCACGCGGGCCAGCTCGTCCACCGCTTCACCTTCGAGGGGAGCGCGACGCTGGAATGGGTGGTACAGCGCCACTCGGCAATCGCCACGGTCTTCGGCCTCGCCGCGATCGCGGTCTGGTTCCTCCTGCGCCGCCCTGGAGGCGACAGGAGGGCGCTGAGGCCGCTGACGGTGATGATCGGCCTGCTCGCCACCCAGGGCGTCGTCGGCGGCGTCCAGTGGGCTCTGAAGCTGCCAGGCGAGATCGTCTGGGTCCACGTCGCCCTGGCGACCGTCACCTGGCTGGCGATGCTCTGGACGGTGGCTACGGCGGGGAGGCTGGAGTCCCCCGGCGAACCGGACCCGGCCGGCCAGGCGAGAAGCGAGCCACGCTCGCAAGTCGCAACTCCGGCCTGACTCAGAGCTGGGTCAGGATCAAGCCAAGCTGAGTGGCGATCACACCCACGAGTGCCGCGATCATCACCGCCGCGAACTGAACCGTCGAGCGCTGAAGGGAATCGAGGCGATCGTCGATTGCGCCGAGTCGGGCATTTGTCTCGGACCGCTGCTCGCGAATCTCTGCCCGCATCTCCGCGAACCCTTCGTCCATGCGCCGGCCCAGGTCATCGACCTGACCCTTCAGGTCGTCCATCCGCCCGTCGGTCCAGCCCGAAGTCATCATCTCCATGCTGACAGGCTAGAAGACAAAATGTTTCGCGTGGCGCGCTAAACGTGACGAAATCGTGCCGAGTCGATCACAGCGGGGCGCGGCCGCCGGCGAGGTCGACGACCACGTGTGTGATCGGCAGATCGATCTGCTCGCGGGCCTTGTCGACGACGCCGTGCTCGAGCCAACGCGAGCAATCGGGGGGATGGGTCGAGATTACGATCTCGTCGGCCGGGAAGACGCGCAGAGCGTCCTCGATCGCGACGTTGGGGTCGGAGTCGCCGATCTCGCCCTTCGCCTTGAGGCCGAGCCGCTTGATCTCGATCAGCGAGAGCTCCATGCGCTGGCGGGCGAGTTCGATCGCCTCGTCGATGTCTGAGGCCCAGTGCGCGGCGCGCGAGGAGGCGAGCGCGGGCGTCACCACCATCACCTCGCAGCGCCGCCCTTGACAGCGGTCGCGGATCTGCTCGAGCAGCGCCTCGCCCTGGACCGTCTCGTTGGCGATCACGAGCAGGCGGAACTTGCCGTCGCCGCCCCTGGTCAGCGCGAGGTCGCCTGGCGAGGAGCCACGCGAGGCGCGGTAGCCGAGCCCGGCCCCGAGGCCGATCAGCAGCACCATCCAGATCGCGCCGACGAGCGGCCGAGTGAGCAAGGTGAGGGCGATCACCGACGCCGCTCCGATGCCGATCACGACCAGCCACCTGAACGCGTCGGCCTCCGACCTCAGGGGATTGTGCATACCCCTTGTTTTACCGCTGGATCAGAGGATGTAAACCGTGGTGAATACGACGATCCACATGACGTCGACGAAGTGCCAGTAGATGCCCGGCACCTCGACGCCGAGGTGGTCCTTCTCCTCGGGGCCGAAATGGCCGCGGAAGGCGCGGATCGAGGCGAAGGTGAGCAGGCAGAGCCCGACGAAGACGTGGGCGCCGTGCAGGCCGGTGAGGCTGTAGAAGATCGAGCCGAAGCCGAGGTCGCGGGCGCTGAAGCCGAGGTGGACGTACTCGTTGAGCTGGATGAAGAGGAAGGTCGCGCCGAGCATCCAGGTCAGCACCAGGCCGAGCTTGAGGCCGTTGCGGTTGCCGCGGCGGATCGACTCCAGGGCGTAGTGGATCGTGAAGCTGGAGGAGACCAGGATCGCCGTGTTGACGCCCGCGACGGCGACCGGCAGTTCGTAGGGGTGCGGCGGCCAGCTCGAGGGGTGGACGACGACGCGGAGGAAGAAGTAGGAGGCGAAGAAGGCCCCGAAGAGCATCACCTCGGAGACGATGAAGAGCAGGATGCCCAGGGTCTGGCGGTCGATCCGCGAGCTCTGGTTGGCCTCCGGCGGCCCGTGGTGCTCGTCCTCGTGGGCGTGTCCCAGCGCGACGGTTGCGCTCTCCATCAGCTCTCCCCTCCCTCGGCTACGGCGGCGGCCACCACGGCGGCCGGGCGGCCGACCTCGAGGTGCTCGACCGGCTTGTCGGTGATTGCGCGCACGCGGCCGATCAGATCGTCCTCGAGCCAGCGCGAGGTCTCGCCGGCGAAGGTCGAGATCAACACCTCGTCGACGCTGTAGTGCTCGATCGCGTTCTGCACCGCGTGAAAGGGGTCGGGGCTCATCGGCTGGCCGGTGGCGTCGATGTCGGCGCGGTAGAGCTCGGCCAGGGTCGCGGCCAGGTCGCGGACCATCTCCGGCTCGGTCACGTCCTCGGTGCGCGGGCAGATCAGCGTGTAGCGGTGCGGGTGCCCGGCGGCGCGCTCCTTGAGCCGGCTGACGAGGTCGGGTGCGGCGACCGTCTGGCTGGCGACGACCAGCGTGTGGCTCTTCTCCCAGCTGATCGAGTCATCGGTGATCCGCACCGGGATGTGGGTCACCTTCACCTCGGGCTCGAAGCGCGCCTCGGCCCAGGCGACGAGGTCCTTGCGGGTGAAGCCGAAGCGAGTCCCGGAAGCGCAGGAGAGCAGCACCTCACCCGGTTCGTGGGCGCGCACAGCGTCGTCGAGCGCCAGCGAGGGCTCGGGGTCCATCACCTCGCCGACCGATTCGACCCCGTACTCGGAGAGGATCGACATCGTCACCTCGACCCGCGCCCTGGCCGCGTCGCGCAGCTCGCCGGAGTCGATCAGCTGGCCGACCGCGGGCTGGTTCTGGGGTGCCGCGACGGCGACGAAGGGAACCTTGCCGGCCCGCTCTTTGACCGCTGCCAGCAGCTTGCGCCCGCCTGCGACCTCGTTGAGGAAGACGAGCAGGGGCTTTGCCCCGGATGCCTCGCTCATGCCGAGCCCACCACGGTCGGCTCCGCCGCCGGCGCCTCGACCGATTCGCCGGGCATGATCGCGTGGCGGGCGCCGGGCACGCCGTACTCGTAGGGCCCACCGACGACGCGCGGGATCTCGGGGAAGTTGTAGATCGGCGGCGGCGAGGAGACCTGCCACTCGATCGAGTTGGCTCGCCACGGGTTGCCGGAGGCCTTGGGGCCGAAGCGCCAGCTGACGATCATGTTGTAG
The DNA here is from genome assembly GCA_963774405.1 of uncultured Solirubrobacterales bacterium. GTDB lineage: Bacteria > Actinomycetota > Thermoleophilia > Solirubrobacterales > 70-9 > VRUE01. The sequence goes on along the minus strand of CAVZEV010000009.1, from coordinate 160,852 downwards.
AGGAAGACCAACTGGATCGCGCCGAGGATGAAGGCGCCGCAGCTGATCAGCAGGTTCCAGTCGCCGAACTTGGTGGCGTAGTCGGCGACGCGACGGGGCATGCCGTCCATCCCGATCCAGTGCATCGGGATGAAGGTGACCCAGGTGCCGAAGAGCGTGCCCCAGAAGTGGATGCGGCCGAGCCTCTCGTCGTACATCCGCCCGGTGATCTTCGGGAACCAGTGGTAGATCCCGGAGAAGATCGTGAAGACCGAGCCGCCGAAGAGGACGAAGTGGATGTGGGCGACGATGAAGTAGGTGTCGGAGACGTGGATGTCGATCGGCACCATGCCCAGCATCACGCCACTGATCCCGCCGATCGTGAAGGTGACGATGAAGGCGAGCGCGAACAGCATCGCCGTCGAGTAGGTGTGGATCTTGCCGAAATACAGGGTCCCCAGCCAGGAGAAGATCTTGATCCCGGTCGGCACCGCGATCAGCAGGGTGGTGATCATCATCGGCACTCGCAGCCAGGAGAACATCCCGGCGACGAACATGTGGTGGGCCCAGACCGAGTAGCTGAGCACGACGATCCCGAGCAGCGCCAGGGCCATCAGCCGGTAGCCGAAGATCGGCTTGCGGGCATGGGTCGAGATGACCTCGCTGATGATCCCGAAGCCGGGCAACATCATGATGTAGACGGCCGGGTGCGAGTAGAACCAGAAGATGTGCTGGTAGCTGACGACATCGCCGCCGCCGGCGAACTGGAAGAAGTTGGTGTGCAGCAGCCGATCGAAGAGGACCATGAACTGGACGCCGGCGATGAAGGGCGTCGCGGCGACGACCAGCAGCGAGGTCGAGAGGTTGGCCCAGACCAGCAGCGGCATGCGCCAGAAGGTCATCCCGGGCGCGCGCATGGTGATGATCGTGACCAGGAAGTTGAGCGCGGTGGCGATCGACGAGGCGCCGGCGAACTGGACGCCGAGGTTGAAGAAGGACTGGCCCAGAGGCGCCCCGGTCGAGAGCGGCGCGTAGCCGGTCCAGCCGGCGTCGAAGGCGCCACCGGGGGCGAGGAAGCTGCCGATGAAGAGCAGCCCGGCCAGCGGCAGCATCCAGAAGCTGAGCGCGTTGAGGCGCGGGAAGGCCATGTCCGGGGCGCCGATCATCAGCGGCAGGACGTAGTTGGCGATGCCGGCGAAGACCGGGATCACGAAGACGAAGATCATCAGCACCGCGTGGGTGGAGAAGAGGCTGTTGTAGGTCGCCGCGTCGACGATCTGGGTGCCGGGCTGGGCCAACTCGGCCCGGATCAGCATCGCCATCAGGCCGCCCACGAAGAAGAAGAAGAAGGTGGTGCAGATGTACTGGATGCCGATCACCTTGTGATCGGTGTTGAAGCGGAAGTAGTCCTTCCAGCTCTTGGCGCCGTGCTGGGAGTGGTCCTCGGGGATCGTCGGCATGCCGGCGGCCCAGCGCAGCCAGTAGTCGAAGCAGCCGAAGCCGAGCAGGAAGCCGAGCGGGCCGGTGATCAGCGGCACGACCACCTGCGGGTAGCCGGTCTGTTCGGTCTGGTAGGCGGGCAGCCCGGACGCCTTGCGCAGCGCAACCACGAGCGCAAAGCCAAATGCGGCGCCGAGGATCGCGCCGAGCGCGCCTCTGATCCAGCCCGGGTGCTTGATCGCAGCCGTCATCAGCAGGCCTCCATTATGCCCCCCCGGCGTTCAGCGGCGTCGGGTTGGTCTCAGTGTCTTGGGTTATCGATTCTTTCAGCGGCGTCGGCACCTTTTCTTCCAGGCTGCTGACCCATTTCTGGAAGTTGGCCGGCGTTTCGACCACGACCTTGGCCCGCATCGAGGCGTGGCCGAAGCCGCAGAGCTCGGTACAGATCAGCTGGTAGGTGCCGAGCTTGTCGGGGGTGACGATCGCGGTCGTGGTGATCCCCGGCACGTTGTCCTTCTTGATCCTCCACTCGGGCACCCAGAAGGAGTGGATGACGTCCTGGGAGTGCATCTTGAACTGGACCTGGCGGTTGAGCGGCACGTGCATTTCGCCCTGCACGTAGACATCGCCTTTGCCCGGATAGCCGAAGCTCCAGGCGTACTGCTGGGAGAAGACGTCGACGGTGAGCGGGTTCTTGTCGAGCTTTTCGATGCTGTTGAGCACCGACCAGCTGTAGCCGGCCCCGAAGAGCACGATGATCGTCGGGATCACGGTCCAGGCCACCTCGAGCCGGGTGTTGCCGTGGATCGGCTCGCCGTCGGATTCGTCGCCCGGCTTGGCTTTGAACTTCCACAGCGCGTAGAAGAGCGCGACGACGACCAACGAGAAGACAAAGGAGGAGAGGACGATCATCACGTTGAGCAGACCGTCGATCTTCGGCGCCGCGGTAGAGGCCTCCTGGCCGTCCCAGTTGATCGAGAGCATCACGGCAGACATCGCCGCGGTCATCGCGACTGTGGCAGCGAGCATCTTCGCTATCGGGAGGCGGCCGTACATGAGGCGGCGGGCATTCTATTGAAGCGACGGCGGGAAGCTTTCAGGCTCCTCGCCCGAGGCCGCGGCGAGCACCCCGCGGGCGACGCCCTCCCAGCTCCAGAGCCGCCGCGCGGTCGCCACCAGCGCCGCGCGCGCCTCGGCCCGCTCGCTCTCGGAGAGCGCCAGCCAGCCGTTCAGCCGCGCCGCGATCGCCTCCACCGCACCCACCTCGACCGGGAAGGAGGTCAGCCGCCCGACCTCGCCGGGCAGCGCCTCCATCAGCTCGCGCGAGACCTCGAGCATCCCCGAGTGCCCGGCCGAGACCGGCAGCACCCCACAGGCCGCCGCCTCCGCCGCGACCATCCCGAACGCCTCCGGGAAGGTGCTCGGCATCACCAGCGCCTCGGCCCCAGGCAGCAGCTCCGCCACCTCGTCGTGCTCGAGCCGACCGATGAACTCGACCGAGCCAGCCGCAGCCTGCGCAGCATCGAGGTAGCCATCGGGCGGGTCCGCAAGGAACGCCGAGAGGATCGGCAACGACTTCTCCTCCCCGCCCTCGAGGCTCCATCCAGCTGCCGCGATCTCCCGAGCTTTCGAAGCGCTTCCTTCCTCCAGCGCCGCCAGCAGACTTCGCAGAGCCCCCTCGTACTCGCCGAACCCGGCAACTTCCAGCTTCACGTCAGGGTGCCCCGCCCTGACCAGCGGCCACGCCGCCAGGAGCAGATCCACCCCCTTGGACACGATCAGCTTCCCAACGAAGACGATCCTCCGGCGGGAGTCGGGGTCGGGTGTCCCGGGAACTCCCCGCGAATGCGGGCCCGGGACACCCGACCCCGACTCCCGCGGCCGAAACGCCTCCGTGTCAACCCCTGGGGATCCCAAGCGCGTCTTCTCTTTGAGCCCAGCAACTTCGGGCAGCGCCGCCCAGAGCGACTCAGCCGTATGCCGGGACCCGACCAGCACCCCCTGCGCCGCTTCCATCCCTTCTCGCGCGTAGGACAGGAACCGCGGATGCGGCTTGACCGTGTACTCGAGCGCGGAGCCGTGGATCTTGGCGGCGAAGGGCGCCACGTCGGCGCGGGCGAGGATCGCCGGCCCCATCACCAGGTGGTTGGCGAGAGCGAGGTCGATGCCCCCGGCGCGCTCCGCCACATCGCGCACCGCGATCACGTTGGCCTCGAGGTAGCGATCGAGCTCCGCCTCACTCAGCTCCGGAAAGGCCTTGACCGCGAAGCCCTCGTAGGGGTCCTTGACGTAAACCGGCAGCAGGCCGTGGATGTCGGGATTGTGGATCTCGACCCCGTCGATCTTGGTCTCACGGTCCTGGCAGAGCAGGTGCACCTCGTGGCCCAGCTTGGCCAGCGCCCGAGCCAGGTTGACGTTGTAGATGTTGCTGCCGGTGCCGCGCAGCATGTAGCCGTGAAAGACGAGTATCCGCATCTGTTCCGCGGAAGCTATTAGTCTTCGCCGCCGTGAACCCGAAGCAGCTCTTCCGAATGCGCGCCCCGGCCTCCGGCCGCGAGGCCCTCGCCCACGCCGAGCCCGGCCAGGTCTACCTCGACCGCGAGACGGGAGAGGAGATGGAGCCGGTAGCAATGGTCCTTCCCCTTTCCCCAAGCGCGTCGGCCCTGCCCCGCACCCCCGAGAACCTGCGGGCCTGCCGTCGTTGCGACCAGCTGATCGGCTTGGACGTCAGCGACTGCCAGTACTGCGGCCTACGCCAAGAAGCGCTTTAACTCCGACGCAGCGGGCGTCGGTAGGGCCTCCTCACTCGCCTGACTGGCTGAATCGCCGGGGGTCGTCCGAGATTGGATAGGGCCAGCGGCGCAAAACGTTCGGAGGCCCTACCGACGCCCGTCCCGAGGGAGCAAAGGCCTTCGGGCCCAAGCGCGGCGAGCTCGTCGGCGACGCTCCGGCCATCAGAGGCTTTGCGATTCGGGGCGATCCCGAGGCTCGCGAGCTCTCGACAAGGAGGACATCCCTCGGAGGCTCCGTGAGGCCCAAGACGGCGCCGCTCCTTGAAAGCCGCGTGGCTCTCGGAGCCTCTCCGAAGCTTCCGTAGTTCGGACGTTGGGGTTGGCCCGGAGCGTCGGGTGCCCCTGCGAACGTTTTGCGCCGCTGGCCCTATCCAATCTCGGACGACCCCCGGCGATTCAGCCAGTCAGGCGAGTGAGCAGGGGTACCCGACGCTCCGGGCCTTCTGCTACTCCAGTCCTACGGCTTCTTCACCAGAGTCGCCGTGTAAAGCAACCTGGCATTTGAATAGAAGCACCCATAAGTCTTGATCTTCCCCACCCCCTGCTGCGGATGCCCCCCCTGGATGTCTTCCTTGGACGCGCAATGCCCTTCGAGGCGGCTGCCGCGCCAGGTGTCTTCTTCGGAGACGTTGAAGGCGAACATCGGCGCCCAGGTGGGGACGGTGAGGGCGACGACCTGACCGCGCAGGACCGAGAGCGGGTGGTCGAGGGCGAAGATCGGGGTGCTGCCGAAGTAGGGGTTGAGCACCTCCAGCGGGCTCTGGCGCACGAGGGTGAATTTGGGCGGCTTCGAGCCTTCGACCGGGCGCAGGATGCCGATCCGCGCCTCGGAGGGCTTGCCGAGGAATTCGTTGAAGAAGCCGATCTCGTTGGTGGTCGTTTTGCTGTCGGTGCGCGAGGGCTTGGCGAGGGTGATCGACCAGGCGACGATCTTGCCGTCGAAGGGCACTTCGTAGGGCTGTTCCACCCCTCCCGCTTTGGTCTGGTAGCCGCTGACGTGACCCTCGACCCGGCAGGGAACGATCTCGACGTTGTTGACGATCTTGCCCGGGCAGGAGGGCGGCGGCGTGGTCGTCGTCTTGCCCAGCACCACCACGCCCAGCGGCGCCGAGTCGGCCGCGCCGGGCCAGGCGGCGACGATCAGGGCGACCAGCACGCAGGCAAACGCCGCCGCGAGCGCGGCGGGGGCCTGACGAGACGATTTTTCGCTCCTTCTTGCACGATCTCAAGCTGCAAACCCGGCCCCAGGGCAAGGGTTGCGGGGCCGATTCTGCCGCCCGAGCCCGAGCGATGCCGCCAGAGCGTGCGCTTTGCACGATCCCGGCCAAGCCGCCCCAGTAGGGTTGCCCGCCGATGCCGGCGATCGTCGTAGAGGGTTTGCAGCGCAGCTTTGACGAGGTGCTGGCCGTGCAGGGCGTCGACCTCAGCGTCGAGGAGGGCGAAATCTTCGGCTTCCTCGGGCCCAACGGCGCCGGCAAGACGACCACCGTCAGGATGCTGACCACGCTGCTGCTGCCAACGGGCGGACGGGCGACCGTCGCCGGGCACGACGTGGTCAAGCAGGCGCGCGCGGTGCGCGCCTCGATCGGGGTCGCCCTGCAGGAGGCGGCGCTCGATCCGCTGATGACCGGGCGCGAGCTGATCCGCCTGCAGGCGACGCTCCAGGGCCTGCCAGGCGCCGAGGGCAGGCGGCGCGCCGACGACCTGCTCGAGCGGGTCGACCTCGCCGCGGCCGCCGACCGCCGCGTCGGCGGCTACTCGGGCGGGATGAAGCGCCGGCTCGACCTCGCCGCGGCGCTGGTCCACGAGCCCGCGGTGCTCTTCCTCGACGAGCCGACCACCGGGCTGGACCCGGTCAGCCGCAAGACGATCTGGGAGGAGGTGCGGACGCTCAACGACGAAGGCACCACGGTCTTCCTCACCACCCAGTACCTCGAGGAGGCCGACCAGCTCGCCGACAACGTGGCGATCATCGACAGCGGCCGGATCGTCGCCGAAGGCACGCCGGACAAGCTGAAGACCGATATCGGCAACCCCCACATCCAGCTGCAGCTCGCGGCCGGCTCGATCGCCGAGGCGGAGCGGGTCTGCGCCCAGGTCGGCAAGCTGCTGCCGCCGGTCGACGGCCGCACGGTGCTGGTCGAGGCGACCAACGGCGCCGCCGACATCCCCAGGGTCGTGCGGGCGCTCGACGAGGCCGGGATCGCGGTCGAGTCGCTGGAGCTGGTCCGCCCCACCCTCGACGACGTCTTCGTCGCCAAGACCGGTCACCACCTCGAGAACGACGACCAGGGCGAGGCGGAGCCAGAGGCCGTCGAGGCGTGAGCGAGCTGGCAACCAACGCGCGGGTCGTGCGGGCGCTCGGCATGCGCTCAATCCGCCAGACCTTCCGCCGGCCGCAGCTGATGGCGCCGATCGTCGTCTTCCCGACGCTGCTGCTGGCGATCCAGACCGGCGGCGCCGGCGGCGCGGTCAACCTGCCGGGCTTCCCGCCGGTGCAGAGCTTCCTCCAGTTCATGCTCGCCGGGGCGATGATGCAGTCGCTGATGCTGGCCGGCAACAGCGGCGGCATCGCGCTCGCCGTCGACATCGAGATGGGCTTCACCGACCGCCTCTTCTCGGCCCCGATCCCGCGCTACACGATCGTGCTCGGGCGCCTCGCCGGGACGGCGGCGCTGGGCCTCTTCGCCTCGCTCTGGTTCCTCGCGATCGGGCTGATCTTCGGCGCCCGGATCGAGAGTGGCGTGCCCGGCGCCCTGATCGCGATCGCCCTGGTCACCGCGACGGCGATGGCGGTCGGCGGGATCGGCGCCGCGATCGCCCTGCGCACCGGCAGCGCCAGCGTCGTCCAGGGCCTCTTCCCGCTGGTCCTCGTCGTCCTCTTCCTCTCCTCCGCCTTCTTCCCCAACGAACTGATGATCCAGCCGGCCAAGGCGATCGCCGAATACAACCCGCTCAGCTTCGTCGTCGAAGGGATTCGCGGCCCGATCATCTCCGGCGTCGACGCGGCCGAACTGGGCGAGGCGGTGCTGGCGATCGCCGGGATCGTCGTGCTCGGGCTCGTGCTCAGCGCCCGTGCCCTGCGCCACCGGCTGCGGGTGGGCTGATGGAGTCGGTCGCGGCCCTGCCGCAGTGGCGCGCCAACCTGGCGACGATCGCGGCGCTGATGGCGCGGGCCAAGAACGAGCTGCTGCGGGTGCCCGGCGCGGCGATCCCGGGCGTGCTGGCGCCGACGATCTTCTTCCTCGGCCTCAACGGCGTCTTCGGCGCCCTGACCCAGCTCAAGGGCTTCACCACCGGAACCTATGAGAGCTACATCGTGCCGGTCAGCATGCTGCAGGGGGCCGGCTTCACCGGCGCCGCGGCCGGGGTCAACCTCGCCCGCGACATCGAGCAGGGCTGGGTCGATCGCCTGCTCGTCTCCCCCGCCCCGCGCTGGGTGCTGCTCGCCGGGACCGTGCTCGCCGCCTCCGCGCGGGCGCTGATCCCCGCCACCTTCGTCTTCGTCATCGCCCTCCTGCTCGGCGCCGGCTGGCCGGGAATCGACGGGCTGCTCGTCACCTACGCGATGGTCGCGGCGATGGCCGCGGTCGCCGCCTGCTGGGGGTCGGGCCTGGCGCTGCGCTTCAAGAGCCAGTCGGCGGCACCGCTGATGCAGTCGGGAATGATGGCCCTGGTCCTGATGACGACCGCCTACGCGCCGCTGGCACTGCTGCAGCCGTGGATGCGCAGCGTCGCCGAAGTCAACCCGGTCACCAACGTGATCGAAGCCGCCCGCCAGGGCTTCGTCGGCGGCGTCACCTGGGCCGAAACCTGGCCCGGCCTCCTAGCCCTCACCGCCCTCCTCGTCCTCCTCGGCGCCTGGGCGCTGCGCGAAATGCGCCGCACCGCGCTGTGACCCCTCCGCCGATGGGCCTCAAACGTGACATATAGACACGTTTTCGGCCCATCGGCGGAGGCGGCACGGGTGCTGCGGGGGGGTTGGGTGGAGGGGGAGCGGTTCGCCTATACGCGGCCGAGCCCGGGGCGCTATCCGTGGCAGTGGTATTGGGACTCCTGCTTTGCCGCGATCGTCTGGCGGCGCTTCGAGCGGGCGCGGGCGCGGGCCGAGCTGGAGACGCTGCTGGCGGCGCAGCGCGAGGACGGCTTCATCGGCCACACGATCTTCTGGGAGGGGCCGGTCTCGCTCGGCCGTCTGCCCTTCTACAACGTCACCTCGCGCAGCGCCTTTCAGACCGAGACGATCCAGCCGCCGCTGCTGGCCTGGGCCTGGAAGATCGCCGTCGGCGACCCGCGCGAGGAGCCCAGGATTGGTGCCCAGGTTGAGTGGCTGGCCGCCGAGCGCGATCTCGAAGGCGACGGCCTGCTCTGGATCGTCCAGCCGGACGAGTCGGGGCTCGACGCCTCGCCCAAGTTCGAACCCGTCTGGGGCCGGCGCGCCCACGCCCGCCCGGGCTTCCCGCTGCTGGTCCGCCGCAACCGCCGGCTCGGTTTCGACGCCCGCCGCATCCGCGAGCGCGGCGGGCCGGTCCTCTGCGAGACCGTGGTCAACACGCTCTGGTCGCTCTCGCTGCAGGCGCTGGGGCGGCCCTCGGCGACGCCGGCCCTGGTCGAGCGGCTCTGGGACGAGCGCCGCGGGCTCTTCGTCGATTGGGCCGAGCCGGGCCCGGTGCGGCCCGAGGTCGTCACCTGGGACGCGCTGGCGCCGCTCGCCCTGCCCGATCTGCCGGAGCAGATCGGGCGGCGGCTGGTCGAGGAGCACCTGCTCGACGAGACGGAGTTCCTCACCCCGGTCGCGCCGCCTTCGGTCGCGGTCTCCGAGCCGAGCTACGAGCCCGGCGGCAGCCGCGGCCCGATTCGCCGCTACTGGCGCGGCCCGACCTGGGTCAACTCGGCCTGGCTCGTCTGGCTCGGCCTGCGCCGGCTCGGCTACGAGCAGGAGGCCTCGCGGCTGGCCGGCGGCGTGATCGGCGCGGTCGAGCGCGAAGGGCTGCGCGAGTACTACGACCCGCGCACCGGGACGGGCCTCGGCGCCCGCGATTTCGCCTGGTCGGCGCTGGTCGCCGAGCTGGCCGAGCCCGACCCGGAGGCATTGCGCAGCCATCTCTAGGCAAAATGCGGTGAGTGTCACGTCCGCTGGTCAGCGTCGTCATCCCCGCCTACAACGCCGAGCGCTTCCTCGGCGAGGCGATCGAGAGCGTGCTGGCGCAGGACTACGCGCCGCTCGAGACGATCATCGTCGACGACGGCTCCAGCGACAGCACCGCCGCGGTCGCACGCTCCTATCCCGAGGTGAGGCTGATCTCCCAGGAGAACGCCGGACCCGCGGCGGCGCGCAACCGCGGCTTCGCCGCCTCGCGCGGCGAGTTCGTCGCCTTCCACGACGCCGACGACGTGCTGCCGCCCGAGAAGCTCTCCGTGCAGGTGGGCGAGCTGCTCGCCGATCCGGCGATCGGCTGCGTGCTCGCCGAGCAGGAGCTGCTGGTCGAGGACGGCGCCGAGCTGCCCTTCTGGGCGGAGGGGTCGAACGTGCCCACGGTGATGCCGGCCAAGCCGGCGGAGCTGACCGAGGAGCCCGACGTCCACCCGATGACGATGGTCGTGCGCCGCGCTGTCTTCGAGCGCATCGGCGGCTTCGACGAGGAGATGCGCGCCGCCGAGGATTTCGACTGGATGCTGCGCGCGGCCGAGGAGGGGGTCGAGTTCCGCCGTCTCTCGCGGGTGCTGCTGCGCCGCCGCGTCCACCCGGCGAGCATCACGCAGGACGCCGCCGCCGGGCGCGCCGGGCACTTCCTCGCGCTCAAGAAGCGGGTCGAGCGCCACCGCGCCCGCGCCGCCGGCTGAGCGCGCCCGCCGCGTGCAGCGGCAGCTGCCAGACGCTCTCCAGGCCCCAGAAGCGCCGCGCGAAGCCGACGAAGCTACCCGGCGGCGGGGCACCGGTCTCGAGATCGCGCAGGCGCCGGTAGCGGTCCCAGGCCATGCGCAGCGTGCGCAGGGGCGAGTCGGGCCGACAGGCGGCGCGGAAGGCGGCGCGCTCGTGCCGCGTGGCGGGCGCGGCGTCGAGGCCGGCGGTGACCGACGCGGGCACGGACACCCCAAACTCCTCGCGCAGGAAGGCCAGCGCCGCGGCGGCGGCGACGCTGAGCCGGCGGCGCTCGGCCTCGCCGACGAAGCGGTCCCAATCGAGCTGCTCGCCCGCTGAGCGGATCACCGTGACCGCGTCGGCAATCCAGCGAAACGGCGGCAGGGGACTCCAGGGCGTGCCGTGCACGCAGGCGAGCAGGAGCTGATCGGCAGGAGAGGGCGCCCGGGTGGCGGCTCCGCCGAGCTCCAGCGGTACCGAGGCGTGCCAGAGCGGCTCGTCGCTCGCCGGCTGCCAGAGGGAGAACCAGTGCAGATCGACCTCGCCGCGGTCGGCGCCGGCGAAGCCGAGCGAGTGATGGACCCGCATCCAGGCCGGCGGATCGTCGTGAGCGGGCTTCCAGCCCGCGGCGCCCAGCACCTCGATCGCCTCGCCGGCGCGAGCGAGCGGCACCAGCACGTCGACGTCGTCCATCGGCCGCACGCCGACGTCGCCGTAGGAGAGCAGCGCCAGTGAGGCGCCCTTGGTGACCAGGGTCTGGATCCCGGCGCCCTCAAGCGCGGAGATCGCCTCGGCGGCACGCTTGAAGATCAGCTGGTTGTGACTCCAGGAGCGCCGATAGAGCCCCTTGAGGCGGCCGGCGACCTCCGCGTCGAAGGCGTCGGCGCCGAGGTTGCGATAGACCAGCGGCAGCAGCCGGGTCGAGCCGTGATCGACCTCGTCGAACTCGACCGTCTCGCGCCAACGCCGCCAGGCCTCGGCGGCGGCGGGCGCCGGGTCCAGCGCCGCGTGCAGGACCAGCAGCTGCTCGCCGCTGGGCCGGTTGCCCAACGGCTCACTCACGGGGCGGCCCTGCGGCGGCGGTCGAGCGAGCGCTTGAGGTGACGGGCGAACTCGCTGCGCTCGTCGCGGTTGTGGAGCGAGTGATTGGCGCCGTGGACGCGACGCCGGGTCACGGTCTCTCCCAGCATGGCCTGCTCGAGCCCGAGCTCGCGGGCGCGGAGGAGGAAGGCGAGGCCGTCGCTGACCCGCACGTCCTCCTGCCAGGGCCCGATCGCCTCGATCGCCTCCCGCCGCGCCAGCATCGCGCCGATGTACTGGCCGGGCTGGGGCTGCGCCGGAACCCGCAGGCCCGCCGCCTCCGCGGCGTCGAGATCGGGGCTGAGGAACTGGCGCACGTGGCCGAAGACCAGCTGCAGGCGCGGCTGCGCCTCGAAGGCGGCGAGCTGCAGCGCCGTCTTCTCCGCTTCCCAGAGGTCGTCGGCGTCGAGGAAGGCGACGAATTCGCCGCGGGCGGCCCGCAGGGCCGCGTTGCGGGCGGCGCCGATCCCCGGCCGCGGCTCGGCCACGACCTCGACCCGGGGAGCGAAGCCGGCGGCGATCTCGGCGCTGCGGTCGCTCGAGCCGTTGTCGACGACGATCACCTGGTCGCAGGGCCGGCTCTGGCCGAGCACGCTCTCGATCGCCTCGGCGAGGTAGGCCTCGCCGTCGCGCACCGGGATCGCGGCGGTGACGAGCGGCTCAGCCAAGCTCGGCCACCAGACGGTCGACGGCGGCGGCGTTCGCAGCGGGGTCCGGGCTGAGCTCGAGCGCGTAGCTCGGCACTTCGCGCAACAGCTGCGCGAGGGTGGAGAGCGCACCGGCGCCGGCGAATCCCGACTGCACGATCGTGCTCGGCGCCACCGCCCGCAGCCCCTCCGCCGCCGCGATCGGTCGCAGCACCGGGTCCGCCGGCCCGCCCCCGGGGCTGACTTCCTCTTTCTCTGCGGTATGCGCGGAAAAAGAGGAAGTCAGCGGGTGGAGGGACGGGGCTATCAGGGCGCTGATCTTTAGGCGGCGGCTGAGGAGGCCGGGAGCAAGCTTGCGCAGGTCGACGAGTGCCTTGGCGGGGCCCTCCAGGGTCGGCTCGAAGCCGGCCGGATCGATCGCCCCGGCGGGGACGCCGAGTCGCGCGGCGCTGTCCTCGCTCAGCTTCGCCGTCGACTGCATCGCGTGGGCGATCCGTCGCTTGGGCTCGAGCAGGACGTAGTCGTCGGCGACGATCTCCATCCCGGCCAGGGCGCAGGAGAGCGCCAGGGTCGACTTGCCCGAGCCGCCGCGGCCGACAAGCAGGACGCCGCGGCCGTCGCGGCCGACGGCGCCCGCGTGCGTCATCAGCCTCCCCCGCGCCGCCATTAGCAGCTGCAGCGCCTCGCGGATCGGCGCCGCCCGCTCACTCGCCGGGATCGCCGCCGCGTCGGGCAGGTGGAACACCGCGAGGCCCTCGGCCGGCAGGGCGGCGGTGAGCCCACGGCTGCCGGCGGCGGCGAGCACGCAGGCCCGCTCGGAACGCAGGCGGGCGACCGGGTTGGTGCCGGGCTCGGCGGCGATCGGCTGCCACCGCGGCGGCGGCGGCTCGACGCCGCTCGAGGCCGTGTCGAAGAGCGAGATCGTCAGTTCGGGATCTCGCGCATTCGCGCGGGCGAGATGCTCGAAGGGCGCCAGCAAGCCGGCGCGCAGACGCGCGCCGGCGTAGCGCAGCCGCACCCCCAGCCCGCCCATCTCGAGGTCCATCGCGCCGGCGTCAGCCGCGGCGGCTCGCTCGTAGCGACCGAGCAGCTGTTCGAAGTACTCGCCGGCGAGGTCGGCCCCGGCCGAGCGCAGAGCCGGCTGCGCGCCCACGCCTCAGGCCGCCGGCCGCGGCCAGCCGGCGCTGTCGACCTCGTGGATCGGGTCGAGCAGGAAGTAGTCCTTCATGTCGTCGTAGTGCTCCAGCCGCGGCGCCTCGAACGGCATCTTCTCGCCGGGGTCGGGGACCTCGGGGGCGACGCCGGACCCCTCCTCGCTCACGATCAGGCCGCTCTCCCGCAGCTGCGCCAGCAGCGCCGAGACGGCGGCGGCGATCTCGTCCCGGCCGGCCTCGTAACGAGCGGCCAGGGCGGCGGCGATCTCGGCCTCTGCGGCACCCTGGGCGAGCAGCTCCCAGATCGCCGGGCCGCTGCCGGCGAGGCTGTAGTAGCTGCCGCCGGCGAGGTCGATCGCGATCACCTCGCCGTCGACCGTCTCGTGGACGATCTCGGGCCCGATGCGGAAACGAGACTGGGACACCGCCGGGACTCTACCCGGAGACTGCGGTGCTTATTTGTAGCGGTAGGTGATGCGACCGCGGTCGAGATCGTACGGCGAGAGCTCGATCTTCACCCGGTCGCCGGGGAGGATCCGGATGTAATGACGGCGCATCTTGCCCGAGATGTGGCCGAGCACGTCGTGGCCGTTGTCGAGTTTGACCCGGAACATCGTGTTGGGGAGGGCCTCGGTGATCTCGCCCTCCATCTCGATCTTCTCCTCTTTCGCCATGCGGCGGGCAGCGTATCGGACCGCCGGCTCAGCCGCGCAGGGCTCGGGCGTGCTCGAGCGCCTGCTCGCGGCTGCCGACCTCGCCCGCGTACTGGGCGGCCTCCAGCTCGGCCAGCAGCTCGCCGAGCTCGGGGCCTTCGCCGAGGCCGAGCTCGGCGGCCAGCTCGTCGCCGCGCAGGAGCGGCTGCGGCGGGCCTTCGCGGCGCCAGTCGAGCGCGGCGGCGAGCATCTGCCGGGCCAGGCTGAGGTGCGCCTCGATCGCCTCCTCGGTGGCAAAGGGACCGGAGCCGCGAGCGGAGAGCCGGTCGGCGATGGTCAGCAGGGTCACGTCGGCGGCGACCGGCTCGGTCGCGCGCAGGTACTCGTGCACACGGCGGGCCGGCAGCGGCGCCTCGTGGACCATGAAGCCCAAGCGCAGGTGGTGCAGGGTGAGGTCCTGCAGGTGGCGGGTGAGGACCCGGCTTGCCCGCAACCGGCCGCAGATCTCTCCGACGATCGCGACACCATCGCGATCGTGGCCGATGAAGGTGACGAAGCCGTCCTTTTCCGCGCGGGTCGCCGGCTTGCCGATGTCGTGCAGGAGGGCGCCGAAGCGCAGCGCCGTGCCGCGGCTCATCTCATCGGCCAGGGGCTCGTCGAGCAGGGCCCGCAGCTCCTCCCCCCGCTCGCCGCCGAAGCGGTCGAGGTCGCGCTCGACCTCGAGCGCATGGGCGAGCACGGCCATCGTGTGGCCGTGGACGTCGAGGTGGTGGTTGGGCCCCTGTTCGACCCCGCGCAGCCCATCCAGCTCGGGCAGGACGACAGCGGTGAGGCCGAGGTCGTCGAGCAGTTGCATGCCGCGCAGCGGGTCGGGTCCGCCGAGGAGCTTGCGCAGCTCGACCAGCTGGCGCTCGCCGGCGGGCTCGCCGGCGCGAGCGGCTTCCGCCCGCGCCAGAGCGACCGTCGCCGAGTCGATCTCCAACTCCAGGCCGGCGGCGAAGCGGGCGGCGCGCAGCAGGCGCAGCGGGTCGGCGGCGAAGCTGCGCTCGCTGACGGTCCGCAGCAGGCCGCGCTCGAGGTCGGCGAGGCCGCCGAACGGGTCGAGCGGCTCGCCGCCGGCGAGGGGAACGGCGACGGCGCCCACCGTGAAGTCGCGCTCGCCCAGATCGGCCTCGATCGTCGCCCCGCGCAGCGCCGTGACGTCGATCTGCCAGCTGTGATCGGCGGCGACGGCGCGCCAGGTCGCGAACTCGGCGGAGAGCTCGAAGGAGTGCCCCGCCCCCGCCCGGGCGATCGCCTTGGCAAGCGGCGCCGGGTCGCCGACGACGGCGAGGTCGAGATCGACGACGTCGCGCCCCAGCGCCGCGTCGCGGACCGCGCCGCCGGCGATCCAGACGCCCTCCTGCCCGGCCAGCGCAGCGCGGGCGAGGACGACCGGCGGCGCCGCCGCAAGTCGCTCGGCGGCAGCGCTCACGCCGGCTCCCGCGGCACCCTCGCCGAGATCCCGCAGGTGACCTCGTAGTTGATCGTGCCGAGGCGCTCCGCCACCTCCTCGGCGCGGATCGACTCCCCGCCCTGGCTGCCGATCAGCACCGCCTCGTCGCCCGGCTCGACCTCGGTCTCGGGCCCGAGGTCGACGGTGACGTTGTCCATCGAGACCGTGCCGACCAGCGGCCGGCGGCGGCCGCGGATCAAGACCTCGGCGTTGTTCGAGAGCCCGCGGCGGACGCCGTCGCCATAGCCGAGCGGCAGCACCCCGACCCAGGTCTCGACCGGCGCCCGCCAGGTCTGCCCGTAGCCGGCGCTCGCTCCCGCCGGGAAGCGCTTGACGTCGGCGACGTAGGAGCGCAGCGAGAGCGCCGGCTCGAGCCCGCGCTCGGCCGGGTCGCCCTGAAAGGGATCGAGCCCGTAGACCGCGACCCCGCAGCGGGCCATGTCGAAGTGAGCGCGGCGATCACGGAAGACGGCGGCGCTGTTGGCCGCGTGGGCGGTGACCTGCGGGAACTCGGCCTTGACCGTTCCGACGACCGCCGTGAAGCGCTCGAGCTGCTGCTCGAAGAACCCGGAGCCCGGTTCGTCGGCGGTGGCGAAGTGGGTCCAGATCCCGGCCAGGACGAGGTGCGGATCCTCGGCGCAGGCGCGGGCGAGCGCCAGCACCTCCGCGGCGTCGGGATTGCCGAGCCGGCCCATGCCACTGTCGAGCTTGACGTGGACCCTGACCCGACGCCCCTGGGCGCGGCCGCGGGCGGCGGCGAGGGCGCGAAAGCCCTCGCGCCAGACGGAGATCTCGGCACCCGCGGCGAGCGCGTCCTCGAGGTCGGCGGGGGTGAGCGCACCCATCGCCAGCAGCGGCACCTGCGGGAAGCGACGGCCGATCAGCGCCGCCTCGGAGCCCGTGGCGACGGCGAGCCGGGTGGCGCCGCCGGCAAGCGCCGCGGTCGCGCAGGAATCGGCGCCGTGGCCGTAGCCATCGGCCTTGACCACCGCGCAGAGCTCGCCGGCGTCACCGAGCTCGGCCTTGAGCCGCGCGCAGTTGCGCTCGACGGCGCCAAGGTCGATCCGGGCCAGTGCCCGCTCCATCGGGCTAATCGCCGGCGACGAGCGCGGCCAGCGCGTCGGCCCGGGTGACGAGCCCGAGCAGGCGACCCTCGCCGTCGACAACCGGCAGGTGGTTGTGGTGCTTCTCGGCGATCGTGCGAGCCACGGCCTCGGCCCCCTCGTCACCGCGAGCGACGATCGGGTCGGCGCTCATCAGCTCTGACACTTTGGTCGCGAAGGCCTTGTCGAGCCGCTTCTCGAAGCCCTTCATCGAGCCGATGAAGACGATGCCGCCCATGATGTTGAGGTAGTGCGGCAGATGCAGGTCGGCCTCCTCGTCGCTGAGGATCAGGTCCGACTCGCTGACGATTCCGACGACCTTGCGTTCGTTGTCGATCACCGGCAGGGCGCCGATCTCGGTCTTCGCCAGCAGCTCGATCGCCGCCCGGGCATCCGCCTCGGGCGAGACCGTGGGCACATCAGCGTCCATGATCTCCGCGGCCGTCTTCATGGCGCGAGGTTATTCGACCGGCGCGGCGGGGAGCATTCCCGCCGCGATCGAGGCGATCACGTCAGTGGCGATCACCGACTCGGCCAGGCCGATCCTGCCGGCGGCGTCGCGACCGGCGCGTGCATGGACGAAAACCGCGGCGCAGGCGGCGGCGAAGGGCTCGAGCCCGCGGGCGAGCATCGCCGCGGCGATGCCGGAGAGCACGTCGCCGGTGCCGGCGGTCGCCAGCGCCGGGGCCGGGAGCGCGTTGACCGCGACCCGCTCGCCGTCGGTGACGATCGTGTCATCGCCCTTGAGCACGACGATCGCCCCGGCGGCCGCGGCGGCCTCACGCGCCGCGGAGAGCCGCTTGGCGGCGATCTCCTCGGAGGAGCGATCGAGCAGCCGGCCGAGCTCGCCGGCGTGGGGCGTGAGCAGCGTCGGCGCCCGGCGCTCGCCCAGCAGGCCGATCTCGCCGGCGAAGGCGTTGAGAGCATCGGCGTCGATCACCAGCGCGGCCTCGATCGCGCCGGCCGCCGCGCGAGCCAGCTCGACCGTGCCGGGATCGCGGCCCATGCCGGGACCGAGCACGCCCGCGGCGGCGCGCTCGAAGGCCTTGCGGATCGTCTTCAGGCCGGCCGGCGCCAGGCAGCCGTCGCCGCCCGGGCAGCCAACCGACATCACCTCGGCCTGGGAGCCCTCGAAGATCGCCTCGAGGTCGGCCGGGACCGCGACCGTCGCGTAGCCGGCGCCGGCACGGATCGCGGCGAGCGAGGACATCCGCACAGCGCCGGTCAAGCCCCTGGACCCCCCGGCGACCACGACCTGGCCGGAGCTGAACTTGGTCGAGCGCGGGCCGCGGCCGGGGAGCAGGCTGAGCACGCCGGGCTCGATCGTCCCCCCCGCCGGGGCGCTCGGCGCGCCGGCGGGAATCCCGATCGGCTCGACCCGCAGCTCGCCCGTGTGCCACTTGCCGGGGGCGATCCGGTGGCCGAGCTTTGCGGCGTGGAAGCTGATCGTGAGATCGGCCTCGACCGCGGGCCCCTCGATCTCGCCGCTGGAGGCGTCGACACCGGAGGCGATATCGCAGGCGACGACCGGAGCGCCGCAGCGATTGATTGCCTCGATCGCGCCCGCGGCCGGCTCCCGCGCGGCGCCCTTGAAGCCGGTGCCGAAGATCGCGTCGACCACTGCTCCCGATCCCTCCAGCCACGCATCGAGTTCCCCCCGCGGGCCCTTCTCCAGCTCGAGCACCTCTACCTCGAAGCCGAGGCCGCGCAGGTGCCGCGCCGCGACCAGGCCATCGCCACCGTTGTTGCCCTTGCCGCAGAGGATCCGCACCGGCCCCTGCGGGGCCAGGCCGGCCACGGCCTCGGCCAGCGCCGTGCCCGCCGCCTCCATCAGCTCCGAGCCGGGGACGCCCTGCTCCTCGATCGCCCAGCGATCGACCGCGCGGATGCCGTCAGCGTCGAAGAGGGGCCTGAGCCACGACTCGGTCAAGCTGATGATCTTATGAGCTTTGCGAAACGTCATCGACGTGAGTTGATGATATTTTCAAAACATCATGATCTTTCGAACACCCGATCTTCGCGATGACGAGCTCGAAGTCCTCTCCCTGCTCGCGGACCAGCGCGAGCAGCTTCGCGATCGGGTCGCCGAGCCGCGTCGATGGACCGGCAGCCTGCGGCGAATGGCTTTCGCGCGTGCCGTTCAGGGCTCCAACAGCATCGAGGGCTACAACGCCTCCCTCGATGACGTCGTTGCCGCGGTCGAGGGAGAGCCCACACTGGATGCGAATCAAGAGACGCAACTCGCCCTGGGTGGATACCGCGATGCGATGACCTACGTGCTCCAACTAGCCCGCTCCGGCGAGCCCAAGGTCGACGAGGGACTCGTCAAGAGCCTCCATTTCATGATGCTCGGCTATGACCTGAGCAAGAATCCGGGGCAATGGCGCCCGGGGGACATCTACGTTCGCAGTGACGACAGCGGCAAGATCGTCTACCAGGGCCCCCCGAGCGACGACGTGCCGGAGCTGGTCGCCGAGATGCTGGCCGCGCTCGCCCACGATCGGAGTCCGGTTCCGGTCAGGGCAGCGATGGCGCATCTCAATCTCGTCCTGATCCACCCGTTCAGCGACGGGAATGGCCGCATGGCTCGCTGCCTCCAAACGCTGGTGCTGGCCTGCGACCGAGTCCTCGCCCCGCTCTTCTCCAGCGTCGAGGAGTTTCTCGGCCGCAACACCCAGGCCTATTACGACGTGCTCGCCGAAGTTGGCGCCGGCTCCTGGAATCCAGACCGCGACGCCCGTCCCTGGATCCGCTTCATCCTCCGAGCCCACTACCTCCAAGTCCGCACCATGCTGCGCCGGCGCCAGGAGGTTGAGGAAATCTGGAACGGATGCCTGGCGCTGACCGAGGAGAAAGGCCTGCCCGAACGCTGCGCCACCGCGCTGATCGATTCGGCATACGGCCTTCGCATCCGCAGGGGCAGCTACCGAACAGCCGTCGAGGCCGGTACAGGCGACGAGATCAGTCTCCAAACTGCCACGCGCGATTTGCAGGCGATGGCCGATCGAGGCCTCCTCGAGCCAGTGGGAGAGCGCCGGAATCGCTACTACCTGGCTGGGAGCAAACCGCTCGAGCTGCAGCGCAAAGTCAGGGCAGAACGCACGTCAGAAGCGAACGATGACCCATTCCAAGTGGTTCGGGAGCGACGTCAGCTCAGCCTGACCTGATCTTGAACAACGGCGACCGCGGCCGCAAAGTCGCGCGAGTGGGTCAGCGAGACCTCGACGCGCCGCCCCGCCGCCGCCTCGGCGGCACGGCCGGCGAGCTTCACGGTCGGCGGCTCGCCCGCGACCACCTCGATCTGCCCCAGCCCGAAGCCGCCGCCGAGACCGAGCGCCTTGACCACCGCCTCCTTGGCGGCAAAGCGGGCCGCCAGGTGGCGCGCCGGCCGCGCCCGCGCCTCGGCGTAGTCGCGCTCGGCGCAAGTGAAGACGCGCTCGGCCAGCCGCGGGTGGCGCTCGAGCGCTCGCTCGAGGCGGTCGATCTCGAGCAGGTCAATCCCGACGCCCGAGCTCATCGACCGCCTATTTGCCGATGCCCGCGATCAGCTTCGCGGTCGCGACTTCGTCGCTGGAGCCCCTGCCGACACCGATGTAGGTGATCTTCTTCAGGTAGGGGACGGCTTTCCAGAAGTCGGTCTTCGAGCGCGGCACGAGCGATTCGGCGAGACTCAGCGCCGCCGGGCCGTCGACGTAGGCGCTGATCGGCGTCTTGCCGAGGGCCGAGACCGCCGCCTTGTAGGCGGAGGTGCCTTCCAGCGTCGCCCCCGAGCCGCCGTTGAGGACGGCCAGGGCCGGGGCCAGGCCGTAGCCGATCGCGATTCGCTTTTCCTTGGCGACGACGACGATCGGCTTGCGACCGAGCGTGCTGCTGCGGACCGAGAAACCACTCGCCTTGCCGCTGACCGCGGTGACACCGGGGACCTTGGCGGCTCTCAGCAGGGTGCCGAGGCTGGCAATCGCTTCGGCGGCTTCGCCCGACTTGCTGGTCACGACCATGGCGCCGGTGAGGCTGTCGCGGCTGCTGCCTTCGGCGAAGACGGCGGCTTCTTCGAGCGATTCGGCAATCTTGTCGAGGTTGATCCCGGCCTGTTCGAGGCTGCTCTTCAGTTCGCCGGGCTTGAGATCGGGTGGGATGCCTTCTTCGTCGAGATTGTCGATCGCTTCTTCCAGCTGCTCGTTGAATTCGGCGGTGGAGAAGGCGGCGAAGGAGCTCGCCGGAAGCGAGCCGAGCAGCTTCGAGGCGTCGCCGGCCGGGGCTTCCTGGCCGTCCAGTTCACTGCTCAGGTCGACCAGGATCTGGTTTGACTGGGGAATGACGCTGGCGACCGCTGTCGCTTCGCTCGGGTCGATGCCCGCCGATTGCAGCACTCCCTTGGCCTGAGCTGCCGTTTCGTCGTTTTCGGACTGCGCGATGATCCCGCCAAGGTCGAGGTAGATGTCGGCGAGGCTGCCGTTCGAGGCGTTGGCGATCGCCTTCTGGAAGCGATCTTCGCCGCCGAGCGATTCGCCCTTCGAGGCATCGACGGCCGCTTTGAATTCCTTTTCGCTCTGGGCGAGGACGACGGTTTCGCCGATCATGCCGACCGCGTTGTCTTCGGCGCCGCCGACCTTGAATTCAACGCCTTCGTAGGTGACGCCCTTTGACGGCTTCTTGCCCTGCTTGGCCCGTTTGTCGATGAAGGCCTGGGCAGCGGAGGCGTTGCTGGTCTCGACCGCGATCAGCGGTTCGGAGAGTTCGCCGCCTTCGAGGTGTTCGAAGGCCACACCGCCCTTTTCGCCGAGCCACGGTTCGATTTCCGTGGCGAAGTCGAGCGATTCGCCGTCCTGGCGCGCCGAGCCTTCCAGTTCGGAGATGACGAAGGCGCCCAGTCCTTCGCCGCCGGTGAAGGACTTCGCCACCGAGTCGGTGTTCTGCTGCAGTTCGCCCTTCGGCTGCAGCTGGGCTTCGACGAAGACGAGCGTGCCGGGCGGGGCGAGGTTGGCCAGTTCCGAGCCGCCGGAAGAGCTGCTGCTGCCGCCGCAGCCCGCGACGAGGAGCGCCACAACCGCGGCTACGACGGGAATGGAGTAACGGATCTTGACCATACTGGCGAGAAAGAGTAGCGGGACTTCGCCTACTCGACAGTCACGGTCTTGGCCAGGTTGCGCGGCTGGTCGACGTTGAGGCCGCGGGCGCGGGCGATTTCGTAGGCGATCAGCTGCAGCGGCAGGATCGCGAGGATCGGTTGCAGGATCCAGTCGGTACGGGCAACCTCGACGACCTGATCGGCAACGGCAGCGGCCTGCTCGTCACCCTCGGTGACAATCGCGATCGTCTCGGCGCCGCGGGCGCGCACCTCTTCGACGTTGGAGAGCACCTTGTCGAGCACCGGGCTGTCGGTGGCGACGCAGATCACCGGCGTCGACTCGTCGAGCAGCGCGATCGGCCCGTGCTTCATCTCCCCCGCCGCGTAGGCGTCGGTCGGGATATAGGAGATCTCCTTCAGCTTCAGCGCGCCCTCGAGGCAGACCGGCAGGCCGATGTGGCGGCCGAGGTAGAGGAAGAACTCGTGCTCGGCCTGGGCGGCGGCGATCTCGCGCGCCGGGCCTTCGCCGGCGGCGATCGTGGCGTCGATCTTGGAGGGGATCGACTTCAGCTCGGCAACCAGCTCGGCGATCCGCGGCGCCGGCATCGTGCCCCGTGCTTCGGCCAGGCGCAGGCCGAGCAGGTACATCGAGGCGACCTGGGCGACGAAGGTCTTGGTCGCGGCGACGCTGACCTCGGGCCCGGCGCGGGTGTAGAGGACGGTGTCGGCGTCGCGGGTCGCCTGGCTGCCCATCACGTTGGTCACCGCCAGCACCCTGGCGCCGTTCTCGCGGGCCAGCCGCATCGCCGCCAGGGTGTCGGCCGTCTCGCCCGACTGGGTGATGCCGATCACCAGGTCGTGCTTGCCGATCACCGGATTGCGGTAGCGGTACTCCGAGGCGACGTCCATCTCGACCGGCACCCGCGCCCACTCCTCGATCGCGTAGCGGCCGACCAGGCCGGCGTGGTAGGAGGTGCCGCAGGCGACGATCACGATCCGCTGCACGCTGCGCAGGTACTCGTCGTCGAGCTCGAGTTCGGAGAGGTCGACCCCCTCGTCGTCGGGCAGGCGGTCGGCGATCGTCTCGGCGACGGCGTCGGCCTGTTCGTGGATCTCCTTCAGCATGAAGGTCTCATAGCCGTCCTTCTCGGCGGCGGCCTCGTCCCAGGAGATCTCTTCGGGGGCGCGCTCGACCGGGTTCCCGGCGGCGTCGGTGATCGTCACCCCGCCGGCGTCGATGCTGACGATCTCGTCGTTTTCGATCGCCACCGCCTGGCGCGTCTGGGCGAGGAAGGCGGGGATCGCCGAGGCGAGGAAGGCCTCGCCCTCGCCGACCCCGGCGACCAGCGGGCACTCCTTGCGGGCGCCGACCAGCCGGCCGGGCTCATCGGCGTGCATGGCGACGAAGGCGTAGTGGCCGCGCAGCTCGGCGAAGGACTTCCGCACCGCGGCGGTGAGGTCGCCCTCGTAGTTGCGCTCGATCAGATGGGAGACGATCTCGGCGTCGGTCTCGGAGCTGAAGTGGTGGCCCTGCTCGCCGAGCTCGCGGCGCAGCTCGGCGTGGTTCTCGACGATGCCGTTGAGGACGATGTGGATGCGGTCCGTGCAGTCGCCGTGCGGGTGGGCGTTCTCCTCGGTGACGCGCCCGTGGGTGGCCCAGCGGGTGTGGGCGACGCCGGTCGTCGCGTCGGAGGTCGCGACCGCGACGCCACCGCCGCCCTCGGCCTGCTCGGCGACCGCGGCGCGCAGGTTGTCGAGGTTGCCGACGGCGCGCACGCTGTCGATCCGGCCGTCGTCGATGACCGAGATCCCGGCCGAGTCATAGCCGCGGTACTCGAGCTTCTCGAGACCGGCGACCAGGAGGTCCAGGCAGGGGCGAGCGCCGACGTATCCAACGATTCCGCACATAGGAGGCGATTAAGGGTAGAGACCGCGCGCTCAGGCCAGCTCTTGGCGGACCAGGGTGACAAGCCGCTCGCATACCGAGTCGGCCTCCTCGGCGGTGGGGGCCTCGACCATCACCCGCACCAGCGGCTCGGTGCCGGAGGGGCGCAGGAGCACGCGGCCGCGGCCCGCGAGCGCTTCCTCCTCGCGCTCGACGGCCTCCCAGACCGGCTTGGCGCCGGCGATCGCCTCGCGGTCGGCCACCTCGACGTTGACCAGGGTCTGCGGCAGCTTCTCCATCGCCTCGACCGTGGCGAGGTCGCCGCCGCCGAGCTCGCGGATCGTCGCCAGGGCGGCGGCGATGCCGTCGCCGGTGGCGACGATGCGGGTGTCGATGATGTGACCGGACTGCTCGCCGCCGAGCGCCCAGCCGCGCTCGCGCAGCTCGTCGAGCACGTAGCGGTCGCCGACGTTGGTGATCGCGACCTCGATCTCGGCCCGCTCCATCGCTTGGTGGAAGCCGTAGTTGCTCATCACGGTGACGGCGACGCCACCGGGCAGCTCGCCGCGGCCGGACATCCCGCGCGCGATCAGGGCGATCAGCTCGTCGCCGTCGTGAGTGCGGCCGGCGCCGTCGACGGCGAGCACCCGATCGCCGTCGCCGTCGAAGGCGAAGCCGATCGTCGCCGCGGAGCCGGCGACCGCGGCGGCGAGGTGCTCGAGGTGGGTGGAGCCGCAGCCCTCGTTGATGTTGCGCCCGTCCGGCTCGGTGCCGATCGTCTCGACCGTGGCGCCGAGCCGCTCGAAGATCGCCGGGCCGGCGCGGAAGGTGGCGCCGTTGGCGCAGTCGAGCATCACGTGGAGGCCGGAGAGGTCGAGCGGGAAGGCGGCCTGCAGCGCCCGCAGGTAGTCCTCGAGGCCGCCGTTCAGCTCGCGGACCCGGCCGGGCTCGGCGGCGTCGCCCGCGGCGTCGAGCAGCGCCTCGATCCGCGCCTCGGCCTCATCGTCGAGCTTGGTGCCCTGCGCGGAGAAGAACTTGATCCCGTTGTCTCGGTAGGGGTTGTGCGAGGCCGAGACGACCGCGGCGAGGTCGAGCCCAAGCCGCTTGACCAGCACCGCCGCGGCGGGCGTCGGCAGCACACCGCCGAGCAGCGCGTCCCCCCCGGCGGCGGCGATCCCGGCGGCCAGCGCCGCCTCGAGCATCGGCCCCGACTCGCGCGTGTCGCGGACGATCAGCACCTGCGGGCGCTCGGCCTTGAGCGCCGCCGCCGCGGCCTTGCCCAGCGCGGTCGCCAGCTCTGCTGTAAGGAAGGTTCCGGCCTCTCCCCGGACCCCGTCGGTTCCGAAGAGCTTGCGCCCGCTCGCCAAGCCGCCGCCTAGCGCTTCGAGAACTGCGGCCGCTTGCGCGCCTTCTTGAGCCCGGCCTTCTTGCGCTCCTTGGCCCGCGCATCGCGGGTCAGGAAGCCGCGGCGCTTGAGCTCGCCGCGCAGCTCCGGGTCGACCTCGGTCAGCGCCCGGGCGATGCCGTGGCGAACCGCGCCGGCCTGGCCGCTGATGCCGCCGCCGTGGACGCGGACGCGGACGTCGACGCTGCCCTCGTAACCGGTGATCGTCAACGGCTGCAGCGCCGTCGTTTGGTGCAGAGGCCGCGGGAAGAACTCCTCCAGCGCCCGATTGTTGATCTCAACCTTGCCGCTGCCGGGCAGCAGGGTGACGCGGGCGATCGCGGTCTTACGCTTGCCGGTGGCGAGGTAGCGGGCGTCGCCCTCCATCTTCGCCGGCGCGCGAGAAGCAGCGCTCGGCTCCTCCTCACCCTCGCCGGTAAGGGCGGCCTCGCGTTTGGCCCGCTCTTCCTCTTCGGCTTCCTTGCGAGCCTGCTCCTCAGCACTGAGCGGCCGCTCCTCCGGCTCAACCGCAATCGGCTCCAGGTCAGCCCCGGGAATGACGTCCTTCTTCTTCTCCTCGGCGGCCGGCTTCTCAGGCTCCGGCTCCGGAGCAGCCTCCTCGGCAACGGGCTCCTCAGCGGCCTCAGCCTCAGCCGATGGCGCCTCGTCGCTGGACTCAGACGCATCTCCAGCGGGTGGTGCGGGGGTGGGCTCCTCGCCCGCAGCTTGCGAGGACGAGGAGTCCTCCCCCGCGACAGGACCCGCCGGCTGATCCGCCTGGTCCTGCCCCGAAGTGGCCTCGTCCTTCTGGTTCTCGTCGTCGATCAAGTCTGTATCTCCATCGGTTTAGGTTGCTGCGCGGCGTGAGGGTGATCAGGGCCTGCATACACCTTCAACTTGGTCAGCTGCTGGCGGGCGAGGCGGTTGCGCGGCAGCATCCCCTTCACGGCCTTGCGGATGACCTCCTCGGGGCGGCGGTCGAGCATCTCGGCCAGGGTCCGCGACTTGATCCCGCCCGGGTAGCCGCTGTGGCGCCAGTAGCGCTTCTGGTTCAGCTTGTCGCCGGTGACGCGAATTTTCTCCGCGTTGATCACGACGATGAAGTCGCCGGTGTCGCAATGCGGCGTGTACTCGGGCTTGCGCTTGCCGCGCAGGGCGTCGGCGATCCGGGTCGCCAGCCGACCCAGGGTCTGGCCCTCGGCGTCGACGACGTACCAGTCTCGCTGGCGGTTGGCGGGGGTGGCGACAAAGGTTTTCATCAGAGAAAAGCCGCGGGCAGCGCCCAGCGGCTCCGGCATGATAGCCGCCAAGCCGCATCGGCGTAGGCGCCCGTGGTCCTGTCTATACTGCGCCGCCAATAAGTGCCTAATCCCAGCCGCACATGGTGGCCGGGAGCGGAGGAACCGCAGGAACCGTTGCAGGTTCCAGGGGCGAATCGGCCGAAAAGGTCGTAGCGCATCTCTTTCAGCGCGAGCCCGACAGCTAACTCCGTAGGCGAACGAAAGAGAGGGACGTGGCAAGCAACAGGCCCCGGCCTTGGTTGGCGGGAGTTTCACTCACATTCGCGGCGATCGCGCTGCTGCTCTGCCTTGCCGCAAACGCGGCGGCGGGGACCGGCGGAGCGGGAACCGCTGCCGGCACGAGGACGCCGAGCGGCAGCCCAAGCGGCGCACCGTCGAGCGAAGCGCCCAGCGCCGGCGCGCTCAGCATCGTCTTCGCCAAGACGACGCCGCACAAGTCCTTCTTCTACGGCTACCGCTACCCGAGCCTGCGCTTCGCGATCGGCAGCAGCCAGCCGCAGAACGACCTGCAGATCGACGTCGTCGGCGCAAGCGGGGAAGTCGTGCGCAGCTTCTACCGCAACGACGTCGAACCGGGCGCCAAGGTGAGGATCCGCTGGGACGGCACGACGAACGAAGGTCGCCCGGCCCGCAACGGCCGCTACAGCTTCCGCATCGAGCCCCAGGGTGGCGCTGAAGTCGCCGCCCGGGCATCGTCGAGCCGCTCGTTCAGCCTCGGCTTCGCGCTCTACGGCTACGCCTTCCCGATCCTCGGCAAGCATGAGTTCGCGATGGGCGCGGGTCGCTTCGGCGCCCCGCGCTCCGGCCACACCCACGAGGGCCAGGACACGATGGCGGCCTGCGGCACGCCGCTGGTCGCCGCCCGCGGCGGCACGGTCCAGTACGCCGGCTTCCAGAGCGCCGCCGGCAACTACATCGTGATCGACGGCAAGGGCACCGGATTCGACTTCATGTACGCGCACCTGGCCGAACCCTCGCCGCTGAAGACCGGCGAAGCGGTCCGCACCGGGCAGCCGATCGGGGTCGTCGGCGACACCGGCGACGCCGTCGGTTGCCACCTCCACTTCGAGATCTGGACAGCACCAGGTTGGTATGAGGGCGGCAGCCCGATCGACCCCCTGCCCTATCTCGAAAAGTGGGACCGCTACAGCTGACTCAAGGTCACTGACGGTTGATCGATTGACCCACTCATAGGGCGGTCAATCGATCAGCGCCTCTGTACCAGCGCCAAGGCAAGCGCGACCGGAACGGTCGCCGGCAGCTCGTCGACGGCAAAGAACAGCAGATCGACCGTCAGCGCCAACCCCCCCACCAGCGCCGCCGCATAAAGCTGCCGACGGGCCGTTTTCGTGACATATCGACACGCTTCAGGCCCGTCGGCCGCGAGCAGGCAGCCAACCAACGCGGCTACAAAGAGGTCGCCGAAGCCCATCACGGCCGAGCCGAAATGGACGGCCTGGAGCTGTGGCAGGCCGGCGGCGGGCGCAGCCGCATTGAGCACCGCGTTCGGTCCCTGCAGCAGGTCCGCTGAGACGTAGACGGTGTCGATCAGGGCCATCGCGTAGACCCCTAGGCGCAGCCACCGCGCCGGCACGGCGCAGACGAGCAGCCAACCCAGGGTCACGCAGGCGAGCCCCGAGAGCGCCGTCGCCGCTGCCTCACCGGCGAGCGAGCGCGGCGCGGCCCAGGCGAGCGCAAAGAGCGCCACTGCGGCCAGGGCCCAGGTCGGGCGC
Organism: uncultured Solirubrobacterales bacterium; assembly: GCA_963774405.1. GTDB lineage: Bacteria > Actinomycetota > Thermoleophilia > Solirubrobacterales > 70-9 > VRUE01. Next base: position 133,275 of record CAVZEV010000009.1, on the reverse strand, counting down.
GACCCCCGCACCAGCTCCGCGAGCGCGTAGGCGGCGAGTGGAGGAACGGCGACCAGGGCGATGTAGGTGAGCGCGTCCGCCGAGCCCGGGGCGATTTCGATCGCCCCAATCACCACGGCGATCGAGAGCGCCGGCACCAACGCCCACCAAGGACTGCTTAGGCGGTCAATCCACCCTGGTCGCCGCCGCGGGGCCGGCAACGCCACCAACGCCGCCTGGACCAAACCGAGAATCGAGATCGAAGCCCAGAACGGCGTTTGCGGCTACTCCCACTCGATCGTGGCCGGGGGCTTGGAGGAGATGTCGAGCGCCACTCGGTTCACGTCGGTGATCTCGTTGATGATGCGGTTGGAGACGCGCTCAAGCAGGTCGTAGGGGAGGCGGGCCCAGTCGGCGGTCATCGCGTCGTCGGAGGTGACGGCGCGGATCACGATCGGGTAGGCGTAGGTGCGGCCGTCGCCCTGGACGCCGACCGAGCGCACGACCGGCAGCACGCAGAAGGACTGCCAGAGCCGGCGGTAGAGGTCGGCGGCGCGGATCTCCTCCTGCAGGATCGCGTCGGCGGCGCGGAGGATGTCGAGCCGCTCCTTGTTGACCTCGCCGCCGACGATGCGGATCGCCAGGCCGGGGCCGGGAAAGGGCTGGCGCCAGACCATCCGCTCGGGCAGGCCGAGCTCGGCGCCGACCGCGCGGACCTCGTCCTTGAACAGCATCCGCAGCGGCTCGACCAGCTCGAACTCGAGGCCCTCGGGCAGGCCGCCGACGTTGTGATGGGACTTGATCGTCGCCGCGTTGTCGCTGCCGCCGGACTCGATCACATCGGAGTAGAGCGTGCCCTGGACCAGGTAGGCGGCGTCCTCGAGCTTGGCCGCCTCCTCCTCGAAGACGCGGATGAACTCCTCGCCGATGATCTTGCGCTTGCGCTCGGGGTCGTCCTGGCCGGCAAGCTTGTCGAGGAAGCGCTGCTCGGCCTCGACGTGGACCAGCGGGATGCCGAACTGCTCGAACGCGGCGACCACCTGCTCGGCCTCGTTCAGCCGCATCAGGCCGTGATCGACGAAGACGCAGGTGAGCTGCTCGCCGATCGCCTTGTGCACCAGCAGCGCCGCGACCGAGGAGTCGACACCGCCGGAGAGCCCGCAGATCACCCGCCCCTCCCCCACCTGCGCTTGGATCTTCGCCACCTGTTCGGCGATCACCGATTGCGGCGACCACTGCTCGACGCAGCCGGCAACGTCGCGCAGGAAACGCGTGAGGATCTCGGTCCCGTAGGGCGTGTGCACGACCTCGGGGTGGAACTGGATCCCGTAGAGGCCGCGGTCGGGGTACTCACAGGCGGCCACCGGCGAGCCAGGGCTCGAAGCAAGCGCCGTGAACCCCTCCGGCGGCTCGAACACCGCATCGCGATGACTCATCCAACAGTGCTGCTCCTCAGGCAGCCCGGCGAGCAACTCGCCACCACCGTCGGTGAGCGTCAAATCGGTCCGCCCGAACTCCCCCGACTCGGCCGCCTCGACCCTCCCCCCCAGCGCCTGGACCATCGCCTGCATCCCGTAACAGATCCCCAGCAGCGGAATCCCCAGATCCAGCAGCTCCGTAGGAAACGCCGGAGCATTGACCTCATAGACAGAAGCGGGCCCGCCGGAGAGCACAAGCCCCTTGGGAGCCCGCTCACGAATCTTCTCCAGCGGAGTGCTCGACGGCAGCAACTCGGCGAACACCCCGCACTCGCGAATGCGCCGAGCGATCAGCTGCGAATACTGCCCGCCGAAATCGAGAACCAGGACCTCCTCGTGAGCGACCACCTCGGGGGGTGGCGCCGTAGGGGCGCCCGCCGCCGAGGAAGCTTTAGCTACCGGAGGCGGTGGGGGGTTCCCTGCGGCGACAGGACCCGCCGAGGTGGTCGCTCCCCGGCGGTCAGTCATCCGATACAGCGACCCCTGCGGACACAGCCGCCCGACCGTTCGACCCCATCCCCACCTGCTGCTCGTTCTGCAGCTTCTTCCCCTCGCTCATCAGGGCAGGCGCGACCATCACCTCGGCCCGCTGGAAGGAGCGGATGTCCTCGTAGCCGGTGGTCGCCATCGAGGTCTTCAGCGCCCCCATCAGGTTGAAGGTGCCGTCGTTCTCCTGGGCGGGGCCGAGCAGGATCTCCTCCATCGTCCCGTCCTGGCGGGTCGAGACGCGGGTGCCGCGCGGCAGCGAGGGATGGAAGGTCGCCATCCCCCAGTGGAAGCCGCGGCCAGGAGCCTCCTTGGCACGGGCCAGGGGCGAGCCGACCATCACCGCGTCGGCGCCGCAGGCGATCGCCTTGGAGACGTCGCCGCCGGTGCGCATGCCGCCGTCGGCGATCACGTTGACGTACTCGCCGGTCTCCAGCATGTGCTGCGAACGGGCGGCCGCGACGTCGGCGATCGCCGTCGCCTGGGGCACGCCGATGCCGAGCACGCCGCGGGTGGTGCAGGCGGCGCCGGGGCCGACCCCGACGAGCACACCGACCGCGCCGGTCCGCATCAGGTGCAGGCCGGTCGAGTAGGAGGCGCAGCCGCCGACCACAGTCGGCACCGGCACCTCGGCGATGAACTCCTTCAGGTTGAGCGGCTCGACCGTGGTCGAGACGTGTTCGGCGGAGATCACCGTGCCCTGGATGACGAGGATGTCGATCCCGGCCTCGACCGCGATCTCGTAGTGCTCGCGCACTTTCTGCGGCGTCAGCGAACCGCAGGCGACCGCCCCCCGCTCCTTGATTTCAGCGATCCGCTTGCCGATCAGCTCCGGCTTGACCGGCTCGGTGTAGATCTCCTGCATCAGCCGCGTCGCTTCGTGCTTGGGCGCGGCGGCGATCTGCTCCAAGCGCTCCTCGGCGTTCTCGAAGCGAGCCCAGATGCCCTCCAGGTTGAGCACGCCCAGACCGCCCAGCTCGTTGACGAGCACGGCGGTATCGGGGCTGACGACCCCGTCCATCGCCGAGGCGACCAACGGCAGCTCGAAGCGATAGGGGCCAAGGGTCCAGCTGATGTCAATGTCGTCAGGGTCGCGGGTGCGGCGCGACGGAACGATCGCGATGTCATCGAATCCGTAGGCGCGCCGCCCCTTCTTGCCTCGACCGATGTCGATCTCCAATTAGTGTCCTCCAGGGTGGCGTTGAAAACCCAGCCTACACTTCGGCGGGGACCTCCAAATCCTGGACGTGGACCTCGCCGAGCAGGCGCTCGACCTGGTTGCGGTCCACCGTGCCGGCGCCGAAGTGCTGGGTCGACTCGGCGCCGCAGGCGACCCCGTAGGCGAGGCACTCGTCGGTCTCCCTGCCGTCGTAGCGGGCGGCGACGTAGCCGGCCAGGAAGGCGTCGCCGGAGCCGACCGTGGAGACCGGGTCCAACGGCTCGGTCCGCACCTCGAGAAAGCGCTGCTCAGAGCCGTTTCCGATCACCGCGACGCAGCCGTCGGGCCGGGTGATCGCGGCCTCGCCGGCGCCGAGCCGGACCAACTCGGCGAGGCCCTGGATCAGGTCGTCGCGATCGGCGAACTCCTGGCCGACCAGCTCCTCGGCCTCGCGCTCGTTGGGGGTGACGATCGAGGCGCCGGCGCGCAGGCCGGCCATCATCGCCTCGCCCTCGGCGTCGAGCACGACCGGCAGGCCGCGCTCGCCGAGGTCCTTGACCAGGCGGGCGTAGAGGTCGTCGCCGGCGCCGGGCGGCAGGGTGCCGGCGAGGACGCAGAGCTCGGCGCCGTCGGCGAGGTAGCCGACGCGGCGCACGAAGGCCTCGACCTCCTCGGGGCTGACCGCCGGGCCGCGCTCGTTGATCTCGGTCTGCTCGCCGGAGGTGGGATCGATCACGGCGAGGTTGATCCGGGTCTCGGCGGCGATCCGGGTGAAGTCGGTCAGGACCGCTTCTGAGCGCAGCTGTTCGAGCAGCCGGTTGCCGGTCGGGCCGCCGGCGAAGCCGGTGGCGATCACCGGCCGGCCGAGCAGCTTCAGGGCACGGGCGACGTTGATCCCCTTGCCGCCGGCGACGGTGCGGGTCTCGACCGCCCGGTGGCGATGGCCGAGACGGAAGTTGGGGACCGCAACGGTGCGGTCGATCGCGGCGTTGAGCGTGACGGTGAGGATCATCGTGAGAAGCGCCTCAGGAGCACTGCTCCAATCAGTATCACGCAAAGGGCGATGCCGACGGGAATCTTCTCGTCATCGAGGAAATCCCGGGCTCGATCGAGCAGGCTCGCCTTGGCGACCGGGTGCGCGGCGCGCAGCGGCAGCGAGGCAACCCTGCGCCCCTCGACGTAGACGCTCGCCCGCCCCAGCGCCGCGCCGCGCTCGATCGGTCCCTCGACCTCGCCGGGGGCGTTGACGACGACGCTCATCCGCTGCCCCTTGCGCACGCCGACGGCGACGCTGCGGGCGGCGCGCAGCGGCAGCTTGCCCTCGCCGTAGCGAATCGCCGGCCGGGCGAGCGTGGCGCCCGCCTCGATCGGAACCCGCCGCTTGTAGAGCGTGAAGCCGTAGTCGAGCAGGTCGATGTTGTCGACGAAGCGGTCTTCGTCGGTCGGCGCCCCTACGGCGACCGAGATCAGCTTGACCCCCTTGCGCTGCCCCGAGCCGACGAGGACGTAGAGGGCGCCGAAGGTGTGGCCGGTCTTCACCCCGGTCACCCATGGGGCCATGCGCAGCAGCTCGTTGATCGTCGTGATCCGGCGGCGCGGCTGGACGCTGCGCAGCACGGCGCTGCGCGAGTCGGCGATCCTGGCGAAGGCCGGGTTCGCCAGCAGGTGCCTGGTCAGGGTCGCCAGGTCGGCGGCGCTCGAGTAGTTGCCCCGCTGGTCGAGGCCGATCGGGTTGGCGTAGTGGGTATCGGTGAGGCCGAGTGCGGCCGCGTAGCGGTTCATCTCGGCGACGAAGCGCCGCTCCGAGCCGGCGGCGGCAAGCGCCAGGTCGTAGGCGGCGTCGTTGCCGCTGCGCAGGATCAGCCCGTAGAGCAGGTCGCGCACGCTGATCCGCTGCCCCGGGCGCAGCCCCAGCAGCGACTCGCCGTATTCGGCTTCATAGGGAGCGGCGCGGACGATGCGGTCGAGCGGCAGCTCGTGCAGCACCACCCAGGCGGTCATCAGCTTGGTCGTGCTGGCGATCGGCAGCCGGCGCCTGGCGGCGTGGGAGACGAGGACGTCGCCGCTGCCGGCGTCGATCAGGGCCCAGGAGCGCGCCTCGATCCGGGGGCCCTTGGCGAGGCCGGGCGACGGCAGCGCCAGGACGAGCAGCAGCGCCGCCAGCAGGGCGCCGGCGAGGCGGCGCCTCACCTCAGCTTCAGCTCTTCGCCGGCGACGAGGATCTGCGGGTCGACTTCGGGATTGAGCCGTTCGATCGTCCTCACCGGCACGCCGGTGTGGTGGGCGATCGAGATCAGGGTGTCGCCGTACTGGACTTCGTAGGTGGCGGGGATGTGCTTGGGACGCGGCTTGTGGTGCTGCTTGCCGGCGTGCTTGCCGTTGCCCGAGCCGTTGCTTGAGCCACCGCCGCCCAGGCCGCCGCTGATCGCGACGATCGCGACGACGAAGGCGATGACCAGGGCGGTCACCGCGAGGACCCGGGCGGAGGTTGAGGTGCGCTTGTTCATTGGACTCGGGCGGCGATCGGATGGGCGCCGCAGATCGTATATACGGTCAGAGCAGTTTTAGGCGGTCGAAACGTCCCAGACCGCACTGCGTAGGTTCTCTGCCGCCACCCCCGGGTCCTCCGCGGCGGCGATGCCGCGCGAGGCAGCGACCAGGGCCGCGGCAGGCCCGGCGCTGAAGGCGGGCCCGAGCGCGTCGGGCCGCCCACCCTGGGCACCGACGCCGGGAATGAGGAAGATCGAGCGCGGCATCAGCGCGCGCAGGCGGCCGATGTGCTCGGGCGCGGTGGCGCCGACCACGGCGCCCATCCCGCTCAGGCCGCTCTCGCCGAGCAGCCGCGGCGCCAGGCCGTCGACCAGCTCGGCGAGCCGCTCGTGCAGCGGCCGATCGGGTGCGGGGCGGTCCTGGACATCGGCGGCGCCGGGGTTGCTCGTCCGCACCAGCGCGAATACGCCTGCCCCGGCCGCCTCTGCCGCCGCGACCAGCGGCTCGAGAGCGTCGCCGCCGAGCAGCGGATTGGTGGTGAAGGCATCGGCGCCAAGCCCGGGTACCGGCCCCCAGGGCGTCGGCGTCTCGCCGACCAGGGCCTGGGCATAGGCCGCCGCGGTGACGGGCACATCGCCGCGCTTGCCGTCGGCGAGGACGAGCAGGCCGGCCTCGCCGGCCGCCGCGCAGACCTCACTCAGGGCCGCCCAGCCGGGCGCCCCGAGTCGCTCGAAGCAGGCGAGCTGGGGCTTGACCGCGACGCAGGCCGGACCGGCCTGTTCGATCAGCAAGCGACAGTGCGCGACCACCGCCGCGGCCGCGCGCTCTGCGGCCGAGGCGGTGGGAACGTCAGGCGCGGACCCGGAGAGCTTCGACGGATCCGGGTCGAGGCCAAGGCAGATCTGGCTGCGGCGCTCATCGACGAGCGCCGCCAGCCGATCCGCAAAGGGCTCTGTGCCGCTCAGCCTTTGACCTTGGTCTTCAGCGCCGAGCCGGCGGAGAAGCGGGGGACCTTGCCGCCCGGGATCGTGATCCGCTCGCCGGTGCGGGGGTTGACGCCCTGGCGCGGACCGCGCTCGGCGACGTGGAATTTGCCAAAGCCGGTGAAGCTGACTTCGCCACCGCTGCTCAGCGTGTCGGTGATCGCGTCGAGCACGGCGTCAACCGCGTCGCTGGCGGCTTTCTTGCTGCCCAGCCGCTCGTCGCCTGCAAGTTGGTCCAGAAACTCAGCCTTAGTCACGTCGAAGCTCCTCCGTCGATGGGTAGTTTGAAATCGGCGGCAATCTAACAGTGCCCAGCGACGTAAAAGCGCATGGGACTCAGGATCCGGCGACCGTCATCGCCTCGACGAGCAACGAGGGGTGCTCACCGAGCCGCCAAACGGCACCCAGCGAGAGTCGGCTCCGACCGCCCGCACGCCGCGCAGCATCGAGACCAGGTCGCCGGCGATCGTGAACTCGCGCAGCGGCTCGGCCGGCTCGCCGTCGCGGATCGCCCGCCCCGAGGCGCCCACCGAGAACACCCCGGTGACCGGGTTGACGCCGGAGTGCAGCCCGGCCACGTCGGTGACGAGACGCCGTCCCCGGCCTCGCCCAGGAGCTCGGCGAAGCCCAGCTCGCCCGGCGCGACGATCAGGTTCGAGGCCGAGACCGAGGGCTGGGTGCGGTAGCTGCCGCGGCTGGCGTTGCCGGTCGAGGCGGCAGCGCCGCGGTTGGCCGTGTAGGTGTCGTAGAGGTAGGTGTGGAGGGTGCTTGCCCTCGATCAGGGCCGTGCGGCGCCGGGGCACGCCCTCGGCGTCGAACGGGGCCGAGGCGAAGCCCTCGGGATCGAGGCCGTCGTCGTGCAGCGCCAGCGCCGGGTTGGCGACCTCCGCGCCGATCTGCTCCGCGAACGGGGAGCGCCCGCGCTGCACCGCGCTCGCCGCCAGGCCCCGGCCGATCAGGGCGACGAAGCTGGCCGCGACGGTGGGGTCGAGGACGACCGGGCAGGAGCGCGAGTGCGGCTTGACGGCGCCGATCATCGCCGCCGCGCGTTCGGCGCCCTCGCGACCGATCGCGGCCGGGTCGAGCGCCGCCGGCCCGCGGCCGAGGTCGAAGCCGAGCCCGGTCTCGCGACCGTCCTCGCCCTCCGCCAGGGCCTGGGCGTAGCCGTAACAGCTCGAGCTCGAGTACTCGCCCTCGATCCCGAGCGAGGAGACGAGCGCGACGCTCTCGGCCGAATCGGCGTAGACCGCCTGCTCGACCCCCGCGATCCGCGAGTCCGCCGCCAGCGCCGCCGCCTCGATCGCCAGAGCAAGCTCCGCAAGCCGCCCCGGCGCCCACTCCCCCAGCGTCGGATCGCTCAGCCCACTCCCGGCTTCCGGTGCGCTTTTCCCCCTATATCGGGGATAAGGCGCACCGGAGCGCCAGACGGGGCCGGCGGGCCGGCGAACTCGTCCTCGTCGGCGACGCGCGCGGCTTCGGCGGCGCGCTGCGCCAGCGCGCTCACGCCGGCCGCGGAGAGATCGGTGCCGTAGGCGTAGCCGACCCGCTTGCCGATCCAGGCGCGGATGCCGACGCCGCGCTGGGTGGCGGCGCTGAGGCTCTCGACCTCGCCGCCGTGGGCGCGCACCTCGCGGCTGCTGTCCTCGGCCGCGTAGGCCTCGGCGTCACTCGCCCCCGCCGCGGTCGCCGCTTCGACCGCCCGGCGCGCCGGCTCGATCAAACCTCGGTCCCCCCCACGGTCATCGCCTGGATGCGGACGTGGCCCTGACCCGTCCCCACCGGCACCCGCTGGCCGGCCTTGCCGCAGACGCCGGTCTTCATCTCGAAGTCGTTGCCGACCGCGTCGATCGCCGCCAGCGCATCCAGGCAGTTGCCGATCAGGGTCGCGCCGCGGCAGGGACGGGTGACCTTGCCGGCCTCGATCAGGTAGCCCTCGGAGACGCCGAAGACGAAGTCGCCGGTGGCCGGATCGACCTGGCCGCCGGCGAAGGAGACGGCGTAGAAGCCGCGCTTGACCTCGGCGATCATCGCCTCGGGCTCGGCCTCGCCGGGGGCGATGTAGGTGTTGGTCATGCGCGGCACCGGCAGGTGGCGGAAGCTCTCGCGGCGGCCGTTGCCGGTCGAGGCGACGCCTTCGCGCCGGCGGTGACGCCGTCGTAGAGGTAGGCGACCAGCCGCCCCTCCTCGATCACCCGGGTCTTCTGGGTCGGCACGCCCTCGTCGTCGATCGCGTCGCTGCCCCACTCGCCCGGCAGGCGACCGTCGTCGTAGGCGGTCAGCAGCGGCTGGGCGACCTGCTCGCCGAGCTTGCCGACGTAGACGCTGGCGCCCTTCTGGATGTGATCGGCCTCGAGCCCGTGGCCGGTCATCTCGTGGAAGAGGACGCCGCCGAAGCCGCCGCCGACGACCACCGGCATCGAGCCCGCCGGCGCCGGGCAGGCGTCGAGCAGCGTGAACGCCTTGCGCGCCGCGTCCTCGGCGATCGAGCCCGGGTCGTCGTCGAAGAGCTCGAAGCCGCGGTGGGCGCCGAGCGTCTCGGCGCCGGTCTCGACCGTGCCCTCGCGCCGCGCCACCGCCTGGGCGCCGATCCGCACGCGGGTGCGGTCATCGCCGCTGAAGAGGCCCTCTGAGTTGGCGACGCTGACCTCGCGCCGGACCTCGGCGTAGGAGGCGAAGAACTGGGCGATCTCGGCGCCCGCTCCACGCCCGCGCTGATCCAGCTCGCGCAGCAGCTCCGCCTTGCGCTCGGCCGGGACCTCCGGCGGGCGCCCGCTCGATCGGCATCGGCTCGGTCGCGGTGGCGCGCAGCGGCCGTGGCTCAGTCCGCTCGGACGCAGCGCCGCCGCCGCCTCGCCGGCCGCACGCTCGATGTCGGCGGGGTCGAGCCCGTCGACGTGGGAGAAGTAGGTCGTGCCACCGCTGACCACCCTCACCCCGGCGCCCGCCGCGCGCCCCGACCTGCACCGCTTCGACCCGCGACTCGTCGATCGCCATCGTCAGCCCGGCGTTGCGTTCGGCGAAGACCTCGGCGAACTCGCCGCCGTGGGCAAGCGCCGCGGCGAGCACGCGCTCGGCAACCTCGGCGTCGATCAGCTCGCTCATGTTGGCCGCTTCCCGGCGAGCTCGATCAGGCGCCCGGCGGCGACGAAGAGCTCGGCGCCGGCGAGCGAGTCGCCGGCGTGATCGCCGGCTCGGCCCTCGGAGTAGTAGAGCCGGGCGAAGGGCTTGCGGGAGACGCGGCGGCGGCGCATGTAGGCGGCTGCCTCGTCGGCGTAGCCGGAGACGCGGTCGAGCAGGATGCGGTGCGGCTTAGGCGGCATCGAGGCTCTTTCCGTCGCCGCCCTCGCTGAGGTCGCGCAGCACGGCGCGCATGTCGAAGAGCAGCAGCGAGGCGAGGGCGAAGCGATCGGTCACCGCGACCGCGGCGAGCCCGGCGTGGCGGACCGCGAAGACCTCGCCCTGCTCGGTGGCGATGTGCACCTGCTCGACCGGCTCGCCGCCGGCGCCGTCGGCGACCGCGAGCAGCTTCGCGCGCGTCCTCGCGCCAGCGCTCGGGCCGCCGCTGGCGGCGAGGACCGCGCCGCCGGAATCGAGGATCGCGCCGCCGCGCAAGTCGGGCGACATCTCGGTCAGGTAGGCCAGCGCGCCGGCAGCCGCCGCGGCCGAAACCGCCTCGCTCGTCTCACCGTCGGGCATCTCGGCCAAAATACCGACCGTGTCCCTTGCCCGAGCTTCCTGGATCACCGTTGTGACGATCTGCGCGATCGCCGTGGTCCTCTTCGCGATCAGTGGCTACACCGGCTACTCGATCACCGTCGGCGCCGTCGGCCTCGCCGCGGCGGTGAATCTGCTGCCCAGTCCCGTAGCCCGCCCGGGAAGGCGGCTGGCCAACCGGCGCGGTAGGGGCCTCGCGGTCTCGGCCTCGCGCAGCGAGGTCTCGGGCTCGACGTGGATCAGCACCTCGGCGCGCGGGATCGTCGCCTCGATCGAGTCGCGCATCGCGTGAGCCAGCTCGTGGGCGCGCTCGAGGCTGGTGCCCGAGCGGTACTGGACGTGGAGGTCGATGTAGCGGCGCGCGCCGGCGCGGCGGGCGCGCAGCTTGTGGTACCCGGCGACCTCCGGCGTGCGGGCCGCGGCGATCGCCGCCTCGATCTGGTCCATCTCCTCGCCGGGCAGCGCTTCGTCGACGAGGACGCCGGAGGAACGCCTGACGATGCGGACGCCGGCGACGACGATCGCCGCGGCGACCGCCAGCGCGGTGATCGAGTCGAAGGCGGCGTTGCCGGTGACCTCGACCAGCGCCAGCCCGACCAGCACGCCGACCGAGGTCAGCGCATCGGTGCGCAGGTGCGAGGCATCGCCTTCCAGCGCCGGCGAGTCGTGCAGCCTGGCCTGCCGCGCCAGACACCGTCGAGACGACCAGGTTGGCGATCACCGAGAAGCCCATCACGGCGATGCCCACGCCGAGCGCTTCGACGCTGGAGCCGACCACCAGCCGGTGCGTCGCCTCGTAGATGATGATCCCGGCGCCGACCAGGATCAGCAGCCCCTCGATCGTCGCCGCCAGGCTCTCGACCTTCTCGTGGCCGTAGGGATGGTCGGCGTCGGCCGGCTCGTCGGCCTTGCGGACGGAGACGAAGGCGACGACCGAGGCGACCAGGTCGATCAGCGAGTGGACGGCCTCGGTGAGGATCGCGATCGAGCCGGTGATCGCGCCCGCCGCGAGCTTGATCGCGATCAGCAGCGCGTTGGAGGCGATCGAGAGCGCCGCCGCGCCGCTCTTCGTACGGATCATCGCGCCTCTTGGCTGACCCGGCCGCTCAGCTGCGCGGCCAGCAGGCGAGCCGCCCGGCCGCGATGGCTGATCTCGTTCTTCTCGGCCTGGCTCAGCTCCGACATCGTGCGCTCGTCCTCCGGCCCGGTGTCGTCGGGGACGAAGGCCGGGTCGTAGCCGAAGCCGCCGTCGCCGCGCGGCCGCTCGATCAGCCGGCCCTCGCAACGGGCCTCGAAGACCCGCTCCGAGCCGTCGGCCTCGACCAGGGCCAGAGCGCAGTGGTAGGCCGCGCGGCGCTCGCTCCCGGCCGCCGCCACCTCGCGCAGGAGCTTGTCGAGGTTCTCCTCGTCGCTCGCGCCCAAGCCTCCGTAGCGAGCCGAGTAGATGCCGGGCCGGCCGCCGAGCGCCACGGCCTCGATCCCGGAGTCGTCGCCGATCGCGGCCTCACCGCCGGCGGCGCGCGCCGCGCGGGCCTTCTCCAGGGCGATGGCCGCGAACGAGTCGCCCTCCTCAGGCGGCAGCTCGACGCCGTCCGGGAGCGCCTTCAGCTCGAGCTCCGGCAGCAGTTCGCGCATCTCGCGGAGCTTGTGCTTGTTGGCGGTGGCGAAGATCAAGAGCCCTACTCGCCGCCGGCTACCCGCTCCTGCACCCCGCGCAAGCGCGAGATCCCCATCTCGGCCAGGCCGAGCAGCTCGTCGAGCGAGGCGCGCGAGAGCGGCGTGCGCTCGGCCGTCGCCTGCACCTCGACCAGCCCCCCCTCGCCGGTCATGACGACGTTGGCGTCGACCTCGGCGGTCGAGTCCTCGGAGTAGTCGAGATCGCAGAGCGGCCGGCCGTCGACGACGCCGACGCTGATCGCCGCGACCGTTCCGGTCAGCGGCAGGGTCTCCAGCTCGCCCGCCTCGACGAGCTTCTGCAGGGCCAGCCTGAGGGCGACGTAACCACCCGTAATCGCCGCGCAGCGGGTGCCGCCGTCGGCCTGCAGGACGTCGCAGTCGACGTAGATGCTGCGCTCGCCGAGCGCCTTCGGATCGAGCACCACGCGCAGCGAGCGGCCGATCAGGCGCTGGATCTCCACCCCGCGCCCGTCCTGCTTGCCCTTGGCGATGTCGCGCACCTTGCGATCGCCGGTGGAGGCGGGCAGCATCGCGTACTCGGCCGTGACCCAACCCTTGCCGCGACCCTGCATCCAGCGCGGCACCGAGCTGTTCACCGAGGCCGTGCAGATCACTCTGGTGCGGCCGAGGGTGATCAGGGCGGAGCCGTCGGCGGTGTCGACGAATTCCGGGTCGATCGAGACGGGACGAATGTCGGCAGGGGCGCGGTCGTAGCTGCGGGAGGCTGGCATGAGCGCGAGTCTAAGTCAGTCGCACCGGTGCGGATGGACTGGCGGAAGGGCCGCGCCTGCGCGCGGCCCTTCCTTCCCACTGGGGTAGCCCTCTGGCATCTCCACGGGCCTCGATCGACCCCGGCGCCTCGCGAGCCTGGCCGCAGCATAGGCCGGTACTCCCTGAGCAGTCAATAGAAACTATTAAATATTAGCTGGGTACCAGCTGCAGCCCTCGCTGGGAAAAGTGGGCGTCGAAGGCGAACGCGCTGCTTTCCTCGCCACGCTCGAGCAGGGCGAACGAGGTCGCGTCGACATAGCTCCAGCGCTTGTCCTCGTGGCGCTCGAGAATCTCCCAGGCCCTTTCCTCGGTCGGCCGATCGAGGTGGACGAGATCGATCGCGCCGCCGTCGCGAAAGCGCCGTCCCCACTCGATCGCCTCGCCGCGGCCCACGCGCACCATCAGGGCCGTGTAGGTCTCGGCGAAGACGTAGTTGGAGGTGAAGAGCGCCACCCCTTCGGCGATCAGGCCGGCGAGCGCCGCACGCGCCCGCTCGTGCTCGGCCTCGGAAGAGTTGCGCAGCGCGACGAAGGCGCTGGTATCGATGAATACCGATCTCATGAGCCGTAGAGATCGCGATCCAGGCTGCTGACGCTGGTCCCCTTGCGGCCCTTGCCGGGCGCCTCCTCGACGAGGTAGCTGAGGAGGGGATCCCGGGCGGCATCGACTCCGCGGGCGCGCTCGGCGTCGATCAGGTCGCGCACGACCGCGGCGATGCTCCCCGCCTCGCCCGCCCGCTGCTTCAGCCAGCGGTACTGGCCCTCATCGAGATATAGCTGAGTTCGGTGCCTCATACTGTAATACAGCATAGGCCGCATGCCGGACGGAATCCGACCCACCGGCCCCTGCAACGAATCCCCCACCACCGGGCCCAGCGGCGGGAGGGCGGGGGCGGCCCGCACGGACCGCCCCTCCAGCGCGCTCATTTGAACGCCACCTTGTCCACCGCCTCCTTGATCTTGTTGACGATCACGTCCGCCAGCTCCGTCCCCTGCTTGCCGTTGAAGCCCTTCATCGCGGCCACCATTCCGACCATCAGCAGCGAGACGAGCAGGATCAGGCCGACGTACTCGACCGTCCCCTGGCCCCGCTCGCCGGCGAGCGAGCGGATCGCTCGCAGCCGCCCCTCGATCGCTGCGTGCAGGTACCCCATCAACATGTAAAGCATCGAACGCCTCCTTTTCGCGGTTGGGAGACCGATGCTGGAGGGCCTCGACGCACCGAACAAGACGCGTTCGTGCCAACTCTGTGACTAACTGGCGAAGGGCTCCGTGAACGGGTTGAGGTGCTCCACCCCGGTGGGAGCGATGTCCGCGACGTTGCGGGTCGCCAAGGTCAGGCCGTTGACTCGTGCGGTCGCGGCGAGCAGGCCGTCGACCACCGGGAGCGGATCTGGAACGTTGATCCGCCCCCACTCCTCGGCAACCGCCCGATCGACCGGCAGCACGCGTTCGCGGTGCGTCTCGGAGATCCGCCCGAGCCAGCTGTCGAGGGCGGCCGCGGCCGCGACGTCGCGGCGACGGATGCTCTCGATCCCACGCCGGATCTCACCGAGGGTCAGGACGCTGAGATAAAGCTCCTCGTCATCGACCGCGGCGAACCAGGCGAGGACCGCCGGCTCGGCCCGCCTGCCCTTGCGCAGCTCTGAGATCACATTGGTATCGACCAGGTAGCTCACAGCTCGAGTGAGCGACCGCGATCGCGCGGACGCTCGAAGTCCCGATCCTCGCCGACATCGGGAATCTCGATCAGCAGCTGCTTGAGGGAGACGGGGGCGCCTCCCTGCCTCAGGGCATCGCGAAGGATCTGACGGTGCTCCTCCTCGGCAGATCGACCGTGACGAACGGCCCGAAGCTTGAGCTCGCGGACCAAATCCCCCTCGATGTTGCGGACGAGAAGCTGCGCCATGAACCCGATGATAGCAATGATATCGACCTCCTCTTTCGCAGTTGGAGACTCGATGCTCAAGGGCCTCGACGCACCGAACAAGACGCGTTCGTGCCAACTCTGTGACGCGATTCGGGACCCGGCGGAGCTAGCCTCCAGCCCGTGCGCGTGCTGATCGTGACCAACTTCGTCCCCGACGCCGGGGCGCCGCAGCGCGGCCGCTGGGTGCGCGACCAGATCGACGAGCTGGAGCGCTGCGGGGTGGAGCTGGTGCGTTTCGAATTCCCCCCGGGTCGCGGCGAATACCTGCCGGCGACCCGGCGCCTGCGCCGGCTGCTGCGCCGCGAGCGCTTCGACCTCGTCCATGCCCACTACGGCCTCGCCGGCTGGTGCGCGCGCCTCGCCGGCGCCCGCCCCCTCGTGGTCAGCTTCCACGGCACCGACGTCCGCCACTGGCTGGTCGGGCCGCTCTCGCGCCGCCTCGCCTGGCGCGCCGACCTCGTCGCCGCCGTCTCCCGCGCCCTCTTCGAATCGGAGGACGGCCGCCCCGGCCTCCCCCCCGTGCCGGGCTCGGCGATCCTGCCCTGCGGCCCCGACCTGCGCCGCTTCGCGCCGCGCCCCCGGGCCGAGGCGCGGCGCGAGCTGGGGCTCGAGCCCGCGGGCCGCTACCTGCTCTTCCCGGCCAACCCCTCCCGCCCGGAGAAGCGCCACGACCGCGCCGCCGAGCTCGCCGCGGCCTGCGGGGCGGAGCTGCTCACCGGCGGCGCGATCGAGCCCGAGCGGATGCCGCTCTGGGTCAACGCGGCGAACGCGGTCCTCGTCACCTCCGACTACGAGGGCTTCGGCCTCGCCGCGATCGAGGCGCTCGCCTGCGACGTGCCCGTCCTCTCCACCCCGGTCGGCATAGCTCCCTACGCCCTCGGCGGCGTCCGCGGCGCCCTCTGCGCACCCTTCGAGCTGGAGCGCTGGCGCGCCGCGGCGGCGCCCCTGCTCGACTCCGCCGACCCCCGGGTCGAGGGGTCGGCCCGCGCCGCCTCGCTCTCCGCGGCGCGCATGGCTCGGCGCACGCTCGAGGCCTACCGCGCCGTCCTCGCCGGCGCGTAATAGATTCGAGTCCGTGAGCGGCGAGGATCTCAGCGCCCAGGTCGAGATGGCAAAGCGCCGCCTCGAGCAGGCGGCTGCTGCCGCCGGCGCCGCCGAGAAGCGGGTGGCGGCCGAGATCGAGGCGCTCGAGACCGACCTCGAGACCGAGCGCGCCAAGGCCTCGCAGGCGCTCGAGCAGCTCAAAGCCGCCCACGCCGAGGAGCTGCGCCGCGAGCGTGAGGCGAAGGACCGGATCGTCGCCGAGGCCGAGAGCCGGCTGGCCGAGATCGAGGCGCAGACCGAGACCACCGAGCAGCGGATCGCCGAGGCGGAGAAGCGCGCCGCCGCGGCCGAGGGCGCGATCGCCGACGAGCGGGCCCGTGCTCGCGAAGCGGCAGCTGCCTGGCTGCGCGGTCAGGTCGAGGCGATCCGCGAGAGGCCGGGCGGCGATAGCTCCCAGCGCCGAGTTCGACGTCGCCGTCGTCGGCGGCGGCGCGGCAGGTCTCTGGACGGCGCTGAAGGCGGCCGAGGAGGGCGCGCGCGTCTGCCTGATCTCGCGCACGCCGCTCTCCCAGAGCGCCAGCTACTGGGCCCAGGGCGGCCTGGCCGCGGCGCTCGAGCCGGGCGACTCGCCCGAGCAGCACGCCGCCGACACCCTCGCCGCCGGGCGGGGGCTGTGCCGGACAGCGGCCGTGCAGACCCTGGTCGAGGAGGCCCCGGCCGCGGTGCAAGAGCTGCGCTCGCGCGGCGTCGTCTTCGACTTAGACGCCGACGGGGAGCCGGCGCTGGGCCTCGAGGGCGGTCACACCAGGCGCCGCATCGTCCACTCCGGCGGCAGCGCGACCGGGCACGAGATCACCTCCAAGCTCGCCGCCATGGTCGCCCGCGAGCGGCGAATCGAGGTCCGCGAGCGGGCCTCGATGACCGCCCTGTGGAGCGACGGCGAGCGCTGCCACGGCCTGCTCACCGAGGCCGAGCCGATCGCTGCGGCGGCGACGATCCTGGCGACGGGGGGAGCGGCGGCGCTGTGGCGGCGCACCTCGAACCCATGGGGCGCGATCGGCGCCGGCCCGACCATGGCCTCGGCCGCGGGCGCCGACCTCGCCGACCTCGAGTTCTGCCAGTTCCACCCGACCGCGCTCTTCCTGCCCGGCACCCGCTTCGACGGCCTGCTGATCACCGAGGCGGTGCGCGGCGAGGGAGCGACCCTGCTCGACGCCGCCGGGCGGCGCTTCACCGACGAGCTCTCCCCGCGCGACGCCGTCACCACGGCGCTGCTCGACCGCATGGAGGCCGACGGCGCCGCGGCGGTCGACCTCGACCTGCGCGGCCTCGACCCCGCCCGCTTCCCCAACGTCTTTGCCTCCCTGCGCGAGGCCGGCCTCGAACCGGCCGGCGAGCTGATTCCGGTCGCTCCCGCGGCGCACTACACGATGGGCGGCGTCGTCGTCGACCTCGACGGGCGCTCCTCGCTGGCCGGGCTCCTCGCCGTCGGCGAGTGCTCGTGCACCGGCCTGCACGGGGCCAACCGCCTCGCCTCCAACTCGCTCAGCGAGTGCTTCGTCTTCGGCGCCCGGGCGGCGCGCGCGGCGCTGGCGGAAACCGCCGCCGCCGAGCCGCCGCCGCCGGGCGAGTGGCGCTTCGCGCCGCCGAGCGAGGCGACCCGCGACGCGGTCTGGGAGCTCGCCGGCCCGCGCCGCGACCCCGAGCGGCTGAGCCGGCTGCTGGAGGACCCCTACCCCCTCGCGCGGGCGATCGCGACCGGCGCGCTGGCCCGTCGCGAGTCGCGCGGAGGCCACCTGCGCGGCGACTTCCCCGCCACCGATCCCGCGCTCGACGGCGTCCATTTCGTCCTCGCCGCCGACGGCGAGCTGCGCCGCGAGAGCTGGCGCTGAGCTAGCTTCAACCCGTGCTGCTCGGTGTCGACGTAGGCGGGACCTTCACCGACGCCGTCCTCTTCGACGGCGAGCGACTCCACACGGCCAAGCTGCCGACCACGCCGGCTGACCAGTCGCGCGCGGTGATCGCCGCGGTCGAGGCCGTGCTCGCCAAGGCGGGCGTCGCGGCGAGCGAGGTCGAGACCTTCGCCCACGGGATGACGGTCGGCACCAACGCCCTGCTGGAGGAGCGCGGCGCCCGCACCGCCCTGATCGCCACCCGCGGCTTCGCCGACGTGCTCGAGATCGGCCGCCAGGACCGGCCGCAGCTCTACCGGCTCTGCGCCCCGAAGCCGGCGCCGCTGATCGGGCCTGAGCTGCGCTTCGAGGCGGCCGAGCGCGTCGGCCCGCAGGAGGTAATCGAGCCGCTGGGCGAAGCCGAGCCCGGGCGCCTCGCCGATCTCGTCCGCGACAGCGGCGCCGAGGCGGTCGCGATCTGCCTGCTCTTCGCCTACCTCGAGCCCGGCCACGAGCGGCGCATCGCCGAGCACCTGCGCAGCGAGCTGCCCGGCGTCCACGTCTCCGCCTCGCACGAGGTCCTGCCCCGCTTCCGCGAGTACGAGCGCTGCTCGACCACCGCGATCGACGCCTACCTCTCCCCCCTGCTCGGCCGCTACCTCGGGCGGCTGGAGGATGCGGCGAGCGCCGCCGGCCTGCCCGCACCGCTGGTGATGCAGTCCTCGGGCGGGGTTGCCGAGGCCGGGGAGGCGGCGCGAGCCGGCGCCTGGAGCGTGCTCTCGGGCCCGGCCGGGGGCGCGGTCGGGGCGGGCCTGCTCGCCGAGCTCTCGGGCGACGGCAACGCACTCGGCTTCGACATGGGCGGCACCTCCTGCGACGTCTGCGTGGTCGAGGAGGGCGAGGTCAAGCGGACCGACTCGCGCACGATCGCCGGCCGGGTGATCCAGCTGCCGATGGTCGACGTGCACACGGTCGGCGCCGGGGGCGGCTCGATCGGCTGGCGCGACGAGGGCGGCGCCCTGCGCGTCGGCCCGCGCTCGGCCGGTGCCGAGCCGGGGCCCGCCTGCTACGGCCGCGGCGGCGAGGAGCCCACCGTCACCGACGCCAACCTGCTGCTCGGCCGGCTCGCCGCCGACTCGGAGCTTGCCGGAGGGGTGCCGCTGGACGTCGACGCCGCGCGCGCGGCGGTGGCGAAGCTGGCCGGGAAGCTCGGCCTCGGCGAGGTCGAGACCGCCGAGGGCATCGTGCGCGTCGCCAACCAGGAGATGGTGCGGGCGCTGCGCGTGGTCACGGTCGAGCGCGGCATCGACCCCCGCCGCTTCGCCCTGCTGCCCTTCGGCGGCGCCGGCCCGATGCACGCGGCGGCGATCGCCGCCGAGCTGGAGGTCGGGCGCATCCTCTGCCCGCGGGCCGGCGGCGTGCTCTCGGCGCTCGGCCTCTGCGCCTCGGACCGCCGCCGCGACACCTCCCGCACGGTGATGCTCTCGGGCGAGGACTTCAGCGCCGAGCGCGTCGCCGCCGCGGTCGCGGAGCTGGCCGCCGGGCTCGGCGGCGATCCGGAGGCGAGGGCCGAAGTGACCTACGAGCTGCGCTACGCCGGCCAGGCCTTCGAGCTGCCGGTGAGCGGCTCGACCCGTCCCGACCCGGCCGACCTCGCCGAGCGCTTCGCCGCCGCCCACGAGCGGCTCTACGGCCATCGCGACCCCGAGGCCGAGGTCGTGCTCGTCGACATCCGCCTGGCGATGGTCACCGCGGGCGCCCGCCCGCGTCCCACCGCCGCCGCCGGCACGGTCGAGCGCGGCTCGCGCGAGGTCCGCTTCGACGGCGAGTGGCTGCAGACGCCGGTCCTGCGCGGCGAGCCGGGCGCCGGGCTCGCCCTCGCCGGACCGGCGATCTTCGAGCTCCCCGAGAGCACCTTCGTCGTTCCCCCCGGCTGGAGCGCGGAGGTCGACGAGTCGGGCACGATCCACGCCGGCAAAGGTGCAACGCGTTGAGCGCCTCACAGGGCCGCAAGACGTTGCAGTGGAGGCGACCGTGGACCCGGTGACGCTGCAGGTGATGATCGGCGGCCTGCGCGCTGCCTGCGAGGAGATGGGCGCCGCCCTGATCCGCTCCGCCTACTCGGCCAACATCAAGGAGCGCCACGACTGCTCGACCGCGATCTTCGACCCGGGCGGCGAGCTGGTGATGCAGGCCGAGCACATTCCGGTCCACCTCGGCTCGATGCCGGACGCGGTCGCCGCCGTGATCGACCGCGAGCAGGAGCCCGGCGGCTCGTGGATCCTCAACGACCCCTACCGCGGCGGCACCCACCTGCCCGACATCACCCTGATCTCACCGGTCTTCGGCGAGGACGAGCTGATCGGCTTTGCCGCCTGCAGGGCGCATCACGCCGACGTCGGCGGCCCGACCCCGGGCAGCATGCCGGCCAACTCGGCCCGCCTCGAGGACGAGGGCGTGGTGATCCCGCCGACCCGGATCGGCCCGGGCGTGCTGGGCGACCTCGCCCGGCGGATGCGCTTCCCGGCGCAGCGGCTCGCCGACCTGCGCGCACAGGAAGCCGCCAACCGGATCGGCGCCGAGCGGCTGCTCGAGCTCGCCGGGCGCCACGGACGCGCTCAGCTGGCGAGCGCGATGGAGGAGATCCTCGCCTACGCCGAGCGACGCACCCGCCACGCCATCGCCTCCCTCCCCGACGGCACCTACCGCGCCGAGGACGTGCTGGAGGTCGATTTCGCTTCCGGTGGTCCTTTACCCCGAATAGCGGGGGAAAGGACCACCGGAACAGATTTGGCCGAGCGGGATGTGGCGTTGCGGGTCGAGGTGACGATCGACGGCGACCAGCTCACCCTCGACTTCTCCGGCAGCGATGCCGAGGTCGAGGGCAACCTCAACTGTCCCCTCTCGGTGACCAAGTCCGCCGCCTTCTTCGCCGTGCGGGTGCTGACCGATCCCGACGCCCCGCCCTGCGCGGGTGCCTACCGGCCGATCGCGGTCAGGGCCCCCGCGGGCTGCGTGCTCAACGCCCGCTTCCCTGCCGCCGTCGCCGCCGGCAACGTCGAGACCTCGAGCCGCGTCGCCGACCTCGTCATCGCCGCCCTCGCCGGCGCCCGGCCGGTGCCCGCCCAGGGCCAGGGGACGATGAACAACCTCACCCTGGCCAACGAGGAGTTCACCTACTACGAGACACTCGGCGGCGGCCAGGGCGCCTGCCCCGACGCCGACGGCCCGAGCGCGATCCACGTGGCGATGTCGAACACGCTCAACACCCCGGTCGAGGCCCTGGAGAGCGAGTTCCCGCTGCGCGTCCGCGAGCTCTCGCTGCGCCACGGCAGCGGCGGCGCCGGCGAGCGCCGCGGCGGCGAGGGGATCGTGCGCGAGCTCGAGGCGCTGGCGCCGATGCGCTACTCGTTGATCAGCGAGCGCCGCCGGCACCCACCGCGCGGCCGCGCCGGCGGCGAGGACGGCGCCCCCGGCCGCAACCTCCTCAACGGCGAGCCCCTGCCCGGCAAGGGCGAAGGCGAGCTGGCGCCCGGCGACAGGCTGAGGCTCGAAACTCCGGGCGGCGGTGGCCACGGCAGTCAGTGATCTTCATCACAAATTTTGCAATCCGGCGGCGCTGGTCTAGAATGCGCGATCCGGGCGGGCACCTCACCGTGGAACGGGCCAGGCGCCCCCCTCCCAGTCATCTGCTTCAAACACCTTCTTCTAGGTACGACTTCAAATGCCGATCGCTTTCAAGGAATGGGCCGTGACGGTCCGCGCACTCGCCGAGGGCGAGCAGCTGCTGACCCTCCGCAAGGGCGGGATCCGCGAGGAGAACAAGCACTTCGAGCTCGAGCACGAACGCTTCTTCCTCTACCCCACCTTCGACCACCAGCAGAACAACCTGGTGCGCGAGTCCCATCACCCCGAGCTCGGTCGCGCGCTCGAGGAGGGCGTCTGGCCCGACGAGGAGCCGCCGGCCCGCGCCCTGCTTCAGGACGGCGGCATCTCCCAGCCCGACCGCGTGCGCCTGCGCGCCTGGGCCGAGGTCACCGACCACATCACCGTCACCGACCCGCGCGTGGTCGACGGTCTCTCGCCTTACTACGTCTGGACCCCAGACTACGCGGAGAAGCGGCTCAACTGGAAGCGCCGCCACCCGCTGCACGTGCTGCTGCTGCGGGTCCACCGCATCCCCCGCCCGGTCACGGTGCGGGTCCGCGAGGAGTACCACGGCTGCCGCTCCTGGGTCGAGGTCGACCGCGAACTGCCCTTCGAGGGCACCCCGGTGATGGCCGACGAAGAGTTCGACCGCGCTAGGGCTGAGATTCTCGGTGTTTGCGGCGCGGCAGAGCCAGCACTGGTCTAAGGCCGACCGGCCAAGCAGATCAAGGACGCAGGGAGCGTGGCGTGCTCTGCACGCGAGCGACCGAGGACGCGGATATGCGCCGGGCGGACGGCCTTAGATGCCTTGGGTTGAGACCGAATCGCTGAGCTTTACCGCCCGCCACGACAGTGGCGATTCGGCGTTCGCGGAGCGGACGCTGGACCGGATGGAGGAACTGCGGCTGCGGCTCGAGGACCGCTTCGAGCTGGTCCCCGGCGAGATCACCGTGGTCATCCACACCAATCCGCTCTGGCTTGCGCTGGCGCACCCGTTCCTGCCCGCGGCGCGCTGGTCGGCGGCGCCGGCCGGCCGCCGCTACCTCGCCGGCTGGCCGATGTCGACCGAGCTGCACGTGCTCAACGACCCGCACATGGAGCGCCGCGCCGGCGGCGAGGACTCGCGCGAGGCCCTGCGCGGCACCGCCGAGCGGCTCTACGCCCAGCTCGTGATCGCCGCCAACAACCGCGAGCTGCCGCCCTCCTGGACGCCGCGCCGCTTCGCCCGCTACCTGCGCTGGGCCTGGCTGGTCGAAGGCGCCGCCCAGTACTTCTCGCGCCAGGTCGGCTTCTACCGCCCGGCGGTGATCCGCCGCCTGCGCGAGAGCGCCCGGCCCTCCTTTCCTCCCTCGCGCCGCGATGCGGTGATCCTCGGCGGCACGATCTTCGACCTGCTCGAGGCCGAACGCGGCGCGGATGCCTGCGAGCGCCTCGCCCTGAAACTGCTGCCCGGTGGGGCGGTGCCGACGATCGAGGCCGCCTTCGAGGCCCGCTTCCGCGAGGTCGAGGACGCCTGGCGCGGCTACCTGCGCGAAATCGCCCGGCCCGGGCCGGCCTAGTCTTCCCCGGGCAGGCTTTCCCCGGGGGCGTTGGCAAGCACGTCGCGGGCCTTCTCCGCGGCCGCCTCGGGGACGAGGATCTGGCGCGGCCCCGCCGCCAGGAACTCAGGGTTGTCGACCGTGCGCTGGACCATGCTAGGGATGCCGTGCGCCTCGAGCAGGCCCTGGATCATCTCCGCCTCGATCTGATGCCGAGCGAAGGCGACCTTGACCGGGCGCCCGCTACTCGACGACGAGCTCGGCATCGGCGATCTTCAGGTCCTTCAACCAATAGCCCCTGACCTCGGGCGCGTCCTCGTCCTGCAGCGAGACGATCAGGTAGATCGCATCGGGCCAGTTGACCGCCTGGTTGACGTCGGTCTGCGAGGGATAGGCGGCGCTCTTGGTGTGCGAGTGGTAGATCGCCAGCATCTCCTTGCCGTCGTCTTCGATCGCCTTCAGCGCGTTGTACTGGCCCTGGGGGTCCATCTCGAAGCGCAGCGGGCTGGCGGCCGAGTTGACGACCGGGATCACCACGCTCGCCTCGTCGCCAATGCCGCCGACCATCCCGCAGCACTCGTTGGGCAGGTCGGCGCGCGCGTGCGCGACCATCTCGTCGATCAGGGACTGGGAGATCCGCATCTCAGCGGGGTCCGGCGATTACCACCAAACGGTGGAATCGAGGTTCTCGATCTCCTCGATCGGCTTGGTGTAGACGCCGGAGGAGAGGTACTTCCAGCCGTCGTCGGGGATCAGGAAGACGACGTTGCCGCCGTCGAGCTCACCGGCGATGCGGGCCGCGATGCGGGCGATCGCGCCGGAGGAGACGCCGGCGAAGACGCCCTCCTCGTCGAGCAGCTTGCGGGTCCAGACGATCGCGTCGCGGTTGGAGACCATGATCTTGCGGTCGAGCAACGAGATGTCGATGATCGGCGGGATGAAGCCGTCATCGAGCGAGCGCAGACCGTGCACCATCTCGCCCTGCATCGGCTCGGCGGCGACGATCAGCGTCTCGGGGTTCTCCTCCTTGAGCCGGCGGCCGTTGCCCATCAGGGTGCCGCCGGTGCCGAGGCCGCCGACGAAGGCGGTCACCTCGTCGAGCTCTTCGAGGATCTCGACCGCGGTGCCGTTGTAGTGAGCGTTGGGGTTGGCCTCGTTGCCGTACTGGTAGGGCATGTAGTACTGCGGGTCCTCGGCCATCTCCAGCGCCACCTCGACCGCCCCGTTGGAGCCCTTGGCGCCCTCGGAGTAGACGATCTCCGCCCCGTACATCTCGAGCAGCTGGGTACGCTCGGCGGTGACGTTGTCGGGCATAACAACCTTGAGCTTGTAGCCCTTGCGGCTGCAGATCATCGCCAGCGAGATCCCGGTGTTGCCCGAGGTCGGCTCGAGGATCGTCTGCCCCGGCAGGATCAGCCCCTCGGCCTCGGCCGCCTCGATCATCGACTTGGCGACGCGGTCCTTGACCGAGCCGGTCGGGTTGCGCCCCTCGAGCTTGGCGTAGATGCGGACGTCGGGATTGGGCGAGAGGCGAGGAAGCTCGACCAGCGGCGTATTGCCGATCGACTCGACGATATTGCCGAAGCGTCCCCCGCAGGGTCGGTTGAGAAGTTCAGACATCGCTCGCCAGTCCCTTACTTCAAAAAGTATAGCGTCGGGCGTTCGCCCGTGGGAGATTTACGAAGGCTTTTTCAACCGCCGGCCATCGCCGGCAGGATGACGACGGTGTCGCCCTCCTTGACCGCGGTGCCGAGGCCGTCGAGGACTCGGACGTCCTCGTCGTTGAGATAGACGTTGACGTAGCGGTTGAGGTCGCCGTCCTCGCCGAAGAGCTGCTCCTGGGTGCCGGGGTGCTCAGTCGTGAGCGCGCGCAGGACCTCGCCGACATCGGAGCCGGCAGCCTCGACCTCGGAGGCGCCACCGGTGTGGGCGCGCAGCACGGGAGGTATGCGAACGGTCGCCATCGGGGCGGTGATCCTAGCCTAGGAGGCGAGCGTCTGGCGGTCGCCGCCAGCTCCAGAGCAAAAGGCGTCGTAGTCGGGGAACTTGCCCATCTCCGACTCCGGGATCTCGGCCGCGTTCTCGCCGCAGATCGGGCACTCGGGGTCGCGGCGGACCTTGAGCTCGGTGAAGCGGGTCCCCAGCGCGTCGTAGAGCAGCAGGCGCCCGATCAGCGGTTCGCCTTTGCCGAGGATCAGCTTGATCACCTCGTTGGCCTGCAGGGTGCCCATCGTCCCCGCCATCACCCCGAGCACCCCGTTGGCCGAGCAGCTCGGCGCCAGCTCGGCCGGCGGCGGGGTCGGGTAGAGGCAGCGGTAGCAGGGGCCCTCGAAGGGGGCGAAGGTCGAGATCTGGCCGTCGAAGCCGAGAATCGAGGCGGAGACGACCGGCTTGCGCAGCCGCACCGAGGCGTCGTTCAGCAGGTAACGGGTGGGGAAGTTGTCGGCGCCGTCGACGATGATGTCGTAGTCGGAGATCACCTCAAGGATGTTGCTCGCGTCGAGCCGGCCGTTGTGCTCGACCACCTCGACGTCGGGATTCAGCCCTTCGATGAAGATCCGGGCCGAGGCGGTCTTCGCCATCCCGATCCGCTCGGTGCTGTGGATCACCTGGCGCTGCAGGTTGGAGGCGTCGACGACGTCGTCGTCGACGAGGCCGATCATGCCGACCCCGGCCGCGGCGAGGTAGAGCGCCGTCGGCGCGCCGAGCCCGCCGGCGCCGAGCAGCAGCACCTTGGCGTTGAGCAGCTTCAGCTGGCCGTCGACCCCGACCTCGGGCAGCAGCGTGTGGCGCGAGTAGCGGTCGCGCTGTTCGGCGGTCATCCCCGCGGCGGCGAGCACGGGAAGCCCCTGCTCCTGCCAGGCGATGATGCCGCCGGCCATCGAGGCGACGTCGGTGTAGCCGAGCGCTTCCAGCTGTTCGGCCGCCTTGTAGGAGCGGCTGCCGCTGCGGCAGTAGATGATCGTGCGGGCCGACTTGTCGGGCGCGGCCGTGGCGATTTCGTCGCCGAGCAGGCCTGGCGGCACCAGCTTGCCGTCCTCGAGGTGGGCCTCCTGGTACTCGTGGGGCTCGCGCGTGTCGATCAGGACGACGTCGCCGCCCTCGATCTCCTGCGCCGCCTCGAACGGCTCGATCTCCTCGACTGGGGCCTTGACCTGCGTGTCCGCACCGTTCGCCACTGACAATCTCCTAAATCCGGATCGGCTTTTACTTCAAAAAGTATAGCGAGGGCCGGAAATGGCTTCAAGCTGCGATTCGCTTGCTCTCCCCCGGTCCAAGGTAGGGGATCAGCAGGCACTCGACCAGGGCGGCTTCGATCTCGGGCAGCTGCTCGATCCGGCCGGCTTCGACGTGGCGGGAGACCACGGAGAGAGCGCCGCCGAGCAGCAGCGGCTCGAGGTCGGCGGGGAGCTCGGGGCGCTCGGGGCGCCCCCGCCGGAGGATCCCGGCGAGCCGGGTGAGGCTGGCCTGCTGCAACTGGCGGGCCGCCGGGCCCGCCTGCAGCGCCTCGATCGCGATCAGGTGGGCCAGCTGCGGGTTGGCGCCGAGCATCCGCAGCGCCTCGCCGACGCCGACGCGGACCCGGGCGGGCCAGGGCTCAGCCGCTGTCGCTGCCTCCACCCCGTCGCAGAGCCAGCCGCCGCCGAGCTCATACGCTTCCAGGAAGCACTCCTCCTTGCCGGTGAACTGGCCGTAGAAGGCGGAGCGGGAGACCCGGGCCTCGCTGATGATCTGGCCGACCGTGGTCTCCGCGTAGCCGTGGCGCGGCAACACCCGCAGCAGGCCGGCGACGATGCGAAGGCGCTGGTTGCGAGCCACAAAGGAGCGCGGCAGGCCGTGGCGGCCGGGCGGCAGCTGGCCGAGGGCGAGCCTGTCCGGCAGCTCGGCGAAGCCGGCCGGGTCAAAGCGCGGCGGCTCGTCGCTCATCCGTGGTGCGCAGAGCGGCCAGCGACGGGGCGAGCAGGTACTGGAGCAGCGGCTCATGCAGTTCGGGCAGCCGCTCGGCCTCGCCGGCGAGGATGTGGCCGGAGAGGTGCGAGGTGAGGCCGCCGGCGAGCATCCGAGCGGTCTCCTCGGAGACCTCACCGTCAGCGAGCGGCGGGCGAGATGACCTGCGCCAGGCGCCCCAGCGAGCGCTCGTGCTCGAGGCGGGCGGGGCGGGCGGCGGCGAGCGACTCGACGAAGAGGAGATGGGCCAGCGCCGGGTCGGCTGCGATGAATTCGAGGCCGGCCGTGAGGCCGGCGGAGAGCCGGTTGATCCAGCCGCTCTCGTCCCCGGCAGCCCCCTCCACCGCTGCGGCCAGACGCTCCACCCCATTCGCGTAGGCAGCGGCGAAGCAGAGCTCCCTGCTCTCAAAGCGCTCGTAGAAGGTCGCCCGGGAGACGCCGGAGAGTTCGGCGATGTCGGTGACCTTGGTGTCCTCGTAGCCGTGGTAGGCAAGCGCTCGGGCGAAGCCGTCGAAGATGCGAGCCCGCTGGTTGGCGATCACCTCGGCGCGGGCGGTCTCTTGCTCCGCAGTCATACCGACTCAGTTCTCATCGAATGCCGAGAGCCATACAAACATGTCAGTTCGTACTTGTCAAGATACGCACATGGTATTGATAGAGGTCAACAGTCTCATTCCTTCACCCCACAAGCCTTTTCCACCTTCGCTGAGATCGAGAGCCCTTCGCCAAAAGCAAAGGAGGCCAGCGCCAAGGGGAAGACAGTCCGCTTCGATCCCGCCGGAGCAGGGCACCCCGCGTTGAAGTAGGAGAGCTGGCGTCCCTTGTATTGGTATTTGCGCTTCAAGGTCAGCTTGATCCGATCGACGTAGCCCCAGTCCCCCAGGGCCTGGGGCAAGGACGCGGTGAGCCTGGTGCCGTAGGCGCCGTGGCTCTTCTTTTGGATCGAGAAGGGGATGACGAAGGAAGAGAAGAAGGGGTTGGCGGTGAAGATGTGGGTGAAGATCACCGGGCGGCCCTTCTGTCTTCCGTTGAAGATCAGAAGCCTCCCGTGGGTCGGGTAGGCGCCCTGGTCGGGCAAGACGATGTGGGCCCAGAACTGGCCCGAGCCGATCAGGGCCTCTCCGCAGGAAGAGAGGGCCCTTTGCGTCGAGGCGGGTTGGATTCGCTTCAGCGGGCAGGTGGGCAGGCCCTTGGACTGCAGCAGGCCGTGCTTGTTGACTTCGACGGTCATCTCCCGCAGCTGCGGCGGGATGCCGCCCTTGGGGGCGGAGAGGTGCCCGGCGACGAAGACGGCGATCGGGGCTGTTCCCTTCCTTGGCAGCTTGTAGGGGAGGACTTGGGAGAGGACGGTGATGCGGACGTTGCCTTCCTGGACCACCGAGGCGTGCGCCAGGGAGGCGCACGCCAGCAGGGCCAGCGCCGTGGCCAGGGCCCCCGCCCGTCTGCCCATCCCTAGCGCGCCCTGTGGGCGGTGCGCTTTGTCTTGTGCTTGTGGGCCTTCTTGCAGGCGCTGGGCACCAGCTTGGGCCGCTTGTTCCAGGTCTTGCCGTTGTGGCCCTTGAAGTTGGCTTCGGCCCTGTGGGTGCCCTTGCAGAGGTTGGTCGAGTTTTCAAAGAGCCCCTTCTTGCCGCCGCGGAGCTTCAGCAAGACCGAGGAGACCGGGGCGTCGGGGGTCGCTTCGAAGGTGCTGCGGAGGCGTCCTTTGACCGAGTCCACCTTGCCGTCCAAGACGACGTCGATCTCGCCGTTGTGAACGGCGGCGACGACGTCGGGGAGCTGGTGTTCGGAGGAGCGCAGGAAGACCGGGCCGACGAGGGGTTCGGAGAGGATCGGGGGCCTGACCACGGCGCGGCCGTAGATCGAGCCCTTCGGGCACATTTCTCCCGGGTGGGCGCCCTGCTTGAAGACGACCCTGGTGCAGATCGTGTTGAAGTGGGCCTGGGCGATGAACTCCGAGGCGGGCAGGGTGACCCGGGTGCGCCTGATCCCCGCTTCGCCGAAGCCGTTCATCTTGAGCTTCGCGGTCAGCGCCGGGTAGGCGCCTCTCCTCGTTCCTCCCTTGAGCCGCAGCGAGAGCTTGGGCTTGAAGGGCAGGGCGGCGCAGTCGGCTGCCTGGAAGGGGGTGGAGACGGTCACCGGGCGGTCGTCTGCTTCGGAGGCGAAGTCAAGGCCCGATCCCAAGAGGGTGCTGGCGGTGGAGGTCCGCGCGCAGGAGGTCGGGTTCAAGACGAATTCGGGGCGGTCGGTGTAGGCGCGGATGTCCCTTGCGTGCACCGGCACGCCCTTGATGATGTGGGGGATCGGGTCCGATCCGGTGGCGTCGATGAAGACTTCGCCGGTTTCGGGGTCGACCCGGAAGGCGTAGCGCAAGACCACGTTGCCGAGGTCGAAGGGGCCGACCTTGGCGGCAGTGATCGCCACCAGGCTGATCGCAGAGCCGTGGTAGGGCCCGGCCAGGTAGAGCTTGCCCGGTGCGTAGGCGAGAGCCTGGCCGACTCCCGCTCCGGCCAGGGAGTGGCCGACTTCAGATGCGGCCGGGCAGGAGGGCGATGCGATCTCTTCCTCGCCGCCGTGGATCCCTGTCCTGGCGATCGCCTGGGCGATCCCTGCCTCGGAGCAGAAGGGGATGCCCGCCAGCTTGCCGACCACTCCGGGCGGCAGCTTGATCGAGAAGCGGGTGAACTCCTGTTCGGCGTCGGTCCTGAACAACCTCACGTTGAAGGGGGAGAAACGCCCGGCGGCGTTGTTGATCGAGCCCGCGATCAGGCCCGGGTGGAAGGGCGGCAGCCCTCCGCTCGGGCAGGCGCCGCCGTCGGGGCCGTGTTCGATCTGAAAGGACGCTTCCCTGGTGATCGCTTCGGCGTCAGAGGAAGCCGAGAACGGAGTCAGCTTGGCCACGGTGTTGTATTCGCCGCAGGAGCTCGGCGTGGCCAATGGCGCCCTCGCCCCTTCGCGGAAGTGCAGCTTGAAGGAGGAGAAAGGGATCGGCGGCAAACCTTCGAAGGTGGTGGTGATCTGGCCCGTGCTTGGGTTCAACTCGATCTTGCCCGCCTGCTTTACCAGCACGCCTCGTTCCGGTGCCCTGGCGACCATATAGAGGGCTGTCAGGGAGTTGAAGGGGTTGGCGTAGGGGGCAGCCAGGTAGAGCGAGCCTTCTACGGGTTCTTCCAAGAGCGGGCTCAAGACGTGGACGCTCCCCAGCTTCGATGCCTCCGGGCAGCCCGCTCCCACCGGGGAGTCGATCTGCTCGGCTTCATATCCGGCCTGGGGGCAGACCGCAGCCCCTTCGGCGAAGGAGGGGTTGACCGTCGTGCCCTCGGGCAGGGTGACCACCGCCTTGCGTGGCTCGGTTTCGGTGATCCCGCCGGGGCTGGTCAGGCCCTTGTCGGGAAGCGCCAGCTCGAAGTCGAGCCCCGATGGGTTGGAGGCCAGCTTGGACGTCGGCTGCGAGGAGACTTCGGGGCCGAAGGGGACGGCGTCGCAGCCGGTCATCGGCTGCGGCTGTTCGGCGGCGTTCAGCGCCTTCACCGTTTCCCTGGAGTAGACCGACGGTTCCTGCACCGAGTCGACCGAGATCGTCGTCTGCGGTGCCGCGTCGCAGGAGGCCGGCAGGGTCAGGAAGGAGCGAAGCGGCGCCGTGGAGGGGCAGCCGCCCGTTTTGACAGAGCCGGATTCGTTCAAGCACCAGCGCTCTTCTTCGTGTTCATCGGCCGCCGGCAGCCCCAGATCGTCTCCGTCACCTGGGTCACTTCGGTCGGCGTGTTGAGCGCGCCGACGCGCAGCCCGTAGCCCTCCTCGCTTCTCACCGAGGCGTACTGCTGGGAGAGGAAGCCGCCGCCCGAGAAGCCGAGCTGGGCCGCCACTCCCGGCGGCGGTTCGACGTTGTAGACGGGGCCGTTGAGCTCGCCCAGGCCGGGGAGGATCACCCGCAGGGTGCCGACCTGGCTCTCGCCCGCGCAGTGGGGCGAGAAGCCTTCGAAGTCCTGGCGCGAGCAGGTCGGAATCGCCTGCGGGTTGCCGATCAGGCCCTGCGGCAGGTCGATCAGAGCGTTTCGCATCTGCCCGCCTTCGGATTTGCCGCTTTCGTCGGTCTTCAGCTCGAAGTGGACGGTGAGGTTGGCCGGGTGCGAGCCGGCCTGGGTGGCGACCGTGCTGTTGGCGTTTCGGGCGGTCACCGTGACGCTGCCGGGGACGAGGCCGAAGTCCGCGCGGGCGCTCGCGGGGACGAGCAGGGCGCAGGCCGCCGCGAGGGCGAGGAGTCTTCTCGGGGCGATCACTTGGCACCTCCGCGGTTGTGTTTGGCGGCTCGCCTGCCGGCGTGCTTCTTCTTGTGCTTGTGAGCCTTCTTTCGCTTGTGGCCCTTGTGCTTCTTGGCGTGCTTCTTCTTGGCGTGCTTCTTTGCCTTGGCTTCTTCCTTCACGTTGCCCGCCCCTTCGAAGCTGCTCGAGCCCGGGGTGGGGTCGTTGGGTGCGGCGACCGGCGGCTGGCAGGCTTCGCCCTGGCATTCGGTCCGCGCCACTTCGGTTTCGGCCGCAAGCCCGCCGCCTTCGCGGGCGTCGTAGAGATCGATCAGCTGGTCTTTGTCTCTCAGCGTCAGCTGGTCGCGGGTGGTGAAGAAGACGTTCTTGCCCGAGGGGTCGATCGTCAGGAAGTTGGAGTCCGCGGTCCCGGTGCCGGCGGAGATCAGCGCGGTGCAGCCCGCCGCTCTCGTGCAGGTGCCGACTCCCTGGGGCTCGTACTGATAGACGTCTTCGACCCCGTCGTTGGTGTCGGCGGGGACGAGCGAGTCGCGGCTGTCGAAGTAAAGCCGCCCTTGGTCGGTCAGGTAGCGGAGTTGGGGCAGCTTGGTGCCGCCGAGGATCCGGCGCAGTTCCGTCAACCCCAGCGGGCGAGCGCCGCCGGGGTTGCAAGAGGCGCAGCGCAGCTGCCCGGTGGCGGAGTCATAGAGGAAGGCCTCGGCGCAGGGGCCGGGAACGTAAACGATGGGGCGCCCGAGATCAGAGTGCAGGGCCCGGTGTTGTCATAGCCGGTCAGCCGCGCTTTGGAGAGGAAGGCCAGCCAGCGCCCGGCGGGGCTGGCCTCGGCGGTGCGTTGGTAGGGCGCCGCCCAGTCGCTGACTTCTTCTCCTCCTCCACTCAGCCGCGCCACGAAGCGCGTGCCTTCGCCCTGCGCCCAGGCGTAGAGGTTGTTCTTGGCGGCCTGGGCTTCATCGCCTTCGGCGCCCGGCGCTTCGTCGAGCACCGCGGTGTCGACGAAGTAGATGTGGGAGAGGTCTTCGCTTTCTCCCACCACCCCTTCGAAGCCCCCTTCGCCCTGGGTCAGGTCGATCGTCGCTTCTGCGCCTTCGGTGTAGTGGAGGTGGCCGTTGGCGAGCAATACGGCCGAGCCGTCGACGGCTGCTACCGCGAACTTGCCCGGGTCGGGCGTGCCTTCGGTGGAGATCTCCCGCGTCGTTTCGCCGTCTTCGCGCAGGTAGACCTGGCCCGATTCATCGGCGAAGAAGGCGCGCCTGCCGTCGGATGAGACCTGGTGGGTGGCGGGCGAGAACGATTCGCCGGAGACAGCCTGGGTTTCTTCGTTGCCGGGCAGCACGTTGACCAGCGCGAGGTTGCCTTCGTGCCATTCGTAGAGGTTGTACTTGCCTTCGCCGCCGTCGATCGCCGCCGGGGCGAAGGGGGTCGCTTCGCTGAGCGCGTCGTTGGCTTCGAAGAAGACCCGCGAGACGTCGGTCGGAGGCGCCGGCGTAGCGCATCTGGAACTTGCCGCCGGGGGGGCGGTTGAAGAGCTGTGCTTCGGTGAGCAGCGGGGTCAGCGCGGCAGGTTCGCCGCTCGGTTGGGCGTAGAGGTCGTCATAGCCGAGCGGGGCTTGGGGGCCGAGGATCTGCCGCGTGCCTCCCTGCCCCAGCAGGCCCTTGCTCAGCGCCGGGTCAAAGGCCTCGTAGCCGCCGATCTGGTTGCCCCCGTTGTTGCCCTTGCTCGCCAGCCGGGTCGGGGTCAGGTTGGTGCTCTGCCAGCCCGCTTTGGGGTCGCGGCGGGCGAGGTACTCGTTTTCGATCAGCGAGGCCTGTTCGGAATCAAAGGCGGTGCCCTCGTAGGCGATCGCTTCGCCGTCGGGGGCGCTTTGCATCGGGAAGTGGGTGTAGAGGGTGTTGGGCTTGCAGTCCGACTCCGCGGCGCAGGTGCCGATCGAGGGATCGGCGGGCAGCACCTGGCCGCCTCCCTTGTTGACGGGGGAGACCAGCTCATAGGCGCGCTGGTCGGGCAGGCCGGGGGCCTCGGCGGGGAAGGTGTGGAAGGCGAGCGCCTTGCCCGTCCCTTCGCAGACTTCTTCGGGGTGTTCGACCGAGCAGTGGCTGGTGGCCACGGCGCGGAAGCGGTAGGCGGTGTCGGGCTCGAGGCCGACCAGCGCGCCGGTGGCGCTGATCGCTTCGGTGCCTTCGCCGAGGAAGCCGCCGCCGGGCGGGGCTTCGGCGGCGCCTTCGCCAAAGCCGCCGCCGCCCTCGTTCTCGGTCTGCACCTCGGCCGTGGCGGGGCCGCCGGAGAGGCCGGCGGCGTCGGCTTCGACCTCGGGCACGTCTTCGTTGGCGAGTTCGCCCCTGAAGACGATCTCATAGGGGCTCGAGCCCGTTTCATCGCCGGGGCCGCCGCCGACGCTGAGATTGCCGGCGCCGATCCCCGGCAGCGCCTCGAGCGCGTTTCGCAGCTTCGCCGCCGAGACGTCGGAGGGCAGACCGGCGCGCAGGAGGACACCGCTGCCCGCGGCGGTGGCGGCCTTGGAGAGGGTCGCCTCGCCTGCTTTGATCGTCCTGATCGAGGTGCCCGCCGGGATGCCGGGCCCTTCGACGGTCTCCCCGACCGCCAGCGGTTCGGGGCCGGGCGAGTAGACCGTGACGGCGCTGCCGGGCTTCCTCGCCGGCTTTGAGATCTCCAGCGAGCTCGCTTCGACCGCAACCACGTTCGTTCCGGGGGCGATGCCTTCGCCTTCGATTGTCTGACCGACCTGGAATTTGCCCGTTTGCGGGCCGAGCGCGGTCAGGGTGGTGGTGCCGGCGTGCAGTTCGACCCCTGCTTCGGGGCCGATCGCGGCCTTGGAGAGGGTAAGTTCCCCCGCCCCCACCGAGGCGATCGTGGTGCCCTCGGGGATCCCTTTGCCTTCGATCCGCTCGCCGGCGGTGAAGTTGCCTTCGGTGGCGGTGAGCGAGGTGACCTGCGTCGTGCCCGAGCTGAGCGCGGCGTGACTTTCCGATTTGGTGGCCACGGTCGAGATTTTGATTTCGGCCGTGGGCAGCCCCGCTTCGGGGGTGACCGAGACGATCTTGGCGCCCGAGGGGATACCCGACCCGCCCAACCCGTGGATTTCAAGACCCGCTTCGAAGCTGCCTTCGGCGGTGGCGACCGAGCTGATCGTGCTCGAGCCTGCGATCGTCGTGCCCTCGCCCGCGGCGCCGTTCAGGTCGCCGCTGCCGAGCGCGGCCTTGAGGTCGGCGACGGCGACGGCGCTGCGAAGCGCGGTCAGGGTCTTCGATCCCGAGCTGAGGTCGGCGGTTGCCTCGCCGCCCAGGCGCTTGCCCTCGAAGGCGAGGCCGAAGACGCCGCCCGTGGCGCTGATCCTCAGCGACTGGCGCTCGTTCGGTTCGTTTTCCTCATAGGCCGCCTCGGGCAGGTACTGGAAGACGTAGTTCGTCGCCGTGCTCTTCGGGTTGATCCGGGCGCCCAGCTCGGCCGTGGTCTGGGTGACGTGTTCGAAGGACTCCGCTTCGACCGCCGGCGGGATCGCCGCCGGGCGGGAGAATATGTAGCCCATCGAGGATTCGGCCAGGGTGTCGGGATATTCGCCTTCGCTTTTGCCGCCTTCGGCGTCGGGGGCGCCGGCGAAGAGCACGCCGGGCGGGCGGCCGGCCCCGTATTCGCGCAACGGGTCGAAGGCCAGCCCGGCGAGTTCGACGCGTTTGGGCGAGACCGGGATCTGACCCACTTCGGCGAACTTGCCTTCCTGGCACTCGCCGCCCAGCTCGTGGATGATCCCTTTTTCCTTTACGGAGTCAAAGAAGAGTTCGCCGCCGAGCGGGTTGACCGTGATCGAGGCGATGCCGCCCTTTTTGAAGTCGAATTCGCAAAGCGGCGCCGCCGCCGGGTCGGCGGGGTCGAGCTTGACGAAGTGGCCTTCTTCGGAAGCGGCGTAGAGGTCACCGGCGGCATCGGCGACCGGGTACTGGGGCGCTTCACCTTTGGTTGCGAGGTCGTGGGACTGGCCGGCATAGGCGTAGTGTTCGTAGTCGCCGGGAGAGAGCGGTTCGAAGACCATCAGGCGGTGGCTGTCGGAGCCGCTGTCGTAGACGTAGACGACGCCCGAGCTGTTCACCGCGATCGCGCCCCTGACGCCCGCGCCGGAGAAGTGGAGCTTTTCCGGGCTTTCCGCGACTGCTTGACCATCGGGGGCCCGCTCGCCGAATTCGGCGATCAGTTCGGCGCCATCGGGAGTGTAGACGTGGATCTGGTTTTCGCCGGTTTTTACTTCACCGATGTTGAAGACGTAGACGTTGCCGGTGCTCTGATCGACATCGACGTCGACGCCACCCGCACCGGCTTCCGGCTGAGAGTTGCAGGTCGGGAAAGCGGGGGCGCCTTCGGGGCCGCAGCGCTTTTCGGGTTCGGGGCTTCCCTTGAAGCTCCAGCGCTCGCTGAAGCTGCCGTCGGGGTTGTAGCGGGCAACCCATGTGCCGTACCTGCCGGTCGCCGCGTAGATCGTGCCCGCCGGGACGCCGCCGGCGCCGGTGTAGTTGACCGCCATGCCACCGACGCCGCCGAGCTGGACCTCTTCGGGCCAGTATTTCTCCTTTTCGATGGAAGTGCCGTACAGGGGGTGCAGCACCCCCGGCGTGCCGGCGAAGTTGGCGACCTGTTCGTAGGCGGCCGAGGCGGCCGAGGCGGCGAGGAGCCCGAGGCAGAGCACGGCCGCGAGGGCGGCGCCGAGGGCGGCGGGGCGGCTGGTGTGCGTGCGGTTGGGCGCTGGCTGCTTCATCTGGGCTCCTCCGTGCGTCATCTGGGCGTGCTTGGGGTCGGCCGGCGGTCGAGGGAGCCCCACCGCCGGGCGCCTGCTGCGCTCGGCGGTGGGGCTCCACGGTCGCTTCGTCAGGGGGCCTGAACCGCCCAGGTGCCGGCGGCGCTCAGGTCTGTGGGTTCTGCCGTCAAGCTCTTCTTGAACGTGAGGTAGGTGCCGGTGGGTCCGAACCCGGCGTCGTACGGGTCGCCCGGGTTGCGGAAGAACATCTGTTCGAGCGCCGTTTCGAAGTTCGATTCTTCGAAGGCGAAGACGCAGAGCACGCCCGGCGTGGTCGATTCAGGCCTGGCGGCGGGGTCTTCGAATTCTTCGGTTTCCCACTTGCAGCCGTGTTCGAATTCTTCTTCTTCGATCTGTTCGCGGGTGAAGTAGAAGGCTTCGGTGCCGTTCGTCGCCAGCGGGATCGGGAAGGAGATCGGGACCGAGACCGCGAGGTTGTCCGTGGTCGGCGGCTGGTAGTAGCTCCAGGTACCGGTCTCGCTCTTGCCCGAGGGCAGGGTTTCGGTGAAGCCGCTGAAGCCGGTCGGTCCCGTCGATCCGGTCGCTCCCGTCGCTCCCGTCGCGCCTTTGGCGCCGGTCGCTCCGGTCGATCCGGTCGCGCCCGCTGCTCCCGCCGCGCCGGCATCGCCCTTGGCGCCGGCTGCTCCGGCGGGGCCCTGCGGGCCCGCCGCGCCGGTGTCGCCCTTGGCGCCCTTGGGCCCCTTAGGCCCGCGCTTGCCGGCCTTCGCCTTCGCCTTCTTGGACTTCTTGGAGGCGAGGGCGCCGTGACCGCCTGAAGAGTTGGAGGCGGCATAAGCGCCGCCGAGCATTGCGAAGACCAGGGCGATCACCGAGATGACTCCGGGGATGCCGAACCTCGTGCGTAGCGTCGAGAACATCTAGATCTCTCTCCTTGTCCCGTGAGCCCCTCTGCCCGCCGCTTCCCTTAGCGGCTTCCTCGAGGCTCGGTTATGTCCCTGTAGTGCTGCTAGGCGTTAGCCATACCGTCTTCGTACCTATGAGAAGACGAGCGGGATGTAAACACGCTCGTTTGCGTTTGTCAAGGGTACGAGCGTGGTATTGCTGAGAAAGCTAGGCGCCGGCTTGCTTGCGGCGCGCTTCGTACGACTCGGTGACGTCGGCCTGGTCGGGCTCGAAGGCGAGGACTCGGCCCTCGCGCTGGCCGCGCTCTCCCAAGCGGTAAAAGGCGAGGACGTACTCGAGGAAGGGGCCGGCCAACTCGCGCAGCTTCTCTCCCCCGCTCCGCAGCACCTCGCTGGCGATACGCGAGGCGATGCCGCCGACGATCACCTGCTCGACCTCGGGTTCAGGTAGAGACTCGGTCGGCAGTTCGGGAGCGGCCGAACGCAGGAGGGTGCCGTAGCGCCCGAGCCACTCGTGGTAGCGGAGGGCGATCTCGTCGCCGGCGGAGGGAGCCTCGACGAAGAGGAAGCGGGCCAGGGCCGGTTCGCCGGCGAGCAGATCGAGGCCCGCTTTGAGCGAGGCGCCGACCCGCTCCTCGATCGTCGCGCCCTCGTAGCAAGCGGTCGAGAGCAGGTCGAAGAGGCGCTCGTGGCCAAGCTCGTGCGCGGCGGCGACGCAGGCCCGCTTGTCGCCGAAGTTCTTGTAGAAGGCGTTGCGGGAGACCGCCGCCGCCCGGACGATGTCGGCCACCGACATCGCTTCGTAGCCGCGCTCCGCCGCGACCGCCGGAACCGCGGCCAGGAGGCGCTCGCGCTGGTCGCGCTGCACCTCGTCGGGCGCGAGCGCATGCCGGCCTCGCGGCAGGCGCCGGGGCGCGTCGGGCTTGGAACTGGCGTTGGCCTTGGCCATGATTGGAATACCGGAGTCCGCTTCGGGTACAGCTTAGTTCTCAAATGTGCCCGCAGTCAACAGGACAGCGGGGGGAGAGAATCCGCCGCCGTGCCCCTTGTGAGGCATGGATTCGACTTCGATTCCCGCGCTGGATCTACCGATCCAGCTTTTTGCCCTGGGGACCGCCGTCGGGATGCTCTTTGCGGTTGTCAATTACCACCGCACGGGCGACCTCGAGCTCTGGCCCGTCTACATCGCCTATATGGCGCTTGCATTCTTTGTCGCCGGACTCCTTTTCAACAGCGTGCGCGCGCTACTCTGGTCCTGATGAAGCCACGGACCGAGATGAAGATTCTCACGATGCGGCACTTTCTCTTCTACATGGGGATGGCGTGCTTGGCAGCCGTGCTCGTATTGGCGGCAACGGAACTTCTGAGTTGGAGCAACGGTCTTTCCTTCGCCGTCCTTGTCGTAGTCGAGACGCTCGTCTCCCTGGTCGCCCTGCGCGAAAGCCTCTTCGCTCCCGCCCGCCGACCGGGTGGCGGGCAACACAGCCACCACGCGTAGTTCAACCGCGGCCACTGCCTGGTAAATCAACCACCAAGTGGCCGATTTTCAGCCACTTGGTGGACGATTTACAGAATCAGCCCAGGCTGGGGCGCATCTGGCGCAGCCTTTTGACCCGCTCCTCGATCGGGGGGTGGGTCGAGAAGAGGCCGGCCATGCCCTTGCTGGAGAAGGGCTTGACGATGTAGAGCGGCTCGGCTGCCTGGTTGACCTGCATCGGCATCGCCGCCGCCCCCTGCTCGAGGCGCAGCAGGGCGCTGGCCAGGGACTCGGGGTTGCCGCAGATTTCCGCCCCGCCGGCGTCGGCCGCGAACTCGCGCTGGCGCGAGATCGCCATCTGGATGATCGAGGCCGCGATCGGGGCCAAGAGGAAGGTCGCCAGCTGGCCGACCAGGGCGAGCGGCGAGTTGTCGTCGTTGCCGAACCAGAGCAGCATGTAGGCGATGTAGGTGATCGCGGCGCCGATCGCCGAGGCGACCGACTGGATCAGGATGTCGTGGTTGCGGATGTGGGTGAGCTCGTGGGCGAGCACGCCGCGCAGCTCGTCCTCGGAGAGCAGTTTGGTGATCCCCCGCGTGACCGCGACGGCGGAGTGTTTGGGGTTGCGGCCCGTGGCGAAGGCGTTGGGCTGGTCCTGGGGGATCATGTAGAGGCGCGGCATCGGCAGGCCGGCGCGCGTCGTCAGTTCGCGGACGATCTCATACAGCCGCGGCGCTTCCGCTTCGTCGATCGGCTTGGCCCGGCTCATCGCCAGCGCCATCTTGTCGCTGAAGAAGTAGGAGAAGAAGTTGATCGCGAAGGCGATCAGGAGGAAGAGCAGCGCGGTCTGGGCCCCACCGATCAGGGCGCCGATGACGACGAGCAGCCCCGAGAGCGAGGCCATCAGGATCGTCGTGCGAATCGTCGCGCCGAAGGTCGACTGCTTGGTTGTCTTCATGCGGGTTGTGCTCCTAGTTAGTGGGTCACCTCAGTATGAGCGCGGCGTGCCGCCGCGGCCATAGGTGCCATCCCCTATTGGCGGTGGCGGGAGCACCTAGGTGTAGTTCCTGACCACGTTGTTCATCCGGGCCTCCTTGGAGGCTGGGGGTGTCCACCACCCAGCACCAAGGAGAAGACCCGGATGAAGATCCACGCTAATGCTCCCTTCGGTCCGAAGGGAAGGCTCACGATGGTCAGGCGCGTCACCGAGCAGGGGTGGTCGCCGACGGAGGCGGCCGAGGCCGCCGGAGTCAGCGAGCGCACCTGCCGCAAATGGGTGCGCCGCTATCGATCCGAGGGCGAGGCCGGCCTGCTCGATCGCAGCTCGGCCCCGAAGACCGTCGCCAACCGCACCGAAGAGCGCCGAAGAGAGACGATCGCGGCGCTTCGCAGGCTGCGGATGACGGGTGCAGAGATCGCCGAGTGCCTGGGGATGGCGCTCTCCACCGTCTCGGGCATCCTCACCGACATCGGCCTCGGCAAGCTCTCTCGGCTGGGACCGCCCGAGCCGCCCAACCGCTACGAGCGCTCAAGGCCCGGCGAGCTGATCCACATCGACATCAAGAAGCTCGGTCGAATCGGGAAGAACGGCCCCGGGCACCGGGTTCGCGGCACCCGCAAGGGCACCCGCTCTCGCGGCGCCGGCTGGGAGTTCGTCCACGTCTGCGTCGACGACGCCACCCGCCTCGCCTATGTCGAGGTCTTGGGCGACGAAAAGGCGAAGACCTGCGTCGGCTTCCTGCGCCGGGCGGTCGCCTTCTACCGCTCACACGGGATCAAGGTCGAGCGCCTGATGACCGACAACGGCGGCGCCTACCGCTCCACCGTGCACGCGATCGCCTGCCGGGCGCTGAAGATCCGCCACATCCGCACCCGGCCCTACCGGCCGCGCACCAACGGCAAGGCCGAGAGATTCATCCGCACGATGCTGGGCGGCTGGGCCTAC
This sequence comes from uncultured Solirubrobacterales bacterium, assembly GCA_963774405.1. Classification (GTDB taxonomy): domain Bacteria; phylum Actinomycetota; class Thermoleophilia; order Solirubrobacterales; family 70-9; genus VRUE01. The sequence continues at coordinate 93,193 of CAVZEV010000009.1, read as the reverse complement.
GGGGCGATCTATCGCTCCTCGGCCGAGCGCACCGCGGCGCTACCGGGCTGGCTGGAGTTCTATAACTGGCGCAGACCACACGGCTCCCTCAGCCACAAGCCGCCCGGAGCTCGCCTCGGCGAGCTGAAGCGGAACAACCTGGTCGGGTCTTACACCTAGGCTTGCTCGATGCGATCGGCGGCTGCGCGATGACGTTTGCGGTGATCGTTGTGCTGCTCGCCGCCGTGGCCGGCCTCGCCACCGGCCTGCTGATCATGCGCCGCCGCCGCGCCCCGCTGGAGCGGCTGATCGAGGAGATGGAGAAGGTCGACCTCAGCCGCCCTGGCCCGCTGCTGCCGCGCTCGATCGACGGCGTCGGCGAGACCGAGGAGGTGGAGCGGATCGAGCTCGCCTTCCTGCGCATGATGCGGCGGCTCGAAGCCGAGCGCCGGCGCGCCGGCTCGGCGGCACTGCAGGCCCAGGAGGAGGAGCGCGCGCGGGTGGCCCGCGACCTCCACGACGAGGTCAACCAGTCGCTGACCGGGCTGCTGCTGCGGCTCGAGGCGGCGCGCGAAGCCGCCCCGCCGGAGCTGGAGGCCGAACTGGCCGAGACCAAGGCGCTGGCCAACCAGGCGATGCAGGAGCTGCTCTCGCTCGCCCGCCAGCTCCGCCCCACCGCGCTCGACGACCTCGGCCTCAGCGCCGCGATCGCGGGCCAGGTCGAGCAGCTCGCCCGCGGTGAGATCGAGGCCGAGTTCGCCGCCGAGGGCGACCTCTCCGGCCTCGACGGCGACACCCAGCTGGTCGTCTACCGCGTCGCCCAGGAGGCGCTCTCCAACGCGACGCGGCACAGTGGCGCCCGACACGTCGTCGTGAAGCTGCGACGCGGCGACGGGGACGGCGTCGAGCTCGAGGTCAGCGACGACGGCCGCGGCTTCGCCTTCGACGACTCCGAGGGCGGCCTCGGCATCGCCGGCATGCGCGAGCGCGCCCTGCTGATCGGCGGCGGACTAACGATCGAGTCGCGGCCAGGGCACGGCACCACCGTCCGGCTCGTCATCTCAAGCTAGTGGGAAGCGTCTCCAAACCTTGGTCACGAGCTGCGCGATGCAGCCGTGAGTCCCAGGTGGCGACGATCAAACCCTCAGGAGGGAGCACCAGCGCCGCAGCAAGGTGCAGTGCGTCCAGACTGCGCAACTCAGCGGAGAGAGTCAACGTCGCGGCATGCTGGGCGAGGGCGGCGTCGACCTCGACCACGTCAAATGAGAGCCAGTCGCCCTCAACCCGCTTTACCGCTTTGCGTCCACCCGCCAGAGCCACAGCGCGAACGGTCTCGACGTAACCGATCCGGCACATAGACCAAGCCTCGGCATCCTCCATCGCGGAAAGCACCAGCTCGCTGCCCTCCTCCTCGACGTAGCGCTTGACGAGCGCGCTCGCGTCTAGATAAAGCATCAGCGCTCGTCGTCGCGCTCTGCCAAGACGATTGCCGAAGCCGAGCGCCCGGTGTCCAGCGGGCGCGGTGGGCGCCCAGGCCGAGCCTGCGCAGCAGGGGTTACCCGACCCTCCGCCACCAGCTCCCGCAGGCGCACATTGCCACGACGCGCGCCAGCCGGAACGATGTCGGCGACCGGGCGGCCACGAATCGTGACCCTGATCTGTTCGCCCTCATCGACGCGATGCAGCACGCTGCTCAGACTGCCCTTCAACTCTCGGACGCCTATCTCACGCATGTGTCTACTTTAGCAGCGATGTAACCACATGACGCCTCCGCAACTCGGCCCTGAGCACCTCCGCGACCTTCTTTGGAGACCCGTTGATCTGTGCTTCAGAAAGGCGCAAGACGTCATAGCCAAGCCGCATCAACTCAAGCTCACGCGCACGATCGTCTTGAAAAGCTGCCCGGCCGCGGTGATGGAGATAGTCATCGGTTTCAACCGCGAGCCGCTCCCCTCGCCAGAGGAAATCGATCAAGAACGCCCCAATGCGAACGTTGACCTCAGGTCGTGGCAGGCCGTGACGGCCGCAGATCTCGAGGAAGGCGCCCTCCAGGTCGCCGCGCGTGCGATCGGCCATATCATCATCGATCGAGAGGCCGATGACGTTGGCTTGGCGAATGGCCTTTCGCAGCTCGCGGTCGGAAACTCCACCCGAGACGGCCCGGCGCAAGTCGGAGATCGTTCGGGTCGGGGTCGTGACCGGAATCCCATGACGAAGTGTCACATGGGCAGACCGAAGCGTGGTCGAGCGATGGGTACGCACCCCGGCACGCCTGATCCTCCCGCCATCACCGGCAACGCTGACATCGCAGGGCACCTTGTCTCACCGGCAGCAGCTCCCAAAGAAACGCCGCGCTGCTGTGACTCACCGCCGCCCCCCAGTACTCGAGAACGGCGCTACGGCCTGGATGTGGACCCCCGCCAAGCGCCAATACCGCAGCGAACCAATGCCCTCGCGGCGATAGAGCTGAGTGTCCGACCGCGTAGACGCCCCGGTGCACGCGGTGAAGCCATCCCCCTGACACTCGTCGCGCGATCGCCTTATCGCCGAGGCCACAGCGATGAAGCTGGCCGGTGGACACCACACCCTGCTGCTGCTCGGCGATCAGGGCGATCCTCCGATTGGGCATGGCGACTTTCCCTCCCATGGAGGGGTGTAAGTCGCCATGCCCGCGGACTCTCCCCCTCGTTCGCCCCGCTGCCCCGACGGAATGAATGGACTGAGCCGTTGCAATGGCAGACTGAGGGGATGCTGCGCGTGCTGATCGCCGACGACCATGGGATCGTGCGCTCGGGGATTCGGCTGCTGCTGGAGCGACAGGCCGACCTCGAGGTGGTCGCCGAGGCGGCCGACGGCGCCGAGGCGCGGGACCTCGCGGTGCGCGAGCGGCCCGACCTGGCGATCCTCGACGTGAAGATGCCGAAGCTGACGGGCTTGCAGGCGACGCGGGAGATCAAGCGGCAGGCGCCCGAGGTCTCGGTGCTGATCCTCTCGATGCACGACGACGAGCGCTACCTCTTCGAGGCGCTCAAGGCGGGCGCCTCGGGCTACGTGCTCAAGGCCCAGGCCGACACCGACCTGCTGGCGGCGATCCGCGCGGTCGAGCGCGGTGAGCCGTTCCTGACGCCCGAGGCGCAGCGGACGCTGATCAAGGACGTGCTGGAGCGGGGTTCGAGCGGCGAGGAGGAGCTGACGCCGCGCGAGGAGGAAGTGGTCAAGCTGGTCGCCGAGGCGCACACGACGAAGCAGATCGCCGAGGTGCTCCACCTCTCCGAGAAGACGGTCGAGAACCACCGCGCCAACGCGATGCGCAAGCTCGGCATGCGCGACCGGGTCGAGCTGGTCCGCTACGCGATCCGCCGTGGCATGATCGAGCCGTGAACGAATACAGCGATAAGCGCTGGCTGGCGCTGATCCTGCTCTGCTCGGCCCAGTTCGTCGTCGTCCTCGACGCCTCGATCGTCAACGTGGCGCTGCCGACGATCGGCAAAGCGCTCGACTTCTCCCAGGAGAACCTGCCCTGGGTGGTCAACGCCTACGTGCTCACCTTTGGCGGCTTCCTGCTGCTCGGCGGCCGCACCGCCGACCTGGTCGGCCGGCGCAAGGTCTTCATGGCAGGACTGCTGCTGGTCGCAGTCGCCTCGCTGGCCGCCGGCTTCGCCGCCACCGAGGGGCAGCTGATCGTCGCCCGCGCCGCCCAGGGGCTCGGCGCCGCGATCATCTCCCCCGCCGCGCTCTCGATCGTCACCACCACCTTCAGCGACGGCTCGGAGCGCAACAAGGCGCTCGGCGTATGGGGCGCGGTGGCGGGCTCGGGCGGCGCCGCCGGGGTGCTGCTCGGCGGCATCCTCACCGACGGCCTCGGCTGGGAGTGGGTGCTTTGGGTCAACGTGCCGGTCAGCCTGATCGCCTTCGTGCTCTCGCCGCGGCTGCTGGCCGAAACCCGCATGGAGGGCGAGAAGCGCATCTTCGACGTCGCCGGCGCGGTCACGGTCACCGCCGCCCTCTCGATCCTGGTCTACGCGCTGGTCGACGCCAACAGCGTCGGCTGGGGCTCGACCCAGACGATCGGCCTGATCGTGCTCTCGGTCCTGCTGATGGCGGCCTTCGTCGCGATCGAGCTGCGGGCGAGCAAACCGCTGGTGCCATTCTCGATCTTCCGCATCCGCACCCTGACCGGGGCCAACGTGGTCGGCCTGCTGGTCGGCGCCTCGCTCTTCTCGATGTTCTTCTTCATCTCCCTATATATGCAGCAGGTGCTCGGCTACAGCGCGATCCACGCCGGGCTCTCCTACCTGCCGCTGGCGCTGGTGATCATGGCCTCGGCAGGCGTCGCCTCCCAACTCGTCACCAAGCTCGGCTACAAGCCGGTGCTGGCGATCGGTCTGCTCTTCATCGTCGTCGGCCTCGCCTGGTTCAGCCGCGTCTCGGTCGGCGGCAGCTTCCTCGCCGACATCCTCGGGCCGTCGCTGTTCGCCGCCGCCGGGCTCGGCTTCGCCTTCGTGACGACGACGATCGCCGCCGTCTCGGGGGTCGACGAGAACGAGGCGGGCCTCGCCAGCGGCCTGATCAACACCTCGCAGCAGGTCGGCGGCGCGCTCGGCCTCGCCGTGCTCTCGGCGGTGGCGATCTCGGCGACCAGCTCGGCGGCGTCCTCCGGCTCAAACCAGCTGAGTGCCCTGACCGAGGGTTTCCAGCATGCCTTCCTCGGCGGCGCCGTGATCGCGGCGCTCGGCTTCGTGCTGACGCTGGTCCTGATCCGCGGCAGCGACAGCCGTGCCCACATGGAGCTGGGCAAAGAGGCGGCGACGGAAGCCGCATAACCGACTGCTTCAGTAGGATTTAGGTCGTGCTGTTCTCGACCAAAGCTGAGTACGGGGTGCGCCTGATGGTTGAGCTGGGTCGCCAGCCCAGCGCGGCGCCGATCTCGCTGAGCTCGGTTGCCGAGGCGGAGCGACTGCCGCTCTCCTACCTCGAGCACCTGGTGGCGAAGCTGCGCAAGGCCGGCCTGGTCACCTCCACCCGCGGCGCTCATGGCGGCTACCGCCTGGCAAAACCGGCGGAGGAGATCACGATGGACGCGGTGGTCGAGGCGCTCGAAGGGCAGATCGCGCCGATGGAGTGCTTCCACGACACGCCCGACGGCAAAGTGCTCTGCTCGCACGAGGACGACGGCGACCACGCCTGCTCGACCAAGCTGCTGTGGATGCGCGTGCAGGGCGGCGTCACCAAAGCCCTCTCGGGCACCACCCTGGCCGAGCTGGTCGCCTTCAGTGGCAGCGCCGAGGGCGCCGAGCCGCGTGCGACGGTCGGCACGGCCGCCTGACCGAAGACCTTCCAAACACAGAAACAGGAGTGAAATTGGCTGAGCTGGAGATACGCAACCTGCACGTGAGCGTCGAGGACAAGGAGATCCTGCGCGGACTCGATCTCGACGTCGAGAAGGGCAAGGTCCACGCGCTGATGGGGCCCAACGGCTCCGGCAAGTCGACCCTGGCCAACGTGATCATGGGCCACCCCGCGCTCGAGGTCACCGAGGGCACGATCAGCTTCAAGGGCGAGGACATCACCGAGGCCGATCCCGACGAGCGCTCGCGCGCCGGCCTCTTCATGGCCTTCCAGTACCCGGTCTCGATCCCCGGCGTCTCGGTCAGCAAGTACCTGCGGATGGTGATCAACGCCCACCGCGAGGCGCGCGGCGAGGAGCAGATCAAGATCAAAGACTTCGCCAAGCTCGCCCAGGAGGCGATGGCGCTGGCCAACATCCCCAAAGACTTCTCCAGCCGCTACCTCAACGACGGCTTCTCCGGCGGCGAGAAGAAGCGGATGGAGCTGCTGCAGCTGGCCCTGCTGCGGCCGGAGATCGCGGTCCTCGACGAGACCGACTCGGGGCTCGACATCGACGCCCTGCGCACGGTCGCCGAGGGCGTCAACCAGTTCGCCGGTCCCGACATGGGCGTGCTGATCATCACCCACTACCAGCGCATCCTGCACATGGTGAAACCGGATGCGGTCCACGTCATGTACCAGGGGCGAATCGTCAAGGAAGGCGGCCCGGAGCTCGTCGGCGTACTGGAGGAGAAGGGCTACGGCTGGATCGCGGAGGAGGTCGAGGCAGGCGCAAGCGCCTGAGCGGGAACATGGAGCCGACGACGACCAAGAGCTCCTCCCCGTTCCCGATCGAGAAGGTCCGCGCCGCCTTCCCGGCGCTGGAGCGCGAGGTGCACGGCAGGCCGGTCGCCTACCTCGACAGCGGCGCCAGCGCCCAGCGGGTACTGGCCTCGATCCAGGCGGTCGACCGCTACGAGCGCGCCCATCACTCCAACGTCCACCGCGGCTCGCACACGCTCTCGGCCGAGGCGACCGCGGCCTATGAGGGGGCGCGGGCGACGGTCGCCGACCACCTCGGTGCCGCCGACCGGCGCGAGGTGATCTTCGTCCGCAACGCGACCGAGGCGATCAACCTGGTGGCACGGGCCTGGGGCGACGCCAACGTCGGCGAGGGCGACCGCATCGTGCTGACCGAGATGGAGCACCACTCCAACATCGTCCCCTGGCAACAGCTGGCCGAGCGGGTCGGGGCGGAGATCGACTGGGTGCCGGTTACGGACGATGGCCTGCTCGACATGGACGCCTACGCGTCGCTGCTCGAGCGCGGGCCGAAGCTCGTTGCCGTGACCCACGTCTCCAACGTGCTCGGCACCGAGACCCCGCTGGCGGAGATCTCGCGGATGGCCCACGAGGCCGGGGCGCTGGTGCTCGCGGACGGCGCCCAGGCGGCGCCGAAGATGGCCGTCGACGTGGCCGAGCTGGGCGTCGACTTCTACGCGATCACCGGCCACAAGCTCTACGCCCCGACCGGGATCGGTGCGCTCTGGACCCGGCTCGAGCTGCTGCGCGAGATGCCCCCCTTCCTCGGCGGCGGCTCGATGATCCGCAAGGTCGGCCGCGAGGGCACCACCTACGCCGACGTGCCGGCGCGTTTCGAGGCGGGCACGCCGGCGATCGCCCAGGCGATCGGCATGGCCTCGGCGCTGCGCTGGATGGACAGCGTCGGGACGGAGGCGATCCGAGAGCACGAGGAGCAGATCGCTGATTACACGCTTGAGCGGCTGACGGAGGTTCCGGGTCTGACCGTCTTCGGCCCGCCGCGCGGCGAGGGCCGGCTCGGCCCGGTCTCCTTCGAGATCGATGGCATCCACGCCCACGACGTCTCCGAGATCCTCGACCGCCACGGCGTCGCCGTCCGCGCCGGCCACCACTGCGCCCAGGTGCTGATGGAGCGCCTCGGCGTCGCCGCGACGGCCCGTGCGAGCTTCGGCGTCTACACGACGAACGAGGAGATCGACCGCCTCCTCGACGGCCTCGAAGACGCGCGTAAGGTGTTCGGTCTCTGATGGACGAGCTCTACCGCGACCAGATCCTCGAGCACTACAAGCGGCCGCACAACTTCGGCCGCGTCGAGGATCCCGACCTCGAGTTCGAGGACACCAACCCGTTCTGCGGCGACGAGCAGCACGTGACGATCAAGCTCGACGCCGAGGGCCGGGTCGCCGAGGTCGCCTTCGAGGGCAAAGGCTGCGCGATCTCGACCGCGGCGACCTCGCTGCTGACCGACGAGCTGATGGGCAAGACGCGCGAGGAGCTGCTGCGGCTGCCCAAGGAGTACGTCCTCGACCTGCTCGGCATCGATATCTCGGCGACACGGATGAAGTGCGCGATGCTCGGCCTCAAGATCGTCAAGAGCGCCAGCCTCGGCGAGCCGGCCGAATGGGAGGACGAGGGCAGCGTCGGGGACCCGACCGAGGCCGCCGAGATCTGATTCGAGTTCGTTCCGGTGCGCCTTTTCCCCCTATAGGAGGGAAAAGGCGCACCGGAAGCGGTTAGGCGAGCGCGATGACGGCGAAGGCGTCGAGGGTCGTCGTCTGCGATCCTTGCACGTCGCTAATATCCGACTGAGGCACTAGGAATAACGTGACGGACGGCACAACCACCAACAAGATCAGCGTCTGCCCGGCGGCCGAGCTGCCGGATGGCGCCATGCGCCTGGTCGAGCACGAGGGGCGCAAGATCGGCGTTTTCAACTGCGAGGGGACGCTCTACGCGATCGAGGACCGCTGCTCGCACGACGACGGGCCGCTCGCCGAGGGCGAGTTCGATCCGGCGTCCTGCACCGTCGAGTGCCCGCGCCACGGCTCCCTCTTCGACCTGACCACCGGCAGGCCGAAGACGCTCCCCGCTTTCGCCCCGGTGCAGACGTTCACGGCAGCCGTCGTGGACGACACGATCACCCTGGAGGTCGAATAACCATGGCTACACCCGAGGTCGTAGCGGAGAAGCGCTCGCTCGCCGGCATCAACGCCGACTACAAGGAGAAGTTCGGCTTCCACGACTCCGAGTCGGGCTACGCCTACAAGGCGCCGAAGGGGCTCTCGCGCGAAGTGGTCGAATCGATCTCCGAGTACAAGAACGAGCCGCAGTGGATGCGGGACTTCCGGCTCAAGTCGCTCGAACACTTCGAAAGCCGGCCGACCCCGACCTGGGGCGGCAACCTCGGCCAGATCGACTTCGACGACATCCATTACTTCGTCCGCGCCTCGGAAAAGAACAGCCGCGACTGGAGCGAGGTCCCCGAGGACATCAAGAACACCTTCGACCGGCTCGGCATTCCCGAGGCGGAGCGCAAATTCCTCTCCGGGGTCGGCGCCCAGTACGAGTCCGAGGTCGTCTACCACCAGGTCAACGAGAAGCTCGAGGCCCAGGGCGTGATCTTCACCGACATGGACACGGCCCTGCGCGAGCACGAGGACCTGGTGCGCGAGTACTGGGCGACGATCATCCCGCCCAACGACAACAAGCTGGCGGCGCTCAACTCGGCGGTCTGGTCGGGCGGCTCCTTCGTCTACGTGCCGGCCGGAGTCAAGGTGGAGATGCCGCTGCAGGCCTACTTCCGGATCAACACCGAGAACATGGGCCAGTTCGAGCGCACCCTGATCATCTGCGAGGAGGGCGCCGACGTCCACTACATCGAGGGCTGCACGGCACCGGTCTACTCGACCGACTCGCTGCACTCCGCCGTGGTCGAGATCTGCGCCAAGCCGAGCTCGCGGGTCCGTTACACGACCGTGCAGAACTGGTCGCAGAACGTCTTCAACCTGGTCACCAAGCGCGCCGTCGCACACGAGAAGGCAACGATGGAGTGGGTCGACTGCAACCTCGGCTCGAAGCTGACGATGAAGTACCCCTCGATCTACCTGCTCGGGCCCGAAGCCCACGGCGAGATCCTCTCGATCGCCTTCGCCGGCGACGGCCAGCACCAGGACGCGGGCGGCAAGATCATCCACGCGGCGCCGCGCACCTCGTCCTCGATCTTCTCCAAGTCGATCTCCAAGGACGGCGGGCGCAGCACCTACCGCGGCCTGCTCGAGATCGCCGACGGGGCGACGGAGTCGCGCTCCAAGGTCGTCTGCGACGCGCTGCTGCTCGACGAGGACTCGCGCTCAGACACCTACCCGACGATCCGCATCGACGAGAACGACGCCGACGTCGGCCACGAGGCGACCGTCTCCAAGATCGGCGACGAGCAGCTCTTCTACCTGCAGAGCCGCGGCCTCGACGAGGAGGAGGCCTCGAAGATGATCGTCAACGGCTTCATCGAGCCGGTAACCAAGGAGCTGCCGATGGAGTACGCGGTCGAGCTCAACCGGCTGATCGAGCTGCAGATGGAGGGTTCGATTGGCTGAGCTGGCCACCCTCCCACCCCTTCCGGACCAGAAGACCAAGGGGTGGGAATTCACCGACCTGTCCGGTCTCGATCTCGACGCGTATCAGGCTGGCTCTACCGAGCCCTCGCTCGGCTCGGCCGAGGGCGCCGTGGTGCTGCCGCTGAAGGAGGCGAGCGAGGCACGGCCGGAGCTGGTCGAGGCGCTCGGCTCGCTGGCGCCCGCCGACGACCCCTTCGTCGCGCGCAACGACGAGGCCTGGAGTGACGGCGTGCTCGTCCACGTGCCCGCCGGGGTGAAGGTCACCGAGCCGATCCGGATCGAGGTCCCGCTGAGCGAGAACGGCAGCGCGCTGCACTGGCGCACCCTGGTCGTGCTCGAGGAGGGCGCCGAGGCCGAGGTCTGGGAGCACTGGTCCTCGCCGAGCGACGAGGTCGACGCCCTGCTCAACTCGGTGGTCGAGCTGCGCGTCGACCAGGCGGCGACGCTGCGCTACGTCAACACCCAGGACATCTCCGAGTCCGCCTGGATCTTTGCCACCCAGCGCGCCCAGGTGGAGCGCGATGGCCGGCTCGACTGGACCGCGCTCGGCTTCGGCTCGGCCAACGGCAAGGTGCGGATGGAGACCAACCTGGCGGGCCCGGGCTCCGAGGCCCGCGTCACCGGCGGCTACGCGGGCGGGCCGGGCCAGCACCTCGACTACGACACCACCCAGGAGCACGCGGCGCCCAACACCAACTCCGACCTCGCCTTCCGCGGCGTCCTCGCCGCCGGTTCGACCGCGGTCTGGCGCGGCATGATCCGGGTCGACCCCGGCGCCCAGCAGACCGACGCCTTCCAGGAGAGCCGCAACCTGCTGCTCTCGACCGAGGCCCACGCCGACGCGATCCCCGGCCTGGAGATCGAAGCCGACGACGTGCGCTGCACCCACGCCGCGGCGGTCGCCCAGGTTGACCGCGAGCAGCTCTTCTACCTCACCTCGCGCGGGCTCGGCAAGGCCGAGGCGAAGACACTGATCATCGAAGGCTTCCTCGAGTCCCTGGTCGAACGCCTGGCCGAGGGCCCGGTTCGCGACGAGATCTCCGCCGCGCTCGAGCGCCGGCTCGCCGAGATCCTCTAGCGCCGCGCCCACATACTTAGCACCGAGACCGCCAGCCTTGCGAGCGGCGATCCCGGTGCATAAGGGAGAGGGAGAGTCAAGTGATTGGACTCGCCTCTAGTAAACCACTCTGTAAAGAGTTTGCATCAGTAATAAACACTGCTTAACCGTTGGTTCATCCACTGTTCTCGCAAAAAGCGGGATCTATCCGTTGCCGACCGAGAGGAGGTAGAGGCCGAAACAGGTGAAAGCAACCATGACAGCAAGCATCCAGTACTGCGAGCGAGCGGCCTGCCTATAGTCACCCCAGTACGCCGTTGCGCGGTCGTGGGCGAGGGTGAGGCCGGCGACGTGGCCGATCACGAGAGCCCCCACCTGCACGTACCAGATCGCGTTGGCGCTGAGGATCTTGAAGTTGATCCCGCCCGAGGCGGTGCCGAAGAGGTTCGTCGTCGCGGTGCCGAGCGGATCGGAGAGCAGGTAGGTGAACTGCGCCTGCTCCTGGAAGACGAAGAGGCTGAAGTAGTGCGCGACGAGGTAGGCGAAGGCAATCGGGATCAGCGTGTGGGCAAAGCCGGTCCGCAGCTTGGCGGGCGATGGGGCGCCGCGCACGGTGGACATGCCGCGCACGCCGATCAGGTAGACGAGGCCGACACCGGCGAAGGTGAGCAGCATGAAGATCGTGTCCGCCAGTCGCAGCGAGGTGGTCAGGCTGAGCCCGGTTTCCGCCAGCCATTCGAAGGTGTTGATGATCGCGCTCTTGAAGGCCCCCTCCTGGGCGCCGTCGAAGCTGGTGCTGGAGATCGAGGCGATCACCACGGCGGCGGAGCCCGGCACCGTCGCCCAGTGCGTCGAGGCCGACAGCGGCAGGCGCCTGCCGAGCCGGCCGTCGCGCACGCCGAAGGACCCCAGCTGGGAGAACATGCCGAAGTAGACGGAAAACACCTCCCCGGTTTCACACCACTTCTCTACACCAAACAGTGTCATCATCACCAGCGTGTAGAGGGTGTAGATGAGGGCGGCGATTCCGGCTGAGTGCGGCGATAGTCCAACGGCCACACCGCCGCTCGCTCCGTAGACGACCTCGAGCCAGACCACGGCGAGCAGGGTGATGGCGGCGGGCCAGCGGCCCAAGCGCTCCGGGTACCTGAGGTGAGCCGGGCGTTGCCCCGCGATCAGCGTGAAGACGCCGCCGATCGGGCGAGCGATGGCACGCCAGGGACTGAACGGCCTGAATACATCGCCGAAGACCACGCTGAACAGCGGGAAGCCGAGCCACGCCGTCACGTAGAGGAAGGTGAGGGCGAAGTTGCGATCGGGGGCTTCGGTCCCGTGCAATCCCGCGTAGATCGAGAAGCCGAGAAAGAACACGCCGATCGCACCGCACAGCACCTGCACCGGAACGCTCAACAGGGCTTTCGAGAAGCCCTCGTTCAGCGGTCGCCAGCGTTCGTCCTCGAAGCGCGGTTTTCTCCACGCCGCCGAGAGGGCGAAGAAGGAGATGATCAGGACGATCGAGGCCCCCCAGGCGAAGAGCCAGGCGGGGATCGGCAGGTCCTTGCGCGCGACCAGCGCGTGCGCGAGCGGCAGGAAGAAGCTCATGGGTCGACGGTCAGTTCGACGATCTGTTCCTTGCGCCCCTCGAGCTCGGCCTCGAAGACGCCTTCGATCGTGGCGGGGAAGTCGAAGCTGACCGAACCGCCGGCCTTGACGTCCTTCATGATGTCGTAGCCGTGCATGTGGACCTCGTCGCTGACGTCGGAGTCCACCTTGAAGCGCACCTGTTCGCCCTTGTTGTAGGTCAGGTCGGCGATGCCGCCAACCGGTTTGCCGTGCTTGATCACGATCGTCGTGACCTTGCCGCCGGTGTTGGAGGTGGTCTTGCTGCTGTCGTCCTTCTTCAGCACGACCAGCAGCACGATCGCGATGACGATGACTGCAAGCCCCGCGACGAGGCGGGTGGTGTTCGAGTTCATTTGCTCTCTCCCTGCTCCATGGGCACGGTGAAGCCGTGCCGGCTTGAGCCGCGGGGTGCCGCGGCCGGCGTGGACCTAGGAGGCGAGCGGCGGTGGGCGCTGGGCGTAGCCGCAAGCGAGCAGCAGTCCACCGCTGATCGCGTGCGAGCGCGGGGCCCTCGGGCGCCTCTGGCGCTTGGCCGCGTGGGCGCGCGGGCGGGACCAGATCCGCTCGGAGACCCTGACAATCGCCTTGAAGCCCGGGTAGTGGCCGAACAGCAGCGAGCCGAGCAGCAGGAACAGAGGGGTCAGCGCAACGGCGATCTCGGCCATTGCTCGGAAAATCTAGCGGAGTCGGCGCCGACCCGAGCGAATAACGTTCGCGCCGATGCGCCCCGAACGCGACACGATCGCCGCGCCCGACCTGCCCGACGACCTCACCTGGATCGGCGAGCAGCCGCCGTCGATGCCAAACCTGACCGCCGCCGGCCCGGTTCTCGTTCACTTCCTCGACTTCGCCCAGCTGAACAGCGTGCGCACGCTTCCCTACCTGGCCGAGTGGGATCGCCGCTACCGCGAGGCGGGCCTGACGACGATCGGGGTGCAGGCGCCGCGCTTCCCCTTCGGCGCAGACGCCGGCCAGGTCGCCGCCGGCCTCGCCGAGCTCGGCGTCGACTTCCCGGTCGCGATCGACGCCGAGCGCGAGCTCTGGCTCGCCTACGGCTGCGAAGGCTGGCCCAGCCTCTTCCTCTGGACGAACGGCGGCGCGCTGAGCTGGTTTCACTTCGGCGAGGGCGAGTACCTCGGCACCGAGATGGCAATTCAGGAGGAGCTGCGCGAGCTCGACGCCCTGCGCACGCTCCCCGAGCCGATGGCCCCGCTGCGCCCCAGCGACTCCCCCGGCGCCAGGGTCATGCCCCCCACCCCCGAGCTCTTCCCCGGCGGCTCCTGGGAGCAACCCTGGACCGGCGGCAAGCTGGAGCTCGACTACGAGGCAGGCGGCGCCTACGCGACGATCGAGGGCACCGGCACGCTCTCAGTGACCATCGACGGCGGCAAGACCCACCACCTCCAAATCGACGGCTCGCGCCTTTACGAACTCACCAGCCACGAGCGCCACGAGTCCCACCACCTCCAACTCGAACCCTCCCCAGCCCTCCAAATCTGGTCCATCAGCTTCGCGGCAGGCATCCCGTAGCAGCGGGCGGGAGGTGCCCCTGTCCCAGACACTCAAGCCCGGCGCAGCCGGGCGTCTGGGACAGGGGCACCTCCCGCCCGCCTACGCCGATGCCGGCTGTGAAGCCTCCCGGATCTCCTTCGGCAGCATGAACCGCACGTCCTCGTGAACGGTGCGCAGCTCCGAGACGTCTTCCGCGCCGCGTTCGCGGAAGAGCTCGACCAGCCGCTCGACCAGCTCCTCTGGGGCGCTGGCGCCGGAGGTGATGCCGACTGTCTCCACCCCCTCCAGCCACTCCTCTTCGACCTGGGTGTGGTTGTCGATCAGGTGCGAGGCGGCGCCGTGTTCGCGGGCGACCTCGACCAGGCGGTTGGAGTTGGAGGAGTTGGTCGAGCCGATGACGAGGACCAGGTCGCACTCGCGGGCGAGCTGCTTGACGGCGATCTGGCGGTTGGTCGTGGCGTAACAGATGTCGTCTGACTTGGAGCTGACGATGCCGGGGAACTTCGCTCGCAGGGCGGCGATCACCTCGGCCGTCTCATCGACCGAGAGCGTCGTCTGGGTGATGAAGGCGACCTTGCCGGGATCGGCGACCTCGAGGCTCTCGACTTCGTCCGCGGTTTCGATCAGGACGATGCTCTCGGGCGCCTCGCCGGTGGTCCCTTCGACCTCCTCGTGGCCGTCGTGGCCGATCATCACGATCGTGTAGCCCTCGGCGGCGAAGCGCCGCGCCGAGACGTGGACCTTGGTCACCAGCGGGCAGGTGGCGTCGATCGTGCGCAGGTTGCGGGCGGCGGCGTTGTCGTGGACCGCGGGGGCGACGCCGTGGGCGGAGAAGACGACCATCTCGCCCTCGGGCACCTCGGTCTCCTGCTCGACGAAGATCGCGCCGCGCTTGGCCAGCTCCTCGACCACGTGCTTGTTATGGACGATCTCCTTGCGCACGTAGACCGGCGCGCCGTAGCGCTCGAGCGCGCGCTCGACCGTCTGCACGGCGCGGTCGACTCCCGCGCAGTATCCGCGCGGGGCCGCAAGCAGGCCCCGTTTCGGGGCCGCGGTGGCGAGGGGGGCCATAGACGCAGAGTAGCTAGCCTTGGGCGATGGCAACCCACGGACGCCACCTCGACCGGCTCACCGCCGTCGACGCCTCGTTCCTCACCAACGAGACCTCGGCGAGCCACATGCACGTCGGCGCGATCCTGATCTTCGAGGGGCCGCCGCCCAAATACGTCGACCTGGTCGAGCACGTGCGCGGGCGCCTCAATCAGGTGCCGCGCTTCCGCCAGCGGCTCGTGGTGCCGCCGCTGGAGGCCGGCCGGCCGCTCTGGGCCGATGACGTCAACTTCAACCTGACCTACCACATCCGCCACACCGGGCTGCCGGACCCGGGCGGCGAGCAGCAGCTGAAGCGGCTGGCGGCGCGGGTCTTCTCCCAGCAGCTCGACCGCTCCAAGCCGCTCTGGGAGCTCTGGCTCGTGCAGGGCCTGGAGCGCGACCGCTTCGCGCTGCTGACCAAGACCCACCACGCGATGGTCGACGGCATCTCCGGCGTCGACATCGGCACCGTCCTCTTCGACCTCGAGCCGGTTCCCGAGCCCGCTGGCGGCGACGACGGCTGGGTGCCGGCGCCGCCGCCGAGCACGATCGACCTGGTTGCGCGGGGCGCGGCCGACGCGGTCGCGGCGCCGGTGAAGATCGTCGAGCGGGCGGTCGAGGCGGTGCGCCACCCCGAGACGGCGGCGCGGCGGATCGGCGAGGCCCTGGAGGGCGTCGGCGAGGTGGTCGGCGCCTTCGCCGACCCGGCCCCCGACGTGCCCCTGAACCAGCACATCGGCCCACACCGCCGCTTCACCTGGGCGCGCTCGGAGCTGGCCACCTTCAAACGGATCAAGGACACGCTCGGCGGCACGGTCAACGACGTCGTGCTGGCGGTGGTGACCGGGGCGCTGCGCGAGTGGCTGCACAGCCGCGGCGTGCGCACCGAGGGCCTCGAGCTGCGGGCGCTGGTGCCGGTCTCGATCCGCAGCCAGGACGAGCGCGGCGACCTCGGCAACCGGATCGCGGCGATGCGCGGGCCGCTGCCGGTCTACGTCGAGGACCCGGTGCGGCGGCTGCGCGTGGTCAGCGAGCAGATGGAGGGGCTGAAGCGCTCCAAGCAGGCGCTGGGCGCCGAAGTGATCTCTCGCTTCAACGACTTCGCCCCGCCGACGCTGCTGGCGCAGGCCTCGCGGATCAACTTCTCGACCCGGCTCTTCAACATGATCGTGACCAACGTGCCGGGCCCGCAGATCCCGCTCTACGTGCTGGGCCGCGAGCTCGAGGAGGTCTTCCCCGTCGCCTTCCTGCCGCCCAACCACACGATGGCGGTGGCGATCATGAGCTACAACGGCCGCGTCGGCTTCGGCCTTCTCGCCGACTATGACTCGATGGAGGACGTCGAAGAGATCGCCGAGGGCCTGAACCGCTCGCTCGCCGAGCTCGAGGAGGCCGCGGCGGCGGCTACCCGCGCCTGAGCCGGCCCGCGCCACGCGCCAACTAGGCTAGGTCGGTGGCAATCCTCGTCGCCCTCTTCATCGTCATCCCGATCGTCGAGATCTACGTGATCATCCAGATCGGCTCGCTGATCGGGGTCTGGCCCACCGTCGCGCTGCTGATCGCCGACGCCCTGCTCGGCTCGCTGCTGTTGCGCCACCAGGGCCGCGGCGCCTGGCGCCGCTTCAACGCCGCGATCGCCGAGCGCCGCTTCCCCGGCCGCGAGGTCGCCGACGGCCTGCTGATCTCGGTCGGCGCCACCCTCCTGCTCACCCCCGGCTTCGTCACCGACATCTTCGGCGCAATCCTGCTCATCCCACCGACCCGCGCGATCGTGCGCCGCCTGATGCGCGGCTACGTCGGCAAGCGCTTCCTGGTCATGGGCATGCCGACCTCCGCCGGCCCGGCGAGACCGCGACCTCGAGCCGCAACTACGACTATGACGCCACCGCCGAAGAGATCGACGCCGACGATCCGCGGCTGACTGGCTGAGATGCTTGCAGTTGCCCTAGGCGTCGCCTCTCTCTTGCTCGCCGTCGGCGAGTTCTACGTCTGGCACGCCGGCCTCCTCTGGCACGAGCCAAAGAAAGATCCGCGCAACTTCCCTCCTCCGCGGTAGCCGTTGCGAAAGTCGCCGAGGAGCCGACCCCAGACGTGACGGGTAATCCGCCACTTTTGTGACGGGCAACCCGCCACTCCGGTCTGATCAACTGTCTTCCAGGCGCTGCTTGTAGGCCTTTGCGAAGCCTGACTGATTGCGCCCGGCGAAACTAAAACCCAAGTGCGAACTTGGCGTCCTCGGTCATCATCTCGGGGCTCCAGGCGGGGTCGAAGACCATCTTGGGGTGGACGGCGGTGACGCCGGGGAGGTCGCCGACGAACTCCTTCATCTGCTCGGAGACCTGGGGGCCGATTGGGCAGGCCGGGGTGGTGAGGGTGAAGGTGACGAAGACTTCGTCCTTCTCGATCTCGACGTCGTAGACGAGGCCGAGGGAGACGAAGTCGAGGCCGAGCTCGGGGTCGATCACTTCCTCGAGGGCCTCGAGCACGTCGTCTTCGGTCAGCGTCACGGTCTCGTTCTCAGACATGGCCCCATGGTAGCCGGGCGGGTCGCTGGAGCGGCCAATAGTCTTCGCCGCCGATGAGCTCGACCGACCAGATCGTGCGCCGCTCGATCGGCATCGTCTTTGCCGACGGCGGCCTGCTTGCGCTCAGCGCCGTGCGCCCGCAGGGCGCCGGCGGGCACGGCGAGGAGTCGGTCGGGGCGGTGCTCTGCGACCCCGACGGCGCCCCGGTGGATGTCGCCGAGACGCTGCTCTCGACCGAGTACGGGCCCGACGGCGTGCAGCGCCGGGCGACGCTTGAGCTCTGGCTCGACGACGAGGCGGCGCAGCCGCTGCGCGGCGCCGGCACGCTGATCAGCGCCGCCGCGGTCCCCCACCCGGGTGCGACGGGAACCGTCGCCTTCTTCCGCTGGGCGCTCGAGGGGCGCGAGGGACTGGGCCACTACGAGGTCGTGCGCGCCGATGGCTGAGATCAAGACGATCGTCTCGGACTTCGGCGGGGTGCTGACGACGCCGCTGATCGAGTCCTTCATGGCCTTCCAGGACCAGACCGGGATCACGACCGAAACGCTCGGCAAGGCAATGCAGGCGGCCACCGAGGCCAACGGCGGTGAGAACCCGCTCTTCGAGATGGAGCGCGGCGAGATCAGCGAGGACACCTTCCTCGCCCGGCTGACCGAGCACCTCGAGCCGCTGCTCGGCCACCCGCCCGAGATGCACCGCTTCCGCGAGATCTACTTCGAGGCGCTGGAACCGAACACCGAGATGATCGAGCTGATGCGGGAGCTGAAGGGCGAGGGCTACCGGATGGCGATGCTGACCAACAACGTGCGCGAGTGGGAGCCGCTCTGGCGCTCGATGCTGCCGGTCGACGAGATCTTCGAGACCGTCGTCGACTCCGGCTTCGTCGGCTGCCGCAAGCCCGAATCGCGCATCTACGAGTTGACCCTGGAGCGGGTGGGAGAACCGGCCGGGGCCTGTCTCTTCATCGACGACGTCCTCGTCAACATCGAAGGCGCCCGCAAGGCCGGCCTCAGTGCCGTCCACTTCCAGAACAACGAGCAGGCGATTGCCGAGATTCGCGCTGCGCTGAGCTGAGCAGCAACGCTCAGCAGCCCATTGCGTCGCGGAAAACGCGACACGCTTGGCTCATTCGCAGATCAGACAGCGCCGTGATGCGGCGCCGGAATGCCTCGCGTGGCACCGTATGGACGTTGTCGAAATTGACAACGCAGTCAGTGGGCAAACCGTCGTCGGCCGCCGTAAGCGCAAGCTCCGAAACGAGGTCCCGCTGCGTTCGGGTAAGCGCAGCCACCACGACCGCCTGAATCCGGTCAGCGACCGGGTCTCGTGTCAGGACCAGAACAGGTCGATCGCCACCCGGAGTCGCAGCAAACCAGACCTCACCCCGTCGCATCGCCCCAGTCCGCCCAGTCCTCTGCGGGTCCCCAATCAGCGATTTGGGCCAACGACCGCTCCGCGTCTGTTAGCGGCATGCTTTCCCAGTTCTTGGCGTCCACCTCACTGCGAAGGCGGACGAGGTGCCGATGTAGTGCCTCGCGCAGAAGCTCGGAACGATCAAGGCCAAGGGCCTCCGCCCACTGCTGAACTTCAGCCGCCTCGGCGTCGGCAACCCGAAAACTGAGCATTGTCATACGATGATGCTAACACGTATGACGACGCTTTTAGTTCAAACAGAGAGCAAGTGACACTTGAGGAAGTCGAGCTGGTCGGCGACCAGGGCGTCGTGGACGGGACCGTCGTAAATGTCGAAGTGGTCGACGCCGGAGTAGGTGCGTAGCTCGCCCTTCGGGGCGCGGCGGGCCGCGGCGATGGCGGGGCCGGGCTTGGCGACGCGATCCGCCTCGCCGACACAGACGAGCCAGGGGCAGTGCAGCTTTGCAGCATGGCGCACGGGGCGGTAGGGGCGGCCGAGAAGCCAGCGTGAGGAGACGCGATTTCGCCAGCGCGAGTCCTCGCCAATCTCGACCACACGCCGCCAGCCCTCCTCCCCGCCCGGTGCGTTGATGAGCGCCGGCTCGTCGAGCTGGCCCACGGCCGGCAGATGGCGACCCTGGACCGCGGCGGCAAGCGTGCGAGCAGTCGCCCGCGGCGACGAGCGATGGGCCTGCGTGACGATGTCGAGGAAGGGAACCTGGCTGATCGCGGCCGCAACGCCTGGGTCGCCAGCGGCAGCGGCGAGCGCGTTGCCGCCACCCATGGAGGAGCCGAACGTCGCGATGCGAGCCCCGTCAACCTCGGGCAGCGAGCGCGCGAACGCGATCGCCGTCCGCCAGTCCTCGAGCTGTCGGGCGGGCTCGAAGAGGTCGGACTCGCCGCCGCTGTCGCCAAAGCCACGGTGGTCGAAGACGAGCGCCGCGAACCCCGCAGCGGCAAAACGCTCGGCGAAGGCACCGAGGCGATCCCGTCGCGTGCCGGAGAGCCCGTGAGCCATGACCACTGCCGGCGCCGTGGCGCGCACCCCTGCCGCCGGGTAAAACCACCCAGCGCAGGAATCGCGGCCCACGGCGAAGATGAGATCACGGCGTTCCATCACCACTCAACGGCAGGCATGCCCGAAACGTGAGACAGCAGTGCATTTCGCTTCCGGTGCGCCTTATGTACCTCCAGGGTGCATAAGGCGCACCGGAAGGCTTTGGCCGGGGCCGGCCGTTCGCGCTAGTGGACTGACCGGCAACGTTTGCCGGTTCCTTGACAGGCTCCTCTGCCCTCGCCGTCGAAGTCGTCTTCCCGACCGGTCAATCGGACGCGGAGGGGACAATGGCGGCTCGGGTGGAGCTTCGGGAGATCAGCAACGAGGAGGGCAATCGGCTGCTGCGGATGATCCGCCGCAGACTCAGGCTCGGTGGTGACCTGGCGGCGGGCGCAGATCGTGTTGCTCGCGGCCCAGGGGATGGCCGGCGGCCGCAGATCGCTGAGGTCGTGTTCACCGACCCAGACACGGTCCGGGACGTGATCCACAACTTCAACCGGGACGGCTTCGAGGCGCTCTATCCGCGCTACGCGGGGCGGACGGCCGCCGACGTTCACGCTGCCGCAGCGGCAGCGAGATCAAGCGGATCGCGCTCTCGATCCCGACCGACCTCGGCCAGCCGTTCGCGACCTGGAGCCTGGCCAAGCTGGCCGACTACCTGGTCGCGAGGGGGTGGTCGACGACATCTCCCACGAGGGGCTGCGCCAGTTGCTCCGCGAGGAAGGCGTCAGCTTTCAAGCCGTGAGGACGCTGGAAGCGCTCCAACGACCCGACTTCGAGGCCAAGAAGAACCGGATCCTGGAGCTGTACGCGATCGCCGACGGTCTCAGCCGATCCGGAGCCGGGCGACCCGGACGTAGTCATCTGCCTCGACGAGTTCGGGCCGCTGAACCTCCAGCCGCAGCCCAGCGGGCAAGGCCTGGGCGCCCCGCGCGAAGCCGAGGCGGATCCGCGCCACCTACACCCGCCCGCACGGCGTCCGCCACCTGCTCGCTGCGCCTCGACGTCCGCGACGACCTGCTCAACAGCCAGATCACGAGCGCAAGACCCGGGTCGAGTTCCTCGCCTTCTGCGACCACATCCGCTCCCGCTACCCGGCCGAGCTCCGGCTCGCGTTCATCCTCGACAACTTCTCCCCCCACATCGGCGATGAGGTCCGCGACTGGGCCGATGCCAACAACGTCGAGCTCGCCTACACACCCCACTACGCCTCCTGGCTCAACCGCATCGAGGCGCAGTTCAAAGGCCTGCGCTACTTCTGCCCTCGACGGCACCGACCACCCCGACCACGCCACCCAGGCCCGGCTGATCCGTCGCTACATCGCCTGGCGCAACTACCACGTCGACGACGCGAAGCTACGGGAGGTCGTCAACACGGCAAACGTTGCCTGATGCACCACTAGTTGTCTGAGCCCGCGCGGTCCCAGATGTAGAGCTCGACGGCCTCGAGGGCCAGCTCCATCTGGCGGGGGGAGGAGAGCAGGCCGAGGACGAGCTCGAGGGCGTCCTCCTCGGTGACTCCGGCATCGACGGCCTCCTCGCCGCGGAAGCCGGCGGCGAGCTTCATCGCCTCGCGGCGGTTCTCGCCGAGCGAGCCGAAGGCGCCCATCAGGAAGTCGCGGTTGGGGACCGGGTGGCCGACCTCGAGCGAGCCGTGCCAGGCGGCGAGCATCGAGAGGTCGTGCTCGTCGAGCTCGGAGAGGGCCTTGGCGTAGTGGGTCTCGAGCTCGTCGTCGGGGATCTCGTCGACCCAGGCGCGGACCGCCTCGCCGAGCAGCTGGCGACGGGCCTCGCGGCCGATCGAGTCGGCGATCGCGCGGATCGCGTCGGCAGGATCTACGAAGCACAGGGCCATCGGGGAATCAATCTAGAGAAGGCGGCAGATGGCAAATCCGGGGGCGTTTTTCCCGGGTTTGCGGGGTTCTGGGGCGCCGCGAGCGGACCTATGCTGGACCGCTCTCCCCGATGTCGCTGAAGCTGATCCACGGACCCCCCAACTCGGGCCGCGCCGGTCTCATCCGCCGCGGGCTGCTGGCCGTGCTCGATCGCGATCCGGTCCTCGTCGTGCCCACCCTCGACGACGTCTACGCCTTCGAGCGCGAGCTCTGCGCGGACGGCGCGGTGCTCGGTGCCGACGTGATGACCTTCGGCGGCCTGTTCCGCGCGGTGGCGACGGCGGGCGGCGCGCCCCCCGGAGCCGTCCTCACCCCGGCGCAGCGCCTCGGCGCCGTCGCGGCGGCGGTGAGCGAGCGGCGCACGGCGCTGGGCCCGCTGCGCGACTCGGCCACGCAGTCGGGCTTCCCGCCCGCGCTGGAGCGGCTGCTGGACGAGCTGCAGGGCGCCGGCCTGGAGCCGGCCGAGGTCGAAGCGACGGCGGGGACGCTCGAGGGCTCGGCCTACCTCGGCGACATCGCGGCGCTCTTCAGCGGCTACGCACGGGTGCGGGACGGGCTCGGCACCGTCGACACCCACGGCATCGCCCGCGAGGCGATCGGCCTGCTCGGCGAGGACGCCGGGTTCTGGCAGCGGCCGGTCTTCCTCTACGGGCTCGACGACCTGACGCCCAACCAGCTGGCGTTGATTCGCGGCCTCGCCGCGGCTACCGAGGTGACCCTGGCCCTGCCGTATGAGGCCGGGCACAGCGCGCTCGCGGCGCGCAACGCGCCGCTGTTCGAGGCGCTCGGGCGCGTCGGGGTCGACTCGACCGAGGAGACGACCGCCGATCCCGCCAACACCGACTCGCCGCTCCTCTTCCATCTGGAGCGGGGCTTCGGCGCGAGTGAGCAGCCTCGCCTCCCGCTCGACGGGAGCCTCGTCTTCCTGCGCTCGGCCGGCGAGCGCGGCGAGGCCGAGGCGATCGCGGTCGAGGTCGCGCGCCTGCTGGCCGAGGGGTGCGAGCCGGAGGAGATCGCGATCGTCGTCCGCGACCCGGCCCGTCGCGGCCCCCTGATCGCCTCGATCCTCGAGTCCTACGGAGTGCCGACCGCGCTCGAGGCGGAGCTCCCCGCCGCGACCACCTCGGTCGGCGGAGCCCTGATCGCGCTGCTGGAGGCCGTGCTCGGCAGCGGCCGGGCGGCCGACCTGCTGCGCTACCTGCGCGGGCCGTCCGGCACGTCGCCAGGACGGGTCGACTGGTTCGAGCGCAGGCTGCGCCGCGAGCGCGTCCAGAGCGCGGCAACGGCGCTGCGACTCTGGGAGGAGAAGCACGGGGAGCCCCCGGAGGCAGTGGCGCGGCTGCGCGAGGCGGCCGGCAGGCCGGCCGACCTGGCGGTGGAGGTCGGCGCCATCGCCGCGGCGATGGGAGCCCGGGCGGGCTCGGAGCTGGAGGCCCGCACCGCCGCAGCGATCTCCACCGCGATGAGCGAGCGGGCGGCGCTCGACGGCCTGGCGCCGCCGCCCGAAGCGCTGGCGCGAACGTTGGTCGGCATCCGCGTGCGGGTCTGGAGCGGGCCGGTCGAGGACCGGGTCCGGATCGCCGACCCGCGCCGGGTGCGGGCGGCGCGCTTCGACAACGTCTTCGTCGCCTCGCTGCAGGACGGCGAGTTCCCCCGCGGCGGCGCCCACACCGACCCCTTCCTCTCTGAGCGCCGGCGCGAGTCGCTCGGCCTGCAGCCGCGCCACGAGAGCGACGCCGAGGAGCGCTACCTCTTCCACGTCTGCCTGGCGCTGCCGCGGCGCAGGCTCTTCCTCTCCTGGCGCGACAGCGACGAGAACGGCGGCGCCGAGGCGCCCTCGCCGTTCATCGAGGACGTCCGGCAGATGCTGGAGCCGGGCGAGGGCGAGCCCCGCGGCCGCGGCCTGGCGGAGGTCGTCCACCGCGTCGCCGATGCCCCCTCGGCGACCGAGCTGGCGCGGGCGATCGCCGCCCATGGCGCCGCGGCGGACGCCGAGCCGCTGCTGGCGCTCGCGGGCGCCGACGGCGAGCTCGCCGAGCAGGTCGGAGACCGCCTCGAGAGCGCCCGCCGCGCCGAGGCCGCCGGCCGCGCGCCCGGGCCGCTCTCGAACCCGGCGGTGATCGCTGCTCTGAACGAGGTCCACGCCTACGGCGGCACCACCCTGGAGGGCTTCGACGTCTGCTCCTACCGCTGGTTCGTCTCGCACGAGCTGGCGCCCCAGCCGCTCGACCCGGCCCCGGACCCGCTGGTCCAGGGCGGCATCGTCCACGCCACGCTCTTCTCCCTGTACAGGGAGCGGCCCGGCGGCGACCCGCTGCCCCGCCCCGCCTCGCTCGCGGCCTGGGTCGCCCGCGGCCGCGAGCTGGTGGACGAGATCACGGCGGAGCGAGGGCTCGGCGCGCACCCGGCCGAGCGCGCCATGCTCGCCCGCATCGAGGGGCTGCTCGCCCGCTTCCTCGCCGAGGAGGCGCGCCGCGAGCCGGCCGGCTTCGAGCCCTGGCTGCTGGAGGCGGGCTTCTCGGAGTCCGAGGAGGCCGAGCGGCCCACGCTCGAGATCGACGGCTGGCGCCTGCACGGCGCGATCGACCGGGTCGACCGGGCGGCCGACGGGCGCGCCCTCGTCCTCGACTACAAGCTCTCGAGCAGGGTCTCGCCGCGCGTCAAGCTGGAGGAGGAGGCGAAGCTGCAATTGCAGCTCTACCTGATCGCCGTCGCCGAGCTCTGGGGGGCGGAGATCGTCGGCGGCCTCTACCAGCCGCTGCGCGCCACCTCCGAGCGCCGGCCGCGCGGGCTGGTGCTGGAGGAGGCCGCGGCCGAGCTCGGCGGCTACGGGCTCGCCAAGACCGACAGCGTCGACCGGGAGGAGTTCGAGCAGCTGCTCGCCGATGCGCGCCACCGCGCCGGCGAGATCGTCGCCCGGATGCGCGCCGGGCAGATCGATCGCGACCCCGGCCCGCGCGAGGGCCTGCGCAACCACGGCGTCTGCCCGGCCTTCTGCGACTTCGCGCCGATCTGCCGCCGTGACCGCGCGCCGGTCGAGCCGGCCGGCGACGAGGAGGAGGACGAGCGGTGAACGAGCGCAAGCCGACCGCCGAGCAGCGGGCCGCGATCGAGGCGACGGCGGCCGAGGTGATGGTCGAGGCCGGGGCGGGCACCGGCAAGACCGGGGTGATGGTCGATCGCTACTGCCGGCTCGTCTGCGAGCGCGGCGTCTCCCCCGACGCGATCCTCGCCTTCACCTTCACCGACAAGGCCGCCGCCGAGCTGCGCCGGCGGATCAGGGCCGAGATCGAGCGCCGCGCCGAGGCGGGCTCCGAGCGCGCCCGCGAGCTGCTGCCGCGGCTCGGCAGCGCCTGGGTGACGACGATCCACGGCTTCTGCAACCGGCTGCTCTCGGCGCACCCGGTCGCGGTCGGCATCGACCCCAGGTTCAGGGTGCTGGACGCCGCGGAGACCGAGCGGGCGGCGGCAGAGGCCTTCGACGAGGCGCTGGAAGCGTTCCTCTCCGAGGCGGACGACGAGCGCGAGCGGACCGTCGCGGCGTTCGAGATCGGCGGCCTGCGCGCGATCGTGATCGGCGCCCACGCCGAGCTGCGCAGCCGCGGCGAGGCCGAGCCGCGACTGCCGCAGCCGCCGCAGCCCGACGTCGAGGGAGCCCTGCGCGCAGCAGCGACAGCGGCGGCGGCGGCGCTTCTCGAGCTCAAGCCCGGCAGCGCCAACCACGAGCTGCTCGAGCGGGCGCTGGCGCTGCTCGAGGGCTCGCAGGAGCCGCCGAGCCTCGACCAGATCGCGGCGCTGCGAACCGGCAGCAAGGCGAAGCCGATCGCCGCCTACAGGGAGGCGATCGAGGCGGCGCTGAGCCGCGTCGCCGAGGCGGGCGAGGGCGGGCTCGCCTATCGCCACGTCGCCGAGCTGCTGCAGCTGTTCTCGGCCCGCTTCGCGCTGGCAAAGCAACGGCGCGCCGGGATCGACTTCGAGGACCTGCAGCTGCTCGCCGCCCGCCTGCTGGAAAAAGAGACGGGAGCGACCTACCGGGCCCGCTTCAGCCACCTCCTGGTCGACGAGTTCCAGGACACCAACCGGCTGCAGCTGCGCCTGATCGAGTCGCTGCGGGGGCCGAAATGCCAGCTGATGGTGGTCGGCGACGAGTTGCAATCGATCTACGGCTTCCGCCACGCCGACCTCGAGGTCTTCCGCCGCCGGCGCGAGCAGATCGAGGCAAGCCCCGGCGGCGAGACGCTGCCGCTGAGCGGCAACTTCCGCTCCCGCCCCGAGGTGATCGGCGCCGTCAACGCGATCGGCGAGCGGCTGCTGAGCGGCTACACGCCGCTGCGGGTCGGCCGCGCGCCCGCCGAGCCCGAGCCGCCCGGCGAGGGGCCGGCGGTGGAGATGCTGCTGAGCGGCCGCGAGGGCTGGGACGAGGACGAGATCCGGCTCGACCCGGTGACCGACGCCCGCACCCCGGCCAACCAGCTGGCCGAGGCGCGCTTTCTCGCCGCCCGCCTGCGCGAGCTCGCCGACCAGGGGGTCGAGCGCGGCGCGATGGTGGTGCTGCTGCGCGCCTTCACCCGCCTCGACGCGCACGAGGACTCCCTGGAGCGCGCCGGCCTGCGCCCCTACGTCGTCGGCGGCCGCGGCTACTGGTCCCAGCAGCAGGTGGCCGATGTCTGTGCCCTGCTGGCGACGATCGCCAACCCGCTCGACGACCAGGCGCTGCTCGGCACGCTCGCCTCGCCCGCCTGCGGGGTTACGCCCGACACGCTCTGGCTGCTGCGCGCCGCCGCCGGCAACGGCCGGCAGCTCTGGCCGGCGATCGAGCGGGCGGCGGGCCTGGGCGACGGCGAGGGTGTCGAGGAGGGGCGCCTCGCCCAGATCCCCGCCGAGGAGCTGGCGCTGCTGAGCGAATTCGCCGAGACGCTGACCGGCCTGCGCCGCCGCGCTAGCTCACTCCCCCTGGCCGGCCTGATCGACGCCGCGGTCACCGAGACCGGCTACGACCTGGCGGTGCTGATGCGCCCGGCGGGCGAGATGCGCTTCGCCAACGTGCGCAAGCTGATGCGCCTCGCCGCCGAGTTCGAGAGCGCCGAGGGCCGCGACCTGCGCGGCCTGCTCGACTTCCTCGCCGCCCGCGCCGATGCCGACGCCGACGCGCAGGCGGCGACCGCGGTCGAGGGCCACGACGGGGTGCGGATCATGACCATCCACAGCGCCAAGGGCCTCGAGTTCGACATCGTCGCCATCCCCCATCTCTCGCGGGGCCTGCTGCCCTCCGCGCGCACGCCGCTGCTCACCCTCGGCCGCGAGCCCGAGCAGCCGCGGGTGGGGATGCAGCTGCGCCGGCTCGGCGCCCGCGGGGTCAACCTCTACGCCCAGCGCGAGCTCAGCGAGGAGGCGCAGGCGCGCGAAGCCGAGGAGGAGCTGCGGCTCTTTCACGTCGGCGCGACGCGGGCGCGGCAGCGGCTGCTGCTGAGCGGCGTGATCAGCCCCTCCCCCCCGTCCCGCCAGAGTCACGGCAAGGCGGTGATCGAGCGGATCGCCGCGGCTTTCGAGATCGATCGCGAGCACGACTCGACGATCGCGATCCCCGCGCCCGAGCCGCGGCCGGGCCTGGAGGCGAGCTTCGGCCCATCTGAGATCGCGGTGCGGCTCAACCTCGCCTCGGCCGAGCGGGCGCGGGAGCTGACCGTGGTGCGTAAGGAAGCCGGCGCGGCGCGGGACCCGGGCGTCGGCCCGGCACCGCTGGTCGCGCGCCGGCAGGCCAGGGCCGCCCGGCGGCCGCTCTCCTACACGGCGATCTCCGCCCACGGCGAGGAGCCGGCCGAGCGGCCCAGCGGCGAGACGGAGGGCGGCGCCGCGCGCGGCATCGGCGTCCACGCGCTGCTCGAGTGGAGTCAGGCGAACGGTTGGCAGCGACCGAGCGCCGAGCTGGTCCGGCGGGTCGCCCGCTCGGGCGAGATCGGCGCCGCCGCGCTCAGCGAGGAGGCGCTGCTGGCCCCCCTCGAGGCCTGGCTCGGCTGCGGCTTCTTCGCCGAGCGAATCAAGGGCGCCGAGAGGAGCCGGGCCGAGGTGCCGCTGCTGATCGAGCTCGCCGGCACCGTCCTGCGCGGCTCGATCGACCTGCTGGTCGAGCGAGACGGGCAGCCGCCGCTGATCGTCGACTACAAGACCGACCGCCTCGACGGCACCGACGTCCCCACGCTGGCCGCCCGCTATGAGATCCAGCAGGCGATCTACGCGCTGGCGGTGGCCGAGGCGCGCGGCGTCGAGGAGGTCGAGCTCGCCTACGTCTTCCTCGAGCGACCGGAGGAGCCGTTCGTCACCCGTTGGGGACCGGGCGAGATCGCGGCAGGGCGAGAGAAGCTCGAAAAGGCGATCGGCGCCGTCGAAGAGGCCTGATCAGGCGGCGCCGGGCTCGGCCGAGCTCGCCAGCTTTGTCGCCAGCTCGTCCAATTTGAGCTCCTTGAGCCCCTCACCAACCGCGTCGAGCTCGGTCGTGCAGTAGGTGACCAGGTCGCGGCCCTCGCCGCAGAGCTCGAGCGTCTCGCGCAGGCCCGCCTGCCCCGAATCGAGCCGGTCGATGATCTGCTCCAGCCGCTCCACGGCGACCTCATAGCTCTCGGGTTTCTCAGTCACTCGCTCTCCTCGATCCTGGCCTTGACGCCACCATCGGCGAAGCGCAGTCTGACGTTCTCGGCGGCTATCGCCTCGGCCGCGGCCGTGACCGGCTCGCCCTGACCGTCCTCGACCAGGGCATAGCCGCGCTCCAGGGTGCGCTGGGGCTCGTGGGCGCGCAGGGCCACCTCGGCGCGGTGCAGGGCGGCCCGGCGGCGCTCCATTTCGGCTCCGGCCGCGCGGCGCAAGGCCCGCTCCAGCACCACGCCCGCGACTCGTCGCTGGAAGCCGAGGCGCGCGGCGATGCCGCGTTCGGAGGCGGCGCGGATCTCGCGCGTCTTCTGGTTGAGCGCCAGCCGCTCGCGCCGCAGCGCCCGGGCGGGCCCGCGCGCCAGGGCGACCAGGTGCGGCGTGCGCGCCCGCACCGCTCCGTCGGCAACCCGCGACAGCGTCGCCGCGCTGCGCCGGAGCTCGAGGCGAGCCGCCCCGCAGTCGAGCGGAACGGCCGCCTCGGCGGCGTGGGTCGGGGTCGAGCAGGCGACGGCCGCGACGTCGTCGATCAGGGTCGAGTCGCGCTCGTGGCCGACCGCGCTGAGGACCGGCACGCGCAGCATCGCCACCGTGCGGCAGAGCGTCTCGTCGCAGAAGGCCCAGAGGTCGGCGAGGCTGCCGCCGCCGCGGGTGACGACGATCGCCTCGACCTGGGGCTGGGCGGCGAGGTCCTGGATCGCCGCGGTGATCGCGGGCGCGGCGTGGCGATCCTGCACCGGCGCGAAGGCCCAGACCACCGTGCCGGCCCAACCTCGCCGCTGCAAGCCGGCGAGCAGGTCGCGCCGGGCGGCCCCGCGCTCCGCCGTGACGACCCCGATCGTCTTCGGCAGCAGCGGCCGCCGCAGCTGCCCCTGCAGCTCGAACAGCCCCTCCGCCCTGAGCTGCTTGCGCAGCGCCTCGAGCCGCGCCAACAGGTCCCCCTCGCCGGCGAGACGCAGGTGAGTAACTCGAAACGAGAACCCAGGCGAGGAGGTCTGACTACCGATGAAATAGTCAGGGCCTCCTCCGGCGACGAACTCGGCGCCGTCGCGCAGCGCCCCATCGGGCAGCTTCAACTGCGCCAGCTCGTTTGCCCAGATCGTGCACGGCACCGCACCTTCGCTGTCGCGCAGCTCGAAATACGACTGCTTCTGCGTATGCCGAAGCCCGGTGACCTCACCAATCAACTGCACTCTTGCTCGCTTGCGCAGCTCGTCCCGCAGAGTTTTCGCATAGCGACCGACTGGGAACGGCCCTGGTAGATCCACAAATTCAGGCTACCCAGCGTGGATGACGCGCGGGGTGCAAGCAGATCAAGGACGCAGGGAGCGCCGCGTGCTCCGCACGCAAGCGACCGAGGACGCCGATATGCGCCGCACCCCGCGCGTCATCCCGTCTTCTGCCAGCGTTTTGCCCACTGCTTCAGCTCGCCGATCGCGGGGCGCAGCGCCGCGCCCTTCTCGGTGAGGGAATAGGAAACGCGGACCGGAGTGCCCGATTCGACCTCGCGTTCGACCAGGCCCTCGAGCTCGAGCTCGCGCAGGCGCTGGGAGAGCAGGCGGTCCGAGAGGCCGGGGACGGCCCGCGCCAGGTCGGCGAAGCGAAGCGGCCCCTCGGTGAGGGTCGAGATGATCGCGCCGGTCCAGCGCTTGCCGATCAGCTCGATCGCCGCGTGAAAGTGCGGGCAGACGCCGTTGCCGGCCTGATCTTGGGTCCTCGACCCGGCCTCCACGTAGTCAGCCGAGCTTACCGAACGTAAGTGACGGGCTCGCTCAACCGGTACAGGGGCCGGTCTCGACCGGTGCCAGCGGCCCCCGCAGGGCCTCGTCGACGAGCTTGTCGGGAACGGCGAAGCCCCCGGGCGTGCCGGTCGTCGTGGCGGCGAAGACGGTGCCGAGGACGCGGCCGCGGCTGTCGACCATCGGCCCACCGGAGTTGCCGCTGCGGACGCTGCCGCGCAGCGAGGCGATCGAGCGGCGAATCGGGCCGCGGCCGTAGGAGTCCTCGCTGATCGTGTCGCGGGTCTCGCCGAGCCGCGCCGGCGCGACCGAGTAGGGCCCGTTCTCGGGGTAGCCGAGCACCGCCGCGGCCGTGCCCGAGCTCGGGTCCGGAGCGAGCTCCAACCGCGGCAGGTCGGCGTCCACGTGCAGCAGCGCCAGATCGTTTTCGGGGTCGTAGTGCAGCGGCGTCGCCCGCAGCGAGGCGCCTCCCGGCGTGGTCACCGTGGTGTCGTCCTCGCCCGCCACCACGTGGGCGTTGGTGACGATCAGCCCGGGGCCGGCGACCCAGCCCGAGCCCTCGACGCCGAGCCCGCAGGCGGTGCCGAGGACGCGCACGACCGAGGCTTCGGCACCCTCCACATCGGGATCTTCGGCGATCGCCGGATCAGGCGCCGCCACCGGCGCCGCCGGCCCGATGATCGAGGGTGCCGGGTCGACCCGGTCGAGCGCGTGCAGGATCGGCCCCGAGGGCGGCAGCACTTCGTTGAGGCTGCGCAGGATCACCGAGCTCTGCACGTCGGCGCGCAGCCGCGCGGTTCCCGGCGCCTGCAGGACGACGGCGCCGAAGACCCAGACCAGGCCCAGCGCGACCGAGGCGATCAGGGCGGCGCCACCGGCCCCGTCGGCGAGGTGCAGCGCCCCTCTGCCGCGGATCAGCCGCGAGCGCAGCCCGAGCGCGAGTCCCTCCAGGGTGACCGCGACCAGGGCGCCGCCGACCAGGGCGCCGAGGGCGGCGCAGAGCGGCGCATATGGCGACGCCGAGCCCTGGTTGAGGACCAGCGGCGCGATCCGGCTGCCGGCGAGCGCCCCCGTGGCGAAGCCGATCAGGGTGAGCGTGCCGACGATCAGCCCCTGGCGGTAGCCCCAGAGCCCCAGCGCCAGGGTGAAGGCGACGATTGCCCAGTCGAGAACGGTCATCGGTCAAATGATGAGGGACACCCGGTCCCTGCACTACCTTTCACGAAAATGAACCCCCTTTCCCCGGAGGTGGAGCGGCGTCGCCGGCTCATCACCCGCATGGCTCCACTCGCCCTGATCGGCTTCGTCGCCTTCGTCGTCGGCGCGGTCGCCGGCAGCTCGTCGGGCTCCCCCGAGAAGGAAGCCGCCAAGCGCTTCACCGCAGCCTGGCAGAACGACGAATACGCCGCGATGTACAAGGAGCTGAACCCCGGCTCGCGGCACAAGATCAGCATCAACGACTTCGTCCTCGCCTACCGCGAAGCCGCCCAGATCGCCACCGTGCGCTCGCTGCAAGCCGGCTCGCCCGGGAGCGTCGGCTCGGAAGTGCCCGAAGAAGGCAGCGCAACGGAGACGAGAACCGTCGTGCCGGTGCCGATCGCGGTCAGCACGGTCGCCTTCGGGCCGGTCGAAGCCCAGCTCGAGCTCCCCTTCGCCGAAGGCGGGGTCGCCTGGGAAAAGCGGCTCACCTTCCCCGGCCTGCGCGAAGGCGAGCACCTGGAAAGCCAGATCGAGCTCGCCCCCCGCGCCTCGATCCTCGCCGCCGACGGCACCCCGCTGGCCGAGGGCCCCGCCGAAGCGCGCGCCCACCCGATCGGCAGCGAGGCGATCGACGTGACCGGCGAAGTCGGGACCGCCGAAGAAGGCGAACTGGAAGCGCTCGCCCGCCAGGGCTTCACCCCGGAAACCCCGGTCGGGGTGACCGGTCTGGAGCGAGCGTTCAACGCCCGCCTGGCGGGCAGGCCCGGCGGCTCGCTGCTGGCAGCGCGCAGCGGCGGCTCGACTCGCACCCTGGCCGAAGCCAAGCCCAAGCCGGGCGCGCCGGTGAAGACGACGATCGACACCGGCCTGCAGGAATCGGCCGTGGCGGCGCTCGCCGGCCGGGTCGGTGGCATCGCCGTGCTCGACGCCCGCAACGGCGACATCCGCGCCCTCGCCGGGCAGGCCTTCTCCGCGCCCCAGCCGCCGGGCTCGACCTTCAAGATGGTCACCACCGCCGCCGCCCTGCAGAAGGGCGTCGTCTCACTTGACGACGAATTCGAAATCACCAGCGGCGCCAACGTCGGCGGCCGCTTCATCGAAAACGCCAACGGCGAGCTCTGCGGCGGCACCTTCCGCCAGGCCTTCGCCGAGTCCTGCAACGCCGACTTCGCGCCGCTGGGGCCGAAGATCGGCAACGACGAACTGGTCGCGATGGCCGAAGGCTTCGGCTTCAACTCGCCCCCCACCCTCTACGCGCCGCGGATCATCGCCCACGTCAATCCGGAGGAATCGACGATCCCGAGTGAAATCGGCGAAGAAGTCGACCTCGGGGTCAGCGCGATCGGCCAGGGCGAGGTGCCTGGCGACCCCGCTGGAGATGGCGAGCGTGGCGCAGACGATCGGCAACGGCGGCGTGCGCGAGCCGACCTCGATCGTCGCCAACTCGAAGCTGCGCCCCGATGCCAAGCCGGTGCGGGTGATCTCGAAGAAGATCGCCGAGGAGCTGACCGAACTGATGGTCGGCGTCGTCACCGAAGGAACCGGCACAGCCGGCGCGATCCCCCAGGCCCAGGTCGCGGGCAAGACCGGCACCGCCGAGCTGGGGCCGAAGCCGGGCGAAGAGGAATCCGAACACCCCCAGCAGCGCAAGGACGCCTGGTTCGCCGCCTTCGCCCCGGCCGAAAAGGCCAAGCTGGCGATCGGCGTGCTGCTGGTCGAAGCGGAAGCGGCGGGGGGCGAAGTGGCGGCTCCGGCGGCCTCCGAAGTGCTCTCGGCGGGACTCTGAGTCGTCCCAGAGGGTGGTGGGTGCGTCTCTGCGGGAATTGATGTCGCACGCGCCCGCTTCGCGGGCGCTTAGCGACCAGGTTGGAGCGCGGCTGCGCCGCGCTTCGAATCACGAGTGCAGCGGCTGCCTTCGGCAACATTCCCGCAGAGACGCACCCACCACCCTCTCGAAGCATCCTGACCCCCGAACTCCAGCTCGGAGTCCCGCCTCCGCTCGAAGCTATTCAAGCTTGGGCGCGCGCAGTCACGCCAGACCCTCCCCCACCACCGTCCTACAGGTCGAGCGTGACTTCGGCGGGGCCTTCGGGGCCGGCGATGAAGAGTTTCAGCGGGCGGTTCTCCGAGGCGCTCGCGGGCAGCTGGAAGAGGACCAGGGAGCCCTCGATCGGGCCCTGCTGGGGGGTCGAGTCGGGAGCCGGGATCGGTTCCTGGGATTCGACCTCGCCGCCGAAGGGGAAGGCGTAGAGGCTTTCCGAGGGGATCGCGTCGAAGGTGTTGTCTTCGGCGTCTTTGATCGTGAACGATTCGGCCAGCTTCTGGGTCTTTTCGCTCTTGTTCTGGACTTCGACGAAGACGCCGAAGTAGTTCGAGCCTTTCGGCGGCGCCGGCTGACCCACCAGGTAGGCGGCGTCCTCGTTGTCGTGGGGGTTGAGGAAGCGCGAGAAGACGACCTGGTACTTGAGTTCGCCGAGCTTGACGACCTCGCCCTCGACGACGTCCTTGGAGTCGCTCGAGTAGCCGCAGGCGGACACGGTCATCGCGATCAGGCCCAGGAGGAGGGCGGCAAGCAGCGGCAGGGCGAGTCGGGTGCGGCGGGGCATCAGCGGCGAGAGCCTATAAGACCGGGCTCAGGG
Source organism: uncultured Solirubrobacterales bacterium (assembly GCA_963774405.1). Lineage (GTDB taxonomy): Bacteria > Actinomycetota > Thermoleophilia > Solirubrobacterales > 70-9 > VRUE01. The sequence continues at coordinate 59,056 of CAVZEV010000009.1, read as the reverse complement.
AATACCGGTCGCATGGGGGTTGCCGCCGGCGACCGCGACGCGCTCGCTCTCCAAGTTCCCGGCCTCGAGCAGCTCACGCAGCCTGCGCAGTGCCTCGCGCCAGCGCCGCTCGTAGGGAATCGAGGCCGCCGAGAGCAGCTCCAGGCCGCGATCGACCGGGTTCGTGGGCTCGGTCCAGTAGGAGACGCGCACCTTGGTCAGCCCGCCCGCGTCCTCGGTCAGCTCCCAGAGGGTGACCGAGGGAATGCGGTTGAGGCGACCGCCGCGGCCGTGCTCGACCAGCCGGTGCGGCGCCTCGGCCTCGGCGATCGTCGTGTCCATCCAGATCCGGCGCGGCCGCACGGCGATGCGAAAGCGCGCCCCGGCGCCGATCCCGGTCGGCTCGATCCGGGTGAGGTGGAAGTCGGTGAGGAAGTGGTCGGTGAAAGCCGGGCGCAGGGAGAGGTCGGCGATCGCCTCGAAGGCACGCGCGCGCGGCACGTCGATCTCGATCTCTGCGCTGACCGGGCCCATCGCGGCGCGATTCTATGCCCGGGCGAGTTTGGCAGCCTTCATCTGCGGGAAATCCCCGATGTGACGGCGTGGGAGCGCGGTTAGCATCGACGCGGAGGCGCCGGGAAGGAGTCAGCGATTACCACCAGTCTCGGTACAAGCAGCGGCCATCTGGCCGCGGGAGAAACCCCGGGGATGGGGACATACTTTTGTGCCTCGTGCGGGTCCCAGCTCTCCCTGCGTGAGAGCGACCAGCTTCCCGACTGCCCCCGCTGCGGCGCGGGCGAGTACCGGCGCGACTCGATCTTCGAGGCCCGACAGGACCACGGGCAGACCGCCGAGATGGCGCTCCCCGGCGCCGCCTCCCGCCCCGGCTGGCTGGAGGCGGCGCGGGAGAAGCTGCCGGGCTCCGGTCGCTACATCGCGATGCGCGACGACGATGGCGAGATCGAGGTCTTCCCGGTCGCCCAGGGGTGGACCAGGATCGGGCGCAGCGCCGCCGCCGACATCCGCCTCGACGATCCCAGCGTCTCGCGCCGCCACGCCCTGATCGTCTCCGAGAGACCCGATGCGCTGCGCGTCCTCGACGACCGCAGCCTCAACGGCGTCTTCCTCAACGGCGAGATCATCGAATGGGGGCGGCTCGCCGACGGCGACGAACTGGCGATCGGCCGCTTCCGGCTCTTTGCGCTGGAAAGCTAGCCGCCCCCGGACGCGGGAGTGAGGACGCGAGATCGCCGGGTGCTATGAGCGCGTCCTCATGGGAGCAGAGGAGGCGGCGCCTGTTATTCGGAAATTCCGGCCTCTCTCGCCCGTAGCATGGGCGCGTGGAGATGAATCCCGATCCACCCGAGGTCGCCGCCGAGAAGGCCCGTGAGCGTCTCCACGCCGAGATCGAGCGAGTCCGCTCGGGCGTGGAAGAGATGCTGACCGAGCAGGAAAACGGCATCGACGAGACCGTCCTGCGCCGCGAACTGGACGCCCTGCGCGAGGAGACCGACTTCCTGCTCAAGCGCCGTGTGCGCAAGACCGAGAAGCGCCTCAACAAGCGCATCGACAAGGTCAATCAGCGCACGGACGCCCTGGAGGCGCGCATCAACCAGGTCGAGCAGGAGCGCCAGCACGCCGAGTGGCGCATCCACACGAACACCGAGCAGATGCTCGACGGCCTGCTGCAAGAGCTCCGGGCGATCGCCGATCTCTTGACTCGCTGAGCGGTCGCAGGAGCGGCGGCAGCCCTCCCCCGAAAGCCGTCGCGCAGCTGGGTCGGCCCGGTACTGCGGAGTGTGGTCGCCTGAGCTTTCGGGGGAGGGCTGCCGCCGCTCCCCCACCGATCACTCAGTCGAGATGCTCGGGTCCGCCTGAACCTTGTGGGGGACCACCATCATGAAGTTCCCGGTGGCGTCAGCGGCCAAGCTGAGCACACGGTCAGCCTCGTCGTCCTGGCCGGTGGCACGCAGTTCAGTCGCGTAAGCGCCGAGCAGGTCGTCGATGTCAAGGAGACCCTCTGCGTCCAGGTCTTTCAGCTCGACCTTCGCTCCCTCGCCCAGGCGGCGCTTGATGGCCTCGGCGTCGATGCCGAAGGCGTTGTGGCGGACGTAGACGCGGCCGCCGGTCATGCCGGCGCAGGCCCAGGGGCCGAGGTCGCCGAGCACGATCGCGCGTCCCGAGGTCATGTACTCGAAGGCGAAGCCCTTGGCGTTGGCGCGGTCGACGAGGCAGCCGCGGCTGTCGTCGATCGACTCCTCGGGCTCGCCGGCCAGCACCACGTCGGCGCCGGAGAGGCGGATGCAGAAGCGCGAGTCGGCCGAGCCCTGGACGAAGAGGCGGCCGCGCTGGGCGCCGTAGGCGAAGGACTTGCCGACCGAGCCGTTGACTCGCTGTCCCTTGGCGCCCTTGCCCTTGAGCACGGCGATCGAGCCGCCCAGCATCGTCTTGCCGACGCCGTCCTGGGCGCCGCCCTCGATCCGGATCGCGACCCCGTAGGAGTTGAAGGCACCGAGCCCCTGGCCGGCGACCGAGCCGCCGTTGAACTCGAGGCTGGCGAGCACGTCTTCGTTGGACTCCGGCCCGTCCTCGAAGATGCGCGAGCGGGCGATCGCCCCGGAGAGCTCGGAGCCGAGCACGCGGTCGTTGGCGTCGGTGGCGCGGGGAAACTCGTTGCGAATCGTGCGGCCCGAGCAGATGTCGCCGGCGAGGCCGGCGATCTGGGTCGAGGCTTCCTTCGTCTCCATGCGGATCGGCCGGGCGAGGACCATGCCGGCCTCGGCACGGGCGTCCTCGCTCTCGGCCACGGGCAGGTCGATCGGCTCAAGGTCGAGGAACTCCTCCAGCGGCGTGATCAGCGGCGCCAGGTCGACCTCGTCGTGGTGGGCGACCTGCTCGAGCAGGTCGTAGCGGCCGACCAGGTCCTGGGCGCGCTCGTAGCCGAGCGAGGCGACGACCTGCTTGACCTCCTCGCCCATCGCATGGAAGAAGCGGGCGCAGCTCTCGGCGGCGCTGTCGATCTCCTGCGGCGTGAACTTCTTCAGGCCGTGCTCCTGGGCCTGCTCGACCGTCTCGATCTGGGTCGCGATGCCGACGTGACAGGTGTCGAGCTGGCAGCCGCGGCAGATCGTGCAGCCGAGGCTGACCATCGCCAGGGTGCCGAAACCGACCCGGTTGGCGCCGAGGCAGTGCAGCTTGACGATGTCGTGGCCGTGGCGGTAGCCGCCGTCGGCCCAGATCTCGACCCGGTTGCGCAGCCCGGCCTCCATCAGCGCCCGGTGCACGGCGCGGGTGCCGATGTCCGAGGGCAGGCCGACGTGGCGCAGGGCGTGCTGGCGGGCGGCGCCGGTGCCGCCCTCGAAGCCCGAGAGGGTGATGATGTCCGCCCCCGCCTTGGCGATGCCGAGGCCGATCGTGCCGATGTTCGGCACCACCGGCACCTTGACCGAGACGCGCACGTCCGGGTTGACCGTCTTGAGCTCGTCGATCAGCTCGGCGAGGTGCCATCGATCGAGTAGAGGTCGTGGTTGTTGGAGGGCGAGATCAGGTCGGTGCCGGGCGCCGCGTTACGCGCCGCGGCGACCTTCTCGGAGACCTTCTTGCCGGGCAGGTGGCCGCCCTCGCCGGGCTTGGCGCCCTGGCCGATCTTGATCTCGGCCAGGTAGGAGGAGTTGAGCATCTCGGCCGAGACGCCGAAGCGCCCCGAGGCGACCTGCTGGCCGCGCCACTTGCGGTAATGCCCGTACATGTCGCGGATCTCGCCACCCTCGCCGTTGACGCAGAGCACGTTGATCGCCTTCGCCGCCTCGGCGTAGGCGCGGAAGGCGGGCTCGGACTGCGAGCCGAAGCTCATCGAGGAGATCACCACGGGGTAGTCGTGGTGGCCGACGCCGGCGTCGACGACGCTGGGATCCTTCAGAGGCTCCCGGTCGCCCTTCAGCCCCATGATGTGGCGCATCGAGATCGGGCTCTGCTGCTCGAGCTCGCGGACTTTCTGCGAGTAGTCCTCGTAGGAGCCGCTGCCGTTGGCGGTGGCGATCGCGGCCTTGTAGACCTTGGGGTAGAAGCGGAACGTCTTCGCCGGTTTGGCGTCCTCGTCACCGGCGAGCACGCGGGCGCGCTCGTTGGTGTCCTCGTCGAGGTCGGTGAAGCCGACCCCGGCGCGGTCGGAGGCGGCAAAGGCCTCGGTCATGAAGATCTCGGTCAGCTCAGGCTTGACCCCGATCGAGGAGAACTGGCGGGCGTAGCCGCGCACCTCGTGGATGCCGATCGTCGAGATCACTTTCTCCATGCCCTTGTTGAGCGCGTCGCAGAGGTTGGAGACGTCGGACTCGTAGTCCTCGACGCAGACCACTTCGACCATCGTGTACGGGCAGACGCCGTTGGCGCCGAGGCCGAGGGCGAGCATCGTGTCGTGGACGTTGCGGATCGCGGCCGAGCGCAGCACGAGGCCGCAGCGGCGGCGCAGGTTCTCCTCGCCGGGCTCGACCTTGAAGCCCTTCAGCGCCTGATCGACGGCCGAGGTGGCGAGGTGCGGGTCGAGGTAGCGGCGGTCGGCGTCATAGACGGTGCGGTCGGTGAGCACCAGCAGCTCGGCGCCGTCGCGGACTTTCTTCACCGCCTCCTGCTTGATCCGCTCGATCGCGCCGCGGGTCGTCTCGGACTCGAGCAGCGAGATGTCGACCACGTCGGCGCGGCCGCGGAACTCCTCCCAGAGGTCCTCGAGCAGGTAGGTGCGGTGCTTGCGCGCGATCGCCCGGTAGGTCTTGTCGGAGAGCGGCGCCAGGCCGTGGTGGCCGCCGAGGATCACCGGGAAGGCGGTCTCGATCGTGCCGGTGTCCTCGCCGGCGGCGTTGATCGAGGGCCGGCGGCCGAAGACCGTGCGCGTGGAGAAGTGCTCCATCTCGCGTTCGCGGTCGATCGCCGGGTTGGTGACGACGGCGACCGTCTCCTTGAAGTAGTCGGCGAGGTTCTGGCGCTCGGGCGAGAGCGCCGCGAGCGGGCCGTCGTAGCCCAGCGAGCCGACCGGCTCGGAGCCGTTGGAGGCCATCTGCTGGACCAGTTTGACGTCGTCGCGCTGCCAGCCGAAGCCGGCGAGGATGCGGTCGGAGACCTTGACCGGCTCCTCGGGACCGGCGTCGGAGTAGCCCGGCACCTCCTCGCCCGCGAGCGGGCCGCCGGTCTCCAGGGCGCGGTCGTAGGCGGCCGCGTCATCGGCACCGTTGCGGCGCAGCCAGCTCTCGCGGACGATGCGCAGCATCGCGTCGTGCGGGTGCAGGGTCGAGCGCTTGTGCTCGCGGTCGATCACGACCAGCGCCTTCTCGCCGGGGGCGAGCGGCTTGGGCTCGGCGACCATCGCGCTGACCGGGACGACGCCCGGCTCGGAGCTGAAGACGTAGTCGTCGGTGGTCTCGACCTGCCAGAGCGGGCGCAGCCCGAGCGCGTCGGAGGAGAAGACGCATTCGCCCGCGTGGCGGGCAATCAGCGCCACCGGGCCCTGCGCGAAGGGGCCCATCGCCTGGTGCAGGTACATGTAGAAGCGGTGCAGCTCCTCCGGCATGCGGCGGATCTCCTCGACGATCGGCGGCACCACCATCTCCATCGCCTCGGCGAGGCTGAGGCCGTCGCGGCTGACCAGGGTGTCGATCGTGCGGTTGAGGTCCTGGGAGTCCGAGCCGCCGCTGTGGATCGGCACGCCGAGCATTTTCGCCTCCTGGCGCAGCTGGGCGATCGTGTTGATCTCGCCGTTGTGGCCGAGCACCGAGAAGGGCTGGACGCGCTTGAAGGAGGGCCAGGTGTTGGTCGAGTAGCGGTTGTGGCCGAAGCAGCCGATCGTCTCGAAGCGCTCGTCGCGCAGGTCGGGGTAGTACTCGCCGAGGATCTTCGGCGCGCCCATCACCTTGTAGACGCAGGTCGTCGCCGAGAAGGAGGGGACGTGGACGTCGAGCCGCTGCTCGAGCTCGATCAGCAGGTCGAAGAGGACGCGGTCGCGACGCGAGGCGTCGGCGACGAGGCCGGCGAGCTGCCAGAAGTGGGGCTCCTCCTCGCGCGCGGTCGGGCCGAGCGCGGGCGAGTCGACGACGCCGATCCGCTCGGCGAGGATGCGGAAGCCGCCCTGGCCGAGCAGCTCGCGGGCGTCGTGCTGGATCCGCTCGAGGCCCTGCGAGCGCTCGACGAATACGTGGGCGACGGCAAAGGCGTCGTCGAGGGTCAGCGAGGGGTCGTGGCCGCCGGCGCGGACCTCCTCGGCCCAGATCTTGCGCGGCAGGTCGAGCAGCAGGCCGCAGCCGTCCCCCTCACCGTCGACGTTGCCGGCGCGGTGGAGCATCTTCTGCAGGGCCGGGATCGCCAGCTCGATCGGCGCGTGGCTGGGCGTGGCGTCCTTGCGGACCGAGGCGTAGATCGCACAGGCGTCCTTGTCCTCGACGCTGGGCGGCGAGACGAGCGGCCGGTAGGCGCGCTCTGGCGAGTAGCGGACTGGACGAGCGGACAAGCTGACCTCCCGGTTTCCACGCCTTCTTCGAGCGGGCGCGCGACGGGTTGACGGGTCCGCGAATTATAGGGACGCCAGGTGCCCCGTCGCGACAAATCGACGTTTCCCCGCAAATAGGGCCAAAATTCGGCCCCGGCGCGCCTCAGGCCCAGGCGGAGGGCTCGAAGCCGCCCTCGGGGTGGACGCCGATCAGGAGCGCGGTGACCGGGGCATCGGAGCGGTTGAGGATCGTGCGGCTCGCCGGGGGCTCGATCGAGGCGAAGGTGCCGGCGGGCGCCGGGTGGTCCTCGCCCTCGATGCGGAGCACCGCCTCGCCCTCGAGGATCGCGTAGAGCTCGACCTGGCCGCTGCCCGACTCGTCGTGCTCGGGAATCTGCCCGCCAGGATCGATTTCAACCAGGTTGAAGCCGAAGGCCGAGGTGCCGAGCGCCTTGCGCGCGAGGCGCCAGGTCGAGTCGCCCGAGCCCTCCATCGACTCGAACTCGTCGCGGTGCTTGATCGTGAAGCCGCCGGCCATCAGCGACTCCAGTCCGGTTCCGAGGCGTTGTTGGCGAGCACCTTCGGCTTGCCGCCGTTGTAGGGGATGCTGACCACCCTGTGACCGCGGCCCGGTTCGAAGCCGCCGAGGCTGCCGAGCACGAGCTTGCCGTCTTTGGAGAGCGCGGTGCCGACGAAGCCGACCTCGCGTTCCTTGGTCAGCGTCCTTTCCGCCCCCGTCTTAGGGTTGACCGTGACCGCGTAGCTGGTGTCCTGGCCGCCGAACTCGGCGAGCAGGCGAGCGCCGTTGGCCGACCACGCCGTCGGGCTGAGCCCGGAGAGCAGCGGCGCGACCTTGGTGTGGGTCAGCCGCTTGACGCCCTTGCCGTTCGGGTTGACCAGGAAGAGGTCGTTCTTGGGGCCGTACTTGCGGTGCTTTTCACCGAGGTGCTTGACGAAGACGATCCGTTCGTTCGGCCCCCAGAGCGGGCTCGAGGACTTGTGATCGCTGGTCAGCCGAACCGGCTGGGGCGCCTTGACGAAGACGGCGCCCGGTTCGGGGATGTCGAAGCGGTAGATATCGCTCTTGAAGCCGAATTCCTTGTTCGAACGCCCGAAGACGAGCCGGCCCCCGGCGGGGGCGAAGCTGACCCCGTTGAAGAAGCCGCTGGCGACGGTCTGCTGACTGCCATCGGCCAGGTCGACCAGGGTCAAGCGCTGCTTGCCGATTTCAGGTCCGAGCAGCACCGCGACCGTGGTCGAGTCCGGCGACCAGGCGAAGACGAACGGGTCCTGCCAGCCGCTCAAGAGCTTCTTCGCAGCGCCGCCCGCCGCCGGCGCGACCATCAGCGCAGCAGGCTGGTTGCCCCTACCCACACGGTAGAAGACGACCGTCTGCCCATCGGGCGAGACCCGCGGCTCGGTCCCCGGACCGAGCTTCCGCGCCGCCGAGCCGTTGTCGTTGGCGACGTAGACGGTCGGGTTGAGCGGGTTGCGGGTGAAGACGAGCGTCGCCTGCGAGGTTGCCGGAACGGCGAGGCAGGCGCTCACCACGACAAGCACCAGCAGCGATTTGAATTTCTTGGCCATGGCCCGATCCTAGTCAGGACCCAGGCGGCTCAGCAAGAGCGCTCGGTCAGGCGGCCAGAACGGCGCTGAGTTTGAGCTCGACGAGACGGTCGGGCGCAGCGAGTGCCGCACGTGTAGCAGCGATGAGGGCATCCCCATCAAGTTCGTAACGCTCGGCGACCATCGGCAGCAGATCGAGATGTTCGGCTGGGTTGAGCAGCTCAATGCACGCTGGTACACCATTGGCAAACCCGACCTGGCAAAAAGTGTCATCAACCGAGTCCTGCCGTTCAAGCCGCTCGAACCTCACCAGTTCGATATCGAGGGCATCGGCTCTGCTGTCGAAATCGGCCCACATCATTTTCTCCTGTTATGGATTGTGACAACGAAGTCCGGCTCGTCAAGCGCGAGGACGATCCTCACACGAACTCCTTGAATCTCCCCTGTGTAGCGAGGCTTTCCTTTCCCATCACGATCAACATAGATCGGCTCCCTTACGGCTCGTTCCACGTCCTCGATGGACGCACCCAAGCGTCGAAGGTAGTTCTTCGCATGTCGCGACAGTTCCACCCCCACCCAAGCGGAGAGCCATGCCGTCTCTCCCCCCGTCGGACTAAAGCTCGGGTACGTCGGCCCCGTGGGGGCTGAAGGGGAGCCGGCGGACCTCGGCCCAGCCAGCGCAGCGCTGCTCGAGCGCCTCGGCGACGTGGCCGGCCTCCTGCCAGGTGGTCCAGACGAGGACGGTGGGGCCGGCGCCCGAGATCGTCGCCCCGAGGGCGCCGAGCTCGGCGGCGTCGTCGACCAGGTCCATCGAGCGGGGATAGAGCTCACGGCGGCGATCCTGATGGAGGCGATCGGCGAGGCCGGCAGCCACCAGGTCGAGGTCGGCCGTCTGCAGGCCGAGGACGAGGCGCGAGGCGGCGGAGACGTTGGCGACCGCGTCGGCGAGCGGCACCTCGCCCGGGATCGCCTCGCGGGCGCGCTCGGTCGAGACCTCCTTCGACGGGATCACGCCGATTCCCTCGAGGCCGCCGGGGGGATCGAAGCGAGCCGCGCTTGGGGACGCCCCCCCACCGCAGATCACGAAGCCGCCGTAGATCGCCGCGGCGACGTTGTCGGGGTGTCCCTCCAACTCGGTCGCCTTGGCCAGCATCTCCTCCTTGGTCAGCGCCAGCTCGAAGAGGTGGTCGGCGGCGAAGAGACCGGCGACGATCGCCGCCGCGCTCGAGCCCAGGCCACGCGCCAGCGGGATCGCGCTCTTAAGTCGGAAGGAGATGCCGTCGGCGGGATGGAGGGTCTCGAAGGCCCGCACGATCAAGTTGTCGCGGCCGGTGGAGACGTCGAGCCCACCGGGGTCGAGCGAAAACTCGCCCGTCTCCTCGACCTCAAGCTCCAGGTACAGCGAGACCGCGGCGGCGAGCACGTCGTAGCCAGGGCCGAGGTTGGCCGACGAGGCGGGGACGCGGACGATGCGATGGCGGACAGTCATCGGTATGCGATCCCGTTCCTGCTGGTATTGAGGTCCATACTCACGGAAAAGAAGCTCACGCGAACACAGCCCGCTCGACCGCGCTGAGGTCGTTCTCGCAGTTGATCACCGACGGCGCCTTGGAGAGCGCGGTGTCGGGGTCCTTGAGGCCGTGGCCGGTGAGGACGCAGACGACCGTCTGCGGCGGCGGCTCGCCCTCGGCGGCGGGTAGGCCGTGGGCGAGCAGGCCGGCGACCGAGGCCGCCGAGGCGGGCTCGCAGAAGACTCCCTCGCCGGCGGCGAGCCAGCGGTAGGCGTCGAGGATCTGCTCGTCGGAGACGGCGGCGACGCGGCCGCGCGAGGCGGTGAAAGCGTCCATCGCCTCCTCCCAGCGGGCCGGGTTGCCGATCCGGATCGCCGAGGCGACGGTCTCGGGGTTGGCGACCGGCTCGCCGCGGACCAGCGGCGCCGCGCCCTCGGCCTGGAAGCCGTAGAGGATCGGCGCGGTTCCCGCCTCCTGGAAGCCGCGCCAGTAGGCGGTGACGTTGCCCGCGTTGCCGACCGGGATCGCCAGTGCGCCCGGGGCCTCGCCAAGCTCCTCGATCACCTCGAAGGCGGCGGTCTTCTGGCCTTCGATCCGGTGCGGGTTGACCGAGTTGACCAGCTCGATCGGGTGCTTGTCGGCGAGCTCGCGGACGATCCGCAGGGCGTCGTCGAAGTTGCCCTGCAGGGCGACGACGCGGGCGCCGTGCATCAGCGCCTGGGCGAGCTTGCCGATCGCGATCTTGCCCTCGGGCACGATCACCGCGCCGCGCATCCCCGCCCGGGCGGCGTAGGCGGCGGCGCTGGCGGCGGTGTTGCCGGTCGAGGCGCAGATCACCGCCTCGGCGCCGCGGCCCTTGGCCCGCGAGACCGCCACGGTCATGCCGCGGTCCTTGAAGGAGCCGGTCGGGTTGAGCCCCTCGAACTTGAGGTAGGCGCGGGCGCCGATCCGCTCCGAGAGGCGCGGGGCCTCGATCAGCGGCGTCGAGCCCTCGTTCAGGGTCACCACCGGATCGCCCGGCTCGAGCGAGAGGCGCTCCCGATAGCGCTCGACCAAGCCGGGCGGGCTCATGACACGGGGCTTCGCGCATGCTCCGCTGCGCGAGTAATCAGATATGGACGCTTGCTCCGCATGCGCTCAGACGAACTCCTCTTCGATCACCCGGATCGCGCGCGGCGGCGAGCGCAGCACGTCGAGCTCCTCGATCGCCTCCAGCGCCGCCGAGAAGCGCGACTCCAGGCACTCGTGGATGACCATCACCAGGCGCGTGTCCTCACCGCTGCCGCGCTGGACGACGCTCTTCACCGAGACGTCCTCGTCGGCGAGCACTTTCGCCACGCCGGCCAGCACGCCGGGGCGGTCGGCGACCGCGAGGTGCAGGTAGAAGGAGGAGGTGACATCGGAGACGACGGGCAGGCGCGCGCGAGTCTCGTGCACCGGAGCGTCGCCGCTGAGGATCGAGACGACGTCGCCGAGCACGGCCGAGGCGGTCTGCACTCCCCCGGCCCCCGGCCCCGACATCGTCACCTCGGTGATCTCGGGCGCCTCGACCATGACCGCGTTGAAGGGGCCGCCGACCGGGGCGAGCGGGTGGCCGCCGTAGAGGAAGCAGGGAAAGACGCGCACGCTGATCCCGCCGTCGACCCGCTCGGCGACGCCGAGCAGCTTCAGCGAGAGGCCGAGCTCCTTGGCGTAGGCGAGGTCGTCGAGCTCGACCCCCTCGATCCCCTCGTATGAGACCTGGTCCAGGGTGACCGGCGTGTGGAAGGCGAGCCGGGCGAGGATCGCCATCTTCGCCGCCGCGTCGGCGCCGCTGACGTCGGCGGTCGGGTCGGCCTCGGCGTAGCCGAGCTCCTGAGCGCGGGCGAGGACGTCCTCATAAGAGGCGCCGCTGGCCGCCATCTCGGTGAGGATGAAGTTGGTGGTGCCGTTGACGATGCCGAAGACCTTCTCGATCTCGGTGGCGCCGAAGCTCTCCTGGATCACCCGCACGATCGGGATCACGCCGGCGACCGCCGCCTCGAAGCGCAGCTGCACGCCGGCCTCGCGGGCGGCGCCGAAGAGCTCTTCGCCGTGCTGGGCGAGCAGCTGCTTGTTGGCGGTGACCACCGGCTTGCCCGCCCGCAGCGCCGCGAGCACGTAGTCGCGCGCCGGCTCGGTGCCGCCGATCAGCTCGACGATCAGGTCGGAGCCGGCGAGGATCTGGTCGAAATCGCCGCTCTCGCGGGTCAGCACCCCGGCGATCTCGGGACGCCTCCCCGTCGCCGCCTCGACCGCCTCGGCCCGCGCCTCGACCAGCTCGGCGAACGCGCCGCCGACCGTACCGCGTCCCAGCAGCCCGATGCGAATCGGATCAGACATCTACGTCGCGGGAGGTGAGGTCGTCGTAGGTCTCGCGGCGCACGACAACCCGAGCGTCGCCGTCGCGGCAGAAGATCACCGGCGGGCGCGGCACGCCGTTGTAGTTGCTCGCCATCGCGTAGCCGTAGGCGCCGGTGGCGGGGGTGACGAGCACGTCGCCGACCGCCGGATCGGCGAGCGAAGCGTCGCGGACGATGATGTCGCCGGACTCGCAGTGCATGCCGGCGATCGTCGCCGTGCTCCCGGCCGGCGCGGCGGCGCGGTCGGCGATCAGGGCTTCGTAGCGCGAGCCGTAGAGCATCGGGCGCAGGTTGTCCGACATGCCGCCGTCGACGGCGACGTAGGTGCGGACGCCGGGAATCTCCTTGACCGTGCCGACCCGGTAGGCGGTGACGCCGGCGTTGCCGACCAGCGAGCGGCCGGGCTCGATCAGGATCCGCACGTCCTCGCCGAAGACCTCGGCGACGCCGCGCACCTTGACCTCGACGTAGGCGTCGATCGAGGGCGGCTCGTCCTCGGCGGTGTAGGCGATGCCGAGGCCGCCGCCGACGTTGACGATCCTGCACCAATCGCCGGCCAGCTCGCCGATCGCCCGGATCGCCAGCGTGTAGGGCTCGAGCTCGAAGATCTGCGAGCCGATGTGGGCGTGCAGGCCGGTCAGGTTGAGCACGTCGGAGGCGAGCACCCGCTCGATCGCCCGCGCCGCCAGGCCGTCCTCGAGGCCGAAGCCGAACTTCGAGTCGAGCTGGCCCGTCTGCACGTAGGTATGGGTCGAGGGCTTGATCCCCGGCGTGACCCGCACGAGGACGTCCTGGGGCCCGTCGAGCAGCCGCTCGCAGCGGTCGATCTCGTCGAAGGAGTCGAGGATCAGGTGGCCGATGCCGGAGCGGGCGGCGAAGAGGATCTCCTCGTCGCTCTTGTTGTTGCCGTGCATGTGGATGCGGGCGGGGTCGAAGCCGGCGCGCAGCGCCATGTGCAGCTCACCGCCGGAGGCGACGTCGACCGCGAGCCCCTCCTCGGCGAAGAGCCGGTAGGCGGCGGTGCAGGGCAGCGACTTGCTTGCGAAGAGCACTTCGGCGTCCGCACCGCGCTGCTCGAAGGCGGCGCGGTAGGCGCGGGCGCGGACGCGCATGTCGTCCTCGGCGTAGAGGTATGCGGGCGTGCCGAACTCGGCGGCCAGCTCGACCACGTCGCAGCCGGCGATCTCGAGATGACCCCGCTCGTTGACGCGGCTCTTGCCCGGGTACACCGGCGACCCCTCGATCGGGTCGGCCACCGCCCCGGCCTGTCCAGGCTCCGCCATAGGCGGGCATTGTGACGGTTGAACGGGGAGCGGCGGCCGGCGGCCGGCTATTTGCCGCCGCCGAGCAGGCCGCCCACCGTTTTGACGGCTTCATCGACGGTGTGGCCGACGGTCGATTCCGGGCCTGCGACACCTTCGACGACTTTTTCGGTTGTTTCGGTGACACCGGTGCTGCCGAGCACGCCGCCGGTCGCTTCGTCTACTCCGGAGACGGTTTTGTTGACGGTTTCGGTGACCGCGCCGGAGGTCGTCTGGCCACCCTGGCCGCCACCTTCCGCCGGACCGCCGGAGCCCGGGTTGGAGCCACCGCCGCCGTTGCCGCCTCCCGAAGCCGGGCTGGAGCTTGCCGATCCGCTCGGTGAGGCGGTGCTGCCGGGAGAACTCCCCGCCTGGCCCCCGGCGGGGCCGGGCGCGGGCGCTTGCGCGGTCGGCGACCCGGTCGTCGCCGACGGCGAGGTACCGACCTCCGCCTGGTTCGACCCGCCGCCGTTGAAGCGGTTGCCGCGGCTGCGCGCGGCACCTCCGTTTGCGGCCGGTTCGGCGGCGGTCCCGGCCGGCCTGGCCTGGAGCGGCGTCGCGGAACCGCCCGCGGGATTGCCGGGGGCAACGGCGGCGCTCTCGTCGCCGCCGATGCCGAGGCCGGACAGCGGCCAGTCCTTCAAAGCCTGGAAGGAGACGAGCATGACGAAGGCGACGATCGCAGCGGCGACCAGCGCGGTGCTTGACACCGCTCCCGCGAGATAGGTGTGAGCCTGGCGAATCATCCGTCACGGCCTCCCACGTGAGGCTCCTACCCAGCCTGCCAGGGTCGAACCCGACCGGCATACCAAGTAATTGAATTTCCTAGAGAATTCTGAGTAGCGAGGCGCAGCGCCTGCCGTCGCCTACAGGTAGGCCATCGGGTCGGTGACTTCGCCGTCGATGCGCACCTCGAAGTGGACGTGCGGCCCGAAGCAGTAGCCGGTGCAGTCGCTGTAGCCGATGATCTGGCCCTGCGAGACGCGCTGGCCGGCCGAGACGGCAAAGCTCGCCTGGTGGGCATAACAGGTGGAGAGCCCGCCGCCGTGATCGATGCAGGTGTAGTTGCCGTAGCCGCCGCTGCTCGACTCGGGCTCGGTGAAGATCACCGTGCCGTCGGCCGCGGCGCGGATCGGGGTGCCGCTGGGCACGGCGATGTCGATGCCGGGGTGGTACTCGTAGCTGCCGTTGATCGTGCGCGGCCCGAAGCCCGAGACGACCGGGCCATCGACCGGCCAGATCAGGCCGCCGCTGCCGCCGCGGATCGGGCCGGCCGGCAGCGGCACCGAGCCGTAGCCGGCCAACTGCGCGGCGATCTTCGCCTGGATCTTTGCCACCGAGCCGTCGAGCTCTTCTTCGTGCGAGCGGATCTTCTTCAGCGCCGCGACGCGGTCGCCGCGAGCGGCCAGCAGCGAGGACTGTCGCTGCTGGACGGCGCCGCGGGCGCTCGCCAGGGCCTGCTCTTCGGCCGCGATCGAGTCGCGCGCGGATTCGATCCGGTCCTTGGCGCCGCGCAGTCGGTCTACCGTGCGCCTGACCTGGTTGCGCAGCTCGCGCACGCGGCCGACGATCGCTTCGTCGTTGCCGCGGATGCGGTTGAGGTATTCGGTGCGGTCGATCAGGTCGTCGTAGCCGTTGGCGCCGACGATCACGCTGAGCACGTCGGGGGTGCCGGTCTCATACATCGCGACGAGGCGATCGCGCAGCGCCGAGAGGGCACGCTTCAGGTGCGAGCGCATCTTGACCAGGCGCGTCTTCGCCACGCTCAGCTGCGCCACCGCGCGGTCGAGTTCCGCCTGCTTGGCGTTGAGACGGACTTCGACGGCCGCCTCCCGCTTGCGCAGGCCCGCCACCTCGGTCGTCAGCCTGTCGATGCGATCGCCGAGCTGGGAGATCGTCGTGGTCAGCACCGCGGAGCGTTCGTGCGCCTTGGAGAGCTTCGCTTCCTTGGCGTCGAGCTTCGATTCGAGATCTTCGGCGGGCGCGGCTGCGGCTGCGAGCAGCATGACCAGCGCCGCCGCGGCGGCGAGAAAGGCCGCCAGGGCGAGGCGATTTCCGACCATCGCCGCCGAGGCTAGCCCAACTCGAAATACCCCCACTTGCAGGGAATTCCCCCTGCAACCCGGCTTGCGATCAGCTCTGGGAGGAGGCGTTCTCGACGTGCAGCAGCCCGGCCTGGGCCTCCTCCTCCATCTGCAGCGTCGTGTGGTCTATCCCGAAGCGCTCGTGCAGCAGCAGCTCGAGCCGGCGGCGCACCAACCCGGGGTCGCAGTCCGAGCTGACCACGACGTGAGCGGCGAGGGCGCCGAAGCCCGAGGTGACGGTCCAGATATGCAGGTCGTGGACCGAGCGCACTCCCTCCTCCGCGCAGATCGCCGCCCCCGCGGCGTCGACGTCAACGCCGGCGGGCGCTGCCTCCATCAGCACCCCCATCGGCTCGGTGATCAGCCGCCAGGACGAAGCAAGGATCAGACCCGCGATCAGGAGGCTGACGATCGGGTCGACGATGTCCGATCCGCCGGCAAGGACGAAGGCACCGGCGACGACGACCCCGAGCGAGCCAAGCGCATCGGCGGCACTGTGGCGCAGAACGCCCTCGAGGTTGACGTCCTCACGCTCGCCCCGGGCCAGCACCACCGTCGCCGCGACGTTGCCGAGCAGGCCGAGCAGGCCGAGCCCGAGCACCCCAAGCCCGTCGATCCCCGGCGGATCGCCAAGCCGCCCAATCGCCTCCACCCCGATCACCACGGATACGACGACAAGCAGCAACCCATTGGTAAGCGCCGCCAGGATCTCCGAGCGCTGATACCCAAACGTCATCCGCCCCCCAGCCGGCCGCGCCGCGAGAGCAGCAGCGAAGAGCGCCAGTCCAATCGCCCCCACGTCAGAGAGCAGATGCCCCGCATCCGCCAACACCGCCAGCGACCCCGTAAGCACCCCACCGACCGCCTCCGCGAGCAGCATCGCGGCATTGATCCCCAGAGCTATCCACATCCTGCGGCGGCTGTCGCCGCGCCGGACATCCAGCGCATGCGAGTGATCGTGCGAGTGCACGCCTCCGAGCTTAGGCCTACGCTGGAGCGAGCGGGTTACGCCTTCGGGAGCCGTCGGGTCCCCTCCCAGGACTCCCGCGAAGCGGCCTGGGAGGGGCCCCGACGGCTCCCGTATTTCCTAGGCCGGAACCGGCTCCTTCTCAGATGATTTCTCAGCCATCGCCTCGTTGGCCACTTCCGCCGCATACCCCAGCCGCTCTGCGTATTCCCGCGCCTGCATCCGCGAAATAACCATCCGCTGAATCTCCGCCGTCCCCTCGAACAGCTGGTAGATCTTGGCGTCGCGGAACCACTTCTCCAGCGGGCACTCAGTGCTCCAGGCGTAGGGCCCGACCAGGTCCATCAGCGTCGTCGTCGCCCACATCGTCACGTCGCCGGCCTTGAGCTTGGACATCGAGCCCTGGCCGCCCCGCATCGGGATGCCGTTGCGGCCCATCCAGGCGGCGCGCTGGACCAGCAGTCGGGCGGCCTCGATCTCGGTGGCGACGTCGGCCAGGACCTGCTGGATGCGCTGCTCGCCGAGCACAGGTTTGCCGCCTTCGGACTGGCCGTCGAGGTACTCGAGGGTCCACTCGTAGGCAGCCTGCGCGATGCCCAGGGCCGAGGCGCCGACCAGCGGCCGGGTCATCTCGAAGGTCGCCAGGGCGTCGGCGCCGCGCGACTTCTTGCCTTCGCGCCCGCGCTGCAGCTTGCGCTCCAGCTTCTCCTCGCCGCCGAGCAGGTTCTCGATCGGGATCCGGCAGTCCTCGAGCACGATCTCGGCCGTGTGCGAGGCGCGGATGCCGAGCTTGGACTCCTTCTTGCCCTGGCTCAGCCCCGGCGTGTCCTTGCCGATCACGAAGGAGGCCTGGCCGCGGGTGCCGAGGGCCGGGTCGACGGTCGCGACGACGACGTGGACGTCGGCGATGCCGCCGTTGGTGATGAAGACCTTGGTGCCGTTGAGCACCCACTCGTCGCCGTCGCGCTTGACCGTCGTCTTCAGGCTCTTGACGTCGGAGCCGGCCTGCGGCTCGGTGACGGCGTAGGCGCCGAGCTTGATCTCCTCGCCGCTGCCGAAGCACTCGGGGACCCAGCGGGCGATCTGCTCGGGCGTGCCGGAGGAGGCGATTCCCGCCGCGGCGAGGCCGGAGCCGGAGATCGCCAGGGCGGTGCCGGCGCAGCCCCAGTGGAACTCCTCGGCCGAGATCACCTGCATCTGGCCCTGCTCGTCAGCGGCGTTGCGCTGGATGCCCTCGAGGCCGCCGAAGCCCTGCTTGCGCGCCTCCTTGATCACCTCCCAGGGGGTGCTCTCCTCTTCGTCGTGCTTGCGGGCGGCGGGCCTGATCACCTCGCGGGCGAAGGTCCGGCAGCGCTCCTTGTACTCCAGCTGCTCGTCGTTGAGTGCGAAATCCATGGGTTCCTTCTTGGTCGGCGGCGTTGATTGACTGGTCAGTCAACCAGTCCTCGAAAGGTTAGCTGACCAGCCGGCCACCGCTCCACATGTAGCGTTCCGGCCTTGGCCGGGAAACGCCCCATCAATGCCGACGTGTCCCGGCGACGAAATCCGACCCGCCGCCCAAGCCGGAGCCGGCGGCAAAGGTGCCGGAGCCGACCCCTGCACCGCCGCCAAAGGTCAAGCGCAAGCGCAAGCCGATCCCGGCGGCGCTGAAGGCGATCGGCGGACTGGTCCTGGTCGCCGTGGTCTTCCTGGTCGCGGCCGTGCTCGGCGGCGGCGGCTCGAACAGGGCCGAGGAAGAACCCGCGCCGGCGCCGGTCCAGGCCACGCCCGAACCGGCACCCGAAGAAAAGCCGACTCCGGCGGCGGAAGCGGCCGAAGAGCTCGGCTATCCCTCCTTCGCCACCAACAACACGACCAGGGTCGGCGGCGGCGACGCGGCGACCACGGCCGCCGGCGTGGCGCTCGCCGTCTTCCCCTCGGCCAAGGTCGCGCAGCGGCCGGCGGCGGTCACCCTGGTCGACGAAGGCGACTGGCAGGGCGCGGTCGCGGCGGCGGTGCTGATGTCCTCCCCGGTGCGGGCGCCGCTGCTCGTCTCCAGCGGTGGCGACCTCCCCGAACCCACCTCCCAGGCGTTGGAGACGCTCGACCCGCAGGGAAGCAGCGCGACCGGCAAGGCCCAGGCCTTCGTCATCGACGGCGCGGCCGCCCCGGACGGGCTGCGGACGACCCGGGTGAAGGCGGCGAACCCTGCTGCCCTGGCCGTCGCGATCGAGGCGCTGCGCAACAAGCTGCTCGGCGGCGCGCCGGCCCACATAGTCCTGGCCCCGCAAGGCAAGCCCGAATTCGCCGCGCCGGCCGCGGCCTGGGCCGCCCGCTCCGGCGACGCGGTCCTCTACAGCGGTCCGGACAAGCTCCCCAAGGAGACCGCGGGCGCGCTGAGCGAAGACCCGAAGACGCCGGTCTACGTGCTCGGTCCCTCCGCGGCGATCTCCGCCGCGGTGGTGCGCGAAGTTGCCAAGATCGGCAATCCGGTGCGGCGGGTCTCGGGCGGGACCCGGTCGCCAACTCGATCGCCCTGGCTCGCTACGCGCACGCCGGCTTCGGCTGGAACGTCAACGACCCCGGGCACGGCATGGTCGTCGCCCGCAGCGACGAACCGCTCACGGCGGCGATCGCCGCGCCGCTCTCCGCTTCGGGCACCTGGGGGCCGCTGCTGCTCAGCGACGACGCCGGTACGCTGCCGAAAGCGCTGCGCGAATACCTGCTCGACATCAAGCCCGGCTACAGCACCGATCCCACCCGCGCCTTCTACAACCACGTCTGGGTGATCGGGGACCAGGAGGCCATCGACGTGAACCAGCAAGCCGAAATCGACCAGCTCGCCGAACTGGCCAAGATCGGGGGCGGAGAATGAGCGAGGCCGAGAGCCCCGATCTGCTCGGCGGCGGCCACCGGGTCACCGCCGAGGACGTCCGCGCCCTGGCGGGCGCCTCCACCCCCCACTTCGCCCTGCAGGTCCGCAACCGGATCCGCCGCCTGATCGAGCCGCTGGCGGCCGACGACCCGGCCCGCCGCGAAGGCGAGCGCAAGATCGCCGAGCTGGAGGAACTGGCCGAGCACAGCGGCGACCCACGCGGGACGATGGGGATCTCCGCGCATTGAAGAACCTGGCCCCCGGTGTCTGGCGGCTGAAGGAGTTCCCGGCCCCCTCGATCAACGTCTACCTGGCCGAGGACGTCCTGATCGACGCCGGCCGGCGCTGGGACCGGCGCCGCATCTTCGCCGAGATCGAGGGGCGCGAGATCTCGATGCTCGCCCTCACCCACGCCCACCCCGACCATCAGGGCGTCGCCAAGGACGTCTGCGAGGCTCGTGGCATTCCGCTCGCCTGCCACGCCGACGACGTCGAGGCGATGGAGGGACGACGCCCGATCCAGGAGGCCGCGCCCGACCATCCCGTCAACCGCATCATCAAGCAGATCTGGGAGGGCCCGCCGTATCAGGTCGGCAGGGTGCTGAACGAGGGTGACGAGGTTGCGGGCTTCCGGGTCGTCCACGCGCCCGGGCACGCCCGCGGCGAGGTGATCTTCTTCCGCGACTCCGACCGGGTGGCGATCTGCGGCGACGTGATCCGCAACATGAGCTACGCGACCGGCCTGCCGGGCGTCAAGGAGCCGCCCGACATCTTCACCTACGACCCGGCCGAGAACCGCCGCTCGATCCGCAAGCTTGCCGCACTCGAGCCCAGCCTGATCCTGCCCGGCCACGGCCCCGCCGTGACCGACATCGCCGGCTTCGAGCGCTTCGTCGCCGCGCTGCCCGCCTGAGGCTGAGCTTAGCCGCGAGATTTCGGGGTAAAGCTCAAACACGTCCTCAAACAAAGGGGGATTCATGGACGCAGCGAGGAGCAGGAGACCTTCGGCGGCGATGGTCGTCGCGATCATCGCACTGGTCGTCGCCCTGGCCGGAACGGCCTACGCGGCGCAGACGATCAACGGCGGCGCGATCAAAAAGCAGACGATCGGCGGCGGCAAGCTCAAGCACAACACGCTGACCGGCTTCCAGATCAAGACCAACAAGATCGGCATCGTGCCGACCGCGAAGCGGGCGACCCACACCTACTGGGCGGTCGTCAACAATCCCGCCGGCCCCGGCAACGCCACGCTGGCGCGGGCGAGCGACCAGGGCATCACCGCGACCGAGGGCGGCGGCGCCGTCGCCGTGGTCTTCCCGGCCAACGTCACGATCTGCGCCAACATCGCCGGCCGCGACAACGCCGGTACGACCGTGCCGGGCGCGGGCTACGCGCAGACCAACATCTCGCCGGCCAACCCGAACGCGATCGAAGTCCACACCCGCAACGAAAAAGGCGAAAACGAGGACGCCGACTTCCACCTCATCGTCGTCTGCCCGTAACCAGCTACGCTGCTCGCGTGAGCGGCGAGGCGACGCACGGCTTCAAGGAGGGCGACAAGGTCTGGGTCGAGGACGGTGAAGGCCGCCACCACCCGGGCATCTTCGTCGCCGACAACGAGAGCTCCGGCTGGTTCGGCGGCGGTCCCAGTGCCTACGTTGTGCATCCTGAGGCCAAACAGGCCGAGGTGGTCTCGACTTTCCGCATTACGCCGCGCGACGAGTAGCTTCATTCAGATATATCTTCTCGGGGCTTGCCCGCACCGAATATCTTTATAAGTTCAACTTTTTACGATCTGCGATATATACGGGAGAACCTGCGGTTCTTCGTCCGGTCGCTCGGCCACAACCCCATCCTCAGCGAGCGCGGGACGATCTTCTTCAATCCGGAGCAGAGCGCAGCCGAGGCGGCGGTCGCGGAGGTGCCTAACTGCCAGCTTTTCGTACTGATCATCGGCGGTCGCTATGGCACCGAGATGCAGGGCGCGGACCAGTCAGTGACCAACGCCGAGTATCAAGAGGCGGTACGGCAGAAAGTGCCAGTTTTCGCCCTTGTGGAGCAGGGAACGTTCTCGGACTACGAGGTCTGGCGAGCCAACGCCGAGCGAGAGCAGAACGCGTCGGAAATGATGTTTCCCCATGCTGATGACCAGCGGATCTTTGCGTTCATAGACGAAGTCAAATCGCAAACCTCAAACAACGCCCTAGTTGCTTTTCGCGACTTCGGCGATATCGAAACCTACCTCCGACAACAATGGGCCGCCCTTCTTCATTCCTTCCTCACGACTCGGAATGAGGAAAACAGAGTCTCGGAGACGCTCAGCGGCCTAGAGCGAATCAACAGGAGGGTAGAGATCCTCTCAACCCAAATCCTCGAGTCGGTGGGGACCAAGGAGGCCAAGCTCATGGCTGGAATGTATGACGAGATGCTCGGATCGGTTGCCGTTCAGAACCTCGCCATGCTTGGGTTGCGACCCACACCGGTCGACATCCTCAGAAACGAGGATTTCTTCGATTGTGCCAGGGCCCTCAACGGCCTCTGGAAGGTGGCTCCCGAGGACGACGACGAGTTGGGTCCAGGCGTTTCGACTACCCATTCTGTCGGAGAGGGGACAATGTCCGTAGGTCATAGTCGTCGGATACAGCGAGATTACGAGGCGCTCCGGGGGGCCCTCCAGAAAGCGCTCGACGAGAGCACTCTCAGCCTGTCCAAACTTGAAGAGCGCATCGGCCAGACCCTCGAACCCGAGGGTACTTAGCGAGGCGGTCAAGCCCCGGTTTCACGCTCCAAAGCGCGCCAATGCAATGTCGACGCGGTTGCCGTGGAAGGGGACGCCCTCGGCGACGAGGTGTTGCTTCTGTCGGGCGCCCTTGGCCAATGAGCCGTCGGCGCGGACGACGCGCCACCAGGGCAGGTCGGGGTCGTCGCACTCGAAGAGAACAGTGCCCGCAAACCGCGGCGCTCCCGGCGACACGTCGCCGTAGGTGCGCACGAACCCCTCGGGAATTCCCCGCACCCGCTCCAGCACTTCCATCTCCCTGCTTCCGGTGCGCCTTTTGCTCGTCACGGGTGCATAAGGCGCACCGGAACGGCGATCGCGCTCATGCCGTGGGGCCGAAGGCGGTGATGATGCGGGTTTGGTACTCGCTCAGCTCTTCGGGGGAGATGAAGTAGGTGGGTGGGGTGAGGAAGAGGCCGTTGGCGCGTTCGGCGGTGGCCTCGACTCGGGCGCGGACCTTGTCGAGCGGGCCGGCGGCGCAGTAGGTCTCGACCATCTCGTCGCTGATCGCGGCGGGGACGGCGGCGAGGTCGCCGCGGCGAAAGGCCTCGCCCGCGGCCACCGCGTTGTCGGCGAAGCCGTGCAGCTCCCAGAGCGGCATGTAGGTCTTGACCGTGGCGTAGAAGGAGATCGTGCGGCGGGCCATCTCGATCGCCCGCGCCTCGTCGTCGATCGCGCAGCAGACGGTCGGCAGGTAATCGAAGCTGGAGCGCTCGCGGCCCGAGCGGGTGAGGCCCTCCTCGAAGGAGCTGACGACGACCTCGTCGATCCAGCGCAGGCTCTGGATCGGGTGGCCGATCAGGCCGTCGGCGACGTCGCCCGCCATCCGGCACATCCCGCCCTGAACACCGGCCGTGTAGATCGGCACCGACTCGCGCGGCGCCGGGTGCGGGCGGATCCAGCCCTTGATGTCGATGTCGTAGTAGGAGCCCTCGTAGCGGATCGGCTCGCCCTTGCCGGCCTGCTGCATGATCAGCCGCGTCGCCTCGATCGCCTCGCGCAGGTGCGGCGCCGGTTTGCCGTAGGAGGCGTTGTGCCAGGTTTCGTTGAGTCGCTTGACGCCGGAGCCGAGGCCGAGGCGAAAGCGGCCGCCCGACATCTCGTCGATGTCGAGGGCGCTGACGGCGAGGATGAAGGGGCTGCGGGTGAAGGCCCAGGCGATCCCGGTGGCGACGTCGATGCGCTCGGTCTTGCCCGCCAGGTAGGCGGCCTGGGTGACCGAGGAGCGGAAGAGCTCGGGCGCCCAGACGCACTCGACGCCGGCGGCCTCGGCGCGCTGCGTCTCGGCCTCGAGGTCGGCGACCGTGGTGCCGATCGCGGCAACCGAGATCCGCTCGAGCGCGCTCAAGCCAGGACCGCGTCGGCGACGCGCTCGCGGTGCCACTTGGCGTCGCCGAACATCGCCGCGTTGGCCTTGCCGCGCTTGAGGAAGAAGTGCAGGTCGTGCTCCCATGTAAAGCCGATGCCGCCGTGCACCTGGATCGAGGCGTCGGGCACGCGCCAGCCCGCATCGGACGCGTAGGCCTTGGCCATCGAGGCCGCCGTCGGCAGCGAGTCCGGCTCGGCGTCTGCCGCCCAGGCCGCCCCGTAGACCGCGGAGCGGGCGTTCTCGGTCTCCAAGAGCATCTGGGCGCAGCGGTGCGAGACCGCCTGGTAGGCCCCGATCGGGCGGCCGAACTGCTGGCGGTCCTTGGCGTAGGCGACAGCCATCTCCATCGTCCGCTGGGCGATCCCGGTCGACTCCGCGGCGAGCGCGACGCAGAGCCTGAAGAAGACGGCGTAGTAGTCGGCCTCGGCGGCCGGCAACGAGTCCTCCGCCGCGACCTTGACGCCGTCGAAGCGGACCGCGTAGAGGCGGCGGGTGGTGTCGATCGAGGTCGAGGGGGTGACGGTGACGCCGTCGGTACCGCGCTCAACCAGGTGACGGCGCCCGTCGGCGGTGGCGACGAGGAAGAAGTCGGCGACCGCGGCGTCCATCACCAGCACCTTCTCGCCGTCGAGGACGATGCCGTCGCCCTCGGCCCGCGCCTCCATCGTGAAGCTGCCGATCGTCGCCGGGCCGCCGGCGTCCCAGAGGGCGGGCGTGCCGCGCAGCTTGCCCTCGGCCAGCGGCCGCAGGAAGCGCTCGCGCTGGTCATCGGAGCCGCAGAGCGAGAGGGCGAGGCCGGCGATCGTGTTGGAGAAGAGCGGCGAGGGGGCGAGGGCGTAGCCCATCTCCTCGAAGAGGACGGCGAGCTCGACGATGCCGAGGCCCTGCCCGCCCCACTCCTCGGGCAACGCCAGGCCGGTCCAGCCGAGCTCGGCCATCTCCTCCCAGTCGGACTGCTCGAAGCCGTTCTCGCTCTCGGCCAGCTCGCGGACCCGGTCGGACCTGTAGCGAGCGGCGAGGAAGTCGTGGGCGGTCGCCTTGATCGCCTGCTGCTCGTCGGTGAGGTCGAAGTACATGGCTCGCCTCAGCGCATCCTCGGCAGGCCCAGAACCCGCTCGGCGATGATGTTCTTGAGGATGTCGGTGGTGCCGCCCTCGATCGAGTTGGCCCGCGAGCGCAGGAAGCTGTACTGCCAGGCGCCGCCGGCGAGCGCGTGCTCGTCGCCGCGCATCAGCGGCGCGTAGGCCCCCTCGATGTCGAGCGCCAGCTCGCTGATCCGCTGGTTGATATCGGCCCACTGCCACTTGCCCAGCGAGCCCTCGGGGCCGGGAATGCCCGACTGCATCGTCTTGGTCAGGCCGCGGTAGGCGTTGAGCCGCATCGTCTCGGCCTCGATGTGGAGCTGGGCGATGCGCTGGCGGAAGACCGGGTCCTCGGCGGCACTGGCGCCGTTGACGCGGGTCTCCGCCGCCAGGGCGCCGAGGCGCTTGAGATTGTTGGCGATCTGGGCGATCGCGCCGAAGGCGAGCCCGGCGCGCTCGTTCATCAGCGTCGTGATCGCCACCGACCAGCCGTTGCCGACCCCGCCGACGATGTTCTCGTCCGGGATGCGGGCCTCGTTGATGAAGACCTCGTTGAACTCGCCCTCGCCGGTGATCTGCACCAGCGGCTTGGCTTCGACGCCGGGCTGATCCATGTCCATCAGAAAGTAGGTCAGCCCCTTGTGCTTGGGGGCGTCCGGGTCGGTGCGGGCGACGAGCATGCACCACTTGGCGTACTGGGCGAAGGTGGTCCAGACCTTCTGGCCGGTGACCACCCATTCCTCGCCGTCCTTTACCGCCCGCGTTTTCAGCGAGGCCAGGTCGGAGCCGGACTCGGGCTCGGAGAAGCCCTGGCACCAGATCTCCTCGCCGGTCAGGATCGGCTCCAGGTAGCGCTGCTTCTGCTCGTCGCTGCCGTGGGCGATCACGACCGGGCCGCCCATCGCCAGGCCGAGCACGTTGGCCGGGCTCGGCGCCTCCAGCCGCGCCGCCTCGCCGACGAAGATCGCCTGCTCGATCATCGTCGCGCCACGGCCGCCGTACTCCTTGGGCCAGGAGATCCCCGCCCAACCGGCCTCGTGCATCTTCAGCTGCCACTCGCGACGGAAGGCCATCACCTCCTCGAGGCCGGCTTCCGGCTCGGGCCCCGGGTGATTCGCTTCGATCCAGTCGCGAACCTCGTCGCGGAACTGCTGCTCGGAGGGCGAGAGGGTCAGGTCCATCGGTCGCTGAGCATAGCGGCCGCCTGGCCGCACAGCCAGTACTCAGCGACTGCCGCAGACTTCGGCGCCGTATTCGCCGGCCAGCCGGCCGGAGATGCCGAAGACCGCGTCGCTGCTGGCGACCACCGCTTCGGGATTGCCTTCGGCGGTTTCGAGGCCTTCTTCGAGGGCGCCGATGATCGCGTTGAACCGTTCCTCGTCACCTTCCGGTGCGTCCAGCGCCTTCAGCTCCTTGATTTCGGTCTTGACGCTGGGCACGATCGCGGTCCCGACCAGCTTCAGCGATTGCGCCTTGTTCGGCCGTTTGACGTCTTGGTGCTGTTTGAGGAAGACCAGGATCGCCCGCTGCATCCGTTCGGTCCCTTTCTGGCAGACGGCGTCGACCTTCTTGATGAAGGCCGCTTTCGAGATCGAGCCCGTGGTGGTGCTGCTGGAGTCGCTGCCGCCACCGCATCCCGCCGCGAGGGCGGCCGCGGCCAGCGCGATCACGATCGCAATCGTTCCCCTGCCCATGCGGGGAACTTACACCGCCCGTACCGATCCGGGAATCCCGACGAGCCGAATCTCAGACCCGCTGGATGAGCGTCCCGGTTCCTAGCCCGCCGCCGCAGCACATCGTCACCATGCCCATCTCCTTGTCGGTGCGCTCCATCTCATGCAGCAGGGTGGTGATCAGGCGGGCGCCGGTCGAGCCGAGCGGGTGGCCGAGGGCGATCGCGCCGCCGTTGACGTTGACCCGGTCCATGTCGGGGTCGAGCTCGCGGCGCCAGGCGGCGACGACAGAGGCGAAGGCCTCGTTGATCTCGACCAGGTCGATGTCGTCCATCGCCATCCCGTTGCGCTCGAGCAGCTTGCGCGTCGCCGGGATCGGCCCGGTCAGCATGATCACCGGGTCGACGCCGACCGTGGTCTGGTCGAAGATCCGCGCCCGCGGCTCGAGGCCGAGCGCGTCGGCCTTCTCGCGCGCCATCAGCAGCACCGCGGCAGCGCCGTCGGAGACCTGGGAGGAGTTGCCGGCGGTGACCTTGCCGTCCTCCTTGAAGGCGGGCTTCAGCTGCGAGAGAACCTCGAGCGAGGTTTCGGGGCGGATCCCCTGATCGGTCGTGTAGGTGTCGCCGTTGACCTGGAAGGGAACGATCTCGCGCTCGAAGCGGCCCTCCTCGGTTGCCTTGGCGGCACGCTGGTGGGAGCGAACGCTGAGCTCGTCGAGCTCGGAGCGGGGGATCTCCCACTGATCGGCGATCATCTCGGCCGAGAGGCCCTGCGGGATCAGGTCGTAGCGCTCCATCAACTCGGGTGAGAAGGCCATGCCGTGCTCCTGCATCACCGAGTAGTTGTCGGCGAAGGAGATGTGGCCCATGTGCTCCACCCCGCCGCCGATCGCGACGTCGTGAACGCCGGAAGCGATCAGCGCCGCGGCGAAGTTGACCGCCTGCTGGGCGGAACCGCACTGGCGGTCCACCGTGGTCGCCGGCGTCTCGATCGGCAGGCCGGCCTCGAGCCAGGCGTTGCGGCCGATGTTGACGCCCTGCTCGCCGAACTGCTGCACGCAGCCGGCGACGACGTCCTCGACCTCGGAGGGGTCGATTCCGGCCCGCTCGATCACCTCGGAGTAGGCCTTGGCCAGCAGGTTGGAGGGATGGGTGTCCTTGTAGTAGCCCTTCTCCTCGTGGCCGCGGCCGACCGGGGTGCGAACCGCCTCGACGATGACGACCTCGCGGCCGCCGAACTTTCCGTTTCCGTTGTCTGCCATCGCCGCCCTCCGATCGATTGACTGGTCAATCAATCGTACCTGGCGGCGGCAACCGGGCTGGGCTTGATAGGAACCGGCCCATGAACGGAAGCCAGGGGTACCAGAGTCCGGGAATCGCAGGGAGCGGCGCCATCGCCACGGGGCTTGCTGCTGTCGCAACCACAACCGCAGACGTGATTCTGCTTGCGCGGAGCGAGGCTTCGGCCTGGCGGGCGGAGGAGAAAGTGGTTGCCGCCTGCGCCAAGCTCGAGGGGGCGGAACCCTCGCGGCTGCGGGTGACCACTGACCCCAAGGACCTCGCCGAGTGCGACGTGATCGTCGAGGCGATCGTCGAGGAGGTCGAGCCCAAGGGCGAGCTGCTGAAGACGATCGCCGCGGCATGCCCCAACGCCGACCTGGCGACGACCACGTCCTCGCTCAGCATTGGAGCGATCGCCGCGGCGGCCGGCACCGACAAGCTCTTCGGCCTGCACGTCTTCAACCCGGTGCCGCGGATGAAGCTGGTCGAGGTCTGCTTCCCCGACGGCGCCGCCGGCGCCCGCGAGACGGCCCTGGCCTGGTGCGCGGCGCTGGGCAAGACCGCGGTCGAGGTCCCCGACCTGGCCGGCTTCGTCGTCAACCGCCTGCTCTTCCCCTACCTCTTCGACGCCGTCCGCTTCATGGAACAGACCGACATGGAGGCGGGCGAGATCGACACCTGCATGAAGCTCGGCGCCGGCCACCCGATGGGCCCGCTGGCGCTGCTCGACTTCGTCGGCCTCGACGTCTGCAAGGCGATCGGCGACGCCCTCTACGAGGCATCGAACGAGGACTACCAGAAGCCCCCAAAGCTGCTGGTCGAGATGGCGGACGAAGGCAAGCTCGGACGAAAGTCCGGCGCCGGCTTCTACAGCTACGACTGAGGTTTTCGCCCCGCATCGCCGACGCTCAGGACCACAGGCGACCGTCCTCCAGAGCCTCGATGAGGGTCTCGACGGGCCAGGCATCGATCCCGTCCTCGGTCCTCGTCGGCTGATCGCCGCGATGGACCAGGATCCGCCGCCGCAGGCCCTGCATCTCCCCGATCGAGAAGCTGACATGAAGGAGGCCTGCGACCGGGAGGAACCGCGCGAAGCCGGACAAGTTGCGCACTCAACAGCGGGGCAGGCAGTACACGCAAGACAAAGCGCGCCGCAACATGTTGTCGTCATTTTACATGGAAAAATGACGACAAGGTGTGCTTAGCGCTTACCGGCGAGGTCCCAGATCACGTCTGCGGGTGAGATGCCCTGCCGGCGTGCCGTCAGCTCGATCTCTTCCCAGGGAAGCTCGGCCTCGGGGAGCTCGTCCCAGCGGGCCAGGTCGAGTGCCTCGACCGCGCCTTTGAGCGCCGGGCCGAGATGCTCCTCCGAACGCAGCAGCGCCCTCAGGACTTCAAGCTGCTTGTCGCTCAATCGCACAACCCACATGCGATACCTCCAGGTCTGATGGGGAACGCGGGTTGCCCGGAGAAGCTAAGAGTCGTGACGGACGGAACCGCCGGCGTGGCCGCTGATCCGGACCGCCTCGATGCGGTTCTCGCGCACCGACTCGACCCGGATCGTGTAACCGTTGGCGGTGATCGTGTCGCCGCGCTTGGGCAGCCGGCCGAGCTCGCCGAAAACGTAGCCGCCGACCGAGTTGTAGGCGTCGGTGTCGACCGGCAGCTCGATGCCGGCGTCGGAGAGGTCGCCAAGCGAGACGTGGCCGCGCACGAACCACTCGCCGCCGGCGAGCCGGCGCAGGGCCGAGGCGCGGGGATCGGTCTCGTCCTCGATCTCCCCCACCACCTCCTCGAGGATGTCCTCGACGGTGACGATGCCGACCGTGCGGCCGTACTCGTCGACGATCACCGACAGCGAGGTGCGTTGGACCTGCAGGTCATGGAGCAGGTCGTCGAGCGGCCGGGTCTCGGGCACGATCACGGCGTCGCGCACGGCGGCGGCGATCTCGGCCTCGGGCCCGTCGCTCATGTAGAGCCGGGCGAGGCTGTTGTTGTGGACGATGCCCTTGACGCGGTCGGGGTTCTCGTCCTCGATCACGACCAGGCGCGTGTGACCGGAGGTGACGCAGCGCCGCAGCGCCGTCTCGACCGTCTCGGAGGAATCGACCGTGACCACCGCCGGGATCGGCGTCATCACCTCGCGCGCCTCCTGCTCGTGCAGGTGGAAGACGCCGCCGAGCATGCCCGCCTCGCCGGGGTCGAGGGTGCCGCCGATCCGCGAGCTGTCGATGATCTGCTTCAGGTCCTCGGCCGTGTGCTTCTCCTCGATGTTGGTCGGGTCGACGCCGAAGAGGCGAACGATCGCGTTGGATATCCCGCTCAGCGCGAAGGTGACGGGCGCGGTGACGATCCGAAACCAGTTGAGCGGCCGGGCGACGCGGCGCGCGGTGCGCTCGGCATGGGCGATCGCGAGCATCTTCGGCACCTGCTCGCCGATCGAGATGTGGATCGCGGTGACCAGGATGAAGGCGATCGCAACCGAGAGGCCAACCGCGGCGCCATGGGAGAGGCTGCCGAAGATCGGCTCGATCAGGACCGCCAGCGAGGGCTCGCCGAGGAAGCCGATGCCGATCGAGGCGATCGTGATCCCGATCTGGCAGGAGGAGAGCGACTCGTCGATCTTGTCGAGCTGCTCGATCACCTCCTCGGCGCCGCTTTCGCCTTCCTCGGCGAGCTGCTCGAGCTTGCCGCGGCGACTGCGGACGAGGGCGAACTCGGCCGCGACGAAGAAGCCGTTGATCGCGACCAGCAGCAACAGGAGGACGAGCAGGAGTGCGCTCATCGTCTATTTGGCCCGGTACTTCGGGGGAGGTCGTCGTCGGCCATTCGGCGTAGGCAATATAGCCATCCGCCCCGCGGATCCGGCGATACCTGAGATATTGCTGGTCGGATGCGGATTGCGAGCCTCGTTCCCTCTGCGACCGAGATGCTCTTTGCGCTCGGTCTTGGCGACAGCGTCGTCGCGGTCACCCATGAGTGCGACTACCCGCCCGCGGCGAGTTCTCTCCCCCACCTGACCAGGACCGTGCTGCCGGCCGGTCTCAGCGCCGCCGAGATCGACCGCACGGTGAAGGCGCGGGTGGCCGAGGGGCAGGCGCTGTACGAGCTCGACGAGGAGCTGCTCGCCGAGCTCGCCCCGGATCTGATCGTCACCCAGGCGGTCTGCGCCGTCTGCGCGGTCTCCTACGAGGACGTGCTCGAGGTCGCGGCCCGCCTGCCGGGCCGGCCCCGCGTGCTGCAGCAGGACCCGAGCACGCTGGGCGAGATGCTCGAGGACGTGATCCGGCTCGGCGAGGCGACGGAGATCCCGCGCCAAGCTCACGAGCTGCGCGGCGAGCTCGAGGGCCGCCTGGCCACCGTGCGGGCGGCCGTCGGGGGGCGAGCCCGCCGCGGGTGATCGCCCTGGAGTGGCTCGACCCCCCCTACGTCGGCGGGCACTGGATCCCGGAGATGATCTCGATCGCCGGCGGCGAGGACGTCGCCGGGCCGCCCGGGCTGAAGTCGCCCGAAGTCTCCTGGGGCGCGCTCTCAGGGCTCAACGCCGACGTGGCGATCGCGATGCCCTGCGGTTGGTACGTGGAGGACTCGCGGGCGCAGGCGCTCGCCTACTGGGACCAGATTGGGCAGCTCGGCGCCCAGCGGGTCTTTGCGGTCGACGCCGCCTCGACCTTCTCGCGGCCGGGCCCGCGACTGGTCGACGGGGTCGAGCTGCTCGGCCACCTGCTCCACCCCGACCTGGTCAACCCGCCGGGCAACATCGGCTTCGCCGAGGTGCGCGCCCCCAGCGTCTGGCGCGGCGCCGGCGGCTGAGCCTCAGGCGACGGCCAGGGCGCCGACCACGGAGATCACCCCGATCGCGGTCATCGCGATCATCTCGGCGGGAAAGTGCCGGGCCCCGAGCATGCCCCGCTCCCCGGCGACGATCAGCAGGGCGCAGAGCACCCCCGCGGCGAGTCCACCCAGATGGGCGCCAATGCTGATCCCCGGCACGCCGAAGCTGATCGCGAGATTGAGCACGATGAGGATGCCGACGCTCGAGGCGAGCGCATCGACCCCGCGCCCCCTGGCGATCACGAAGGTCGCCCCGAGGACGCCGAAGACCGCACCCGAGGCGCCGTAGGAGAGGCTGTCCGGGGAGAACAGCAGAGCTCCAAACGAGCCCGCCAGGAGCGAGACGACGTAGAGCGCGACGAAGCGCGGGGTGCCGATGCCGGGCTCGAGCACCCGGCCGAGGAAGAAGAGCAGGAACATGTTGCCGGCGATGTGCCAGATGCCCTCGTGCAGGAAGGCGCAGGTCACCAGCCGGTACCACTCGCCTTCGGCGACGAAGGGACCGAAGAGGCCGTAGTCGATCGTCAGCGAGCTGCTGCTGACGTTGTAGAAGCCGCCGCCCCCGGTGGCGATCTCGGCGAAGAAGACCGCGACGTTGAGCGCGATCAGCACGAAAGTGGCCGGCGCGGTCGTCGACAGCGAGGCCTCGCCGACCCCCCGCACCACCTTTGTGCGCTGGCTGGCGCACTCCGGGCAGCGCATCCCGACCGGGGTCGGGGTCATGCAATCGGGGCAGATCGGCCGCCCGCAGGAGGAGCAGGAAACGGCGGTCTCGCGATTGGGGTGCCGGTAACAGGTCTCAGCCACGGGGAGGAGCAGCCTACAATCGCCGCCGATGGACGGACCCAGCCCAGCTCGCCTCTACGCCACCGCGGTCGGCGCCGCGCTCGTCGTCTTCGGCATCGTCGGCTTCTTCTACAGCGCCTCCTTCGGCTCGCCGGGGGAGGTCAAGCAGGTCTTCGGCGCCTTCGCCGTCAACGGCTGGGACAACGTCCTGCACATCCTCACCGGCGTGCTCGGCCTGCTCGCCGCCGACTACTACTCGCGCCGCTACTCGCTCTGGCTCGGCGTTTTCTACGTCGGCCTCGCTCTCTGGGGGTTCGCGATCGGCAGCGGCGAGGCGATCCTCGGCTTGCTGCCGGTGAACAGCGGCGACAACCTGCTCCACCTCGTCCTCGGCGCGCTCGGCGTGCTTGCGGCCCTCGGCACCCCGGCCGCGAAGAAGACGCAGAAGAAGGAGAAGGGCTCGCCGGCTACGGCTTGATCCGGCCGGCCAGGGAGCGCAGGCCACCCTTGGCCTGCTGTTTCCCGCGCCGCCGCAGCTCGATCACGACCAGCGCTCCCGCCGCGGCGCCGCCGGCGCCGACCGCGAAAACCGGACGAACCCAGTTGCGCGGGTCGCGCAGGGCGCGCAGCTCGCTCTCGGAGAGCTCCTCGGCCCACTGCGAGAGCTCCTCGGCGGCGGCCTGAGTGACGGCCGCCAGGGTGTCCTCGACCCGGCCCGAGAGGCGCTCGGGCGGCTCCAGCGGGCGCAGCGCGTCGGAGAGCAGGCTCTCCACGTCCCAGTCTGCCGGCCAGGCCGGCGCTTGGCTCACTCATCGCCCTCATCTCCTCCTGCAGCTGCTTGATCGCGCGATGGATCAGCACCTTGGTGGCGCCGTCGCTGCGCCCCAGGGCGCGGGCAATCTCGCGGTTGTCCATGCCGAGCGCGAAGCGCATGATCAGCGCGTCGCGGCGGTCGTCCGGCAGGCTCTCGAGATGGGCCATCACCTGGCGCAGCTCCTCGCGCCCCTCGGCGATCGCCTCGGTGCCGTGGCGGGCGGCGATCGGATCGGCCACCTCGAGCGAG
This sequence comes from uncultured Solirubrobacterales bacterium, assembly GCA_963774405.1. Classification (GTDB taxonomy): domain Bacteria; phylum Actinomycetota; class Thermoleophilia; order Solirubrobacterales; family 70-9; genus VRUE01. Next base: position 26,075 of record CAVZEV010000009.1, on the reverse strand, counting down.
GTCTGCGGCCGGCGCGAGCGGTCGCGGTAGTAGTTGGAGGCGAGGTTGTGGGCGATGCGGATCAGCCAGGGCCGCAGCGGCCGCCCGTCGGACTCGCGGCGGGCGCGGTCGAAGTGCCGGTAGGCCTGCAGGAAGGCCTGCTCGGTGAGGTCCTCGGCGTCGTGCTGGTTGCCGACCCGGTAGTAGGCGTAGGAGTAGACGTCGCGCAGGTGGGCCCGGTAGAGATCCTCGAAGGCGCGATCGAGCTCCGCCTTGGCAGCCGGGTCGAGGCTGGCCGGCTCGACGTTCTCCGCTCACGGCTCAAGCCTATTGCCATCTAGGCTGCCTTCCTGGAGCGCTCGACCCGGCGCAGCCCGGCGACCCATGTCTCGGCATCGATCTCGCCGCGGATCAGCGCGGCGAGCCCCCAGCGCGCGACGGCGTCGCCGCCGCCCGCCGAGGTCGCCTGGGCCAGCAGGGGCACCGCGTCGAGCCCCTCCGAGGCCTGGCCGATTTTCGCCGGGATCTCGGCCGCCGGCGTGCCCCGCCCGAGCAGCTCTCCGGCGCGACGGTTGCGCCCGGTCGGGGCCATCACGGTCGCGGTCAGGTCGCCGACGCCGGCCAGCCCGGAGAAGGTGCTCAGCTCGGCGCCGCGCTCGATCGCGTGGTCGATGCACTCGCTCCAAACCTGGGCGGCGGCGATCCCGGCCGCGTTGAGGCCGTAGCGGCTCGGTCGCCGCGGCGGCGAGCGCGGCGGCGTTCTTCGCCGCGCCGGCCATCTCGACGCCGATCACGTCGCGGCTGCGCTCGCAGACCAGCCCCGCGCGGTCGAAGACCTCGCCCAGCTGATCGCGCAGGTCGGCGTCGGCGGAGCCGAGCACCAGCGCGGCCGAGCCGGAGACCGCCTCGCGCGCATGCGCCGGGCCGCCGAGGCAGGCGATCGGCGCGGGCGCGCATCGCGTTCGCCGACGTACTCGGCCGGGAGCTGGCCGAGCGGCGCGATCAGTCCCTTGGTCAGCAGCAACACCGAGGAACGCGTCGCTGACCCGGTCGGCGATCGCTCCCACGGCCTGCGGCAGCGAGCCGGAGGGGATCGCCAGGCAGACGAGGTCGAGGCCCGGCAAGCTCGATCTCCGAGGCCGGGAGGACGCGCACCGAGTCGGGCAGCTCCACTCCCTCCAGGTAGCGGCGGTTCTCTCCCGCCTCGACTCATCTCCGCCGCCTGCTCGGCCGTGCGGGCGCCGAGCTGCACCTCGAGCCCACCGCGGGCGAGCAGCACGGCGACCGCGGTGCCCCAGCTGCCGGCACCGATCACGGCGGCGCGACGCATCGGCGGCAGGCCGCCCATCTCTTCCCACTGCAGGAGGACGTTGGGCCAGATCCGCGCGGTCACCGATTCGGCCAGCCGGCGCGGTCGGCTCCTCGACCCGCGGGAAGGTCATCGCCTTGCCGAGCCGCACCCTGACCTGACGCGGGCGGATGCGCCAGCCGCGGCGCACGTGCTCGGAGCCGAGCACAGCGGCCGGCAGGACCGGCGCGCCGGTCTGCAGCGCCAGCCGCCCGACCCCGCGCCTCGGCGCCGCCCAGGGTGCCGCGGCGGATCCGCGTGCCCTCGGGAAACATGCAGACCGTGCCGCCGCGCTCGACCGCAGCCGCGCGGTCTCCATCGCCACCTCGTCGGACTCGCCGCGGCGGATCGGGAAGGCGCCGAGCCGCGAGAGCAGCCACCCCTGCCAGCGGCGCTCGAACAGCTCGACCTTGGCGACGTAGTTCATCGGCCGCCGCCAGGGCAGCGCGGCGCCGATCGCGAAGGGGTCGAGGAAGCTGCGATGGTTGGCGGCGACGATCAGCCCGCCGCCGACGCCGTCCGTACTCGCGACCGGTCCGGCGAGCCGGAAGTAGACGAGGAAGAAAGGGGTCATGAAGACCCTGGCGAGGAGGTACAGCGGCCGGATTGACGCTGTGCGGCGGGTGTACTGGTGATAGCCTGGAGACGCTCCGGGGTCACGAAGAGCGCTACACGGGCGAGGGACAACGGTTACCAGGGGATCTGGTGCCCCTCCTCTAACTTTTTCGGTGGAGAGTTGGGGTGCTGACGCCGCAAGCGCGCGCCGAAAAAGTGCAAGACGTTCGGAGGGGCACCAGATCCCCTACCAAGCGTCGTCGATCAGCTGCTCGAGGTCGTCGCGAGTGGGCGGGTCCGGGCGTGAACGCCAGCTCGGGGCGCAGCAGCATTGCAGTCCAGGGCTTGGTCTAGCTTCGATTTGGTCGGCGCCCTGATCACCCAGGCCAGTCGGTTGCCGCCCAGTTCGCCGATGCGAGCTTCGATGTGGTCGGGGGTGGCGCCGATCGCTGTCTGCGAGGGACGAGAGCCGGTCAGGGGCTCTTGGGGTCATGAACGACATCGCGCGGGGGAGGATTGCGGCGTTGGTCTCCTGCGTGGGGGGTACCGCAGATGCGGACGAGGGTTTGGCAGATCACGTGGTGGAGGCAGAAGGCGGCGGAGTCGATCGCGTAGGCGCAGAGGATCGAGCCCTGGGCGAGGGCGGCGCGGTTGCGCTCGGTCGGGTCTTCGTCGAGGGAGCGCGGCGATCAGCTCGGCGCCGCGCAGGGCGGTCATGCGCGAGACCGGGTTGGCGAAGGGGGTGTAGAGGGAGTCGGCGCCGTGGGCGAGGGCGTTCATCGCGCTCGCTGCGCAGCTCGGGCTCGGCGAGCGCCGGTCATCGCCTCGGGGTCGGCGATCACCAGGGCCGGGCGGACGAGGGAGCGAGCCCGGCTCTCGGCGCCGGCGGGCAGGCGGTGGATGCCGGTCATCTCGGCCCCCGACATCGTCGTCGGGATCGCCGCGACCGTGGCGCCCGTGACCGCGGCGATCGCCTTGGCGGTATCGATGACTCGTCCGCCGCCGAGGGCGACGAGCTTCGGCCCGCTCGCAGCGTCGAGCAGAGCCGCGGCGCTGTCCGGCACCGCGGCCGCCGGATCGGCGGGCGACAGCTCGTGCACGGCCGCGGCCGCAGCGGCAATCCCCTCCCCCGCGCCGAGGTGCCGCGCAGTCGTCAGCAGCTCGAACTTCTCGATCCCGTGCTCGGCCAAGAGCTTGGGCGCCATCGCCACCCCGCCCGCTTCGAAGACGACCGAGCGCCCCGCATCCCGCCAGACGAAGTTGTCGCTCACTCCGTGGCGACGGTGCGCGGGTTGACCACCGGGCGCAGGTTCGGTTCGACCTCCGCCCGCAGGTGCTCGTAGTCGGGCGGCAGCGAGAGCTTCTCGCCGAGGCGCTCGAGCGGCTCGTCGACGGTGAAGCCCGGGCCCAGGGTGGCGATCTCGAAGAGCACCCCGCTCGGCTCGCGGAAGTAGATCGAGCGGAAATAGAAGCGATCGATCACCGGCGTCGGCTGGGCGCCGCCGGCGATCGCCCGCCGACGCCACTCCTCGTGCTCGTCCAGGGTCGAGGCCCAGGCGACGTGGTGAACGCTGCCGGCACCCTGCAGCGAGTGCTCCTCGGGCGGCTCCTCGTAGACGTAGAGGCCGCCGCGCTCGGAGCCGCGCGCTTCCCAACTGTGCTCGTCGACCGGCTCGAACTCGAGCGACTCGAGCAGGGCGCGGCTCGCCTCGGGCGCGGAGCCATAGGCGCAGACGGCCTGGAAGCCCTGCAGCGCCAGCTCGGCCGGCACCTCGGGGTGGTCGGCGACCAGGGGCTCGTCGGAGACCTCGACCACGGCGAGCTCATGGGCGAGCCCCTCGGGGTCGGCGAAGCGCAGCCCGCCGTCGACCCGCTCGGAGGAGACCCCGTGGGCACCGAGGCGCCCCTCCCAGAAGTCGAGCGCCGCATGCGAGGCGACCCGCCAGACGATCCGGTGAACGTCGCCGTCGCCGGCCCGACCAGGCGGCACGCCGGGAAACTCGAAGAAGGTGAGGTCGGAACCGGCGCTGCCCTTCTCGTCGGCGAAGAAGAGGTGGTAGACGGTCGGGTTGTCCTGGTTGACCGTCTTCTTGACCAGGCGCAGGCCCATCACGCCGGCGTAGAAATCGACATTGCTCTGGGCGTCGGCAGTGATCGCGGTGATGTGGTGAATCCCCTCCAGCTTCATGGGTCACGTATACCATCACGGCGATGAGCCGCGGACGCCGACGCCTGGTGAGAGCGCTGATCGTGCTCGGCTCGCTGCTCGCCTTCCTCAGCGTCTTCGCGATCTGGACCGAGCGCCAGGCGCTCGACACCGGCGAGTGGGTCAACACCAGCGGCCGCCTGATCCAAAACGCGAAGGTCCGCGAAGCGGTCAGCAACTACCTCGTCGACCAGCTCTACGAAAACGTCGACGTCGAAAAGGAACTGAGCGAAAAGCTGCCGGGCGAGACCAAGGAACTTGCCGGGCCGATCTCCGGTGGCCTGCGCCAGGTCGCCGGCAGCGGCGCCGAAAAGGTGCTGGAAAGCTCGACCGCCCAGGAACTCTGGAAGAGCGCCAACAAGACGACCCACGAACAGCTGCTGGAAGTCCTCGAAGAAAAGGAAGGAACGCTCTCGACCGAGGAAGGCAAGGTCAGCCTCAACCTCGGCAGTCTCGTCACAAACCTGGCCAGCCAGGTCGGGATCGGCGCCAACCTGGCAGAAAAGCTGCCTCCCGACGCGGGCCAGATCACGATCCTGCGCTCGAACCAGCTGAAGACCGCGCAGGACATCGTCGTCGCGATCAAGGGCCTGGCGCTGATCCTCTCGCTGCTCACCTTCCTCTGCTTCGGCCTCGCCATCTACCTCTCACGCGAGAGCCGCTGGGTGACCGTCCTCTACAGCGGCGTCGGCCTGGTCGCGGCCGGCTTCGCGGTGATCGTCTTCCGTGAGGTTGCGGGCGGCATCGTGGTCGGGCAGCTGGTCGAAGAAGAGAGCGTCAAGCCGGCGGCCGAAGCAGCCTGGTCGATCGGCACCTCGCTGATGACCAGCATCGCCACCACCGTGATCGTGATCGGGGTGCTCTTCGGGATCGCCGGCTGGCTCGCCTCGCCGACCGGTTCGGCCCGCTCGACCCGGAAGGGGATCGCCCCGATCCTGCGCGACTACTCCGCCTACGTCTATGCCGGCCTGGCGATCGTGGTCTGCATCTACTTCCTCTCGGCGCCGACCCAGAACCTGCGCTCCTTCCTCACCACCCTGGTGATCGCCGGCCTCGCCGCCTTCGGCATCCACGAGTTGCGCAAACAGGCCGCCGAGGAATTCCCCGACGCGAGCTACGGCGACGTCGTCGGCCGCACCAGGGACAGGGTCGTCGGCGCGGTCAAGGACGCCAACCTGGGCGAGCGAGCTTCCAAACTGCGCCTGCCGGAGATGCGCAAGCCCGCCGAGGGCGCCGAGACCAAGGTCGACAGCGAGGCCCCGACCTCGACCCTCCCGATCGACGACGAGGACGCGCGTCTCGCCCGCCTGGAGAAGCTCGCTTCACTGCACGAGAAGGGCATCCTCACCGACGAGGAGTTCGCCACCGAGAAGCAGCGCATCCTCAGCGGCTCCGACACCTGAGACGCAGGTAGAGGGTCAACCCCGGTCGGCTACGCCTCTTGGGACGGGTCCACAGGAAGCGCTTTGAGAGCGGAAACAATCCTCTGAAACGTGGGTCGGAAGCCCTCGAAGGAGAGGTGAGCGAAGCTCTCGGGATCCTCCTCAATAGCGTTGGCGAAATGAGCCTTGGAGCGGGCAAGATTATTCTCGCTCCCAAACCCGTAAACCTTGGTCGCAATCAACGAATCGCCACCGCTCCTCGGGATCGTGCTCTGCTCCGTTTTATGGATGGTTGTCGCTGGATGAAACTCGTTTGTCAGGTATATGCGCCGGCCCCCATCGTCTTTGGTCTGCAAGACGGAATCCTCATAGAGCATCTCGATACAGAGCTTCTCATGCGGATCGCGCCAAGACGGGGCTACCAGGCCAACAGCGACCACCTTCGACCCGTACAGTTGCCAGCCATGCTCCCCTACGGCGTCACGCGCAGTCTTAGTGTCGCTGTCGAATAGACACACCGCCAACTCGTCGGAGCCGAAGTCACGAAGACCAAAGCAGTGTTCGGCTAGGCGCTTGTCATCCCCACGGTCAGTTTCCTCATCGAAGATCAACTTTAGGTTCTTGAACTCACCCGCCTCATGAAAGTGCTCCAAGGCGGCGCGCACATGTCTGACGTCGGTTATCCCCTCCGTATATAGATGAGCCTCGAACTCGTGCTCAACAACTGGTCGCCGCACCTCGAAATGTGGATCACATGCAGCCAGCTTCTCGGCGAGCTTGAGGTAGAGCGGGTCATCCGATCCGCGGACGGAACCGATGTACTGCAGGCGGCCGCGGACAACGGATGCCAGGCTAGGATACGGCTTGCCCGGCGGCCAGTTCGGGTCGGGACTCGCCCTGCGTAGGGAACTGGCAGCGTCCTCGGGACCGTGCACCTTCCAGATATAGAGCAAGGCTCGCACGCCGCGGATGTAGTCGCGAGACAGATTACGCTTTTTGTTGACAATCAGTCCCGTAACTCGCTGCCTTTGTATTCGGGACTGCATCCGCGTCTTTTTGGGATTGATATGAAAGCCAGCCTCGGTGATAACGCCTTGAAGCCGCGGTCCAGGTTTGGCGAGGCCACCGTCAGTGACGGCTATTGCTGTTGGAAAGACCCGTCGATCAGTAGAGAAAACGAGGTCGTCGGCGTATCGGCTGAAGAGACAGGAATTGCTCAAGGCCAACTGACCCAGTTTGCGATCCATGCCGCGACAGAGATAGTTCGAAATGATCGGTGAGGTCGGCGCTCCTTGCGGCAACGCCTGTTCGTGACAGCAGAGCTCAGCCAGAAGTTCGGCGACGTCGTCTGGATAGTCGAAGGGAAAGTTGCGAAACATTCCCCGGACCCGTGGCAGGGTGATCGTAGGGAAAAAGTCCTCGAGATCGATCGAAAATACCCAGGCTTGCTTGATGTGGACATCGGCATTCGTCAGTGGCGATCGTTTCTGCGTAAACCCATGGACATGAGTCGGCGGCTTGTATCCGTCTGTCAAAGCGCGCGCCAACTTGCGCTGAATTTCCTTCAGCGGTGGGACAGGGGCGTCGATGTATCGCGGTTTCCCATTTCGCTTGGAGATCGAGAAGCGCTTGTAGCGCCTGTTCCCGCGGACCACCCAAGTCCAATAAGCGAGCTGCGAGAGGGAAAGTCCGAGAAATTCGGCCACTGCCGTGCGTCCAGAGAAATCGGGAAGCGGCTGCGGTTGGCGATTCGGCGGGGTGGCCCGGGGCTCAACCATGCGAAATGCTAAGCAATGACGCCAGCCCGAAGGCCGAAGTAGAAGGACCGTTTTCTCTTGCGAATCCACAAGAGGGAAGACAGCCCCGGTACCACACCCGCCACCCGAAGCATATAAAGCGGCCTTCCTCCCGTGTCGCCTTGCTCGTAACTAATCAATTGCATCATCAAGCGGCCGAAAGCGTACACCGCCGGGTTTCGGGGTTTGGGGCGGGCGATGGCTATTGCACCTGGCTGCCCGTGCAGGCGCGAGAACCTGGGTATTACGCCTTGCTTCGATAGACCATGGAGTCTGGGTCGAGGCGCCGGGGGCCCCCAGACCTTGCTGGAGCGACCGCGGCGCCCCCTCCGGAATCGAACTGGTCGGCATCCACTTCCGCTCGGCGCCGACCCAGAACCTGCGCTCCTTCCTCACCACCCTGGTGATCGCCGGCCTCGCCGCCTTCGGCAGCTGGCGTCAGGGAATTCCTCGGCAGCCTGTTTGGGCAGCTCGTGAGTGCCGGGCGACGTGGTCGGTCTCACAGGGGCAAGGTCGTCGGGGCGGTCAACGACGCCAGCCTGGGCGAGCGGGCCTCAAGGCTGCGCCTGCCCGAGATGCGCAAGGCAAACGGCGAGGGCGACAGCGAGGCGTCAACCACCATCATCATGCCAACCGATGCCGAGGACGCGCCTCGCCCGCTTGGAGCGGCTCGCTTCCGTGCACGAGAAGAGCATCCCCACCTACGAGGAGCTCGCGACTGAGAAGCAACGGATCCCCAGCGAAGACAAGACCTGATCAGCAGAGCCCGCCTCCGGACTCGAACCGGAACTCCCCGCTTTACAAGAGCGGTGCTTTACCAATTAAGCTAGGCGGGCAATTCGTATTCCTTTGCCCAGCGTACGCGCTTGCTCTGACGGTTGCGAGGTGGGTCGATTCGCAAATGCATGCCGCAATTGGGGACCTCGTCTGCTGGAATGACGTAGACGCGTTGGTTGTCAGGGCAGTAGACGATAAAGAGATCGACTTCTCCGGCGTAGCTCCGGACCTTGCTCCCGCGGGTGTTTGACTGAATGCTCTGAGAGCTGAATTGAACAACTCCGTTGCGAAGACGACCCGTCTTGCACTGGGCCTTGAGTAGACGACCGTCGCAATCGAGAACCAGGTCATATCGCTGATTGACGCCAAAGGGAACGAGCAACGCGTATCCACGACGAACGAGCTCAGCAAGGATTGCGCCCTCCGTCCGCAGACCGACATCGACGGGATGTGAGGTGAGATCTGGCTTTGGAAGAGCTACTGGCATGGGCACAGAATAGATTCCACCGCAGACAGAAAGCTACGACCCAAACCAGCTGCTGATCGACTTGGTCGCCTCTCCCTTTGCAATCTTGCCCTCTAATGGAGGTGACCTTCAGATTCCTGCCCCCCGATGAGGGGCCCGTCCTGACCGAGGCAATCGAGGCTGCCTACGGGGACAGCTATGACGTGCGCTGGGTCTATGACGCGGCGGAGGTGGCAGCGCGGCTGAAGGCTGGGACATATGTCGCCTGCGTGGCGGAGACGAAGGATGGGGAGCTGCTCTGCCATGAGGGGATGAGCCTGAGCGCGGCCGGCGACGCGGTCGGGCACTCGGGGCAGGCGGTGACGATGCCCGCGGCGCGGGGGCAGCATCTCTTCACGCGGACCAAGCGCTTTCTGATGGATTGGGCGACGGAGCAGGGGTTGGCGGGGATGTACAGCGAGGCGACCGCGGCGCATCCCTACAGCCAGCGTGCCAACCTCGAGCTGGGGGCGCACGAGACCGGCTTCCTGCTCGGCTGGATCCCGGCCTCGGTCTCAAACGACGCGGCCGGGGGGCGGCGGCGGGTACGGCAGTCGGCGGCGCTCTTCTACACCAAGCTCAACGAGGGCCATGAGCGGCCCGTCTACGCGCCCGAGCGCCACCACGAGATCGTCGGCCGCACCCTGGAGCTGTGCGAGTTGCGGGGCGTGCTGGCCGAGCCCCCCGCCGCGGCGGAGCTTGCCGAGAAGACCGAGTTGCACATCGCGGTCGAGGCCGACCACAACCTGGCGCTGATCACGGTGCACACGCCCGGTGCCGACCTCGAGACCGTGATCGCCGCCGAGCGCCACCACCTCTTCCACCACGCCTGCCTCGACGCCGTCTACATCGACCTGCCGCTGGAGACGCCCGCCACGGCGCTGGTCGCCGATCACCTCGAGCGGCTCGGCGTCTCCTACTCGGGCGTCTTCCCCAACAGTCGCTGCGAGGGAGACGTCCTGCGCATGCAGTCGCTGCACCGTGTGCGGATCAAGGCAGACGACGTCGCCGTCGCCTCCGAGCACGGCCGCGAGCTGCTCGAGTACGTCCTCGCCGACCTGCCCTAATTCAAAGTCTCGCGCGAGGCCAGATGGGCGCCGACCTTGCGCTTGACCCGCTGCAGGGCGTTGTCGACCGTCTTCGTGTCGCACTCGAGTCGCTCGGCGGTGTCCTCGTAGGAGTGGCCGTCGAGGTAGAGCGAGAGCACCCGGCTCTCCAAGTCCGAGAGCACCCCCGAGACGCCCGACAGGCACGAGACCAGGCTGTCGAGCTCTTCGGAGGCGATCACCTGGTTGACCGGGTCGTGCACGGTCGGCCCGGGCAGGATCTCGTCGAGGGTCGTGTCGGAGTCGCCCGCCGCCGCCGGGGTCTGGCTGAAGGAGACGTACTGGTTGAGCGGCGTGTGCTTGTTGCGGGTCGCCGTCTTCACCGCGGTGATGATCTGGCGGGTGATGCAGAGCTCGGCAAAGTTGCGGAAGCTCGACTCGCGATCGGTGCGGTAGTCGCGAATCGCCTTGTAGAGGCCGAGCAGGCCTTCCTGGATCAGATCGTCGGCCTCGCCGCCGAGCAGGAAGTACGAGGAGGCCTTGAGGCGGACGAAGCCGCGGTAGCGGCGGACGATCGCGTCGTAGGCCTCGGTTCGCCCGTCCTTTGCCAGAGCGACCAGGTAATGGTCATCAAGCTCAGGTTGAAGGTTAGCGTCAGCGGGTTTAAGCGAGCCGTTGAGACGGCCTGAGGGAAGCTGCATTTCCTGGGTCGGCGAAGATAGAGCCACAGATCCTTCTCCTTGATGAAGGGTCGTGGCGCCTTACCTCCCCTGGCGGCGCCTCAATATGGACTGGGTGCCTCAGACTCAAGCTGAGGTTTAACCCTTGTTGGCGGGGTAGTTTACGGTTGCGCGGAGTTCTGTCAACCCCGAACTGAGGTTCGTGCAAACGCCGTTGCAATTGTTAGCGCTGTCGAACGGCCTCGAAAAGCAGCGCTGAAGCGGCAGCCGAGACGTTGAGAGAGTCGATCTTGCCCCGTTGAGGGAGAGCGATAAGGCCATCGCAGGCAGAGGCGACCCGGGGGCGCAGACCCTTCCCCTCGCCACCCATGACAAGCACCGTGGGGCCGCTCAAGTCCACGTCCCAGGGCGCCTGCTTGGCATCGGCATCGGCCCCCCAGATCCAGAAGCCGGCCTCCTTCGCCTCCCCCAGCCAGTCGGCCAGGTTGCGCACGTGGCCGATCGCCAGGTGCTCAACCGCTCCCGCCGAGGCCTTGCAGGTCACAGCCGTGACGGCTGCCGAGCGACGCTCGGGGATTACGAGCCCCGCCGCCCCAGCCGCCTCTGCCGAGCGAGCGACCGCGCCGAGGTTGCGCGGGTCCTGCACCTGATCCAACGCGATCAAGAGGGCGTTCTCGACCTTCAGCAGCTCCGAGGAGCCCGCGTACGGATACGGCTCAACCTCGGCCACGACTCCCTGATGATCCGGCGACCCGCACAACCGCTCCAACTCCCCGGCGGAAGTCTCCGGCGCTCGCCACACGCGCAGCACCTGCCTCCTCCCCCGCTCGGCCTCGGCAACCGGCTGCTTCCCGTAAATGACCTGCGAAGCCATCAAGCCTTCGGCACGAGCTTGGCGCCCTCAGCCGAATCCCGCACCTCCCAGCCGAGCTCAGCGAGCCGGTCCCGAATCTCGTCTGCTCGCTCAAAGTCTTTCGCCGCTCTGGCGTCCTGCCGTTCCTCCAGGAGCTTCTCTGCCTCGTCGTCGGCCTCAGCTCCCTGATCCGGCTGGGTAAGGGAGCCGAGGCCGACGAGCGCCAGCATCTCCGCAAGGACCAGAGCCGCCTCGTGCGCTGAGACCTCGCCGCGATTCGCTTCGCCGACGAGCTCAAAAGCCTCGGCCATAGCCCTCGGCGTGTTGAAGTCATCCGCGAGTGCGTCTCTGAAGCTCTCAACACGGGCGCTTACGTCGAGCGGGGCGTCGGGGGAGGGCCCGGGGAACTCCCGGCGAAGCCGGCCCCGGCGCCTCCCCCGACGCCCCGCCCACCGGATGCTCCCTGAAGAAGTTCCTCAGCCGCCCCACTTGAGCGACGGCCTGCTCCATCTGCTGCGGCCCAAAGGCAAGTGGCTGCCGATAGTGCCCGGAGATCAGATACGCGACAACGGCCTCCGCCCCGTACTGATCCAACGCCTCAGACAGCTGAAAGATGTTCCCCTCAGACTTAGACATCTTCTCCGCGTCCGTCTCGACCATCCCGTTGTGCATCCAGACCCGCGCGAACGGCCGCCCCGCCGCCTCGGACTGGGCGATCTCGTTCTCGTGATGGGGGAAGACCAGGTCCGAGCCGCCGCCGTGGATCGCGAAGGACGGGCCCAGCTCGGCCTCGGCCATCGCCGAGCACTCGATGTGCCAGCCAGGGCGCCCTGGGCCCCAAGGCGAGTCCCAGGAGGTGTCCTCGCCGGCCTTGTGGGCCTTCCAGAGGGCGAAGTCGAGCGGGTTCTCCTTGAGCGAGGCCGAGCCGGTCTCCTCGCCCTGGTCCATCTCCTCGGTGCGGCGGTTGGAAAGCTTGCCGTAGGGGCCGAAGCTGCGCACGCGGAAGTAGACGTCTCCGCCCGACTCATAGGCGTGACCGCCCTCGATCAGATCGGAGATCAGGGCGACGATGCCGCCGATCGTCTCCGTCGCCAACGGCTCTGCGTCCGGCCGCCCCAACCCGAGCCTGCCGGTGTCCTCGAAATAGGCCTGTGTCATCCGCGCGGCGAACGCCCCCGACTCCTCACCGGCCTCGCCGGCGGCGGCGTAGATCTTGTCGTTGATGTCGGTGACGTTGACGACCAGCTTGGTCGCGTACCCCTCCGACCTGAGGAAGCGGGCGAGCAGCGAGAAGACGACGAACGGGCGCGCGTTGCCGATGTGGATGCGGCTGTAGACGGTCGGGCCACAGGCGTAGATGCCGACCTCGCCGATGGGCAAAGGCTGAAGCTCCCCGCTGAGCGTGTCGTGTATCCGGACTTCCCGCACCGGCGGATAGTAGGCCCGGGGGAGGGTCTGACGGCGCCTCCCCGCTGTTGCTCCGGCAGACCCTCCCCCGGGCCTGCCCTCAGAAGGTCCGGTAGCCGGACCCCGAAGCGGTGGCCTCGCGCCGCTCCCAGGAGGGCGCGGTCTTGTCCGCCGCGGCAAGGACCTCGCGGCGCGCCCGCGAGGCGCTCGCCTTGATCTCGTCCTCAGCAGCCTGCCTGACTCGCTCCTCGCGCTGCTCGGCCTGGGCACGGATGCGATCCGACTCGGCTTTCAGCGCCTCCTCGGCGCGCGTCCGCGCCATCTCGACCGCCTCGCCTTCGACCTTCTCGACCAGGGTGCGCACCCGCTCGTCGGCCTCGCGGCGAACCTCCTCGGTGCCCTGCATCACCCGCTCCTCGATCTCGGTCTCTAGCTTGACGGCAAGCTGGTGAGCCTCGGCTGCCGCGCCCTCGGCTTCAACGGCGCGCTGCTCGGCGGCCGCGACCTTCTGGTCGGCCTCGAGCTTGACCCGGTCAAGCGCCTCTTTGTGGCGCTCGGCGGCCCTGCGCTCTGCGGCCTCGATGCCGGCCTCGATCGAGCGCTGGGCATCGGCCTTGAGCGCGGCCATCTCCTTGGCGAGCGCTTCGCGGTCGGAATCCGCCCGCTTCTGTGCCTGCTCGAAGGCCTGCTCGGCGCGATCGCGGGCCTCCTCGGCTTGGGCCGCTCGCGCCTCGGCGTCTCTGCGCTTGCCACGCTCAACCCTGATCCGCGCCTGGCCTTCCTCGCCGAGCTTGCGCACGGTGGCCATCGCCTTCGCCTTCAGCTCCCCACGCAGCTCCTCACTGCGCGCCTCAGCCTTGGCCACGCGCTCCTCGCTGACCCGAACCCACTCGAGCGCCTGCTTGGCGGTCTCATGCAGCTCCTCACTCGCCGCCCCGACCGCTTTCAGCTGCGTAACCGCTTCGCCCATGAAGCCGCAACCTACTACCGCCATCGGCGGCCCCGCTACCCCCGCTATGCGCAAAAGCACGCAATTAGCGCGCTGGCCGAGGGCCTGGGAGTCGGTCCCGGTAGGGGTGGAGCGTCTTGCACTTTTTGGGCGCTGACCTTGCGGCGTCAGCAGATCCCGTCACATCCAAAAAGTGGCTCTCCTGACGTTTCCGTGGGTCATGTCACCGTGACCCGGCCGGGCAAAGGTGGACACAGGCCGCTGAGCTTCAGCATCGCCAGGGAGATCAGCGCCTGGGGAGTGTGAAACCCGAAGGCCCGGCGGGCGATCAAGCGGATCTGGGTGTTGATCGCCTCCACCCGGGCGTTGGAGAGCCCGTGGCGAATCGCAGCGAGGATCCCCGCTCGCTGCGCAGTGATCGTGCGGGCGAGCTTCACGAAGGGCTTCAGGCGGCAGCGACGTGCCCAGGCAAGCCACCGATCCAACAGGCCGACCGCCGCCTTCGGCCCAAGCCTGTAGATCTGGCGCAGTTGCTCCTTCAGCAGGTAGGCCCGGTAAAGCGGCCGGTTGAGCCGCTCGATGTCGGAGAGCTTTGACTGCTGGCGGGCCGTCAGGTTCTCGGGGTTCTTCCAGAGCGCAAAGCGGGCGCCCTTGAGCTCGCGGGCAGCATCGGCCTGTCCCGCTCGGCGCGCCTCGTTCCAGACCTCGCGGCGGACCTTGTCGAGCGCGTCGGTGGCGAGCTGGATCACATGGAAGGGGTCGACGCAGCGCTTGGCCTTTGGGCAGCGCCTGTCCAGCACCGCCTCGATCCAGGGCGCCATGTCGCAGGAGACCAGCCGCAGGCGGTTGGTGCGCCGGGGGCCGAGCTCCTCGAAGAAGGCCTCGACCGTCTTCTTGTCCTTGCCCGGGGCCGCCCAGACCAGCCTGCCGGTGTCGTGGTCGACGACCACGGTCAGGTAGCGGTGGCCCTTGCGGTGGGAGATCTCATCGATGCCGATCCGCCGCAAGCCGGCGAGCAGGTCCGCCTTGCGCCCAGCCTCCTGCGCGACCCGCTCGCAGATCGCCCCGACGCTACGCCAGCTGGTCCGCATCAGCTCCGCGACGGCGCTGGCGGAGGTGTTCACCGCCAGCCAGGCGACCTGCTCCTCGAAGGCGCGGGTGAAGCGCGAGTCGTGCCGGGCCCAGGGCACGGCGCCCACGACGACGCCGTGCTCTGGGCAGCTCACCCTCGGGGCGTCGGCCTCCAGGTGGGCGATGGTCGTGCCGAGGTCCAGCGCCCGCCAGCGCCGCCGTCCCACGCCGCGGTCAAAACCCGGCGAGCGGCGCCCGCAGAGGCCGCAGCGGTCCCGCTCTGGACGGTGCGGCCTGACCGCCACCACCACCTGCCCTTCGTCGTCGATCTCGACACTCTCGATGGCCGCCCGCTCCAAGCCGAGCAGGCGTGCCCATACCCTTTCCTTGCGCACGTCGTTGCCACTCCTTTCGATTTCCAGCCTTCGAGAAGCCGGAAACCTAGGCGCGGAGCGGCGTGCGCCTCTTCTCAGTGCCTCGCTTTACCCACGGAAACGTCAGGAGAGCCCAAAAAGTTGGTTCTTGCAAATTAAGCGGGGAGGCACAGCATGGTCCCTTCAGCCACATGCTACGAGCACCCGCTCCCGAAAGCTCTCAAAGCTCGGCAGGCCGTAGGCGCGGCGCTTGATCACCTTCACCTTGTTGATCACTCCCTCCGCGTAGCCGTTTGAGGCAGGCTTATCGAAGTAGGCGAGGATCTCCTCGCGCCAAGACCCGATTCCATTGACGTATGCCTCAAAGGGCTGGTGGCCGCTGCGAGTCACAGCGGCGAAGAAGCGGTCGAGCCGCTGCGTGGCCTGGGCACGGTCGGTGGCGGCATAGACCGAGCGCAGCAGCTCCTTCAGCCACCAGGCCTCGGCGATCACCGGATCGTGGGCAAAGAGCTCGCAAAGGCGCCGGCGCTGGGACTCGGTGAGTCGCTCCCTGCCGCGCAAGAGCAAATGGCGGGCGCGGTAAAAGCGCGGGTTCCAAGTGGCGCGCAGGGTCTTCCGACCCTGCTCCTTTGCCCGCAGCCGGCGCTGGCGGATGCGCCGTACGCTGTCAAGCGCCTCCCCGGCGCCGCGCACGATGTGGAAGGGGTCGGCGACGATCTTGGCTTGGGGGAGCTTTGCTCGCACCGCATTTCGGTAGGGGTCATAGGGATCGATGCAGACCACCTCCACGGCATCGCGCTCGGCCTCGCTCAGGGAGCCGAGGTAGCGCTCCACCACTGCCCTTGAGCGCCCGTCGAGCACCTCGTGCACGCGGCGGCGATCGAGGTCTGAGACGACCGTGGCCAGGTTGCCGTAGCCCTTGCGGTGGGCGGCCTCATCGAAGGAGAGCCGTCGCGGCAGCGCCGGGCGGGAGCCGATCGCCTCCCTTGCGGCAACCCTCAACGCGCGGGTGACCTGGTAGCGCGAGGTCCCCTCCTCGCGGGCAATCTCTGCGTGGGCGCCGCCCGAGCCGGCCCGCTCGATCAGCCGGGCCCGGAAACGGGATGTGAGCCGCTGACGCGGGCGGCCCTGCTCACAGCTCTCGGTGTGGGTGCGCCGGCATGCCTTGCAGCGGTAGCGGCGCTTGCGCCAGCGCAGGGTGGCCCGGCGGCCACACAGCGGCAGGTCCCTGAGGGTGACCACCGGCCGCTCGTGGACCTCCAGCTCCACACCTGAGCAGTGGGGGCACGATGCCGCTCGCGCGACCAGCTCGACCTCGAGGTCGAGCTGGTCGCCCCTCTCGATGACGCCTCTCACCCTGAAGCCGTCCAAGCCGACGAGACGGCTAACTTGATCTTGCATCCGCTGTTCCTCCTTGACTCCGCGTTTTAGAACCACGCAGAGCCTTCTGAGGGCAGCGGATGTCTTCTATCCGGGTCTCATCCCCGCTTGTTTTGCAAGACCCAAAAAGTTAAGCGGAACCCCTACCGGGACCGGCTCTGAGCCTCCCGCTCATGCAGCTCCCGCTTGAGAATCTTGCCGGTAGCGTTCCGCGGCAGCTCGTCGAGGAACTCGAACTCGCGCGGCGCCTTGTAGGCGGCGAGATTGGCCTTGACATGGGCCTTGAGGTCTTCGGCGGAGATCTCGACCTCGCCCGCGATGACGACGAACGCCTTCAGCCGCTGGCCGAACTCGTCGTCCTCGACGCCGATCACCGCCACCTCTGACCACGCTCTCGTGATCGGCGAGCAGGTCCTCGACCTCGCGGGGGAAGACGTTCTCGCCGCCGGAGACGATCATCTCGTCGTCGCGACCGTCGATGAAGAGCCGCCCGCCCTCGTCGAAGTGGCCGACGTCGCCGCTGCACAGCAGCCCGTCGATCACTTCCTTGCCACCGCCGCCGGTGTAGCCCTCGAAGGACATCTCGTTGCCGACGAAGATCCGCCCCACCTCGCCCTGCGGCACCTCGTGGCCGGACTCGTCGAAGAGGCGGACGACGGTGCCCCGCGGCGGCCGGCCCGCGGTGCCCGGCGCGGCGCGCAGTTCCTGCGGGGTGGCGACGGTCGCGCAGGAGACCTCGGTCGAGCCGTAGAGGTTGTAGATGTTGTCGCCGAAGCGGTCCATCCAGGCGATCGCCAGCTCGCCCGGCAGCGCCGAGCCCGAGAGCGCCGTGATCCGCAGCGAGGAGAGGTCGTAGCGGTCGAGCGTCTCGTCGGGCAGCTGCAGGATGCGCTGCAGCATCACCGGCACCACCGCCAGCACCTGGGCGCGGTTCTCCTGCACGGCGAGCAGCGTGTCCTCGGGGTCGAAGCGCCGCCGCAGCACCATCGTCGAGGCCGTCGGCAGGCTCATCACGAAGTGCAGGAAGCCCCAGGAGTGGAAGAGCGGCGCGGCGATCGTCATCGTCTCGCGGCCGCGGTAGGGGATCCGGTCGAGCAGCGCCGCCACCGCCCCCAGCCCTTCGGGGCTGGAGCGCTGGGCGCCCTTCGGCGTGCCGGTCGTGCCCGAGGTGAGGATGACGAAGCGCGGCTTGTCGGGCGGCGGCTTGCGGTCGGCCTCCGGCCGGCGGCGATCAGCGAGTCCAGCGTCGGCGCCTCGGGCTCGCCGTCGGTCCAGGCGACGATCCGCTGCACGCCCTCGTCCACCCCGTCGAGCAGCTCGGCGAACTCCTCGTCGTAGACCAGCGCCTTCGGTCCCTCGCGCCGCGTCACCTCGACCAGCTGCGGCCCGGCGAACATCGTGTTGAGGTAGAGCGCCGCGGCGCCGAGCTTGGCCGCCGCCAGCGTCGCCTCGATGAAGCCGCGGTGGTTGCGGCACATGATCCCGACCCCGTCGCCGTAGCCGATCCCGATCCGCGCGAAGGAGTCGGCGAGCGCGTTGGTGCGGCGGTGGAGCTGCTCCCAAGTGAGCGAGCCGCGCTCGTCGATCAGCGCCGTCGCGTCCGGGTGATGGATCGCCGCCGTGGCGACGCCGGTCGCCGGCGAGGCGCCCCAGCGCAGGAAGGTCGTGCCGATCTTCAGCGCCTTGTCGGGCCAGAGCGGCTCGAGGATGCCCGCCTCGCGCAGCACCCTCGACCTCGAACGCTTTGTCCGAGGCCGCCTGGCGCGCCGCCGCCGCGATCGATCCGAGCCTGCCCATGCGACGAGGAACCCGTCCTATTCGCTATCGACCGAGGCGACTGCGATGCAGGCGATTCCCTCGCCGCGGCCGATCCAGCCCATGCCCTCGTTGGTCGTCGCCTTGACGCTGACCCGGGCCGAGGTGGCGTCGGCGAGGATGCGCTCCATCTCCTCGCGGTAGGGCGCCAGGCGGGGCTCCTGGCAGACGAGCGTCGCGTCGACGTTCTCGATCCGGCCGCCGATCGTGCCGACCACGGTGCGCAGCATGTCGATCGAGGCGGCGTCGCGCCAGCGCTCGTCGTCGTCGGGGAAGAGCGTGCCGATGTCGCCCCGGCCGGCGGCGCCGAGCAGTGCGTCGATCACCGCGTGGGTGAGCACGTCGGCGTCCGAGTGGCCGGCCAGGCCGCGCTCGTGCTCGATCTCGACCCCGCCCAGGATCAGGGCCCGGTCCGCGGCGAAGCGGTGGCTGTCGTAGCCGATGCCGACGCTCATCTGTTCAATCCTCGCCTACCCGGGCGGGCAGCGGCTCCAGCCTGCGCTCGCGGCGCTCGAAGACGGCGATCTCCCCGACGCCGAGCTCGGCGAGGAAGTCGAGCGCGCGGTCGTAGCCGAAGCCGACCTGCTCGGGCAGGTGGGCGTCGGAGGAGAGGGCGAACGGGGTGCCCGCCTCGACGCAGAGCTCGGCGAAGCCGCGCGCCGGGTAGAGCTCGCCGACCGGCTTGCGCAGGCCCGCGGTCGAGAGCTCGACCGCGATGCCGCTCTCGGCGATCGCCTCGACCGCCGGCTCGTAGTAGTGGCGCGGGTCGCGCTCGGGCAGCGGCCGGCCGCGTCCCCAGACCTTGACCAGATCGGGGTGGGCGAGGATGTCGAAGAGGCCGGCCCGGGCGCACTCGGCGAGCGCCTCGAAGTAGCGGCGCCAGACCTCGTCGGCGTCGCCGGTCCGCTCCCAGACGTCCCAGCCCTCGTGGTCGACCGCCTTCTCGCCGACGAAGTGGACCGAGCCGACGACGTAGTCGAACTCGCGCGCCGCGAGCAGCTCGGCGGTGCGGTCCTCCGCCCCGGGGACGAAGTCGCACTCGACCCCGAGCCGCAGCCCGGCGCCGCGGACGAACTCGCAGTAGGCGTCGAGGTCGTCGCGCGCCTGTTCCTCCCAGAACGGGTGGCGCCACAGCTCGAGCGCCTGGACGAAGCGGTAGACGTGCTCGGAGACGCCCAGCTCCTCGATTCCGGCGGCCTGCGCGGCCTCGCGGTAGCGCTCGACGTTCTCGGCGGTGAAGTAGCGCTCCGCCGTCGTTTCGGGCTCGTCGGGCCGCAGGTGCAGGTGGTAGTCGGTCAGCATCGGGGCCCCACGTTACCCTCGCGCGGGCAATGATCCACCTGCGGATCGTCGTCCCCACTCCCAAGTCCGAGCGCGTCGTCGACCTGCTCGAAGCGACGCCCTCGGTCTCCAGCCTGGCCCGCTTCGCGGGAGCCGCGCTCGACCCGAAGGGTGACGTGATCCTCTGCGACGTCGCCCGCGAGGACGCCAGCGTGGTGATCGACGACCTGCGCGAACTGGGAGTGCCGAGCGAGGGGTCGATCTCGATCGAGGAGATCGACTCGCAGCTCTCGGCCGCCGCCGAACGGGCGGAGCGGGCGGCCGGTGGGCTGGCGGGCGACGCCGTGGTCTGGGAGGAGGTCCAGGCGCGGACCTCGGAGGCGACCGAGCTCAACGCCAACTTCCTCGCCTTCATCGTCCTCGCCTGCCTGATCGCCTCGGTCGGCCTGATGCTCGGCCAGCCGATCCTGATCGTCGGCGCGATGGTCGTCGGCCCGGAGTTCGGCCCGCTCGCCGGACTCTGCGTCGCCGTCGTCCAGCGCCGCAAGGAGGTCGCGCTGCGCTCGCTGACGGCCCTCGCGGTCGGCTTCCCCTGCGGCATCACCGCCGCCTACCTCTTCGGTCAGCTGACCAAGGCGACGGGGCTGGTCGACGCCGGCTTCAAGCTGACCGAAAACGAACTGACCTCCTTCGTCTCCAACCCCAACAAGTTCTCCTTCATCGTCGCCCTCTTCGCCGGCATCGCCGGCACGCTCTCGCTGACGTCGGCCAAGTCGGGCGCCCTGGTCGGGGTGCTGATCTCGGTGACGACGATCCCCGCCGCGGCCGCGATCGGCGTCGCCGCGGCCTACGCCGACTGGCCCTCCTGGCGGGGCTCGATGGAGCAGTTGCTGATCAACCTCGGCGCTATCCTGATCGCCGGAGTGCTGACGCTGCTGGTCCAGAACCGCGTCTTCCAGCGGCGCCGCAGCCGGCATCGCGGCGACTTCTCCCGCGCCGCCGCCGGCCTCTCGACCGAACGGCGCCACCGGTGATCCGCCAGCTCGCGATCATGCTCGGCGCCTTCGCGCTCGGCACCGCGGTCGCCGCGGCGCTCGGCGCGGTCAGCTTCGGGGTGGCCCTCGGCGTCGGTCAGGTCTGCTTCGCCGCGGCTTTGGTCTGGGTCCTACTCAGCTGAGCGCTCGGCGAGCAGCAGCTCGGCGAGCCTGAGGTCCAGCGGCGTCGTCACCTTGAGGTTCTCGGGCGGCGACGGGTGGATCAGCACCCTCCCTCCCGCCGCCTCGACCATCATCGCCTCGTCGGTCGCGCTCTCGATCTGCGCGGGATCTCGCCTCGAGCGCCCGGCGCAGCGCCTCGACCCGGAAGACCTGCGGCGTCTGCGCCGCCCACAGCTCGCCCCTGTCGACGGTCTCCGCGATCCAAATCGCTGCTTTCTCCCCACCATCGTGGGGAAAAGGCAGCAACTTGCCTTTCGGGCCGCCGTGCTCGGCGCGCTTGATCGTGTCGGTTACGGGGGTCGCGGCGATCGCGCCGGCCGCCTCGGGGTCGGCGGCGAGGGTCGCGACGACGCCCTCGATCAGCTCCGGCGTGACCAGCGGGCGCGCCGCGTCGTGGATCGCGACCAGCTCGGTGCCGACCGCCGCCAGGGCGTTGGCGACCGACTGGGCGCGGGTGGCGCCGCCGTCGACGACGCCGAGGTCGTGGCCGCCGAGGTCGTGGACGTGGCCCGGCGGGCAGGCGACGACGATCGAGCGCACGCCGGCCGCGGCGCGCAGCGCCGCGATCGACCACTCGACCAGCGGCCGGCCGGCCAGCGGCACGAAGGCCTTCGGGCCGCCGGCTCCGAGCCTCTCCCCGGAGCCGGCCGCCGCGATGACCGCGGTGACGGATGCCGCGTGCGAAGCGTTACGCGGTGGCGGCGAAGCGCTCCTCCAGCAGCCCGTCGAGGTACTCCTCCGCGCCTTCCTCGTCCTTGTCGAGCGCGTACATGAACTCCGAGGCGAGGATCTTCTTCGCCCGGGTGTACATCTGCTTCTCGCCGGTCGAGAGGCCCTTCTCCATCTCGCGGATCGCCAGGTTGCGGACGACCTCGGCGAGCTCGAAGACGTCACCGGTCTTGATCTTCTCGCGGTTGTACTTGAAGCGCCGGTTCCAGTTCTTCGGCATCTCCGACACCTCGTCGGTGAGGACGGATGTGACCTTCTTGATTTCCTCCTCGTCGATGACCCGCCGCAGGCCCGCCTTGCCGGCGTTTTCGCAGGGGACCATCACGGTGAGTTCGTTGTGGAGGATCTTGATCGTGAGGTAATCGCGCTCCTCGCCCATCAGCTCACGCGCTTCTTTCTTCATCACCAGGCCGGCGCCGTGATGCGGATAGACGACCTTGTCGCCCTCCTCGAAGTCGCACACGTACTCGACTTCCTCGACGCTGACCTCGGTGGCCTCCTCTAGCTGGGGAATCGCTCTGCTCCTTTCGATTTCGCAACGGCCTCTGCTGACCGTCAACTCTGTAAGTACCTGTCGACCAAGTCGACCTCCTGGAGCCTGCGCAGGCCCTCGCGGATGTCCTTGGCCCTCGTCTGCCCGACGTCCTCAACCGCCTCCAGGTCGGCGTCGGAGGCCGCCAGGACCTCCTCCAGGCCGCCGAGCTCGCGGATGATCTTCTGGACGACGAGCTTGGGGATGCGCGGGATGCGCCCCATGATCCGGTAGCCGCGCGGGGCGACCGGGAAGTCGAGCGTGTTGAGCTTGCGGTCGTAGCCGAGCAGCTCGGCGAGGCGGCCGAAGTCGAGCACGTCCTCGTGCGGCATGCGGGCCAGCGACTGCAGCGCCGTGGCCAGGTTCTGCTCGGTGTCTTCGACCAGGTAGTCGCGGATCAGCGCCGTCTTGTCGGCGGCGACGCCGACCATCGTCTCCTCGAGCTGCATCTCGATCAGCCGGCCCTCGGTGCCGAGCTCGACGATGTAGCGCTCGACCTCGACCGCCATCCGGGTCGTCAGCTCGGCCCGCTGCAGGGCGGTGAGCGCGTCGTAGAGCACGCCGCCGCCCTCGAACTCGAGCACGGTGAGGCGGTTGGAGACGTGTTCGAGCCGCTCGCGGTACTTCTCCAGCGTCGCCAGGCCCTGGTTGGCCTTGGCCAGCACGGCGGGGATCTCCTGCAGGATGTACTTGGTGCCCTCGACGTAGAGCGAGACCACGTCGCGGCGCTGCGAGATCGCGACGACCAGCGCCTTGGTCTGCTTGGAGACGCGCTCGGCCGTGCGGTGGCGGGTGCCGGTCTCCGAGGAGAGGATCGTCGGGTCGGGCATCAGCTGCACGTTGGCCCAGACGATCTTGGTCGCCTCGGCGTTGAGCACGATCGCGCCGTCCATCTTCGCCACCTGGTAGAGCATCGCCGGCGTGTAGTCGATGTCGAGCCTGATCCCGCCGGACAGCAGGTGGGAGATGTCGCCGGGGTCGCCGACGACGATCAGGCCGCCGGTGCTGGCGTGGACGATGTTGTCGAGGCCTTCGCGCAGCGCGGCGCCCGGGGCGACGACGTCCAGCGCCCGGAGTAGCCGGGGGTCCTGGCGTTCCGCTAACTCGTGAAGCTCATCGCCAGGCGCCGAAGACATCTCCTCTAGGATGGCAAATTCCGCTCTGGAATGCGGTCTGGCTAATCCCTAGTGGAAAGGTCGGAAAGGACGTTGTCAAGCGGGTTGGTCACGTAGGCCGCCGTTCAGCTGGAGATGGAAGTCGGCGCGTGGTGCGTGGTGCCGCAGGGCGCTCAGATGGGGCTCCGGCAGGAGGGTCGGGGCCCGGTGCTCTGCATCCCGGACGAATGTCCAGGTGAGGACGGCGCCGACCGCGCATAGGCGCCACGAACCCAGGTCGAGGCGCCGACGGCGTCGGCGAAGGAGCCGTGGGCGGCGAGCAGGGCGTGGAAGACGGCGCCGACGACGGCCAGCGCGACCGTGCCGGCCATCACCCGGTCCATCGCCAGCACGCCGGAGGCGATGCCGACCTTCTCCGCCGGCATCGCGGCCATCGCCGCGGTCGACATCGGCGCGTAGACGAGGCCGAGCGCGATGCCGAAGGGCAGGTAGCCGGCGAGCAGCAGGGCGTAGGAGCTGTGCGGGCCGATCCGGGTCAGCACCGCCAGGCCGAGCGTGCCGAGGACCATGCCGGCGGTCATCAGGCCGCGGGCGCCGAAGCGGGCGATCAGGCGGCCCGAGAAGCGGCGAGATGAAGACCATCGGCACGGTCATCGGCAGGATCATCAGGCCGCTGAGCACCGCCGAGTGGCCGCGCACGTCCTGCAGGTACTGCGGCTGGAAGAACATCACCGTCCAGTAGGCGCCGACCAGGGCGAAGGCGGCGGCGCTGGCGCCGAAGTAGGGGCCGTTGCGGAAGAGCGAGAAATCGACGATCGGCCCGGCGACGCGGTGCTCGATCCGCCAGAAGGCATAGAGGGAGGCGAGCCCGCGCAACCGCAAGCTCGGCGACCGCGCCGCCGCTCCACGTCTCGGCCTGGACCAGCGCCAGGACGACGGCGGTCAGGCCGAGCGCGAGCGCCAGCAGGCCGGCGACGTCGACCCGGCGCCCCGAGCCGGGATCGGTCGACTCCGGCGCCGCCGCCCACATGATCGCGATCCCGGCGAGGGCGATCGGCAGGTTGATCCAGAAGATCAGCCGCCAGTCGATGTCGACCAGCGCCCGCCGGCCAGCGGACCGATGCCCAGCGCGACGCGCCGAGATCCCCGCCCAGATCCCCAGCGCCCGCGCCTGCTCGCCGGCCGGGAAGGCGTTGCAGACGATCGCCAGCGAGAGCGGCAGCATCGGCGCCGCGCCGAGCCCCTGCAGCAGGCGGCCGACGATCAGCGTCAGCTGGTCTCCGGCCGCGCCGGAGACCACCGAGCCGAGGCGCGAACAGGGCCATGCCGATGAGGAACAGCCGCTTGCGCCCGAACTGGTCGCCGAGCCTGCCCCGCGGTGATCACGAAGGCGGTGATCACCAGCAGGTAGCCGTTCATCACCCACTGCAGGCCGGCCGCGCTCGCGCCGACGTCGTGGCGGATGCTCGGCAGGGCGAGCGCGACCACGGTCGAGTCGAGCATCAGGATGAACAGCCCGAAGCAGGCCCCCGCCAGCGTCCACCAGGGCCGCGTCCGCTCGTCGATCCGCAACATGCGCCGCAACCTACGACGAACGCGACCGCGGATGGCGATCGCTAGTGCGTTGCGGCCAGGTCGCGGGCGGGGTCGATGCCCCAGCGGCCGCCGACCTCGCGAGCTCGTTGCTCAGCGCCCAGCGGTCCGGCCGCTCCTCCCCCTCGTGCTCGGGGCTGGCGCCCTTCAGCGCCATGCAGCCGGCGTTGTCGCCGACCGCGCGGATCGCCGCGACGTCCTCCTCGCTGAGCCGCTGCTCGGCCGGCATGTGCGCCAGTTCGACCCGCTTGGCCTCGATCGGGCAGGCGTCCGGACCGGCCTCCTGGATCAGCGTCGGCACGACGCACTCGACCGCCGGGTGGGCGAGGTTCCACTGGCAGGCGAGCTGGATCGGCGTCAGGCCGCGCCCGTTCGGCGATCGGCAGCACCCGCTCCAGCTTCTCCAAGCCGGCCTCGATCCAGCCCGTCGGGCGGAACGCCCGGTGGTCGCCGCTGGGCCAGCTCCATCCCCGGCCGCAGGTCGCCCCAGAAGAGGCCGCCGTAGTCGACGACCCGGGTGATCACCCTGACGTCGTTGCCGCCGCCGCGTCGAGGCAGAGCTCGCCCGGCCAGGGCTCGAACGGGTTGAGGATGATCATCGCCCAGTCGATCCGCTCGCCGAAGCGCTCCATGCAGTTGATCATGTCCAGCGTGAAGCCGTTGGCGGGCCCGGGGGCGACGCCGATCTGCCCCGCGAGCCCCTCCTCGCGCAGCGCCGCCATGCGTCCCAGACCGCCTCGCTTGAGTAGCCGATCCGGTCGGGGTTGTGCAGCAGCAGCAGGTCGAAGCGAGTCGACGCCGAGCCGCTCGAGGCTCGCTCCGCCGCCATCCGCAGATACCCCGCGTACTCCGCCTCCCCCCGCAGCCCCGGGTCAGTGAAACGCGGAAACCCCCGCGGCCCATCCCGCTCGCCCCCGTAGAAGTCATGCCCGACCGCCCCAACCAGGCAGTACTCGTCACGAGGAACCCCGACCAACGCCCGCCCGAGCATCGGTCCGCCTCCCCTTGCCCGTAGGTATCAGCAGTCAGGACAGTGTCGACGCCCTCCCCCGGCCGCAGCAGGCCGCCAGCCGCTCCGCCGCAACGGCTTCGCCGAAGTGCAGAAACCTCCCGCCGCTCCACGTCCCGATTGCTGTCTGACCCGGCTGACGCATCAACCGTGAACCATATGCCGCAACTCGCGCGGGTGGCGTGGGGTGAGGGGGTCGAGGACAGCCCGTGGACTGCCCGCAGGCCCCCTCACCCCACGACAGGACCCGCGCGCCTTGCGGCTACTCGTTCTCAGCTTTGGACTCGCCGGACTCGGGCTGAGCGTCCTGCGGCTCGCTGTCGTCCTTCTTCGCCCCGACGCCGACCTTCTCCGGCTCCGGCTTAGCCTTCTTCGCCCGCGCCGGCTTCTTCGGCTTGACGATCGTCAGGCTGAGCGGGCGGTCCTCCTCGTCGCCGGAGGGATCGCGCTTGACCATCACGGTCGAGCCGGGGACC
>CAVZEV010000008.1:0-82268 GCA_963774405.1 uncultured Solirubrobacterales bacterium | reverse complement strand
CACCCTGGCCGCCGGGAATTTCCCGTTTTCGAGTTCGCACTGGGGCGTGGCCTGGGGGTTGACGCTGAGCCCCTGCGGGAGGTCGACGAGGACGGTCTTCAGGTTGCCCGACGGCGTTTCGAAGAGCCCGGAGTGCTTGACGATGATCTGGGTGAAGCCGTCTTTCGGATGGCTCGCGGCCTGCTTGGAGAACTGATCCGGGGTGTCGACGCTGCATTCCGGCACGTCGGTCGTGCAGGTACCGGCCTGCCACCCGGCTTCGACCGTTTCCGGCTTGCCTTCGATGATGTCGACGGCTCCGGCGGGGGCCGCGGCGGCAAGCGCCAAGAAAACCATGGATACCGCAGCACAAAGCCAGATCCGCGCCCGCTTCCCCATCGTGACTCTCCTCCCGTCGTCGGTCATCTGCCTAAGCCTACCCGATTTTAATGATTTAGATCATCATTTTTTGGTATCAATAGCCCTACAAGTAGGTAAAGCAGTTGATCAATCGGAGGAATCCCATGAACTGGCAGCTCCTGGCTCGCGCCAATACCCACCCCCTTCGCATCTCAATCCTGGAAGTGCTCGGGATGGACGGCGGCCGCACGCTCTCCCCCAGCGACCTCAGCTACGAGCTGCGCACGCCGCTCAGCAACGTCAACTATCACGTCACAGAGCTGCGCCGCACCGGCCTGGTCGAGCTGGCCGGCGAACGCCCGGTGCGCGGCGCCACCGAGCACTTCTACCGCGAGGCGAAGGTCAGCGCCAATGGCAATGGCAGCGGCGACGGGCGTGTCACGAAGAGAAAGAAGGCCGCAGCCATAGAATCAGCTCACGCGCGGACGTAGCTCAGCTGGTAGAGCGCGAGCTTCCCAAGCTCGAGGTCGCGGGTTCGAGACCCGTCGTCCGCTTTTCGTGAGCCTGCGCTCTCTCCTCGCCTTCCTCGCCGTGCTGGCCGTCGTCGGCCTGCTCGCCTTCGGCCTGCTCAACAAAGGGGCGACCAAGATCGCGCTCGGCGACCCGGTGCCGGACAAGGTGCTGCCGCGGCTGCCGGGACCAGGGCACGGCTCGATCGCCGCGTACCGCGGCAAGTGGGTGCTGGTCAACCTCTGGGCCTCGTGGTGCATCCCCTGCCGCCAGGAGGCGCCGGTGCTGCAGCGCTTCTACGAGCGCAACCGCCGCAACGACACGACGGTGCTGGGGATCAACGTGCAGGACAACGAGGACGACGCCCGCGCCTTCCTGCGCGAACACCCGACCGCATACCCGCAGCTGCGCTCGGTCGGCAACGAACGCAGCGAAGCCTTCGGCTCGACCGGCGTGCCGGAGAACTTCCTGGTCGATCCCAAGGGTGACCTGGCCCTGATCTGGCGCGGCCCGGTCGAAGACCGCTTCTTCAGCCAAGCCGTCCCCTTGCTCGAAGCCGCCCGATGAGCAGGTCCTTTTCCCGGCTATTCAGGGAAGCGCACCGGAACGCGCTGTGCGCGTTGGTAGCGGCCTGGCGCTGGCGGCGCCGGCCGCCGCGGCGCCGGCGCCGCAGACGACGACCAACGCGATCGAAGCGGAAGTGATGTGCCCGGTCTGCGGCACCCTGCTCGAGCTGGCCGAATCACCGCAGGCGAAGCGCGAGAAGGTCTTCGTCGCCAAGCTGGTCGCCGCGGGCAAGAGCAAGGCCGAAGTCAAGGACGCCCTTGTTGCCCAGTACGGGCCCGAGGCCTCGCCCTGCCCAAGGCCTCGGGCTTCGACCTCTCCGCCTACCTGGTGCCGGTCGTGGCGATCGCGGTCGCTGTGGTGGCGCTCATCTTCAGCGTCCTCGGCTGGCGCGCCGCGGCCGCGACGAGGAGCCCTCGGCGGATCGGGCCGCGGCCGACGCCCCGCAGGGCGAGGACGCCGCGCGGCTCGAGGCCGACCTCTCGCGCTACGACCTCTAGCGACTCAGGCGAAGAGGACCTGGCCGGTGACCGGCACCGGCATCCGCTTCGGCAACCGGCCGCGCTCGCCGCAGGCGATCGTCACCGCGGTGTGTTCGGTCAGGGCGCGCAGCGCGTCGGCGTCTTCGTCGAGCGGTGGCCCGTCGATCAAGAGCAGGTCGTAGGCGCGCTTCAGCCGCTCGATCGCGTGGTCGCAGCGCTCGGAGTCGAGCAGCGCCACGGGCTTCGGCTCTGGCTCCCCGGCGACGATGCAGGTGAGCGGCTCGGTGGCCCGGCCGGAGGCGGGGCCGGCGAGGACCAGCGGCTGCAGGATCTCACCGGCGTCGGCCTCGTCGAGCAGGTACTCGTGCAATCCGGGCGCGGCGGCGAGGCCGAGGCGTTCGGCCAGGGCGGGTGCGGCGAGGTCGCACTCGAGCAGCACCACCCGCCGGCCTTCCGCGGTTGCGGCCGCTGCCAGGCCCAGCGCCACCTCTCCCTTCAGCGGTCCCGTCAGGAACACCGACCCGGTCTTGCCCAGCTGCCCCGCCAGCTCCCGGTAGGCCTGCAGCTCGGCGCGCCCGAGGGCACCGGGGCGCGCCGAGGCCCGCTCGGAGCGCTCCACCTCGGCCAGGACGGGCTGCTTGTTGCGGCGGCCCAGCATCACATCCGCTCCGGGGCGGAGATGCCGAGCAGGCCGAGTGAGCCGGCGATCGTGCGCATCGTCAGCCAGGGAGAGTGCCAGCCGCGAGCGCTCGACGCCCTCTCCCTCGGCGCCGACGACCTGGCAGTCGCGGTAGAAGCCGTGGAAGTCGGCGGCGACCGCGGTCGCGTAGGTGCAGATCCGGTGCGGCGCGCGGCGCTCGGCCGCCTCGCGAACCTCGTCGGGGAACTCGAGCAGGCGCTTGACCAGCTCGCGCTCGGCCGGCTCCAGCGCCGTGCCCGGGGTCTCCGCGCCCGCGCCGGCGGCGACCTCCGCGGGTCGACCGCTCGGCCTTGCGCAGGATGCCGGCGATCCGCGCGTGGGCGTACTGGACGTAGTAGACCGGGTTGTCGTTCGATTGGCGGCGGGCCAGCTCGAGGTCGAGGTCGACCGTGGTGTCGTGGCTGCGCCAGAGCATGAACCAGCGCGCCGCGTCGACGCCGATGTCGTCGAGCAGCTCGTCGAGCGCGACGAAATCGCCGCTGCGCTTCGACATCTGCGCCCGCTCGCCGCCTTCGACGATGTGGACGAGCCGCATGATCAGCGCCTCGAAGCGCTCCGGGTCGGCGCCGAGCGCCTCGATCGCGGCGCGCAGGCGGGCGACGTAGCCGTGGTGGTCGGCGCCGAGCACGTTGATCAGCCGGTCGAAGCCGCGCTCCAGCTTGTCCCAGTGGTAGGCGACGTCGGCGGCGAGGTAGGTCGGCTCGCCGTTGGCGCGGATCAGGACCCGGTCCTTGTCGTCGCCGAAGTCGGTCGTGCGCAGCCAGAGCGCCCCTTCGCTGCGGTAGGTGTGGCCGCGCTCGTCGAGCTGGGCCAGGGCGGCCTCGACCTCACCGCGGCTGTAGAGGTCGCGCTCGGAGAACCAGCTGTCGAAGCGGACGCCGAAGCGATCGAGCGTGCCGCGCACCCCCTCGAGGATCAGCTCGACGCCGCGCAGCCCGATCGCCGTCGAGGTCGCCGGGGTCGACGCCCTCGGCGCGCGATCTGCTCGCCCATCCCGATCACGTACTCGCCGCCGTAGCCGTCCTCGGGCGGCTCCTCGCCCTTCATCCGCGCCGCGATCGAGGCGGCGAAGCGCTCGATCTGCCCACCCGCGTCGTTGACGTAGAACTCGCGCTCGACCTCGTGCCCGACCGCCTCCAGGAGGCGCACGAGCGAGTCGCCGTAGGCGGCGTGGCGGCCGCCGCCGACGTGCAGCGGCCCGGTCGGGTTGGCGGAGACGAACTCGACCAGGATCCGCTCCGGCGCGCCGATCGGCGCCGGCCCGAGCCCCTCCCCGGCCTCGGCGAGGCCGACCATCGCCCGCCGGTACCACTCGTCGGCGAGGAAGAAGTTGACGAAGCCGGGCCCGGCGACCTCGATCCGCTCGACCGCGTCCACCGAGCTCGAGCGCTGCCTCCGCTCGGCCCAGGCGCGCGGCGACTTCGCGCGGCTCTTCGCCCAGCGGCGCGGCCAGCAGCATCGCCGCGTTGGAGCTGTAGTCGCCCAGCTCGGGCTTCGGCGGTCGCTCCAGGCTCGGCTCGGGCCCGCTCGGCTCGCCGTCGCGCAGCGAGCGGGCGGCTGCGTCCACGGCGCAGCGCAGCTCGGCGATCGGGTCGGCTGCGGCCACCGCGCCCATCGTATGGAGCCCGCGGCCGACGCGGGTACGCTGGCCGCGTGCGGATCGCCGCGATCACCGACATCCACGCCAACCTGCCGGCGCTGGAAGCCGTGCTCGAGGCGATCGAGGAGGCCGGCGCTCGACGAGGTCTGGTGCCTCGGCGACGTGCTCGGCTACGGGGTCGAGCCAGACGCCTGCGCCGAGCTGGTCCGCGAGCGCTGCGCGATCTGCCTGGTCGGAAACCACGACCTCGCGGTGCTTGGCGGGCTGGACATCGAGTCCTTCTCCGAGGCCGCCGCGGCCGGCGGTCGAGTGGACCCGCGCCAACGTCGAGCGAGCGAACGCTGGAGTTCTTGCGCGAGCTCGAGCCCGCGGGCGAGCGCGAGGGCATCGGCCTCTTCCACGCCTCGCCCCGCGACCCGGTCTGGGAGTACGTGCTCTCCGCCGAGCAGGCCGAGGCCGGCATGGATGCCAGCCCGCAGCGCATCGGCCTGATCGGCCACTCGCACGTGGCGCTCTTCTTCGCCCGCCCCGACGGCGGCCCCGGGACGAGACCCGCGGCGCCCAGGCGAGCGACGGGGCGCTGCTCGAGCTCGGCGCCGGCGCCTGGCTGATCAACCCCGGCAGCGTCGGCCAGCCGCGCGACGGCGACCCGCGCGCCGCCTGGCTGGAGCTGGACACCGAGGCCGCGACGGCGCGCTTCCATCGCGTCCCCTACGACATCGAGCGCGCCGCGGCGCCGATCGCGGCCGCCGGCCTGCCGCAGCGCCTCGCCGACCGCCTCTACACCGGCCAGTGACGCTCAAATGCAGGGAAAACATGCCCCGGAGTCGTTCTCTAGACTCGCAACGGTGCGTCACCCGGCCATATCCGCCCTCGCCCTCGCCCTCGGCGTGGCGGCGGCGCTCGCGCTCGTCTCCTGCGGTGGTGGCGAAGACGCCAAGCTGCTGCCCGGCAACACCGCGGCGAAATCACCGAAAACCTCGACCGCGTCAAGCAGTACGCCGAAGAAGGCGAATGCGTCGGCGCCGAAGACGCGGTCGCCGCAGGTCAACGCCCAGGTCGAAGGCCTGAGCGGCGTCGACCCGAAGCTGAGCGAAGCGCTGCAGCGCGGCGCCGCGCGGCTCAGCGAAGTCGTCGCGAGCTGCGAAGAAAGCACCGAAACCGTTCCCGCCGAAAGCGAAGCGACGACCACCGAAGAAACCGAAAAGACGCCGCCGGGCCAGGAAAAGAAGGAAGAACAGGAACGCGAAGAGGAAGAAAAGGCGCTCGAAAGGGAAGAAGAAAAGGCCGAAAAGACGGAACCGCCGCCGGCTGAAAAAACGACGCCGGAAGAAAAACAGACGCCCACCCCGCCGGCCGAAACCGGCGGCACCGGCGCCTCCGGCGGGCGTCGGGCCCCGGCTGCGCCGAACGGGGAGGCGAATGATGGCCTCGGGAATCCTCTCCGGGCCGCTATGAGATCGGCGAGCGGCTCGGCTCGGGCGGGATGTCGAGCGTGCACCAGGCGACCGACCGGATCCTCGAGCGCACGGTCGCGGTCAAGATCCTCGCCGAGCACCTCTCCGACGACGAGCGCTTCGTCGCCCGCTTCCGCCGCGAGGCGCTGGCGGTGGCGAAGCTGATCCACCCCAACATCGTCCAGGTCTACGACACCGGCATCGACGAGGGGCGCCACTACATCGTCATGGAGTACGTGCAGGGCCGCTCCGGGGCGCAGATCCTGCAGCGCCACGGGCCGCTGGACGCCGAGAGCGCGGCCGAGATCGGCGCCCAGGCCTGCGCCGGCCTCGACTACGCCCACCGGCGAGGGATCATCCACCGCGACGTCAAGCCCGGCAACCTGATGATCGTCGGCGGCCCGGTCGGCGGCGGCGAGATGACGATGAAGCTGACCGACTTCGGCATCGCCCGCGCGATCGAACAGACCCGCATCACCCAGGTCGGCTCGGTCGTCGGCACCGCCGCCTACCTCTCGCCCGAGCAGGTGCGCGGCGAGGAGGCGACGCCGGCCACCGACGTCTACGCGCTCGGCGTCGTCCTCTACCAGTTCCTCACCGGCCGCCTGCCCTATGAGGGCTCGACCCTGGCCGAGCTGGCGGTGCGCCAGCAAAACGAGAAGCCGCTGCCGCCCAGCACCTACAACGACGAGGTGCCCGAGCACGCTCGGCGCGGCGGTGCTGCGGGCGCTCGAGGGCGACCCCAACCGCCGCTACGCGAGCGCCGGCGAGTTGGCCGGCGGCCTGCGCGCTGGGCATGCAGGGCGAGGACGTGACCCTGCCCCTCGAGGCGGGAACCGCGGCGACCAGCGTGCTCGGCGACGGCGAGACCGCGACCCGCCGCCTCGACCAGACCGCGGCAGACCGAGTACCGCCCGGCCCAGCCCTCGCCGACCCGACGCCCGGTGGCGCGCGCGCCGCGGCGCAGGCCCCGCCGCCGCCGGTTCGCCCGGCCGCGCCGGCGCCGCCCAAGCGCAGCGCCTTCTCGCGCTTCGCCCGCTTCGTGATGGCCCTCGTCGCCCTGGTCCTGATCGCCGCCGCGGTCGCCGCTGCCGTGATCTCGCGACCGACAAGGCGACCGGCGTCAAGGCGACCGAAGTCGCCGGCGACACGGTCGACAAGGTCGTCGAAGAATTCAAGGAACTGGTGAAGAAGAACCACCGAATAGGGGCGGCGACAAGGACGGGTGATCCTCCTCCCGGGCGAGAGCCGTCCGCCTCTGGCCGGCTGTCCGAGCATGCGTCGAGGTCACCGGCTCCCAAGCCTCCGCCGCGAGAGCGGATCACCCGTCCTTCACGCGGACCAGGGGCGATTCGCCCGGAGAGAATCGGCTGCCGAGTAGGCGTCGAAGCTTCCCGGCCTCGATCGCGGCGCGGGCGTGCCGCATCAGCTCGCGCATGTAGGTGAGGTTGTGGAGGCAGAGGAGGCGGACCGCGGTCAGCTCCTCGGCGCGGGAGAGGTAGCTGAGGTAGTCGCGGTCGTGGTTTCGACAGGCGGGGCAGGGGCAGCCTGCGGCGATCGGGTCGCGGTCGCCCGTCTGGCCGGACTTGCGCAGGTCGAGGCGGAAGCGGTGGTCGGGGTCGGGGACGAGGGCGACGCCGTGGCGGGCGAGGCGGGTCGGCACGGCGCAGTCGAAGACGTCGAGGCCGAGGGCGATGCCGGCGAGCAGGTCGTCGACCTCGCCGATGCCGAGCAGGTGCTTGGGCGCCGCCTCGGGCAGCAGCGGCGCGGTCATCGCCAGCACCTCGCGCATCTCGGCCTTGTCGCGGCCCAGGGTGCCGCCGATCGCCAGCCCGTCGACGCCGGCCGCGGAGACCGCCTCGGCCGACTCGCGCCGCAGGTCCTCGTAGACGCCGCCCTGGACGATGCCGAAGACCGCCTGGCGCGCCGGCCCCTCGCGCTCGTGCCACTCGAGGCAGCGATCGAGCCAGCGGTGGGTGCGCTCGGTCGAGCGGGCGGTGTAGTCGCGATCGGCGTGGAAGGGCGTGCACTCGTCGAAGACCAGGGCGATGTCGGAGCCGAGCGCCGCCTGCACCTGCATCGAGACCTCGGGCGAGATGAACAGCTCGGCGCCGTCGCGGTAGGAGCGGAAGTGCACCCCCTCCTCCTCGATCGAGACCACCGAGCCCTGGGCGCCACCCGGCCGGCCGCTGCCCTTGACCTCGTTGGCGACGCCGCCATGGGCCAGCGAGAAGACCTGGAAGCCGCCCGAGTCGGTGATCAGCGCCCGCTCCCAGCCCATGAAGCCGTGCAGCCCGCCGGCGGCCGCGATCCGCTCCGGGCCCGGCGAGACGAACAGGTGGTAGGTGTTGCCGAGCACCATCTCGTAGCCGAGCCCGGCCACCTCGCGCGATTCGAGCCCGCGCACGGTGCCCTTCGTCGCCAGCGGGATGAAGGCGGGCGTCCGCACCGGCCCGTGCGCCGTGTGCAGCACGCCGGTCCGCGCGGCTCCGTCCCGCGCCTCGATCTCGAATCTCAGCCTGTCTGGTTCGTTCCGCATAACGCTGATCGATTGACCACCCTATGGGTGGGTCAATCGATCACTCAGCGATCAGGGAGCGGCCGGTCATCGCCGCCGGCTGGGGGATGCCGAGCAGCTCGAGCGCGGTCGGGGCGACGTCGGCGAGGATGCCGTGATCGCGCAGCGTCACGCCCTCGGCGGTGACGATCAGCGGCACCGGGTTGAGCGAGTGGGCGGTGTTGGGCGAGCCGTCGGGCTCGAGCATGTGGTCGCAGTTGCCGTGGTCGGCGGTGACGATGCAGGCGCCGCCCTTGGCGGTGACCGCCTCGACCACGTCGCCGAGGCAGCCGTCGACCTGCTCGACCGCGGCGACCGCGGCCGGGATCACGCCGGTGTGGCCGACCATGTCGGGGTTGGCGAAGTTGATGATGCCGAAGCGGTAGTCGTCACTCGACCAGTGACCGACGAAGGCGTCGGCGGCGGCGCGGGCGCTCATCTCGCGGCTTGTGGTCGTAGGTCGGCACGTCGCGCGGCGAGTCGACCAGGCGGCGCTCCTCCCCCTCCCACTCCTGCTCGCGACCGCCGTTGAAGAAGTAGGTGACGTGGGCGTACTTCTCGGTCTCGGCGACGTGCAGCTGGCGACCGCCCGGCCGCGGAGATCGTCTCGGCCAGGGTCGTCTGCGGCCGCGCCTCGGGGAAGGCGACCGGGTAGGGCCAGCCCTTGCGGTACGCGGTCATCGTGGTCAGGTCGAGCAGCGGGCCGCCGGCGCGCGGGAACTCGTCGAAGTCGGGCTCGGCGAGGGCGCGGGTCATCTGCCGCGCCCGGTCGGGGCGGAAGTTGATGAAGAAGCCGACGTCGCCCGCGGCGACCCCGTCGTAGTCGCCGATCACGGTCGGCTTGACGAACTCGTCGGTCTCCTCGCGCTCATAGGAGGCGTCGATCGCCTCCTCGGAGCTGGCCGCGCGCAGCCCCTGGGCGTGGACGATCGCGTCGTAGGCGAGCTTGGTCCGCTCCCAGCGCGTGTCGCGGTCCATCGCGTAGTAGCGGCCGCCGACCGTGGCGACGCGGCCGGCCTGGCGCAGCCAGCGCTCCAGCTCGTGCAGGTAGCCCCGGCCGCCGTGCGGCAGCGTGTCGCGGCCGTCGGTGAAGGCGTGGAAGACGACGTCGGGAACGCCCTCCTGGGAGGCGAGCTCGATCGTCGCCTCGATGTGCTCCCAGCCGGAGTGCACGCCGCCGTCGGAGACCAGCCCGAGCAGGTGCAGGCGCCCGCGCGGGCTGCTCGCGGGCCCGCTCGCAGGCGGCCGAGCAGCGCCTCGTTGTCGAAGAAGCTGCCGTCGGCGATCGAGTCGTCGATCCGCGCCAGGTCCTGCTTGACGATCGCCCCCGCGCCGAGGTTGAGGTGGCCGACCTCGGAGTTGCCCATCTGCCCCTCCGGCAGGCCGACGTCGCGGCCCTGGGCGGAGAGCTGGGTGTGCGGGCAGCGCTCCCAGAGCCGGTCGAAGACGGGGGTGTCGGCGAGCGAGATCGCGTTGCCGGGCCCCGGCTCGGCCAGCCCCCAGCCGTCGAGGATGACCAGCGCCGAGCCGAGGGGAACCCCTCGGGCGCTCTATCCCGCCTGGAGGGAAAGGCGCACCGGCACTGCGGCTCCGACGATTGCGGCGAAGTCGCTCGGGATCGAGGCTGGCGCCGCCGACCAGGGCGCCGTCGATGTCGGGCTGGCCGAGCAGCTCGGCGGCGTTGGCGGGCTTGACCGAGCCGCCGTAGAGGATCCGCACCGCGTCGGCGGCGGCGCCGCGCTCGCGCAGCACGTCGCGGATGAAGGCGCACGCCTCCTGCGCCTGCTCGGGGGTGGCGGTGCGGCCGGTGCCGATCGCCCAGATCGGCTCGTAGGCGATCACCACCTCGGCCAGCTTGCTCCCCGCTCGACCTCGGCAAGGTCGGCCTGCAGCTGGCGCTCCAGCACCGCCTCGGTCTGTTCGGCGTCGCGCGCCTCCTCGCTCTCGCCGACGCAGAGGATCGGCTCCAGGCCGGCGGCGAGGGCCGCCGGCACCTTGCGGGCCAGCGCCTCGTCGGTCTCGCCGAAGTACTGGCGGCGCTCGGAGTGGCCGAGGACGACCGCCTCGACGTCGAGCTCGACCAGCATCGGGGCCGAGACCTCGCCGGTGAAGGCGCCCGAGTCCTGCCTCGTGCATGTTCTGCGCGGCGACCTTGACCGCGGTGCCGTAGCGGCGCTCGACCACCGCGGTGAGGGCGGTGAACGGCGGGCAGATCACCACGTCGGACTGCGTCGCAGCGATCTGCGGCAGCAGCGCGTCGACGAACTCGCCCGCCTCGGCGACGCTCTTGTGCATCTTCCAGTTGGCGGCGATGTACGGGGTGCGCTCAGGCATCGCGCAGGGCCTCCACGCCGGGCAGCTTCTTTCCCTCCAAGAGCTCCAAGGATGCTCCTCCTCCGGTCGAGAGCCAGTCCACTCTGTCGGCAAGGCCGAACTGCTGCAGGGCGGCGACCGAGTCGCCGCCGCCGATCACGGTCGTTCCCGGCGCGGCCGCAACCGCCTCGGCGACGGCGCGCGTGCCGGCGGCAAACGGCGCCAGCTCGAACGCGCCCATCGGGCCGTTCCAGAGCACCGTGCCGGCTGCGGCGATTCGCTCGGCGTAGGCGGCGGCGCTGCGCGGACCGATGTCGAGGCCCATCCAGCCGTCGGGAACCTCGACGCCCTCGCTCGCGCGCACCTCGGTCTCGGCGTCGAACGCCTCGCCGAGGACCAGGTCCACAGGCAGGCGCAGCTCGCAGCTGGATCCCTCGGCGCGCTCCAGCGCCTTGCCCGCCAGCTCCACGCCCTCCTCCTCGACCAGCGAGTCGCCGGTGGCGATCCCCTGGGCGCGGAAGAAGCTGAAGCACATCGCGCCGCCGATCAGGATCTCGTCGGCGACCTCGAGGAAGCGGTCGATCACGCCGACCTTGTCGGTCACCTTGGCGCCGCCGAGGACGACGACCAGCGGCCGCGCCGGCGACTCGACCACGCGGTTCAACTCGGTCACCTCCCGCTCGAGCAGCAGCCCGGCGTAGCCAGGCAGCAGCGCGGCGACGCCCGGCGGTGCTGGCGTGGGCGCGGTGAGCGGCGCCGAAGGCGTCGTTGACGTAGAGGTCGGCCAGCTCGGCCAGCTGGGCCGCCAGCGCGGGATCGTCCTCGGTCTCGCCCGGCTCGAAGCGCACGTTCTCGAGCAGCAGCACGTCGCCCGGAGCCCAGCCCGTCCGCCAAAGCCTCGACCTCGTCGCCGACCACGGCGGGCGCCTGGCGCACCGGCGCCCCGAGCAGCTCGCCGAGGCGCTCGCCGACCGGCTTCATCGAGAGCTCCGGCACGACCTTGCCCTTCGGCCGCCCCAGGTGTGAGACCAGCACCAACGAGGCGCCGCGCTCGCGCAACAGCTCGATCGTCGGCAGCGCCGCGCGGATGCGGGTGTCGTCAGCCACCCTGCCGCCGTCGAGCGGCACGTTGAAATCGACCCGGACCAGCACCCGCTTGCCCGCCACATCGGCGTCACGCACGCTGGCCTTGGGAAACTCACGAACCACCTCGCGCGCCAATCGCCACGGACTAGAACGCCCGGAGATCACCGTGACGATTGGCGCGCTTTTGGCCATCGAAGGGTCAGAGGACCTTGCCGGCCAGCTCGACGCAGCGGTTGGAGTAGCCCCACTCGTTGTCGTACCAGCTGATCACCTTCGCCATGCGGCCGTCGCCGATCGTCATCGTCGACTGCGCGTCGACGATCGAGGAGTGCGGGTCGCCGACGATGTCGGTGGAGACGATCGGATCCTCGGTGTAGGCGAGGATGCCCTTCAGTGGGCCATCGGCGGCCTGCTTCAGCGCTGCGTTGATCTGGGCCGGCTCGAGCGGGTTGGGAGTGGTGAAGACGAGGTCGACGGCCGAGCCGGTCGGCACCGGCGCCCGCATCGAGAAGCCGTTCAGCTTGCCGTTCAGCTCCGGCAGCACCAGCCCCACCGCCTTGGCGGCGCCGGTCGTGGTCGGGATCAGGTTGAGCGCCGCGGCGCGCGAGCGGCGCAGGTCCTTGTGCGGCATGTCCTGCAGGCGCTGGTCGGCGGTGTAGGCGTGGATCGTCGTCATCAGGCCCTGCTCGATCCCGAACGCCTCGTGCAGCACCTTGGCCAGCGGAGCGAGGCAGTTGGTCGTGCAGGAGGCGTTGGAGATGACGTGGTGGCTCGCCGGGTCGTAGGCCGAGTCGAAGTTGACGCCGAGGGCGACGGTGACGTCCGGTTCGGTCGCCGGGGCGGAGATGATCACCTTCTTGGCGCCGGCCTCGAGGTGCTTGGCGGCGTCCTCGCGCTTGGTGAAGAGGCCGGTCGACTCGATCACGACGTCGACGCCGAGATCGCCCCAGGGCAGCGCCGCCGGGTCGCGCTCGGCGAGCACCTTCAGCTCATTGCCGTCGATGTTGATCGCGCCGTCGCCGGCCTCGACCTCACCCGGGAAGCGACCGAGAATCGAGTCGTACTTGAGCAGGTTGGCCATCGTGCCCGTGTCGACGAGGTCGTTGACGGCGACGAACTCGAGGTCCGCTCCGGCCGCCTGCGCCGCCCGGAAGACGTTGCGCCCAATCCGCCCGAAGCCGTTGATGCCGACCTTCACAGCCATTGCTCAGTTCCTCCTGGACTCGTTGTGGGAGATATCTCGATCTTATGGACCGGCACCGGCCGGCCGCTGGAAAGCTTCAGTCCGACCCGATCGTGATCTCGATCTCGTACCCGTCGGGTCCTTGAGAAAGGCCGAGTAGGAGCCGGAGCCGTAGGAGCGACGCTCGCCGGGCTCGGAGACCACGGTGCCGCCGCCGTTCATGCCGCCTTCCCAGGCCGCCTTGACGGCGACGATCCCGAGCGCCGAGAAGCTGAGCAGGCCGAAGCCGGCCCTCGGCTCGTGGTGGGAGGCGATGAAGAAGACGGGTTTGGCGATGCCCCAACCGATCGTCTTGTCCTCCTCGAAATGGCGCCGCCAGCCGAGCGGGGCGAGCAGCGCGTCGTAGAACTTGCCGCTCCGCTCGAGGTCGGAAACCTCCAGTAGGACGTGGTGAAGCATCGTGCCCGGAGGCTATACGGGCGGGCGGATCAGCCGCCGCGCGGTGTCCAGCGGAAAAAGCGGATCGCCAGCAGCAGGCCGACCACGCCCCAGGCCGCGACGATCGCCAGGTCACCCCACTGCAGCGTGGCCCCGGTGCTGCCCGGGTCATAGACATCGAAGAAGGCCTCGAAGAAGTGGCGGATCGGGAAGAGATCGGCGAAGTGGATCACCCCGTTGGGCAGCTGGTCGTCGGGGATGAAGATGCCGGAGAGGAAGTAGAGCGGCAGCAGCAGCGCGTTGACGATCGGGGCGGCGGCGTCCTGGGAGGGGATCGCGGCGGTGAGGGCGATGCCGAGGCAGCAGAACGAGGCGGCGCCGATCAGCAGCGTGACGATGATCTCGGGCAGGCGCTCCCAGGGGATCGCCACCCCGTAGAGCAGGCGGCCGATCGCCGCCATCAGCGCCAGCATCAGCAGCGCCACCACGGCCGAGTTGCCGATCCGCCCGGCGATGAAGACCCAGGCCGGCATCGGCGTGCCGCGGCCGCGCTTGAGCCGGCCGTCCTCGCGGGCGATCACCAGCGACATCGCCAGCGACTGCATCGTCGCCGAGATCACCGCCAGGGTGATGATCGCCGGCACGTAGTAGGCGGTGGTCTTGATCCCGCCGCGCACGTTCACCGTCTGCCCGCCGAAGACCGTGGCGAAGATCAGCAGCAGGATCACCGGAAACATCACGGTGAAGAAGACCGACGCCGGATTGCGCCAGAACGCCTTCTGGTCGTAGCGAAACTGATGGGCGAAGAGCGCGATGCCGTTCATTCGCTCTCCCCCTCCGCGGTCAGCGAGAGGTAGACGTCCTCGAGGTTGGGGCGGGTCACTTCCAGGCCCTCGAGCTCCTCGCCGCGCTGCAGCGCCCGCTCGGTCAGCTGGTGCAGGTCGGCGACCGGGCTGATCGTCTCGACCGAGATCTCCTCGCCGTCGAGCCGGTAGCTGATCGTCGTCGGCAGGCTCTCGCGGTCGCCGAGGCTCTCCGGCGTGCCGCTCGCCACGACCTGGCCGCGCGAGATGATCGTCACCCGGTCGGCGAGGCGCTGCGCCTCGTCCATGTAGTGGGTGGTGAGGAAGACGGTCTTGCCGAGGTCGCGCAGACCGGCGATCGTCTCCCAGGCCTGGCGCCGCGCCGAGGGGTCGAAGCCGGTGGTCGGCTCGTCGAGGAAGAGCAGCTCGGGATCGCCGACCAGGGCCATGCCGACGTCGAGACGGCGCTGCTGGCCGCCGGAGAGCTTGCTCGCCCGCACGTCCGCCTTACCGGCCAGGCCGACCAGCTCGATCACCTCCTCGACCGGCCGCGGCGCCCGGTAGTAGCCGGCGTAGAGGCCGAGCGAGTCGCGCACGGTCAGGTAGGGATCGAGCCGGCAGCTCTGCAGGACGATGCCGATCCGCTCGCGCCAGGCGCGGTCGCCGTGCTCGGGTCCTCGCCGAGAACCTCGACCTCTCCACCGCTGCGCTTGCGATACCCCTCGAGGATCTCGACCGTCGTCGTCTTCCCCGCCCCGTTGGGCCCGAGGCAGGCGAAGACCTCGCCGGCCTGGACCTCGAGGTCGATCCCCCGCACTGCCTCGAACTCCCCATAGCTCTTGCGCAGGCCGCGGATGGAGATGACGGGATCGCTCAAAGCCGGGCGATTCTATGGAGGGGCGCTACTCGACCTCGGTGTCGCGGTGCTTGAGGTGGACGACGACGTCCTCGCGGCTCTCGAGCTCGCGGCGGATGCGGTCGGCGACCGTGATCGAGCGGTGGCGGCCGCCGGTGCAGCCGATCGCGATCGTCAGGTGGCTCTTGCCCTCGGCCACGTAGGCGGGGACGAGGAAGTCGAGCAGCGGCAGCAGCCGCCCGTAGAACTCGCCCGCCTGGGTCCCCGACTCGACGTACTCGCGCACCCGCTCGTCGAGCCCGGTCAGCGGGCGCAGCTCGTCGACGTAGTGGGGATTGGGCAGGAAGCGCACGTCGAGGGTGAGGTCGGCGTCGTGCGGCGGCCCGTTCTTGAAGCCGAAGGTGAGCAGGGTCAGCGCCATCTTGCCGGTCTCGTGATGGTCGAGCATGTCCTCGGCGACCCGCCGTCGCAGCATCGCCCCGGTCAGGTTGCCGGTGTCCATCACCACGTCGGCGCGCTCGCGCAGCGGCGCCAGCAGCTCGCGCTCGGCGCGGATGCCGTCGACGATCCGCCCTTCCGGTGCCAGCGGGTGGCGGCGGCGCGTCTCCTTGTAGCGATCGACCAGCGTCTCCTCGTCGGCCTCGAGGAAGAGCACGGTCGGTTTCAGCCCGTCGGCCTCGAGGTCGTCGAGCACCTGCAGCAGGTCGTCGAAGTAATCGCCGCCGCGCACGTCGGAGACGACCGCGGCGCACTCGACCCCGCTGCCCTCGTGGCGGAAGAGCTCGCCGAGGCTGCCGATCATCCGCGGCGGCAGGTTGTCGACGCAGAAGTAGCCGCCGTCCTCGAAGGCGGCGATCGCTTCCGACTTGCCGGCGCCGGATTGGCCGGTGATCACCACCAGCTCGACCTCGCGGCCGGCGCTTGCCTTCGTCGCCTCTCCCCTGCTCGCCATCAGCCTCAGCCCGTCCTGTTGAGTTGCTCGTGGATCTCCCGCGCTACCTTGCCAGGCAGGCCGGGCACCATTTCCAGTTCCTCGCGACTGGCGGCGAGAAAGCGCTCCGGGGAGCCGAAATGCTGGAGCAGGGAACGCTTGCGCACCGGCCCGATCCCCTTCAGCTCGTCGAGCACCGAGCCGGTCATCGCCCGGTCGCGGCGGCCGCGGTGGTGCTCGATCGCGAAGCGGTGGGCCTCGTCGCGGACCCGCTGCAGCAGCTGCGACGCCTCCGAGTCGGCGGCGAGGTCGAGCGGCTGCGAGCGGCCCGGCACGTAGACCTCCTCCTCGCGCTTGGCGAGACTGATCACGGTGACGCCGCGGTCGACGAACGGCTTCAGCGCTCGCACCCCGGCGGCCAGCTGGCCCTTGCCGCCGTCGATCATGATCAGCGAGGGCAGCGCCGCGAAGCCGGCGTCGCGCTTGCTGTCGTGCGGCGAGAGGTCGACCTGCTCGAGGTAGCGGTTCATCCGCCGCCCGAGGGCCTCTTCCATCGAGGCGAAGTCATCGGGACCGTCGCCGCGGCCCTCACCGGCCTCGCCGCGCACGCGGAAGCGTCGGTAGTCGGACTTCTTCGTCGCACCTCCCTCGAAGACGACCATCGAGGCGACGGTGTGCTCGCCGCCGATGTTGGAGATGTCGAAGCCCTCGATCCGCACCGGCAGGTCGGCCATGCCGAGCGCGTCGCGCAGGCCGGCCAGCGACTCGACCCGGCGCTGGCGGCGGTGCTCGCGGCGCAGCCGGTCCTGGTCGAGGGCGAGCCTGGCGTTGCGCTCGGCGAGCTCGCGCAGGCGCCGCTTGTCGCCGCGCTCCGCGACCCGCACCTCGACTGCCGAGCCGCGCCGCTCGCTCAGCGCCGCTTCCAGCAGCTCGGCCCGCTCGGCCAGGTAGGGCCCGACGATCACCGTGCGCGGCACCGCCGGCGAGGCCGAGTAGTACTGGCCGACGAACTCCTCGGCGACCTCGGCGAGGTCGCGTTCGGCCTGGTTGTCGAGGTAGAAGCTCTGGCGCTCGGCGAGGATGCCGTCGCGGACCTGGAAGACCTGGGCGTTGGCGTCCTGGCCCTCGGCCGCGACGCCGATCAGGTCGGCGGTGCCGACCGTGCCGCCGGCGACGCGCTGGCGCTCGAACAGCGAGGAGATCGCCGCCAGCCGGTCGCGGTGCAGGGCGGCGCGCTCGAACTCGTGCCGCCCGGCCGCCGCCTCCATCTTCGCCCGCTCGTCGGCCTCGATCTGGCGGTAGCGGCCGGAGAGGAAGTCGACGATCGCGTCGATGTTGTGGCGGTACTCCTCACGGCTTATATAGCCGACGCAGGGCGCCCCGCAGCGCTTGATGTAGTAATCGAGGCAGGGGCTGCCGGAGCGGCGACCGGGCTCGGCGCCCTCGCAGGTGCGGAACTGGAAGAGCTTGCCGAGCAGGTCGAGTGTCTCGCGCACCCGCTTGGCGCTCGAGAAGGGGCCGAAGTAGGCGCGGCCGGCGCGGTGCTTCTCGCGGGTGAAGTAAACCCGCGGGTAGTCCTCGTCGAGGCTGACGCAGACGTAGGGGTAGGACTTGTCGTCGCGCAGGCGGATGTTGAAGCGCGGTCGGTGGCGCTTGATGAAGCTCTGCTCGGCCAGCAGCGCCTCGGCCTCGGTCGAGGTGGCGAGGAACTCGATCCGGTCGACCCGTGAGGTCATCCGCTGCTCGCCCCTGGCCGAGAAATGCGAGCCGACCCGCTTGCGGATCGAGCGCGCCTTGCCGACGTAGAGCGTCTCGCCGTCGGCACCGTGGAAGAGGTAGACGCCGGGCGAGTCGGGCAGTTCGCGAATTCTCTCGTCCATACCCACACAGGGTAGGCTGCGGTCCCCATGAACCCACCTGAGCTGAACACACTGAAGATCGAGATCGACGGCGATATCGGCACGCTCACCCTCGACCGCCCCGACGCCTTCAACGCGATGAGCCCGGAGATGATCGGTGAGCTGACCGTCGCCTTCTCCTGGCTCGCCGACCGGGCCCCGATCCGGGCGCTGATCGTCACTGGCGCGGGCAAGG
Source organism: uncultured Solirubrobacterales bacterium (assembly GCA_963774405.1). Lineage (GTDB taxonomy): Bacteria > Actinomycetota > Thermoleophilia > Solirubrobacterales > 70-9 > VRUE01. The sequence continues at coordinate 64,355 of CAVZEV010000008.1, read as the reverse complement.
CCTTCTGCTCCGGCGGCGACATCAACTGGTTCAAACAGGGGGCCGAGAGCGAGGAGGTCGACCTGCCCTCGGAGGTGCGGCGCGGCGCCGAGGCGCTGCACGCGGCGATCGTCGATCTGCGGCGGATCCCCTATCCGGTGATCTGCGCGGTAAACGGTCCGGCCGCCGGCGCCGGTTTCTCGCTGGCGCTTGCCTGCGACACCCGCATCGCCTCCGAGACCGCCTTCCTGGCCTGCGCCTACGGTCGCATCGGCGCCTCCCCCGACGGCGGCATGACCTACTTTCTGCCGCGCGTTGTCGGCCCGAGCCGGGCGCTTGAGATCCTGCTCAACGACCCGAATATGACGGCCGCCGACGCGCTGGCCGAGCGCATCGTCGCCGAGGTGGTTCCCGCCGACGAGCTGATGGACAGGGCCCGTGCCAAGGCCGAGAAGCTCGCCGCCAAGGCGCCCTACTACGTGCGCATGGCCAAGCGGCTCGCCAACACCAGCATCGAGCACACCCTGACCGAGCACCTGCAGCTGGAGCGGCACGGGATCGCCGACAGCATGGCGACCGAGGACCTGCGCGGCGGCGTCGAGGCCTTCTTCGGCGGCGGCACCCCCGAGTTCCACGGCCGCTGAACCGGGCGCGGACCGCCCGCGTATGCAGTTACAGTCTCTTGAGCATTCGTCTCCGCCACCCCCGGAAAGGACCGTCGCAATGAAGAAGCTGATCGCCCTCGCAGTCCTGGCCCTCGCGGCCCTGGCCCTCGTCGCCTGTGGCAGCAGCAGCGACAGCAGCTCCAGCACGACGGAAACGAACGGCGGCGAAAGCCAGGCCGAGCAGGGCGGCGCGGCCAAGGAAGAAAGCAGCAGCGCCGCGAGCGGCGGCTCGTCCTCGACCCTCAAGTTCGAAGCCGACCCGAACGGCGAACTCGCCTACACCTCCGACAAGGAGACGGCCAAAGCGGGCAAAGTCACGATCGACTTCAACAATCCCCAGGCCCTGACCCACGACGTCGCGATCGAAAACGCCAATGGCGAAGAAATTGCCGCCACCGAACTGATCGCCGACGGCTCCGACTCAACCACCGTCGACCTCAAACCCGGCACCTACACCTACTTCTGCACCGTCCCGGGCCACCGCGAAGCCGGCATGGAAGGCACGCTGGTCGTCAAGTAGGGAGGGAACAGACGGGTCTTGCGTCCCCGTCTGAACAACTGTACAGTCGCGGCTGAACATGTGTTCAGTCGATGCCAAGGAGTCGCTGATCGAGACCGCCTTGCGCCTCTTCGGCGCGCGAGGCATCGAGACGACCTCGCTGCGCGAAATCGCCAAGGAGACGGGAGTCTCACCCGCTCTGGTCGTCCACCACTTCGGCAGCAAGGAGGCTCTGATCGCCGCGGTCGACGAGGCCGCCCTGCAGACATTCGGCGGCGCCTATGCCTCCGACAACTCCGCGCAGGCGGACGACCTGCTCCGCAAGCGGGCGAAGCAGACGGCCGGCGCGATGCGGGAAAACCCCGAGGTCTGCGCCTATCTCGGGCGCGCTCTGGTCGAGGGCACCCCCGGCAGCGCCCGGCTCTTCGGCCTGATGATCGAGGGTGGACGAGCCGAGATCGATGCGCTCACCGAGAAGGGCGCCCTGCGAGAGGACGCCGATCGACTCTGGGCGACCCTTCAGCACTTCTTCCTGATCTGGGCTCCGCTCAGCTTCATGCCACTGCTGGAACAGGAGGCGCTGGACGGATCTCTACTCGACGAGGCGAATCTGGATCGCTGGGTCACCGCCAACACGAAACTGCTCAAGGACGGGCTGTACCGATGAGTCGATGGGAGACGACGAGTACTCTGGAGGCTGACGTTCCCCCGGCCGCTGTCTGGGAGAGGGCCTATGCCGACGCCGAGGCGTGGCCGCAGTGGAACGCCGAGATCAAGCGCGCCCACCTCGACCAAGCGCTGTCCCTGGGGGCAGAGGCGAAGATCGTCTTCGGCACCGGCCTGCGCCTGCGCTTCCGCGTAGTCGAGTTCGAGCAGAGCCGCCTCTTCACCGACGAGTCACGCCTGCCAGGATCCCGCATGGGTCATCGTCACCTGCTCGAGCCGACCGAGGGTGGCGGCTGCCGTCTCACCAACACGATCTACATCGAGGGCCCGCTGGCACCACTCTGGCGTCGGATCATGGGGCCGGCGGCGGCGCGTGCCCTGCCCGGCGCACAGCAGGCCGCGGCCAAGCTCGCCGCGACCGACTGGGCGGCCACACGAAGTCAGTCCTCGGTTTGACCCGATGGGTCGATGTCGAGCGACACACCATCGTCCCGAATCAGGTTGGGCACACCGCCGGTTGCAATCAGCTCAGTTATGCGAGCCGAGTTGGCAGACGTGGCCCTGCGCTCGGCCGGCTCCATGCGCTGCGACCAAACCAGGTTTCTCAATTCCTCCACGTAAGCCTTGAATCGAACCGCAAGGTCATCGTCCTCGTCCTCCGGTCCGAACACTGGATTGACCTTGACGCGTATTCCCAAGATTTCCCTTTTGTCCTGGTCGACTATCGCTCTCGCCTCGGTTTGCTCACGCGATTCATCGACACGATGCGCTACGTGCTGATTTCGCCACTGCATCACCTCACGATGGAATGCCCTGGCGGCCGGACCTAGTGAGTCGAGCAGGCCGTCCACCTTCTGCTGTCGTCTTCCGCTCAAAGCAGTCCGTCCGTACGAGACCACAGCCGACTCCCAGAGGGCACGGCGAATAAAGACCGTACCGGGCGCTTTGGAGATCCCTTCCCTCGCTTGAAGAGTCATATCCACGTGCATTAGGTCACCCCAAAGCGAGGCCCAGTCGCGAAGCTCGTCCACGGATGGATCGTCCAACCGCAATTCGAGTCGGGGACTCACCAAAAAGCAGTCCTCAGAGGTGCCATGAACAGCTAGACCCGGGCCTAGTTATTGCTCGACAGGCGCCATCACGCGCGTCACCGAGTCGCCGACGAAGCAGGGCTTCTCGTTGCCCTCGACCTCGAGCGTGAAGCGGGTGACGACCTGATACCAACCGCCTCCCTTGTCGTCGACCGAGACGACCTCGGCGCGGGCGCGGACCCTCGAGTCGACGGGGACCGGTGCCGGGAAGCGGATCTTGTCCCAGCCGTAGTTGACGCCGAGGGCGAAGCCGGTCGAGGAGATCATCTCCTTGCGGAAGCCGTCGACGAGCGAGAGGGTGAGGTTGCCATGGGCGATCGTCGTGCCGAAGGGGCTCTCGGATTTGGCCCGCTCGACGTCGGTGTGAATCCACTGGTCGTCGCCGGAGAGCTCGGCGAACGTGTCGATGTCCGCCTGGGTGACGGTGCGCCACTCGCTCGGGCCGATCTCCCGCCCGAGCAGGGCCTTCATCCCCTCGACGCCGTTGACCTCGACGGTGGTCATCGCGAGGCGCAGTCTACCCGCACAGGAGGAGCACGATCCCTGCGAGAATCCCTCGCCCCGTACCCGAGCCACTCCTGGATGGACAGCGAAACCAAAGCGACAACCGAGAGCCCGTTCAGGGTGGTGATCGCGGGCGGCGGCGTCGCCGGGGCCGAGGCCATGCTGGCCCTTCGGGACCTGCTCGGCGACCGCGTGCGGATCGAGCTGATTTCGGGCAGCCCGGAGATGACCTACCGGCCGCTCGCCGTCGGCGAGCCCTTCGGCCTCGGAGCGGCCAGCCGCTTGCGCCTCGACGACCTGGCGCGCAAGCACGGCTGCGAGTTCCGCGAGGACACGATCGTGGCGATCGACCCCGAGCGGCGCACCGTCGCCACCCAGGGCGGCGCGGAACTCGGCTACGACGCGCTGCTACTGGCGGTGGGCGCGCGCGGCAGCGAGCAGTTCCAGGGGGCGCTCAACTACGACGGCGGGCCGCTCGCCAATGCCGCTTACGGCGAGCTGCTCGGCGAGATCGAGGCGGGCAGCGTGAAGCGAATCGCCTTCGCCGTCCCGACCGGCCTGCGCTGGGGCCTGCCGCTCTACGAGCTGGCGCTGCTCACCGCCCACCACACCCGCGAGCGCGGCCTCGACGGCGTCGAGCTCGTGCTCGCGACCGAGGAGGACCGGCCGCTCGAAACGTTCGGGCGCCAGGCGAGCGAGGCGCTGGCCGCACTGCTGCAATCGGCCGGGGTCGAGTTCCACGGCTCGCAGGCGCCGAGTGCGGCCGAGCCCGCCGGCCTCGTGCTGGCGAGCGGCGCGCTGATCGAGGCGGACCGCGTCGTCGCTCTGCCGCAGCTCAGGGTGGCGCCGATCCCGGGCGTGCCGCAAGGCCCGTCCGGGCTCATCGGGACCGACCTCGACATGCGGGTCGAAGGCCTGCAGCGGGTCTTCGCGGCCGGCGACGCAACCTGGTTCCCGATCAAGCAGGGCGGCCTGGCCGCCCAGCAGGCCGACGCGGCGGCTGCCTCGATCGCCGCCTGCGCCGACCCCGCCATTTCCAAAGGCCGGTTCCGCCCGATCCTGCGCGGGGCGCTGCTGACCGGCGCCGCCCCGCTCTACCTGCGCTCCGGCGTCGCCGGCACGCGCGGCGACGAGGCCGCCGGCGCGGCGCCGCTCTGGTGGCCACCGACGAAGATCGCGGCCAAGCACCTGGCCCCCCATCTGGCCGGCGAAGAGGAGGGCGTGCAGACGCTCGAGGACGTGCCGGCCCTGGACGGCGAGGACATGGACGAGTCGGCCGCCGCCCACCAGGCGACGGTCGAGCTGGCCCTCGCCGGCGCCGATGGCGACGCCCGCTGGAAAGACTACGAGGGAGCCCTGCGCTGGCTGACCCTGGCCGAACAGCTCAACATCACGCTGCCGCCCGAATACGCCGAGAAGCGGCGCCAGTGGAGCGTCGCCCTGTCGAGCCGGAACGGCTGACGCTCCCGATCGACCGCGGCATCGCCCACGGAACGGGCCGACCCCGCCGCCGTAGGTAGTTACCCGGAGAAAAAGCGCGGCCGGCCCCGGATGGAGCTGGTATGAGCCGCGCATAGATTCAGGCCGATGGCCGGACCGCTCGCCCTCGCTTCCGTTCTGCTCTGGCTGTGGAGGGCCGTGCTGGTCGCGCTGGCCGCCTGGGCGCTCGTGGCGACCGCGAGACGACGCCGCTGGGGCTGGTTCGTCGTCTCGCTCGTCTTCGCGGGCGCCGTGGCGGCCGGGATCTTCGTCAAAGAGTCCAAGACGCCGGAGAAGGCCGCGATCGAGAGGCTCGAACCGAAGGCCGAGCGGTACGCCGCGATCCAGGGTAGGCCCGCTAAGGGCTCGGCACACGTGCGCCCCGGGGTGGTCCCAATCGACGTCGACGACCGCAAGGTCGACGAGGGCGTCTACATGGACCTGTCCAACCAGCTCCAGGCTCGCTCGCCCGGCGAGGTATCGACCGTCGTTCAGATTCACTACGACGAGGAAGTCGTCGGCGAATACCAGGACGGCCAGGACGCCGTGCAGCGGTTCGCCAAGCTCACGATCGTCGACGTGGCATCGGGCAAGCGGTACCGCGGCGGCCGGGTCAACGGACCCGAACCGTCGACGGTCATCTCCCGAATCAGCGGCGACCCGAAGGGCGACCCACCCAGCGCAAGCAAGATCGCCCACCGCATCGAGGATCTCTGGACCGCGCGACTGAAGAAGGCGCAACGCCAGGGTCACTGACCTTCCCGGTCGCCGGCGAAGAAGCCGGACCGATGCGGCTGCGCCTCGGCCGCAACGGCTACCGCTGAGTCAAAAGTCCCTGGCCAGGCGAAGGCTTACAGCTGCCAGAACGGGGCGAACGTTGTCTGGCGTGGCACTAGAAGGGATACGGCGCACCTACGGCGGCGGCCGCCAGGTACCAGACGCCGAAGGCGCAGACAAACGCTCCAACGGGTCGAGCCGGGAGGTTTTGCAGCATGCTTCCCAGCCCGGCGGCGACGCCGCCCATCGCGAAGGTGGTGCTGATCGCAAATACGAACAAGCTGGCCAGCGCGACGCTCTCACTCGGAATCGCGGCGATCAATAGCAATCCGATCCCAGCGCTGCCACCGGCGCCGTGCACCACCCCGACCGCATAGGCCTCACGCAACGAGCGGGGCGGGCGATGCGGGTGAGCGTGCTGATCGCCGCGGTTGTGTCGCAGGTAGAGGCGCAAGCCGAGGACCAGGATCACAACGCCGATGACCGCCTCGATAATCCGCTGGAGGCTCTCGGGCATGACCGCAGCCCACAGCACCAGGGGGGTGCCGAGAAGGACGATGGTCGTGGCGTGACCCAGGCCCCAGGTGAACCCGATTAGGGCCCCGTGGGCTCGTTTGCCTGAGGTTCGGGCCATCGCTCCAACCGCCGCCAAATGATCGGGGTCCAGCGGGTGACGCAGACCGAGTAGCAACGCTACCGCCAGTGCGACAAGCGGCTTGCCGGAGGCGAGGGATGCGATCTTCTCGTCGAGGCCAAACATCTTCAAGACCGGGGAAGATCCTGACACCTCAGGAGCAGGCGGTGCTCGTTCCGCGTGAACACGATTGGCAATCATTGCGCGAAGCGGGTATGACGGCTAGATGGCGCCGGGGGTCTGATGCTCGTCGTGAAGTCGCCGGCACATCGTGCGCAGAGCGCGGTTTCCGGTTAGAAAGAAATCACGCTTGTCCAGCCCATGAGCCCCCACGTGAAAGTCGTCCGGGGGGCCGGAGGTCCCGACCTTGGTCGGTATTCAAACGCAGGCGTCGGTCGCCGTCTTCCCCGATCCGGCGGTCGACCAAGGCGACCCGAGTCGCTCTCGACGGCCTGCGCGAGTACCCGCCGAACGAGGTCGTGCTGCTGCCCGGGCGCGAGGCCGACCGGCGTGATGCCCGGCACCCTGGCGGAGCGGGTGCGGAGGGAGGCCGGCTTGCCGGTGCCGCCGCCTCCATCGCGCTCACTCCGTGCCCCCTCTGGAGACTCCCACCACGGCCAGGGCGTCCTCGACACAGGCATCGCGGAGCCGCGCGGGTTCGAGCTCGAAGGTCCCGGCCACGCCGGGGGCCACCTCGCGCACACCGACACCGGCGCGCGCCAGCTGGATCGAGCCGAGGATCTGCGCGCTGAGCAGGTTGGCCCTTAAGGCGGGGTCGGCGACCGCGAACGCCTTCTGCTCGGCCCCCGCTGCGAGAATCCGCTCCAGCCGCCCCACGCAGGTGGCCAACGCCCCGCCGAGGCGAAGCCAGATCGGATCGGAGATCTGCTCGCGCAGCTCCTCGGTCGACCGTCCCAGCAGCGAGAGCGAGTGGTCGACGAAGGCCGGATACTCGAGGCAGAAGTCGACGTAGCGCAGACACGCTTCGCGAAGCGCCGCGATCGGGTCCTCGGGCTCGGATGCCCCAGCGCTGCGTTGCTCGAGCTCGGCGAGGTAATCGACGAGCGTCAGGGCGAAGATCTCCTCCTTGGATTCGAAGCCGCGATAGACGTCGGGCTTGCTGACGCCGGCGCCGCGGGCGATCCTCTCGACCGAGGGGTCACGCCGGCCGTGCTCGTCGAGCAGCGCGCGCGTCGCCATCACGATCGCCGACTCGCGCCGGCGTCGCCGCTCGCGTCGGGTGCTCTTGCTGTGTCTCGACATCGCTGTACCCAAATTATACCGATGGTGTAAACATTGGTAGAACTATTGGTACAGCCAGAAAGGAGCAAGAAGATGGCACAGGCGAACAGATCGGCTCAGCTCTCCGAAGAGGTGCTGGAGGAGATCAAGGAAGGCCAGGAGGCGGCGATCGGCGCGGTCCGCGGCTTTCTCAGCAGCGTCGACGAGACCTTGGCCGGATCGGCGAGCCCCTCGCAGGTCGAGCAGATCGTCGACTCGGCGCTGAAGATGGCCGACAAGCTGGTCGAGACCCAGTACGACTTCCTGAAGAAGGTCGTCCATAGCGCCGGCGAGGCGGTCGGGGCCGGCGAGGAGGCAGAGGAGGCGTAGCCCGGCTGCGCCTCCTCGCGACACAGGGAGATCTTCGATGCCACGCATCAGCGGCAGTGCCAGCGCCGAGATCGGCGCGCCCGTGGAAGAGATCTGGGTGGTGGTGGAGGATGTCCTCACCGCACCCGACTGGCAGGGCGGCCTGGTGGCGATGTCGGCGTTGGAGCGTGACGCGGAGGGGCGCCCGGCGCTGGTCGAGGCGAAGAACGACCTCAGGGTCAGGCATATCACCACGCAGGTGCGGTTCCGCTACGAGCCCCCCCACGCGCCTTTCCTGGACGCAGGAGAAGGGCGACCTCAAGTCGCTCACCGGCTCCTGGAGCCTGGAGGACCTCGGCGGCGGGCGGACGCGAGCGACCTACTCCCTCGACGCCGATCCCGGACGAGTGCTCGGGATGCTGGTCCGCGGCCCCGCCGAGGCGGCGATTCTGGCGGGGCTTGTGAACGCCCGCCCGGGTGAGCTCAAGCTGCGCATCGAGAATGCCTGACCCGGCTGCCTGGGCCGGCGCCCATGGAGTGCGTCTGTGATCTCGCTGGAGGCAATCCCGGTCCCGCCGATCCCGCGCCTTCCCCTGGTGCCCGACCCGCTGCGGCGCATTCGGGTGCCCCGCGACCTCGAGGCGGTCAGCACGCGCGCCGAGGAGGTGGCCGACGTCGAGGCGCTGGGCATGACGGCCGCCGGCATCGAGCGGATCTGGGCCGGCGTGGAGCGCCTTTACCGCAGCGGCTTCTATCCGGCGATCGCTCTCTGCGTGCGTCGCCACGGCGAGGTCGTGCTCGACCGCGCGATCGGCCATGCGCGCGGCAACGGGCCGTCCGACCGCCAGGACGCGGCGCGCACGCCGGCGACGCCCGAGACGCCGTTCGTGATCTTCTCCGCCTCGAAGGCGATGACCGCGGTCGTGGCCCACCTGCTCGACGAGCGCGGGCTGCTGCATGTGGACGACCGCGTGTGCGAGTACATCCCCGAGTACGCCGCCCACGGCAAGGAGGCGATCACCATCGGGCAGGTGCTCTCCCATCGCGCGGGGGTGCCGAACCTGCCGGCCGAGGCGTTCGACCTGGACCGCTTCGGCGACCGCGAGTTCCGGCTCGAGCTGTTGTGCGCGGCCAAGCCCCGCTCGCGCCCCGGCAAGCTCCTCTCCTATCACGCGCTCTCGGGCGGCTTCATCGTTGCCGAGATCGTCCAGCGGGTGACCGGCAAAGACATTCGCGCCGTGCTGGGGAAGGAGATCCTCGACCCGCTCGGCTTTCGCTGGGGAAACTACGGCGTCAGCCCGGAGGACGTCGACCGTGTCGCCGTTAGCTATCCCACCGGCCCGCCGGCGCTGCCGCCGCTGTCCACCGTGCTCGAGCGCGCGCTGGGCCTGCCGCCGGACGAGGTCACCGTCCACTCCAACGACCCGCGTTTCCTCACCGGCGTCGTCCCGTCCGGCAACGTCGTCACGACCGCCAACGAGCTCTCGCGCTTCTTCGAGATGCTGCGCGCCGGTGGCGAGCTCGACGGCGTGCGCATACTCGAGCCACGCACGATCCGCCGCGCTGTATCCGAGCGGGCGTTCCGCGAGCTCGACCTCACCCTGGTGGCCCCCCTGCGCCACGCCAGCGGGTTCATGCTGGGCGCGAGGGCGGTCAGCCTGTTCGGTCCCGACACCGAGGAGGCGTTCGGCCACCTCGGCTTCACCAACGTGCTCGGCTGGGCCGACCCCGAGCGCGCGTTGTCGGTCGGCCTGATGACCAGCGGCAAGCCGATGCTGCACCCGGCCCTTGCCGACCTCTGGCTGCTCACCCGCGCGATCGGCCAGGAGGCGCCAAAGGTGGCACGCACGGGGATCTGGTTCACGAAGACCTGAGCGCGGGCTCGCTGAGCTCGGCAGTCGTCCTCATGCCGTGATGCATTCCGATACATCAACCTCTCGCCAACCGCAGCGGGGCGTGACGGGCGATGACGTCGAAGTCGGCGTCATCGCAGAGCAGCTCGGCTTCGTGACGCAGGGCCACGGCGGCGATCAGACAGTCGCTGAGCTTGCGCGGCGCCTCGCCCGCCCTGCGGCAGAGCCGGTAGAGCTCGGCGGCGCTTTCGTAGTCCGCCGGGCCTTCGACCGCGAGGAAGCGCTGTCCGTAGAGCAGGCGGCGCAGACGGTCGCGGTCGGCGTCGTCGCGGGCGCCGGCCAGAATCTCCATCACGACAACGTCCGTGCTCGCCAGGTCGGCGTCGTCGCGCAGCGCGGTGCGCAGCCGGAGGTTCGCGGCGCTGCCGGTCGCCCGCAGGAACTCGATCCAGGCGGAGCTGTCAACGAGGATCACAGCGGCCGGATCTCGTCGCGCGAACGGATCTCGTCGAGATCGCCGCTCCAGCCGCTGCCCTCGGCGGCCAAAGCCTCCTCGCGGCTCATCGGATCGCCGACCAGCTTGCGCAGGGCGAGGTCCACGGCCTCACGCTTGCTGCGCAGGCGGTAGAGGCGCATTGCGCGGCCGATCAGCACGTCGTCGATGTCGATGTTGGTTCGCGTCACTCCACCTTTATACACCTTCAGGTGTACGGAACTTTGGGGCGGGGCGGAATTTGGCTCCGTCACTGGCAATATGGCACCTGCAGGGGTCATGCGATCAACCTCACTTCCATGGTTGGGGCGACCAGGGCACCGGCTCCGCCGAGCAGCGCGACGATGCGGGTGACGTAGGCCCGGGTCTCGGGATAGGGCGGGATGCAGTGGCAGGCTTCGACCGGGGCGGGCCCGGCGTTGTAGGCGGCAAGGGCAAGTTCGGGGGAGCCGAACTTGCGGATCAGGTCCGACATCAGGTGGGCCTCGGCGTCGATCGCTTCCTCCGGGTCGAAGGGGTCACGCAGGCCGTAGGCCGCGGCGGTCGAGGGGATGAACTGGGCGATGCCCTGAGCGCCGGCGGGCGAGCCGGCATAGGGGTCGAAGTTGGACTCGGCCATCAGCTGGCCGGCGAGCAGCGCGGCGGAGACGTTCCAGCGGGCCGCTGCGCGCTCGATCATCGCCCTGAACCGCGCCGGGACGAAGGCGGGAAGCGAAGTCGCCGGCGAGAGCGCCGTCTCCCCCGCTCCCGGCCGCCCCGACCGAGTTGCCGGCCGCCGAGCAGGGCGGCGGTCCCTCGGTGAAGCCGTAGTGCCAGGCCTCCCAGCTGTAGCGCTGCACGAAACCGAAGTGGCCGGCGTTCGCCGCCAGCCAACCGTAGGCGGTTTCGGGACCGAGGTCGAGCTCGGTCGCGCAGCGATGCAGCGAGTGGCCGGGAGGCGCAACCCAGGTCGGGTCGGGGTGGGCGGCGAAGAGGGCGGCCTGTTCGGCGTCGGAGCGGAAGGCGGAGTTGACGATCAGCGCGACCCCGGCGCGCGCCGCGGCGGCCGACATGCGGTCGAAGGCGGCCGCCACGTCGGGCCGCATCCCATGTCCCTGCCGCATGACCAGCGGGCCGCCGTAGCCGCCACCGGTCGCGATCGGGGTGGCCCCTCCGGTGGCGCCGCTCGCCGGTGCGCCGGCTTCGGCCACCGCCGAGGCTTCGAGCTCCGCGTGCCGGCGCCCGACTTCGAGATCCCCGAGCACCAGCGCCTTCGCCCGCAGCGGCGCGAAGGAGCTCTCGTCCGGGAAGTCCAGCCGCAAATGCTCCGCGCCGACGCCGTTCGCCTCGGTGGCATCCAGGGCGGCGCTTCGCGCCCGCCACAGATACGTCGCCTTCTCCATGTGCCGGGGATTCCGCGCCCCATTCGGCAGGCGCGCCGGCGAGAGCAGCTCGGGGAGGTCGTCGCGCATCGAGCGGGCGGCGGAGATCGCCGCCAGGTCGGCGGCCCGCTGCGCCCTCCCCTTGCCGGTCACCGCCCCGGCTATGGCGACCAGGGCCAGCGCCGCGACGAGCAGCGCCAGGCAGCCCCCCAGCGCCAATGGCAGCGCCTGCCCGTCCTGGTTCGCGCGTTCCATGCCGCGACCGTGACGGGTTTCGATTCACGCGTGGTGCGCGAGATCTAAGAATTCAGAGACGAAACAGTCACGGCCGTCTGCACACGTTCGGAGGTCCGGACCGGCCGGCTCAGATCTCCTCGGGGACCATCTCGATCGCGCCGCAGGGGCACTCGGCGACGCAGAGGCCGCAGCCCTTGCAGTAGTCGAGGTCGATCTCGTAGAGCTCGCCCGGCTGGCCGAGCTTGAGCACGGCGTTGTCGGGGCAGACGCCGTAGCAGTTGTCGCAGGAGAAGCAGTTGCCGCAGGAGAGGCAGCGGCGCGCCTCGAAGAGCGCGTTGTCCTCGTCGAGGCCGCCGACGACCTCGTCGAAGGTCGAGGCGCGGCGGGCGGCCTCGAGGCGCGGCTGCTCGATGCGCGGCGCATCGGAGTAGTACCAGGTGTTGAGCGTCTCGAAGCCGGCGATCTCGTGCCGGGGCGGCGGCTCGAAGGGCGCCGCCGCGCAGCCAGCCGTCGATGTGGCGCGCGGCCCGCTTGCCGTGGCCGACGCCGACCGTGACCGTGCGCTCGGCCGGCACCATGTCGCCGCCGGCGAAGATCCCCTGGTGGCCGGTCATCATGTTCGGCCCGACCTGCGACGACGCCGTCCTCCACCTCGATCCCCGGCACGCCCTCGAGCAGCGAGAGGTCGGATTCCTGGCCGAGCGCCAGGACCAGCGAGTCGGCCTCGAGCTCCTCGATCTCGCCGGTCGGCTGCGGGAAGCCGGTCTCGTCGAGCTCCATCCGCTCGATCGTCAGCTTGCCGCCCTCGAAGCGCTTGATCGTCGAGAGCCACTTCATCATCACGCCCTCCTCCGCGGCCTCCTCGACCTCCTCCTCGTGGGCCGGCATCCGCTCGCGGGTGCGGCGGTAGACGACGACCGCGTCGCTCGCGCCCAGCCGCTTCGCCGTGCGCGCCGCGTCCATCGCCGTGTTGCCGCCGCCGTAGACGGCGACCCGCCGGCCGAGCTGCGGGCGCTCGCCCTCCTCGATGCCCTCCAGCAGCGAGACGGCGTCGACGATCCGCGCCGCCTCCCCCGCCGGCACGTAGGCGCGCCGGCCGATGTGGGCGCCGACCGCGAGGAAGGCGGCGTCGAAGCCACCCTCGCGCATCTCCTCGAGCACGTTCTCGACCTTGCGGTTGAGCTCGAGCCGCACGCCGAGCTCGAGGATGCGCGTCACCTCGGCCTCGAGCACGTCGCGCGGCAGCCGGTAGGTGGGGATGCCGAAGCGCATCATCCCGCCGGCCATCGGCCCGGCCTCGTAGATCGTCGCCTCGTGGCCGAGCCGGGTCAGGTGGTACGCGGCCGAGAGCCCGGAGGGGCCGGCGCCGACGACCAGGACCCGCTTGCCGCTCGGCTCGGCATCGCTCTCCAGCCGCCAACCACGGCGGATCGCCTCGTCGCCGAGGAAGCGCTCGACCGAGTGGATGCCGACCGCCTCGTCGAGCTGCGCGCGGTTGCAGGCGGTCTCGCAGGGGTGGTAGCAGACGCGACCCATCACCGCGGGCAGCGGGTTCTCCTCGACCAGCTTGCGCCAGGCGCGCTCGTAGCCGCCGTCGCCCTCCTCGGCCTCGTACAGCCAGGCCTGGATGTTCTCGCCGGCCGGGCAGGCGTCGTTGCAGGGCGGCAGCCGGTCGACGTAGACGGCCCGCTCGGTGCGCCAGCTGCCGGTGTGGTTGGCGCGGCTGGAGCCGACGTCGAGGGTGATCGCGTAGGGCTTCTTCATGAGAGCAGCCCATAGCGTTCGATGTTCGCGTCGGCCATCGCCTGCAGGCGGGCGACGATCTCGGGGTGGCCGGGCTCGCCGAAGAGATGCGCGTAGCGGCGCTGCGGGCGCAGGTACTCCTCGACCGGCACCTGGCGGCGGATCTTCGAGACCGCGGTGACCTCGCCCCCTTCCGCCTCGAAGACCGGGAAGAGGCCGCTCTCCTTGACCGTGCGCGCGAGCTTGATGGTGTCGGCCGAGTCGGCCCCCCAGCCGAGCGGGCAGGGGACGAAGACGTGCAGGTAGCGCGGCCCGCGCAGCTCCATCGCCCGCTCGACCTTCGCCTCGAGGTCGTGCAGCTCGGCGACCGTCGCGGTCGCCACGTAGGGGATGCCGTGCGCGATCGCGATCCGCGGCACGTCCTTGCCCTGGCCGAAGGCGTTGCCCGGGTGGTCGCCGATCGGCTTGGTGTTGGCGGTGCGCGCCGCCGGCGGGGTCGCCCCGGAGCGCTGCACGCCGGTATTCATGTAGGCCTCGTTGTCGTAGCAGACGTAGAGCACGTCGTCGCCGCGCTCGAACATCCCCGAGAGACAGCCGAAGCCGATGTCGACGGTGCCGCCGTCGCCGCCCTGGCCGACCACCCGCACGTCCTCGCGCCCCTTGGCGCGCAGCGCCGCGGCGACGCCGCTGGCGACGGCCGGCGCGTTGCCGAACAGCGAGTGGATCCAGGGCAGCTGCCAGGAGGACTCGGGGAACGGGGTCGAGAAGACCTCGAGGCAGCCGGTGGCGTTGGCGGCGATCAGCTTGCCGCCGGTGGCGCGCATCGCCGCGTCGAGCGCGTAGCGGGCGCCGAGCGCCTCGCCGCAGCCCTGGCAGGCGCGGTGCCCCGAGGTGAGGCTGTTGGAGCGGTCCATGCGCGCCTGCACGGTGCGCTCCTCGGGCTCCAGCAAGCGGTTGCCGGCCACGTGGGTACCCACCTGGTAGAGCTTGACCCGCTGCTCGGCGCCGGCCATCAGTGCGACCTCGCGGCGACGATCCCCGCTTCGCGGAGGATGTTCTCGGCGTGCGGGCCGCTGCGCCCCCCGGCGCCCATCCGCTTCAGCTCCGCCTCGACCGTCTCCCAGTCCATGTCGAGGAAGCTGAGCGGCCCGAGCCGCTCGGCGACAGCGTCCTCGAAGAGGCCGCGCAGCGACTTCTTCGTGATCGGCCGGCCGCCGAGGCCGGCGATCGCCGTGTAGCCGTGCAGCTGGATTCCGGAAAGAGCCATCCGCACGTTGGCGGAGACGATCCCGCCGACCCCGACGGCGAGCGCCTTCTCCAGCACGAGCACGCGCTTCGCCCTGGCGAGCGCGGCGCGCACCTCCTCGAGCGGGAACGGCCGGAAGGACTTGATCGCCAGGGCGCCGATGCTGACGCCCTCGGCGCGCAGCTCGTCGATCGTGTCCTCGATCGTGCCCAGCACCGAGCCGAGGGCGACGACGATCGTCTCCGCGTCCTCGGCGCGGTAACCGCGCACCAGCCCACCCGACGGTCGGCCGAAGGCGGCCTCGAACTCGCTCGCGACCCGCGGGATCAGGTCGAGCGCCTGCATCTGCTTGGCGTGGGCCAGGTACTTGACCTCGGCGAACGCCTCGGGCCCGACCATCGAGCCGATCGTCACCGGGCGGGCGGGGTCGAGGACCTGGCGCGGCTCGAACGCCGGCAGGAAGGCGTCGACCTGCGCGGCGCTCGGCACGTCGATCCGCTCGTAGGCGTGGGTGAGGATGAAGCCGTCCATGCAGACCATCACCGGCAGCGAGAGCTCCTCGGCGATCCGGAAGGCCTGCACGTGCAGGTCGGCCGCCTCCTGGTTGGTCTCGGCGTAGAGCTGGATCCAGCCGCAGTCGCGCTGCGACATCGCGTCGCTGTGGTCGTTCCAGATGTTGATCGGCGAGCCGATCGCCCGGTTGGCGACGGTCATCACGATCGGCAGGCCGAGGCCGGAGGCGTTGTAGAGCGCCTCGGCCATGTAGAGCAGGCCCTGGCTGGCGGTCGCCGTGTAGGCGCGGGCGCCGGTCGCCGAGGCGCCGATGCAGACCGAGAGGGCGGCGAACTCGGACTCGACCGTGACGTACTCGCAAGGCGCCAGGCGCCCGGCGCGGACCAGGTCGGAGAGGCCCTCGACGATGTGCGTCTGGGGGGAGATCGGGTAGGCGCAGACGACCTCGGGCCGACAGAGGGCGACGGTCTCGGCGACGGCCGCCGACCCCTCGATCTGCCTAAACATGGGACAGGGCTCCGAGCTGGCCGGCCACCTGCTGGAAACAGGCGCGGGCGGCGGCGGAGTTGCCCTCGCCGGCGGCGCCCGAGAAGCGCTCGCCGATCGCCGCCAGCACGGACTCGAGCCGCAGGCGCCCGGTGAGCGCCGCGAAGCCGCCGAGCAGGGCGGCGTTGGGGAGTGGGCGGCCGAGGTGCTCGCGGGCGATCGCCGTGGCCGGCGTGCTCAGCAGCCGGCCCGGCCCGAGCTCGGCGGCCAGCTCGCCGAGGCCGATCTCCTCGATCTCGCGCGCCGTGTTGATCAGAACGCGGCCGTCGGGCTTGAGGCCTGCGAAGAGGTCGACCTGGTGCAGCAGGGTCGGGTCCTGGACGATCAGCGCGTCGGGCTCGGCCACCGGTTCGCGGGTGCGGATCGGCCGGTCGGAGATCCGGCAGAAAGAGACCACCGGCGCCCCGGTGCGCTCCGAGCCGAAGCTCGGGAAAGCCTGGGCGTTGCGCCCTTCGTCGAAGGCGGCGACGGAGAGCAGCTCGGCGGCCGTGACCACGCCCTGTCCTCCCCTCCCGTGGATCCTCACCTCAAACACGCTCCCACAGTACGAGCGAATAGGGGCAATGCCATCCGGGGCAGCTACGGATTTGCCCGGCGGATCGACCGCGACCGCAACACCGCGGCGCCGACCCGGTTCTCTACTCTCAGAGCGCGAGAAGACGGAAACAGCCCAGACACGAGGGGGAATGTCAGATGAGTCCCACGTCGGCGCCGCGAATCGGCGCCCACGCGAAGGTCCTGGCCCTGCTGATCGCGATCGCCGCCGTGACGACCCTGGCGCTGCCGGGAACGGCGGGCGCGGCTGACAGCGCTTACTGGTCGAACTACCTCGGCGGCAAGCTGTCCCACGCCAATCTCGACGGCAGCGGCGGCGGCGCCGACCTCGGGATCCCGAACGTGTTCCCCGAAAATCCAACCGGAGTCGCAATCGACGCCTCCGCCGGCCGCCTCTACTGGGCCGACCGCGGGGCCAACGCGATCTACTGGGCGAACCTCAACGGCAGCGGCGCAGGCAAGCTCTTCACCGGCTCGGCGACCGTGAGCGAGCCGTACGGGATGGCGGTCGACTCCGCCAGCGGGAAGCTCTATTGGGCCAACTCCGAAGAAGACTCGATCTCCTACGCCAACCTCGACGACAACGGTGGCGGCAACCTCTACACGACCGGCCTGACCGGAGCGACGCTCAACGATCCGCGTGGGCTGGCGATCGATCCCGCCGCCAACCGCATCTACTGGGCCAACTTCGAAGGCGGCACGATCTCCTACGCCAACCTCGACGGAACAGGCGCAGCGGCCGACCTGAACACGACCGGGGTGACGATCGGCCACCCCGGCGGCCTCGCGATCGACAGGAGCGCCAACCGCATCTACTGGAGCAACGAAACGCCGCAGCAGGGGATCTTCTACGCCAACCTCGACGGCGGTGGCGCCGGGGGGCTGAGCACCGCCGGGGCGGCATTGAGCGGCCCGGGGGTCTCGCGCTCGACCCCGACAGAGGACGCATCCTCTGGGCGAACGGCGGCACGCCGGACTCGATCTCCTACGCGAACCTGGACGGCACGGGCCACGGCGGTCAGCTCGACACCGCCGGCGCAAGCTTGGAAAGTCCCTACTACCTCGCCCTGCTGGGCGCGCCGCAGCCCGCTCCCACGGTCCGCGTCCCCGAAATCTCCGGCCAGGAGATCGTCGATCGGCCGCTGTATTGCAGCCAGGGCGCCTGGATGGCGGACCTTCCCGGTGCGCAGCTCTACCGGGCTCCGCAGTCCTACGTCTACTGCATGGCTGCGCAACGGGGAAGCAATCGCCGGGGCGACGGAATCCAACTACCGGCCGACCGAACCGGGCATTTACGACTGTCAGGTGACCGCCACCAACTTCGCCGGCTCGGCCACGCTGACGAGTGCCGACCTGACCCTCGAACGCGGCTACGCCTACGCGGGCGGCTTCGCCCCGGTTCACGGGCGGCGCGCGCTGATCACGCTCACCTGCACCGGCAACGACCGCTGCAAGGGCCTGGTCAAGCTGATCGGCCACGTCGGATACAAGCGGGTCGTCCACCGCGAAGGCCGGCGCAAGGTGATCCGCCGCCGCGCCCTGCTGCCGCTCGGCAGGGCGCGCTTCTCGATCTACCCCGGCCGCACCAAGGTACTGCACCTGAAGCTGAAGCGCAAGGCGGCACATCTGCTGCGCAACCGCCCCCGTCGCCGCTGGCACGTGAAGCTGCTCGGCCGCGACGTCGCCCACCGCGGCCTGCTGCTCAAGGCCCCGGGCAACGGCGGCGGCGCCCGCCACCTCCGCGCCTGGCACCGCCGCCTCGGCTGACCGGGGACGCGCCGCCCCTTAGGTACCCGCAGGGGCCGCTTAGGGACGGCACGTCCCATGTCATGGGGCGGCTCGGCCAGCTAGCGGGCGCGGACGGCGGCGATGGTTTGGGCGAGGGTCTCGCGGGCGTCGTGGTGGGGCATCCAGTGCAGCTTGCGACGGGCGCGCGTGGTGTCCATCAGGACCGGGCGGCGGACGGCCTCGATCCAGGCCGCCTCGTCGGGCAGGAAGGGCATCAGCGAGACCGCCTCGGCGGCAACGCCGACGGCGAGGTGCGGCGCCGGCACGGCGTGCCAGCCGAGCGCGTGGGCCAGGTCGCTGATCGTCAGCTCGCCGGGACCGGCGAGGTTGTAGACGCCGGGCGGCCCGTGGCCGAGGACCGCGGCGGTGAGCGCGGCGGCGACGTCGTCGTGGTGGACGAGCTGGAAGGGCACGCCGGGGTCGGGCAGGACCGGTCGCAGCTCGGGCACCTTGCCCAGCGCCCAGCGCAGCGGGCCCGGGATCCGCTGGCCCATCGCCAACAGCGGGATCAGGTCGAGCAGCAGCGTCGCTTCCGGCCCGGCGACGATGCAGGGGCGAAAGACGAAGGCCTCGGTGTTGGAGTCGCGCAGGGCCTCCTCCAGCTCGGCCTCGACCGCGGCCTTGTGCGCCGAGTAAGGGTGGCGCGAGGTGCCGCGCACCGGCTCTTCCTCGTCGAGCAGGGCCGGCATGCCGCGGTGAAAGCCGTAGGCGGCGACCGAGGAGGTGTAGACGAGCCGCTTGGCGCCGGCCGCCGCGGTCGCCTCGAAGACGTTGCGCGAGCCGCTCAGGTTGACCTCGCGGCTCTCGCTGCCGCCGGCGACGATCGCGAAGGCGAGGTGGACGACGACATCGGCGTCCTCGACCAGCGAGTCGACCGCCTCGCGGTCGAGCACGTCGCCGCGCCGGTATTCGGTCTTCTCCCAGCCCTGCCCGGCGAGGTCGAAGGGCCGCCGCGCCATGCCGATCACCCGCTCGACCTCGGGCATCCGCTCGAGCGAGGAGATGAAGGCCCTGCCGATCTCCCCGGTCGGGCCGGTGACTGCGACGGTCAGCATGTGGCGATTCTGGCGAAATGCCCGCGCGGGCGGCGGCAAGCGCCGGCCGCTGCAGTCAGGCGCTCACGTCGACGATCTCGATCAGGCCCTCGAGGCCGCGCAGGTCTCTTGCGTTCAGCGTGTAGAGCGGGAGGTCGTGAGCGAGTGCCGTCGCGCCGATCATCAAGTCGACGGCCCGGGCGCCCCGAGGCTTGCGGCCTGCGGCACGCGTGGCGGCGTAGACGTGCCCGTATGCACGCGCACAGCTCTGGCTGAAGTTCAACGATTCGACTCCGGACTCGAACCGCTGGAGTCGTTCCTGGCGTCGCGCGCGCTCGAGCTCGTCGGTCGTGGCGAGAGGACCGGCGGTCAACTCGGCAAGCGTCAGAGTGGAGACCGCGATCTCGGCCGGAAGCCGTCCTGGATCGATCTCGGCGTAGCGGATTACAACGGACGTATCGATCAAGCCCCGCCCCTCGGGGGGCTCAACCACGGGGCGTAGGATCCTGATCGGCGTAAGCGTCGATATCGGCTCGGAAGCGCTCGTAGTCGATCGGCGGCGAACCCTCGAAGAGGTCGATGAAGACCTGCTTGGGGATGAACTTGCGCGGCTGGTGGGGCCGGAGCTCACCGACCGGCCTGCCGTTCCGGGTCACGATGAAGTCCTCTCCCCTGTCCAGCGCCCGCATCACCTCGCCGCTGTTGTTGCGCAGTCTCCCTCTGGGTGAGTTTCACGGTCATCCGCGCCAGTGTAGCACCCGTGCGCCGCTGAAATTTCGCTTTCCAAAAGGCTTTCGCGCAGGCGAGGAGGCAAGCCGCCCGGAGCGTTGGCGGGCAGAACGCCGAAAAGCGCGCGCCGGGCCGGCACCCATGCGAGTGGTCTCTTCAGCACGCGGACGGGCAGGCTGCGATGGTGAAGCTCCCTGACGACGAGGGCGGTGAGCGCCCGGTCGGCATCGAGATCGGCGCGGAGCAGGACGCCACTCGGTTCGACCCCCTGGACGCCCAGAAGATCCTGCATGAGGTGCGGCGGCACGACCAGCACAGCGACCGCCTCACGCGCGAGTGGCAGCGCCGCCGGCAGGCGCTCGAGCGCTTCCGCGTCTCCCGGCATCGCCAGGTGACACGTCCCTCCCCGTGAGGCCGTCCGAAACTCGGGCAGGTGTGCCGTCAGCCGCTCCTCCAACTCGCGTGCCCCGGTGGAAGCCACCAAGGTCGGCCGCGGCGGGCGACCGCCGAGGGCGACGAGGAGGCCGGGACGATCTGGCTCCGACCCCGCGCAGGCGAGCGCGGCCGCGGCCGCCCGCGCTCCGCTCGCCGCACCGACTGCCGTAGCAAGGACAACGCGTCCGCTCATCGTCCGGCCGGCCTCGCGAAGCTCTCGCTGGTCACTGCCAGGTGATCACCGACCGCGGTGAGCAGCGACGGCGGCGCCAACCGCACAGTCACCTCTCCCCCGCGCACCCCGATCTCAACTTTGTCCGCCGCCCATGCGGGCAACGCGTCCTCAGCTGCGCTCTTTGCCGGCCGCCCGGCCGCCAACGCCAGCGCCCCCGCCTCGGCAGCACCGTCGGCCAAGGTCAGCGCGTAGCCGGCGAGCAGCAGTTGCAGCGCGACCGCCCCGGCGAGCAGCAGCAGCGGGATCGCCGCCAGCAGCTCCACCGTGGCCTGGCCATGCTCTCTATTCATCGCCGAGCCCACTCTCCGAGCCGACCATCAGGCGCGGCAGCGCCGGCAGCAGGCGCGGGATCACGACCCGCACGGTCGTGACCACGCCCGTGTCCCGCACCTGCGCGCCGGCCCGCAGCGACGGCGGCAGCGCCCGGCGTGCCGCCGCCGCTCCGTCCCCGCCCACCAGCGCCGCCCGAGCCCCCGCCCGTGCCGCCAGCCCGGCCGCCCAGAGCGCCTGCCCGGCGAGCGCCAGCTGTGCCGCCACCAGGACCGCCAGCAGCAGGAAGGGAACCGCCGCGATCAACTCGACCGAGGCGGTCCCTCCCTCCCTGTGGCCTGCGCTGTTGGCGATCCGTGGCGACGGCACGCCGCGACCCTCGCAGGCTCGAACGCGCGCGTGGTGCGCTCAATCGAACAAATCAGTGACGGGAGAAGCGCGGCCGGGTCTCAGTAGGTGTTGGCGTCGATCCAGATCCGCCAGATCGCTGCCACCGAGGCGCCGAGCAGGATGATCCAGAGCAGCGTGCCGCCGCCGCTTGAGAAGAGCTCGTCGCTGCCGGCGATCAGCAGGGCGAGCATTCCCAGCGCCGCGTAGAGGATCGCCCGCCGTCCATCGGTCAGCGTCGCCAGCGTGAGCTGGTTCTGGCGCCCGAGGACGAAGACCATCCAGGCCAGGGCGGCGAGGAACCCCATCGTGATCGCGGTGATGATCGCGTCGGCGACGTTGCCGCCGTGAGGCGCGAAGGCGACCGCCAGCGCCAGGACCATGACGATCGCGACATTTCGCAGGGTGCGCACGTAAGAAGTGTAGTCCGGCAAAACGGCCCGCCCGCGGCGAGTTACTTGCGAGTCATGATCACGATGCCGAAGGCAACCGCGGCCAGGGTGGCCAAGCCGGCCAGGGCCGCGAGCGTCGCCGCCGCTCCGGCCGCAAGGGGGCGCTCGTTGCGACTGAGGTCGGCGAAGCGGGCCACACCCCAGATCGCGACCGAGAAGATCACGGTGATGCCGACGCCGGCGACCACGGAGGCGACGACCGTCTCGAGCAATTCCTTGGTCTCGACCACGACCGCCATGCTCAACTCGCCGGGACCGGTGCGCCCTCGCGCGAGCGCCGGGCGAAGACCGCGACGATCAGCGAGAGCGACATCAGGGTGACCAGGACCGGACCGAGCGCGCCGCTGCCGAAGACCGCTGTGAGGGCGTAGGCGAGCGCGCCGATCGCGGCCGCCGCCGGCAGGGTGAGCAGCCAGGCGGTGACGATATTGCCGGCGACGCCCCAGCGCACGGCCGAGACGCGCTTGCCGGCGCCGGCGCCCATCACGCCGCCGTTGATCACGTGCGTGGTCGAGAGCGGGAAGCCGAAGTGGGTCGAGGCGAGGATCACCGCGGCGCCGGCGCCCTGGGCCGAGAAGCCCTGCGCGGCGTCCATCTTGATGATCCGCGTGCCGGTCGTGCGGATGATCCGCCAGCCGCCGCTGTAGGTGCCGAGCGCGATCGCGGTCGCCGAGGAGACGATCACCCAGAGCGGCGGGTCGGCGTTGGCGCCGAGCGTGCCGTTGGCGACCAGGGCCAGCGTGATCACCCCCATCGTCTTCTGCGCGTCGTTGGTGCCGTGGGCGAGCGCCAGCATGCTGCTCGAGATGATCTGCCCGTAGCGAAAGCCCCGGGTGACCATGCCCGGACGCTGGCGGCCGACGATGCGGTAGACGAAGCCGATCGCGGCACCGGCGACGATGAAGGCGAGGATCGGCGCGATCACGGCCGGGATCAGCACCTTGCCGACGAGGCCGTCGGCAAGCACGGCGTCGAAGCCGGCGGCGGCGATCGCGGAGCCGACCACGCCGCCGATCAGCGCGTGCGAGGAGCTCGAGGGCAGGCCAAAGGACCAGGTGATCAGGTTCCAGGCGATCGCCCCGATCAGGCCGGCGAAAACCACCGTCGGGGTGACCACGGCAGAGTTGACGACGTCGTTGGCGACCGTCGCCGCGACCGAGATCGAGATGAAGGCGCCGACGAAGTTGAGCAGCGAGGCGACCCCGATAGCCACCTGCGGCCGCGCCGCCCCGGTCGAGATCGAGGTGGCGACGACGTTGGCGGTGTCGTGGAAGCCGTTGGTGAAGTCGAAGGCGAGCGCGGTGCCGACGACGATGACGAGGATGACGTCAGAGCTCACGAGTTCTTGATGACTATTCCCTCAAGGATTTGAGCGGCCGTCTCGGTCGCGTCGATCGCGTTCTCGAGCACGGCGAACATGTCCTTCCAGCGGATCACGACCATCGGGTCGATCCCGTTGGAGAAGAGCGAGGCGACGGCGTCGCGGGAGATCCGGTCGCCGTCGTTCTCCAGCCGGTGGATCTCGATCCAGTACTTGTCGAGGCTCCTTGAAGTCGCGCAGGTGCTCGAGCCCGGCGGCGAGCTGCTCGCAGGCCGCGACCAGCACTTTGGTCAGCTCCTGCGCCTGGGCCATCGGCGCCTCGATCTTGTAGAGGCCGAGGAAGTCGGCGGCCTCCTCGGTGTAGTCGACGATGTCGTCCATCTGGGTCGCCAGGCCGTAGATGTCCTCGCGGTCGATCGGGGTGACGAAGGTCGAGTTGAGCCGCTTGATGATCGCGTGGGTGATCCGGTCGCCCTCCTGCTCGGCATCGACGACCTGTTTGGAGAGGTCACCGGAGTCGGGCCAGGTGGCCATCATCTGGTCGAGCAGGCGCGACGCCTTGACGGTGTTCTCGCCGGCCTCGATGAAGAGATCGAAGAAGGTCCGATCGCGGGGCAGGAGGGAGAGACGCGCCACCTCGCCATCCTATTGATCGAAGCGGGGAGTGTCGGAGCGGCCGAACGCTCAGCTGGAGACCGCGGCCAGCTGCTCGGCGGCGCGGGCGGCGTGGCGCTCGCGCATCTCCTCCTGGACGCTGCGACGCTTGCCGTTGGCCGGGGCCAGCCGCGTCCACTCCCCCTCGGAATCGAGCTCCCAGGCGTTGGCGTTGTCGGCGAAGCAGCGCTCGAGCACGTCGAGCAGCTCGGCCCGCAACGCCGCGTCTTCGACCGGGGTGACCAGCTCGACCCGGCTGTCGAGGTTGCGCGGCATCAGGTCGGCCGAGCCCATCAGCACCCGCGTCTGCTCGCCGCGCCGGAAGGCGTAGACGCGCGAGTGCTCGAGGAAGCGACCGACGATCGAGACGACGCGGATGTTCTCGGAGACCCCCGGCACGCCGGGCCGCAGGCAGCAGATCCCGCGCACGTTGAGGTCGATCCGCACCCCCGCCTGCGAGGCCTCGTACAGGGCCCGGATGCAGCCGGCGTCGACCAGCGAGTTCATCTTCAGCGTGATCCGCGCCTCCTCGCCGGCCTCGTGCGCGGCGACCGTCGCCTCGATCTCCTCGACGATGCGATCGCGCATCGTCGTCGGCGA
Organism: uncultured Solirubrobacterales bacterium; assembly: GCA_963774405.1. Classification (GTDB taxonomy): domain Bacteria; phylum Actinomycetota; class Thermoleophilia; order Solirubrobacterales; family 70-9; genus VRUE01. Next base: position 40,019 of record CAVZEV010000008.1, on the reverse strand, counting down.
GACCAGCACCTTGCGGTACTCGGCCGGGCGGCCGTAGCCGGTGAGGAAGTTGAACATCTCGGCGACGTCGGCGCCGATCTCCGGATCGGCGGTGAAGAGGCCGAAGTCCGTGTAGAGACGGGCCGTCTTGGGGTGGTAGTTGCCGGTGCCGATGTGGACGTACTCGCGCACCCTGTCGCCCTCGCGGCGGGCGACCAGGATCGCCTTCACGTGCGTCTTCAGGCCGGGAATGCCGTAGACGACGTGGACGCCGGACTCCTCCAGCGACTTGGCCCAGTGGATGTTGGCCTCCTCGTCGAAGCGGGCCTTCAGCTCGACCATGCAGACCGCCTGCTTGCCGCGTTCGGAGGCGCGGATCAGCGAGGGCACCAGGGGCGAGTCGTCGCTGGTCCGGTACACGGTCTGCTTGATCGCCAGCACGTCCGGGTCGGCGACCGCCTGCTCGACGAAGCGCTCGACCGAGCTGGCGAAGGAGTCGTAGGGATGGTGGACGAGCAGGTCCTCCTGGCGGATCGTCGCGAACATGTCGCAGGGCTCGTCGTCCTCGCCCAGCAGGCGCTGCTGCGTCACCGGCGTCCAGGGCGCGTAGCGCAGCTCGGCGTGACCGGGGACGTCGGCGACGGCGGTCAGGTCGGCAAGGTCGATCAGGCCGTTGACGTCGTAGACCTCGCGGTCCTCGAGCCGCAGCGCGTCGATCAGCTGCTGGCGCAGCTTCGGGTTCATCCCGGCGGCGATCTCGAGCCGCACCACCTCGCCGAAGCGGCGGCGGCGGATCTCGTCCTGGACCGCCTGCAGCAGGTCGTCGGCCTCGTCGGAGACGGTGAAGTCGGCGTCGCGGGTGACGCGGAAGTAGCCGTGGTCGACCACCTCGGTGCCGGGGAAGAGGGCGTCGAGGTTGGCGGCGATCACCTCCTCCAGGGGCACGAAGGTCTGGCCACCCTCGCCAACCGGCAGGAAGCGGCCGAGCAGCTCCTTCGGCACCTTGACCCGGGCGATGATCTCGCTGCCGCTCTCGGGATCGCGCAACAGCACGCCGAGGCTGAGCGAGAGGTTGGAGATGTAGGGGAAGGGCCGGCCCATGCCGATCACCAGCGGCGTCAGCGCCGGGAAGACCTGTTCGTGGAAGCGCGCGTCGATCTCTTCGCGCTCCGCCTCGCCGGCCGAGTCGAGCGAGACGATGCGGACCCCCTCCTGCTCCAGCGCCGGCCGCAGCTTGCCTTCGAAGCAGGCGTGCAGCCGCTCGTCCAGCTCCAGCACCCGCGCCTGGATCGCGTCGATCTGCTCGCCCGGCCTCAGCCCGTCGGGCCCGCGCGCGTCGATCCCGGCGTCGAGCTGCTCGAACAGCCCGGCGACACGCACCATGAAGAACTCGTCGAGGTTGGAGGCGTAGATCGCGCAGAAGCGGATCTGCTCCAGCAGCGGCACCGCCGGGGTCCTCGGCGAGTTCCAGCACCCGCTGGTTGAAGTCGAGCCAGGAGAGCTCGCGATTGAAGTAAAGAGCGGGGTCGTCGATGCGTTCATCGTACTGCCGGGCTGCCGCCATCCAGGCTGCCTCAGGCAGCGTGCACGGAAGCGCCTGCGCTTCCGACTTTGACCACCCCGGAGGTGGGTGAAAGTCGGCGGCGCGAATCGGCGCCAAGCGCGCGGCGGTAGCCGGCGGCGAGCTGCTCCATCGCCTGCTCCCAGGAGCGGGCCCGGGCGGCGCGGACGGCGGAGGCGCCGAGGTGACGGCGCAGCAGCGGCGAGGCGGCCAGTTGCAGGACCGTGCCGGCGATGTGGTCGGCGTCGGCCTGGCAGAGCATGCCGGTGTGGCGGTTCTCGACCAGCGATGCGGGGCCGCCCTCGGCGACGGCGACCACCGGCACGCCGCTGGCGCCGGCCTCGAGCACGACCTGCCCGTAGGTGTCGGTGGTCGAGCAGAAGAGGAAGACGTCGGCGCTGGCGTAGGCGCGGGCCAGGTCCTCGCCCTCGAGCCAACCGAGGAAGGTCGCGTGCTCGCCGAGCCGGGCGCGCAGCTCGTCCTCCTCGGGACCGCCGCCGGCTAGCAGCAGATGCAGGCGCGGGTCGGCGCTGCGGGCGCGCAGGAAGCTCTCGGCCAGCAGGTCGACCCCCTTCTCGCGGCTGAGCCGACCGGCGTAGAGGACCTTGACCTCGCCCGGGAAGTGCTCGCGCGCCGCCTTGCCGGGATCGAAGCGGGTGACGTCGACGCCCCGCTCCCAGCGAGCGAGGTGCGCCTCCTCGATGCCGAGCTCGATCAGCGAGCGGTCGGCGGCCGGGCTCGGCGAGAGCACCAGCGAGGGAGCGCCGTAGAAGGCGCCGAGGGCGGCTTTGGCCATCGCCTCGACCGCGGCGTCGCCGCTGCGCAGACCGGCGTAGCCGGCCAGCTCGGTGTGGTAGCTGGCGATCAGCGGCGTGCCGGCGATCCGGTTGAGCAGGGTCGCGGCGATCCCGGCTGGGCCGGGGGCGGTGACGTGGACGGCGTCGTAGCGGCCCTCGGCGAGGGTCTCGGCCAGCCCGGGCAACCCCGGCACGCCGAGGCTCATGCCGGCGTAGAAGGGAACCTCGAGCTCGGCCGCCGCCGGCAGCCGCCGGTCGACGCCGGCGTCGGTGCCGACGACCTCGATCTCGAAGCCCGGCACGCCGAGCTCGCGGATCTTCTCGATCGTCGCCGTCACCCCATGGGTGGCGCCGATCCCGTCGGCGATCAGGGCAATTCGCGGCCGCTCCTCCGCGCGGCTTGCCAGCTTCGCCTTCTCGGCGCCGAGAAAGGTGATCGCAGGCGCGTATGGCACGGCCGGGATCACCGCGTCGAAGAGACCACCGAAGGCCGTGGTCAGATTGCCCTCGCGCGCAGCGTCGGCGCCGGCGGCGATCGCCCCGCGCAGGCGCCGCTCGTGGGTGCGCCGCGCCCGGCGGTAGAGGTCGGCGTGGGAGAAGTCCTCCTCCTGCAGGTAGGCGATCAGCTCCGGGCCGCGCAGCTCGAGCTCGATCGAGCTCAGCCAGGCCTCGAGCAGCGCCCGCGCGTCCTCGGGCCCGATGTCGGCCGCGACCTTGCCCTCCCGCGCCGCCCCCTCGCTGATCACCCGCTGGGCAATCTTCATCACCACCGCTGGATCAACCGTTCCGGTGCGCCTTTTCCCTCCATGAGAGGGATAAGGCGCACCGGAACCGAGGGTCAGGGCGCGGGTGGCGAGCGCCATGGCGGCGTGGGCCCACTTGGCGGCGCTGCCCTGCTGGCCGCCCCCCTTGGCATCGCCGGCTCGGATCTTGTGGAGAAACTCTTCCGGCGTGGCGGCCGCGGGCACCTCGGTGAAGGTGCGGCCGATGTCCACGCCGGCATGGTCGTCTGAACCGCCGATCCCGGTCCCGCCGTGGGTCTCGATGTAGATCGCCGCCGGCATGTTGAGCTCGGCGGCGCGAGAGCCGTTGCGCACCTCCCAGATCGGGAAGAGCTCGGCGAGCCGGCGCCGGTGTCGCGGCGTCAGCGGCGCCTCGACGTTGTAGAACGGGTGCGCCAACGCGGAGGCGATCTCGTTCTCGGCAAGGTACGCGGCGCAGGCCTCTACGTCGCCGGCGTGTGCCTGCAGCCACTCGTGGTCCCCGGGGGTGATCCCGTAACAGAGGACGTGCACCGCCTGTGGCTCGCCGACAAAGCGTGCGGTCAGCTCCTCGGAGACGAAGCAATCGGGACGATCGGCGAGCTCGAGACAGCCGTCGATCGTGTCGTGGTCGGTGATCGTGACGAAGTCCATCCCCCGCCGCTTGGCCAGCTCGTAGACCTCCTCGGGCGGCGTCGCGCACTCGGGCAGCCCCAACGAGCGCTGAACTCCGAGCCGCGAGAGCTGTGAGGCGGTGGAGTGGCAATGCATGTCTACACGGGAAGTCATCGGCGTCTCCCTGCTCTAGTCGTTTCCGTCACCTCAAGAGTTCGGCATTTGCAGGCAAGACATGTGAACGAGCAGAGAACCGCAGGTGAACATGCGGTGACCGATGCTCCCCCAAAAACCGTCTCAGGGACGGAAAAGGGAGGGCGCGTCCTCGAGGCCGGCCTCGAGCGCTGCCCAGGTGCCCTTGCTCGCCTCGGCCTGCCAGAGCGCGACGAAGTCGTGGAAGAGGCGTTCGCGACGTTGGCGCAGGACGGCCTCGACCGAGCCGATCCGCTCGACCTTGGTCAGCATCAGGTCGCAGTCGTGCAGGTCGCCGAGCACGGACTGCAGGCGCTTGGCGGCGCCGCGGGCGGCCTCGGCCTGCTCACCAAGACAGGGGGCGAAGATCTCGAGCACGTAGCGCAGGCGCTTGGCGGCGATCCGCAGGTCGTGTTGCGCTTGGCTCGCGCCCGGGGCAAGTGCCGGGTCGGCCAAGCCGCGCAACTCGTCGAGCCGCACCGAGACGATCAGGGCCACATTGGGCATGAGCGCCCGATCTGAGTTCAGGCCCTCAATGGCTCGGGCTTTCACGATCTCGCCTTCTTGGCAAGCTTCTTCAGCCGCCGTCGCAGCTTCTTCAGCCGCTTCGGGGCGACGAAAGGCGCGAGCGCCTCGTTGGCCTCGGCTTGATGCGTCCGCAGCTCCGCGATCAGGTCGCGAAGTGCGCGCCCGGTCCGCCTCCGCCGCCTCGCCGACGAGACCCTCGAGCAAGGCGATTTCAACATCGGCGTCGCGGCGCTCGCCGAGCGCGTCGGCCAGCGCCTTCACCTTCCTCAATGCCTTGCGATGGCGCTTATGCGGGAAGCAGGGTTCGAAGACCTCCAGGGCCGCGCGCAATCGGCGCGTCGCCACCCGCATGTCGTGCACCCGCTCGACATCGCCGAGGTCGAGGACGCCCTCGGAATTCGCAAATACCTCCTTGGAGCGCACCCGGACGACCCGCGCTGCTGCCTCGGAGAACGACCCCTCGCAGTCGAGCTCGACCTTGCGCGCACCGGCCACGCTGGGAGGCTAGAGGACGGCCGAGCCCGTCAGGCGACGAGGCGCCGAGCTTGGAGCCGTTGCTGTTGCCGTTGAGCAGATCGAGGACGACGCCCTCGCGCAACCCGCCCTTGCCGATCTGCAGCGGCTGGCCGAGCAGCTCGGAGACCTTCTCCAGCAGCAGCACGCCGGTGGTGAGGATGCGGACCCGTTCGGGGTCGAGCTCGAAGCGACGCGCGACGTCGGCGGCCGGGTCGCCGCAGAGCACCCGGATCCCCCGCTCCAGCGTCTCGTACTCGAGCACTGCGCCGACCAGCCGGCGCAGCGAGGTGGCGCTGCCGCCGACCGCGACGGCCTGGGCCGGATGCTCGATCTCGACCCCCTCGAAAATGTCCTCGATGCGGTCGCGGACCTTGCGGATCTCGGCCGCGGACGGTGGATCGGAGGAGATCAGCTCGTTGGCGAGCACTCCCGAGCCGACCCGCCAGGAACGGACCTCCTCGGCGCCACCCGGCACGGTGCCGAGGATCACCTCGGTCGAGCCGCCGCCGACGTCGACGACGCCGACCCGCCCTTCGACCGGGTGGCCGAGCGTCTTGGTCGCGCCGATGAAGGAGAGCCTCCCCTCCTCCTCGTCGCTGAGCACCTCGACCCGGACGCCCGCCGCCTCGCCAATAGCGGCTCGCGACCTCGTCGCTGTTGGAGGCCTCGCGCACCGCGGCCGTCGCGACAGCGCGAATCTCTTCCGCCCCCAGCTCTTTCGCCAGCCGCACCTGAGTCGCGACCACGTCGCAAACCTCATCGACCTTCGCCGCCAAGATCGCCCCGTCCCCGTCGAGCGCCTTGTTGATCCGCGTATACGCCCGCTGCTCCATCACCTTCTTCAACTGCCCCTCAACGGGCTCGGCAACGAGCACCCGAGTCGTATTCGACCCAATATCTATGGCGGCACAGAGCGTCACGGCGTTCTTCCGATGTTCCCAGAACCGTCGGATCTCAACGATCTCTGCGGTCACTCGCGCCGGACGGATGCGCACGGACTCATTGCGAGCCGCGTCGGGGACCCCCATCGGCGAGGTCGTCCGGAGAACGTCGGCACTCCCGGCGAGGCCCGCCATGTCCGTCGCGATGCGATCGCAGGACGCACCCCACCCCTCGCACCACCCCCTCGGATGCGAAGCATCCTCGAACTCCCGAAACAACCCCGTGACGACGAAGGCGACCTGCTCGCCGATGTCCACCGCGTTGTCGCCGATCCGCTCGATCGCCCGCGCCGCCAGCAGCATCGTCATCGCCCACTCGCGCTTGTCGGCGTCGTCGCCGATCTCCAGGGCGAGCCGGAAGCACTCGCGGTTGAGGTTGTCGACGACGTCGTCCTGGCGGACCAGGTCTTGGGCAATTTCGATGTCGCGATCGGCGAAGGCCCGCTTGGCCTGGCTCAGCAGCGTCTTCGTCTGTCCGCCCATGGTCAGGATCAGCTTCACCATCTCCTGGTCCGACGGCGGCTCGTTGCCGGTCAGCGGGATCATCTTGCAGATGTTCACGCACTGGTCGCCCATCCGCTCGACGTTCTTCAGCACGTGCAGCAGCGCCGAGATCAGCCGCAGGTCGGTCGCCACCGGCGATTGCGTGGCGAGCAGCGTGATCAGCGCCTGGTGCACCTCGAGGTAGCGGCCGTCGATGCGATCGTCGTCGGCGATGACGATCTGCGCCAGCTCGACGTCCTGGTGCTCGATCGCCTCCAGTGTGCGGGCGAGGGCCGCACCGGCGAGGTCGAGCCCACCCAGGCCGCTCGCCTCGAGCCGCTCCAGTTCCTCCTGGTACTGAGTCGCGTCTCGGCGGCGCCATCAGCCGAACTTCCCGGTGACGTACTGCTCGGTGCGTCTCGTCGTCGGGGTTGGTGAACAGCTTGTCGGTCGCCCCGACCTCGACCAGCTCGCCGCTCAGCATGAAGACCGTCGTGTCGGCGACCCGCGCGGCCTGCTGCATGTTGTGAGTGACGATGACGATCGTCACGCGCTGCTTCAGCTCTCCGATCAACTCCTCGATCCTCAGGGTCGCAACCGGATCGAGCGCCGAGCAAGGCTCGTCCATCAGCAACACCTCGGGGTCGACGGCGAGCGCCCGGGCTATGCAGAGGCGCTGCTGCTGCCCGCCCGAGAGGCCGAGGCCCGGCTTGCCCAGCCTGTCCTTGACCTCCTCCCAGAGGCCGCTTCGCCCAGCGCTCGCTCACCCGGGCCTCGGTTTCGCCACGACCGCCGCCCGTGAACCGCAGCCCCGAGGCAACGTTGTCGAAGATCGACATTGTCGGGAACGGGTTCGGCTTCTGGAACACCATCCCGATCGCCCGGCGAACCGCGACGACGTCCACGCCTGGAGCCATAGAGATCGGCATCATCGAGCAGCACCACGCCCTCCGCCCGGGCACCGGGCATCTCCTCGTGCATGCGGTTGACGCAACGCACCATCGTCGACTTGCCGCACCCCGAGGGACCGATGATCGCGGTCACGTCTTCGCCCGAGAACCGCAGGCTGACGTTCTTCACGGCCCGGTGGTCGCCGTAGTAGGCGCTCAGCCCGCGAAGCTCCACCTGCGCGCTTGAGCGCCGGCGTCCGTGACGCGGTTTCGGCCTCAGACGGACCGGTGACGTGGCCGACGCCCCCGCCTTGCGACTGGGCGGAGAGGTCGGCGGCTTCGCCCCCGACCTCGGGGGCGTCGATCTCGGTTCGGGTTCATCTCGGGGGCTCCTTGGACACGACTTCTCCGTTGGATCAGCTTGGCGATCAGGGTGAGCAGCAGGATCATCGCGACCAGCGTTATCGCCGCGCCCCAGGCTCGCTGAACGAGTTCGTCATTGGGCTGCTTGAGGTCCTGGAAGATCTGGGCCGGGAGTGAGTTCATCGGCTGGTTGAGGTCGAAGGTGGTTGCCTTGACGATAGTGGCAGTGAACAGCAGCGGCGCGGTCTCGCCCGCGGCGCGAGCGATCGCCAGGAGCGAGCCGGTGATGATGCCGGGTGCGGCGCTGGGCAGGATCACGCGCACGATCACCTTCCAGCGCGGGGCGCCGAGCGCCAGTGCCGCCTCGCGCAACGAGCCGGGCACGAGCTGCAGCACCACCTCGGCGGACCGGGTCACGACCGGAAGCATCAGCAGCGCCAGGGCCGCCGAGCCCTTCCAGCCGGCGAAGCTGGAACCGCCAACGCCGGCCAGCACCAGGGTCAGGTAGATGAAGAGCCCGAACACGATCGAGGGCACCCCGGTCATCACGTCGACGAAGAAGCGGACCGCATGAGCCAGCCTGGCGTTGCCGCCGTACTCCGTCAGGTAGAGAGCCACGCCAACTCCCAGCGGGACCGCGATCAGGGCGGCGGCGCCGACGATCTCGATCGTGCCGAGGATCGCGCTCTTCACCCCGCCCTGATCGCCGAAGAAGTTCCCGGTCGGATCGGTGGTGAAGAATTCGACACTCAGAGCCCCCACTCCCTTGCTGAGGATGTAGAAGACGATGAGGACGAGCGGCACTATCGCGACGATCGTCGCCAACCAGAGCACCGATCGGGCGAGGCGATCGGTGCGACGGCGACGGGCGCTCACGGGCGGCAGCGCGCCCGGAGTGGAAAGGCTCGCCGACTCCACTTAGATGCCCTCCGCCGCGGCCGGGGAGATCGGGCGCGATCCCTGTCGCTCGCTACGCAGCACCATCAACCGGGCGATCGAGTTGACCAGCAGGGTGAGGACGAAGAGCACGAGGCCGGCGCCGATCAGGGCCGCGCGGTGGAGCGGATCCGCCGCGGCCTCGTTGAACTCGTTGGCGATCACCGCGGCAAGCGTGTAGCCCTGGTCGAAGATGCTGTGGCCAAGGATCGGGTTGTCGCCGATCACGATCGTGACCGCGATCGTCTCGCCGATCGCCCGCCCCAGGCCGAGCATCGAGCCGCCGACGATGCCGCGGCGGGCGTAGGGGAGCATCGCGGTGCGGATCATCTCCCAGCGGGTCGCGCCGAGGGCGAGCGCCGCCTCCTTCTGGTCGGGTGGCACGGTGGAGATGACCTCGCGGCTGATCGCGCTGACGATTGGCAAAAGCATGATCGCCAGGATCAAGCCGGCGATGAAGTAGTTGGGGCCGGCGACGTTGTCGGTGGCCACGAAAGGGAGGAAATGGAAGGTGTCGGCGAACCACTGCTCGATCGGTTTCAGCTTCGGGATCAGGAAGTAGAAGGCCCAGAGCCCGTAGACGACCGAGGGCACCGCGGCAAGCAGGTCGACCATGACGACCAGCGATCCGCGGATCCGTCGCGGACAGAGCTCGGTGAGGAAGAGGGCGACCGAGACCGCGATCGGCACGCCGATGACCAGGGCCAGCGTCGAGGTGACAAGCGTGCCGACGACGAGGGGCAGAGCCCCGTAGATGCCTTTCGAGACGTCCCAGTCATTGGTGAAGACGAAGCCGAAGACACCGAACCTTTCGAAGACCGGCTTCGCTTCGAGCGTGAGCTTGACGAAGAAATAGGCAAGCAGGACCAGGATTGCCGCTGAGATCGCCGTCAGCCCGATCCGCACCAAGCGATCGGGCAGACGCGAAAGGGGCGAGCGATTGAGAGATCGCCCGCCCCCTGGAACCTTTTGGACTCCAGCCTCCAAGCGAGGCCCGCTACGACGCTTCGATCGTCTTGCCGTTGCACATCAGGCCGTCAACCTTGGCCTGAGACGCCTTCAGCAGTTCCGGTGAGAGCCCGGCGTAGTCGAGTTTTTCCGCTACCTGCTGGCCTTCGCCGAGGCCGTAGTTGAGGAAGGTGACCACGTTCTTGGCGGTCGCTTCGCTCTTGCCGGCCTTGCAGAGGTCTTCGTAGACGATCACGAAGGTGCCCGAGGCAATCGGGTAGGCCTTCGGCGAGGTCGAGGCGTTGATCGCGCTGAAGCGCAGGTCCGGCGGGAACTTCACGCCTTCGCTCGCGGCTGAGGTCGACTCCAGTGTGGGAGCGACGAAGTCGCCCGCCTTGTTCTGGACCGCCGCGGTGGTGAATTCGTTCTGCAGGGCGTAGGCGAGCTCGACGTAGCCGATCGCGCCTTCGGTCTGCTGAACAGCACCGGCCACACCCTCGTTGCCGTTGGCGCCGGTGCCGGTCGGCCACTTGACCGTCTTGTCGGTGCCGACCTGGCTGTGCCACTGCTGGTTGGTTTCATCGAGGAACTGGGTGAACAGCGCCGTGGTGCCCGATTCGTCGGAGCGATGGACCACGGTGATCGAGGTGCCGGGAAGTTCGACCCCCGGGTTCAGCTTGGCGATCGCCGGATCGTTCCACTTGGTGATCTTGCCGAGGAAGATATTGCCAACGGTTTCGCCGTCGAGCTTGAGCCCCGATTCGACGCCCGGCAGGTTGTAGGAGACAGTGACCGCGCCGAAAACGATCGGCACGTGGACGGTGGTGCCGTTTTTGTCGGCAACTTCGATTTCTTCGTCGCTCATCGCCGAGTCGGTATCGCCGAAATCGACCGTGTTGGCCTGGAACTGGGCGATGCCGCCGCCCGAGCCGATTGAGTTGTAGTTGACGGTGAGCCCGTCCGTTTCCTTTAGTTCGGACCCCCACTGGCTGATGATCGGCTGTGCGAAGGTCGAGCCGGCGCCGCTGATCGTGCCGCCACCGCCGCTGCCGCCGCTGTCCGAGGACGAGCTGCCGCAGGCAGCGACGCCGATTGCAAGCGCCAGGGCGAGTCCGACGCTTAGAAGTCTCTTGGTCACGCGTATCTCCTTAGTTCTTGGGAAACGATCTGAGCTTCGATGGCAGGCTCCCAGCGGCCCCTTGGCAGCTTGTTACCTGCGTGTATCGAGGATGTGAAAAGGATGTAAAAGGCCCCTGCTACCGCGCTATCCCTCGGGCGAGAAGCGGTAGCCGATGCCGCTGTGGGTGTGGATCAGGTTCCGGCCCGGCAGCGCCTCGCCCAGCTTCGAGCGCAGGCGGCTGACGTAGACGTCGACCGAGCGGTCGTCGTGGCGCGGTTCGCGGCCCCAGACCTCGGCGTAGAGCTCCTCGCGGGTGAGGATGCGCTGCGGGTGCGCCGCCAGCGTGGTCAGCAGTTGCAGCTCGCGAACGGTCAGGCTCAGCGGTCGACCGTCGACGAGCGCCGCATGCTCCTCTGGCCTGATCTCCAACATGGCCGCGAGGATGGCCGCCAGGGCCGGGTGATCGGTTACGCGGCCGTAAAGCTGCTGTGAACTACTTGTGAATTCGGCGCCTGCGGCTCGATGCCGGCGACGGCCTCCGCGGCCAGCTCCGGCGCCACCCCGCCGACCGACTCGGGATCGAAGCGATAGCCGACGCCGAAGTGGGTGTGGATGTAGCGCCAGCCGGGCGAGCGCTTCTCCAGCTTCTGGCGCAGCTTGCGGATGAAGACGTCGACGGAGCGATCGCCGTGGGCCATCGCGTAGCCCCAGACGCGCTGGTAGATCGCCTCGCGCTCGAGCACCTGGCCCTTGGTGTCGGCGAGCAGCTGCAGCAGCTCGAACTCGCGACGGGTGAGGTCGAGGCTGCCCTCGCCGACGAAGGCCTGGAACTGGTCGGCGCGGATCTCCAGCTCGCCGACGACGACCGGCCCGGCCTCGACGCTCGCCCCCTGGGTGCGGCGACGGCGGCGGCGCGAGACCGCTTCGATCCGCGCCATCACCTCCTCGGGGTGACAGGGCTTGCCGATCCAGTCGTCGACCCCGAGCCGCAGGGCGCGCACCCGCTGGGCCACGGTCGAGCGACCGCTGCAGACGACGACGGCGAGGTCGGGGAGCGTCCCGCAGACGCGGCCCAGGTACTCCCAGGCTTCGTCGCCGAGCACGTCCATGTCGAGCAGCAGCGCGTTCAGCTTCATCGCCACCAGCTCGTCCGGCGGGATCGCGCTGCTCAGCACGCGCTGTTGCCAGCCGGCGGCCTCGGTGCGCTTGGAGAGCACGGTGACGAAACCGCTGTCGTCATCGATGACCGCAAGCCGCGTGGTCTGCTGCGAGGTCAAGACGAGCGGCATTGTATGCGGTGACGAAGACGGGCGCCCGGATAAAAGCCCTGCTTTCACAGGATTTTCACAGCCAAAACGCCCTAATTTGCGGGAAAGTCGCCGAGAGAGCGCGCCGAGTTGTTACCCGACCTTCTCCGGAGATTCTCCGAATGTTCACGGAAGGCCGGCGCATCGGCGCCAGAATTCCGACCTCACGAGACTCCTCTCTCGTCACCGCGAACGGCCCACTGCCCCGGGCCGTTCGCCATTTATAGGGCGGTTCAGCTGATCGCGCCGGTGGCCGTCAGGGCCAGGACCAGGACGCCGAGGGCGATCCGGTAGACGACGAAGATCTCGAGGCTGTGCGAGCCGAGGTAGCGCAGCAGCCAGGCGATCGCCGCGTAGCCGCTGACGAAGGCGACCAGGGTGGCGATCACCGTCGCCGCCACCGAGGGGCCGCCGGCTTCGCCGACCTTGCGCAGCTCGAAGAGGCCGCTGAGGACGACCGCCGGGACCGAGAGCAGGAACGAGTAGCGGGCCGCGGCGACGCGGTCGAAGTCGCGGAAGAGCCCGGCCGAGATCGTCGCCCCCGAGCGCGAGACGCCGGGGATCAGCGCCAGCGACTGGGCGACGCCGATGAAGAGCCCGTCGCGGCCGTCCATCCCGTCCAGCGACCGCTGCCTGGTGCCGACCCGCTCGGCGGCGACCATCACGAAGGAGAAGAGGATCAGCGCCGAGCCGATCAGGTAGAGGCTGCGGGCGCCCGATTCGATCTGGTCCTTGAAGATGAGACCGAAGATCGAGATCGGGATCGTGCCGAGGACGATGAACCAGCCCAGCCTCGCCTCCTGGCCGGCGCGGCGGATCGGCACCCGCAGTTCGCTCAGCCAGGCGCCGGCGATGCGCCAGAGGTCGGCGCGGAAGTAGATCAGCACCGCCGCCATCGTGCCGAGCTGGATCACGGCGGTGAAACCGGCGCCGGGGTCGGGCCAGCCGAGCAGCGCCGGCACGATCCGCAGGTGGCCGCTGGAGGAGATCGGCAGGAACTCGGTCAGCCCCTGGACCAGGCCGAGGACGATGGCTTCGAGGTTGCTCACGGCGGGGGATCCTATGCAGCGCAAGGGACGGGCATCCCCCGCTGAAACTCGCATTGGAACGGCCTCTTGGGTACTTACCGGGGTGGGCTCTAAGGTTTCCGCGGGGGATGCCCGTCCCTTGCGCTAGATTCCCCGGCGTGAGAATCCCTCGCGCGGTCACAGCTTTCGCGGCACTTAGCGCGGTGTTGCTCTCGCTACTCGTAGCGGCGCCATTCGCCCTCGCCGACAACGGCGTCGGGCTCGCCGGGCCGACCACCGACAAGACGGTCACCTTCTTCTGCTTCGGCGTGATCGCCTTCTTCGCGATCCTGGTCATCGTGCTCTCGATCGTCCAGGGCCGCCTCGACGCGCGCAAAGAACGGCGCCGCGCCGACCTCGAGCGCTACGGCTGACCGCGTAGCCTCAGTCGAGTCGGAATCCACTCAAGAGGCGCTTCTCGGTCTCGCCCTCGATCTCGGCGGCGACTTCGACCTTGCCCTCGAGCGGGGTGCCGCGGATCTTCGTCGCCAGCAGGTCGTCGACCTGGAAGATCCCGGCCGAGTTGTTGAGCTCGATCTGGATCCGCACCGGCCGGCTCTCCCCCGCCTCGATCCGCACCTCGTCGACGGCGGCGGCGGAGATCGAGTGGATGCCTTCCTGCCCCGCTTCGATCGGCAACCGCGTGCGGCCCTGCGCCATGTCGAGCGCGTCGGCGACCCGCACCACGCCCGCCTCCAGCGTGTAGGGCTCGCCGCGGCGGCGGTGACCGATGATCGCGTGCAGGATCTCCGAGGCGACGACCGTTCGCGCGGGCTGCTTGTAGCTCTCGGAGAGCAGCCGTTCCAGCGCCCCGTTGGCGAGGAAGAGGCTGTAGGCCTCGTGGTCCTGGCGGTGGATCGACATGCCGACGTCGTGCAGCAGGGCGCCGCCCGCGACCACGACCTCGGCGTCGCGGGGCGACATCCCGTGGTCGGCGACCATCGCCGGCTCGACTCCCGCCTTGACCAGCAGGCGCAGCAGGCGCAGGGCGATGTTGAGGACGATCTGCGTGTGGACCCAGGAGTGATCCGACATGCCGAGCCGCTCGGCGTGCACCTGGGCCATGTACCACCAGGCCCGCACCTGCTCGTCGCCGTTGACGGCGCCGAGGAAGGTCTCGAGCTTGCGATTGCCCCTGGTCGGGGCGCGCACCTTGGCCTCGGCGATCGCCTCCTTGGGGGGCTTGCGCTGCGGTCCCTGCGGGTCTGGGGTCGGGACCGCCTCGCTCACGCCAGTGATCGTAGGCTCAGCCGCAGACGGGCCAGGGCGAGGAGCCGGAGCGCTCGTACAGCAATGCAGCCCGGTAGTCCTGTTCCCGTTCGGGAGCCGCGGCCGGGTCGCCGCTGCCGCCGACCGATTCCCAGGTGCCGTAGTCGAACTGGTACTTGCCGCGGTAGGTGCCGTCCGAGGAGACAGCGGTCGGGTCGCCACCGGACTCGCAGGCGCCGATCGCGTCGAGCGTTTCCTGCGAGACGCCGCCCGGGAGCGAGGCGAAGAGCTCGCGGCGCCGGCGGCGGACCTTGGCGCGATGGACCGCTTCGAGGTGGGCGACCGTGACTCGGATCGTGCGGTGGAAGCTGACCGTCGAGCGGCGCAGGACCGAGAGCTGCGCGGGCACCGCACCGGCAACCGAAGCTTGGGACGACGATCCGCCGCCCTTGCCGGCCGCGAGCGCCGCGGCGGGGAAGGCGATGCAGAGGACCAGGACGGGAATGAAATATGTGCGTTTTGTGAGCAAGCGGCGGACCGTGCCGGTATTTGCGGCCCCGCAAGGTGACCGCGCTCACACTTCTCACATAGTTCGTGCTGTTTGACGCAAAGTCAGCCACGATGTGCGATCTGCCACTTTTGGATTTTTGCTGCGGTTCCGACTCGCGCAAGCGATGATGCACCGATCGCGGAGCAATCGACAACTCGCCTGCTGCTCGCCTGCCCGGACCGGCCGGGGCTGATCGCCGCGGTCAGCGGCTTCCTCGCCGATGCGGGGCTCAACATCGTCGACGCCGACCAGCACTCGAGCAACGAGGGCCGCTTCTTCATGCGGATGGCCTTCGACGCTGTGCCCGAGGGAGAGCGGGACGAGGTCTACGGGCGTTTCGAGCGCGAGATCGCCGCGCGTTTCGAGATGGACCACCGCTTCGCCGAGTCGAGCGAGCCCAAGCGGCTGGCGATCATGGTCTCGCGCGAGGACCACTGCCTCTCCGACCTGCTCTGGCGCTGGCGCAGCGGCGAGCTCGGCGCCGAGATCGTCGCCGTCGTCTCCAACCACGAGGAGCACCGCGAGCAGGTCGCCTCGCTCGGTCTCCCCTTTCACCACGTGCCGGTAGAGGCCGGCGCCAAGGCCGAGGCCGAGGCGCGCACCTTGGAGCTGCTCGGCGAGGTCGACCTGCTCGTCCTCGCCCGCTACATGCAGGTCCTCTCCGCCGAGTTCCTCGAGCGGCTTGGAGCGCCGGCGATCAACATCCACCACAGCTTCCTGCCCGCCTTCGTCGGTGCCGACCCCTACCGCCGCGCCCACGAGCGCGGGGTCAAGCTGATCGGCGCCACCGCCCACTACGTCACCGAGGAGCTCGACGCCGGGCCGATCATCGACCAGGACGTGACCAGGGTCAGCCACCGCGACGAGGTCTCCGACCTGCAGCGAATCGGCCGCGACATCGAGCGCCTAGTCCTGGCCCGCGCGGTAAGCGCCCACATCGACGACCGCGTCCTCCTCGACGGGGCGAGAACGATCGTCTTCTGATTGCTGACAGGTGAGCATCCTGGCTGGCGCGGCCAGTTCTTGGGCTATGGTCCGGGGGATGGAGCAGGCGACGATCCCTTCGGCTTCGGCCCCGCCCGTCCGCCACGCCGGGTTGCCACCGGGGTCGAAGCTGCCGGCGCTGCTGCAGGCGCTGCGCTACGCCCGCGATCCGCTCGGCTTCCTGATCAGGCTGCAGCAGCGCCACGGCGACGTCTTCATGCTCGACTTCCCCTACTTCGGCCGGCTCGTCTACGTCACCGACCCGGGGCTGGTCAAGCGCCTCTTCACCACCCCGCCCGAGCAGGCGCACGCGGGCGAGGCGAACGCCACCGTGCTCGAGCCCGCGCTCGGGCCCAACTCGGTGCTGACCCTTGACGAGGCGCCCCACATGCGCCAGCGCAAGCTCCTGCTGCCGCCCTTCCACGGCGAGCGGATCGACCGCTACGGCGAGCTGATCCGCGAGGCGACGCTGGCCGAGATGGAGAGCTGGCCGGTCGGCGAGCCGTTCGCCCTGCGGCCGCACACCCAGCGCATCACCCTCGCCGTGATCATGCGGGCGGTCTTCGGTGTCGACGACAAGGCCCGGCTGACCCGCTTCGAGCGCATCATCCAGCGCTTCAGCGACCGGGTCAGCGCGGTGATCGCCTTCCCGATGCTGCGCCGCCACCTCGGCCCCTGGAGCCCCTGGACCCGCTTCGTCGCAGCCCGCGAGGAGCTCGACGCCTTCATCTACGAGGAGATCGCGCTGCGACGGGCCGAGCCCGAGCCGGCCGAGGGCGAGGAGCGCGGCGACATCCTCTCGCTGCTGCTCGCCGCGCGCCACGACGACGGCAGCCCGATGAGCGACGAGGAGCTGCGCGACGAGCTGGTCACGGTGCTCGCCGCCGGCCACGAGACCACGGCCACCGGGCTCGCCTGGGCGATCGAGCGGCTGCTGCGCTCGCCCCGCGCCCTGGCCAAGCTGCGCGACTCGCTCGCCGCCGGCGAGGAGGACTACCTGGCGGCGACGGTGCGGGAGACCCTGCGGGCGCGACCGGTGATCGTCGACGTGGCGCGCAAGCTGACCGCGCCGCTGGAGATCGGCGGCTACGAACTCCCCCGCGGCACCTTTGTGATGGCGGCGATCGCCGCCCTGCACTACCGCGAGGACATCTTTCCCGAGCCGGACGAGTTCCGGCCCGAGCGCTTCCTCGAGGGCAAGGTCGACAACTACGCCTGGATTCCCTTCGGCGGCGGCGTGCGCCGCTGCATCGGCGCCGCCTTCGCCGAATACGAGATGCGGATCGTCCTGCGCGAGTTCGTCACCCGCGCCGAACTCAGCGCGCCGGACCCGAAGCCGGAGAAGGTCAAGGTCCGCAACATCACCCTGGCGCCCGGAAAGGGCGCCCTGGTCAGGCTGGATCGCCCGCTGCGCTGACCGTTTTTTCGGCCTCCTCCCACTGCTCGTAGAGCTCTGAGACCTTGCGCTTGGCCGCCTCGTGGCGCTCTTCGGCCTTCGCTGACTTCGCCGGCGTCGACCAGGCGGCCGGATCGGCGAGCTCCTCCTCGACCGCGCGCAGCTCCGCCTCGGCCGCCTCGATCTTCTCGGCCAGGCGGCCCGCCTTGCGCGCCGCCCGCTGGGCGACGGTGCGCGGGCTCTGGCGCTTGCCGCCCTTGGCCGAGCGCTTCGCCGCCGCGGCGGCGGCCGAGGCCGCTTCGGTGTCTTCCTCGCGGCGGCGCTGGTAGGCGGCCCAGCCGCTGGCGTGGCTGCGCAGCTCGCCGTCCTCGCAGACGATCGTGCGGCTGCCGACCGCCTCGAGCAGGGCGCGATCATGGGAGACGAGGATGACGGCGCCTTCGAAGGCGGAGAGGGCGTCCTCGAGCGCCTCGCGGCTCTCGATGTCGAGGTGGTTCGTCGGCTCGTCGAGGATCAGCACGTTGGCGCCGCTCGCCACCAGGATCGCCAGCGAGAGGCGCCGCTGCTCGCCCCCGGAGATGTCGTCGAGCGACTTCTCCACGTCGGCACCGGAGAAGAGGAAGCCGCCGAGCAGGTCGCGCGCCTTCTGGCCGCTGAGGCCGGTCTCGCGCTGGGCGGCGTCGAGCACGGTGCCGGTCCCGGCGGCCGTCTCGGCGTGCTGGGAGAGGTAGCCGACCTTGACGTTGTGCCCGGTGCGAACCGAGCCGGCGGCGGGCTCGCGCTGCTCGGCCAGGGTCTCGATCAGGGTCGTCTTGCCGGCGCCGTTGGGGCCGACGAGGACGACGTGTTCGCCGCGTTCGAGTTCGAGGTTTGCACCGGCAAGGAGCGTGCGTCCCGGCACCTCGATCGTCGCCTTGACCAGTTTCAGCACCACCCGGCCGGGCCGCTCGGGTTTGACGAAGGAGAAGCGCAGGTTGCGGCGGTCGCGCGCTTCGGCCCTGGCGCCGTCGCGCTTGATCTTGTCGATCTGCTTGAGCCGCGACTGGGCCTGTTTGGCCTTGGTCGCCTTGTAGCGGAAGCGCTCGACGAAGCGCTCCATCCGCTCGATCTCCGCCTGCTGGCGCTCGATCGCCTTGCCGAGGGCGATCTCGCGCGCCGCCTGCTCCTTGCGCCAGGCGTGCCAGGGGCCGGCGAAGAAGCGGCCGCGCTGGGCCTCCAGCTCCAGCACCGAGGTGCCGACTGCCTCGAGGAACCAGCGGTCGTGGGCGACGAGCACGACCGCGGCATCGAGGCCGACGAGGTAGCTCTCGAGCCATTCCAGCGAGGGGATGTCGAGGTGGTTCGTCGGCTCGTCGAGCAGCAGCAGATCGGGACGGGTGGCGAGGGCGCGGGCCAGCGAGGCGCGGGTCAGCTCGCCGCCGGAGAAGGTCGAGAGCCGCCGCGCGGCCGCCTCCTCGTCGAAGCCGAGGCCGCCGAGCACGGCGAGGACGTCATCGCGCCAGCGGTAGCCGCCGCCGGCTTCGAGGCGCTGCTGCGCCGCCGAGTAGGCCCGCATCGTCTCCTCGTCGGGCGTGCCGGCGCCCATCGCCGCCTCCAGGCGCGCCAGCTCGGCCTCGGTCTCCTCCATATCGGCGCGACCAGAGAAGACGTAGTCGCCGAGCGAGATCTCCTCGTCGCGGGGCGGGCGCTGGTCGTGCAGGGCCACCCGCGCGCCTTTCTGCAGGGCGATGCTGCCCGAGTCGGGTGGCCGCTCGCCGGCGAGGACGCGCAGCAGGGTCGACTTGCCGACGCCGTTGCGCCCCGACAGCGTCATCCGCTCGCGCGGCTCGAGCTTGAAGGAGACGTCGGCGAAGAGCAGCTTGCCGCCGGCGTAGAGGTCGATCGTGGTCGCGGTCGCGATGGCCATGGTCAGCCTGACCTTACGCGGACCGAGCACCCCGGCGTAGGGTGTCCAGACGGTGCCCAGTCCACTGCGACACCTGAGCGAGCTCGCCAGGGCACGGCTGACCCGGACGGCGTCGCAGCGCGAAGACGGCCAAGTGTTGGGTGAGCTGGAGGCACGGCCGCTTGCGCTGCCGGACGGGCTGGAGCTCGAATGGCTGGGCGTCTCCGGCTACCGGATCAGCGCCGAGGGCAAGACGCTCTTCGTCGATCCCTACCTCTCGCGCGTCCCCTTCGCCGACCTGCTGCGGCGACGCTCGGCGCTGCCAGACCCGGCGATGCTCGACCGCTTCGTCCATGCCCCCGGCGAGGTCGTCGGGGTCCTCGTCGGCCACACCCACTTCGACCACGCCGTCGACGCGCCGGCGATCGCCCGTCGCTTCGGCTGCAAGGCCTATGGGTCGGACTCACTGCTGACCCTGATGGGCCTACACGGCCTCGCCGAGCAGACGGTGGAGGTCGAGCCCTACCGCAGCTACGAGCTGGGTCCGTTCGAGGTCAGCTTCACGCCCAGCGTGCACTCCAAGCTGCTGCTCGGGCTCGCCGTCCCCTACGACGGCGACCTCACCTGCGAGCATCTCGACGGCCTCACCCCCGGCGCCTACCGCTGCGGCCAGGTCTGGGGCATCTCGATCAAGGTCGCCGGGGTCAGCTTCTACCACCAGGGCAGCGCCAACCTGATCGACGAGGCGGTGCGCGAGCGCGGCGTCGACGTCTTCCTCGCCGGCGTCGCCGGGCGCAACTTCACCGCCGACTACTGGCAGCGGATCATCCCCCGCCTCGACCCCAAGGTCGTCGTCCCCACCCACTACGACAACTTCTTCCGCCCGCTCGGCCAGCGGCTGGAGTTCGTCTCCGACGTGCGCCTGGCGGCCCTGCCCGAGGAGATCGGCGCCGTCAGTGGGAACCTGGAGATCGCCGCGCTTCCACGTGCGGATTTCCCGACAGAAAATTGACCGAGGTTCTTGGCCGGCGAGTCAACGAAGGCATCGCCGAAGGCTTTGCCGCCAGCTGGCCACTGGCGATACTCGTATTTATCATCGGGGCATGGAACTGATGGCCAAACTCTTCCGACCTCCCTGGGGCGCCTCGCTTTTCAGCGGCATCATCTCAGTGGCCACCGGCCTCGCGATCTTCGTGTTCGGCGCGCCCCCGGTAGTCCTCGTTCCGATTTCTTGGGCAACCGCCATCGGATACATGACGCTAAAAGAGCGGATCGTGCGCCACGCTGGGCCCCGGTCGTTCAAGGACCGAAATACTTCGTGACGATCTGCTCGATCGTGCCCGTCGTTCGCATCGTCCAGGGGCCGACGGCGGCCTCGATCGCCTTCAGATCGAGGTCCGATTCCGAGATGCCGCCTTTCGGCAGCCAGTAGAGCTCGCGCCCCTCAAGCGCGAGGCGGTCGTCGTCGCTCGCCAGCGCCAGTGCACGCTTGCGCGCCGTCGCCGTCGGCTTCTTCGGCAGCAGGGCGACCTGGAGCTTGCCCTTAGACGCCTCCACCTGCGTGGCGTCGAACGGTTCATGTGCGGCGAGCGCGCGCAGCTCGGCGGCGCTGCGCAGGAAGACCGGCACTTCGTAGCCGAGCGCCTCGCCGAGACCGGCTTCGATCTCCTTGGTCAACTTCGCCTCGCTTTTCTCAGCGGCGCTAAAGATGACGTTGCCGCTGGCCCGAAAGCAGGCGACGCCGGCGAAGCCCAGCGCCTCGAACTCCGCCCGCAGCTCCTCGTTCTTGATCCGCCGCCCGCCGAGGTTCATCCCTCGCAGGAATGCCACGTGGCTCGCCATGCGCCGGACTCTAGTCCGGGGTGCACGGCAGGCACGCGCATCCGACATTGACCCCGCTCTGGTGTGGTCAATGTCGGATGCGCGCGTGGGCTGCCTGCCCGGACGTCATTTGAACCGCGACGGACTGCGTTCGGTGGCAATATCCGCCGCGTGACCCACTCCTGTTGCGCCCCGAGCGACGAGTCGCGCGAGCCGGACTCCCGCGCCCAACCGGCCGAGCCCGGGCAGTCCACAGAGGGCGCCGCGCTCGTCGCCGCCGATCTGGTCGAGCTCGACGGCGGCGAGTTCACGATGGGGACGGACGGCGAGTACGGCTACCCGCTCGACGGCGAGGGTCCCGCGCACGAAGTGGAGCTGTCGCCCTTCGCAATCTCGCGCCTTGCCGTCACCAACGAGCAGTTCGGGACCTTCGCCGCGGCCACCGGCCATAGCACCGAGGCCGAGCGGTACGGCTCCTCGTTCGTCTTCGCCGGCTTCCTGCCCGAGGACTCCGCACCGACGCGAGCGGTCGCCGCAGCCCCCTGGTGGCGCGAGGTCGAAGGCGCCGACTGGGCTCACCCGGAGGGCCCGGCGAGCAGCTGGAAGGAACGCCCCGACCACCCGGTCGTCCACGTCTGCTGGCACGACGCGCTCGCCTTCTGCGCCTGGAGCGGGACGCGGCTGCCGACCGAGGCGGAGTGGGAGTACGCCGCAAGGGGCGGCCTGGTCGGCTGCCGTTTCCCCTGGGGAGATGAGCTGGAACCGGGCGGCGAACACCGGATGAACGTTTTCCAAGGGGACTTTCCGGTCGAGAACAGTTGCGCGGACGGCTACGCGGGCACGGCGCCGGTGACGGCGTTCCCGGCCAACGGCTACGGACTCCACAACGTAACCGGCAACGTCTGGGAATGGACGGCCGACCGCTTCGATCGCAACTATTACGCCGATAGCCCGCGCGAGGATCCGCTGGGCGGCGAAGGCGACGGTCCGCTTGTCATGCGGGGCGGCTCCTACCTCTGCCATGCGTCCTACTGCAACCGCTACCGGGTGGACGCACGCAGCGCCAACGGCGCGGACGGATCGACCGGAAACCTAGGCTTTCGCGTTGTAAGAAATCTAACTCAGTAGATCCGGCCAGGCAGCCGAGCGCGGGATTAAGGTGGTGGCCGGTCGCGAAACGGGAGAAAGGGCAGGGATGGACGACTCGAAGACCGAGCGCAAGGGGCTCACTCGCAAGGAGCTGATCGGCTCCGGAGCGGCGGCCGCCGCGGCGGCGATGCTACCCGGGGAGCTGCCGTGGAGCGTGCCCTCGCGGCGCCCCTCGACAAAGGACGCAACGTCGCCGGGATGAACATCATCCTCTTCCTCAGCGACCAGGAGCGGGCGATCCAGCACTTCCCGAAAAACTGGCTGCGCCAGAACCTGCCCGGGATGCGGCGCCTCCGCAACCACGGGCTGAGCTTCGAACGCGCCTTCACCAGCGCCTGCATGTGCTCCCCCTCGCGGACGACGATGATGACCGGCTACTTCCCGGCCCAGCACGGCGTCAAGTACACGCTCGAGGAGAACATGTTCCTGCCGAAGAACCCGCAGGTCAACATGCCACTACCCGCGGTGATGCCGAACCTCGCCACGGTGATGAAGGCCGCCGGCTACAACGTCGTCTACAAGGGCAAGTGGCACGTCTCCAAGCCGAAACACAAGCAGGAAGCGACTCCCGCCGAAGCCGAAAAGTACGGCTTCGACCGCTGGGACCCGCCGGACGCCGGCGCCAACCAGGAAATTGAACAGGCCGGCGGCGGCAATGCAAAAAACGACGAACGATTCATGCAGCACGAAGGTGCCGGCGCCGAAGAAGGGGCGCTCCAGTACCTGGCGACCGATGCGGCGCGTGAACAGCCCTTCTTCATGGTGATCTCACTTGTCAACCCGCACGACGTTCTCTTCTACCCCAAAAAGTACGAAGACGCCGGCTATGAAGAACCGTCCTGGTTCGAAGGGGAGATGGACGTGCCGTCGACCTTCAAGGAAGACCTCGAATCGAAGCCCTCGGTGCAGGCTGAATTCGTCAAGCTGATGAACACCCTCGGCGGCGTGCTCAAGACGCCGGAGAGAGCGCGCAAGTACCTCAACTTCTACGGCAACCTGATGAAGATGTCGGACGGCTACCTGGTCGAAGTCCTCGACAAGCTCGAAGCGACCGGGCTGATGGACGACACGCTGATCATCCGCACCTCAGACCACGGAGAGATGGGTCTCTCGCACGGGGAAATGCGCCAAAAGAACTTCAACTTCTACGAGGAGACCCTGCGGGTGCCGCTGGTCTACTCGAACCCCAACCTCTACACGCGGCCGCACAGGTCGGACGCGCTCGTCTCCCACGTCGACCTGCTGCCGACCCTGGCCAACCTGGTCAAGGCGCCGCAGTCGGCGCGCGCCAACTGGGAGGGCGTCGACTACTCCAAGCAGGTCCTGCGCCCCGCCCGCGAGCGATCGAGCCAGGACTACGTCGTCTTCACCTACGACGACTACCAGTCCGGCCAGCCCCACGGTCCGTACCCGAAAGCACCGAACCACATCGTCAGCATCCGCGAGAAACGCTGGAAGCTCGCCAAGTACTACGACGCAAACCCGGACAAGAAGAAGCGCGTCCGTCCCCAGTGGGAGATGTACGACCTGAAACGCGATCCTTTGGAGAAAAGGAACCTCGCCGCCAAGGGCCACAAACGTACGCCGCTGGAGGAGAACAACTACAGGCGCCTGCGCCGCAAGCTCGCCCGTGTCCAGAGAACCCGCCTGCGCCCGCTCAAGTCCACTGCGTAGGCGGCACGATTACGGCTTTGACTCCCCGGAATCGGCAGCAAAAGACGCAATCGAGTGAGCGGGCTCATCCCGCGCCCTTGCGTGTTGAGTCGATGTGGCGGCGCAAATGAGCGCGTTCTAGTGGAGGCGGCCGGAATTGAACCGGCGTCCGAGGTCGTAGCGCGAAGGCATCTACAGGTATAGCCGGCGCTTGATTCTCGTCTCCCGGGGTCCGCGCCGGCGGGCACTGCGGGAGATAAAGCCCCTTGATTGTCCCCTGGTGGCCGGAGCGATCCGCCGGGGTGAGCCCGTGTTCTGAAGCCGGCTGCCCTCCCTACGGGCGAGGGAGGACCGACTCTCATCGCCTAGGTTCTAGCTAGGCAGCGAGGGCGAACTCATGGTCCGCACGTATTGGTTGGTGCCGGGGTTTAACGAGGCCTCCGGCAACCTCGACCTGCAACCGTTCGCACGGACCGACCACGTCGAAGCCTGTCGCCCCCGTGCTATGTGGATCGATTGTACGGAGTCGGGTAGGAATACCGGGTGGCCGAGAGGGAATTCGACGCGATCGTGCTCGGTGCCGGCGCGCCCGGCGAGGTCTGCGCCGGCCGGCTCGCCGACGGCGGGCTCTCGGTCGCGATCGTCGAGCAGCACCTGGTCGGCGGCGAGTGCTCCTACTACGCCTGCATGCCCTCCAAGGCGCTGCTGCGGCCTTCCGATCTGCTCGCCGAGGCCCAGCGGGTGCCCGGCATCGCCGTCGAGGAGCGGCTCGACCCGCGGGCGGTGCTCGAGCGGCGCGACGAGGTGATCCACGACCGCGACGACTCCGGTCAGCTGCCCTGGCTGGAAGAACGCGGGATCGAGCTCTTCCGTGGAAGTGGAGTGCTCGACGGCGAGCGGCGGGTGCGGGTCGGCGACGTCCTGCTCAGCGCCCGCCAGGCGATCGTCCTCGCCACCGGTAGCGCCGCGGCGATGCCGCCGATCGAGGGCCTCGACTCGGCCCGGCCCTGGAACAACCGCGAGGGGACCACCTCCAAGCACGTGCCCGAGAGCATGATCGTGCTCGGCGGCGGACCGGTCGGCTGCGAGCTCTCGCAGGCCTGGTCCTCGCTCGGCTGCCGGGTGACCCTGGTCGAGGGCGGCCCGCGCGTGCTCGCCCGCGAGGAGCCCTTTGCCGGTGAGGAAGTCGGCGCGGCGCTGCGCGAGCGGCACGGCATCGACGTCCGCACCGGCACGAAAGCCGTGCGGGTGAGTCGCGACGGCGATGTCGTGACCCTCGCCCTTGACGACGGCGGCGCGGTCGCCGCGGCCGAGATCCTCGTCGCCGTCGGCCGCAAGCCGCGGACCGCGGAGATCGGCCTCGAGAGCGTCCAGGTCGAGCCCGGTGAGCACGGCTTCCTCGATACCGACGAGCGACTGCGGGTCGGCGCCCGCGAGTGGCTCTACGCGGTCGGCGACGTCAGCGGCCGCGCCCTCTTCACTCACATGGGCAAGTACCAGGCCTGGGCCGCTGCCGAGAACATCCTCGGCCGCGAGGTCACCCTGAGGGCAGAAGGCATCGGCTCGCCCCGGGTCACCTTCACCGATCCCCAGGTCGCCGCGGTAGGCAGGACGCTCGGCCAGGCCGAAAAAGCCGGCATCGACGCGAAGGCTGTCGACGTCCCCACCGACGGCACCGCGGGCGCCAGCTTCCAGGGCAAGGAAACCGGCGGCACCTCCCGCCTCGTTATCGACGAGGAGCGCGAGGTGATCGTCGGCGCCACCTTCACCGGCTTCGAGACCGCCGACTTCCTCCATGCCGCCACGATCGCCATCGTCGGCGAGGTGCCCGTTGCAGCGGCTTCGTCACGCAGTAGCTGCCTACCCCTCACGCAGCGAGATCTGGCTGAAGCTCCTGGAGGCTTACGGTCTTTAGAGCGGTCCCGGCAGGGGTGGAGCGTCTTGCACTTTTTCGGCAATTCCTCGCGGCGCCAGCCCCCGCGTCTCCACCGAAAAAGTTAAGCGGAACCCCTGCCGGGACCGCTTAAACGCTCGAACGCCTCTTCAGCTCTTCCAAAACGTCCTGCGGGAACCCCGGCACCTCGTCGAGGTCGTCCACAGAGCCGAAGCGGCCCAGTCGCTCGCGGTGGGCGAGCAGGCGGGTCGCCTGGGTGACCGAGAGGTTCTCGGCGCGGAGCTGCTCGAAGCTGACCGCGTTGAGGTCGATCGTCCCCCCGGATGGGGCCGGCCCAGCGGGAGCCGGAGCGGCCGCGGCGGGAGCGGGCGGCTCCGGGCTGGGCGGCAGCGTCGGCGGGGCCGGGGTCGGCGGCGGCGGAACCGGTTCGGGTGCGGGCGCAGGCGGGACCGGCGTGGGAGGCGCGGGCTCGGGTGCGGGCGGCACGGGCGGACCGGGGTCCGGCGCCGGCGGGGTCGGCTCGGGTGCGGGCGGCGGCACGGGCGGCGAGGGCTGCGGGGCCGCGAATGAGGCCGGCGGCGGCGGGGCGGCCTGAGACGGTGCCGTCCCCTGGCCCTGGACCGACTGGATCACGGCCTGCTCGGCCGCTTCGGCACGGCGCTCGGCCTCGCGAGCGCGCTCCTCCGCCTGCGCGACGCTGTCGCGAATCTCCTGCAGGCGGCGCTCGCGCTCGTCCTCCTCGGACTTGAGCTTGGCCAGCCGCTCGGCCTCGGCGGCGCGGCGCTCGGCCTCCTTGGTGCGCTCTTCGATCTGGCGCAGGCGCTCCTGGGCCTCCGCCATCGCCCGCTCCTGCGCCTCGCGCTCCTGCTGCAGGCGCTGCTCGGCGGTCTGCAACCCCGCCCCGGCAGCCGGGGCCGGAGCGACGGGCGGAACCGCCGCCATGCTCTGGGTCACCTGGCCCGCCTGGGCTTGGGCGGTGCGCGCTTCGGCCTCGTGCTGCAAGCGCTCGGCCTCCTGGATGCGACGATCGGCCTCGGCCCGGATCCGCTCCTCCTCGTGCTGAATCTCGGCGACCTTGTCCTGCACGCGCTGTTCGGCGATCGCGGGGGCCCTCGTAGCCGACCGGCGGCGTCGGCGCGGGCGGCTGAGGCGGTAGCGCGGGGGCCGCGGGGGGCACGGGCTGGGACGCTGGAATCGGCTCCGTCGGCGCCGGAACGGCGACCGGGGGCGGCACCGGAGCCACCGGCGCCGGCTGCCCCGCCGGGGGCAGCGGTGCGACCTGACCGCCCTGCTGAAGCTGTTCGCGCTCCTGCGCGGCCCGCGCCTCGGCCAGTTGGCGCTCGGCCTTCGCCGCTTCCTTGCGAGCCCGGCGGCTGTCGGCGCGGCCACCGCCACCGACCGGCTTACCGCGCTTTTCCGCCCGCTTCGCCAGGCGCTCCTCCTTGCGCCGCTTGGCCTCTTCCTGGCGCTTCTTGCGGTGCTCGATGCGAGCCTGGCGCTGCTGCTCGCGAGCCTGTTTGCGCTTCTCCTTGGCGCTCAGCGGCTGACCCGCGGGGGCCGCGGCCGGCGGAGCAGCGGAACCCGGGGGCGGAGCAGCGGGGGTGACCGGTGGCGCTCCAGGGGTGACGGGTGGCGCTCCGGCGGGCGGCGTGCGCGGGAGTTCGGCGGTCTGCGCCTGCGCAGCGGCCGCAGGGGGCACCGGCGTGGCCTTGCCCGGCGACGGGGGCGGCGAGCCGGCCGGGGCGGCGCCTTCCTTGGCGGCCTTCTCCTTCGCCCGCCGCTGGGTCACGCTGACGACGAGCAGCAGCAGCAGGATCGCGGCGACGAGGCCGCCGACGAAGTACTTGATGTTGTCGCTGACGAAGTTGCCGGCTTCGCTCGGGAAGGAATCGGCCTGCGCCTGCGCCGGGACGGCCAGGGCGAGCGCAACGAGGGTCAACGCGGACCAACACAAAGAAATCCTGGAGCGCATCGGTCTCGAAGCTACCTCATCCGGCCCTTGAATTCTCGCTCGACTTCGCGGCGCACGTCACGATCCGCGATATCGCGTCGCCGGTCGCGCCCCTCCTTGCCCCGCGCCAGGGCCAGCTCGACCTTTGCCCGCGGGCCTTTGAAGTAGATCCGCAGGGGGATCAGGGTCAGGCCTTTCTCCGCCGTCTTGCCGATCAGCCGTTCGATCTCGCCCTTGTGCAGCAGCAGCTTGCGCGGCCGTTCCGGCTCGTGGTTCTCGCGGCTGGCCGGTTCGTAGGGCGGGATATGCAGCTTGCGCAGCCAAACCTCGCCCTTCTCGACCACCGCGTAGGAGTCGGTCATCTGCGCCTTGCCGTTGCGCAGCGACTTGACCTCGGAGCCGAGCAGGACGATCCCCGCCTCCATCTTTTCCACCGGCTCGAATTTGTGCCGGGCGCGGCGGTTGGTGGCGACGTCGCCGAAGGCCGGCTCGCGCTTCTTGCCCTTCTTAGCCATCGATGCGCTCCAGGTCGACTCTTCCGCGCGCCGGGGCGACCTCGCTCACCCGGACGGATATCGGATCGCCGAGGCGGATCGTCGCCCCCGACTCGCGCCCGGCCAGGGCGGTCTCGGTCTCGTTCAGCTCGAAGCGCTCCTCGCCGATCGTTCGCGCCGGCAGGAAGCCCTGGTAGACGTCGCCGAGCTCGCCGCCGAAACGGACGAAGGCGCCGGCCCTGATCACCCCCGCGACCTCGCCCTCGAACCGGGTCTCCTCGCCGCGCTCGGCGAGCTCGCGCTGCAGCAGGTAGGCGGCGCAGATGTCGTCAGCGTCGCGCTCGAGCTTGGCCGACTCGCGCTCGCACTCGCTGGCGTGCCAGGCCACCTCGCGCGCTTCCGCCGCCCGCGGTGCCTCCTCCCCCTCGCCCAGCGTCGCCAGCAGCGCCCGGTGGACGAGCAGGTCGGGATAGCGCCGGATCGGCGAGGTGAAGTGGCAGTAAGCCGGGCTGCCGAGCCCGGCGTGACCGCTGTTGCGGTCGCTGTAGGAGGCCTGCATCAGGGAACGGAGCACGAGCGATGTATACGCCTCCCGGCCGTGCCCGCGCCGCGCCGCCTCCTCGACCACGAGCCTGCTCGCCTGCGCGGCCACCTGGCCCGCCTGCGCCGGGGCGAGGCCCTGGCCGAGCGGTGGCGTCGGCACGCCGAGCGCCTGCAGCTGCTCGACCAGCCGCTCGACCCGCGCCGCGTCGGGCTGGGCGTGCACCCGGTAGACCGCCGGCACCCGCTTGCGCTCGAGCAGCTGGGCGACCTGTTCGTTGGCGAGGATCATCAAGCGCTCGATCAACTCGTGCGACTCGGTCTGCTCGACCGAGCGGGCGGCGACGACATTGCCGGCGGCGTCGAAGCGGAACTCCGGCTCGCTGGAGTCGACGTCGAGGCTGGTCGCGCCTCGCTGCTCACCCAGCGAGGCCGCGGCCTCGCGGGCCAGCGCCAGCGGCTCGGCCACAGCCTCGGGCGAGCGCTCGCGGCCGGCGAAGACGCGGTCGAGCTGGTCGTAGTCGAGCCGCGCCCGCGAGCGGATGCGGCTGCGGTAGAAGGCGGCGGCCCGGGGCTTGCCACTGGGGCTGAGCTCGATCTCGGCGCTCACCGCCAAGCGCTCGACCTCGGGCGCCAGGCTGCAGGCGTCCTCGCTCAGCGCCCGCGGCAGCATCGACTCGACCGCGCCCGGCGCGTAGGTGCTGTTGGCGCGCCGACGGGCCTCGAGGTCGAGTGGCGTCCCCGGCTTCACGTGGGCGGCGACGTCGGCGATGTGGACCCAGACCCGCAGGCCGTCCTCCTCGCGCCGGGCCGAGATCGCGTCGTCGAAGTCGCGCGCCGTCGCCGGGTCGATCGTGAAGGTGGGCAGCTCGGTGAGGTCGCGGCGGCGGATCTCGCTCTCCGCGGCCGCGTCAGCTGCCCGCCCCGCTTCGACCTCGAGCGCCGCCGGGAAGCCGCGGTGCTCCAGCCGCTCTTCCAGTAGCGCCTCGACCGCCTCGCGCGCGTTCTCGGGCTCCTGGCGTCGCCCTCGACCCCGGCCGCGCTGCCGCTCGCGGTAGTAGCGCCAGTCCCGCCTACTCACCGAACGCCTTCCGGTGCGCTTTATCGGCGTATAGAGGGGAAAAGGCGCACCGGAAGCTCATCCTTGCGATGCCAGGACGCCGAGGGCGCGTTCCAGGGCCTCGTCGCGCGGGGTGCGCGGGTTGTCGCGGGCCTTGACGTCGGGGTGGATGCCGTGGCTCTTGGCGAGGTTGACGCCATCGGGAGTGAAGTACTCGCCGATCGTCAGCTTCAGGGCGCCGCCGTTGGAGAGGCCGATCTCCTGCTGGAAGACGCCCTTGCCGTAGGAGCGGGTGCCGACCACGGTGGCGCCCGCGTCGTCGGCCAGCGCCGCGGTGAGGATCTCGGCGGCCGAGGCGGTGTTGCGGTCGATCAGGACGACCATCGGCAGCTTCGGCAGGTTGTCGCCGACGGTCTTGTAGACGGCGTGGCCCTGGGTACGCGAGTCGGTCGTCACCACGACTTCGTCCTTGGGCAGGAAGACGCCGGCGCTGAGCACCGCTTCCTCGAGCAGGCCGCCGCCGTTGCCGCGCAGGTCGAGCACGATCGCTTCCGCGCCTTCTTTCTGCACTTTTTCCACGGCTTCTTGCAACAACCCGTGAACGCCTTCGCTGAAGGAGGCCATGGCGACGTAGCCGATCTTGTGGCCGTTGACTTCCTTGATCTTGCTGGTCACCACCGGCAGGGCGATCTGGGCGCGCGTGACCTCGAGCTGATCGACCTTGCCGCTCCCCTTGTCCCTGACCCCGATCGTCACCTGCGAGCCTTCCGGGCCCTTGATCTTGCCGGTCGAGACCTGGCTGTTCTCGCCCGCGATCGAGTCGCCGTTGACCGAGACGATCGTGTCGCCCGGCCTGATCCCGGCTTCTTTGGCCGGCGACCTGGGGAAGACGCTGTCGACCCGCAGGCCGGCCTTCACTTCGGAGACGGTCAGGCCGATGCCGGAGAAGTGGCCGGAGATCTCCTCGTTGAAGCGATCCAGCGCTTCCGGGGAGAAGTAGTCGGAGAAGCGGTCATGGTGGCGGCGGCGCAGCTCGCGGACCATCCCCTGCAGCGAGGCGTTGGTCAGCTCGGCCGAGCCGACCGAGCGGAAGTAGTTGTCCTCGATCAGTTCGGTCGCTTCCAGGTTGAGCCCGGCCGAGTCGTCGACGAAGCGGTCGCGAACGAATTCGGGCAGCTTGCCGGGGTGCCCACCGAGCCAGATCCCGGCGCAGAGAACAACGATCAGGGCGGCCACCAGGGCCGCGACCTTCGCCGCGCTCACGCGGCGCTCAGCCCGTCTAGACCTTCAGGAAGCGGCGCAGGGTAACCCCCGAGCCGATCGCGGAGACCAGCACCGAGGCGGCGAAGAGGATCGCCACCAGAGCGGGAAAGGAGAGGGTGCTGTTGTTCTGCGCCGCGAGGAAGGAGAAGGTGCTGCTCAACGGGTCGACGATCGTGATCTTGCCCAGCCACAGGATAAGTATGGCGATCAGGCCGCCCGCGAAGCCGACGACGACGCCCTCGATCATGAAGGGCCAGCGGATGAACCAGCGGGTCGCGCCGACCAGCCGCATCACCTCGACCTCGCGGCGGCGGGTGTAGATCGAGAGCCGGATCGTGTTGCCGACCAGCATCAGCGAGGCGAGGATCAAGAGTGCCGTGATCACGGTCAGGACGATCTTCAGGGCGCTGGTCACCTGCTCGATCTGCTGGGACTCCTGCTGGCGATCGAAGACGTCCTGGATGATCGGCGAGATCGGCTTCGGCTTGCCGTTGGGGCCCGGCGGCGTGACCGCGGCGCGGACCGCGTCGAGGTTGCTCGCATCGTCGGCCTTGATCTGGAAGTTGGCCGGCAGCGGGTTGTCGTGCAGCTGCGCGAGCAGGTCTTCGCTCTTGTTCTTGCCCAGGTCCTTTTCGAGTTCGTGCAGGGCCTCGGCCTTGGTGATGAACTCGACCGAGGCGACGTGGGGGATCTGCTGCAGCTTGCGCTCGAGGGCGTTGATTTCTCCTCGCGTCGCGTCGTCGTAGAGCGCCACCCGGAACTCGAGGCTTTCGCGCACCGATTCGCTCTTCGCCTGCGTGGTCTGGAAGACCGGGATCAGCACGCCGAGCAGGATCACGGTGGTGACCGTGGTGACGATCGCCGCCATGCTCGGGGCGCCGTTGCGGCGCAGGGCGCGGAACGCCTCCTGGGTGAAGAAGAGGAATCGCGACATCTAGATCAGCGCGTCGTGTCCGTTGGTCTGGCCCTCGGGGGCGACGCCCATCTCGGCCCGCATGCGCACGCCGAACTCGGTCGTCGACTCCTCGGTGTAGCCGCCCGAGACCTCGTCGCGGACGACGCGGCCCTCATACAGCTCGATCACGCGGCGGCGCATGTTGTCGACCATCTCGCGGTCGTGGGTGACGACGACGACGGTCGTGCCGGTCTTGTTGATCCGGTAGAGCAGCTGCATCACCCCGATCGAGGTGACCGGGTCGAGGTTGCCGCTGGGCTCGTCGGCGAGCAGCAGCGGCGGGTGGTTGACGAAGGCGCGGGCGATCGAGACGCGCTGCTGCTCGCCGCCGGAGAGCTGGTCGGGGAAGCTGCGCAGCTTGGTCGAGAGGCCGACCAGGCGCAGGATCTCGGGCACCTGGGCGCGGATCTGGGCCCGCGAGGCGCCGATCACCTGCAGCGCGTAGGCGACGTTGTCGTAGACGGTGCGGTCGGGCAGCAGCTTGAAGTCCTGGAAGACGGTGCCGATGTTGCGCCGCAGCTGCGGGATCTTCTTCTCCGGCATCGCCCCGATGTCGCGGCCGGCGATGCGGACGACGCCGTCGGTGGCCTTCTCGTCGCGGATCAGCGTCTTGATCAGGGTCGACTTGCCGCAGCCGGTCGGGCCGACGAGGAAGACGAACTCGCCGCGGTCGACGGCCAGCGAGACCCGGTCGAGCGCCATGTGGCCGCCCGGGTAGACCTTGGTCACGTCGCGCAGCTCGATGATCGGCTTGCCTCCCGGCCGCCGTCGCTGCGGCTCCTCGGAGCCGCCCGTCTTTCGCTTTCTCAATCTGGCCATGCCCGCGGACCTTCTGCGAGTACAGGGTGACTCCTGCGCCCCGCCGGCGGCGCAATTCTGCGCCCAAAGGAAGTGAGCGACAGGCTAGCGAAGTGTTAGCAGAAATTTATATTCAACCGCGGGCCTTGCAGCTGCGGGTCAGCACCGAGACCAGGTTCGGGCCACCGGCAAAGGCGAAGCGGGTGCGGGCCAACGGGAAGGTCGCGCCGGAGAAGCCGGCTGGAGCGGGGCAGCCGGCGCTGAGGTAGCTGCGCGCCCTGCCCCGATAGCTGAAGCGGCGGCGCAGGTTCATCCGCAGGCCGGTGACGTAGCCCCAGTTGCCGGTCGCCTGCGGCAGCGAGGCTTCCAGCGTCGTGCCGTAGGTGCCGTGCCCGTCGCGGAGCACGAACGGCAGCACGGCGGAGGTGGGCGCCGGCTGGGTGCCGTAGATGTGGGCGAGGATCGCCGGCCGGCCGTTGACCTTGCCGTTGAAGGCGAGGGCCTTGCCCGCCGAGGGAAAGGGCGACTGCTCGGGCAGCTTGACGTCGGCGGAGAAATGTCCTTCGCCGACCAGCGCGGGGCCGCAGGCCGCCAGGGCGCCCGCGGTGGTGGACGGCTGGATCTGGTCGACCCGGCAGGCGGGCAGGCCCCTGGAGGCGAAATGGCCATTGCGGTTGATCGCGATCGAGATCCGCCGCAGCTGCGGCGGAGCGCCCTTGCCGGTGGCCGAGATGCGCGCGTCGATGGCGATCCCGACGGGCGCCGATCCGCGACGGGGCAGCCGCCTCGGCGCCAGCTTTCCGTCGAACCTGACCTGCACCGGGCCGCGCCGCACGATCACCGCTTCGGAGCCGCCCCGCTGCGCGGCGGCGCTCGGCCGCGGCCCGGCGACCGGGCCCAGCCGCGCGGCGACCGCCCCGCTGCCGGACCCCGCCGCTTCGCCCGCGGGGGCCGCCGTGGCCGGGGCCGTCGCTTTGTAGGGCCCGTAGGCCACCACGTTCGACTCTTCGCTGTTACCGGTGGTGACGAGCAGTTCGCCGC
The DNA here is from genome assembly GCA_963774405.1 of uncultured Solirubrobacterales bacterium. Lineage (GTDB taxonomy): Bacteria > Actinomycetota > Thermoleophilia > Solirubrobacterales > 70-9 > VRUE01. The sequence continues at coordinate 6,372 of CAVZEV010000008.1, read as the reverse complement.
TTTTCGAGTCGACCGCGATCCCCGATGGTTCGCCGAAGATCGGTCCTTCGACCTTTTCGCCGGGGGGGCCGACGCTGCGAGCCTGCAGCACGTCGAGGTAGGTGCCGCTCGAGTTGAACTCATAGACGGCGGCCCGGGGGCGCCGGCGCAGAGGCTGGAGGTCGTCGACGACGAGCAGGTGCCCCCGCCCGAGGGTCGAGCTCTCGTCGACCGCGACCGAGGCGTTGAACAGCGAGTTGAAGCTCGGTTTCCCGGCCGGGCCGGCGATCGTGTCCACCGGGCCGGCCACGCCCCGCTCGAAGACCTTGACCGTCTCGTCGCTCGCGTCCGGGACGTAGATCCTGCCCGATTCGGAGTCGACGGCGATCCCGTAGCCCTCGCCGAGGCTGCCTTCGCCGATCCTTTCGGCGGCTTCCTCGCCGGGTTCGACCGGGGCGTCGTAGACCGCCACGTAGGTGCGATCGTCGACGTAGAGGTTGCCGGCGCTGTCCACCGCGACTCCGGTCGAGTGCCCCGAGTCGACCACTTCTTCGCCGGGCAGGCGCACGACGGCCTGGTGGAATTCGTTGCCGTAGAGCTGACTCGCCGAGTCCTCGGCGAGTCCGCAGATCGCGTCCTGTTCGTTGATCTCCACCGCGAGCGGGTCACCGCCGGCGAGCGACAGGGATGAGAGAAAGGTGCCGTTGGCGGTGAAGAAGTGGATCGCGCGGTGGTAGTAGTCAGAGACCGCAAGACCCTCCGTGGAGGGCGAGACCGCGACCCCACAGGCGCCTTCGAGCTGGCCGTGGGGAACATGGGCGAGCTCTTTCGCGGACAGCCAGTCTTCTTCACCTTTTGGACTGCCGTCCCGCACCAGCGGTTCTCGGTAGGCCGACGCATCGACGGCCCCGAGCGCAAGCCCGGCCGCCAGCGCCGCGACGAGAGTCCAGATCGCTGCCCTCACCCTCATCGAGCCCTCCCCTTCTTCCTCTTCTTTTTCTTCTTCTTGCATTCGGCCTTCAACTGCGGGTGCAGGCGCCAGCCACGGTTGGCGTGCCCAACGAACCGGGCGGTCGCGAGCTGCCTCCGTCTGCAGAGGTTTTCGGCGTTGACGAGCACGCCGTGCTTTCCGGCCTTCATCCTCAGCACGAACTTGCTCACCGGCGCGTCGGGGATCGCCGGGAAGGTGCCGCGGATTCCCCCTTTGGAGGAGTCGATGCGTCCGGCGACGTCGACCTCGACCCCGTGCCCACGCAGCACGAAGACGAGGTCGGGCAGGGTGTGGGAGGAGGAGCGCAGGATCGCGGGGCCTTCCATTGGGGCTTCGAGCAGCGGCGTGAAGGCGCGCACGTGGCCGTAGACCGATCCCCGCGGGCAAGCGTGGGCGGCGAACCGGGCGCGGGTGCAGATCGTCCTGATGTGGCCCTGGTCGAGGAAGATCGAGCTCGGCAGCGTCACCTGGGACTTGGCGATGTTGGCGTCGCCGGGGCGCGGTCGCACGGTCACCCGCAGCGAGGGGTAGCCGCCGCGCTTGGTCGCCCCCTTCATCTTCAGCGCGATCCGCGGCTTGAAGTCGAGCGAGGCGCAGTCGAAGGCCTGGAAGGGGGCCGTCGCCGTGGCCAGGGTGTCGTCGGAGGGATCGCCGAAGCGCAGGCCGGCGCCGTTCATCGCCGAGGCCACGGTGAGCTTTTCGCAGCTGGTCGGGTTGAGCGTGAAGCCGGGGCGGTCGATATATGCGCGAATGTCGCGCAGGTGGATCGGCACCCCGTCGATGATGTGGGGGATCGGGTCGGTGCCGGTCGCGTCGATCGAGGCCTGGGTGGTCTCGGGGTCGATGCGCACCGCCGAGCGCACGATCACCGTGCCGAGGTCGAAGGGCCCGACCAGGGCGGAGTCGATCGCCACCACCGAGAAGGACGAGCCGCGGTAGGGCCCGGCGAGGTAGAGGTTGCCCGGCGCGTAGGCGAGGACCGAGCCGACCCCGTAGCCGGAGTAGGTATGGCCGATCAGGCTCGCTGCGGGACAGGAGGGATGGTCGCGCTCGGTCACGCCGGAGTTGCGACGGGCCGCTTCGATGTCGGCCTCCGGGCAGTAGGGAACGCCGGCGATCCGGCCCAACAATCCGGGCGGAAACTCGGCCGAGTAGGAAGTGAACTCCTGTTCGGTGACGCTTCGCGACAGGTGCAGGTAGAACGGCGAGTAGGCACCGGCGCGTGAGTTGAGCGTGCCGCCTTTGGCCTGGGGCGCAAACGGCGCCAGGCCCACGGGACAGGGCCCGCCCCCCACCCCCGCGCCGATCGCGGTCGGCAGCGAGCTGTGAGCAGCGGCCGGCCCTCGCCAGGGGGTGAAATCGACCTCGGTCGAGAGCGGCCCGCAGACGGGCGGCGTCGCCAGCGGGCTGCGCTGGCCTTCGCGAAAGTGAATCTGCAGGTCCGAGTAGGGCAGCTGGGGCAGGTCGTCGAAGGTCGCGGTGAGGCTGCCGGTGCTCGGATCGGGCCTCAGCTCGCCGGCCACCTTGACCAGGATCCCCCGCTGGATCGACTTGGCGACGAGGTAGACGGCGATCAGGCTGTGGAAGGGATTCTGGTACGGCGCGGCGAGGAAGACGTTGCCTTCGATCGGACCGGTGACGATCGGGCTCTTGACGCTGAATCCCCCGATCTTCGACTGACTGGGACAGCCCGCCCCAAACGGCGAGCTCGGCGTCTCGGCGCTGTACTGGTCGGGCGTGCAGACGCCCAGCCCCGAGCCGACCGAGGGATTGATCGTCACCCCCTTGGGCAGGGTGACGACGGCCTTACGCACCGGCGGCGGAGCGCAGCCGGTGCTGCCGCCGCCTTCTTCGGGCGCGCATTCGGGCTCGACGACACCGCTCGTGTCGACCTCGATGTCGAAGGTGTAGCCGGATGGAGAGGAAGCGTGCGGATCGCTCAGCAGCGCCGTCGCACGCGGTTTGAATTCGAGTTTCTCACAGCCTTTCAGCGTCGGCTTGCCCGACGTCGTCCGAGGTTCGGGCTGCGGTTCGCCCGCTTGCCACGACTCGGCCGTGGCGCCGAAATCGAGCGGCTCTTCGCAGGAGGTGGGGAGTGTCAGGTAGGCATGCGGTTCGCTGCCGACATTGCCCGGCGGCCCGACCGAGCATTTGGCCCAGCCGAACGCCGGTTCGGCCTCGTTGAGGCAGTTGCCGCGCTGTTCGTTGTGGATCACCGACCAGGGCACGCCCCAGATCGTCAGCGTCAAGCCGGTGAGGTCGAGCAGCTGGGATACGTTCTTGGCCTTCAGGGTGATGCCGTACTGGCCGTCGGCCTGGCGAATCGACGGCACCAGGATGATCGGGGCCCCGTAGGGACTGAAGCCGAGCTCCGAGGGCGCCCCCGGCGGGGCGGCGACGTTGAAGAGGCCGAAGGTCCGGGTCGCGCCGCCGGCGAAGGACGAGCGCACGGTCACGACCCCGACCTGGGCGTCGTCGGGGCAGCTCTCGCCGGAGAGGCCTTCTTCCCAGGGCGACACGCGGGGCGTCTCGAAAGCGAGCGCGGAGCATTCGCCGGTCGCGATCGCGGTCGGGTTTTCGATCAGCCCCGGCGGCATTTCGAGGCTGAGGTTGCGCAGGTCGCCTTCGCTGAACGGCCCGCCGCCCGCCGTCTTGAAGTTGAGGTCGAGGGTAAGCGCCAGGGGGTGGGAGCCGGCCTGGGTGGCGGGGCCGCCGCCTTCGGCGTAGACGTTGGCGTCGAAGCCGGCGCTGCCGGGGAGGAAATCGAAGGCCGAGGCGCCGGCCGGCACGGCGAGGGCCAGGGCGAGTGCCGCGAGCACGGCAACCGCGGGGCGCCTCATCGTCCCCTCCGCCCCGCGTGCCGGTGCTTGCGATGGTGCCTGTGCCGGCGCAACTTGTGCTTCTTCTTCTTCCTCGGCCCGAATATGCGCAGGGGGGGATTGCCGGGGTTCGGCACGAGGGTCCCCGGCGTCGGGTCTTCGGGTTCGGAGGGCAGGGGCTGGCAGTTGTCGCCGACGCAGACGATCGGTTCCACGGGAGCCGGCCCGCCACCGTTGACGCGGGCGTCATAGAGGTCGACCGATCCAGGATCGGCGCTGACCAGCGAGGACGGGGTGAGGAAGAAGACGTCGGTCGCGTCGGCGGAGGCGTCGACAAAGGTGGCGCCGGCGCCGGTGACGCTGGAGATCGGCGCGACGCAGCCGAACTCGCGCGCACAGCCCGCCGTGCCGTTTGCCTCCCACTCGTAGACGTCGGTCTTGCCGTTCGTGTCTTTGTCCGAGATCGCGTCGCCGCTTTCGAAGAAGAGTCGGGAGCCGTCGTTGGAGAGGGCCTCGGGGCGATAGGCGCGAGTGCTGCCGTTGACCAGGACTCCGGGTATCGAGGCGGGTCCGTCGGGCCTTTCGCCACTCGGGTTGCAGGAGGCGCAGACGAGGCTCGGCTCGGAGCCCGAGGCGATCGCGTCGAAGACGTAGAGCTCGGCGTCGGGCTGCTTGCTGTTCGCGTCGACGTTGTCGAATTCGGTCAGCGCCTGCTTCGAGAGAAAGACGAGCCTGAGCCCGTCCGGGCTGACCCTGGCCGTCGCGGCGGCGGGCGGGTAGTCGCTGGCAAGGGCAGTTTCGGGGCCGGCTTCGGCGACCGCCGCGATCGCCCCCCCGTGCCAGAGCTCGAGCCCGGCCGCGTCCTGGAAATACACGTAGGCAGCGCTGGAAGAGGCGCCGAGCACGCCGAGCACGCCGCCTCCCGGCGTCAGGTCGACCACCCCTTCGCCGAGCGTAAAGCGATAGAGATGACCGGCCTTGGTGAAGAGGGCGACGGCACCGTCCGTGGAGGCGAGCTGGAACGTGCCGCCACCTCCCACCGATTCGTCGACCGCGACCGTCTGGCTGCCTTCGCGCAGGTAGAGGTTGCCGCCCAGCGTCCAGTAGACCCGCGACCCGTCGTCGGAGACCGCACCGATCGGCGCGGCGATCGAGGCGCCGGGCGTGCCGGTGGAATCGCCCGGAAGCAGGTTGATCGCCCGGAGACCGCCGGGCGAGGTCTCGTAGAGGTTCTGCGCCGCGGGGTCGCACCGGCCCGGCCCGTCGGGCAGTTCGCTCGCCTCGGCGGTCAGCTGGGCGCAGCTCAAGACGACGACGTGGGCGAGGTCGGGAGCGGCGGCGGCGAGAGCGACTTCGAAGGCGGGCGGCGAGACCGCGCTGTGGGCGACGTCGGCGGGTCCGAGCAGGGACGAGAGCTGACCCGCCTGTCGCAGGTAATAGGCCATGTAGCCGGCCGGGGCGCCGCTGCCCGGCAGCGGCTGGTTCGGCGCCGGGCAGCCTTCCAGCCCGCCCCGGCAAGCGAGGCCGCCGAAGAGCAGGGCGCGCGAGAGGTCGGCCGAGAACAGCCGATAGGGGGCACCGTCGGGGTGATCGCCGTAGGCGGCCGATTCGAGCGGCGGCGAGACGTTTTCCGTGACCCACCCCGCCGGCTCACGCCGGGAGACGTACTGGCTCACCGGCGCCGCCCCGGCGGCTTCGCCAAATGCGGTGCCGGAGCCGTAGGTGACGCTGCCGCCGGCAGCGGAGGCCTGCAGATCGCCACCGCCGAAGAGCTCTTCAGGCGCCGCTATCGCCCCGCCGCCCTTGTCGACCGGCGAGACCATCTCCCAGGCGCGGTTGTCGGGGAGGACGACGGGGCTACCCGATTCCTTGGTGACGAAGACGTGCTCGAGGCCTTCGTTCGCGGCGACGCCGTCGGCATTGGACGCCACCGGTCGGTAGTGGTAGACGGTGCCCGGGATCAGGGGGGTGTTCAGGGTCGGCGAGGCAGTCAGGAAGGTGGTCGCCGTCGTCATCGCGACGGTCGTCTTCACCGCGCCCGCGAAGCGTTCCGCGGGCGAGTTGGCCTGGTAGGCGGCTTCGGTGATGTATTCGAAGAAGTATTCGGTGCTCAACCCGTTGGGGTTGAGTTCCATCTTCATCTTGACCCCGGAGTTGGTCACCTGCTCGACCCAGGCCGCGGCGATCTGCGGCGGCCCCGAGGCCGCCGAGTGAGCAGGTGTAATCAGCGCTGTCGCGCAGAGAAGCGCGACTGTCGCCACGGTCTCCCTGAACCGAGCCACCGCACAGTTCTACGGTACGTGGCTTGGTTTTTCAAGAAACGACTGCGTGCTTCTAGGCCTGCGCGGGCTGCAGCGCCCGCTCGGCGGCGGCGACGATGTGCTCGGCGTCGATGCCGGCCGCGGCGAGCAGGTCGGCGGGCGGGCCGCTGCCCGGCCGCTCGCTGACCGCGAGGCGGGTGAGGCGGGTCGGGGCGCCGGCTTCGGCCAGCACCCCGGCGACGGTCTCGCCGATGCCGCCCTCAGCCCAGTGGTCCTCGACCGTGACAAGGGCCTGGGTCTCCTCGGCGGCCTCGAGCAGCGT
>CAVZEV010000007.1:0-286245 GCA_963774405.1 uncultured Solirubrobacterales bacterium | reverse complement strand
AAAAGCAATACGTATTATGTCGCGTGTACTCGGTTCCGTTCGGTCTTGCTCTTGCCCGCGGCGACCAGCTTGGCGACGAAGACCTTCTCGCGCTTCGCCTGCGGTGATTCGGCCAGCTCGAGCAGGGTGCCGCAGACCGGGCACATCACTTCCGCTTCGATCGCGTTGGTCGTCGTCTGCGGCGCCGGCGCCGCGGCGGCCGGCGCCGCCAGCGCCATGGCCGCTACCAACGCGCACAGCGCGTTCCGGTGCGCTTTATCCCTGAATAGCCGGGAAAAGGCGCACCGGAAGCTCATCGGGCGGCTTCGATCAAGGGGACGGCTTGGCTGAAGAAGCGGTCTTCGACCGGGCCGCGCCAGATCAGGGCCAGGTCACCCTTGGGATCGACCAGGAAGTTCTCCGGCACGCCGGTCGAGCCGAAGGCTTCGCTGCGTTCGTTGCCGACCGAGCGCAGCTGCGGGTATGCGGTCGGGTGTTCGCGCAGGAAGGCGCGGGCGTCGTCCTCGTTGTCCTGCACGTTGATCCCCAGCACCGTCGTGTCGTTGCGGCGGTTGCGCTCGTAGAAGCGCTGCAGCACCGGCGCCTCCTGGCGGCAGGGGATGCACCACGAGGCCCAGAGGTTGACCAGCACCCACTTGCCGCGGTACGCGGCGATCCAGCCGTGCCCTGGTCCCGGCAGCCGCGGCAGCACCTTGTCCGGCACCGGGTCGCCGAGCGCGATCTTGGTCGCCCCTTTGTTGAGCAGGCCGAAGGCGAGCAGGCCGACGACGGCCAGCACGGCGAAAGAGGCGAGGAGAGAGCGCAGGCTCACGAAAAGCGGACGACGGGTTCTTGACCCGCGACCTCGAGCTTGGGAAGCTCGCGCTCTACCAGCTGAGCTACGTCCGCGCGTGAGTGATTCTATGGCTGCGGCCTTCTTTCTCTTCGTGACCCGCCCGTCGCCGCTGCCATTGCCATTGGCGCTGACCTTCGCCTCGCGGTAGAAGTGCTCGGTGGCGCCGCGCATCTGGCGTTCGCCCAGCTCGACCAGGCCCGTGCGGCGCAGCTCTGTGACGTGATAGTTGACGTTGCTGAGCGGCGTGCGCAGCTCGTAGCTGAGGTCGCTGGGGAAGAGCGTGAGGCCGCCCGTCCATCCGAGCACTTCCAGGATTTAGATGCGAAGGGGGTGGGTATTGGCGCGAGCCAGGAGTGCCAGTCATGGGATTCCTCCGATGATCAACTTCTTTACCTACTTGTAGGGCTATTGATACCAAAAAATGATGATCTAAATCATTAAAATCGGGTAGGCTTAGGCAGATGACCGACGACGGGAGGAGAGTCACGATGGGGAAGCGGGCGGGATCTGGCTTTGTGCTGCGGTATCCATGGTTTTCTTGGCGCTTGCCGCCGCGGCCCCCGCCGGAGCCGTCGACATCATCGAAGGCAAGCCGGAAACGGTCGAAGCCGGGTGGCAGGCCGGTACCTGCACGACCGACGTGCCGGAATGCAGCGTCGACACCCCGGATCAGTTCTCCAAGCAGGCCGCGAGCCATCCGAAAGACGGCTTCACCCAGATCATCGTCAAGCACTCCGGGCTCTTCGAAACGCCGTCGGGCAACCTGAAGACCGTCCTCGTCGACCTCCCGCAGGGGCTCAGCGTCAACCCCCAGGCCACGCCCCAGTGCGAACTCGAAAACGGGAAATTCCCGGCGGGGGGCTGTCCCGGCAACGCCCAGGTGGGCTACAGCAACGTGACGGCCGCCGCCGTCGTCGAACCGATAGGCACGCCGCCCGTCACCGTCCCGCAGATTCCCGTCTACAACCTCGTGCCCCCGGCCGGGTGAACCGGCGCGCTTCGGCTTCACCCTGCCGCTGGACATCGGCGAAGTATTCCTCAACGCCGGGGTCAAGTGGGACGGCGACTACCACGAGTACTTCACGATCCACGTCCCCTCGATCCCGGGCATCGGTCCTCAAGAACCGCCTCGTCTTCGACGGCACGGTCGGCAGCGGCGGCCTGCCAACCGAAACGGGTGGTTCCTTCATCGCCACACCGAGCACCTGCTTCGATCCCAACCAGCCGGCCTTCGCAACAGTCTACAACACCCTCCTCCATGCCGACTCGGTCGAGGAATCGGCGCCCCAGGACGACTACGACGAAGCCGCCCCGGCGCCGCCGTCGGCCGCCTTCCTCGCCGGCTCCCAGTTCCTCGAATCGCCGCTGCCCAAGGAACCCGACGGCAGCCGGGTGATGCCGGAAGGCTGCGGCAAAGTGCCGTTCAAACCGACCACCTCGCAGGCCCCCGGCACGAGCCAGACCGACTCGCCGATGGGCGGCACGGTGACGGTTAGCGTCCCCTTCGCACCGGGCGACTCGATCTACCAGTCCAACGTGCGCAATGCCGACGTCTCACTGCCGCAGGGCCTTGGCCTCAACCCTTCCTCGGCTCCCAGCCTGCAGGCGTGTACCGACGCCCAATTCGGCCGAGGCACGCGCAACCCGGTCGCCTGCCCGGCGGGCTCGAAGATCGGCACGGTTGCGATCGACACGCCGCCGCTGCCAGACGGCACCCTGACCGGCAACGTCTACCTCGCCGGCCAGCAGAGCCGCGACCCGGCCTCGGGCAACGAGTACCGGATCTTCATCGACGCCGAGTCGGCCGCCCGTGGACTCTCGATCCGCCTGCTCGGCAACGTCAAGGCCAACCCGCAGACCGGCCGGCTGACCGCGCAGGTGCACGAAGCGCCGCAGGCTGCCCTTCGACTCGGTCCGGGTCACGCTCGACGGTGCCAAGGGGACGTTGACCAGCCCGCCGACCTGCGGGCCGAACAGGACTAGCCATGCGATGACAGCCTGGTCGGGAACGCCCGATGGCGGTGCCGCGGACAAAGGCTTCACCCTCACCACCGCCCCCGGCGGCGGCCCCTGCGCGACGACGCTCGGGGCGCGGCCGTTCGCGCCGGGCTTCGGCACCAACGACAGCAATCCCAAGGGCGGCGCCTACACCCAGTTCGCGATCAACAGCACCCGCAACGACGGCAACCAGGAGCTGAAGGGCGTCGACGTGACCCTTCCTCCGGGCCTGACCGCGAAGCTGGCGGGCGTTCGCTACTGCCCCGGCTCCGCACTTGCCGCGGCGGCGGCGAGCAGCGGTGCGGCCGAGGCCGCCCACTCCAGCTGCCCGGACTCGAGCCTGATCGGCAGCGCCGCGGTCAGCGCCGGCAGCGGCGCCAACCCGTACCGCACCACCGGCAAGGTCTTCCTCACCGGGCCCTATCGCGGGGCCCCTCTCTCCCTGGCAGTGATCACCCCCGCCACGGCCGGGCCATTCGATCTCGGCTCGGTCGTGGTGAGGGTGGCGCTGTTCGTCGATCCCGAAACGGCGCGGGTGCACGCGGTATCCGACCCGATCCCGCACGTCTTCGGCGGCGCCCTGCTCGACCTCCGCTCGATCAACGTCAAGCTCGACCGGCCGAAGTTCTCGCTCAACCCGACCAACTGCTCGGCCTTCGCGACCAGCGGGGTGCTGCGCGGCGGCGGCGCCAACCCGCTCGACCCGGCCGCCTTCAGCTCCTTCGCGGTCTCCTCGCCGTTCAAGGTCAACGGCTGCGAGAAGCTCGACTTCAAGCCGAAGCTCTACATGCGGGTCTTCGGCGGCACGCGGCGGGCGAAGAGCCCGAAGCTGCGCGCCGTCCTCCTCGCCCGCGACGGCGACGCCAACATCGGCCGCGCCGCGGTCAAGCTGCCGAAGCCGCTGATCCTCGAACAGTCGAGCCTGGCCAACGTCTGCACGCGGGTGCAGTTCGCATCCCACAACTGCCCCAAGGACTCGATCTACGGCTTCGCCGAAGCGACGACGCCGCTGCTCGACGGCCCGCTCAAAGGCCCGGTCTACCTGCGCTCCTCGAGCCACGAACTGCCGGACATGGTGGCGGCGCTGAACGGCCAGGTCGACGTCGTCCTCGACGGCCGCATCGACAGCGTCAAGGGCCGCCTGCGCACCACCTTCGACACCGTGCCCGACGTGCCAGTCTCGAAGTTCGTGGTCACGATCAAAGGCGGCAAGAAGCGGGGCCTGCTGGTCAACTCAAGCAACCTCTGCGGGCGCAGGTACAAGGTGATCGCCCGCTTCAAGGGGCAGAACGGCAAGCACGCCAACCAGCGCCCGAGGCTGCGCACGCCGTGCAGGAAGCACAAGCGGCACAAGAGGCACCACCGCAAGGGCGGGCGCTGAGCGCTAGCTCGGCTGGCTCGTCGGCCTGATCAGGATCTCGTTGACGTCGACGCCCGGGCGCTGGTCCAGTGCGTAGAGCACCGCCTTGGCGATGTCCTCGTCCTGCAGGGCCCACTCGCCGGGGCGGTTGTCGAAGAAGGGCGTGTCGACCATGCCGGGCTCGATCAGGGTGACGCGGATCTCGTGGTTGTCGTGCATCTGGCGCAGCTCGGCCCGCAGCGACTCCCCGATCGCCGTCGCCGCGAACTTGGTCGCCGAGTAGAGCGACCCCGGCAGCGCCCGCCGCCCGGCGACCGAGCTGGTGACCACAAAGTGCCCGTCCCCCCGCTCAAGCAGATGCGGAAGAGTCGCCCGAATAGTCAACGCCACCCCATACACATTGGTCAGCACCATCGACCGCCAGTGCTCCGGCGACTCCTCGAGAAACCCCCGAGTGGCCCCGAACCCCGCATTGGCAAAGACCACATCAATCCGCCCAAACCGATCGAGCGCAGCCGCGCTCATCGCCTCAACCTGCTCCCACTCCGTCACATCGCACCGCACCGCCAGCGCCCGCTCAGCACCCCCAAGCTCCTCGACCAGCTCTTCGAGCGCCTCGACTTTGCGAGCCGCCAGCACGAGCCGGTAATCAGAAGCTGCCGCTCGAGCGGTCGCCGCCCCGATCCCACTCGAAGCTCCCGTAATCAGCAGCACGCGCTCGCTTCCGCTGGTCTCCATCGGCCGATTCTCGCACCCTGAGCTGCCGAGGGCGACCGTGAGGGGGTCCGCGGACACTCAGCGCGAAGCGCGTCCGCGGACCCCCTCACGGTCGCCCCCCAACCCAGATTGCGATAATCCCCAACCGTGGATCCCCAGCGCAAGCGGAAGATCCGGCTGGTTGTGGCCTTGAGCGTCGCCGTCCTCCTGGCGGTAGCCCTCGTCTACACCTCGTTCAGCGCCGCCTCAGAAGCCAAGGAGCCCTCGCAACTGGTCGGCCTCGCCACCAGCTCGAGCATCGACATGACCGGCAAGGTCGTGCCCGGCTCGATCCGCCACCGCGGCGAGCAGCTCGACTTCCGCGTCGTCGACCGCGAAGGCGGTGGCCCGACGCTGCCGGTCACCTACACCGGCACCGTGCCCGACCCCTTCCGAGCCGGGCGCGAGATCGTCCTCACCGGGGCGGTCGACAAGGGCACCTTCGTCGGCGAACCCGACACGCTGGTGACCAAGTGCCCGTCGAAGTTCACGACGAATGCAAGTTAGCTTCGGCAGCGTCGCCTTGTGGCTGGCTTTTCTCACGCTGGTCGCCGCCGTCGTCGCTGCCCTGATCGGCCGCAAGGGGGACGAGCGCTGGGTGCTGGTCTCGCGGCGGGCCGTCTACGGGGCCTGCGCGCTGCTGACGCTCTGCGTCGTCCTGATCGAGCTCGCCTTCGCCCGCGACGACTTCTCCTTCAAAATCGTCGCCGAACACTCCTCGCTCGAGACGCCGACCTTCTACAAGATGGCGGCGATGTGGTCGAGCCAGGAAGGCTCGCTGCTGCTCTGGGCCTGGGTGCTCTCGATCGCCTCCTCGCTCGCCCTCTACGCGACCCGTAGCAAGCTGCGCGAGATCGTCCCCTACGCGACGGCGGTGATGGCCGGGGTGGCGAGCTTCTTCACCGGCCTGATGCTCTTCGCCGGCGGCGTCAATCCCTTCGCCAAGCTGAGCCAGGTTCCGGCTGACGGGATCGGCCTCAACCCGCTGCTGCAGCACCCGAGCATGATGATCCACCCGCCGATGCTCTACTCGGGGTACGTCGCCTTCACGATCCCCTTTGCCTTCGCCGTCGGCGCCCTGATCACGCGCAAACTGGACGCCTCCTGGATCCGCGCCACCCGTCGCTTCGCCCTGATCGCCTGGGCCTTCCTCGGCTTCGGCCTGCTGCTCGGTGCCCGCTGGTCCTACACCGAGCTCGGCTGGGGCGGCTACTGGGCCTGGGACCCGGTCGAGAACGCGGCGCTGATGCCGTGGCTGATCGGCACCGCCTTCCTGCACTCGGTGATGGTGCAGGAGAAGCGCGGCATGCTCAAGGTCTGGAACGCCTGCCTGATAGTCGCCACCTTCTCGTTGGCGCTGCTCGGCACCTTCCTCGTCCGCTCCGGCGTGCTGCAGTCGATCCACGCCTTCGGCGAAAGCACCGTCGGGCCCTACATCCTCGGCCTGATCGGGGTGGTGCTGATCGGCTCGACCGCGCTGATCGTCTCCCGCCTCGACGACCTGCGCTCGGAGAAGCGAATCGACTCGCTGGTCTCGCGCGAGTCCGTCTTCGTGATCAACAACCTGCTGCTGGTCGCGCTCACCGCGGCGATCTTCTGGGGCACCTTCTTCCCGCTGATCTCCGAATTCTTCACCGGCACCAAGTCCTCGCTGGCGGCGCCCTGGTTCGACCGCTACACGACCCCGCTGGCGATCCTGCTCGTCCTCTTCACCGGCATCGGCCCGCTGCTCGCCTGGCGCCGGGTCAGCTGGGCGACGGCGAAAAAGGTCTTCCTCGTGCCCACCGTGGCGGCGACGATCGCCGCGGTCGCGCTTGCCCTCTTCAGCGACGCCGGCTCGAAGCCCTGGGCGCTGGCGCTCTTCACCTTCGCCACATTTGCCCTGGTCGGCCTCCTCCAGGAGTTCTGGCGCGGCGCCGCGGCGCGGCGCTCGCTCAAGGGCGGCTCGATCGCCGCGGCGCTGGTCGGCGTGGTCAGCCGCAACCGGCGTCGCTACGGCGGCTACATCGTCCACATCGGGATAGCGGTGCTGCTGATCGGCATCGCCGCTTCCTCCAGCTTCCAGACCAAGCGCGACGTCAACCTTCGCCCGGGCCAGAGCGCCGTCGTTGACGGGCGCAGGGTCACCTACGTCCGGCCGACGGCGAAGGTCGACAAACTGGCGCTCACGATCGGCGCGATCCTGCGGATCAGCAAGGGCAACGAAGCCTTCACCCTGCACCCGACCCGGCGCTTCTACCGGCCGACCGGAAGCGCAGGGGGCGGCGGCATCAGCAACTACTTCGCCGGCGAATCCGACAGCGAAATCGGGCTCAAGGCGGGTCTCGGCAGTGACTTCTGGACCGCCAACCAGCCCAATATCGTCGGCCTGCAGCGCCACGCCCGCGTCGCCGACGAAGGCTTCAAAAAGTGCGTCAGGGGCGGACCCGGCGTACCGTCTTCATGCCGCGCGATCGGCGCGATGATGCTGGCCGCGCGGGCCAACCCACGGCTGCGCCCGCAGGCACTGGCAAGGATCGAACAGCTGCAGTTGGAGACGGCCAAGCAGATCGCCGCCGGCTACCTCAGCGAAGACGCGCCCTCGACCTTCCGCGTGATCGTCAACCCGCTGGTCACCTGGATGTGGATCGGCGGCCTGATCGCCCTGTCCGGGGCGATCATCGGGCTCTGGCCGACACGGCGCAGCCGCCGCGGGCTTGTCGCCGACACCGAGCTGGAGGCGCTGAAGGAAGCCAAGTACCGCGAGATCCGCGACGCCGAACTGGACCATGCCGCCGGCAAGCTCTCCGACGAGGACTTCGCCCTGCTTGACGCCGAGCTGCGCAAGGAGGCGATCGAGATCCTCGACTCGGCCAACGGCAACGGCAGCCACCAGGCCACCGAGCCGGTCTAGATCTTCAGCAGTACGAGGGTGTTGAGGACGAAGAGGATCGCGAAGAAGATCGTCGCGCGGTCGAGGTTGCGCTCGACCATCGAGCCGCCGCCGAAGGAGCTGCCGCCACCGCCGATGCCGAAGGCGCCGGAGAGGCCGGTGTCTTTGCCGGAGTGCAGCAGGATCAGGAAGATCAGCACTCCGCTGATGATCACCTGGAGGAAGCCCAAGAGCGTGTACACGGGGAGGATGGTAGCGAGGAAGCCGCGCCAGGGTCGGTGCAACGCTTTGCGGTTCTCCCGGGGCCGCTATGCGTTGCACCTGTTTGGCGACTGGCGACAGTTAGCGCTTTCTTGTTGCGTCGGTTTACAAATCTCGCTATCTTGTAAACCACGAGGACGCACCCTGGGTATTTGACAAGGAGGAGCGATGGAGGCAGCGGCGCACAGTCATGATCACGGGCCGGAGATCGAACTCAACCCGGCCGCCTGGCACGACGCCAAGCGCTACGCCTGGCTGCTCGGCCTGATCATCCCTTTCGCCCCCTTCATCGCCTGGGCCAGCGTCGAAGCCACCGGCTTCGAGGGCTTCTGGTTCTTCGGGCCACTGCTCGTCTTCGGCGTCTTCCCGCTGCTCGACATCGCGATCGGCGTCGACCCGAGCAACCCGCCCGACAGCATCCTCAAGTGGCTCGAGCAGGACCGCTACTACCGCTGGTGCACCTATCTCTTCATCCCGGTGCAGTACGCCGGGCTGATCTTTGCCTGCTACCTGTGGTCCAGCGGCGACCTCTCGGTGCTGGAGAGCATCGGCCTGGCGCTGACGATGGGGGTCGTCGGCGGGATCGCGATCAACACCGCCCACGAGCTCGGCCACAAGCGCGACGACATGGAGAAGTGGTTGAGCCGCATCGCCCTCGCCCAGACCGGCTACGGCCACTTCTTCATCGAGCACAACCGCGGCCACCACGTTCGCGTCGCCACTCCCGAGGACCCGGCAAGCTCGCGGCTGGGGGAGAGCTTCTGGGCCTTCCTGCCGCGCACGGTCGCGGGCAGCCTCACCTCGGCCTGGGGGATCGAGGCCGCCCGCCTCGACCGCTTGGGCAAATCCCACTGGAGCCTGCGCAACGACATCGTCGGCGCCTGGGCGATGACCGTCGTCCTCTTCGCCGCCCTGACGATCGGCTTCGGCCCGGTCGTGCTGCCATACCTGGTGCTACAGGCGATCCTCGGCTTCTCGTTGCTCGAGGTCGTCAACTACCTCGAGCACTACGGATTGCTGCGGCAAAAGAAAGAGGACGGCCGCTACGAGCGCTGCCGCCCCGAGCACAGCTGGAACAGCAACAACGTCGCCTCCAACGTCCTGCTCTACCACCTGCAACGCCACTCCGACCACCACGCCAACCCGACCCGTCGCTACCAGGCGCTGCGCCACGTCGACGAAGCGCCGCAGCTGCCCACCGGTTACGCCGGGATGATCGTGCTCGCCTGGTTCCCGCCGCTGTGGCGACGGGTGATGGACCCGATCCTCGTCGACCACTACAACGGCGACCTCACCCAGGCCAACATCCACCCGCGGGCCCGCAAGCGCCTCCTCGCCCGCTACGGCGGTGCAGCATGACGTTCCGGTGCGCCTTTTCCCCGATATGCCGGGATAAAGCGCACCGGAAGGGAGGCGCGCGATGAGTCGCTGGCGCTGCCCGGGGTGCGGGTACGTCTATGACGAGGCGGAGGGGCACCCGCGCGAGGGGTTCCCGGCCGGGACGCCGTGGAGCGAGGTTCCCGACGACTGGGCCTGCCCGGACTGCGGGGTGCGCGACAAGGTCGACTTCGAGCCCGACGACGGTGTCGAGTGACCGCTGCCGCTGGCACGATCCCGGCGGTGGCCGGCCGCACGCCATACCCCGAGGCCGCGCGGCAGCTGTTGCGCGAGACCCTCTTCGGCGCCGCCCGCGACCAGCTGGAGACGAAGGCCTGGTCTGAGATCACGATGTCGAACATCGCCGCGGTCGCCGGCGTCAGCCGCCAGACCCTCTACAAGGAGTTCGGCAACCGGGCCGAGTTCGGCCAGGCTTTCGTCATCCATGAGGGCGAGCGCTTCCTCGACGGCGTCGACGCGGCCGTGCGCGAGCACCTCGACGATCCCCGCGCCGCCGTCGGCGCCGCGCTCGAACTCTTCCTCAGCTCCGCCGGCGAGGGCCCGCTGGTCCGCATCCTGCTCAGCGACGACGGCACCGGCGGCATGCTGCCCTTCGTCACCACCCAGGGCATGCCCGTCGTCCAGTGGGCGACCGCCCGCCTGACGGCGACGATCGAAGCGGGCTGGCCCGAGGCGCCCGCCGTCAAGGTGAAGCTGCTGGCCGAGTCCCTGGTCCGCCTCGCGATCAGCTACATCACCGCCCCCGGCGACGACCCCGAGACCACCGCCGCCAAGGCCGGCGAGCTGCTCGGCCCCTTCATCGACGACGCGCTGGGCTCGGTCGGCAACTAGCTCTCGAGGTCGAGGCGGAAGACGAGGCGGTCGAAGCCGGTCTCGTCGACGCTGTCGCGCTCGGGCCTGCGCCGGTAGCCGAGCGACTCGTAGAGGCGGTGGCCGGCGCGCTGGTAGGGGCGGCTCCAGAGCGAGATTGCGGACCATTCCTCGCTGCGGGTCAGCTCGGCGCAGCGGTCGGCGAGCGCGCGGCCGACGCCCTGGCGGCGGAAGGTCGAGCTGACGACGAGGCGGGCGAGTTCGGCCTCGTCCGGGAGGGCGACGGCGCGGCTTGGTTGATCGGGGGCGAGCAGGGCGACGACGCCGACCACGGCGCCGTCTTGCTCGGCGACGAGCAGGTGCGCGGCGGCGGCCTGCGTCTGCTCGAAGTCGGCCCGCGCGTAGGGGGCGTCGCGACCGCCCTCGCCTTCGTCGTAATAGGCCTCGGTCCAGAGCGCGACGATCGCCTCCGCGTCCTCGTCTCCGGCGGCGCGGATCACAGCTCGGCCCGAACCAGCCGCAGGCCGATGTCGAGCTCGGGCAGGGCGCGCAAGTGACCGTGGCACTCGTCCCAGCGGCCGCTCTCGAGGTCGGCGCGCAGGCGCTTCTGGCCGCGCTCGACGACCGCCGGGTCGAGCCGGTGCCAGAGCGAGCTGGCGCGCAGCGTGGCGGGCTCGAGGAACAGCTCGGGCCGGTCCCAGAGGGCGCTGGTGAATTCGTCGCGACAGCGGCTGGGCACCGGCACGGTCTCGATTCTCGCTCCCGGCAGCAGGGCCTCGAGCGAGGCGATGGAGGGCATCGCCTCTTCCTCCAGCGCCATCGCCTCGGGAAAGTACTCGGCGAGCGTCCAGATCTCGGCGTTCTTCTCAGCGTCGATCGTCAGCAGCACGATCCGCTTGCGGGCGACGCGACGCATCTCGGCCAGGCCGGCGCCGAGGTCGCTCCAGTGATGGATGGTCAGGGTCGCCATCGCGGCGTCGACGCTGTCGTCGGCGAGCGGCAGGGCCTCGGCGACGCCCTCGAGCGCCGGAGCCGCGCCGGGCGGGCGCTTGGCGATCATCAGCGGCGAGGGCTCGACCGCGATCACCTCCCCGTCGCGCGGCTCGTAGGAGCCGGTGCCGGCACCGACGTTGACGACGCTGCGGGCATCGTCCAGCGCCGCCCAGACCCGCGCCTCGATGCGCGGGTCGGCGCGCCGGAAGTCCGAGTAGTTGACGCCGAGCTCGTCGTAGGCGGGGCCGCTCATCGAGTGGCCCGCTCGCGCAGCATCGAGACCAGCAGCTCGACGAAGTCGCCGTAGAGGTCGTCACGCACCGCGTCGGGACTGACCAGGGCTTCGATCGCGAGGCCGATCCCCAGCGCGCGCAGGATCAGCGCCAGCTCGGCCGGAGGGAGAGGAGCCTCAAGGCCTTCCTTCTCCTGCTGGTGGGCGATGAAGGCGGCGATCGTCTCGCGCAGCGCGGCCGAGCGGCTGCCGAAGCGCTTGGCCAGCTCGGGCTCACGGCGGCTGGCGGCGAGGAACTCGAGGTGGAGGAGGAAGGACTCGCGATCCTCGGCGAAGCGCTCCATCCACTGGTCGGCGAGAGCACGGGCGCGGGTCTCCAACGGCGCGTCCTCGGCAATCCCCGCCTGCGTCGCCGCCAGCTCCTGGCCGCGATCGGCCATGTACTGCTCAAAGACGGCGAGGAAGAGGTCGGACTTGCCGGCGAAGTTGGAGTAGACGGCGCCGTGCGAGTAGCCGGCCTGCTCGGCGATCTGCTCCACCGACGCGCCCTCATAGCCGCGTCGAGCGAAGACGGTCGCGGCGGTGGCGATCAGCTCAGTGCGGGTGCGGGCCTGCTTTTCGGCCCGAGTCTCGCGCTTCGGCCTACTTTGAATCTCAGATTGCATTTGTAATCTGAATTATGCTACCAATTGAATATGCGCAACCTCAACCGGCGCTCCCTCCCTTTTCCGTCTCTGGGACGGTTTTTGGAGGGCGGATGACGGAGGGTGGCCCGCTGCTGCAGCTCGATCGTTGGTTGGCCGAGGCGCGGGTGGCCGGCGTGGAGGCGCCGATGGCGATGACCCTGGCGACCAGTGGCGCTGACGGAGAGCCGTCGGCGCGAGTTGTCTCGCTGAAGCGGCTCGAAGGCGATCGGCTCATCTTCACCAGCGCGCTCTGGACGCGCAAGGTCGAAGAGTTGCGGATCAGCCCACGCGTAGCGGCCGTGTTCCACTGGCCGGCACTCGGCCGCCAGGTCAGGGTCGAGGGCCGAGCCGAGATCGCCGAGCGGGCATTGGCTGAGGAGCTTTTTGCCGAGCGACCTCGTAGTCACCGACTGCAGGCGCACATTTCCAGGCAGGGGGAGGAGATCGAGGGTCTGGAGTCGCTGCGCAGTCGGCTCAAGGCGCTGCGGAATGAGCTGGGGGAGGGTCCGGTGCCGTGCCCCGAGGACTGGGGCGCCGTGCGGCTCACCCCCGAACGCATCGAGTTCTGGCAGGAAGCCGAGGACCGCCTGCACAGCCGCCGGCTCTTCGAGGCGGTGGGGGGCGCCTGGCGCCAGACCCTGCTCGCCCCGTAGAGCCTTCCGGTGCGCTTTATGCGGGATATAGCCACATAAAGCGCACCGGAGCGGAGCTCAGGTCTCAAGGGTCAGGGTCACGGGGCCGTCGTTGACGAGCGCGACGCCCATGCAGGCGCCGAAGACGCCCTTGGCGGCGCCGAGGCGCTCGCAGAAGCGGTCGTAGAGCGGCTCTGCCTCGGGGCCGGGGGCCGCGTCCATGTAGCTGGGGCGGTTGCCCTTGCGGGTGTCGCCGTAGAGGGTGAACTGGCTGACGCAGAGCGACCTCGCGCTCGCCCAGCGGCTCGTTCATCCTCCCCTCGGCGTCGTCGAAGATTCGCAACGCCCGCACCTTCTCGGCGAGCCGGTCGGCCTGTTCGGGCGTGTCGCCGCGGCGCACGCCGAGCAGGACCAGCAGCCCCGGCCCGATCTGGGCGACACGCTCGCCCTCGACGTCGACCGCGGCCTGGCTGACGCGCTGGACAAGCGCCCTCACTGAGGCCTCTCGACGAAGAAGATGGTCATCCGGATTCGATCCCGTTCACACTCGAAGGTGATTTAAGTAGAGAATGCTTGCTGGGTGAGCGACCTCGGTCAGATCTTCCTGCTTTCGCTGTTGGCGATGTTCAACCCGACCCTGCTCGCCGCGGTGACCCTGATGCTGCTGACCGAGCGCCCGAAGCGGCTGATGCTGGGCTACCTGCTCGGCGCCTACACGACCAGCATCGCGCTCGGCCTGGTGATCGTCCTCGCCCTGCATAACTCGGGCGCGGTCAGCACCAGCAAGCAGACGATCGGGCCCGGCGAGGACGTCGTCATCGGCTGCCTGCTGCTGCTGGTCGCCTACGTCCTCGGCAGCGACCGCGACGCGCGCCTGCGCGAACGCCGGGCGCGCCGCAAAGAAGCGAAGCTGGCGAAGAAGGGGGGCGAGCAGAAGGAAGCGTTGCCGATGCGGTTGCTCGGCCGCGGCTCGCCGCGGATCGCCTTCGTCGTCGGGCTGCTGCTGAGCTTCCCCGGCGTCTCCTATCTGACCGCGCTCAGTCACATCGACAAGCTCGAAGCCGGCGTCGCGCCGACGGTGCTTCTGGTCATAGGCTTCTGCCTGATGCAGCAGCTGTTGCTCGAGGTGCCTCTGGTCGGCTACTTCCTCAGGCCCGAGGGAACCCAGCGGGCCGTCGACGGCTTCCGCGCCTGGCTGGGCCGCAACGGTCGCCGCGCCGGGATCTGGGTCGCGGTCGTCCTCGGCGTCCTCCTGCTCATCCGCGGCGTCGCCGGGCTGGTGAGCTGAGATGAAGAAGTGGGGAGTGCTCGTCGTGCTCGGCGCCGCCCAGTTCCTGATGGTGCTCGACCAGGCGGTGATGAACGTCGCGATCTCCCAGCTGGTCGAGGACTTCAACACCACTGTCACCACGATCCAGGCCGTGATCGCCTTCTACGCCCTGGTGATGGCGGGCCTGATGCTGACCGGCGGCAAGCTCGGCGACATCTGGGGACGGCGGCGCGCCTTCACCATCGGCCTCGTCATCTACGGCACCGGCTCGGCCCTGACCGCGGCCTCCTGGAACGTGCCCTCGCTGATGCTTGGCTGGTCGATTCTCGAGGGGATCGGCGCGGCGCTGGTGATCCCCGCCCTGATCGCGCTCGTCGCCGGCAACTACGAGGGCGCCGAGCGGGCGATCGCCTACGGCGTGCTCGGCGGGGTCGCCGGGGCCGGGATCGCGGTCGGCCCGATCCTCGGCGGCTGGGCGACGACCGAGCTCAGCTGGCGGGTCGTCTTCGTCGGCGAGGTGGTCGTCGCGATCGGCATCCTGCTCGGCACCCGCCTGATCCGCGAGCCCGAGCGCGAGGGGAGGGCGCCGGTGCTCGACTGGGTCGGCGGCGTGCTCTCCGCGGCGGGCCTGGCGCTGGTCGTCTTCGGCGTGCTACAGGCGAGCAACTGGGGCTGGCTGGTGCCGCGCAGCTCGCCGGTAGAGCCCTTCGGCTTCTCGCTGACCCCGTTCGTGATCGCCGCCGGGGGACTGGTCCTGGCGGGTTTCGTCGCCTGGGAGCGCCGCCGCGAACGGCTCGGCCAGGACCCGCTGGTGCACCTGCCGCTGCTGCGGATCTCACAGCTGCGCGGCGGCGTCGCGATGTTCCTCGCCCAGAACCTGATCCTGATGGGCGTCTTCTTCACGATCCCGCTCTTCCTGCAGGTGGTCCAGGGCCTCGACGCGCTCGAAACCGGCGTGCGCATGCTGCCCGCCTCGGCGGGCCTCTTCTTCGCCGCGATCGCCGGCTCGGCCCTGGCCAAGCGCTTTGCCCCGCGACCGTTGGTGCGGACCGGACTGGGCATCGTCTTCGTCGCGATCCTGCTCCTGCTGACGACGATCGAGCCCGAACTGGACAACGGCTCCTTCCTCTTCGCGATGGGGGTGCTCGGGATCGGCATGGGCCTGATCGTCTCCCAGCTCGGCAACGTGGTCCAGTCCGCGGTCGGCGACGAGGACCGCAGCGAGGCGGGCGGCCTGCAGAGCACCGCCCAGCAGCTCGGCTCCTCGCTGGGGACGGCGCTGCTCGGCGCGATCGTGATCACCGGCCTGATCGCGGCCTTCACCGCCAACGTCGCCGGTGACGCCCGCATCTCGGCCGACGTCAGCAAGCAGCTCGAGGTGAAGCTGAGCGCAGGCGGCAGCTTCGTCGCCGCCGAGGAGGTGCGGACCGGGGCCGAAGCGGCCGGGCTCGACGGGCCGACGACGAACGCCCTGATCGAAAACTACGAAGACGCGCAGCTGAAAGCGCTGAAGACCGCCTTCCTCTTCGCCGCCTTCCTCACCCTGGCGTCCTTCTGGAGCACCCGCCGCCTGCCGGAGCAGCGCTTCGACCAGATGGCGGCCGGGCCCGACCCGCCCCGGCCCGATCCCGACCCGGCTACGGTCTGAGCATGCTCGACCCCAAGCACGGCCATCGCAGTGCCGCGGAGCGTGCCGCCGCCGGCAAGGCCGCCCGCGGCGAGGCGCCGCGCTCGAGCCACGGCGATTGGGCGCCGGCGGCCGACCGGCCCGACCCGGTCGAGCAGCTGGAGGCCCAGGCGACCTCGCGGGTCGGCCAGCTCGTGCCGCTGCGCTACGGGCGCATGCTGGTTTCGCCCTTCACCTTCTACCGCGGCGCCGCGGCGGTGATGGCGGCCGACCTCGCCGCGACCCCGCGCAGCGGCTTCGACGTGCAGCTCTGCGGCGACGCCCACCTCTCCAACTTCGGCGCCTACGCCTCGCCCGACCGTGAGCTCGTCTTCGACGTCAACGACTTCGACGAGACCCTGCCGGGGCCCTGGGAGTGGGACGTGATGCGGCTCGCCGCGAGCTTCTCCGTCGCCGGGCGCGAGCGCGGCTTCAAGCGCCGCGAGCGGCTGGCGATCGTCGCCGCGATGTCGGCCGAGTACCGGGCGGCGATGCGGCGGATGGCCGAGCTCGGCAACCTCGAGGTCTGGTACACGAAGATGGACATCGAAGCGGCCGCCCGGGGCTGGGAATCGGCCGCCGGTGAGAAGGAGGCCGCGACCTTCCGCCGCAACCTCGCGAAGACTCGCGCCAAGGATCGGATGCGTGCCCTCTCGAAGCTGACCCGCGAGGTCGACGGCGAGCTGCGCATCGTCAGCGAACCGCCGCTGATCGTGCCGATGGACGAGCTGGTCGACGCCGATCCCGCCGCAGTCGAGGCGCGGGTGCGGGGCGTGATCGCCGAGTATCGCGGGACGCTCCCCGAGGACCGCCGCGTCCTTCTCGACGGCTACCGCTTTGTCGACGCGGCGCTCAAGGTGGTCGGCGTCGGCAGCGTCGGCACCCGTGCCTTCATCGTGCTGATGCTGGGCCGCGACAGCGGCGACCCACTCTTCCTCCAGGCCAAGGAAGCACAGCGCTCCGTGCTCGAGCCCTACGCGGCGCCGTGCGCCTTCGAGAACCAGGGCGAGCGCGTCGTCCAGGGCCAGCGCCTGACCCAGGCGGCCAGCGACATCCTGCTCGGCTGGGTCAAAGCGACCGGCATCGACGGCAAGCAACGCGACTTCTACGTACGCCAGCTCTGGGACCAGAAGGGCTCGGCCAAGGTCGAGAACATGACCGCCGGCGCCCTCACCACCTACGCCGAGATCTGCGGCACGACCCTGGCCCACGCCCACGCCCGCAGCGGCGACCGCATCGCAATCGCCGCCTACCTCGGCAAGGGCGACACTTTCGATAAGGCGATGGCGGCGTTCGCCGAGGCCTACGCCGACCAGAACGAGCGCGACTACGAGGCGTTGAAAGCAGCGGCCGACGTGGGCAAGATCGAAGTCGCGGAGCTTCCTGCCTAGCTGCCGTCGAAGACGATCAACCCGAGTGAACGATGCCGAAGCGCTTGTCGAACTCGCCTTCCTCGGCGTCACGAGGATGCAACCGAAGGCCGACTGTCTTATAGCGGGCTTTGACGATTCGACCGCCTATGGCATGAGCTACCTCGCCATCATGGTCGTCGAGGTCAATCTCGAGCTGATCCGCGGTACGCGTAGAGCCAGGGCAGGGGGCGTTCAGCCAAGACCGACATAGATCGGCTCATCTGCGTACGGCACCCGACCGTGAACCACCACGTGATTGCGACCCTTGGCCTTCTCGAGGACAACCCGGGGGTCTTTGTCGGCAAGAACGATCTTGCCCGTGCGGGCGTCGAGGGCCACGAATTTGCCCTCGTAGCCTCTGAAGTCGGTTCGGATCGGCTGCATCGCGACCGATGGTAGCGGGCAAGCCCGCCGGAAAATTGACGACAAGACATTTCGGCGGCGCCGGTGCGGCGAGCCTAGCTTTCCTTCAGCACCGAGTACCAGATGCGCTCGGCGACCCTGGCCAGTTCGTCGCCGGTGCGGGCGAGGCGGCGGTAGAGCTCGCGGCGGGCGGCCAGCTCGCGCTGGTCTTCGACCTCGACCAGGGCCGAGATCGAGGCGCGGTAGGTGTGCTGGAGGTGGCGCTGGTCCTTGACCGCGCGGTCGGCGGCGGTGGTGGCGCCGGCGCTGTCGCCGGCCTCGAGTAGCTCCAGCGCTTTGGCGAGTCGCCGGGTGCCGGCGGCGATCTCTTCGGCCATCTCGGCGATCGCCGCATCGGGCTCGGTTCGCATCGCCTCGGCCTCGCCGACGAGGTTCTTGGCGTCGTTGACGATTTCGTCGATCCCACGCGAGAGCTCGAAGATGTCCTCCAGAGCCAGCGGGGTGGAGAAGGCCTCGGTCAGCGCTTCGCGCAGCTCACGCTTGGCCTCGTCGGCGCGGTGCTCGCAGAGGCGCAGTCGTTCGGCTGCCTCGGCATCTCCCTTGGCCCAGGCGACCAGCTCGTCGACGCCCTCGACCGTGATCGCGGTCTGCTGGCGCAGCATCGCCAGCACGTCGGCGTCCCGCGGCAGGAACCAGTGCATGTGCTTGCCGCTCAAATCGCTCTCCAGATGACCAGCATTATCGCTCCCAGGGCCGCCGCCGCGGGCAGTGTCAGCAGCCAAGCGAAGGCGATCGAGCGGACCACGGTCCAGCGCACGTGGTGCCAGCGCCGCCGGCCGCCGCCGACGCCGACCACCGAGGAGGCGACGACCTGCGTGGTCGAGACCGGCGCGCCGAGGTAGGAGGCGGGGAGGACCACCGCGGTCGAGGCGCTCTGGCTGGCGAAGCCGTCGACCGGGGCGAGGCGGAAGATGCGGCGGCCGATCGTGCGGATGATCCGCCAGCCGCCCATCGCGGTGCCGAGGGTAAGGGCGGCGCCGCAGGCGAACTTGACCCAGAGCGGCACGGAAAGCGTCTCGAGGTGGCCGCTGGCCAGCAGCAGCGCCGCGATCACCCCCATCGCCTTCTGGCCGTCGTTGGCGCCGTGGCCAAAGGAGAGCGCCGCCGACATCGCCCACTCGGCGCCGCGAATCGGTCCCCTGACCCGCTTGGTCGCGCGCCGCAGCAGGCGCCCGTCGAGGCGGGAGACTCCGAGCCCGAAGCCGAAGCCGAGAACCGGTGAGACGGCGAGCGCGATCATCACCCCGAATACGCCGACCGGCTTGATGCCGTCGAGGCCGCCCCACTGCACGGCGCCGGCGCCGGCCTCGGCCAGGGCCGAGCCGACCAGTCCGCCGACGAGGGAGTGAGCGGAGCTCGACGGCAGGCCGCGCCACCAGGTCAGCAGGTTCCAGGTCGTCGCCGCCAGCACCCCGGCCCCGATCACCTCGACCGCCTCCGCCGCGGGCACCTGCACGATCCCGGCGATCGTGTCGGCGACAGCGGTGCCGACGACAACCGCGCCCAGCATGTTGAAGGTGGCGGCAAGGACGATCGCCTGCCCCGGCCGCGCCCCGCGGGTGGCGACCAGCGTGGCGATCGCGTTGGCGGCGTCGTGGAAGCCGTTGGTCAGCGCGAAGGCGATCGAGAAGGCGATGGCGAGCCCGAGTTCCACAGCAGGATCATCGCTCCCGAAGAGGCGGCCCGACCAATCGATCGGAGTAGGGTCTCGCCTCGTGGCCGGCAACGAGAACGCCTCACCTGTCCTGATCGCCTACGACGGCTCCGATTTCGCCAAGGCGGCGATCGCCGAAGCCGGGAATCAGCTCGCGGCTGGCCGTCGCGCGATCGTCCTCACCGTCTCCGAGCCGCTGAGCGGGATTCCCTTCTTCGGTGCCGCCGGTGTCCCGGTGGAGCCCGAGACCGTGGAGGGCCTTTTCGACGCCGCCCGTGAAGGCGCGCAGAAGGTCGCCGAGGAGGGCGCGGGCCTGGCCCGGGAGGCCGGCTTCGAGGCCGAGACGCTGGTGGTCATCGGCGCTCCCGCCTGGAGCCAGATCGTCGAGGCCGCCGACCAGCAGGACGCGGGCCTGATCGTGATCGGCTCCCGCGGCCGCTCGGGCATCTCCCACGTCCTGCTCGGCAGCGTCGCCGCCGCCGTCGCCCAGCACAGCAAGCGCTCGGTCCTGATCTTCCACCCGCGCGCCTAGCGTCGCGGCAGGCCTCAGTCCTCGCCCGGTCCGCTGAGGAAGCGCAGCACCGCCAGCACCCGCCGGTGATCCTCGCTGCTGTTGGTCAGCTCGAGCTTGGCGAAGATCCCGGTGACGTGCTTCTCCACGGCGCGGTCGGTGACCACCAGCTCGGCGGCGATCGCGGCGTTGGAGCGGCCCTCGGCCATCAGCGCCAGGACCTCGCGCTCGCGCGGGGTGAGCTCGGCGAGGGGGTCGTCGCGGCGTTGGCGGCCGAGCATCTGGGAGACGACCTCGGGGTCGAGCACCGAGCCGCCGCCGCCGACCCGGCGTACCGCGTCGGTCAGCGTCGCGACGTCCGCGACCCGGTCCTTGAGCAGGTAGCCGAGGCCTTCGGCGCTGTCGGCGAGCAGCTCGCGCGCGTAGGCGACCTCGACGTACTGGGAGAGGACGAGGACCGCGACGGCGGGCAGCTCGGCGCGGATCTCGCGCGCCGCCCGCAGGCCCTCGTCGGTGTGGGTCGGCGGCATCCGCACGTCGACGATCGCCACGTCGGGCTTGTGGGCGCGGACCTTGCGCATCAGCTCCTCGGCGTCGCCGGCCTGGCCCGCGACCTCGATCCCGGCCTCCTCGAGCAGCCGCACGACGCCCTCGCGCAGCAGGGTCGAGTCGTCGGCGACGACTACTCGCACGGGATGCTCGCCTCCACGGTCGTGCCCTCGCCGGCGCGGCTGCGCACCCGGAAGCTGCCCTTCCAGCGCCGCGACCCGGTCTTCGAGCCCGCGCAGCCCGGTGCCGCCGTCGATCTCGGCGCCGCCGATCCCGTCGTCGCGGATCTCGACCTCGACCGCGCCGTCGCGGCGCTCGACCCGCACCGTCGCCACCCCGGCCTCGGCGTAGCGGGCGACGTTGGTCAGCGCCTCGGCGACGACGAAGTAGGCGGCCATCTCGATCGGCGCGGGCAGTCGCTCGGCCGGGGTGGCGAGCAGCTCGACCGGCACCGGCGAGCGTTCGGCGAGGCCGCCGAGGGCAGCGCGCAGGCCGCGTTCGCTGAGCAGCACGGGGTGGATGCCGCGGGCGAGCTCGCGCAGCTCCGCGGTCGCCGCCGCCAGCTCGTCCATCGCCTCGTCGAGCAGCGCGCCCGTTGCCGCCGGGTCCTCGCCGAGCTTGTCGCGGGCGAGGCGCAGGTTCATCGTCAACGCCATCAGCCGCTGCTGGGCGCCGTCGTGGAGGTTGCGCTCGACCCGGCGGCGCTCGGCGTAGCCGGCCTCGACGATGCGGGCGCGGGAGGCGCGCAGCTCCTCGACCTTGGCCTGCAGCTCGGCGTTGAGCTGCTCGTTCTCGACGCTCAGCGCCGAGCTGATTTCCTCGGCCCGGCCGATCCGCGAGCGCAGCAGGCCGAAGAGGAAGGCGAAGGGCAGACAGGTGAAGGCCGCGACCCCGGCGATGTAGACGATCCGTTCGACCGCATGGGAGACGCCCGGCTGGATCGCAAGCCCGGCGAGCAGGATGAGAAAGGCGACGCCGCCGGTGAAGACGACCGGGGCGAACGCCTTGCGGCGGTTGGCGTCGCTGCGCCGCCAGCGGTTGAAGACGACCGCCACGGTGATCGCGATCAGGGCGATGGCCAGAACGACCTGAACCCCGTTGAGCGCGCTGCGGATGCCGTCGTGGCCGGCGATCAGCAGCGGGTTTTCGGGGCAGCCCTCGCAGCCTTCGTTGGCCGGCACCGTGAAGATGAGAAGGGCGGCCTGGAGGACGATCGTGTCGAAGTAGGTGAGGGCGACGACGGTCTTGCTCAGCCGCCCCTCCAGCTTGCCGCCGGGGAAGCAGAGCAGCAGGTGGATCAGGACGGCGTAGGGGAGGGTGTTGCCGAGCAGCCCGATCACGTAGATCACGGCGTTGTCGGAGAAGGTCATGGCGACGAAGAACCAGGAGAAGCCGACCGCCGTCATCAGCGGGCCGATGTTGCTGTCGGGGCGGCGGTCCCAGGCGTAGAGGCCGGTGCCGGCGAAGCCCCAGGCGGCGGAGAGGATCAGCGCCGCGGCGAGGCCGCGTGAGCTCTCATGGCCGCTGGTCAGGATCAGCGCCGCGGCGCCGAGGCCGGCGAGCAGGGCAAGCGCGGCGAGGGCGAGCAGCGCCCGGCGCAGGCTCGTCATCCGGTCAGCTCCGCCAGGGACGCGCCGCTCAGCTCGCCCTTGGCGATGAAGCCGCGGGCGGGGCTCTCGGCGAGGGCATCGCCGAAGTCGGCGCGGTCGCGGCTCGAGGTGAGGACGATGGTCGGGGCGCGGCCGCTGTCCTGCAGTCGCGCCGCGACCTCGAAGCCGTCGATGCCGGGCAGCTGCACGTCGAGTAGGACGAGGTCGGGGTCGAGCTCGCGCACGGCAGTCAGCGCCGCCTCGCCGTCGGCCGCCTCGCCGATCACCGAGTAGCCGCCGGCCTCGAGCATCCGCCGCGCCCCGGCGCGGAAGCTGGGGTGGTCGTCGACTATCAGGACGGACGTGGACACGGGGCAATTGTCCTCGACCGGGCGAGCCGCGTGGGTACGGCTATCCACACCATCGCGGTGCGAAAACCGCACCGCGAGACGCCTGCCAGCCGCATTGGAAGCGTGTCCGTGCGTTGGGAGTCTGGGCCGGTCTCATCCAACCGACCGAGAGGAACCCAATGCACTCGAAGAAGAACATCGCAGCCCGCGCCTCCCGCTGGAGCGCGACCCACCGCAAGCTGGCCATCTTTGGATGGCTGGCGTTTGTGGTCGTGGCGCTCGTCGTCGGCGGCGCCGTCGGCACCAGGCAGCTGACCGACGCCGAAGCCGTCTCCGGCGAGGCGGGACGGGCCGAGGTGGCGATCGAAAAGGCCAAGCTGGCGCCGAGCAGCGAGGTGGTGCTTGTCCAGAGCGATCGCCTCAGCGCGAGCGACCCGCCGTTCAGGGCGGCGGTCGGCGAAGCGACGCGCAAGCTCGAGGCGCTTCCCTCGGCGCGCCAGGTCAGCTCGCCGACCAACGGCGGCGGCCAGGTCTCCGCGGACGGCCACTCGGCCCTGGTCGAATTCATCGTCCCCGGCGACGACGAACAGGCCCAGGAACGGGTCGACGCCAGCCTCGCGGCAACCGCCGCGGTGCAGAAGGCCCACCCGGACCTGAGGGTCGAACAGTTCGGCGACGCCAGTGCCAACAAGGCGGTCGAATCCGCCTTCGAAGAAGACCTGAGCAAGGCCGAGAAGACCTCGCTGCCGGTCACCCTGCTGATCCTGCTGCTCGCCTTCGGCGCCCTGGTCGCGGCCCTGGTGCCGCTGCTGATCGCCGCCTCCGCGGTGATCGCGACGATGGGCCTGCTGGCGCTGCCCAGCCAGCTGGTGCCGATGGACCCCAACGTCTCCTCGGTGGTCGTCCTGGTCGGCCTCGCGGTCGGCGTCGACTACTCGCTGTTCTACCTGCGCCGCGAGCGTGAGGAGCGCCGCGCCGGGCGCAGCGCCTCGGCCGCGCTGCAGGCCGCGGCGGCGACCTCGGGCCGCGCGGTCCTGGTCTCCGGCCTGACCGTGATCACGGCGATGGCGGGGATGCTGCTCAGCGGCGACCCGACCTTCACCTCCTTCGCGGTGGGGACGATGACCGTCGTCGCGGTGGCGATGTTCGCCTCGCTGACGGTGCTGCCCGCGGTGCTCTCCAAGCTCGGCGACAGGGTTGAGCGCGGCCGGATCCCGTTCCTGGGTCGGCTGCGGAAGCGGGACGCCGGCTCGGTCTGGGGCTCGATCGTCGAGCGAGTGATGCGCCGGCCGGTGCTCTCGCTGGTTGCCTCGGCCGGGGTGCTGATCGCGCTGGCGGTGCCCGCCTTCACGATGCACACCCTCGTTAGCGGCGCCGACGACCTGCCCCGCAGCATCCCCGTGGTGAAGACCTATGACCGCCTCACCGCCGCCTTCCCCGGCGAAGCGGCGAGCGCGACCGTGGTCGTCCAAGCCGATGACGTCGGCTCCGGCCCGGTTGCCGGTGCGATCGAGCGGCTGCGCCACGAGGCGGCGGCCAGCAAGTCCGTCGCCGGTCCGCTCAGCATCGAAAAGAGCGCCGACGGCAAGGTCGCCGCGATCGACATTCCCACGGTCGGCAGCGGCAGCGATGCCACCGCGACCCGGGCGATGCAGCAGGTGAGGAACGAGCTGGTGCCGGCGGCGTTCGCCGGCGTCGGTGCTGCCAAGGTCGACGTCACCGGCCAGGCGGCGCAGTCGCAGGACTTCAACGACCAGCTTGCCAAGAGCCTGCCCCTGGTCTTTGGCTTCGTCCTCGGCTTCGCCTTCCTGCTGCTGCTGGTCACGTTCCGCTCGATCGTCGTCCCGATCAAGGCGATCGTGCTCAACCTGCTCTCCGTTGGAGCCGCCTACGGCGTCCTGGTCCTCGTCTTCCAGAAGGGACTGGGGGAGTCGCTGCTCGGCTTCCACTCCAACGGGGGCATCGGCTCCTGGCTGCCGCTGTTCCTGTTCGTGATCCTCTTCGGCCTCTCGATGGACTACCACGTGCTGATCCTCAGCCGTGTCCGCGAGGGCGTCGACCGGGGCCTCGGCACCGACGAGGCAGTCCGCCAGGGCATCTCCGCCACGGCGGGGACGGTGACCAGCGCCGCGGTGGTGATGGTGGCGGTCTTCTCCATCTTCGCCACCCTCAGCATCATCGACATGAAGGAGATGGGCGTCGGCCTCGCGGTCGCCGTCCTCCTCGACGCCACCCTCGTCCGCGGCGTCCTCCTGCCCGCGGCGATGAAGCTCCTCGGCGAGCGCAACTGGTACCTGCCGCAGAGCTTGGGCTGGCTACCGGAAGCGCGCGAGCCCGAGCCCGCCCCGGCGCAGGGCTAGAGAGAAGCGATCAAGCGGCCCCGGCCCGTCGGCCGGGGTCGCTTGCCAGTGGCCTGGGCCAATTGGCCGGAGCCGCTGGCGGCAGGCGTCTCCGTGGGCCCGCCGCTGCTCTGGCTAGGGTCACGCTGCCGTGGGGGCGGAGCAAAATAGACAAGGCGCGGAGGATCCCTCAGCCGGAGGCAAGGTCGTGGCGATCATCTTCGTCGCGTTGATCGCCGCGGCCGTGTTCTTCCTTGTCTGCGGATTGGTCCCAACTGACCTGCCGCCGGACAAGAGCGCCAACTTCATCGACAGCATCTTCCACAACAAGGGCGTTGTTTTGGCGGCTCGCCTGCTGCTTGTTTCGGCCGCCGTAGTGCTTGCGATGGGGGGCGTCTTCATCGTGATTTCAACGGGAATTCGCATGGCAAGGGGGGAATGGCTTAAACGGGCGGGACCGTTTGAGATAGGCGAGAAAGACATTGCGGATATCGAAACCGAGATTACGAACTGGAAAAAAGCTGCTGAAGCAGGCAAAGAAGAAGTTGAGGAACTAACAGCGCGGCTAAAAGCGTCCGATGATCTAATCGAGGAACTAGAGCAAGACATAGAGAAATTGCATCTGGATATCGATGATGGCTAGCAATGAACCAAACAAGCAAGTAGCGGTAGTTCCCGAGCTATCATTCTGATTGCCAGTAAGAGAGAGCTATGACTGCAGATCAGAGAAGCAAAAGAATTGAACGGACGCTTAAGCGAAATGAGTCCGCAGTAGAGCGCGCCAATAGACGTACCGATCGGCTTCAAGAGGCTGCAAGACAATCTTCAGGGGCCGCTGATCGCGCCCTGCGACACCTGCGCGAGAACGCGGCCGGCTAGCACGCTCTCACGTCTTCGGGACTCCCAAACGCAAAAGCCCCGCCTGGGCGGGGCTTCCGAGTGCGGCTGAATGGAGTCGAACCATCACGTCCCGTTAGGGACACAAGGCCCTCAACCTTGCGCGTCTACCAGTTCCGCCACAGCCGCTCGAGGGGCGACGATTCTAGATGTTTGGCGATTCCGGGGCTTTTGGTTGCGGGCATCCGGGCGGGGCGGTACAGTTGCGAACAAGTGTTCGAGCGATTTGATACCCGGCGAGTTGAGGAGGGGAATTAGGCGTGGAGCTGGATCTGACCAAGCGGCAGAAAGAGATCTTCGACTTCATCCGCCGCTATGCGGCGAAGACGGGCTATCCCCCGACCGTGCGGGAGATCGGCAAAGCCGTGGGGCTGCACTCGTCCTCGACCGTGCACGCGCACCTCGCCAATTTGGAGAAAATCGGCTTGCTCAAGCGCGATCCCTCCAAGCCGCGGGCGATCGAGCTGCTCTTCGACAAGGCGAAGAAGACGATCATGCCCGGCAACGGCCTGCCGCTGGTCGGCCAGGTCGCCGCCGGTGAGCCGATCGTCGCCGAAGAGAACGTCGAGGAATACATCGAAGTGCCCGACGTGATCGGCGGCGAGGACGGCGACTACATCCTCAACGTGCGCGGCGAATCGATGGTCGACGCCGGCATCTTCGAGGGCGACTACGTCGTCGTGCGCCCGGCCGACGACGCGGTCAACGGCGAGATCGTCGTCGCCCTGATCGGCGAGGAGGCGACGGTCAAGCGCTTTTTCCGCGAAAGCGACCACGTCCGCCTGCAGCCCGAGAACGAGACGATGGAGCCGATCCGGACCACCGAGGCGACCGTCCTCGGCAAGGTCGTTGGGGTCTTCCGCAAGGTCTAAGTCAGGCTGACGTCGCGAGAGAGCGGCGTCTTACTTAGGCCACTTGCCGGACTGGATCAGCTTCTTGTAGCGGCGCTGTTTGCGCCTGGCGTCGCGCATCACCCACGGCAGCAGTCGCAGGGCGAGGCGAGGGGAGAGGTCGAAGAGGCGCAACATCGGCCCGCGCCAGCGCGGCAGGACGAGGATCGGGCGGGGGTGCTCGATCAGCTTGCCGACCTCTCGCGCGACCTGCTCCGGGGTCAGCAGCCGGCCGGAGAAGGAGCCGGCGGCGTCGGGATCGTCGAGCTTGTCCTCCAGCATCGGCGTCCAGATGCCGTCGGGGCAAACGGCGGAGAGCTCGACTCCCTTGATCCCGGCGCGGCGCAGGTCGAAGAGGGTGCCCAAGGTGAAGGCCATCGCCGCGTGCTTGCTCGCCGCGTAGTTGACCTCGCCCGGTGCGGCGACGATTCCGGCCAGCGAGACGATGTTGATCACGTGGCCGCGGCTGGCGGCGATCATCGGCTCCAGGGCGGCGACGGTGCCGTTCATCGTGCCCAGCGCATTGATCTCGAGCATCGCCCGCCGCGTCGCCTCGTCCTGCTCCCAG
The DNA here is from genome assembly GCA_963774405.1 of uncultured Solirubrobacterales bacterium. GTDB lineage: Bacteria > Actinomycetota > Thermoleophilia > Solirubrobacterales > 70-9 > VRUE01. Next base: position 259,294 of record CAVZEV010000007.1, on the reverse strand, counting down.
GAGAGGCCCGTGACGAGCACGCCGGCGTTGTTGACCCAGATGTCGAGCGTCCCTCCGCGCGCTGCGGCATCGGCCGCAAGCGCCCGGCAGGCCGCCTCGTCCCGCACGTCGAGCGCGGCCGAGCGCGCCCCGATGCCGATCTCCTCGGCGGTGCGGGCGGCGGCGTCAGGATCGATGTCGGTGACGTGAACGAGGAAGCCGCGGTGGCCCAGCTCGAGGGCGATGGCGCGGCCCAGGCCACCGCCTGCTCCGGTGACGACGGCAACGGGCATCGGCGCCCAGGTTATTCGATGCATTTGTTGCGAGCGAGCTGCGGCGCTACCCTCGCGGAGCGGGCCGAGCGACTGCGGGGGGAGAGAAAACCCCTCGAGGAAAGTCCGGACACCAGAGGGCAAGGCGGTGGGTAACGCCCACCCGGGGAAACCCGCGGGACAGTGCCACAGAAATACACGGCCGATGGCGCGACCACACGTGAGTCGCGAACAGGCAAAGGTGAAATGGTGCGGTAAGAGCGCACCGGCGTCGCGGTGACGCGGCGGCCAGGCAAACCCCGCCCGGTGCAAGGCCAAGCAGGACCGTCGACCCTGCCCGGCGAGGTCCAGGTAGGCCGCAGGCCGCTTCGGCGGCCCCCGGGACCTCGGTCCCGGTGAGACAGATAGCCGCTCACGACAGGATCCGGCTTACAGGCCCGCTAACGAAAAGGCCCTCGAAAGAGGGCCTTTTCCATGCCTGGCAGGGTTTCCGTCTTAGCGTTTGCTAATCTGCCGCCAACTTCCGCTGAATCTTTGCCCACATATCGCAAAGAGCGGGGGACCCAATTGTTGGGGCGAATCGCCGGCATCTGCCGCGTAGCGCAGCTCTTTCAGCGCGAGCCCGTCAGCTAACCCCGTAAGCGTCGTAAAGAGCTGATGAAGACAGGCAGAAACCGCTACGGGCGGAAAGATCACTCACGGCAAGGGCACGCTGCGCGCGCGCACCTCGGCCGCCGGCTGCGTCGCATCTCCCTGGCGACGGCGCTGCTCTCCCTGGCTCTGGCGCCCCTGGCGGCCGAGGCGCAGACCGGTGGCGCCGGCCCGCCGAGCGGGGAAGCGAGCACCTCCAGCGGTGCCGGCCTGGTCTTCAGCAGCCCGATGCGCTCCGCCGGCGCCACCTGGTACGGACCGGGCCTCTACGGCAACGGCACCGCCTGCGGCCAGACGCTGCACCCCGGCACGATCGGCGTTGCCCACCGCAGCCTGCCCTGCGGGACCACGATCAAGTTCCGCTACCACGGCCACTCCCTGGTCACCAAGGTGATCGATCGCGGCCCCTACACCAAGGGCAATGACTTCGACCTCACCAACGGCGCCCGCCTCGCCCTCCACTTCGAAGGGGTGGGCAGGGTTCGCTACGCGGTTGCGGTCGGCTCCTCGCGTTAGCGCTACAAAGCAGGATTTCGCGGTTTGATGGTAAATCTGGCCCGGAACGGGCAGGTTTCCAACGCGAGAGGAGCTTTTGTATGTCGAGGTCTTTGCAGGCAGTTGCGTTCACCGGGCTGCTGATGCTCCTCGCCTTCGCCGGCAGCGCCGCTGCCGCCACGAGCACGAATGAAACCGCGCACACCACGGTCGTGCTCGGCGCAACGGCGAACATGCCCGACCCCTCCTGCCCGGAGTCGCCCTGCCAGGCAATCGGCAGCGTCACCGGCTTCCAGGTCAGCACCAGCCAGGGCCAGCTGCCCTTCCGGGTGCGCCGCGACGGCAAGATCAAGTCCTGGACCCTGACCCTCTCGCAGCCGACCAGCAGCCAGCGCTCCTTCTTCAACGGCTTCTTCGGCACGCCGCCGGAGGCCCGCCTCGCGATCCTGCGCCGTGTGCCCGGCACCAACCCACCGCGCTACGCCCTCCGCGCCCAGGGCTCGGTCCACGTCCTCAGCCCCTACCTCGGCCAGACGGTCAAATTCGGCGCCTCGCTGCGGGTCAAAAAGGGCGACATCATCGGCGTCACCGTGCCCACCTGGGCCCCCGCCTTCGCCCAGGGCCAGCCTTCCAACAACGCCTGGCGCGCCAGCCGCGAAGCGGGCAAGTGCGTCAACTCAAATGACGTCCGCCAGGGAGAACCGCAAGACAAGGTCGGGACGCGGGCAGAATACGGCTGCCGCTACGCGACGGCTCGCCTGCTCTATACGGTCACGGTCGTCGAGGACTGAACGTGGGGGAGGGACGGGGTGCCCTTCTCAAAACGCTCGGCGGGAGCCTCGCTGGAGTGTTTTGAGAAGGGCACCCCGTCCCTCCTCAAGCTTCAATCCGCCGCCACGCCCGCTGCGTAGGACTTACAAGCTCTAGACCCGCGGGCGTGAAGCTCCCCGCGCTCCGACCGGGGTGCGGGAGCTTCTCGACCTTGAGAAGAGCATCGGGAGCCCCTCCCAAAAACACTCAAGCGAGGCTCCTGCCGAGCGTTTTTGGGAGGGGCTCCCGATGCTCCTACGCCACGGAGGGAAGAACCCGCGGCCCGCTCTGATCTTTTGGTAGCTCCGCAGCTCCGGCAATGAGACTCTGGAACTCGTTCAGCACCAGGTGGGCGACCGCCTCGAGCAGCTCCTCGTCGGTCCAGCCGATCTCACGCGCCTCCTCGTGGAGGTGGAGCGGGGGGTGGCTGTTTGCCTCCAGGGCGCCGTGCAGGTACTCGAGCAGCGCTGCCTCTTTCGGGTCGGCGGAGCTGAAGCTGCGCGCCCGCGAGACCTCGTCCAGGCCGAGGCCGGCGCTTCTCGCCGACTTGGCGTGCTGGGCGATGCTGTAGGTGTCGTCGCGGTACTCGGCGACGGCGAGGGCGATCCGCTCGCGGGTCGCGCGCGGCAGGACGCCGCCGCGGAGCTCCGAGCGCATCCGCGTGTAGGCACGCAAAACCGCCGGCGCTCCTGCGAGGACGCCGACGAACTTCGTAACCGCGCCGCCCGTGGCCTGGATCGTTTTGATCAGGGGAGCGCTCTCGTCAGGTGCCGTCAACTCGTCGTGGATCTGGAACCTGCTGACATCTGTTTTAACTGTCACTGGCATCTGCCTCCGACTCCGATGAGCGGGATTTCCGCTTTACAGAGCCTTTATTTGGCCTTTACTTTACTTTCAGCCGTCTACTTACGTCTCGTAAGTTATACCTGGTTTTATGTCGCCCTGCAAGCCGCCTGAAAGCAACCGCTGACTACCCGAATACGGGCGCTTGTACTCAAGCGGTTCACTGCCCGGGGGCGCGGGGCGGTTTGCGACGGGGCTTTGGCCTATCGTTGCGCGCTCGAAGCGGACAAGCGCGAGCCCAGGAGGACCGGAACATGGCAGACCAACCGAAGAGTGCCGCCGACGTCATCGAGCTGGTCAAGCAGGCCGATGTCCGCTTCGTCCGGCTCTGGTTCACCGACGTGCTGGGCCAGCTGAAGAGCTTCTCGATCAACGCCTCCGAGCTCGAGGACGCCTTCGAGGGCGGCATGGGCTTCGACGGCTCCTCGATCACCGGCTTCAACCCGATCGAGGAGTCCGACATGATCGCGATGCCCGACCCCTCGACCTTCGCCCTGATCCCCTGGCGCCCCGAGGAGGAGAACGCGGTGGCGCGGATGTTCTGCGATGTCCAGGTGCCGGGCGGCGAACCGTACGAGGGCGACCCGCGCTGGATCATGAAGCGGGCGCTGAAGCGGGCCGAGGAGATGGGCTTCGACGCCTTCAACATCGGCCCCGAGCTCGAGTTCTTCTACTTCCGCTCGGCCAAACCCGAGGGCGGCGTGCCGGAAGTGCTCGACGAGGGCGGCTACTTCGACCTGACCACGCTCGACGCCGGCTCCGACGTGCGCCGCGACACCGTCCTCGCCCTGGAGAAGATGGGCATCCACGTCGAGTACACCCACCACGAGGTCGGGCCCTCCCAGCACGAGGTCGACATGCGCTACAAGGACGCGCTGGCGATGGCCGACGACTGCATGACCTACCGCATCGTGGTCAAGGAGTACGCGATGAAGTACGGCTGGCACGCCACCTTCATGCCCAAGCCGCTCTTCGGCGAGAACGGCTCCGGCATGCACGTCCACCAGTCGCTGACCAAAGACGGCAAGAACGCCTTCTTCGACCCCGACGACCAGTTCTTCCTCTCCGCCACGGCAAAGGCCTTCATCGCCGGCCAGCTCAAGCACGCGCGCGAGATCTCGCCGCTCTTCGCCCAGTGGGTCAACTCCTACAAGCGGCTCGTGCCCGGCTACGAGGCGCCGGTCTACCTCGCCTGGTCGCGCCGCAACCGCTCGGCGCTGATCCGGGTGCCGCTCTACCACCCCGGCAAGGAGGGCGCGACCCGGGCCGAGCTGCGCTGCCCCGACCCCTCCTGCAACCCCTACCTCTGCTTCGCCGGCATGCTGCAGGCTGGCCTGGAAGGGATCGAGAAGGGCTACGAGCTGCCCGAGCCGATGGAGCAGAACCTCTACCACCTCTCGCCCGAGGAGCTCGCCCACCAGGGGATCGAGCAGCTGCCGGCGACGCTGGGTGAGGCGATCGAGGTCGCCGCCGACTCGGAGCTGGTCCTGCGCACGCTGGGCGAGCACACCTTCCGCCGCTTCGTCGAGATCAAGCGGCAGGAGTGGGACGACTATCGGGTGCAGGTCACTCCGTTTGAGATTGAGCAGTTCCTGCCGGTTCTCTAGGCGGCTCGTCGCTTTGGTGGCGCGATAGCGCCGAGGGCCACCAGAAGCGGTCGCCCATCGCCAGGGCGATGGACGGCACGAGGACGCTGCGGACGAGGAAGGTGTCGAGCAGGACGCCGAAGGCGACGACGAAGCCGAGCTCGGTGAGGAAGGTGAGGGGGAGGACGGCGAGGACCGAGAAGGTGCCGGCGAGGACGATCCCGGCACTGGTGATGACGGCGCCGGTCACCGCGAGCGCTCGCAGAATGCCCTGTTCGGAGCCGTGCTTGATCGTCTCCTCGCGGGCGCGGGCGATCAGGAAGATGTTGTAGTCGACCCCGAGGGCGACGAGGAAGACGAAGGCGAAGAGCGGCAGCGATGGGTCTGAGCCGGGGAAGCCGAAGATCACGTCGATGACGAAGTAGCCGAAGCCCAGCGCCGCCAGGAAGCTGAGGATCACGGTCCCGATCAGGATCAGCGGGGCCGCCACCGCTCGCAGCAGGCCGGCGAGAATGAGGAAGACGACGAGCAGGATCAGGGGCGGGATCACGGTCGAGTCCCAGCCGGCCGCGTCGCGGACGTCGAATTCGACCGCGGTGGGCCCGCCGACCAGCGCCTTCGGTTCGAAGTGGTGGACGTTGTCGCGGATCGGTTCGATCAGGTCGAAGGCCTCGGTGGAGTACGGGTTGGGCTCGAGGGTCGCCTGGACCAGGACTTCATTCGGCCCACCCGCCACCGTCGGTCCTTCCGCCACCGTCGCCGTGACCGCCTCGACTCCCGGAACTTCTTCCAGCGCGACCCGGACGGTGCCTTCCGCTTCCGCCGGCGCGACGACGTCGGTCAATGCCGTCGTGCCCGCCGGAAAGCTCTTGTTGAGCAGGTGCTGCCCTTCGACCGATTCAACTTCGCTGCGGTAGGTGTCTTCGCTGGTCAGTGCGGTCGAGAAGAAGGCGAAACCGCAGCAGAGAATCAGCAGGGCGGCGATCGAGCGGACGATCACCCGACGGGGAGAGAGAGCGATGCGCTTGCCGAGCTTGGCCCAGAAGCCGTGGGTGGCATCGGCGGTGTGCTCGAGCCTTCGTCTGCGCAGCTCGAAGGGGGTGAAGATCGCTCGATCAAGCGGCCCGACGATGGCCGATGGAACTCGCCCGCGGCTGAGGCGGCGAAGCAGCCAGTTGATCAGGACCAGCGGCAGGGTCACGAGCACGAGCAGGCAGGCGAGTGTGACCCTGAGTTGCCGCGCCGAAGGCGCCGCCCTCGACGATCGTCTCCCGCGCCCGCTCGGAGATCGAGTTGTCGCTGGGCGCCGTCTCCGGGGTGTGCGGGACAAAGGGCCAGAAGGCGCGGCGGCCGAAGATCGTCAGCAGCGCGGGCAGCAGGGTCAACATCGAGAGAGCCGCGCAGGCAATCCCCATCGCCGCGATCGGGCCCAGGCCCGCGGTTCCGTTCACCCGCGCCAAGAGCAGGCAGAAGAGGGCGGCAATGACCGTTGCGGCGGAGGCCAGGATCGCCGGGCCGGCCGAGGCAAGTGCTGTCCGCATCGCCTCGTGCTTGTCGACCGTGTGGTGGAGCTCCTCGCGGTAGCGGGAGACCAGCAGCAGGGCGTAGTCGGTGCCCGCGCCGAGGACGAGGACCGACATGATCGAGCTCGACTGGCCGTTGACGGTGACGCCGAGCTCGGTCAGGCCGTAGCCCAGCGAACGCGAGAGCGTCTCCGCGAACATCACCGCCACCAGCGGGATCAGGAAGAACATCGGCGAGCGGTAGATCACGATCAGCAGGAAGATCACCAGGCTGAGCGCCGCCAGCAGCAGCGTGCCGTTGATGCCTTCGAAGACTTCGATCGCGTCGGCGGAGAAGCCGGCGCCACCGGTGACCTTGGCCTGCAGCCCACCGTCTTCGGAGGGCAGGACTTCGCGCCAGTACTTCACCGGGTCGACGATCCGTTCACCCTCGCCGTTGCCCTTGATGTAGGCGGTGACGATCGCCGCCTTGCCGTCGGCCGAGCAGGTCGGGCCGACAAAGGGGGCGTAACCGGCGGGCTGGCCCGGGACCTCCGTGGTCGGGCTTCCGCAGCCCTCGGTTTCCACCGGCGGGGGGACCGGGGTCGAGCCTTCCGGATTGCCGCCCGCGGCGGCCGTCACGCCGTCGGGCACGACGCCGGGGAAGCGCTTCGCGGTCATCCTGCCGACGTCCTGGACGATCGCCTGGCGGTCCGCGGCGGTGAGGCCGGAGTCGCGGCGGAAGACGATCACGGCAGGGGCGAGTTCGCCCTTCTGCAGGGCCTCGGTTGCCTTCAGGGCCGCCGTCGATTCGGCGTCGCCGGGCAGATAGGAGGTCGCCTCGTTGCTTTCGGCGTCTTCGAACTTGCTCGGCAGGTTCGCCGGGCCGGCGGCGACGAAGATCACCGCGAACCAGACCGCAAAGACGATCCACTTGGCTCGACGACCGGCGGCAAAGGTGAAGAGAGATCTCTTCATTGATCCAGCATCCTGAACTGATCCAGCGCCTTGCGCAGCGAAAACGGGTCGGTGACCGGCCGTCGACAGGTGAAGTCTTCGCAGACGTAGGCCGTCGGCACGGCGTTTGCTTCGTGGCGATCCCGAAGCAGGGGAGGCGTTTCGGCGCCCTCGGGGCCGCCGGCTAGGACGAGGTGGGGGCGGAACTCGCCGCGGACCACGGCGGCGAGCTCGTCCAGGTCCGTCGCCGATCAGGGCGACCTCCTTGGTCGGGGCGATGTGGAAGTCGATTGCTCTGAGCAGGTGGGCGAAGGCCTCGGGGTGCTTCCCGGCGGGGTCGGCGAAGAGGCGGAAGACGCCTTCGGCGGCCTGTTCGTAGCTGCGCTCGCCGGTCAGGGCGGCGAGGCGCAGGAGGCCGAAGGCGGCGGCTGAGTTGCCGGAGGGGATCGGGTGGTCGCCGATCTCCTTGCGGCGGGCGATCAGCTGATTCGTGGTCATCGGCGGTGGAGAAGAAGCCGCCGCGCTCCTCGTCGGCGAAGCGGGCGAGCAGGGTGTCGGCGAGCTCGCGGGCCGCGCTCGAACCAGACGCGTCTCGAAGCTCGCTTCGTAGAGGGTCAGCAGGGCCTCGAGCAGGAAGGCGTGGTCCTCCAGGTAAGCCTTGAGGTGGCCGGGGCCGTCCTTGTAGGTGCGCAGGAGGGCGCCCTCGGCGTCGCGAAGCTCGCTCCAGACGAACTCGGCGCAGGCGCGCGCCGCCTCGAGGTAGTCCTCGCGCCCCAGCACCGCCCCGGCCTCGGCCAGCGCCGCGATCATCAGCGCGTTCCAGGAAGTGAGGCGCTTGTCGTCGAGGCCCGGCCAGACGCGCTTCGCCCGCGCCTCGTAAAGCCGCCGCCGCGCCTCCTCCAGACCCTCCGATGCCACGGCGCTCAGCCGCGGCCAGGTGCAGGATGTTCCTGCCCCTCGAAGTTGCCGCCCTCGCTGACGCCGTAGTAGGCGTCGAGCAGCGGTCCGGCGCTGTCACCGAGCACGGCGTGGATCTCCTCCGGCGTCCAGACGTAGAAGCGGCCCTCCTCGCCCTCGGAGTCGGCGTCGAGCGCCGAGTAGAAGCCGCCCTCGGGGCCGCGCATCTCGCGCAGCGCCCAGTCGAGCGTCTCCTCGCAGACCCGCCGGTAGCGCTCGTGGCCGAGCGCCTGCCAGCCGTGCAGGTAGGCGCGCGCGAGCAGCGCGTTGTCGTAGAGCATCTTCTCGAAGTGGGGCACCAGCCAGCGGCGTCGACGGAGTAGCGGGCGAAGCCGCCGCCGAGCTGGTCGTAGATGCCGCCGGCCAGCATCGCGTCGAGGGTGCGCTCGACCGGCTCGCGCTCGCCGCGGGCCAGCAGCAGCTCGAGCGTCGAGGCGGGCGGGAACTTGGGCGCGCCGCCGAAGCCGCCGCGCTGCAGGTCGGCAGTTCTCGCGCAGGCGTCGCGACCGCCGCCTCGAGCAGTTCGGCGCCTGCGGCCGCTCACCGGCCGGTTCGACCGGCGCCGATCGCGCCGAGCCGCGCGCGCGTCTGCGGCGCCCGCTCGCGCAGCTCCTCGCGCCGGTTGCTCCGAACGCGTCGAGCACCGCTTCCATCACCATGCGGAAGCTCGGCATGCCGCGGCTCTCGTCGGGCGGGAAGTAGGTGCCGCCGTAGAAGGGCACGCCCTCGGGGTCGCAGGAAGACGGTCATCGGCCAGCCGCCCTGGCCGCTGATCGCCTGCACCGCCTCCATGTAGAGGGCGTCGACGTCGGGGCGCTCCTCGCGGTCGACCTTGACGCAGACGAAGTGCTCGTTCATGTAGGCGGCGGTCGCCTCGTCCTCGAAGGACTCGCGCTCCATCACGTGGCACCAGTGGCAGGCCGAGTAGCCGACCGAGAGCAGGATCGGACGGTCGCTCGCGCGCCCGCGCGAGCGCCTCGTCGCCCCACGGGTACCAGTCGACCGGGTTGTCGCGGTGCTGGAGCAGATACGGGCTGGTCTCCTGCGCCAGGCGGTTGGCCATCCGGCCCACACTACCCCGCGCGCCGCAAGGCCAACGTGAGTTCGTCTTCGACAGGTATTCGACGAAACCTGTAGGGCGGATTCGGAGAATTGTCCGTGCTTTGGCGAGCCCGCTCCGAGCTCCCGCGGAAAGTCTACCTTCATGAGTGAGCGACGAACGACCCTTCAGAGCGAAAACGATTCCGAGGTCGAGGCTGTGCTGGCGAAGCTCGACGCAGAGGACCGCGAAATCGTGATCGCGCAGGCGCTGTCCAGGCCGAGACGACCGAGGCCGAGCTGCGCTATCTCGCCGACCACGACTCGCTCACCGGGCTGCTCGACCGCCGCCGCTTCCGCGCCGAGCTCGACCAGTACGTCTCCTTCACCGCCCGCTACGGCGGCCAGGGCGCGGTGATGATCGTCGACATCGACGGGCTGAAGGCGGTCAACGACACGCTCGGCCACCATGCCGGCGACAACCTGATCCGCCAGGTCGCCGAGATCACTGCGCGAGCGGGTGCGCGCGACCGACATCGTCGCCCGCCTCTCCGGCGACGAGTTCGCGGTGCTGATGCCGCAGACCGACACCGCCGGCGCCCTGGCGCTGGGCGAAGACCTGCGCGCCCAGGTGGCCGAGGCGAGCGCCGGCGGCCGGGCCGATCAGCACGACGATCAGCGTCGGCATCACGATGTTCGGCGGCGAGCGCGGGATCGGCGCCGAGGCGGTCCTGGTCGCCGCCGACCAGGCGATGTACCGGGCGAAGGAGGAGGGTCGCAACCAGATCGCCCTGTTCCGCGACCCGAGCGAGCCGCAGCGGCGACGCCAGCGGCGCCAGACGACCGCGGCGCGGATCCGCGACGCGCTCAGCGAGGAACGGCTCAGCCTGCACACGCAGCCGATCCGCTGCCTCGCCTCGGGCGGGATCGAGCGCTACGAGCTGCTGCTGCGGATGACCGACGAGAACGGCGAGCTGCTGCCGGCGGCCTCGCCTTCATCGAGGCGGCCGAGCGCTCCGGCATGGTCCAGGAGCTCGACCGCTGGGTCGTCGCCCAGGCGCTCGAGCTGCTGGCCGGCGCGAGCAGGCAGGGCGGCCCCGGTCTCGCTGCACGTCAACCTCTCCGGCGCTTCGCTCGACCGACATCTCGGTGCTCGAGTTCATCGAGCGCCAGCTCGACGAGGGTGAGGCCGACCCGGCGCGCTGCACCTTCGAGATCACCGAGACGGCGCACGTCCACGACTACGAAGCCGCGGCCGGCTTTGCCGACCGGATCACCGAGTTCGGCTGCCAGGTGGCGATCGACGACTACGGCGCCGGCTTCGGCCCCTTTCACTACCTGAAGAAGCATCCCCTTCGACCTGATCAAGATCGACGGCTCCTTCGTCAGCGACATGCCGCGCCAGCGACGCCGACCAGCTCACGGTCCAGGCGATCGTGCAGATCGCCCGCGGCCTCGGCAAGTCGACGATCGCCGAGTACGTGCAGGACGACGTCACGGCGAGATGCTGCGCGAGTACGGGGTCGACATGGCCCAGGGATATCACCTGGGCCGCCCGGTCGACCTCGACCAGATGCTGCTCTTAGCGACGTTCCTGAACGCCGCTGCGGCGCTTGAGACCGTCGCTAGTCCTGCCGGTGAACCGCGCTCGAACCTACGTGCGTCTTGACGTTGAGCGCGGCATGGCTTCCATCAGCCGCCTCGATCGGCCGTAGCCGGCCGGGGGCAGGGCGCCGCCAGCCTTGACAGCGCCAGGTCGAGCGGCGTTCATCGTAGAGCGTCGTTGCGCTGGCAGTGCGGCCGTCGTCGACGATCGTCAGCACGTCTGCAGCCCTTGGATTCTCGCCGACCCGGGCGCCGTTGGGGTCCGAGCCCTTCGAAGCGGGCCTCGAGCCGCTCTTCTTCGAAGCGTGCCGACCGGCGAGCCCTCCAGCGTGACGACCTTGCCTTGATCTTCGCCCTCGGCGACTCACCCTTCGGCGATCTCCAGCTCGAAACTCGGGGAAGGCGGCGAAGAGGTCGTCCGAACCAGGCTCAGCGTAGCTGAGCCCGAGGCACGTGCCAGCTCGTCACCAGGCCGTGGATCTCACCGGTGCTCACGCCGGGCTCATTAGAAGGCGGTCATCGCGTCGAGGTCGAGCGCCTAGCCGCAGCCGCCTCGAAGTAGTTCGCGCGGCCGACATGAGGCGGGCGGCCGTGTCTGACTGGCTGTCGGCGGCCACGGCGTCAGGTTACCCGTCGTCGGAGCTCGGCCCGCTTGACCTTGCCGCTGCTGGTCTTCGGCAGCTCGGCCGCGAACTCGACGATGCGGGGGAACTTGTAGGGGGCCGTTTCGCGCTTGCAGTGCTCCTGCAGCTCGCGCGCCAGCTCCTCGCTCGGCTCGCGCCCGCGGGGCACGACGATCGCGCGCACGACGGCGCCGCGCTCGGGGTCCGGCGCGGCGACCGCGGCGGCCTCGGCGACGGCGGGATGGGAGAGCAGCGCCGACTCGACCTCGACGGGTCCGATCCGGTAGCCGGAGGAGACGATGATGTCGTCGTCGCGACCCTCGAAGAAGAGGTAGCCCGTCGTCCTCTTCTGGCGCACCAGGTCGCCGGTCGGCCACCACTCGCCCGCGAAGCGCTCGCCGTCGAGGTAGCGCGAGAAGAAGGTGGGGGAGGAGGCGGCGCTTGAGCTGCAGCTCGCCGTCGACGCAGACGGACCTCCATCCCCGGCAGCGGCCTGCCCATCGAGCCCGGCGCGCACGGGCGCGCCTTCGAGGTTGCCGCAGATGTGGCCGGTCTCGGTCTGGCCGTAGCCGTCGGCGGGCCTCGAGCCCGTCGCAGCGCGGAAGGCGGCGATCGTCTCGGCCTCCAGCGCCTCGCCGGCGGAGACCATGCGGCGCAGGGCGGGGAGCGGGCGCAGGGCGGTGCGCTTGGCGATCATCCGGTACTCGGTCGGCGCCTGGCAGAGCACGTTGACGCTCGAGCGCCTCGACGAAGTCGAGCCGCTCGGCCGGGTCGAAGCGCCCGGCGTGGATCGTCGCCGCGGCGCCGGCCAGCCAGGGGGCGAGGAAGACGTTGCGGGCCGACTTCGACCAGCCCGGTCGCGGTCGTGCACCAGGCCAGCTCGCCGGGGCGCGAGGCGAGCCAGTGCTCGGCCTGGCCGCGCTGCCCGAGCAGGTAGCGGTAGGCGTGGACGACGCCGCGCGGCTCGCCGGTCGTGCCCGAGGTGAAGACGATCAGCGCCGGGTCCTCGGCGTCCATCTCCTCGATCGCCGCCGGCGTCTCCTGCGGCGCGGTCCTCGTCGAGCACCGCGGCGACCTCCTCGAGCGTCATCGTCGCCACGCCGTCCGGCAGTTCGGCCGACAGCGAGCTCCGCTTCGCCGACGCAGAGCTTCGGCGCGGCGGCAGCTCACCCGCAAGCGCGAAATCGTGGCGCCGCAGCATCGGGCTGCAGGGCAGCGCGACCGCCCCCATCCGCCAGCAGGCGAGCAACGTCAGCGCCCACTCGATCCGGTTGCCGACGAGGGTCATCACCACGTCTCCGCGCCTCACGCCGCGCGCGGCGAGTGCCCCTGAGAGCCCAGCCGAGCGGCGATCAGTTCGCCGAAGTGCCAGTCCCGCCGCTCGCCCGTCGCCGGCGACGGCGACGATCCCGCGCCGCGAGGCGGGCGAGCTGCTCCATCACGTCCTCGATGAAGTTCACGGGCGGGGGAGTTCCATCTCGAACACGGACTTATAGAGAAGTGGCTGCGAGGCCAGGCAAGCCGGGGTTCTATACTGATTGGTATTATGCCTATTAGTATATAGGCTGAATCTCGCCACGAACTAATTTATAGCTTGAGGTATAATACTTTTGGGTATAAAAAAGACCAACCCCTTCAGCTTTGGAGCCCTCGCGCTCGATCAATCGTTTGCCGATCGCGAAAGTGAGCTTGCCGAGCTGACCAGCGACATTCGCAACGGCCAGGACGTCGTCGTCTTCGCTCCTCGACGCTGCGGCAAGTCCTCGCTGGTTTGGCGCGCTGCCCATGTTCTCACCGCCGAGCAGGTGCTGGTGGCCCAGGTCGACCTGATGACCACGCCGAGCAAGGAGGCGCTCGCCGCGGCACTGGCGAAGTCGATCTACGAGCAGATCGCCTCGCCGCTCGAGCGAGTTCGGGAGAAGGCGCTCGCGCCCTTCCGTGGCCTCGGTGTGCAGCCGACGATCAACGTCAACCCCGACGACGGCAGCCTCTCCTTCAGCTTCGGCATCGCTCAACGGCCGGCCGAGATCGACGCGACCCTGGAAAGGCTGCTCGAGCTTCCGGCCGAGCTCGGCAGCGCCCGCGGGCGGCGAGCCGCCCTGGTCATGGACGAGTTCCAGGAGATCGTCGACATCGATCCCGGCCTGCCCAAGCTCCTGCGCTCGGTGTTCCAGCGCCAGCCGGAGATCGCTCACGTGTATCTGGGCAGCAAGCAGCACATCATGGAGCGCATCTTCGACGACGCCCATGAGCCGTTCTGGCGCAGCGCCAAGTCGATCGAGCTGGGCAACATCCCGGTCGAGCCGTTCGCCGCCTTCATCGTCGAGCGCTTCCACGACAGCGGCCGGAAGGTGGAGGACGCGGTCGTGGCGGATGCCCTCGTCCGCACCGACGGCCACCCCTACGCGACCCAGGAGCTCTGCTACTCCCTCTGGGAGCAGACCGGGGACGCCCCCGCCGGCCAGGCCGAGCTGGACCGGGCCCTGGCGGCGGTCCTGCGCTCCGAGCACGCCCACTTCAGCCTGCTCTGGGAAGGCGCCTCAGCCGTCCAAAAGCAGGTCCTCCAGGCCCTCGCCCGCGAACCCGGCCGCCCCTTCAGCGCCGCCTATCGCACCGACCACAACCTCCCCCCGGCCACCAACGTCCAAAAGGCCCTCCGGGCGCTCACACAACGCGAACTGGTCAGCGGCGAAGGCGGCGCCTACCGCATCACGGAACCTTTCCTGGCTGAGTGGTTGCGACAGAACCTCCTGGCCTGAGCTGGCTGAGAGGTCCGCAGGGAGCTGTCGAAAGAGGGCCGGGGGCCGTCCCCAAAACACTCAAGCGCGGCTCCTGCCGCGCGTTTTGGGGACGGCCCCCGGCCCTCTTACCTCAATTCACTCGAGGACTTACCCAGCAACTGCCGAGCCACGATCAGCAGCTGAATCTGCTGCGTCCCCTCGAAGATGTCGAGAATCTTCGCGTCCCTGGCCCACTTCTCGAGCAACTCGTTCTCGCCATAGCCAACGGACCCGCACAGCTCGACGCAGCCAAGCGCCACGTCGACGCAGGTGCGCCCCGCCTTGGCCTTCGCCATCGATGCCTGCAGCGAGTTCGGCTTGCCGTTGTCGGCCATCCAGGCCGCCTGCAGGGTGAGCAGGTGCGCCGCCTCGTAGTCGGACTCCATCTCGAGGTAGCGGGCCGCCGCCGCGGACTGGGAGAGAGCCGGGGTGTCGTAGTCGATCTCGACGCCCGCCTCTTCGAGTCGCTTGCGCGTCTCCTCGAGCGAGGCGCGGGCGACGCCGACCGCCATCGCGGCGACCAGCGGCCGCGTGTTGTCGAAGGTCTGCATCGCGCCGCCGAAGCCCTGCTTGGGGTCGGACTTGACCTCCGGGTCGCCGAGCAGCGCCTCCTTCGGCACCCGGCAGTCCTGCAGCGTGAAGTTGGCGGTGTCCGAGGCGCGGATGCCGAGCTTGTGCTCGAGCCGGTCCAGTTTCAGGCCCGGGTTGTCGCGCTCGACGATGAAGGAGCGGATCGCCGCCCGCCCGACTTTGCGGTCGAGCGTCGCCCAGACCACGATCAGGTCGGCGCGGTCGCCCGAGGTGACGAAGATCTTCTCGCCGTTGAGCACGTACTCGTCGCCGTCGAGGTCGGCCGTGGTGCGGATCGAGGCCGAGTCGGAGCCCGCCTCGGGCTCGGTGATCGCCATCGCCGCCCACTTGCCGCCGTAGCGCTCGAGCTGCTCGTCGCTCGCCACCGAGGCGATCGCCGAGTTGCCGAGGCCCTGGCGGGGCATCGAGAGCAGCAGGCCGACGTCGCCCCAGCAGAGCTCGATGATGCCGAGCACGGTGGAGAGGTTGGAGCCGTTGCGGTTGCCCGCTTCGGCGTCGCCGTTTGACTCGCGGCGCACCCCGGCCGCACCGGCACCGCCGATGTCGGAGCCCTCGTTCATGCCGTCGATCAGCGAGGCGAGCATGTCGAGCTCCTTGGGGTAGGAGTGCTCCGCCTCGTCGTACTTGCGCGAGATCGGTCGGAAGACCTCGGTCGCGACCTGGTTCGCCTGCTGGGCGAGGGGCTTGAACTTCTTTGGTATCTCGAGATTGATCATGGCTTCCTTTCAGCTCTCAGCGCTTGGCGCTAGACGAGCAGGGCGCCCTCCATCACGCCCGCTGCACGGAGGTCGCGGTACCAGCGCTCGACCGGGTGCTCCTTGACGAAGCCGTGGCCTCCCAGCAGCTGCACCCCTTCGGAGCCGATCTGCATCCCCTTCTGGGCGCAGAGCCGGCGGGCCATCGCCGTCTCGCGGGCGAAATCCTTGCCCTGGTCGGCGCGGCCGGCGGCGCGGTAGGTGGCGAGCCGCATGCCTTCGCTCTCGATGCCGATGTCGGAGACTCCGAAGGCGACGCTCTGGCGGTTGGAGATCGGTTCGCCGAAGGCGGTGCGCTCGTTGACGTACTGCTTGACGTAGTCGAGCGTGGCCTGCGCCGTGCCGACCGCCAGCGCGCACCAGGCGAGCCGGGCCCGCTGCACGCACTCGACGTAGTCCTCGCGCTTGCCCTCGCCGAGCAGGGCATCGGCGGGCAGCTTGACGTCCTCGAGCAGCAGGCGACCGGTTGCGGCGGGGCGCAGCCCCATCGCCGGCTCCTCCTCGACGGTGAGGCCGGCGGTGCCCGACTCGATCACGAAGAGCGCCGGGCCGATGCCCTCGGCCTCGGCGGCGACGAGGAAGAGCTCGCACTCGGCGGGCCGGGCGAGCAGCGACTTGGTGCCGCTCAGCACCCAGTCCTCGCCCTTCTTGGACGCCGTCGTCTCCAGCTTCAGCGGGTCGAACAGCGGCCGTGGCTCAAGGATTGCGAGCGCCGCCGCCGGCGTGTCCTCGCCGGTGAAGGCGGGCAGGTAGGTCGCCTCCTGCTCGGGCGTGCCCCAGTGGCCGATCGCGGTGGCGACCGCACCGGGAGCGAGCGCCGCGTAGGCGATGCCCATGTCGCCGTGGGCGAAGGCCTCGCCGATCAGGACGCTGGTCACCGCGGCCTGCTCATGCATGACGCCGCCGAGCTCCTCGGGGACGCCGAGCATGTTGACGCCGAGCTCGTTGGCCTGGGAGAGCACCTCGGCCGGGGTCGAGCGGTCGAAGTCGGCCTGCTTGGCGACCGGCCGCACCTTCGCCTCGGCGAAGTCGCGCACGCCTTCCTGCAGCATCTGCTGCTCGTCGTCGGGGCTGATGTCGAAGAGCGCCCGCGGCTTGCTCGGCTTCTGTCGCGCCGGGCCGGTCAGGCTCTGGGCGGCCTTGAAGGTGCGCCCGGCGGCGGTCGCCGAGCGGAAGCCGTTCTTGGTGCCGGTGAAGAGCGCCCGCTCGATCTGCTTGCGGATGCGGATGCGGTCGAGCAGGTCCGAGCCGGCGAGCTTGTTGAGCCAGCGCAGGCCGAGGCCCATGCTGCGCTCGGCCACTCCCTTGTCCTCTGTTGCGGTGGGCATTGCTACTTCCTCCCGTTCTTGGGTTTGGCCTCGAGCGGCTTCACCGAGCCGTCGAGGTGCGGCGTGCCGCGCTTGGCGTCGCGCACCGCGAATGCGATCTCGTCTCCCTGCGAAGTACTGGCGAACTCGACCCGGCCGGGCAGCAGGATCGGCTTGCGGAAGCGCACATCGACCTGAAAGGCGTCGGGGAGGCGACTCTCGATCGCCGCCAAGCAGCGCGCCTTGGTCCACATCCCGTGCGCAATCGCCCGCGGAAACCCGAGCGGCTTCGCCGTCCAGGCGTGCATGTGAATCGGGTTGCGATCGCCGGACACCGCCGCGTAGCGCCGCCCCAAGTCCCCACCGAGCTTCCAAGTAGCCCCAGCCGCCTCATCCCCCAGGGGCCGATGGGCCGAAACCGTGTCGATATGTCCGGGTTTCGTCCCGTCGGCGGGCTGTTTGGTGCGGCGGAGCATGGTGCTGGTGCTCTCCCAGGCGATTCGGTGTCCTGCCTTTACCTTCGTCACCAGTGAGAAGGTCTTGCCCTTGGGGTGGGGGGTCAGCTTGGTCGGCTTGACCTTGATCGTCAGCTCCTCGTGGAGGCCGATGCGCCGCTGCTGGACGATCCGGTTCTCGACGTGGACGAGGCCGACGGCGCCGAAGGGGAAGCTGCCTTCGGCCATCACCGCCATGTGCAGCGGGAAGGCCAGCACGTGCGGGTAGGTCGGCGGCAGGTGGTCGCGCAGGGTGAAGCCGCAGACGCGGGCGTAGGCGGCGACCTGCTCGGAGCCGGCGCGGACGCCCGGCAGGGTCAGCTCGATCTCGGGGATCTCCTTGCCGCCGCCCGGGATGAAGGGCAGCAGCGAGGCGCCCGGGACCATCGGCGCCGCGGCCCGCGCGTAGAGCGGCAGGATGCTGGGCGAGCTCTCCAGGGTGCGGGCGCTCATCAGGCCCCCAGCAGGCTCTGGCCGCAGACGCGGACCGTGTTGCCGTTGACGCCGGTCGAGGCCGGGCCGGCGAACCAGGCGATCGTCTCGGCGACGTCAACCGGCAGGCCTCCCTGCGACATGCTGTTCATCCGTCGCCCGGCTTCGCGGATCGCGATCGGCATCGCTCCGGTCATCTGGGTCTCGATGAAGCCGGGCGCGACCGCGTTGATCGTCGCCTTGCGCTTGGCCAGCTCGGGCGCCAGCGCTTCGACTATGCCGATCACGCCGGCCTTCGAGGTGGCGTAGTTGGTCTGGCCGGAGTTGCCGGCGATGCCGCTCATCGAGGAGACGCAGACGATGCGCCCGTTGGGCCGCAGCAGGTCCTTGGCGAGCAGCTCGTCGTTGATCCGCTCCTCGCTGGAGAGGTTGATCTCCATCAGCGAGCTCCAGCGGTCCTCCGGCATCTTGGCGATCGTGCGGTCGCGGGTGACGCCGGCGTTGTGGACGACGACGTCGACGCCGTCGGGGATCGCCGCGGCGATCTGCAGCGGCGCGTCGGGCTCGGTGATGTCGAGCTCGATCGTCGCGGCGCCGAGCCGCCCGGCGACCGCGGCCAGGTCGGCGGAGAGTGCGGGCACGTCGAGAAGGACGAGCCCGGCGCCGTCGCGGTGCAGGGTCTCGGCGATCGCCTCGCCGATCCCGCGCGAGGCGCCGGTGACCAGCGCCAGCTTGCCCGCGAGCGGGCGCTCCCAGTCGATCTCGGGCGTCTTCGTCACCGCCTTGCCCACCTCGATCACCTGGCCGGAGACGTAGGCGGAGCGGGGGGAGAGCAGGAAGCGCAGGGTGGAGTCGATCTCCTCCTCGGCGCCCTCGGCGACGTAGACGAGCTGCACGGCGATGCCGCGGCCGATCTCCTTGGCCAGCGAGCGCGTGAACCCCTCAAGCGCCCGCTGCGCGGTCGCCGCCCGCGCCGGCAGGCCGGCCGGCGGCGTGCCGAGCACCACGACGCGGCCGGAGCGCTGCACTCGCCTCACGTTGGGGTGGAAGAAGCGCTGCAGCTCGACCAGCTCGGTCGAGTCGGCGATGCCGGTGGCGTCGAAGACCAGCGCCTTGACCCGTGCCTCGGTGGTCTCGGGTTTGCCGGCTCCGATGTCGCCCAGCACCTGCTCGACCCGTTTGCCGAGGCGGCCGCGCGGGGCGCCGCCGCTGAGCACGGCCCCGGCGATGACGGGAGCGCCGGGCTCATAGCGCTCCAGCTGTGTCGGCTGGGGCAGGCCGACCCGGCCGGCGATCATCCGGCCCGGGGGCGAGTTGACTACCTGTGTGTAGAGATCGCTCATCTCACGCCTCCGGTTTCGCGTTCAAATCGCCACGGATTCGAACGACCGGAAGTCACCGTGTCGATTTGAACACTCACTTGCTTCCTCCTGGGGCTTCGAGCGCGGCGACGACGCCCTGGCCGGCGGCCGCGCAGATGCTGATCAGGCCGCGGCCCGAGCCCCGCTCATGCAGGGCCTTGGCGAGGCCGGCGACGATCCGCCCGCCGGTCGCGGCAAAGGGGTGGCCGGCGGCAAGCGAGCCGCCGTTGACGTTGAGCCGCTCGCACTCGATCGAGCCGAGCGGCTCCTCCCGGCCGAGGCGGTCGCGACAGAAGGCCGGGTCCTCCCAGGCCTTGAGCGTGCAGAGCACCTGGGCGGCGAAGGCCTCGTGGATCTCGTAGAAGTCGAAATCGCCGAGCCCGGTGCCGATGCGGTCGAGCATGCGCGGCATCGCGTAAGCCGGCGCCATGAGCAGGCCCTCGCGCTTGTGCACGTGGTCGACCGCGGCGGTCTGGCCGTCGACGAAGTAGGCAAGCACCGGCAGGTCGCGCTCCTTCGCCCACTCCTCGCTCGCCAGCAGCACCGCCGAGGCGCCGTCGGAGAGCGGGGTCGAGTTGGCGGCGGTCATCGTCCCCTCGGGGCCGCCGAAGACCGGGCCGAGCTTGGCCAGCTTCTCGGGCGAGGAGTCGGGACGCAGGTTCTGGTCGCGCTCCAACCCGAGGTAGGGGCTGACCAGGTCGTCCATGAAGCCGCGCTCATAGGCCGCGGCGAGGTGGTGGTGGCTGTTGACCGCGAGCTCGTCCTGGTCCTCGCGTCCCACTTCCCACTCGGCCGCCATGATCGCGCAGTGCTCGCCCATCGAGAGGCCGGTGCGCGGCTCCTCGTTGCGGGGGATCGCCGGCACGACGTGGCTGGGCCGCACCCGGGTCAGCTGCTTGACTCGGCCGAAGGTCGACTTCTCGCGGTTGGCGTCGAGCAGGACTTCGCGCAGGCCCTCGTTGAGGCCGATCGGCGCGTCGGAGGTGGTGTCGGCGCCGCAGGCGATGCCGGCGTCGATCTGGCCGAGGGCGATCTTGTTGGCGACGAGGATCGTCGTCTCTAGCCCGGTGCCGCAGGCCTGCTGCACGTCGTAGGCGGGCGTCTCGGCGGCGAGGCGGGTGCCGAGCACGCTCTCGCGGGTGAGGTCGCGGTCGCGCGAGTGCTTGAGCACGGCGCCGCCGGCGACCTCGCCGAGCGCCTCGCCCTCGAGCGAGTAGCGCGAGACGAGCCCGTCGAGGGCGGCGGTGAGCATGTCCTGGTTCGACGCCCGCGAGTAGACGGAGTTGGAGCGCGCGAAGGGAATCCGGTTGCCGCCGACAACGGCGACGCGACGTGGTTTAGCGGTCAACTGCTTTCACCTTTCGGTTTCGGTCGTGAGGACTTGGCAGATGGGGTGGAGCGCAGGCGCAGGCCCGGCTCGACGGTTGCGATCAAGAGCTCGGCCGCCTCAGCGGCGGTGGTCGCTTCGGTGCGCAGCCACCAGCGCGCCAGCGCCTCGGCGGCGCCGAGCAGGGCGGTGGAGAGGGCCTCGACTTCGATCCGTGCCGCGGTTCGGCGCTTGGCCGGCAGCTGCGCCAACAGGGAGCCGGAGACCAGCTCGATCAGGCGGCCGCGGTAGGAGGCGACCCGGTCGGCTAGCTCGCCGCTGTGGGGCAGGGTCTCGTCGAAGAGCACCGCCCAGGCGGCGCGGTCGGCATCGAGGAAGGCAAAGAAGGCGCGCAGCCCGTCGTTGAGCGCCTCGCTGGGGCTGCCGGCGTCGCCGACGGTCTCCAGGATCATCGTCACCAGGGCGTCGCCGGAGCGCTTCATGCAGGCGATGTAGAGCTGCTCCTTGTTGCCGAAGTAGTTGTAGAGCAGCGGCTTGGTGACGCCGACTTCGGCTGCGACCTCATCCATCGTCACCGCGGCAAAGCCGCGCTCGGCGAAGAGCGTGTGGGCGGCGGCAAGCGCCTGCTCCATCCGGTCGGCCTTGGAGAGCCGGGACCGTGTCGGCGTGACAGCCATCCGTGCATACGTTACCCGGATATAAATTTATACACGCGTAATGTGATCCACCTCACGCGATCCGGCCCCCCGAGCTTCCGGTGCGCCTTATCCCTGATATGCGGGGATAAGGCGCACCGGAACGGGGGAGGGGGTGGCTTTTTGGTTTTAGGCCTCGGAGATGCCGAGGCGCAGGTAGATGCGGCGCAGGGGTTGCGGGGCCCACCAGTTCCACTTGCCGAAGAGGCGCATCAGCGAGGGGACGAGCAGGGCGCGGACGATCGTCGCGTCGATCATCACGCCGAAGGCCATGCCGATCGCGATCTGCTTGACGAAGAAGACCGAGCTGACGCCGAAGGCGAGGAAGACGAGGGCGATCGCCACCGCGGCGGCGGTGATCACGCGGCCGGTCCTGCCGATGCCGATCGCGACCGCCTCCTCGTTGGAGTCGCCGAGGTCGTGGCGCTCCTTGATCCGCGCCATCACCAAGACCGCGTAATCGGTGGCGAGGCCGAAGATCACGGCGAAGAGGAAGACGAGGCTGGTGACCTCGATCGCGGCCGGGCCGTGGTAGGAGAGCGGGGCGTCGAGCCAGCCGACCTGGAAGCCGAGGACGAGGATGCCGAGCGTGGCGCCCAGCGTCAGCGAGTTCATCAGCAACGTCTTCAGCGGCAGCAGCAGCGAGCCGGTGAGCAGGAAGAGGATGACCACGGTGGTGAGGGCGATGATCGCGACGACGAGCGGGGCGTGTTCGAGCAGGCTCTGCTTCTGGTCGACGAAGCGGGCCGAGTTGCCGGAGACGAGGACGCGGGCCGAGCCGGGGGGGTCGAGGCCGCGGATCGTGCGCACCGCGTCCTGGGAGGCGCTCGAGAGCGCCGGTTGGGAGAGGGCGAAGTTGGCGTAGGCGACGTCCTTGCCGGCGGGTGCGAACGGGGTGCCGCGGACGACGTCGCCGACGGCCTCGATCCGCCGCTCGTAGCCGGCCAGCTGCGCCTTCGTGGCGCCACCGTCGACGGCCACCGTGACCGCCTCGGTGACGTCGCGCGGATAGTGGGCTTCGAGGTAGCGGTAGGCGTCGTAGGAGGGCTGTCCCGGCGGCACGGCTTCGGCGCTCGGGCCGGTCAGGGTCGTCCAGAGCAGCGGCGCCGCTGCGGCTAGGAGCAGGGCGCCGCTGCCGAGGGCGACCGCGAGCGGGCGCCGCATCACCCCGCGCGCAAGTCGGTACCAGCCGTCGGAGGTGTCCGAGACGGCCGCGCCGCGACGGATCGAGAGGGCGTCGATCCGCGTGCCCAGCAGCCGCAGCATCGAGGGCACCACGAGGATCGCGATCAGCGAGGAGAGGATCGCGACCGAGGCCCCGGCGACGGCCATCGAGTAGAGGAAGCGCTGCGGCATGAAGATCAGCGCCGCCATCGCGGCGGCGACGGTGAAGCCGGAGAAGAGCGCGGTGCGGCCGGCGGTCACCACGGTGCGCCGGTGCGCCTCGCGCGTGGCGCCGCCCGCCTCGATCTCCTCCCGATATCGCGAGACCATCAGCAGCGCGTAGTCGACCGCGAGGCCGAGGCTGAGGCCGGTGGCGATGTTGAGCGCGAACAGCGAGGTGTCGGTGAAGCTCGCCATCACCCGCAGCACGAACAGCGTGCCGACGATCGAGACGCCGCCGATCAGCAGCGGGATCGCGGCGGCGACGACGCCGCGGAAGACGAAGAGGAGGAAGAGGGCGAGCACCGGGAAGGCGATCAGCTCAGCCGTGGTCAGGTCCTTGCGGGTCTGGTCGTTGGTCTCGTTGAAGCCCTGGGCGAAGCCGCCCTCGGCGACGTCGAGCGGGCTGGCGTCGGCGAGTTCCTTGACCCGTTCGGCGGCGATCCCGCCGGCGTCCTCGATGTCGTTGGTCGAGAGGTAGGCGGCGATCGCCAGCGATTTGCCGTCGCGGGCGATCAGCTCGGCGCCGGCACGGGGGTTGCGCAGCGGGTCGAGCACGCGACCGACGTTGCGGACCTTGGCGACCTGACTGCTGAGCCGGCCGACCTCGCGGCGCACCGCGGCGCTGTGCGGGTCGAGCGGGCCGCCGCCGGGGGCGCGGACGACGAGCACGATCGCCGGGTTGGGGTCATAGCCGAGCGATTCGCGCAGCAGGTCGGTCGCCCGCTCACTCTCCGAGCTCGGGTCGGTGAAACCGGCCGCCTTGAGGTGCCGTTCGACGTTGTGCCCGATCGCGATCGCGAAGAGAGCGAAGGCGCCGACCAGGGCGAGGACCAGCTTCGGGCGCCTCCAGGTGAGGTTGGCGATCCGGGTCACGGCGCGTGACTGTACCAGAATTCAAAGTGCTTGCTTTGAATTTCAAATTACGCTGATACTCTTGTTCCATGAGCCCACGCGAATACGGCCAAGCGTGCAGCCTGGCCTGCGCCCTCGATCGCATCGGCGAGCGCTGGACGATGCTGATCGTGCGCGAGCTCTCGCTCGGGCCGCTGCGCTTCTCGGCCCTGGCCCGTGCGGTCGGCGGCGCCCCCACCGACGTCCTCACCAAACGCCTGCGCGACCTCGAGCAGCACGGCATCGTCGAGCGCCGTGAACTCGATCCGCCCAGCTCGGCGACGGTATACGAGCTGACCGAGCTCGGTCGCGGGCTCGAGCGGCCGATGCTGGAGCTGAGCCGCTGGGGAATGGAGCTGCAAAAGCTCGAGGACGTGGTCGGCCTGGAGCCGTCCTCGCTGCCCAACGCGATCCGGGTGATCCTGCACCCGCCCGCGGACCTCAGCGCCACGCTGGCCCTGCGCTGTGGCGGCCAGCCTTATGCGCTGCGCATCGCCGACGGGCGGATCGAGGCAACCCGTGGCGCTGCGGCGAGCCCCGACCTCAGCCTGGTCGGCGCACCGGTCGGCATCGTCGCCGCCCTGGTCGTCGGCGAGTCCGGGGAGGAGGGCGTCGAGATCGACGGCGACCGCGAGCTGCTCGAAGAGCTGCGCTCACTCGTCGTCGTCCCCGAGCACCTTCGCGAGGAAGCCCAGGCGGCCTTCGGCAGCGGTTTGGCCGCTACTGCTCGTACAGCTTGACGACGCGCACCGTGCCCTCGGGCGCGGCGTCGACGCAGAGGTTGCAGAGGACGCACTCGTCGAGGTTGCCCTCGACGATCTCGACCCCGCTCTCGGTCGCCTTGAAGATGTCGACCGGGCAGACTTCCTCCAGCTTCTTCGCCAGCTCGGCATCGCCGGCGACGGAGGCGTCGACCTCGACGTCGATGAAGACCTTGTTCAGCGTCTCGGCCATCAGGCG
Source organism: uncultured Solirubrobacterales bacterium (assembly GCA_963774405.1). GTDB lineage: Bacteria > Actinomycetota > Thermoleophilia > Solirubrobacterales > 70-9 > VRUE01. The sequence continues at coordinate 234,997 of CAVZEV010000007.1, read as the reverse complement.
GTCGCTCCCAGCTTCTGCTTGACCGCGTCGGGGATCTCGTCGATCCGCTCGACCACGCGGATGCCGGCGGCTTCGAGGCGGGCGATCTTCTCGGTCGCGGTGTCCTCCTTGCCCTCGACGATCGTGCCGGCGTGGCCGAAGCTCATCCCCTTCATCTCCTCGTCGTCCATGAACTTGCCCGCCATGAAGGCGATGATCGGCAGGCGCGAGTTGTTGTCCTTGACCCACTGGGAGAGCTGCGCCTCCATGCGGCCGCCGGGCTCGGTGTAGATCACGATCGCCTCGGTCTGCTCATCGGCCTCGAAGTAGGGCATCAGCTCGGCGTAGGTCGAGCCGATGATCGCGTCGCCGCCGATCGAGACGGCGGTGGAGACGCCGAGGCCGGCCTGGGTCAGCGAGGAGGAGATCTCCGTGGTCATCCCGCCGGAGCGGCTCATCACGCCGACCGGGCCGGGGGCGTAGGCCTTGGCCGCGTCCTTGGCGGGGCCGCCGATGCCGCCCATCTTGCAGACCTCGGGGACGATCAGGCCGAGGCAGTTGGGGCCGATGATGCGGGCGCCGCGCAGCTCGGCGAGCTCGACCATCTGGGCGACGTCGCGGCGCGGGATGCGCTCGGTGACGATCACGATCAGCTTGATCTCGTTCTCGATCGCCTCCAGCACCGCGTCCTTGGTGAAGGCGGGGGGGACGGTGACGACCGAGCCGTCGATCGGGCCGCCGTGGTGCTCGACCGCCTGGGCGACGGTGTCGAAGACCGGCACGCCGTGCACCTCGCGGCCCTTGCGGCCGGGGGTGACGCCGCCGACGACCTTGGAGCCGTAGTCGAGGCACTCGCGGGTCAGGTTGACCGCCTCGCGGCCGGTGATCCCCTGGACGATGAAGGTCGTCTCCTTGCTCAGCAAGATGCTCATAGGCGAGCCCCCCTTGGCGAGAAACCTGCCCTATAAGGGCGGAAAGTCGCCAAGCCCCTCACGCCGGAGCCCCCTGAATCTTGGCGATCGCGCGGCCGGCGGCCTCCCACATCGGCACCGAGCGGTCGCAGTACTCGACTCCGTAGCGCTCGAGGATCTTGAAGCCCTCCTCCTCCCAGGCGCCGGGGATGCGGAAGATCGCGATCGTCTCGCCGGGGTCCTTGCCGAGCTCGAGGCAGGCCTTGATCACGCCGCGGGCGACGATGTCGACGCGGGTGTTGGAGACGATCGACATCATCACTGCGATCTTCTCGACGCCGTCCTTTTCGAGCACCTCCTTGGCCAGGCCGCAGGCCTTGGCGACCGAGGGGTTGCCGCCGATCTCGGAGTAGTTGGCGGGCTTGCCGCCCTGGCTGCGGACCGCGTCGGTCAGCGTCAGCGAGCCGCCGCCGGCGCCGATCACGAGGCCGAGGTTGCCTTCGAAGCCGTGGTCCTTGCCCTGGATCACGCCGCGGTGGTCGGCGGCGTCGATCGCGGCGACGTTGCGCTCGAAGGCGGAGGGCTCATAGGTCTCGCGCGTGTCCTCCTCGGCGATCTCGAGCTGCTTGCGCAGCAGGCCCTTCTGGCGGCCAACCGCCTCGTTCTCCATCTCCATGTGGGCGTCGAGGGCGACGAAGCTGCCGTCGGTCAGCTCGGCCAGCGGGTTGATCTCGGCCAGGGTCATGTCGTTGTCGCGGAAGAGGCGGGCGAGCCTGGCCAGGACCGGGGTGGCCCGGTTGAGCTGCGAGCCGGTGACGCCGGTGGCGGCGACGACCTGCTTGGCCTCGAAGTCGGCAATCGGCAGCAGGTTGGAGACGTGGCCGCGGCCGACGTGGTCGGGGTGGGTCTCGGCGACCTCCTCGATGTCGATGCCGCCCATGTCGCTGAACAGCATCAGCGGCCGCTTTGCGGTGCCGTCCCAGACGACCCCGGCGTAGTACTCCTGCTTGATCTCGGCTTTCGGGTCGACCAAGACGCCACGCGGCATGTGCCCGTTGATCTCCAGCTCGAGGATCGCCTCGGCGTGTTCGGCGGCCTCCTCGGGCGTGTCGGCGAACTTGACACCACCGGCCTTCATCCGGCCACCGGAGAGCACCTGCGACTTGATCACGACCGGCCCGCCGATTTCCTCGGCGACCTTGCGCGCCTCATCGGCAGTGGTGCAGAAGCCGTACTTGGTCACCGGAATCCCGGCGAGCTCGACGATCTTGCGTGCCTCGTACTCGAAGAACCTCATCAGCGGCGGGGAACCCTATCCAACCTCTGCGGAGAACGAATCCTGCATCTGATCCGCTGATCGAATATCGCAATTTGCGTAAATCCCGGGGTCGCGACGTCCACGGAGGTATGTGCCGCGCGTCTGGGTCGATGCTCTACGGTCAAGGGCGATTCGCCGGGTCGAATCGATTTGCGGCGGTGGACCCACGGTGTCCAAAGCTGTGGCCTCGGGGTCCAAACCCGAGGGCAAGTCGCCGAGCGGACTGGACGTACCCGGCGTCTATGTCTGCGACCGATGTGCGAGTGCCGGGAGGTTGCTCTTGGCGGGGCGCCTCCCGGTTCTGCGAGTCCAGTGACGCGCCGCGACGATCGCCCTGGTCAGCCCAGCCTAGGCACCGTCGCCGGAGGCTGCGTTGCGGCTTGGCAAGCCGCTTGAATCAGCGGGCCCCCCGGAGGCTCGGCGCTCCTGGGATACTTCAAGCCAGTGATCGCGCCAGACGGGAGAGGCAGGAGCTGGTTTAGGCGCTCGGGCGTGCTACTCGCGTTGCTCGCGGCGGCGGCGCTGGCTGCCGGCTGCGGCGAAACGATCATCGACAGTCAGAAGACCGAGGAACAGCTGGAAGCGAATCTCTCGCACTCGCTGAACGAGAAGGTCTCCTCCGTCGAATGCCCTTCCAACCAGAAGGTCGAAAAAGGCGCGACCTTCAATTGCAGCGTAAAGCTGCAAAAGGGCAAGGAACAGACGGTGACGCTGAAGATCCGCAACAGCAACGCGGACATAAGTGTGATCAATATCAGCGGGGCCAATGAATAAAGTGCTGCGAATGAGCCAAACCATCGCGGCCGCAGCGCCGACCACGCACGCACAGCTCCTCGACTGGGTCGGGGAGATCGCCGAACTGACCCAGCCCGACGCCGTCCACTGGTGTGACGGCTCGGCTGAGGAGTACGACCGCCTCGCCCAGACCCTGATCGAGGCCGGAACCTTCGAGCGCCTCTCCGACGCCAAGCGCCCCAACTCCTACCTGGCGCTCTCCGACCCCGCCGACGTGGCCCGGGTCGAAGACAGCGACCTTCATCTGCTCCGACAAGGAGGAGGACGCCGGTCCGACCAACAACTGGCGCGCCCCGGAGGCGATGCGCGAGACCCTGGATGGCCTCTTTCGAGGCTGCATGGTCGGTCGCACGATGTACGTGGTGCCGTTCTCGATGGGCCCGATCGGCTCGCACATCTCCGAAATCGGCATCCAGCTGACCGATTCGCCCTACGTCGCCACCTCGATGCGGATCATGACCCGCATGGGCGCCGCGGCGCTCGAGGCGCTCGGCACCGAGGGCGAGTTCGTGCCCTGTGTGCACTCGGTCGGCATGCCGCTGGTCGACGGCGTCGAGGACGTCTCCTGGCCCTGCAACGAGGACAACAAGTACATCGTTCACTACCCGGAGACGCGCGAGATCTGGAGCTTCGGCTCGGGCTACGGCGGCAACGCCCTGCTCGGCAAGAAGTGCTTCGCGCTGCGGATCGCCTCGGCCATGGCCCGCGACGAGGGCTGGCTGGCCGAGCACATGCTGATCCTCAAGCTCACCTCCCCGGAGGGCGAGGTCAAGTTCGTCACCGGCGCCTTTCCATCTGCCTGCGGCAAGACCAACCTGGCGATGCTGATCCCGACTCTGCCCGGCTGGAAGGTCGAGACGATCGGCGACGACATCGCCTGGATGAAGTTCCACGAGGACGGCCGCCTCTACGCAGTCAACCCCGAGGCCGGCTTCTTCGGCGTTGCGCCGGGCACGGGCGAGGGCACCAACCCGAACGCGATGCGGACGATCGAGAGCGACTCGATCTTCACCAACTGCGCCAAAACCGACGATGGCGATATCTGGTGGGAGGGCATGACCTCCGAGCCGCCCGAGCACCTGATCGACTGGCACGGCAACGACTGGACGCCGGATTCCGAGAACCCCTCGGCTCATCCCAACGCCCGCTTCACCACGCCCGCCGCGCAGTGCCCGACGATCGCCCCTGAGTGGGAGGACCCGGCCGGCGTGCCGATCGACGCCTTCCTCTTCGGCGGCCGCCGCGCCACGACGGTGCCCCTGGTCCACGAGGCCTTCGACTGGGAGCACGGCGTCTTCCTCGGCGCCACGATGTCCTCGGAGAAGACCGCCGCGGCCGCCGGCAACGTCGGCGAACTGCGCTTCGACCCGATGGCGATGCTGCCTTTCTGCGGGTACCACATGGGTGACTACTTCGCCCACTGGATCAAGGCCGGCGAACGCGAGGGCGCCCGGCTGCCGCGGATCTTCTACGTCAACTGGTTCCGCAAGGACGACGACGGCAAGTTCCTCTGGCCCGGCTTCGGCGAGAACAGCCGCGTGCTCGAGTGGGTCTTCCGCCGCTGCGAGGGCAATGCCGAGGCGGTCGAGACCGCGATCGGCCTGCTCCCGGCCGAGGGCGCGATCAACACCGAGGGCCTCGACATCGACGCAGACGCCATGCGCGAGCTGCTCTCGGTCGACGAGGATCTGGTGCGCGAGCAGCTGCCCCAGGTCAAGGAGCACTTCGCGCAGTTCGGCGACAAGCTGCCGGACGCGCTGGCGCAGCAGCTGGCGGCACTCGAAGCTCGGTTGGCTTAGGTAGGTCGTGCGGATGGGGGGTGGCTGGGGGAGCCCGGCCGCCCTCCAGTCGAACTAGGTCGCACGCGCCCGCCGTTGGCGGGCGCGTGCGACAATTTGCCAGCGCGGCTGCGCCGCGCCTCGAAACACGAGTGCGGCGGCCGCTTCGCGAACGTTCGCCTGGAGGGCGGCCGGGCTCCCTCCCAACCCGCCCGTCAGCCCGAACTACCAAAGCCAGCCGGGCTGCGGGAATCACGCAGCCGCGCCGAGCTTGCCGGTGAGCTGGAGAGTGACGGAAGCTTGGCAGTGACCTGAACGTCCCGGAGTCCTCGGGTTTCACCTCGCTCGGTCCCTGAGTCTGTTGTCCCTTGGAAGGCGTGGCGGTCGGCCTTTCCGGGAATGTTGCCGAAGGCAGCCGCTGCACTCGTGTTTCTAAGCGCGGCGAAGCCGCGCTCTTCAATTGTCGCTAAGCGCCCCGCGGAGCGGGGCGCGTGCGACATCAATTCCCGGAAAGGCCGACCGCCACGCCCACCGCTGGGGTCAAAGCTCAGGGCCAGCTGGGCGCTGGAATCGGACTGCTCCCGAGCCCGCCGAATTCGTTCGGCCGGTACACCGTCCGCTGAATCCCCTTGGCAAACGCGTTCGAGGCCTTCTTCGAGCTCTCGATCGGCCAGTGCGTGTTGCGGTCCTTGACGTCGAACCAGATCAGGCCGCGGACGCGGCGGTAGCGTGGCACTTCGCGCAGCATGTTCTTGATCCAGGCGGGCTTCGAGCCGCCCTTCTCGTTGGAGGCGACCTCACCGAGCAGCATCGGCTTATGGGGGGCGATCTTCAGCACCCGCTTGTAAGTTTCGTGGAAGATCTGGTTGAAGCTCTGCCAGCCGGCCGAGTCGGAGCGCTTGCCCCAGTTGAAGCCGTCGAGGCAGGTCCAGTCGACGTAGGCGTTGCCCGGGTAGACCCGGTTGAGCGGGATCAGCTTGTGGGTGAAGTCGACATTGGGGCACCAGACCCAGCTCGCGTTGTCGGCGCCCACGGCGCTGAAGATGTCGTGGATGTGGCGCCAGGCGGCGACGAACTCGCCCTTCTTGTTGCCGTTGACGCCTTCGGACCAGGGGAACCAGAAGCCGTTCATCTCCCAGTCGAAGCGGATGAAGAAGGGGTGGCCCCACTCCCTCGCAGATTCGGCGAACCGGCGTATGTAGGGGTCGAGGCTGCCGTTGACGATGTTGGAGAGCTTCCAGGGCCGCTGCGGGCCGCTTTCGGGGGTCGAGGACGAGCTCCATCCGAAGAACGGAATCGCGCCGTAGTTGCGGGCGTTTTCCATCGGCGTCAGGGGGAAGTTGATGAAGGTGCAGTCCGAGCCGCTGCATTCGGCGAAGGGGGCCGAGAAGGAGATCAGCGAGAGCGGCTTCCTGGCCAGGCCCTGGAAGGCGCTGACCGCGTTCATGTCCCACGGCGCCGCTTCGCCGGTCAGCTGGTCGCCGATCTGGGCGCCCCAGTAGAGCGGTGGCGGCGGTTGCTTGGCCGACGCCGGCCCGCAGACGCCCAGCAGCGCGCTGAGCAGGGCCAGGCAGAATAGGACGGCTGAGCGGTTCATATGGCTATCTAACCCCTAATACGGGGCATAGCTTCTGCCCGATCAACCCGGTGGCCGAATTGGGCTGGCGACGACCGCGGCCTGACCGTTGCCCCGGAAGCCGCGTCCACGCACGCCCTTGGCAAAGGCCCTGGTCGCCGCCCGAGAGGTCTCGAGCGGCCAATCGACGCCCCGATCGACCTGGTCGAACCAGATCAGGCCGCGGATGCGGCGGAAGCGGGTGCGCAGTTCGTCGAACATGTTGTGGATCCACCTGGCCTTCGCCCGGCCGCGCCCGGTCGAGGCCATCTCGGCGAGCACGACCGGCTTGCTCGGCGCGATCCGCTTGACCAGCTTGCGGTAGGTCGGGGCGAAGATTTCCGTGAAGCTCTTCCAGGTGTGGGGGTTGGTCGGGTTCTTGCCCCAGTTGAAGCCGTCCATGCAGGTCCAGTCGACGTATTCGTCGCCGGGGTAGAGCGTGGCCAGGTTGGCGAAGTGGCGGCTCGATTCGGTGTAGGGGCACCAGACCCAGGTCGCGTTGCCGGCGCCGACCGCGGTGAAGATGTCGTGGACGTGGCGCCAGGCGGCGACGTATTCGCCGGGGTTGTTTTCGTTGACCGTCTCGCCCCAGGGAAACCAGTTGCCGTTCATCTCCCAGTCGTAGCGCAGGAAGAAGGCGTGGCCCCAGTTGCGGGCCGTTTCGGCGAATTCGCGGATGTAGGCGTCGTAGCGGCCGGAGAGCACGTCGGCGAGCTGGAAGTCGGGCATCGAGGTCGCTCCGGAGGGATCGCTCGAGGTCGCCTGCGAGGCCCAGTTGAAGAAGGGGATCGCGCCGTAGTTGTGGATGTTGTCCATCGCCGCCGTGGGGAATTCGAAGAACTTGCAGGGCCCGGCGCTGCAATCGGCGAAGGGCGAGCCGACGGCGATCAGCGAGAGCCCCTTGCCGACCAGTCCCTGGAACTTGGATACCGCCGACATGTCCCAGGGCGGTTCTTCGCCGGTCAGCTGATCGCCGATCCAGGCGCCCCAGTAGAGCGGGCGCTGGCGCTTCTTCGAGGCATGGGCCTGCTTCTTCGCGTGCGCTGTCTTCCCGTGTTGGGCGCTCGCCGTCGCCGCGGCGGGAGCGATCGTGAAGAGGGCGATCGCGATCGCCAGGATCGCTGCGGCGAGGGCGGGTGTTTGTGGGCGGGCTTGCATCCTCATCTCCATCGGCTGCTTGGCGGCCGGAGTTTAGGCAGGTGGTTCGATCGGGCCGGCTGCAACTTCGGGCTCACCTTCGCTGACGTAGGCCGGGCTCTGGATCGCCGTGGCGAAGGCGCCGGCCGAGGCGGCCGAGGTCTCGATCGGCCAGTCCATGCCGTCGTCGTAGGTGTCGAACCAGAGCATGGCCGCGGATCTGCGGGTAGTAGGCCGGGATCGCGGTCAGCGCTTCTTCGATCCACTGCGCCTTCGAGCCGCCCTGCTCGGTCGAGCCCATCTCGCCGATCAGCAGCGGCTTTGTCGGGGCGATCGAGTCGACGATTCGCTGGTAGGTGGAGCTGTAGAGCTCGTTGAAGTTGCGCCAGCGGTCGGGCCGGGCGGGGTTGAGCCCCAGTTGTAGCCGTCGAGGCCGGTCCAGTCGACGTATTCGTCGCCGGGGTAGTGGGCGGCGAGGTCGTGCAGGGTGCTGTCGGGGTCGACGTTGGGACACCAGACCCAGGTCACGTTGGCGGCGCCGACCGCGGCGAAGATGTCGTGCACGTGGCGCCAGGCGGCGACGAATTCGCCGCGGCTGGTTGCCGTTGACCCCCTCCGACCAGGGGAACCAGTTGCCGTTCATCTCCCAGTCGAAGCGGAGGAAGAAGGGGTGTCCCCAGTCCTTGGCGGCGGCGGCGAATTCGCGGATGTAGGAGTCGTAGCGTGCCGGCGATCACGTCGGCGAGCTGGAAGTCCGGCTCGTCGAGGCTGGAGGGGATCGACTGCGAGCTCCAGCTGAAGACCGGGATCGACGCCGTGCGCGCGGATGCTTTCCATCGGCTCGGTGGGGAACTTGTAGAAGGAGCAGCCCGAGCCGCCGCGCAGTTGGCGAAGGGCGAGAAGAAGTTGACCAGCGAGACGCCCTTGCCGGCGATGCTCTCGAACTTGGTGACGGCGCCCATGTCCCAGGGCGGCCTGTTCGCCGGTCAGCTGGTCGCCGATCGTCGCGCCCCAGTAGAGCGGCGGACCGCGGCGGGGGCGCTCGACTGCGTCGCGCCGCAGCGGCGCGGGTGCGGCGCCGGATCAGCCGGCGGCGCTTGGCAGGGCGCGACATCGTGCGGGCGCCGGCGGGCCCTGGGGCCTGCGTGGCCGCGCGCAGCGGTTGGGCGCGGCAGCCAGCTTGCGGTGCGCTGCCGACGCCGGTGCGGATGCCGGCGGCGCTCGCTCTGCTCGCTGGCGAAGGCGAGCCGAGTCGCCGCCAGGAGCAGGGCGAGGGCGAGGCGAGGAGGAGCGGCCGAGGTTTCGGCTGCGGTCGTGGGCACACCCTGCCATCGGCGCGGCCTCTTCCCGGTTCAGCCTTGCAAGGTCAATTGGACGTTTGTTCGATTGCCATTGACAAAGCCCGAGAAGGCGCTTAGGCGCCCTTCGTGCCTGCCCGGCCCGGCGCGCTCAGGCGCTTGGCTGGATCGGGCCGAAGCCCAGCGAGCCGAAGCTGTTTTCGGCGTAGGCCGGGTTCTGGATGCCCGCGGCGAAGGCGCCGGTGGCGGCGGCCGAGGTCTCGATCGGCCAGTCCATGCCGTCGTCGAACTGCTCGAACCAGAGCAGGCCGCGGATCTTCGGGTAGTCGGTCGGGATCTTCGCCAGCGCGTCCTGAATCCAGGCCGCCTTCGAGCCGCCGTACTCGGTCGAGCCGATCTCGCTGATCATCAGCGGCTTGGCGGGCGCGACCTGCCCGGTGATCTTGTCGTAGGTCGATTTGTAGAGCTGGTCGAAGCTGCGCCAGCGGTCGGGCTTGGCCGGGTTGGTTCCCCAGTTGTAGCCGTCGAGCCCGGTCCAGTCGACGTATTCGTTGCCGGGGTACTGGCCGGCGAGGTTGAGGAATTCGCCGTTGGGATCGACGTTGGGGCACCAGACCCAGCTGACGTTGCCGGCGCCGACCGCGGTGAAGATGTCGTGCACGTGGCGCCAGGCGGTGACGTATTCGCCCGATTTGTTGCCGTTGACGCCCTCCGACCAGGGGAACCAGCCGCCGTTCATCTCCCAGTTGAAGCGGAGGAAGAAGGGGTGGCCCCAGGCCCTGGCCGCTTCGGCGAATTTGCGGATGTAGGAGTCGTAGGTGCCGGCGATCACGTCGGAGAGCTGGAAGTTGGGCTCGTTGCGAGTCGAGGGGATCGATTGCGAGGCCCAGCTGTAGAAGGGGATCGCGCCGTGGGCGCGGATCGCGTTCATCTCGTTGACCGGGAAGTTGTAGAAGCTGCAGGAGCCGCCGGAGGTCGGGCAGTTGGCGAAGGGGGCGGAGAAGTTGAGGATCGAGAGCTTCTTGCCGGCCATTTCCTCGAACTTGGTCGACCGCGCTCATGTCCCAGGGGGGCTGCTCGCCGGTCAGCTGCTTGCCGATCCAGGCGCCCCAGTAGATCGAGTGGGCGGCCGGCGTGGGGCTGGGATCGGGGGCCGGTTCAGGTTCCGGTGCGGGAGCGGGCACGGGGGTGGGGGTCGGTTCGGGTGCGGGTTCGGGAGCCGGTTCGGGTTCCGGGGTGGGAGTCGGGGCCGGTTCGGGTGCGGGAGTGGGGGTCGGTTCGGGTTCCGGCGCAGGTGCGGGGCTGGGGGCCGGCGCCGGGCTTTCACGGTGATTGTGACCCTTGCGCTTGGCGCTGCGGACGCTGCGAACGCGCGATGCCGAGGCGCCCCTGCACGCCTTGGCCGCGCGGTGGTGCTTGCACTTGGCGGCGCCGTGCGGGGCTCCCTGGGCGGCGCTGCTGCCGGCGAGCGCCAGCGCGCAGGCGGCGAAGACGGCAACCAGGCCGAGGAGGAGGGTGCGGAGGCGGTTGTCGGAGAGGAGCGTTGCCATGCACGGGGGTGATCGGCCCCCGCGGGCAGTCCTTCAGCCCTCCGTGGTCGGGGCTGGACGTTTGTCCCGGTCGGCGCCCGGGCTCAGGCCGGCGAGCGGTAGAGCGCCAGCAGCTCGGCTGCGCACTCGTCCCAGGAGGTGAGCTTCGGCCGCTTCCTCTGCGGCGGCTTGGCCAGCTCCTCGATCACCGCGGCGCCGATTCCCTCGGCGCTTTCGCCGAGCGGGATCGCCCGGGCGAAGCCGTCGGCGGCGATCTCGGCGAGGCCGCTCGCGTCGGCGACCAGCAGCCGCCGCCCCGCCGCCGCCGCCTCCAGCGCGACCAGCGGGTGCGTCTCGAAATCGCTCATCAGGACGACCAGGGAGACCCGCTGCAGCAGCTCGGCCATCGCCCGCGGCTGGTCCGGCGGGGTGCTGGTGAACTCGACCCGCTCGGCGACCCCCAGCTCGCGCGCCAGCTTGCGCAGCTCCTCCTCGTAGGGACCGGTGCCGACGATCAGCAATCGCGCTTCCGGTTCACGATTCAACACATGCGGGAAGGCGCCGATCACACGGTGATGACCCTTGTAGCGCTCCAGGCGACCGATCGAGGCGATCGTCGGCGGCCCCTGCGGCTTGCCGCCGGCGCTGCCGGCATCCGAGAAGGCGAGATCGGTGCCGTTGGGGATCAGCACGAACTGTTCGGGCGCGATGCCGAGCTCGCCGCCGTACTCCTCGATCTCGAAGCGGGCGACGGCGACGAGGCGCGCGGCGCGCTTCAGCAGCGGCCGCAGCAGGGCGCGCTGCAGGCCGCGCATGCGGTTGCGCGCTTCGGAGGAGTGGCCGCCGCCGTGGAAGGTGACGACGTAGGGGATGCCCAGAGTCAGCGCCCGCAACATCGCCAGCGGGGCGACGAACGTGTGGTAGGACTGGACGTGGACCACGTCCCAGGGCCGGCGCGACATCTCGCGCCAGATCCGCGGCGCCAGGCACCAGTCGCGGTTGGCGGGCCAGGCGCGCACGGTGCGGATCCGCACTCCCTCGCGCTCCTCTTCCTGCAGCTTCGGCCCGCCGGGCTCGGTGCAGAGAACCTCGACCTCGGCTCCGGCCGCGGCCAGCCGCCTGCTCACTTCCATCACGTGGCGCTCGACGCCGCCCTGGTGCAGGGGGCTGAGCGGGGTGACCATCAGCACGCGCGGGCTGCCCGCGCCGGCGCCGTCTTCCGCCGCGGCGAGGCGTCGCTGTTCCAGCCGCTTGCGCTCGCGCCCGCCGGAGAGGTAGCCCGCGGTGGTGGTGAGCAGGCCGGTGACGATTGCCGCCGCGCGCGAGAGGCCGCCGAGGTCGCCGCGCAGCGCGTCGCCGAGGCCGCGCAGCACGCCGAGGGGCAGCGTGCGGCGCACGTAGGAGCGCTCGGCTTCGAGGCCGGAGTCGCTGCCGACCAGGCCGGCCAGCACTGCCTTGGAGCGCCCCTCGCCGCGGCAGCGCGAGCGGAAGTACTCGCGGGTGCCGCGGGCGGGCGGGACGAAGTGGTCGACCGCCGCCTCGGGGTCGTAGAGGATCTTGCCCTCGGGCCAGCGCCGGCCGACCCGGATGCAGAGGTCGGTCTCCTCGCAGCCGGCCGGGATCGTGCCGACGCGGCCGAGCTCGTGGCGGAAGCCGCCGACCTCGAGCAGCGCCTCGCGGCGCAGCGACATGTTGGCGCCGACCAGGTTGCGCACCGCCTGGCGCTGCTTCGGCATGCCGGAGTGGGTGCAGCCGACCACCCAGTCGAACTCGGGCGGGAACCAGGCCGGCTTGCCCTCGACCCAGGCCGGGTGGACGGCGCCGCCGGCGCCCTGAACGGCGGGGTCGCGGTAGGCCTCGGCGAGACGCGCGAGCCACTGCGGGGAGGCGAGCGCGTCGTCGTCGAGGAAGGCGACGACCTCGCCGCTGCAGGCGGCGACGCCGCTGTTGCGGGCGCCCGAGAGGCCCTGCTCCTCGTGGTTCTCGACCAGCTTCAGGTCGGGCCAGCGACGCTCGGCCTCGGCCAGCAGCTGCGGCGAGTGGTCGATCGTGAGCACGATCTCATGCGCCGGGCGCGACTGCGCTTTGACCGACTCGATCGCCTGCGAGAGTACGTCGAGGCGGTCGAGGGTGTAGGCGCAGATCAGCACCGAAATCGAGGGGAAGGCTGAGTCGTTTTGATGCGCGGGGGCGATCACGGGGCGATTCTGGCACGCGTTGGTGGACGCTACGATCGGCAGGATCGATGCGGATCTTGATGCTCGCCCAGTCCTATGCCCCGATCGTCGGCGGCGTCGAGCGAGTCGTCGAGGACCTCAGCCTCGAGCTTGCTGCCCGCGGCCACGAGGTCTCGGTGGCGACGCTGCGCCAGCCCGGCGCCGAGGTCGGCCCGGTCCACAACGGCATCCCGGTCCACGCGCTCGGCAGCGCCGCCTACCGGCTGCCGGCGATGGGCATCGACGATGAGCGCCGCCACGCGCCGCCGCTGCCCGACCCCGAGACGGCGCTGCAGCTGCGGCGCCTGCTGCGGCGCGAGCGCCCCGACGTCGTCCACGCCCACAACTGGCTGGTGCACTCCTACCTGCCGCTCGATCGCCGCGACGGGCCGGCCCTGGCGCTCTCCCTGCACGACTACGGCCTGGTCTGCGCGACCAAGCGCTTCCTCTACCGCGGCGCTCCCTGCAGCGGCCCGGCGACGGCGAAGTGCATGCGCTGCGCGGGCGATTACTACAGCCCCGCCAAGGGGGCCGCGATCGCCCTCGCGACCCGGCTCTCGGAGTCGCGGGTGCGCCGTCGCACCGATGTCTTCCTGCCGGTCAGCAACGCCGTTCGTGACCGCTGCGGCCTGCGCGAGTCGGCGCGCTGCCGAGTCGTCCCCAACTTCATCCGCGAGCTGCCGGAGCCCGTTGCCACCGAGGACCCGCATCTCGCCGCCCTGCCGCGGGAGCCCTTCATCCTCTACTTCGGCGACGTCACCTACGACAAGGGCTGCGACGTCCTCGCCAAGGCCTACGGCTCGCTCGAGGACCCGCCGCCGCTGGTCCTCGTCGGCCGCTGCTTCCTGAGCGAGGTGGCGAGCATGCCGGGGGTTGTCGCGCTGGGGCCGCTGCCGCACCGCTACGCGATCGAGGCGCTGCGCCGCTCGCTCTTCACCGTGGTGCCCTCGGTCCTGCCCGAGACCTTCGGCCTGGTTGCGCTGGAGTCCGCCGCCGCGGCCAAGCCGGCGCTCGCCTCCGACATCGGCGGGCTGCCCGATGTCGTCGTCGACGGTGAGACCGGCGTCCTCTTTCCCGGCGGTGACGATCGCGCCCTGGCGGCGGCGATGCAGCGCCTGCTCGCCGACCCGGATCTGCGCGAGCGCATGGGGCGGGCCGGGCGCGAGCGCGCCGCCGAGTTCACGCCGGCGGCTGTGCTGCCGCGGTTCGAGGCGGCCTACGAGGAGGCGGTCGCGGCCCGCCGCGCTCGTTCGGGGGGGTAGCGATGACGGCCGCCGAGCCGGCGCCGGTTCGGGGCGGGCGCGCCCGCCTACGCGAGCACCTCAGCGACCCGCTCTACCGGACCGGCTACTACCTGATCCTCGGCACCGGGGTGACCAGCCTGCTCGGGGTCGGCTTCTGGGCGCTCGCCGCCCACTCCTACAGCGCCCGCGTGGTCGGCCTCAACGCGGCGGCGATCTCGGCGATGACCCTGGTCGCCGAAGCCTGCACGCTGGGCCTCTCCGCGGTCCTGGTGCGCTACCTGCCGGTGGCCGGTGGCTCGACTCGCCGCCTGGTCGGCCGCAGCTACGCGCTGACCGTCTCGCTGGCGCTGATCTTCGGCCTGCTGGCCGCCCTCACCACCGGCCTCTGGTCGCCGAAGCTGGGCTTCCTCGGCGGCGGCGGCTGGCTGATCGGCTTCGTCCTCGCCACCGGCGCGACGACGATCTTCACCCTCCAGGACAGCGTCCTCACCGGCCTGCGGGCGGCCAAGTGGATCCCGCTGGAGAACTCGCTCTACGCGCTCGCCAAGCTGCTCTTGCTGATCGTGTTGGCGAGCACGCTGAGCGGCTCGGGGCCCTTCGTCGCCTGGACCGCGCCGCTCGCCTTCGCGATCGTGATCGTCAACTACCTGATCTTCAAACGGCTGATCCCGAGCGTCTCCGGCGAGGGCTCACTCGACCGCGGCAAGCTGCTCTCGATGGCGACCGGCAACTACGCCGGCAAGCTCTTCACCCTCGCCGCCAACCTCTACATGCCGATCCTCGTCGCCAACCGGGTCAGCGCCGCCGACGCCGCCTACTTCTACGTGCCCTGGATGGTCTCGCTGGCGATCGAGCTGCTCGCGCTCAACGTGATGACCTCGCTCACGGTCGAGGCGGCGACCGACATGGACCGCCTGCGCCACCTCTCCCGGCGCGCCCTCGCCCAGACGATGCGCCTGCTGGTCCCGATCGTCGCCCTGGTCGCCCTCGTCGCGCCGCTGGCCCTGCTCGTCTTCGGCCAGAGCTACGCCGACGAAGGCGCCTCGCTGCTGCGCCTGCTGATGATCGGCATGGTCCCCAACGCGATCGTCACCCTCGGTATCAGCGTCGCCCGCATCGAGCACCGCGGCCGCGCCGTCGTCTCGATCCAGGGCGCCCACTGCATCGCCGTGCTCGGCCTCAGCGCCGCCCTGCTGCCGAGCCTTGGGATCGACGCCGTCGGCTATGTGTGGACCGCGAGCCAGACCGCCATCGCCCTGGTCCTGTTGGCGACCCTGCTGAGGCCGGTGCTCTTCCGCGCGCCGACGGCAACGCCCTCAGGCCCATAGCCCGCTCAGAGGCACAGCCCAAAGCCGATCGCCGAGCGGAATCGTCTGCTCACATGTGCATACGACAACTCCGGCCTTGAACCGTTCGCCCCTACTGTCCCGCAGCTTCTCCATCGCTCGAACGTTCTTGCGGTCAATGGACGCCGCAGCCTTCACCTCGATCCCGACAATCGCGCCACTGCGGTTCTCCAGCAGGAGGTCAACCTCTTCCTCGCGCTGGCGGTAGTGGTAGGCAGAGCTGTGGGTGGCGGCCCAGCCGGCGTGCTTGAGCACCTCGCCGACGACGAAGTTCTCGAGCACCTTCCCGGTGATCTGGTCATCGACTTCGATGCGGCGCTCGTCGGCGCCGAGCAGATACGCCAGCAGCCCGGCGTCGAGCAGGTAGGCCTTCGGGGCGTGTGCCTCACGCGCTCCGATGCCGGGACGCCAGGCGGGCAGCAGATGCACGAGGAATATCGTTTGCAGCAGGCCTATGTACTCGCGGACGGTGTCGTGCGTCAGGTCGAGCTTGGCGGCGACTGCGCGATAGGAGAGAACGTTCGCGGCCTGCGAGGCGAGCAGTCGCAGCAAGCGTGGGGTCTCATGGAGCTTTCGAGCGTCGCTGATCTCGCGTAGGTCCCTATTGAGCGTCGTATCCAAGTAGCTGGCGAACCAGCGAGCTCGGCGGCGGCCGCTGCGTGCTCGCGCCTCTGGGTAGCCGCCGGCCGCCACGGCCTCGACGAAGGCTTTGCGGCCAACGGGGGCACCGGCCACGCGAGGGGGCTCGGCCGCAAAGAGAGCATCGACGAAGTTGCTCATGCTCCCGTGGATCTCGCTTTGGGCAAGGGGCCAGAGCGGAATGGTCTCCATGCGTCCGGTAAGCGCGTCCTTGACCTTGCTCGCGGTGAGCAGATTGGCCGAGCCTGTGAGCAGGAAGCGCCCCGGCGTGGGGTCTTTATCGACGGCACGCTTGATGGCGAGCAGCAGGTCGGGCGCGCGCTGGACCTCATCGATGAAAGCTGGGCCGTGCAAGGCCGCGATGAAGCCCTCCGGATCGGCGAGGGCCGTCTCACGCGTGGCGCGGACATCAAGGCTGAACTCTTCAAACGAATGGCCTGTTTCCGCAATCTGCTGTGCCAGCGTGCTCTTCCCCACCTGCCGGGCGCCGGCGATGAATACGACTCGCGTGTCCGCGAGTGCTTCGAGCACCAGCTGCTGGGTGTTACGGATGAACATGTCGGTGGGCGGGAGCATCGAGGTTCAAGGTAAATGGCGACGAACGCTCCGGCAGATGGCGAATATCATACCGGCAGATGGCGAATAGAGCCGCGGCAGATGGCGAATATAATTTGCTGTTGCCGCCAGAAGGAGTGACGATGCTCTCCGGGATCCGTCTCATTGGTGCCGCCTGAGAGCCCTTCGCCGCGGGTTTCGGCTCCGTTGTATCTCGCTCGGCCGGCTTGATTGAGCGTCTCGACGTGTCGATAGGCAGATCGTGGGCCCGTCTCGCGCCATGACCGACGACGATCGGCTCTGGCGCGTCCTGGTCACGGGGTGGGCTCTGACCCTCCTCGCTCGCGTTGTCTGGCTTCCAGGCGGTGGCGCGGCCAACGTCGTCAGCCTCGTGATGCTCGGGGGCTTCACGGCGGCGCTGATCGCATTTGGCCTCCGGCAGCTGGTCCGGCGCAGGCGCGATCCCGGGGCGCCGATTCTCCGCTGGGCGCTTGCGTTGGCGGGGTCGCTCAGTCTGGCCATCGGCTTCGCCTTCAAGACAGCGCCGATCTTCTGGGGGACGGCGTTTCTCGCCTCGATCGCGGCCCTGATCGGTCTCGCCTCGAGAGACACCGTCAGGCGGCTCAGGCGGGGTGGCAAGCCCCCCGACCGAGTCGTTCAGGTGGGCCTTGCCCTTGGGGTGGTGTTCGTGGCCGTCGCGATCGTCCATCGCCCGGCTGCCGGGCGGGCTTCGTCGCAGCACGAGATCGCCTACGCGCTGAGGAAGATCGCGGCCGGCCGCGACCCCGGCTCTTGCGAGCTCGCGACCGTTCGCTACCTCGAGCAGGCAAGTGAAAGTCGTGACGGGCCGGCCGGTCTTTACTGGTGTCGGGCCGGGAAGGCGAGGCTGCTGCGGCCGCGCGCCGTCGCCGTCTCGGACGTGCGTGTGTCGGGTGACCATGCGACGGCGGAAGTCGCCTACCGGGGTGGAGGGTTCAGCGGATCGAAGCTCCGCTTCGGCCTGGCAAAGCGCGGAGAGTGGTGGAAGGTCGACCGCTTGCTGGGATTCACGAGATTCGATCGCCGAGCGTTTGCTGCCGTCACCCGCGAGTACCTGCGGACCGGACCGTTCGCGTTCTCGCCGAGTAGCGCTCGGTGCGCCGCGGCGGCCTTCGACCGGTACTCGAGTGGCGAAATCCAGAGGCTGTACGTCGCCGGCCGGAGCCTCGGCGCAAGCGTGCGGATCTACCTGCGCTGCGGCCGAGGAGCAGTTGTCCGATCGTTGGCCGGATGGCTGGCGCCTTCGAGCTACGACCACGCGGCGCAACTCCACAGCTGCGTCGAAGAAGCGCTCGCTCCGGTTTCGGACAGGCGAATCGTCGATCTCTATCGCGACCCGACGGGCTTCCTCGAGATCCAGCTGATGTGCGGACGGCCCGACGTGCTCAATGCCTACCGGGGAGCACTGCGCAGGTCGAAGAACAACTACTCGGCGGCGGCGATCGAGTGCACCATCGCTTCGCTCCGCCACCTCCCCGACCGCGCGCTCGCCGAAGCGTTCGTCGACCTCAACCGGATCCAGGAAACGATCAGCTCCTGCTGAGAGTGTTCTCTACGGGGCGATGTCGTGGAGCTCCTCCTGCCACTCCCGTCTCACCTTTCGAGGCGTCTGAGTGGAGCCTCTCCACCCTGGCGGACTCCCCGCGCCCCAGTAGCGCATTTGATCAGGGGAGTCGGGATCGATGTACCAACCCTTCGGTCGGTCCTGGTCGGAGTAGCTCCTTGGATCCCAGCTGTGGCCGGCCCCCCGGGTGTCCGCTTCCGCAGGTGTGGATGGAGGCGGGACGGGGGTTGCCGCGGTAGATGCCAAACGGGCGCGGAGGTCGAAGTACATGAGCGCTGCCGCGAGCGCGCTGAGGGACCAGGTGAAGAGCTGGATGGTCACGCCGACCACGAACGACGCCGCGGTGGTGGTTTTGTGCCCGAAGGCGAATCCGACCAGGAACGTCGGTAGGGAGGTGATCAAGGTGACGTAGATGACGAACACGACTATGTGTCGATAGTGACCTTCGGTCAGCCGGCGACTTCGCCGCAGCGCCGGCAGCCAACCCTCGTGCTCGATCGCGGCCGCTTGGGCGACCACGTACCAGCGCAGCGAGAGGACGATGCCGGGAACGATCAAGGCCAGGAATCCCAGAAGGATTCCGAGCCAGGCGATTATCGCCGCCGCCGCGACCACGGGAAGCACCTGCAGTCCGCGGCGGGCGACGGGGGCCAGCCGGGGCTCCCGCCCTTCGGACACCTCGTTGACCGCGTGGACGTGAAGCGCCGAGACCAGCGGTCCGATCAAGGCAAGGTCGAGGAGCGTCAACAGGGAACTGGCGCCGAAGCCGAGCGAGCCGTGGGCGAGCGGCCCGGCGCCGGTGGCGGCGAGGACGATGACCTCGTAGGGGACGATCACCCCGGCGGCGAGAAGCAAGAAGAGAAGCGGATAGCGTCGATACAGCGCAAATGCCGCCCGGACGAGCCGGTGTGCGGATCGAGGGGCACTCATGGGCGATTACTGGACCAGCCGCCTGTTAGCGGCGGCGGAACCAGGTCTTGGGATTGCATGGGTGGGCAGCAAAGCTCAGCGGCCGCGCACTTCCCACTTGTCGGCCTTGGGAATCGAAGGCAAGGGCGCGAACACCCTTGGGGGGTACGCAACCGGAGATCGTCAGCAGGTAGGCACCAAAGGGTTCAGTCTGATGCAGCTCGGTCAGAAGCTCGCCGCTGACGAGCGCAGTTGTCGGTGTTCTCGCCACACGCTTGTGCTGCCCCCTGTGGTGAAAGATCACCTCGACGCCGGCCACGCTTGCCCCGAGCACTCCGTAGAGGTACGTGCGTGACGGTGGCCCGCTCCATCCCGACTGGACATCGATGGCGCCGAAAGGGGTTTCAGGAAGAGCGGGCTGACCCTCCGAGAAGCCAAGCGGGCCGCTGTCGGCATAGACCCAGAGCCCTTCGCTGGTATCGACGGCGACGATCTCGTAGGGCCGCCCGAGCAGGCGCCGGCCGCAGGCGATGGTCACGATCGGCGAGAGCCTCTTGATGCCGGGCGGAATGCGCCAGAAATACCACGCCGGCGGCCCTCCCACTTTGCAGGGATGCTCACGGCTTCCGGAGATCGGAGCCGATGCGCTCGCATTTGCGCCTGCGAAGGCGAGTAGGCAAAGCACGGTGACGAACGCCCCCAAAGTTCGCCTGGCCCCCATGGGTCAACTTTAACGGTGAAGGGTCCGGCGGACCGTTCTTGACTCAGGACGCGAGGCGCCGGTAGGCGACGGCGCCGCGGGCGGTGGCGGCGGGGCCGAGGAGTCCGAGTAGGAGGGTGATCCAGGCCGCTGGGGCCAGCGGGTCGCGGCGTAGGGCCTTGAGGGCGTAGCGGGCGCCTTGGTGGCGCTTGCCGAGGATGAAGGACTGGGTGGCGGCGATGCGCAGGACGGTGACGTACTGGCGCGGGCCCCAGCGCTGCAGGGCCTCGCCGTGGCGTTCGAGGGTCGTCTCGGCCATCCAGAGCATGTCGGGGGCCTCGCGGCGCAGGCGGGGGATGACGTCGGTGGCGCGGACCGCGCGCAGCCAGCTGTCGGGGGCGTCGGCGTGGACGGCGGTGAGCACGTCCTCGGCGCAGAGGCTGGTCTCGCGTTCGGCCAGGTTGAGCTCGAAGAGGGTCTCCATCGCGCCGCGGCGGCCGTCGATGTAGGGGGTCTCGGCGAAGACGGCGCGCTCGATGCAGCGGGCGGCGTCGTTGCCGCCCTCGGCCTCGGCCCAGCGGATGCGGCCCTCGTAGCCGTAGGGGCCGTCGGGGACGAAGCTGGGCGTGAGGTGGCCGTCGTCGTGGATCTGGCGGCTGCGCAAAACCCGGACGCCGTCGGGCAGCTCGTCGATCAGCTCGCGCAGGCGGGCGAGCGCCCCGGGCAGCAGCTCGTCGTCGCTGTCGACCACGACCACCCACTCGCCGCGGGCGCTGCTCGCGCCGGTGTGGCGGGCGGGGTTGATGCCGCGGTTGGACTCGTGGGCGATCACCCGCAGGCGGGGGTCGTCGTAGCGCTCGGCCAGCACTGCCTCGGTGTCGTCGCCGGAGCCGTCGTCGACGACGACGATCTCGAAGTCGGCGAAGTCCTGCGCCAGGCAGGCGTCGATGCAGCGGCATACGATCCGCGAGCGGTTGAAGGTCGTGATCACGATGCTGAAGAAGGGGTGTGACATCTCTGGCCTCGCCTGAGCCCACCGGGCGCCGATCGCGGTTGCGCATTCTCGCCTACCACGCGATCGCCGACCTGCGCGACGACGCGGTGCTCTCCGAGTACGGAGTCTCGCCCCGGCTCTTCGCCGCCCAGCTCGATTCTCTTGCCGAGCACGGCTGGAGCTTCGTCGACCTCGACGCGGTGCTCGCCTGGCTGGCGGGGGAGGGGGCGCTGCCGCGCCGCGCCGTCCTGGTCAGCTTCGACGACGCCTACACCGACCTGCTCGAGACCGCCGCGCCGCTGCTGGCGGAGCGGAGCATCCCGGCGGTGGTCTTCGCGATCGCCGGTCACCTCGGCGGCGCCAACGACTGGGACCACCACAAGGGGGCGGCGAGCCTGCGGCTGCTGGCCCCCGAGGACCTGCCGCGGGCGCGCGCCGCGGGCATCGAGGTCGGCTCGCACACGGTCAGCCACCGGGCGCTGCCCGAGGTGCCCCGCCGGCGAGCTGGAGCACGAGATGGTCGCCTCCGCCGACGGGATCGAGGCGGCCGGGGTGCCGCGCCCGCGCGCCTTCTCCTACCCCTACGGCCGCTGGAGCCCGGCCGTGCGCGAGGCCGTGCGCGAGGCGGGCTACGCGGTCGCCTTCACCACCGCCTGGGGCGACCCGCGCCCCGGCGGCGATCGCTTCACCGTGCCCCGGATCGAGGTCCACGCCGCCGATACGCCGCGCAAGCTGCGGCTCAAGCTGGCCCTCGCCGGCCGGCGGCCGGGCGTCCTGCGCGACGCGCTGCTGACGCTCGGCGGGGTCCGCCTCGATCCCTCCGCCGGCTGAGCGAGCTCAGTTGCCGCCCCACCAGAGCTTGCGCAGGAAGGCCGCGATCGAGTCGGTGCCGCGGATCTCGCTGCGCGAGATCGTCAGCGCCCCGTCGCCGAGCCCGGCCCGGCGCCCCTCCACCGTGCAGGCCGCCTGCAGGCCGGCCTCGCCGGCCGCGGCGACGACCCGCTCGTCGAAGCGCCCGTAGGGGTAGGCGAGGGTCGCCACCGGCGCGCCGAGCAGCGCTTCGAGGTCGCTGCGCGAGCCGCCGAGCTCCTCGGCGAGCGCCTCGTCGGCGACCTCGGGCAGGGCCGGGTGGCTGCGCGTGTGGGCGCCGATCTCGATGCCCCGGGCGCGCAGCTCCCGGACCTGGTCGGTCCTCAGCAGCGGACGCCCACTGAGCTCGCTCTCCCCGTCCCAGTCGTTCTCGCCGCCGAGGCGGCCGCTGACGACGAAGACGGTGGCCGGGAAGCGGCGCCGGCTGAGGATCGGCTCGGCGAGCTCGAGGTTGTCGCGGTAGCCGTCGTCGATCGTGATCACCGCCGCGCGACGGGGCAGCGGCGCGCCCTCGCGCACCGCGCTCGCCAGCTGCTCGAAGCCGATCACGCGGTAGCGCAGCGCCGCCAGCAGGCGCATCTGGCGGGCGAAGGTGCGGCGCGGCATGACGAAGCGCCCGGCCTCCGAGCCGGGGCTGAAGGCGTGGTACATCAGCACCGGCACACCGCGGGTCGTCCCCAGCCAGCGCTCGCGGCTCGTGGCCCCGCGGACGCCGCGCCAGAAGGCGAGGCGCGAGAGGAAGCCGAACCAGACCTGGCGCCGCCCGGATCCCGGGATCATCCTGCCCAGGGGCGCGATCACTGCCGGCGGGACGCGCAGGGCGAGGAGCGCCCGCCGCAGCAGGACCTCGCGCGGCGTCGTCGCGAGGAACCAGCCGAGCAGCTTCGGCCGCGCCGCCGGCTCGCGCTCGGCGAACTCGGCGCAGAAGGCGCCGTAGCGCTCGCCGGCGGCGAGGATCTGGGCACCGCTCTTCTGGTCGTCGTGGACGCCGCTCGCCTCGGGCAGGTAGCGGGGGACGCAACCGGCGCGGCAGAGGCGGTGGGCCAGCTCGATGTCGAAGCCGGCGGCGAGCCCCACGGCGACCCCGCCGACCTCGAGCAGCATCGCCCGCGGGGCCGAGAAGTTGCCGCCGTAGGCATCGGGCCAGTCAACCGGTTTGCGGGCGAGCTCGGCGTAGCGCTCGTTCCAGGCGGTCGCGTAGGCGCGACCGGCCCAGTTCCCGTCCTCGGGCGGCGGCTGCTCGAGGGCGCCGATGCCGAGCACGCTCGCGCCCTCGCCGTGCGCGGCGAGGTGGGCGCCGACCAGGTCGGGACCGGCGATCACGTCGTCGTCGAGGAAGAGGCAGGCGTCGCCCGTGGCGAGCTCGAGCGCGGCGTTCTGCGCCGCCGCTTGGCCGCCGCCCGCGAGCCGCAGCACGCGCAGCCGGAAGGCGGTCTGCAGCGCCTCGGCCATCGCTGCCGAGCCGTCGCTGGAGCCGTCGTCGGCGACGATCACCTCGAAGCGGGCGGGGTCCGCAGCCTGCTCGGTCAGCGCCTCGAGGCAGCGTCGTAGGCGCTCGCGGCGGTCGCGGCTCGCGATCACGACGCTGAGTGTGCAGGGCGTCGCGCTCATCCGGCCGCCGGGTCGACCTGGCTCGACCGCGCTCGCCGCCCGTTTCCAGCCGTGATCCGGCGCCAGGCCTCCGAATCCAGCGAGGCTCGCGCGCCCTGCCAGAAGACGAGCCGCTTGAGCGCCCCGAAGGCGCGCTCCTGGAGCGCCGCGCCGGGAAGCAGGGGACCGAGGCGGGCCGGCAGGGAGGGCGGGACGCGCAGGGCGATCAGCAGCTTCCTGACGGCCAACTCCACCGGCCCGGCGGGCCCGGCCCAGCCCAGCAGCCACGGCGCCATCTCCGGGTGGCGGCGGGCGATCTCGACGTGGGAAACCCCCTGGCGCCTGCCGTCGAGCAGCATCTGGGCCCCGCGCTTCTGGTCGTCGTGGACGCCGTGGGCGCGCGGCAGGTAGCGGAAGGCGCAGCCGGCGGCCCCCAGGCGGTAGCCGAGCTCGAGGTCGAAGCCGACATCGAACTCGGTGGCGACGCCGCCGACCTCGACCAGCTTCGCCCGTGGGGCGGAGATGTTGGCGCCGTAGCAGTCGAACCACTGCGGCTCTTCGGCGGCGAATTTCCCGTAGTGGGCATTCCACGCCGCGGCGAACATGCGCGCGTACCAGTCGGGGTCGTCCGGCGGCTGTTGGTGCAGCCGGCCGATCCCCACCGTCAACGGGCCCTCGCGATGGGCCGCGAGGTGCGCCGCGACGAGCTCGGGCGAGGCGATCACGTCGTCGTCGAGGAAGAGACAGGCCGCGCCCTCGGCCAGCTCGAGGGCCGCGTTCTGGGCCGCCGCCTGGCCGCCGCCCGCGAGCCGCAGCACCCGCAGCCGGAAGGGGGTCTCCAGCGCCTCGGCCATCGCCGCCGAGCCGTCGCCGGAGCCGTCGTCGGCGACGATCGCCTCGAAGCTGCCGGGGTCGGCGGTCTGCCCTGCGAGGGAGTCGAGGCAGCGCCGCAGCAGGTCGCGGCGGTTGCGGGTCGCGATCAGGACGCTCAGCTCGGTCATCGCGGCCGCCGATTCTGCCCGTCGTCGCGGCGGTGGAGCTCGCCCGCTTCCAGGTAGACCGCCTCCAGCCGCGCCGCCCAGGCGGAGGGGCTCGTGTGGGCCTCGGCGAAGGCCCGCGCCCGGCGGCCGAGCTCGCGCCGCCGTGCCTCCTCGCTGAACAGCGAGGTGACCGCCGCCGCCAGGCTGTCGGCCCCCTCGGCAATCGCCAGCGGCGGCTCGGGGTCGAGCTCGACGAAGCCTTCGGCGCCCAGCGGGGTGGTGACCACGGCCTTGCCGCGGGCGAGCGCCTCGAGCACCTTGAAGCGCATGCCACCGCCGCTGTGGACCGGAGCGATCACGACCGCGGCTGCGGCCAGGTGCGGCTCGACGCTCGGCGCGTCGGCGATCACCTCGACCCCGGGACCGCGCAGGCCGAGCACCTCGGGCGGCGGCGCGCTGCCGACGATGCGCAGCTGCGCGGCGGGGCAGCTGCGAGCGCACCGCGGGCATGATCTCGCGGGCGAGCCAGCGGGCGGCGTCGCGGTTGGGCGTGTGGGTGAAGGTGCCGGCGAAGAGGATCGTGCCGGGCGTCTCGCGCGCCGGGTCGGCAACCGCCGGCAACACCATCCCGAAGGGGTTGACGCGCAGGCGCGGCGCCACGGCCGGCGCCCTCGCCTCGACCTCCGCCGCGTCGCCGCGGGTGAAGACCTGGATCAGGTCGCTCCCCCTCCAGGCGGCCGGCAGGAACGACTCCCAGCGACGCCAGTCGAAGGCCTCAAGCGCTGCCGCGGCCCGCTCCCTCGGCCCGCCGCCCCGCCGGCCGCTCGGCGCCGCCCGGGTCGCCTCGTGCTCGGTCAGCACCCGCGGCAGGCGCGGCGGAATGCGCAGCATCGCCATCGAGTTGTCCTCGATCGCGGCGACGTCGAAGTCGGCCGCCGCCGTCACCCGGTCGAGGATCGGCTGCACCCCTCCGGACTGGCTGACCACGCGCCAGGGCCGGCGCCGGCCGACCCAGCTCGCGCCCAGCTCCAGCCTGACCCGCCAGCGCCGCCCGGCCCTGGCCGAGCGGCGGCGGTCGGCGAAGTGGACGTCGAGGCCGCTGCGCCGCAGCTCGTGGGCGGCCTCGGCCTGTCCCGGCAGCTCGCCGAAGGTGCCCACCACGGTCACCTCATGCCGCTCGCTCAGGCCCATGAGCTGGGCGTGGAGCAGCTTCGGGATCGCCCCGAGGCCGTCGGCCTGGGGCACCATCGGAACGACCAGCAGGATCCTCACCGCGCCGCCCCGCCGCTCAGGCAGCCGCGCGCGGGCCGCGCGCGGCGACGGCTTCGTAGGCCTGCTCGAACCGCGGCAGCACCGAGGCGGCGACGAAGTCCTGGGCGCGCTCGGCGGCCGCGGCGCCGAGCGCCTCGCGCCGCTTGGGATCGCCGATCAGGCCCTCCATCGCCCCGCGCAGGGCGGCCACGTCGCCCTGCGGCACGAGCACGCCGGTGCCCTCGTCGAGCATGTCGGTGTGGCCGCCGATGCTGGTGCCGATCACCGGTCGCCCGCGCAGCATCCCCTCGACCACGGTCGAGCCCAGCGGCTCGGGCCACAGCGAGGGCATGACGCCGAACATCGCCCGGTCCCAGGCCGCCATCACGGCGTCGTGGGGCACGTCGGTGAGGACCACCGCCTCGGGCGGGAACTCGGCGGGCGAGTCGCGCTCAAAGGTCCCCATCAGGACCAGCGGCGGCGGGTCGGCGAGCTGCCGGTAGGCCTCGAAGAGGGTCTCCAGCCCCTTGACCTTGCGGAAGGCGCCGACGAAGAGGATGAACGGCTCGCTCGGCAGCCGCTCGAGCCAGGGCGAGAGGCGCTCCGGCTCGGCGATCGGTTCGAGCGGCGCTTCGGTCTGGAAGCTCGGGATCGTCACCTCGAACAGCTCCCGCTCGCCCTCCAGATCGAGCTCGCGCACGGTCACCTCCTGCACGTAGCTGCTGACGCTGTGCAGCCCGGTCATCTTGCGCTTCAGCAGCGGCTTGCAGGCGTAGACGCCGAGCGCCGCGAACCAGCCCTTGGGGCGGCCGTAGTACTCGCCGGTGCAGGCGATGCACTTGAGCGGGCCCGGCCCGCTGCAGGGCGCGCCCTTGCGCAGCAGGGTGCGGGTGGCGCAGAAGTAGCCGTAATCGCGCGCCGAGACGAGCAGCGGGATCTGCCGGCGGCCCAGCGCCGCGGCGACCGAGAAGGTCATCCAGCCGTAGGAGTGGATCAGGTCGGGCTCGGCCTCGGCGATGACCCTGCGCAGGTCGCGCACCGTGACCGGGTCGGGGAAGGGCGGTTGGTGGCGCTGGCGCTCGTCGCGGACGAGCCCGGGCAGGACCGTGCGCAGCTGCCGCACCCGGCGCACGGCGAAGCCCGCTTCGCGCTCCTCGGCCGGCCGGCCGCCATGCCACGGGGTCACCACCGTCACCTCGTGCCCGCGCTCGGCCATCGCCCCGGCCAGCAGCCGCGCCTGGCGGTGGGCGCCGCCGATGAAGGGAGGGAAGTGATCGGTGGCGAGGATGATCCTCATTGCGCTCTCGCGGGAGTGGTGGGCATGTGGTCGCGGTGCAGGCGCGCCAGGAGGCGATTGACCGAAGCGCGGTGCTCCGGGAAGAGGAAGAGTACGGCGAGCCGGCGGGCGAGGGGACGCGGTGCCAGGCCGATCGCGAGGAACCAGAGCGCGAAGATTGCTCGCATCGCCGGCGAGACGTCATCGCGCCGGCCGGCGGCGCGGACGCCGTCGCCGACCAGTTGCCTGACGCCGTCGCCGGGAAGCGGGTGGAGGGCGGGCTCGAGGCGCAGCGAGACGAGCCGGTTGGCGATGTCCGCGGTGGAGAGGATGCGCGCTGGGCGCGCCAGCCCGAGCTCGTCGGCGAGGCGCAGCAGCGCCGCGGCGGTCGGCGCGGCGAAGCCGATCGCCTGGCGCACGTGGTCGAGGTCGAGCTCGGCGCTGGAGAGTTCGAAGCTGTTGGCGCCGTGGACCCGGTAGCGGGCGCAGACCCGGTCCAGCGAGGCGACCGGCCCGAGCAGAGCGCTGAGGTGGACCAGGTACCAGTCGGCGCCCGAGCGCGGATAGTCCGCCTCGGGGATCGGGAAGATCCGCCGCACCAGGGCGCTGCGAAAAGCGTTGGCGCTGGTCGACATCCAGACGATGTCGAAGGGGTGGGCGAGCTCGGCCGCGCGCATGTCGCCGCTCGGCAGCGGCAGGTGCGGCGCCGGCCTGAGCACCCCGGTCGGCGATCCGGAGGCGTCGGCGACCTCGGTGCGGAACTGGACCTTGGCGAGGTCGGGGTCGGCGGCGAAGGCCGCGGCGACCCGCGCCGCCGCGTCGGGGAGCAGGACGTCGTCGGCGTCGAGGAACATCACGATGTCGCCTCGGCAGCGCTCGATGCCCGCGTTGAGCGCCGAGGCCTGGCCGCCGTTCTCCTTCAGCACCACCGTGACCCGCTCCTCGTAGTCGCGCAGCAGCGCGCGCGAGTCGTCGGTCGAGCCGTCGTCGACGACGATCACGTTGACGCGCTCGTGGGTCTGGGCGCAGGCGCTCTCGATCGCCGCGCCGAGGAAGCTCGCGTAGTTGTGGTTGTTGACGACGATGTCGACGCTGAGCGCCGCACCCGGCTCGTCGTTCATCGCGGCGCCGCCGTCAGCCGGCCCCGCACCCGGCGGTAGACCTTGTAGGGATCGTCGTGGCGCAGCAGCGCGGCGGTCACCGCTACCTGCGCTCCGGCCGGCGCCTGGACCGGGCCGACCGTGACCACCCGGCCTTCGCCCGGCTTCAGGTTGAAGCTGCGGCGAACGACCTGCGGCGCTTCCGTCCCGGCGCCGAGCTTGATCCGCAGGTCGAAGTCGGTCGCCTTCTGCTCCTCGCTGCGGACCCCGATCTTGGCCTCGGTGCCGGCCGAGCCGGGCGCCGGCAGCAGCCAGAGCTGGGTGTAGCCGCGCGCGTTGCTCGCCGGCAGCGTCGTCATCGCCAGGGCGATCGCGATCGCGGCGAGCAGCAGGC
This sequence comes from uncultured Solirubrobacterales bacterium, assembly GCA_963774405.1. Classification (GTDB taxonomy): domain Bacteria; phylum Actinomycetota; class Thermoleophilia; order Solirubrobacterales; family 70-9; genus VRUE01. The sequence goes on along the minus strand of CAVZEV010000007.1, from coordinate 206,970 downwards.
CGCCGGCCGCCAGGCCGGCGTCGCGGCGGCGAACCGGCGGCGGTCGCCACATGCCGCCCGCGGTCGCTGGAGCCCGGCGCGCGGCCGCGACGAGGCAGGCCACCAGCACCACCAGCACGAGCAGCAGGGCCCAGGAGAGGGCGCGCAGCCCGCCCGGCATGTAGTTGAGCAGCAGGCTGCCGCCGACGAGGGTGACGAGGCTGAGCGCGAGGCTGAGCACGATCAGCCGCGGCCGGCCGATGCTGCGCCGGGCGAAGACGGCGGCGGTGATCGCGTAGCCGGGCAGGAAGAGCGCCAGCGGCAGGGCGAAGAGGAGGCTGAGCGCGGTCAGCGGGATCGCCGGGGCGAGCAGCCCGCAGAGCGCCGCCAGGCCGAGCGTCAGCCGCAGGTCTTTGTGCCCTCTCACCGGCGTCCTCCCAGGTCGAAGACGGAGATCGCGCCGTTGGAGTAGATCCTGGACACGCCGGGCAGCTGGGCGAACTTGGTCACGGTCGAGGCGGGCAGGTATTCGCCTTCGCCCGGCTTGCCGTTGGGCGAGAAGAAGTAGCCGCGCGTCCCGTCGCCGCTGCTCGGTCGCCGGTCGATCACGACGTAGCGCAGGTTGTGCCGGTGCAGCAGCGGCAGCTCCCAGCCCTGGAGCTGGGGCCCTTCGACGATGTCGACGACGTCGGGTGACTGGCCGGAGATCGCGATGTGGTTGCCGGGCACGAGCAGCAGGCGGGCGTCGGCGACCGGCGCGGCGAAGCGCCCCCCGGCGATGTTCTTGCCCGCCCATTCCGCCATGCCGAGCGGTGGCGAGACGATCGTCCTGCCTTCGGCGCTGACCCGCAGCGGCCGGGCCAGCTGGGCGTCCCAGGGCCAGCCGGAGATCGCGCCGCCGACCAGGATGACGCCGAGGGCGCCGGTGAGCAGCGCTCGCCCCAGCCAGGGCCGCCCGCGCGGGCGCCAGGTCTCATAGCCGGCGCCGGCGAGGATGAAGGCGAGGCCGATGAAGAGGAACTCGCTCGCCCGGTTGCCGGTCTCCCAGGCGGCCGGCGCCAGGCGCAGGGCGAGGGCCCCGAAGAAGGCCAGCGCGGCGAGGGCGAGGAGGACGACGAAGGGCTGGCGGCGGTAGCGACGCCAGGCGCGCAGCAGGGCGAGCGGGAAGCCGGCGGCGAGCAGGGCCACGGCGAGCAGGGCCACGGCCCGGGCCGCGATCGGCGTCGAGGCGGTCACCGGCCCCTTGCCTTCGAACAGCCCGCGGGGCGGCGCCTCGCCGGAGGCCGTGTGGAGGACCGATTCCAGCGCTTCGCCGAGGACCGGCGAGAGGTAGCCGATGGTCGAGCTGGCGACCAGCGCCAGCCAGCCGAGGGCGAGCAGCGCCGCGACCACCCCGAAGCGCCAAGGGTTGGCCCAGCCCCAGGCGCGCCGCAGCGCCCAGTAGCTCAGCGAGAGGGCGGCGAGGAAGACGACGAGCGCGTAGGAGGTGAGGTGGTGGGTGACGACGATCGCCGCCGTGCCGAGCACGATCGGCACCGCCCACTCGCGCGCCCAGTCCGCCGGCGAGGCTTCGCGCTCGGCCAGCACCATCATGATCACGATCAGCAAGGGCAGCGCGAGCGACTCGTAGGAGTACTGGGCCCCCCAGAAGAGGAAGTTGAAGTTGCCGGCGTAGATCGCGACGCCGAGCCCGGCGGTGCGAGCCGAGCCGCTGAGGCGGCTGAAGAGCAGGAACATCGCCGCGACGAGGGTGAGGCGGGCGGCGCCGACGACGATCACCCCGGCGCCGAAGCTGGAGAGCCCGGTGATGCTCATCAGCGCCGAGGTCGCCCCCTCCAGGCCGGGGTAGTAGGGGGTGACCTGGATGATCGGGTTGGCGTGGAAGAGGTGGTGCCCGCTGCTGATCTGGTTCGCGTTGAAGGCGTGGACCAGCTCGTCGGAGAAGGTGAAGAGCGGCGCGTCGCGGATCACCTTGACCGCGTAGAGGGAGAGGCCGAGCAGGCAGGCGAGGGCGAGGCGCTCGCGGGGCGAGGCCTCGCGCCCGGTCAGCCGGTAGAAGATCGGCAGCGCGATCAGCAGCAGGCCGGCCCAGTAGATCAGCGGCGAGGGCGCCAGCATCTCCCGCGAGAGCGCGTTGGCAAGCGAGCAGACGAGCAGCCCTGCCCCCGAGCTGAAGGCAAGCGCCGCCGGCCAACTCGAGCCCACCGCGCTCTTGCTCGGATTCGCGATCGGCGATCGCGTGGCGACTGTGCTCATCGGGCCGATCTTACGGCCGGGCCAAGACCGCCTCGCCGCAGGGCGGGTGGGGCTGTGGGTGGCTTGCTTATAGTGTGCGTCTTCGCTCTCGTTGCGCGTCGTCGATCTCAACTGCGTGCTTTCACGGTTCCACGGCCATGACCCCGATCTCCAGGCTCAGGCAGTTCGTCGGTAGATGTCTTGGCCGATCATCGGCAGCGGAGCGCCTCCTCCGTAGCCTTGATTTCCCAGCCGCAGAGGTCCCCCGCGCCCATCGCTGGCTGGCGGAGGAGGGGGTCCAGGCGTGGATAACCGGTGGCTGGGGGGTCGACGCGATTGCCGGCGAACAGACCCGCCCGCACCAGGACCTCGATTTCCTCGTCCCGATCGACGAGGGCGACCAGGCCCGCACGGTCCTCGAAGCGCACGGCTTCGAGCTCTACCCGCCGGAGATCAGGCTGCCCTTTCGCCTGGCGATGCTGAACCGGCGCGAGCGCCTGATGATCGACCTCCAGCTGGCCGCGCCGAACCCCGACGGCACCTACACTTTCAGGGTGATCGACACGCAGCCGGATGTCGCCAACTTCGACTACGTCTACTCGGTCGAGGGCCTGAGCGCCACCGGGACGGTCGCCGGCGTCGAGCTCCCCTGCATCTCGCGCGAGGAGCAGGTGAGGTCGAGGACGACGCAGGGCTACTCCTTCGAGGCCTCGCACCGCAAGCGCAAGGGCGGGCTGCTCGCCGATGTCCACGACCTCGAGGTCATGGACGGCATGCAGGACTCCTGAGCCCGCCCGCGAGCGCCGGCGCCGCCCCGGCAACAGCGGACGGCCTCCGTATTCTCCCCGCATCGACCGGCTGAGCACAACCAGCGAGCCCGCCGCCGCGGCTGCCGTGGCGGCGCCGGCGCCCGAGACGATCCGCCTCGAGCCGACTCGCGGCTTCGGCCGCGTGCTCGCCCCGCACGAGCTCTGGCGCTACCGCGACCTGGCCCTGCAGCTCGCCGTCCGCGACATCACCGTGCGCTACCGGCAGACGGCGCTGGGAGCCGCCTGGGCGGTGCTGCAGCCGATCGGCTTCATGGTCGTCTTCTCGCTCTTCTTCGGTCGCCTGGCCGGCGTCTCCTCGGACGGCCTTCCCTACGCGCTGTTCAGCCTCGCCGGGCTCGTTCCCTGGACCTTCTTCTCGACCGTGCTCACGCTCGGCTCCGACAGCCTCGTGATCAACCAGTCGCTGGTCTCGAAGATCTACTTCCCCCGCATCTTCCTGCCCGCCGGCACGATCGCCGCCGGGCTCGTCGACCTCACCGTCTCCTTCGTGATCCTGATCGCGATCGTCCTGATCTGGGGCTACGTGCCGTCGCTCTCGATCCTGATCCTGCCGCTGCTCCTGGTGATCCTGCTGGCGACGGCGCTGGGGATGACCGCCGGCCTCGCCGCCGTCAACGTCCGCTACCGCGACGTCCGCTACGTCGTCCCCTTCCTCGTCCAGATGTGGCTCTTCCTCACCCCGATCGCCTACCCGAGCAGCCTGATCGGGCAGCCCTGGCGGACGCTCTCGGCGATCAACCCGATGGTCGGCGTGGTCGAAGGCTTCCGCTGGGGCGTGCTCGGCCACATCGAAGCGCCGCTCGCCCAGATCGGCGTCTCCGCCGCCGCGGCGCTCGTCTTCCTGATCGTCGGCCTCGCCTACTTCGACCGCGTCGAGCGCAGCTTCGCGGACCTCATATGAGCGCCGGCGGCGTCGCGATCGAGGCCCGGGGGCTGGGCAAGAGCTACAAGCTCGGCCTGGTCCAGACCGGCAACCTGCGGGAGACCGTCAGCGGGGCGCTGCGGCACCCGCTGCGCACGGCGCGCCGCGGCCGCGAGTCCCGCAAGGCGGACACCCTGTGGGCGGTCCGCGATGTCTCGCTGACCGTGCGCGAGGGCGAGGTCGTCGGCCTGATCGGCCACAACGGCGCCGGCAAGAGCACCCTGCTGAAGATCCTCTCGCGGATCACCGAGCCGAGCACCGGCTGGGTCGAGGTGACCGGCCGCACCGGCTCGCTGCTCGAGGTCGGGACCGGCTTTCACCCCGAGCTGACCGGCCGCGAGAACATCTTCCTCAACGGCGCGATCCTCGGCATGCGGCGCGAGGAGATCCGCCGGCGCTTCGACGAGATCGTCGCTTTCGCCGAAGTCGAGCGCTTCGTCGACACCCCGGTCAAGCGCTACTCGAGCGGCATGTCGGTCCGTCTCGCCTTCGCCGTGGCGGCGCACCTCGAGCCCGAGATCCTGCTCGTCGACGAGGTGCTCTCGGTCGGCGACGCCTCCTTCCAGCGGCGCTCGCTGGCGAAGATGGCCGAGGTCGCCCGCGACGGCAGGACGGTGATCGTGGTCTCGCACAACCTCGGCATCGTCCGCGCCCTCTGCGACCGCGGCGTGCTGCTCGAGCGGGGCTCGGTCGTCTCCGACGCGCCGGTGGGCGAGGCGATCGACGCCTACCTGGCCAAGCTCGAGCGCGCCGCCTCCGACGACCTCACCAAGCGCACCGACCGCGATGCCCACGGCCGCCGCGAAAGCATCGTCAGCAAGGTCTCGATCGTCGATCTCGAGAGCGGCCATCCCGACGTCGTGATCGGCGGCAGGCCGGCGCGGATCAGCATCGATTTCACCGAGCTGCTGCCCTCGATGCACGCGGTGATCATGGTCAACAACAGCCTCGGCCAGTGCGTCACCGTCTTCGGCAGCGAAATGCCGGGCCCCGACGACGTCCGCGAGGAGTCACAGGGCCGGCGGATCGACTGCGACATCGCCGCCCTGCCGCTGCTGCCGGGGCGCTACCGGATCGACGTCTCGCTCAAGGGCGCCCAGCACTACCAGGACGGGCTGCAGGCAGCGGCCTACTTCGACGTCGAGCCCGGCGCCGTGGACGGCAGGCCGATGCCGGCCGAAGGGGCCGACGGCAACATCCTGCTCTCCCACAGCTGGCGCCTGCCGGCCTGAGCCGGCCGCGGGCTCAGGCGCTGACGGTCGCCTTCACTTCCTGGGCGCTGCGGTCGCCGGCGGGCCGCTCGCGGTGGATGCTGCGCCGCCGCCGTGCCTCGCCGAGGATCGTGCCGAGCACGCGGAAGCCGTCGCGGAAGGTCTTCAGGTTGCTCTCGCCGTGGATGCGGTCGAGCTCGTAGCTCGGCACCTCGGTGATCTTCATCCCGGCGCCGGCAATCCGCAGGTTGATCAGCGTCTCGACCTCGAAGCCGGGCACGTCGAGCGCGATGAAGGGCAGGCAGCGCGCCCAGAAGGCGTTGTAGCCGTAGCAGAGGTCGGTGAAGTGGGTGCCGTGGAGGATGTTGGCCGAGCCGCTCAGCACCCTGTTGCCGAGGCTGCGCAGGCCGGTGATGTCGGTGCTGCCGCCGCCGGGCAGGTAGCGCGAGCCCTTGGCGAAGTCGGCGCCGGCCTCGAGCGCCTCGACGAAGCGGGGGATCTCGGCCGGGTCGGCGGAGCCGTCGGCGTCGAGCATGACGACGAGGTTGCCGGTGACGGCGGCGAAGCCGGTGCGGAAGGCGTCGCCCTTGCCGCGGCCGCTCTGGACCAGGACGCGGATGTCGGGCCGGGCCCGGCGGGCCGCCTCGATCGTCTCGTCGGCAGAGTTGCCGTCGACGAGGATCACCTCGTGCAGGCCGTCGGGCAGCTGCTCCAGCACGTGGCCGATGTTTTTCGCCTCGTTCATCGCCGGCACGACGACGCTGACCTTGGTCTTGCGGGCGGCGCGGCGGTCGGGGCCGGTGTAGGGGGTGGAGTGGCGGGCGGCCAGCGCCTCGACGTCGATCAGCGGCACGCCGCCGACCTGGCTCGGGTTGGCGGCGGGCGCCTCGAGCAGATCGAGCGGGCGGGGCAGCATGCTGACCGGCACGCCGATCGACTTGAAGGCGCGGACCAGGTCGAGCAGGCTCTCGTCGTCGGCGTGCTGAGTGCCGATCACGACGCGGTCGGCCTGGTAGCGGTCGACGATCTCCAGCGCAGCGACGCGGTCGGCCGGGTTGGAGCGGTCCTCGAAGGGCTCGACCGTGCAGACGATGGCGGCGTAGCTGCGCAGCGGCTCATAGGCTTTCAGCCGTTCAGCCGTCGCTTCGTCGCCGACCAGGACCCAGCGCTCGACGTTGTCGAGGCGGCCGCGCAGCGGCGCGGTCAGTCCCCGGCCGAGGGTGTCGAGGACGGCGAAGCCGATCCAGAGGCCGAGCTGCGAGGCGCCGTCGAGCGGCGTGATCAGGGAGGTCGCCCAGGCGAAGACGGCGGCCATCAGCAGGCGGATCACCGGCCAGGCCATGCCGTCTTCTCCGCCGAAGGCGCTCTTCGGGGCGTTGGCGCCGTAGACCCCGAGCATGGCGTTGACGGCGACGAGCAGCAGCGGCGCGATCGGGAAGGCGGGGAAGACGGCGACGCCGGCGATCAGGGTGACGAGTGCAAGCGCGACCGAGGAGGAGAGCAGGTCGACCACCGGGGGCAGCCACCAGCCGAGGCCGCGGCGGGCGTGGGGCAGGCTGCCGAGGGTGGGCCGGTCCTGGACCAGGGCGCCGCGACGCGATTCAGCAGCGGCGGGAAAGGCGCTGTCGATGGAGAGATCGGTCGAGCTTTGCATGGGAGGGAGGGTTACCTTTTTTTAGGGGGGATTTCTTCGTATTTTTGGCGCTAGAGCGGGGATTTCCCGGTTCCTCCCCCCTATCGGCAGGGACGTCCGTTCACGTTAGCGCGGAACGAAAAATGCATGGGGAATTGGGATTACGCTTAAAACGGACGAGGCGGTTCACTCGTCAGGCCCGGCCCGGCCAAATCCCGGCCGGGCCGTCAAGACGACAACAGGCTCAGAGGCCGTATGTCGCGGCCAGCTCGGGGTCCTTGGCCGCCAGCATTTCCGCCAGCTCGACCATCACCTTGCACTGCTTCCAGGTGGCGTCGTCCTGCATCTTGCCGTCGATCATGTGCACGCCGGCGCCGTCGGGGATCGCCTCCAGCACCTTCTTGGCGAACCTGACCTCCTCGGCGGGCGGGCTGAAGACCTTCTTGGCGATGTCGATCTGCACCGGGTGCAGCGACCAGGCGCCGACGCAGCCCATCAGGAAGGCGGCGCGGAACTGGGTCTCGCAGCCGGCCGTGTCCTTGATGTCGCCGAAGGGCCCGTAGAAGGGCAGGATGCCGGTCGCGGCGCAGGCGTCGACCATGCGGGCGATCGAGTAGTGCCAGAGGTCCTGCTGGGCGCTGACCCGGTTGGCCTCGGGGTTCTCGGGATCGGCGGGTCCTCCATCACCCGGTAGCCGGGGTGGCCGCCGCCGACGCGGGTCGTCTTCATCCGCCGCGAGGCGGCGAGGTCGGCCGGGCCGAAGCTCATCCCCTGCATGCGCGGGCTGGCGGCGGCGATCTCCTCGAGGTTGACCACGCCCTGGGCGGTCTCGAGGATCGCGTGGATCAGGATCGGCCGCTCGAGCTTGGCCTTGGCCTCGAGCTGGGCCAGCAGGCGGTCGACGTAGTGGATGTCCCAGGCGCCCTCGACCTTGGGCACCATCACGACCTCGAGCTGATCGCCGATCTCGCCGACCAGGGTGGTGAGGTCGTCGAGCACCCAGGGGCTCTCCAGCGAGTTGACCCGGGTCCAGAGCGCGGTCTGGCCGAAGTCGGACTCCTTCGCCGCCTTGATCAGCCCCTGGCGCGCCGCCTCCTTGCGGTCGACCGGGATCGCGTCCTCGAGGTTGCCGAGCAGGATGTCGGTCTTCTCCGCAATGGCGGCGGCCTTTTCGACCATCTTCTCGTTGGAGAAGTCGAGGAAGTGGATCATCCGCGAGGGCTTGACCGGGATCTCGCGCAACGGCTCGGGCGCGCCGATCGCCTGCGGCTGGAAGAAGTCTCTGGGGTTTCTCACGCTGCTCCTGGTTCGCTCGTATCGTCGGGAGACCGGGAATCTACCCAAACGCCCGTTCGTACCCCCTGCTTCCGGTGCGCCTTTTCCCCCTCATACGAGGAAAAGGCGCACCGGAGCCCCTTGCTTGGGCGCCGGAGGAGTTTGGTGGGCGGCGCCGTAACTTGGAGGGGATGGCTGGCGGCGACGGTGAGAGCACTCAGGACTGGTTGTTGCCGGAGCACTCGCGGCCGCCGCTGATCGGCGAGCTGGAGCGGCGGGTGGAGCTGGCGTTGACGATCGCGCGAGCGTCCGAGGCGGCCGTGGTGACCGTCGGCGCCGCGGCGATCAGCGCCGCCGAGCAGGCCGAGCGCGCCGCTGGCCTCGCCGAGCAGGCAAGCGCCAGCGCGCTCGCGGTGCAGGACCGCGTCGCGGCGACCGCGGTTGCGCCCGCGCCGCAGCCCACCGCTGCGCCCGCGCCGGGAGCGGGCGAAAGCGCCGGAAACGGCGAGTCCGACGACAGCCTCAGCGACTTCAGCGCCCGGGCCGACCGCCTGGTCGCTCGGCTGCGACAGTTGCAGCGGGTTCCCCTCTCGGCACCCGCCAGCGGCGGCGCAACGCGGCCGCAAGCCGCTCACTGAGCTCACCCGCCGGCGCCGGCGCGGCGCCGTCGATCGAGGCGACCGGCTCGATCCCGCGAACCGAGCCGGTGAGGAAGACCTCGCGGGCGAGCAGGTCGGCGACCGTGAGGCGCTCCTCGCAGGTCTCGATCCCCGCCTCGGCCGCAACCTCGATCACCCCCCGGCGGGCGAGCGAGGCCAGGATGCGCCCGTCGGTGGGCGGGGTCAGCAGCCGCTTGCCGTCGACGGCGAAGACGCTGGCCCGCGACGCCTCGAGCACCGTTCCGTCGGCGTCGAGCAGCAGCGGCAGCTCGCCCGGCGAGGCGGCGGCGAGGCGGTCGAGCAGGTCACGGTCGGCCCACTTGTGCTCGCCGAGGCCGCCGGCGACCACGCTCGTGCGCAGCGCGGCGGCCCGCGTCGCGGGCGGGAAGACGACGCCCGGCTCGACCTCCTCGGCGTCGACTCGCAGGCACAGCTCGCGGGCGGCGGGAACGACGGTGAGGCGTAGTTTGCCCCGCTCGAGCCCGGCGGCGCCGTCGACCGCCAGGCCGCGCGCCCGCTCGGGCAGGGGAGCCCCATAGAGAGTCGCGACGCCGGCGCTGAGCCGGCCGAGGTGCGCATCGAGCTCGACCGCTCGCCCGGCGATGACGAGCATGGTCTCGAAGACGCCCCTGCCGGGATCGGCGTGGGGGGGTGCTGACATTGCGGGATATCTTGCACCGGATGGCGACCGATAGCGAGCCCGAGCCCCTCTCGCTCGCCGTGCGCCGGCTCGACGCCCTCGCCGATACGGAGCGCGCCTTCGCCCATATATACGGAGCGAGCCCGCACGCCTTCTGGCTCGACAGCAGCGCCGCGGGCGAGCGCGGCCGCTTTTCCTTCATGGGAGACAGCGAGGGGCCGCTTGCGGCGCTGGTCACCTACGACCTGGCCGCGGGCGAGGTCCGGGTCGAGCGCGGCGGGGAGGTCGAGGTCAGGCCCGAATCGATCTTCGACTACCTCGACCGTGAGCAGGCACGCCTGCTCACGGCTGAAGCCGATCTCCCCTTCGACTTCGGCTGTGGCTTTGCCGGCTACCTCGGCTACGAGCTCAAGGCCGAGTGCGACGGCGCCGCTGCCCACCGCGCCTCGACCCCGGATGCCGCCTTCGTCCTCGCCGACCGCCTGATCGCCTTCGATCGGCGCGAGCGCTGCACCTACCTGCTCAGCCTCAGCGAGGCCGATCCCTGGATCGAGGCGACCGAACGTCGCCTCGCCGGGTTGCCCGCGCTTGTCGAGCCGCGGGTTGCCGCCGCCGCGCCGCTCGCGCCGCGCCGCTCGCCCGAGCGCTACCGCGAGGACATCGGGGCCTGCAAGCGCTACCTGACGGCCGGCCACAGCTACGAGATCTGCCTCACCGACTCGTTCGAGACCGAGACCGGCGCCGATCCCCTCGACCTCTACCGGGCGCTCCGCCGCGCCAACCCGGCGCCCTTCGCCGCCTACCTGCGTTTCGGCGACCTCGCCGTGCTCAGCTCCTCGCCGGAGCGCTTTCTCTCCGTCGATCGCGACGGCAACGCCGAGGCGCGGCCGATCAAGGGCACCGCCCGCCGCGGCGCCACGCCCGCCGAGGACGCCCGCCTCGCCGCCGAGCTGCGCGGCGGCGTCAAGTCCCAGGCCGAGAACGTGACGATCGTCGACCTGATGCGCAACGACCTCGGCCGCGTCTGCGAGCTCGGCAGCGTCGAGGTAGCGGAGCTGATGGCGATCGAGAGCTACGAGACCGTGCACCAGCTCGTCTCCGCCATCCGCGGGCGCCTGCGCCCGGACGTCGGCCCGCTCGACGCGGTGCGCGCCTGCTTCCCACCCGGCTCGATGACCGGGGCACCGAAGCGGCGCACGATGGAGATCATCGACGAGCTCGAGGGCGCCGCCCGCGGCGTCTACTCCGGCGCGATCGGCTGGTTCGGCGGCGGCGCCTGCGACCTCTCGGTCGCGATCCGCACGGTCGTCCTCGAAGCGGGCAAAGCGACGATCGGGGCAGGCGGGGCGATCGTCGTCGACTCCGATCCCGAGCAGGAGGTCGAGGAGATGCTGCTCAAGGCCGCGGCGCCGGCCGCCGCGCTCGGCGGCGGCGCGTCGATATCCTTCGCCCCTGCCGCCGCGCCGGACGATTCCGAGCGCCGCCCTCTGTCCCCGACACCGACGAGCTAGGAGCCATGGCCGTAGACACCGCCGCCTTCCGTGAGCAGACCGACGAGCAGCAGGCGATCACCGAAATGGTGCGCCAGTTCGCCGACGAGAAGATCATCCCCAACGCCGAGCACTACGACCACGAGGACTCCTACCCGGAGCCGATCGTCGAGGAAATGAAGGAGCTCGGCCTCTTCGGGGTGACGATTCCCGAAGAGTACGGCGGCATGGGCCTCGACCTGACCACCTACGCGATGATCGTCGAAGAGCTCTCGCGCGGCTGGATCTCGATCTCGGGCGTCGTCAACACCCACTTCATCGGCTCCTACCTCTTGATGAAGTTCGGCACCGACGAGCAGAAGGAGTACTTCCTGCCGAAGATGGCGACCGGCGAGATCCGCGCCGCCTTCTCGCTCTCTGAGCCCGAGGTCGGCTCCGACGTGCAGGGCATCAAGTCGACCGCCAAGAAGGGCGAGGACGGCAACTGGGAGCTCAACGGTCAGAAGATGTGGGTCACCAACGGCCTCGGCTCCTCGGTCGTCTTCGTGCTGATGAAGACCGACCCCAAAGCCGAACCGGCCTACAAGGGGATGACCTGCTTCATCACCGAGAAGAAGCCCTGGGAGGAAATCGGCGAGGGCGACTTCAAGGGTCTGAACGTGCCGCCCAAGATCAAGAAGATGGGCTACAAGGGCGTCGAGTCGACCGAGCTCGTCTACGACGGCTACAGCTGCCCCCCGGAGCGCGTGCTCGGCGGCGAAGAGGGCGTCGGCGAGGGCTTCGTGCAGATGATGGACGCGCTCGAGGTCGGCCGGGTCAACGTCGCCGCCCGCGGCGTCGGCATCGCCCAGCGCGCCCTCGAGCTCGCCCTGCGCTACTCGCAGGAGCGCAAGACCTTCGGCAAGCCGATCGCCCAGCACCAGGCGATCCAGTTCAAGCTCGCCGACATGGCGACCAAGATCGAGGCCGCCCGCCTCGTCACCCGCAAGGCGGCGCGGATGAAGGACGCCGGTGTGCGCTCGGACCTGGAGGCCGGGATGGCGAAGCTGATCGCTTCGGAGACCGGCAAGGAGTGCGTCGAGGAGTGCTTCCGCATCCACGGCGGCTACGGCTACTCGAAGGAGTACGAGATCGAGCGCCTCTACCGCGACGCGCCGCTGCTGCTGATCGGCGAGGGCACCTCGGAGATCCAGCGCATGGTGATCGGCAAGAAGCTGCTGCAGAGGCACAAGATCTAGATGGAGCGCCGCTAACCAGATGGCATCGACCCCGGACCTGATCAAGCTCGCCGTCGAGCGGTTCCAGGCCGAGGTGCCGGCGCTGCAGAAGCTGAAACTGGTCTTCGGGCTTGAACTGAAGGCCAAACACGACATCCAGCTCTACCGGGTCGAGGTCCCCGGCCCGGTGATCAAGAAGGACCTCTCCCAGGACGAGCGGGTGCTGGTCCAGATCGACCGGCCCCAGTTCAACGAGCTGGCCGAGAACGGCACCGTGCGCAGCTACCGCAAGGCTTACGAGACCGGCCACATCAAGGCCAGCGGCGACTCCAACGTGAAGAAGCTGATCGCCCAGGTGGTCGAACGCCAAGAGGAACGCGCCCGGCTCAAAAAGGCCCACTGAGCGCGGGCGGGGCTAGAGCCGGACCAGGTTCTCGGCCTCGATCCCGCGGGTGACGCCGCGGAAGTCGACCAGCACCGGCACGGCGGCGGCCAGCGCCTCGTAGTCGATGCCGGGATGGGCGGTGACGATCGCCGCCAGGTCCGCCTCGGCGGCCGCCGGCTCGAGCTCGACCGAGCTCAGCCCGAGCTGGGGCAGCTCCGCCACGTGCGGGTCGTGGTAGGAGACCTCACCGCCCAGATCGCGCAGCAGCGAGGCGATCTTCAGCGCCGGTGACTCGCGGGTGTCGCCGACCCCGGCCTTGTAGCTGACCCCGAGCAGGAGGATCTTCGAGCCCTTGACCGGCTTGCCGCTGTCGTTGAGGGCGCGCTCGATGCGCTCGGCGCAGAACTCCGGCTGGGCCTGGTTGATCTTGCCGGCGAGCTCGATGAACTCGGGGTAGAAGCCGTGCTCACGGGCCTTGAAGGCGAGGTAGAAGGGGTCGATCGGCAGGCAGTGGCCGCCCATCCCCGGCCCGGGCTCGAAGCGCATGAAGCCGAAGGGCTTGGTCGAGGCGGCGTCGATCACCTCCCAGACGTCGATCTTGAGCCGGTCGCAGAGCTGGGCCAGCTCGTTGACGAAGGCGATGTTGACCGAGCGGAAGATGTTCTCCAGGAGCTTGGAGAGCTCGGCCGCCTCGGGGCCGGAGAGGACGATCACCTCGTCGCAGACCAGTTCGTAGAGCTCGCGGGCGCGCTCCGAGCAGGCCTCGGTCAGCCCGCCGACCAGCTTCGGCGTCGTCCGCACGGTGTAGTCGGTGCGCCCGGGGTCGATCCGCTCCGGCGAAAAGGCGAGGTGGAAGTCGCTGCCGGCGGTGAGTCCGGCGCGCTCCAGGATCGGCGCCAGCCGCTCGCGCGTCGTGCCCGGGTACGTCGTCGACTCGAGCACGACCAGCTGCCCCGGGCGCAGGACCTCGGCGAGCGCCGCTCCGGCGTCGAGCAGGTAGCTGAGGTCGGGCTCGCGCGAGCCGCTCAGCGGCGTCGGCACGCAGATGATCACCGCCTCGCAGGAGGCGAGGTCGGCGTGCTCGCCGGTCGGCCTGAGGCGATCGCCGAGCGCCGCAAGCGCGCTGCTCGGGATGTCCTCGACGTAGCTCTCGCCGCGCTCGAGGCTCTGCACCTTGGCGGCGTCGGAGTCCAGCCCGATCACCTCGTGGCCCGCCTCGGCGAAGGCGACCGCGAGCGGCAGGCCGACGTAGCCGAGTCCGATGATGCCGATCCTCATGCGGCGGGAGTCTATTCTCGCCCGCCGGGCGACTCCGGGACTCTGTCGGTAGCATGCCGCGCCGCCAACCCGACAGGAGAAGAAACCGAGAATGAGCGAGCAGACTTACGAGCTGACCACCGACCAGGCCGAGCGCGAGGCGTCCGGCGCCCACGCCTACGGCCGCTACCTCGAGGAGTTCGAGGTCGGCGCCGTCTACAAGCACTGGCCGGCGAAGACGGTGACCGAGTCAGACGACCACCTCTTCTGCCTGATCACGATGAACCACCACCCACTGCACCTCAACGACGTCTACGCGGCCGGTTCGCAGCAGGGCCGCAACGTCGTCGTCGGCCCGCTCGTCTACTCGCTCGCCCTGGGCATGTCGGTCTCCGACGTCTCCGGCAAGGCGATCGCCAACCTGGCGACCGAAGACCTCAGCCACCCCAACCCGGTCTTCCACGGCGACACCCTCTTCTGCGAGACCGAGGTGCTCGAGGTCAAGCCCTCGAAATCGAAGCCCGACCGCGGCGTCGTCAAGGTCCACACCCGCGTGCTCAACCAGGACGGCGTCCTCGTCGCCGAGTTCAAGCGCCTGGTGCTGGTGCCGCGAAAGACTCCCGGCGAGTAGCTAATGAGCCTCGTCGCTGGCGTGGGCGGGGGGGCGTGACTCCTCCGCCAACGAGGTGATCTCCAGCGGACCCTGGGCGGCGGCTTCGAGGACGTCGGTTGCCTCTTCGGCGGAGCGGGCGTAGAGCTCGACCAGGGCGTGGACGACGACCTGGTCCTCGTCGTGCTTGTGGAAGCGGACGTGGGTGAAGAACTCGCGCACGCCGGGCTCGCCGAAGGCGCCGTAGGTGAGGAACTCCGCCGCTTCGGGGCCGGAGCAGCTCTCGATCCGTTCCTGGTCTACGCGCACCGTGCAGGAGGCGACCCAGGGGGTGCCGGCGACCATCCGCTCCCAGCGGTCCTCGATCGGCACCACCCGGTCGTCCTGGAAGGTCAGGTGGGGCTGGTCGTGCATGCAGTCGACGCACTGGACCAGCGCCTCCTGGATCTCGTCGACACCTTCGGCGAGCATGCCGCTCTCGGGGTCGACGCGGCGGATCGCGTCGTAGTGGATCTGGATCTCGAGGTTCACCGACCAGCAGCGGTAACAACGCAGCCAGGCCGAGCGGTCTCCGTTCAGCTCGCTCATCGATCCATTGTCGCGCGTCGGCGGCGCGGGCGCGTCATGCGGCCCCGAGCGCGTCCAGCTCGTCGGCGATCAGCCGCGCCAGGGCAAGCGAGGAGGTCGCCGCGGGCGAGGGCGCGTTGCGGACGTGGATCGCCCGCTCGGTGCGGTGGACGACGAAGTCGTCGACCAGCTTGCCGTCGCGGGCGAGGGCCTGGGCGCGGATCCCGGCCGGCCCTCGCCGCGGCTTGACGCCGCGCAGCGCGGGGACGAGGCGCGCGGCCTCGGCGAGGAAGGAGCGCTTGCTCAGCGCGTGGCGCAGCTCCTGCGCCGCGGCGCGCCGGTGACGGGCGGCCATCCGCCAGGTCCCCGGCCAGGCCAGCGTCGCGGCCAGGTCGCGCGGCCGCAGCGTCGCCAGGCGGTAGGCGTCGCGCGCCGGCGAGAGCAGGGCGCTCGGACCGACCAGCAGGCGACCGTCGAGCGTGCGCGTCAGGTGGGCGCCGAGGAAGGGCAGCTCGGGGTCCGGCACCGGGTAGACGTTGGCGCGCACCAGCTCGGCGGCCGCCGCCGGCAGTCGCAGGTAGGCGCCGCGGAAGGGGACGATGCGCGGGTCGGCCGGCGCCCCGCAGGCGACCGCCAGCCGGTCCGACTGCAGCCCGGCGCAGAAGACGGCGGCGGAGGCGGCGGTGGCGCCGAGCGCGTGGCGGATCTCAATGCGGCCCGGCCCCGGCGTGACGCCACGCACCGCCGCGCCGAGATGGACGGTGCCGCCGCCCGCCCGCACGTCAGCGGCGTAGGACTCGGCGACCGCGACGAAGTCGACAACGCCGGTGTTCGGCGAGTGCAGCGCGGCGACCCCGCGAGCAGCCGGCTCGACCTCGGCGATCTCCTCGCCCGCCAGGCACCGCAGGCCCGGCACCCCATTTGCCCGCCCGCGCCGCTCGAGCTCGTCGAGCGGCTCCAGCTCACCCTCGTCGGCGGCAAGGACCAGCTTGCCCGCGCGCTCGAAAGCCACCCCGCGCTCCTCGCAGTACGCGTAGAGCTCGCGCGCCCCTTCGACGCAGAGCCGCGCCTTCAGCGAGCCGGGCTCGTAGTAGATGCCGGCATGGATCACGCCGCTCGAGCGCCCTGTCTGGTGCTGGCCGACCCGGTCCTCCGCCTCGAGCACGCAGAGCCGCGCGCCCGGACGGCGAGCCAGCAGCTCTCGGGCCACGGCCAGCCCGAGGATCCCGCCGCCGACGACGGCGACGTCGCACTCGCGCGGGGGGTTGGGCGGGATCGCGGTCATTGCCCCGGTACCCGCAGTCGCAGTCTCGGGTCATCAGCCAGATCTGGCGTGACGAAGGCGTTGCTTTCCTCGAGCATCCGCTCGGCCCGCTTCAGGTCGCTCCAGTCGATCGCCGCGGCGTATTCCTGGGCAAAATCGAGCACGCGGATCAGCGGTTTTGGGTTTCCACCGCGCGAGAGAGCGCGCAGCCCCTGCAGGTACTCCTCGCGATAGGAGAGCGGAATCACAATGCGCTGCTGGTTCTCTGCACTGAGAGCGGCGTTCATCAGCACCCGGCCGACGCGGCCGTTTCCGTCGGTGAACGGGTGGACCTCGGCGACGAGGAACATCATGAAGATCGCTCTGGCCAGGCCGGGCGGCAGCGCAGCGTAGAAGCGGTATCCCTCTACCAGCGTGCCGTTGACCAGGTCCGGATGGACGAAGGTCGTTCCCCCGGCCTGGTTGCCGCGGATCTTGAAGCTGCCCGGCACGGCATTGGGTCGCCGCTCCAGCATTAACGCGTGGTGGGAGCGCAGCAAGTCGAGCAGCTCCTCGGCGCTGGCCGGAAGCTGTCGCCGCCGCAGCGGATCGTTGACGAGCTCGAAGGTGCCGAGCACGTCGTGCGCGTCCTCGAAGCGTCCCTCGGGGATTGTGCGCCCGAAGACGATCTCTTCCGCCTCGCTCAGCTCGAACTCGGTCCCCTCGATCCAGTTGGAGAAGTAGGCCTCGATGAAGGAGAGCGCCGGAAAGGAGTCGGGTTGCTCTGGGCGGTCGGGGAGCGGGTGTCTCAGCAACGCCGCCTGCAGTTCCTCGAAGAGCTCGATTCGGCGCGCGTCGAACCCGGCGCCGGCCTGGGCCGCGCGTCCGGCCGGCGTCTCCAGAGACGCTTCCCGGGTGCCGAGCACAGCGCCAAGCAGCTCGTCGAACGCCTTCATCTGCCCGCCGGCGTCGAGCGCGACCGCGACCTCGCGGGTCTGTTCGCGCAGCTCGTTGAGCGCAGACACGCCGCGCAGGGCCGCGATCCGGGTCAGCTCGCCCTCGATCTCGGCCTGGGAGAGCGTGCGGGAGATGCCCCCGCGGGCGCGCGAGGGCCGCATGTTGTCGAGCATCGCCCGGGCTCGGCTGGAGAAGTGAAGTCCGTCCATGTGGGGCATGTCGCCCGCGACCGGGCCCGGGCCCCTGCGTGGGCGCAGGCTCAGACCGGGCAGGCGAATGGGCCGACGCCCGGCGTAGGCCGGTCCGGCATCCAGGAAGAGCGATCCATCGGGGGATGGCTTTGCTTCGAAGGCGCTGCGGTCGACGACCACGGCGCCGGGGAAGTGGTGGGCGGCGATCCGAGTCCAGTTGCGGCGGGCTATCTGCCCCAGTGGGGTCTCGGTATCGCGCGTGTAGAGTCGCCCGGAGAGCTTGCGGGCGCGGCCGGCCGCGACTTCGCGCCGAATCGCAGCCGACGTCTCGGTCGTGCTGGCGAAGACCTCGGGCTCGCCGCCGGGGGAAAATCCGCGCGTAAGAGTCGGGGACACGCGCTCCAGCGTAGATTAAACGCGCTTAAAACACAAAATATGGCGAAAAGCTGCGCGTAAGCGTTAGGCAGCCGCAGGCGACCCGGCCCGCTCAGCGACCAGGTCGACGATCTCGCCCATGATCTTGTTGATGTCGAAGTCCTTCGGCGTGTAGACGCCGTCGACCCCGGCCTCGCGCAGGCGCTTGGCGTCGGCGGGGGGGATGATGCCGCCGGCCACGACCGGGGCGTCGACCTGCTCGTCGCGCAGGCGGCGGACGACCTCGGGCACCAGCTCGAGGTGGGAACCGGAGAGGATCGAGAGGCCGATCACGTCGACGTCCTCCTGCAGGGCGGACTCGGCGATCTCCTCGGGGGTGAGGCGGATGCCCTGGTAGATCACCTCCATGCCGGCGTCGCGGGCGCGCAGGGCGATCTGCTCGGAGCCGTTGGAGTGGCCGTCGAGGCCGGGCTTGCCGACCAGGATCTTGATCCGGTGGCCGATCTGCTCGGAGACCTCGTCGACCCTGGCGCGGATCGCCTCCAGCTGCTCGCGGTCGGCGGCCGGGGCGGCGCCGCTGACGCCGGTCGGGCCGCGGTAGGCGCCGAAGGCCTCGCGCAGCACTTCGGCCCACTCGCCGGTCGTCGCGCCGGCCTTGGCAGCGGCGATCGTCGCGGGCATGATGTTCTGCGAGTCGTTGGCGGCGACGCTGCCGAGCTCCTTCAGCGCGGCCTGCACGGCGCCCTCGTCGCGCTCGCTCTTCCAGGCCTCAAGCGCCTCGACCCGCTCGCGCTCGACCTCGGGGTCAGGGGTGAGGATGCCGCCGTCGGCGCCCGCGGTCAGCGGCGAGTCCTCGCTCTCGGTGTAGCTGTTCTGGCCGATCACCTTCTGCTCGCCGGACTCGATCCGGGCAACCCGCTCGCGGTGGGACTCGACCAGGCGGGCCTTCATGTAGGGGACCGCGGCGACGGCGCCGCCGTGCTCCTCGACCACGGCCATCTCGGCCCGGGCGCCCTCGATCAGCTCGTCCACCAGCCCGTCCATCACCAGCGAGCCCTCGAAGATGTCGGGGTACTCGAGCAGGTCGGTCTCGTTGGCCAGCACCTGCTGGATGCGCAGGCTCCACTGCTGGTCCCAGGGGCGGGGCAGGCCCATCGCCTCGTTCCAGGCCGGCAGCTGCAGGGCGCGGGCGCGGGCGTCGCGGCTGAGCGTCACCGCGAGCGCCTCGAGCACGATCCGCTGGATGTTGTTCTCCGGCTGGGCCTCGGTCAGGCCGAGCGAGTTGACCTGGACGCCGTAGCGGAAGCGCAGCATCTTCTCGTCGGTGACGCCGTAGCGCTCGGCGGCCGATCTCGTTCCAGAGCCGCGCCCATCGCCCGCAGCTTGCGCGATCTCCTCGATCAGCCTGATGCCGGCGTTGACGAAGAAGGAGATGCGGCCGAAGACCTTGGGGAAGTCCGCCTCGGCGACCTGGCCGCGCGCTTTGACCTCGTCGAGCACGGCGATCCCGGTGCAGAGCGCGTAGGCGATCTCCTGCACCGGCGTCGCCCCGGCCTCCTGCAGGTGGTAGCTGCAGATGTTGGTCGGGTTCCAGCTTCGGCACCTCGTTGACGGTGAAGGCGACCATGTCGGCGATCAGCCGCATCGAGGGCTCGGGCGGGAAGGCGTAGGTGCCGCGCGAGAGGTACTCCTTGATGATGTCGTTCTGGGTCGTCCCCTTGAGCTGCGGCGCGCTCGACCCCGTTCTCCTCGGCGACGGTGACGTAGAGGCCGAGCAGCCAGGCGGCGGTGGCGTTGATCGTCATCGAGGTGTTCATCTCGTCGAGCGGGATCCGGTCGAGCAGCTGGTGCATGTCGCCCTTGTGGGCGATCGAGACGCCGACCTTGCCGACCTCGCCGCGGGCGAGGACGTGGTCGGGGTCGTAGCCGGTCTGGGTCGGGAGGTCGAAGGCGATCGAGAGGCCGGTCTGGCCCTTGGCGAGGTTGCCGCGGTAGAGCTCGTTGGAGCGCTTGGCGTCGGAATGCCCGGCGTAGGTGCGCATCACCCAGGGACGGTCGCGCTCGGGAAGTCGGTGCTCGCTCATCCCCTCAATGATATTTGGACCGCGGCCGAAATACGCCGTTCACCGCTCCCGGCGCCGCATCTTTCTCGCATGGGCTGTGTTTAGGCTGCGAACCGTGAGAGCTTCGACTTCGCACAGCCATTCCTCGCCGCGCTGATCGGCGGCGATGCTGGCGCTCGCCGCCGCCGCCGGCGCCGCGCTGATCGGCATCTACCGCAACGGGATGGAGAGCAAGGCGCAGCGGGCCC
This sequence comes from uncultured Solirubrobacterales bacterium, assembly GCA_963774405.1. GTDB lineage: Bacteria > Actinomycetota > Thermoleophilia > Solirubrobacterales > 70-9 > VRUE01. The sequence continues at coordinate 186,983 of CAVZEV010000007.1, read as the reverse complement.
AGATCGTCAAGCTCTCGGGTGAGCGCTGCGCCCGCGGCGGCACCGAAGGCGCCTGCGGATCACGATCGGCAAGCGCACCAACGAGTGCTCCTACCGCACCCCGTGCTCGGCCGCGACCTCGAGATCGGCGCGACGATGCGCCTGCTCAGCAGGCCGACGCCCGAAGGCGGTGCAGCGCACGCGCCTACCTGGCGCTCGATCTGCGCGCCGGCGGCCGGTGCCCACTACCAGCTGCCGTCTTCCCGCTGCAGCGACAAGGCGCAGATTCGCAAGGTTCTCGGCGACGGCACGATCGAGTACCTCGACATCGAGAAGAAGGTCGCGGGAATCGGCGGCGCCGAAAAACCGAACCAGCTGCGCCTGCGCGCCTTCAACGTCACCAGCGGCGAAGAAAAGGGGACCTGCAAGCTGCTGGCCTACGTCGGCGGGCAGCTGGTCGGCGAAGCCTCCGACCCCGGCGCCGGCGAACTGAGCGGGCGCGCCTCAGGCTTCTCGCTCGGCTCGGCCAAGGTCGCCAAGGGCGCGGGGGCCACGGTCGACGATGTGGTCGTTCGAATTCCCAGCCCGTATTGGGAATCAGGCCTCGAGCACCCACTCGGCGGCGCGGTAGACGTGCTCGACGGCGCCGCGCCGGGGCAGCGTCTCGACCAGCTCGATGCAGCCGAGCCTCTTCAGCACCCGCACGTGGTAGGCGACGCTGCGCAGATCGAGCCCCAGCTCGGCTGCGATCCGCTTCGGGCTTCTGTCCCCTTCGGCGATCAGCTCGAGGGCCCGCGCGCGCACGTCGTTGGAGAGCGCCTTTGCCAGACGCGGGTCGAGCGAGTAGAGATTCGATGTCACCGCGATCCAGCCTCCCGATTGGTTTGCGACGCTCTTTTCAGCATAACTATCTTGAGTAGTTAGATGAACTTATCGACAGACGGACGTATGACGCCCGACGGGAGGCCGCGGTTCGGCGGAACTTCCGCATAATGCGTGGCGATGTCGACCACGACGGTGGAGAAGCCGCGCAGCGGCGGGCCCGGCTCGGACCTGGGCGGCGAGTGGCGGGTGATCGTCCGCAACGACAACCACAACACCTTCGACCACGTCGCCCAGACCCTCGCTCGCGTCCTGCCGGGAGTCTCTCTCGAGCGCGGCCACCAGCTTGCCGACAGCATTCACAACAGCGGCCAGGCGATCGTCTGGTCGGGCCCGCGCGAGCCTGCCGAGCACTACTGGGAGCAGCTCGAGGCAGCCGGCCTGACGATGGCGCCGCTGGAGCGCGGGTGAGCGCCACCCGGGCCGCGGCGGCGGCCGTGCTGGGCCTGGTCCTCGGCTCGCTCTGTGTGCTCGGCCTCCTCGCTGAGCCGGCGGCTGCGGAGCCCGCCCTGCCCGCGGGCTTTCAGGACGAAGTCGTCTTCCCCGACCTGGAACAGCCGACCAACTTTCGCTTCGCCCCCGACGGCCGCGTCTTCGTCGCCGAGAAGCCGGGCAAAATCCTCGTCTTCGACGGCCTCGAAGATCCGACGCCGGAAGTCTTCGCCGACCTGCGCACGGACGTCTACGACACGCGGCGATCGCGGCCTGCTCGGTCTCGCCCTCGACCCGAAATTCGACGAAGGCCGCCCCTACGTCTACGCGCTCTACACCTACGACCACATCCTCGGCGACTCCGGAACCGCCGCCGAAGTGGGGGCAGCCGGAAACGACGGCGACCCTTGCCCCGACCTCAACGGCGGCGACGCCTGCCTGGTCAGCGGCCGCCTGGTGCGGCTGACGGCGGTCGGCAACCAGCCGAAGAATCGGGTGGCGAGCCGGCGCAGGACGTGCTCGCCGAAGACTGGTGCCAGCAGTTCTCCTCGCACTCGATCGGCGACCTCGCAGTTCGGCCCCGAAGGCGACCTCTACGTGAGCGGCGGCGACGGGGCGAGCTTCACCTCGGCCGACTACGGCCAGCTGGGGACCGAACCGAACCCGTGCGGCGATCCGCCCGGCCGCGAAGGGCACGGCGCTCAGCCCGCCGGACTGCCGAAGGCGGCTCGCTGCGGGCCCAGAACCCGGGAAGCTCGACGGCACGATCATCCGCGTCAACCCCGACACGGGGCAGGGCGTGGCGGGCAACCCGCTGCTCGGCAGCGAAGCCGCACCGGGCCGCGGCGAAAACGAAGCGGCGGGTCGTCGCCGAGGGCTTCCGCAACCCCTTCCGCTTCACCTTCAACCCTGAGACCGGGCGAACTGTTACATCGACAACGTCGGCTCCTCCGAGTTCGAGGAGATCGACCGCTTCCCGACTCCGCCGACGGGCCTCTACAACTCCGGCTGGCCCTGCTACGAGGGGCCCGAGCGCCAGTTCCAGTTCAAGTCCTCGGCCTCGACGTCTGCGAATCGCTCTACGAAGCCGAAGAAAACGGCGAAGCGCGCACCTCGGAGCCGTTCTTCTACTACAGCCACGGCCAGTCGGTGGTCGCCGGACGACGAATGCCCGATCGAATACGGCTCGGCGATCGGCGGGATCTCCTTCTACGAGGGCGAAGCCTTCCCAGCCGAATACAAGGGCGCCCTGTTCTTCGCCGACACGGTGCGCGGCTGCATCTGGGCGATGCTCCCCGACGACGACGGCGAGCCCGACCCGAGCACGGCGGGCTGTTCATGCGCGAGAGGCGGATCTACCCCGCGCGTCGACATCGAGGAAGGGCCGGAAGGCGACCTCTACTACGCCGATCTCTTCGGCGACGGACAATTTGCCCCCGGGGCGATCCACCGGATCACCTACGACCCCGGCGCGCCGACCGCCAGGCTCAGCGCGAACCCGCCCTACGGGCGCTCGCTGCCGCTGCACGTGACCTTCGACGCGAGCGAATCGAGCGACCCGGAGGACGAAACGCTCAGCTACGAATGGGACCTGGACGGCAACGGGACCTTCGAGACCGGCGGCGGCGCGACCCAGGAACTCACCTTCACCGAAGAAGAGCTGGAAGAAGAGGAAGAACACGAAGAAAGCCTCAACCACGTGGTCGGCGTGCGGGTCACCGACGAAGACGGCCACAGCAGCGTCGCGCGGGTCACCGTCTACCCGGGCGACAGCCCGCCGCAGCCGGAAATCGACAGTCCGTCGGAAACGACGAAGTGGGGCGTGGGCGACCTCATCAACCTGCAGGGCTCGGCGACCGTCTATGACCCTGAAAGCAACTCCCAGCAACCGCTCTATGAACCGCTCGGCTTCAACTGGAGCACGCGCCTCCTCCACTGCCCGACCGGGCCGACGACCTGCCACTCGCACCCGCTGGAGCTCTTCGCCGGCACCCGCGAAGGCGAATTCCAGGCTCCCGAACACGACTACCCCTCCTACATCGAAATCACCCTGCGGGTGGCCGACCACCGCGGCCTGACCGCCGGCAAGACGATCAAACTGAACCCGCGCGCGGTCACCGCGACGATCGCATCCTCGCCCCCCGGGGTGGAACTGACCGCCGGCCTCCTGCAGGGCCCGGCGCCCTACCCGCTCACCTCGGTCGAAGGCTCGCACGTGCTGCTCACCGCCCCCGCGACCTTCAGCTCCGGAGACAAGACCTACGCCTTCAGCGGCTGGTCCGACGGCGGCGAACGCATTCACACGATCGTGGCCGACGAAGCGACGACGTACACGGCCACCTACACCCCAGAAGAAGAAGGAGAAGAAGGCGGAGAAGAAGAAGGGGGAGGTGGTCAGGCGGGATCCGGCTCAGGGGCGGGGAAACGCCCAAGCCGCCTCAGGTCCTGACGACTCCGCCGGTGCTGGCGGTTCCTTTGGCGTCGATTCACGGTCACCCGGCCAAATCGAGCAGGAGTCGTGTGGCGCGGTTTCGCTTTGGCTCGAACCGGGGCGGGGCGAGCTTCAAGTGCAGGCTCGATAGGGGCGCTTCAAGCCCTGTCACTCACCGAAGGTCTACAAGCACCTGCGCCCTGGCCGCCACACGTTCACGGTGGTCGCGATTACCGCCGGTGTGCAGGGCAAGCCGGCGAGGTTCAGCTGGAAGGTGCTGAAGCCGAGGCGCTCGCGGCGCCGGCACGCGCGGCGCTAGGCCGTCGGCGCCTCTGGGCTACTCGGCGGCGAGCAGGGTGTGCCAGCTGGGCAGCAGCGGTAGGTCGTAGAGGTCGATGCAGGCGGTGCGGGCCTTCTCGATTTCCTCCGAGAACCAGTAGCGCTCGAAGTCCGAGCGGCTCTCCCAGAGCGAGGACTGGCGGAAGGAGAGCGGGTCGTCGACGGCGCGGGTCAGCGACCAGGTCTTGGCGCCGTAGGCGGGCATCCGCGCCGCCGCCGGCTCCCAGATGTCGAGCCAGCGATCGGCCCGGAAGGGGGCGATGTGCCAGTCGAGTACGCAGATCTCGCTCATCAGGCTCCCACCTCCGCCCGGATCGCGCCCGGGCCCTCCTCGTTTTGGCCGTCGCTGTCGGACACGGCCCCGACCAGGATCGCGATCTTGCCCAGGTGCTTGTTTTCGTGCATCAGCTGGTGCGCCTCGGCGACGCCGTCGAAGCCCATCGTCTGCGAGATCACCGGGCGGACCTTGCCCTCCGCCATCAGCTGGTTGGCCTTCATGCACTCATACGCGTTGGCGAAGTGCGAGCCGATGATCTGCTTCTGCTTCATCCACAGGTAGCGCACGTCGAAGTCGAGCTGGTAGCCCGAGGTGGCGCCGCAGATGACCACTTTGCCGAACGGCTTGACGGTGAATACCGAGGTCGGGAAGGTCGCCCGGCCGACGTGCTCGAAGACGATGTCGGGGGCGTCGCCGAGGATCTCCTTGACCCGCTTGGCGAAGCCGCGGGAGGCCTTGAAGCGCTCCTTGTCGGCGGCCGGGTCGGCGAGGTTGGCGTCGGTGCGCATCATCTCGCCGAACTCGTTGCGGTTGATGTAGTCGACCGCGCCGAGCTGCTTGACCAGCTCGCCCTTCTCATCGGAGGAGACGACGCCGACCGCGTTGGCGCCCGCGGCCTTGCAGAGCTGCACGGCGAAGACGCCGAGGCCACCGGCGGCGCCCCAGATCAGCACGTTGTGGCCGGCCTGCAGCTTGCACTGGTCCATCAGCATCCGGTAGGCGGTGAAGTAGGTGAGCCCGTAGGCGCAGGAGTCGGCCCAGGAGAGGTTCTGGGGGCGGGGGAGGAGCTGCTGGGCCTGCACCTTGGTGAACTGGGCGAAGGAGCCCCAGGTGGTCTCATAGCCCCAGATCCGCTGGCTCGGCGCGGCGAGGGGGTCGAGGCCGTGGACCTCGACGTCCTCGTAGGAGGCCTGGTTGCAGTGGATCACGACCTCGTCGCCGGGCTTCCAGCGGGTGACGCCCTCGCCGACCTTCCAGACGACGCCCGAGGCGTCGGAGCCGCCGATGTGGTGGCCGTACTCGGGATGGTCGCCGTAGCCGAAGATCGAGACCGGCTTGCCCAGCGCCGCCCAGACGTTGTTGAAGTTGACCCCGGCGGCCATCACGCGGACGATCACCTCGAAGGCGCCGGGCTCGGGCACCTCGATCTGCTCGATCTGGAAGGCGTCTTTCGGCTCCCCCTCGCGCTCCTGGCGAATCACCCAGGCGGCCATCGTCTCGGGCAGGGTGCCGGGCTCGACGTCCAGCTTTGCAACTGTGCTCGTGTCAACGGCCAACTGTGATCCTCCGCAAGTTCGGGAATGGGGACGGGCGGCGAATCCTAACGCCGCTCAGGCGGCCCGGGACTCGTCCCCGTCGTCGAGCCCCTTCAGCTCGGCGAGGATCGGGCGCACGGCGCGGTCGACCCGGTGCGGCTCCTCCAGCTCCTTGCCGGAGGCGGCGCCCATCTCCTCGATGCGGCGCAGCTGCGGCATGATCCGGCTCTCCAGCGAGCCGACCGCGTCGTCGAAGGATTTGGTCGCCGAGTTGAGCTGGCGCCCGGCCTTGGCGAAGTGTTCGAGGAAGGCGCCCATGCGGCTGTGCAGCTCGCGCGAGGCGGAGGCGATCTCCTGGGCCTGCTCGGCGATCTGCTCCTGGCGCCAGCCGAGCTCGACCGTGCGCAGCAGGCCGACCAGCGTGGTCGGCGTCGCGATCAGGATCTTCTGCTCGAGCGCGTAGTCATAGAGCGAGGGCTCGGCCTCGAAGGCAGCGTGCAAGGCCGCCTCGGAGGGCATGAAGCAGACGACGAAGTCGGGCGTCTCGCCGCTGTCGAACTGGTCCTGATAGCGCTTCGAGGCGAGTTTGGTGATGTGGTCGCGGACCTGGCGGGCGTGGCGGATCAGCTCACCCTTGCGGCTGGCGTCGTCCTCGGCCTCGAGCACCTCGAGGTAGGCGTCGAGCGGCACCTTGGAGTCGATCACGACGCGGCGCTCGGCGGGCAGCATGACGACGGCGTCGGGGCGCAGGATCCCCTCGCCGTCGTTGAAGGTCTGTTGCAGCTCGAAGTCGACGTGCTCGGTCATGCCGGCGATCTCGACGCAGCGCTTCAGCTGCACCTCGCCCCACTGGCCGCGGGTCTGCGGCTGGCGCAGCGCCTTGACCAGGGTCCCGGTCTGGGTGCCGAGGTCGCCGAGGCCGATCTTCATCTCGTCGAGCAGCGTGCGCACCGCGCCGTCGGCGCTGCGGCGGTCGCGGCTCATCGTCGAGACCTCTTTTTCGATCCGCTCGAGGTTTTTGCCGATCGGCTCGGTCAGCCGCCGGAACTCGGCCTCGCGCTTCGCCAGTGCCGCCTCCGCCGCCTGGGTGTCGAGCCGGCGTGACTCCTCGTTGACCCGCAGCAGGTCGGCGACGGCCTTCGAGGTCGCCTCCTGGATCGCCGGGCCGTGGTCGAGCGGCGCCTGCTCCTCGGGCCGGCGGGCGACGACGTAGACGAGCGCCGCGGCGAGCGCGAGCACGGCGATTGCGAGGACGATGGTCACCTCGCTGATGTTGACGGGCGGGGCAGACGTTGCGACGGTGCCGCGAGGCCGCTATTTACGGCAGCAGCACGTCGTTCTCGGAGGAGCTGCGGTACGGCCCGACGGTGAAGCGGACCGGTTTGGCGCTGGGGATGTCGGCGGCGCTCACCTCATAAACGCCGGTCGGCAGCGCCGTCAGCAGCGAGCCGTTGCCGTTGGCCACGAGCGCTCCCGACTTGGCGTTCTTCGGCCCGCGTACTTCGAGCTTGGAGTTGTAGTCGGTCAGATTGGCGGTGACGAAGATGACGTCGACCGGCGCCTTCGAGCGCACCTGTGGCTGGGGGGCGTGCTGGTTCTGGGGGATCTGCTGGGTCGGTTCGGGTCCGATCGCGATCCGCGACGGCTGCACCGTGATCGCCTTCGGCGTCACCGTGACGCTGACCCGGGTCGGCGGCTGCGCCCGATGTTCGTTGGGGTGGCTCTGCGAGCCGCATCCGGCCATCAGCAATCCCACGGCGACGATGCAGCCCGCGGCGAAGGCTCTGCCTCTCCCACTTCCCATCGGGGCGGAATCTAGCCGAAGGGCAAGTCGACTACGCGAGCCGTAACGCCATCTTCACCTACGAGCAGCTCGGCGCCGGGCTCGGCCTCGCGCCGCACGATCGCCAGCCCGATCGGTCCGTGGGCGGGGGAGAGGCAGCTGCCGCCCAGCCTGCCGACCTGCTTCTCGCCGAGCGAGAGGGCCGTGCCGGGCGCGGCCGGGCCGCTGAGCCGCAGCCCGCGCAGGTGCCGGTTCGGCTTGCCCTTGTAGTGCAGGCGGGCGACCGTCTCCTGGCCGATGTAGCAGCCCTTCTCGAAGTTGACCGCGCGGGCGACGATGCCGGCCTCGGCGGGCATCGTCGCCGTGTCCATCTCGCTGCCGAAGCGCGGCGTGCCGCTCTCGATCCGCACGATCTCGGCCGCGGCCGGATCGACGGCGGGTGCCCCCGCCGCGGCCAGCGCGGCGAGCAGCCGCTCGCGATCCTCGGCCCGCGGGATCAGGTCGACGCCGAGCGCGGTGCCGACCGCCGGGCACTCGACCCCCTCGATCGAGACCTCTTCATGCGCAAACTCCGGCAGCGGAGAGGACCCCGCCAGCTCAGCACTGCGCGGCCCGATCAGCGAAACGATCGCCCGCTCGGCCCCGGCGTCCACCACATCCGCATCCCGCCCGATCTTGTACATCTGAAGGTGCTTGCGAGCGGCAGCCAGTCCCTCCGCCTCCGTATCGATCCAAACCTTCTCCCCGCTGACCACCAGCACCCGCATATCGGCCTGCATATGCCCCTTACGATCGAGCAACGCGGCGTAGCAACCTTCACCCCGCTCCAGCACCTCGATGTCGTTCGTCAACTGCCCCTGCAGGTACTCGGCAGCTTCGGAACCCGTCACCAGCAGCTTGCCGCGATCGGAGCGATCGAGCACGCCGCACTCTTCCCTGAGCTGCCGATATTGGGCATCGAGCTCAACTGTCACGGCTTCGGTCATCTGGCAATTCTAGGAAGCGGCTGACATGGGCACCGGGGATGACTCCGACCGAGCCTCCCCGCTGTTGCTCGGGCGGAGTCATCCCCGGTGCCTCTGCCAACCCTCCCCGCTGTTGCTCTGGAGAGGGCATCCCCGTCGCCCTGACCACCCCTCTTTTAGATGTGCCAAACTCTTTTAGACGTGCCTAAAACATCGGAAGCCATCGAGGACTACGCCAAGGCGATCTACACCCTCGGCCAGCAACGCCGCGGCCCCGTCCTCAACGGCGAGGTCGCCCAGCGCCTCGGCGTGACACCGGCCACCGCCACCTCGATGCTGAAGAAGCTCGGCGAGCTCGGCCTGGTCGACTACCTCCCCTACAAGGGCGTGACCCTGACCCCGGCCGGCGAGAAGGTCGCGCTCGAGGTGATCCGCCACCACCGCCTGATCGAGGCCTACCTTTCCGAGGCGCTCGGCATGCCCGAGGACCGCGTCCACGAGGAGGCCGAGGTGCTCGAGCACTACATCTCCGAGGAGCTGGAGCTGCTGATCGCGGCCAAGCTGGGCGAGCCGAGCCATGATCCGCACGGGACGCCGATCCCCGGGCCCGACCTGACCCTGCCGCTGGAGGTCGAGGAGCGGTGAAGCCGGTGAGCGCACCCGAGGCCAGGGAGGCTCCGCCGGAGGGGAACGGAATCGAGGACGTCCTTCCCGGCGAGGCCGCGGTCGCCCGCGCCGCCCGCCGCTCGCTCGACGGCCACGCTCGCGGCTTCTCGCGGATCTGGCCCTTCCTCGGCCCGGCGTTCATCGCCGCCGTCGCCTACATCGACCCCGGCAACTTCGCCACCAACATCGCCGGCGGCGCCAAGTTCGGCTACCTGCTGCTCTGGGTGATCCTCGCCGCCAACCTGATCGCGATGGTGGTCCAGACCCTCTCGGCGAAGCTCGGCATCGCCAGCGGCAGGAACCTCGCCGAGCTCTGCCGCGAGACCTTCTCGCGCCGCACCTCGATCGGGCTCTGGCTGCAGGCCGAGGTGGTGGCGATGGCGACCGACATCGCCGAGGTGGTCGGCGCCGCGCTCGGGCTCAACCTGCTCTTCGGCATCCCGCTCTTCCCGGCCGGGGTGATCGCCGGCATCGGCGCCTTCGCCATCCTCGCCCTGCAGCAGATGGGCTTCCGCCGTCTTGAGGCCGGGATCACCGCCCTGGTCGGCGTCGTCGTCGCCTCGTTCCTCTACGAGCTCTTCGAGTCGACGCCGGACGGCGGGGAAATCGCCAAGCACCTGGTCGTGCCCGGCTTTGCCGGTACCGAGAGCATCCTGCTCGCCACCGGGATCATCGGCGCGACCGTGATGCCGCACGTGATCTACCTGCACTCGGCGCTGACCCAGCGCCGCATCGTCGGCCGCGACGACGAGGAGAAGCGCCGCATCCTGCGCTTCGAGAAGGTCGACGTGGTGATCGCGATGTCGCTGGCCGGCGTGATCAACCTCTCGATGATGATCGTCGCCGCCGCGCTTTTCCACGAAGGCGGACTCTCGGGCATCGACTCGATCGACGGCGCCTACGAGGGGCTGAAGTCGCTGGTCTCGGTCAACGCCGCGACCGTCTTCGGCATCGCCCTGCTCGCCTCCGGCTTCGCCTCCTCATCGGTCGGGACGATGGCCGGCCAGGTCGTCATGCAGGGCTTCATCCAGCGCCGCATCCCGATCTTCCTCCGCCGTGCGATCACCCTGGCGCCGGCGCTGGTCGTGCTGGGGATCGGAGTCGACCCAACTAACGCCCTGGTCGGCAGCCAGGTCGTTCTCTCCTTCGGCATCCCCTTCGCGCTCGTTCCGCTGCTGATGCTTACTTCGAGCAGGAAGGTGATGGGGGCTTTGGTCAACCCGCGCTGGCTGACGGGCATTGCGGGCGTGCTGGCGGCGCTGATCATTGCGCTGAACGTCTTCCTCTTGCAGCAGGTGTTCTTCGGCTGATTCGTGGCGGGGTGGGGCGTCGGGGGTCGCGCCTGGGGGCTGGGTTTTTCGCCTGGCGCGTCCCGGCTCTCGCCGAGTGGGCTGTGCGAAAAACAGGACGCCGCCCCCAGGCGCGACCCCCGACGCCCCTTTCCGGGACGGCTCAGCCTCAGGCGAGGAGCTTGGTGACGAGCTTGGGGAGTTCCCTTGACATGCGAGAGCGCGGGATAACGAGGTCGACGCCGGCTGCTTCGGCGCGCTGCTTGGTCTCGACATCAACGTGGGAGTAGTAGCCGAGGACCGGGATGCCGTGGTCGACCAACGCGGGGGCATCCACGGCGTCGAGGTCGGCGACGATCAGGTCGGCGCCCTCGAGGTGGGACGAGTCTGGGCTGGGCGCCATCGTCACCTCGTGGCTCGCCGCTCGCAGCATTGCCTCGACCTTGCTGCCAAGCAAGAGATCGGAGGAGATCGCCAGAACGCGCGCCACTAGATCGAGCGGCGTTCGCGGAACTCCTCGCGAACGCTCTCGGGGCGGCCCCACATCTGCACGACCTCGGAGCGGCCCTCGCGCACCTCGCGCAGCTGCATCTCGCCGCCGATGCCCTCGGCGTCGAGCTTGGCCAGCACGCCCTTGACCGTCTCCGCCGCGGCGGCGTGGCCGAAGCTGTGGGCGACGAGCAGGCGCCAGTCCCAGTCGGCCTTCGAGTAGGGCCGGGCGTTGACCTGGCTCAGCGCCACGGCGCAGTCGACGTAGCGGCTCTCGTCCTCGATCCGCAGGTCGAGCTCGAGGTCGGTCCAGTCGGGCGGCATCGCGTCGAGCACCTGCTGGAAGTCGGCGGCCAGGCTCACGGCTGCAAGCCTAGCTCGAACGCCGCATCCACATCGAGGGGCCGTTCGAGCAGGCCGTGTTCGAGGGCCCAGGCCGCCCAGGCCCGCAGCACGGCGGGGTCAAAGGGCTTCGGGTCGAGGTCGGGGAGCAGGGCGTTGAGCTGGGCCTGCTGTTCGCCGCGTTCGAGGCTGGGCACTTCGGCGAGCAGATCGTCGAGGGCGCGTTGGGGGTCGTGGACGGTCAGCTCGCAGCCGCGCGTCGTCGCCGCCAGCACCGCTTCGACCAGCTTGGGGTCGCGCTTGACGGTCCTGCGCGAGGCGACGAGGACGAGCTCGGGGTAGGGCGGGGCGCCGTATTCGTTGACCTTGAAGATGCGGACCGGCACTCCCTGGCGGCGCAGCGCGACCCCCTCAGCGTTCCAGAACCCGGTCGCGGCGTCGACCTTGCCCGCGGCTAGCGCCGAGATCGCGTTGAAGCCGATCGTCACCCGCCTGACCGCCGCCGGGTTGCCGCCGTCGGCGCTGACCTCGGAGTCGACCACGGCTTCGTCGGAGGGCAGGCCGGTGACGCCGACCGTGTGGCCTTCGAGCTGCCCTTCGGGCGGGCGATGCCGTGGCCGCCGCGGGCGATCACCGCGGCCAGCGGCCGCTGCACGATCGGCATCGTGCCGAGCAGGTCGATGCCGCGCTCGCGGGCGATGCCGAGGTCGTGGATGTCGAGGATCGCGAAGTCGGCGCGGCCGGCGGCGAGCAGCTTCGGGGCGTCGGTCGATTCGCCCGGCTGGCGGATCGTCAGGTCGACCCCCGCCTCGCGGTAGAAGCCTTCGTGCCGCGCCGCGTAGATGCCGGAGTGGACGGCGTTGGGCGTGAAGTCGAGCACCAAGCTCGCGCCGCTAGGCGCGCCCGGTTCAGCGCCGCTCCCCCCGCAGCCGGCGAGACCGGCGAGCAGGGAGGCGGCCGCCAGCAGCGCGGCAACCAACTTCATCGAGCCCGGAACCTAATTCATTCGAGCAATATGGGTAGACTGGCGCCGCCCCAGTCGAATCAGGGATCTAGGAGGAGAGAGAGTGCAGGAACGCGGACTACCGGCATACCTTGCTGAGCTAATAGGCACCTTCTTGTTGGTGTTCTTCATCACCAGTGTCGTGGTGCTTTTCGTCTCGACCGGCGAACAGGCCCAGTTCGGGTCCGACTTCGCGGTCATCGGCCTCGTCCACGCCTTCCTGCTGTTTGGCCTGATCGTCATGTTCGGCGTGGTCAGCGGCGGGCACTTCAACCCGGCGGTGACGCTTGCTGCCTGGGTAATCAGACGGATCTCCTCGATCGACGCGGTGATCTACATGCTGGCCCAGTTCTCCGGCGCCGTGCTCGGGGCGCTGCTCTGCAAGGGCCTGCTGCTCGACGAGGGACGGGCAACCCATTACGGCGCCGCCACGGTCAGCGAACTCCTCGGCAACAACTTCCGGGGCTCGATCGTCGAGGCGGTCGGGACTTTCTGCCTCGTGCTCGTGGTCCTCGCTGCGGTCTATTCGAAGAAGAGCTTCAAGGAGTGGGCGCCGCTCGCGATCGGCACCACGCTGGGCTTCATCGTCATGGTCGGCGGCCCGCTGACCGGCGGCTCCTTCAACCCCGCCCGCTGGTTCGGCCCGGCTCTGGTCGGCAACGAATGGGGCGGTGTCTGGCCCTACCTGGTCGGCCCGATCGTCGGCTCGCTGCTGGCGGCCGCGGTCTTCCGCTTCGTGCTCGAGAAGGGCGGCCTGCCGCCGACCGAGCCGGCGGAGCCGGTGCGGCCCCCGGCGCCGAAGTACTCCGAGGGCGCCCGCTAAGGGCGGAGGCCTTCGGGCCTTCGATTCGACTGCTTGAGACCGGGCCGGCACTGCCGGCCCGGTCCTTTGTTGCAGTAGCTTGGGCGACGTGCGCCGGGTCACCTTCTCGCGGAACTACACGCTCTCGCTCTCGCGAACCTGCCAGTGCTACTGCAAGTACTGCGCCTTCGCCACGCACCAGGCGCACATCCGCTCGCCCGAGGAGGTCGAAGGGCTGCTCGACGAGGCGCTGAAGCGGAACGCCAAGGAGCTGCTGGTGCTCACCGGAGAGCGGCCCGAGATCAACCCAGTCGTCGCGGCGAAGCTGGCGGAGTGGGGGCACGAGGACTTCACCTCCTACGTCGTCTGGAGCTGCGAACGGGCGCTCGAACGGGGCGTGCTGCCCCACACGAACATCGGGGTGCTGGAGCACGACGACCTAGCTCGGTTGCGTGAGGTCACCGCGTCGCAGGGACTAATGCTGGAGTCGGCTTCAGAGCGCTTGATGGAGACAGTTCACGCCGGGTCTCCGACCAAGCACCCGGCGAAGCGGCTGGGCACGATCCAGGCCGCCGGCGAACTGAAGATTCCGTTCACGAGCGGCATCCTGGTCGGCATCGGGGAGACGCAGGAGGAGCAGGTCGAATCGCTCGAAGCGCTGGCTGAGTTGCATCGTGAGTACGGGCATCTTCAAGAGGTGATCCTGCAGAACTTCGTGGCGCATCCGAAGTACTACGGGGCGGAAGTGGCTGACATTGCCGATGAGGCTGCTCGCGAAAGGTGGGGGGAGGGCGGGGGTGCCCCTCCTCTTGCTGGGTTTTTCGCCAGTGACGTTGGTGGGCCGTCCGAGGGGGTTGATGGGGCGAAAAAGGGGACGCCGCTGCGAGGAGGGGCACCCCCGCCCTCCTTGCCAGCTTGGGCGAGCAGCGTTGGCGTTGAGGACATCAAGCGGTTGATTTTGGAGTGCAAGCGGTTGATGCCGGATGTGGGGGTGCAGGTGCCGCCGAATCTCTCGGACGATTGGGGGGAGCTGGTCGAGGCCGGGGCTACCGATCTGGGTGGGCTGTCGGCGAACGGAGATCACATCTCGCCGGAGCAGGCGTTCCCGAGCCCACACGAGGTGCGGAAGGAGCTCGCGCCGAAAGGGTTTGCCTTGACGGAGCGGCTTTGCGTGTATCCGCAGTACATGGACCCAGAGTGGATGGAGCAGGGGTCCTCGATGTGATCAAGCTGAAGTACTGGAGCTTCATTCCGCGCAGTGGGTCGGGGCGGCGGCGGGACGAGACGATCGACGGGGGGTTGGCGCCGAAGGCGATTGAGAAGGGGCGCGAGGGACGGGAGCTTTCGGAGGATGAGCTGACGGCGCTGTTTGCCGAGACACGGCCTGAGGTGATTGAGGAGATGCGGGTTGCGGCGGACGAGCTTCGGCAGGAGCTAGCCGGGGACCGGGTGACGTTCGTGGTCAACCGGAACATCAACTTCACCAACATCTGCGTCGTCGGCTGCGCCTTTTGCGGGTTCGGGCAGGGGAAGCGCTCGCCGGATGCCTATGAGGTCTCCGAGGAGGACTTCGCGGAGCGGGTGCGCGAAGCGGTTGAGTTCGGGGCTACGGAGCTCTGTATGCAGGGGGGGATCCATCCGGATTTGACGCTGGAGGAGTACGGCAAGTGGCTGCGGCTGGCCAAGGAGGTGGCGCCGCAGCTGCACCTGCATGCCTACTCGCCAATGGAGGTCCACTACATGTGCGAGCGCTCGGGAAAGGGGCCGGATGAGGTCTTCGAATACCTGATCGAGTGCGGGCTGGGATCGACGCCGGGGACCGCGGCGGAGGTGCTCGACGACGGCGTGCGGCAGCGGATCTCACCGAACAAGCTGCCGGCGCAGCGCTGGGTCGAGATCATCGAGGCCTCCCACCGGGCCGGGCTGCGCTCGACCTCGACCGTGATGTTCGGCCACATCGAGGAGCCGCGCGAGCTTGCCCGCCACATGCGGGTCGTGCGGGCGCTGCAGGAGCGCACCGGCGGCATCACCGAGTTCGTGCCGCTCAGCTTCATCCCCTTCAACACGATGCTCGGCCGCACCCACGGGATCGAGGAGATCTCCGACAGCGAGAACCTCAAGCACACCGCCGCCTTCCGGCTGGCGCTGGGAAGGACGATCCCCAACCTGCAGGCGAGCTGGGTGAAGATGGGCCTCGATGCCGCCACCGAGGCGCTGCGCTGGGGGGTCAACGACCTCGGCGGCACGCTGATGGAGGAGAACATCTCGCGCATGGCCGGCTCCCAGCACGGCGTTCGCCTCGACCCCGAGCAGCTGATCGGCGCCGCCCGCGCCGGTGGCCGCGAGCCGGCCCAGCGCACGACGCTCTACGAGATAGTTGAGACCTACTGAGCAAGCGCCTATCTTGGGCGTATCGCTTCGTGGTTCTCACTGGGGGGACGGTTTCCGGCGCTTGGCGTCTTCGGCCTGCCTGCGCTGAGCGTGGCGATCGCCCTGTTCGTGCTCTGGGGCCTGAGGCCGTGGGAGGACAACTCGGCCGAGCCTGATGAGGTGCCGCTGGGCATCGAAGCGGCGGTTGGAGCCGGCAGGGCGCTGGCGGCTCCCTCGGCGGCTGGCGTGGCGACGGCCGTAGTGGCACCAGCGGGGCCGCAGGTTCAGGCGGCGCAGCGCGTGGGCGGCGACGCCGGCGCCGGCCCAAGCTCGAGTCGGACCTCACCGTCGAGCAGCGCTGCGGTGGCGCCCGGTCAGGCGATCGCCGTGGCCGAGGTGCCGTCGTCGCCTGGCAGTTCGGCGCCTGAATCGGGGGCGGGCGAAGAGGTCCCTCTGTCGGAACAACAGCCGGGGAGGTTCCGCCAGAGGGACCTCTTCGCCCGTCGCGGTTCCGGTGGCGACCGGCGGCGGTTCGGGCGGAGGGCCAGTGACTGCGGCGGTCGAGCCTGCTGCACTCGAAAGCTGCGAAGGCAACGAATACGTGATCACGGTTTCCTTCCTCGATGAAGAATCAACGGTGGAAGAAGCGCCCGTCGAAATTGTCCTCGTCAGCTTCAACGAGGACGGCAGCTCCGACGAACTGCGTCTCGAAGGAGATCTGCTCGACGCGCAAAGCCTGGAGCTGCAGCTGAGCTCCGAAGCTAACTGTGTTCGCCTGGAGACCGGCACTGCTACAGGAGACGGGACCCCCTCTGACGGAACCTCCCAGGCTGTTGTTCCGACAGAGGGGGCCCGTCTCCCGCGGCTGACCGTGCCTCGGCGGAACCGGCGGCGCCCGACTCGCCCCAGTAGCACCATGCGGGCGATGGTCCTTGAGCAGGCGGGGGAGGCTTTGCGTCTCGCCGAGCTGCCCGAGCCGCGGCCGCGGCCCGGGCAGGTGCTGATCTCGGTCGGCGCTTGTGGGGTCTGTCGCACCGATTTGCACATCGTCGACGGCGAGCTGGACCGGCCGAAGCTGCCGCTGGTGCTGGGGCACCAGATCGTCGGCACGGTGGTCGAGGCGGGCGAGGGGGCGGAGCGGTTCGAGGCGGGGCAGCGGGTCGGGGTGCCGTGGTTGGGCTGGACCTGTGGCGAGTGCCGTTACTGCCGCTCGGGGCGCGAGAACCTCTGTGATCGCGCCCGTTTCACCGGCTACGACATCGACGGCGGCTACGCCGAGCTGGCGGTCGCCGACGAGCGCTTCTGCTTTCCGATCCCGGAGGGCTACCCCGACGAGCAGGCAGCGCCGCTGCTCTGCGCCGGGCTGATCGGCTACCGGGCGCTGCGCCTGGTCGGCGACGCCGAGCGAATCGGCTTCTACGGCTTCGGCGCCGCCGCCCACATCCTCTGCCAGGTGGCGGTCCACCAGGGCCGGCGCGTCTTCGCCTTCACCCGCGAGGGCGACGCCGAGGGGCAGGCTTTCGCGCGGGAGCTGGGGGCCGAGTGGGCAGGCTCATCTGACGAGGCGCCGCCGGAGGAGATCGACGGCGCGATCGTCTTCGCCCCGGTCGGCCCGCTGATGACGACCGCCCTGCGCGCCAGCGCCAAGGGCGCCCGGATCATCAGCGCCGGCATCCACATGAGCGACATCCCCAGCTTCCCCTACGAGCAGCTCTGGGGCGAGCGGGTGCTGGGCTCAGTCGCCAACCTGACCCGCGAGGACGGCGAGGAGTTCCTCGCCATCGCCCCCAAGGTCCCGGTCCGCACCGAGGTCGAGCTGCACCCGCTGGAGCGCGCCAACGAGGCGATCGACTCGATCCGCAGCGGCAGCCTCCGCGGCGCCGCCGTCTTGTGTGTAAACGAGCCTCCTGGTCGCAATTGAGAGGCTGATGGCTTAGGCCACCAGCCTCTCAAACCCGTCCGCTACGGCTTGCACAAGTAGACGTGCTTATCCCGTGCTTTCACGAAAGACGGGAGGAATTTTTACGGCTACGTCGTCGCAAAATGCCCTTCCAGCACGTTGCCATTCGCCTTTCGCGATGAGTTCAAGTGGAGTGTCGAAATCGGCCGATCGATTTGGGTCCCTGAGCCAGTCGGCCTCCTGGTAAGCGATCGTTCCGTTCTCGACGATAAATCGTGTCACCTCCTTCAACTCTCGAAGACGCCTGCGATGCAGTTCTTTTCGAGGGCCGGGCTCGGGGCGGTCCAGCCACGAAGCGACGGTTCGCACATTCGCTCCGGTTGCAGTCGCGAGATCGGCAGGGGTGAGGCCAGCCTGAATTAGGGCTTGCGCCACGCGGTTCGGCGCAAATGCTCCGTCCAAAAATCCAAGCACCTCTCGACGTCGGTTTTCAAAGTCTTCTGCCTGGGCCCGGCTGAGCTCGTCGGCTTGAGGCCGTGCGCCAGACGGGGCATTAGCGGACTGTTCGACCAGGTGACCCATGGGACTCGGCCTCTCGTGAATATTGCAATTCACTCCCGCTGTCTCTGCTGCCGATGCGCATTCGTTTCCTCCTTGCGGGGAATTTATGCATGAGCTTTTCTCCTGTCTTTTTTTGCTCGATGGACTGGGAGTTGCGGTTGACTGCAACGAACGAAAGATAGCAAATAGCATTGTAGATTCAAATTAAATTGATTTGAAATTCATTAGTTGCTGAATGAGAATTTAGCTGGTACTTTCAGGGAAATTTAAGCCCGAGGATCAGATGGCTCAGACAGGAGGGATCCAACCAGTGCCCATATGCGACCCAGTCCAAAGAGCAATGCCACCGAGGTCAATGACGGTTCATGGGGTCGTCCAAACCGAGCCGGGAAGGAAACGCGAGGATGTATTTCAGGTCGTCGAGCGCCCCGCTTGTCGTTTTGCGCTGATGAACAACCCGTCGATCTTCAGCCTCAGCGCGGAAGCTTCCCAAGGCTCTAAAGGTTCAAGGACAGGCCTCAATGCGGTCGAGGAGTGGCGCAAGATCGCATTTCTTTCCGACAAATATCGGGTGACGCGAAGGGCCTGGGAGATAGCAATTAGCTTGCTGCCTGGGGTCGCACTGAGCGACGACGGCGGAATGACCCCCCAGAAAGCTGAAGAAGCAGCGAAGGCGTTTCTCAACGGGGACGAGCGCTACTACGGAGTCGTCGAAGATCTGCTTCGACGGAGTGTGGGCATAACGCTCAGGTTGCCCGGCGATCTCACCGCTGCCCTCGTAGCAGAGGCCTATTTCGATAGCTGCGTGGAGATCGGCCAGTCGCGCTTGATATCTGAGCTTCCGATCTTGGTCTAGCGGAAGACTCTCGTCCCGGGGGCGTCGGAGGGATGCTGCGCCGGGGCCGTCCTTCGGGGTGACGAAGCGATCGAGGCCGCGGATAACGACGGCGGGGACGCGGCTGTCCTTCCCGCGAACCAGGTCTGCGGCTGCCGCCACCTCGTCGGCGACCGAGATCAGCGTCGCCTCTAGTTCCCGGCCGTGCGCATCGTGGCGCCCGCGCCAGTCATCCAGCGGTTGCAACCCGGCGCAGCCAATCGCCACCTCCGTCTGGCCGAGCCGCCACGCCCGCCCAAAGCTGTCGCTGATCACGACACCGATGACGGAGGGCCGGGGGTAGGGGTCTCCGGACACTCCCCGCTTTTGTCCGGAGACCCCTACCCCCGGCCCTTCACCAACGATTTCGTCGCGAATGCGCCGAGCCGATGCGTCCGGGTCATCCGGCAGCAGGCAAACCGTGTCGTCCTCGGGGACGTTGGATGTGTCGATCCCGGCATTGGCGCAGACGAAGCCGTGGTGCGTCTCGGTGATCAGCACGCCGCGCTCGGCCCGCAGCACCTCGATGCTCTCCTCGAGGATTAGCTCGACCAGCGCCGGCTCCTTGCCGAGGACCGCCGCGAGCTTGCGCGCCTCGGCGCCGGGAATGACCGAGGAGAGGCGTCGTGTCTGTCCCTCCGCCTTGGAGACCACCTTCTGGGAAATCACGACGACGTCGCCGTCCTCGATCTCAGCGCGCCCCGCAATCAACTCACCGAGCGAGGCCCCCTCCTCAACCTCCGGCAGCCCAACCACCGGGATTGCCCGCACCTCGCTCATTCCGGTGCGCCTTTTCCCCGATATAGGCGGATAAAGCGCACCGGAACCGGGGGGTGTGGGGGGGTGGGGTGGCTCATATGCCTAGGGCCTTGGCGGTGCGCTTGGCTCGGCCGCGGTTGCGCTCAAGGGCCATGGTGAGGGCGACGATGTCGGCGGGGGTGTCGAGGTCGAGGGCCAGGGAGGGCAGTTCCTCCACGCCATAGGGGACGCCGGCGGCGCGGGCGGCGGCGACGTGGCGGGCGCAGCTGCCCTCGCCGAAGGAGGGCTCGATCGCCTCGGGCGGCGAGAGCGCCAGGGCGTTGGTGCCGGTGCCGTGGCGGTCGGGGACGATCGCGACGTAGCGCTCGGGCATGCCCGTCAGCAGGCGCTCCAGCTCGCGCGGGGACAGCAGCGGGCAGTCGATCGGCAGCAGGACGACGGTGCCGGCGCCGAGCTCCTGGGCGCGGGCGATCCCGGCCAGCGCCGCGCCGGAGTGGCCGCCCTCGTCGGGGTCGGCGACGACCTCGATGCCCCTCGCGCCGGCGATCTCGACCGCGCGCGGCTCGCTGCTGACGACGATCGTGCGCTCGATCGAGCGCGCCGCGCCGACCGCGTCCAGGACGTCCTCCAGCATCGCCGCCGCCAGCTCGGCGCGATGGGTGGCGCCCATGCCCGGCGCCAGCCGCTGCTTGGCCGCGGCGAAGCGCTTGACCGGCAGGACGGCCGTCGCCTTCAAGCCGCGATGGAGGGGGAGTCAGGCACTTTCGATCAGGCTAGCGGCGTAGTCGAGGACGATGCGCGCCAGTCGCACCCGGCCGGCGGCGCCGTCCATCAGCGTCGCCGTGGCCATGGTCGGGATCTCCGTCGGCGGCGGGTCCGGATCGCCCTCGTCGACGACCATCGCGTCGATCAGGCCCGCGTACAGCGAGGCGACGCCGGCCGCTGTGGGCGGGCGCCCCAGCGCCTGCATGAAGCGCTCGGTCGGGCCCTTGACGACCTGGCCGGCGACGAAGGGGCTGACCGCGATCACCGGCACGCCGTGCCGGCCGATCGCCTCGCGCATCCCCGGCACCGCCAGGATCGGGCCGATGCTGATCACCGGGTTGGAGGGGCCGATCACGATCGCCTCGGCCGAGCGCAGCACCTCCTGCACCTCTTTTGTCGGCTCGGCCTCGGCGATCCCGTCGAGCTCCACGCCCTGCACCTCCGGCAGGCCGCCGTCGACGATCAGGTATTCCTGCAGGCCGCGCGTCCCGGCCGCGGTGTGCACCCTGGTCCGCACCGGCGTCTCGCACATCGGCAGCACCCGTGCCTTGACCCCAAGCGAGCGGGCGATCTGGGCCTGGGCGGCGCTGGCGCTGCCGCCTTCCTCGACGAACTGGCGCCGGTAGAGGCAGGCGGCGAGGTCGCGGTCGGAGAGGCTGAACCAGCTCGGCACGCCGAGCTTGGTCAGGCGCTCGAAGACGGTGAAGCTGTCGTCGCGCAGGCCCCAGCCGCGCTCCTCGTCGATTTCGCCGCTGAGCCAGTAGGTGACGAGGTCGGGATCGGGCGAGACGTGGACGCCGTGCACCTCGATGTCGTCGCCGGTATTGGCGATCACCGCGAGGTCGGAGCCGATCTCCTCCTGCATCCCGGCCGCGAGCTTGGCGCCGCCGGTGCCGCCGGCGAGGAGGGCGACCCTCAAGCCCAGTGGTCCTCTGCGGGCAGGTTGGTCAGCTTGATCCCGGCGTGGGCCTTGTAGCGGCTGTTGATTGAGATCAGCATCGGGGTCAGCTGCTCGACGATGCGGGCCATCTCCAGGGCGCCGGCGTTGACCGGGCGCAGTCCCGGGATCAGCTCGATCAGCCGCGCCACCCGGGCCTTGTCGGCCTTGCGGTCGCCGCAGACCAGGACGTCCTCGTCGAGCTTGGCGTCGGGGTCGGCGAGCGTCGGCGCGCCGACCGTGTGCAGGGCGGCGACGACGGTGACGCCCACGGGGACCATCTCCTGCGCCTGCTGGGCGGCGGAGCCCTGCCAGACGCCGAGCGAGCGGGTCGCCTTGCCGCTGACCGCGGCGGCGAGCGGCACTGTGCAGTCGACCAGGATCTGGCCCGGCCGCAGCGCCTCGCGCAGGTTGTTGAGGTTCTCTGACTGGGCGCGGAAGGGGACGGTGAGGAAGACGATCTCGGCCTGGCGGGCGGCCTCGCCGTTCTCCAGGCCGCGCACCTCGGCGCCCGGAACCTTCTCGCGCAGCTTCGCCGCTGCCTCCTCGGCCCGCTCGGCCGAGCGCGAGCCGATCACGATTGGCGCGCCCGCCTGGGCCCAGCGCGTGGCGAGACCGGCGCCGAGCGCGCCGGTGCCGCCGATGATCGGGATGGTGGGGAGCTCCGCCACGGGTCGGCCAGTCTATGCTCCCGCCCGATGAGGCTGGAGGGACGCAAGGCACTGGTGACCGGCGGCGCCGGCGGCATCGGCGCCGCGATCGCCGCCCGGCTCGCCGCCGAGGGCGCCGAGGTCTGGGTCGGCGATATCGACACCGAGGGTGCGGCGAAGGTCGCCGGCGAGGTCAACGGCCACGCGCTCGAGCTCGACGTCACCGAGCTGGAGTCCGCCCGCGCCGCGGTCGAGGCCGCCGGCGGCAGGCTCGACATCCTCGTCAACAACGCCGGCACCGACGAGTTCGGCTTCTTCACCTACACCACGCCCGAGCAGTGGCAGAAGGTGATCGCGATCAACCTCGGCGGCGTGCTCAACTGCACCCACGCGGCGCTGCCGGGGATGCAGCAGGCCAAATACGGCCGCATCCTCAACATCTCTTCGGAGGCCGGGCGGGTTGGCTCGAAGGGCTCGGCGGTCTACTCGGCCGCCAAGGCCGGCATCGTCGGCTTCACCAAGGCGATCGCCCGTGAGAACGCCCGCTACGGGATCATCGCCAACGCGATCGCCCCTGGCCCGATCGAGACGCCGCTCTTGATGGGCGCCAAGGAGTTCGGCGAGATCGGCGAGAAGGTGATCGAGACGATGCGCTCCTCGACCCAGATGGGCCGGCTCGGCCGGCCCGAGGAGGTCGCCGCGGCTGCCGCCTTCCTCGTCTCCGACGATGCCACCTACGTCACCGGCGAGACGCTCGGCGTCAGCGGCGGCCTGGGGATGGTCTGATGGCGGAGGCCGCCGACGGGCTCGTCCCCGGGATCGAGCGCAGCGACGAGTTCACGGTTGTGCCGCCGCTGGTCACCGACGTCGGCGGCACGATCGGCACCGGCGTGCTCTCGACCCCGGGCATGATCGGGATGATGGAGGCCAGCGCCCAGGTGCTCGCCTACGAACATCTGCCCGAGGGCAAGGCGACGGTCGGCTTCGAGGTCTGCGTCAAGCACGTCGCCGCCGCGGCGCAGGGGGCGACCTGCCGTACGCAGGCGACGCTGCGCGAGGTCGTCGAAGGGCGCAAGCTGCGCTTCGAGGTCGAGGTCAGCGAAGGCGAGCGCACGATCGGCGTCGGCACCCACGAGCGGCGCGTGGTCGGCCAGGCCGGCCCGCCGACCGCGTAGCCTCGGGTCTCGATGAGCGCCCTGCCGAGCAAGGTCCGCATCCGCGAGGTCGGGCCCCGCGACGGCTTCCAGAACGAGCCGGAGACGATCCCGACGGGGGAGAAGATCCGGCTGATCGACCTGCTCTCGGCGACGGGCCTGAAGCGACTCGAGGTGACTTCCTTCGTGCGGCCGGAGGTGATTCCGCAGCTCTCTGACGCGGAGGAAGTGCTGGCCGGGGTGCAGCGGCGCGAGGGAGTTGCCTTCTCGGTCCTGATCCCCAACGAGCGCGGGCTGGAGCGGGCGCTGGGGCTGCGCGAGCGCTTCGATGAGATCAACGTCTTCGTCTCCGCCTCGGAGACCCACAACCGCAAGAACGTCAACCGCTCGATCGAGGAGTCGCTGACGGGGCTGGAGCGCACGCTGGCGAGGGCTCGCGAGGCGGAGCTGCGCTGCGAGGGCGTGATCTCCACCTCCTTCGGCTGCCCGTATGAGGGCGAGGTGCCGCCCGAGCGCGTCTTCGCGATTGCCGAGCGGCTCGCCGCGGCCGGTTGCGCCGAGATCGGCTTCGGCGACACCACCGGCATGGCCAACCCGCGCCAGGTCGGCGAGTTCTTCGCCGCCGCGGGAGAGCGTCTCGGCGGCGTCGAGCTCACCGCCCACTTCCACAACACCCGCGGCCAGGGCCTCGCCAACGTGCTGGCTGCGCTCGAGCAGGGGGTCGAATCCTTCGAGTCGAGCTTCGGCGAGCTCGGCGGCTGCCCGGTCCCCCCGGGCGCGACGGGCAATATCGCCACGGAGGACGTGATCTCGATGCTCCACGAGATGGGTGTCGAGACCGGGGTGGACCTGCCGGCTCTTATAGAGGCGGCCCGAGCCGCCGAAGCGACCCTCGCCCGCCCGCTCGGCTCCCACGTTCTGCGCGCGGGTCCGGTCGACTGGCACCACCCCCTCGGCTGACTTCCTCTTTTTCCGCGGATACCGCGGAGAACCAGGAAGTCAGCCGAGGGGGTTGGATGGAGGCGGGGCGAATAGGCTCCTGGCGTGACGGATTTCGCGCAGGCGCTTGAGGTCGCCCTCGCCGGGGGGCCGCGGCGGCACCACGAGAAGACCGAGGAACAGGGGAAGCTGCCGGTACGGGAGCGGGTCGCGCGGCTGGTCGACGGGGGTTCCTTCGCCGAGGAAGCGGCGCTGGCCAATTGGGACAAGGAGGGGCTCGGCGCCGACGGCGTCGTCACGGGCCTGGCGATGATCGACGGGCGCCGCGTTGCCCTGATGGCCAACGACCCGACGGTCAAGGCCGGCTCCTGGGGGCCGAAGACGGTGGAGAAGATCCTCCGCGTCCAGGAACGGGCGCTCTCCTTGCAGGTGCCGATGGTCTACCTGGTCGACTCGGCCGGGGCGCGGATCACCGATCAGGTGCAGATGTTCCCCGGCCGCCGCGGCGCCGGGCGGATCTTCCACAACGAGGTGCGGCTCTCCGGCCAGGTGCCGCAGGTCTGCCTGCTCTTCGGCCCGAGCGCTGCGGGGGGCGCCTACATCCCGGCCTTCTGCGACATCGTGATCATGCGCGACGGCAATGCCTCGATGTACCTGGGATCGCCGCGGATGGCGGAGATGGTGATCGGCGAAACGGTCAGCCTCGAGGAGATGGGTGGGGCGAAGATGCACACCGGCGTCTCCGGTTGCGGCCACTTCCTGGTCAAGTCAGACGAGGAGGCGATCGACCTCGCCAAGCGCTACCTCTCCTTCATGCCGGGCAACTGGCGCGAGGGGCCGCCGCCGGCGCCGCCGGCCGAGCCCGCCTCGCGGACGCCGATCGCCGAGATCGTGCCCGCGGACGAGAACCGCCCCTTCGACATGAACCTGCTGCTCGACTCGCTGCTCGACGCCGAGAGCTTCCTGGCGGTGCACAAGCGCTGGGCCAAGGAGCTGATCGTCGGCTACGGGCGGCTCGACGGCCGCGTCGTCGGCGTCGTTGCCAACCAGCCCCGCTACACCGGCGGCGTCCTCTTCGTCGACTCGGCCGACAAGGCCGCGCGCTTCATCCAGACCTGCAACGCCTTCAACGTGCCGCTGCTCTTCCTCGCCGACGTGCCAGGCTTCATGATCGGCACCGCGGTCGAGCGCCAGGGGATCATCCGCCACGGGGCGAAGATGATCAGCGCCGTCTCCGAAGCGACCGTGCCGAAGATCTCGGTGATCGTCCGCAAGGCCTACGGGGCGGGGCTCTACGCGATGGCCGGGCCGGCCTTCGAGCCCGACTGCTGCATCGCCCTGCCCAGCGCCTCGATCGCCGTGATGGGCCCGCAGGCCGCGGTCAACGCCGTCTTCTACAACCAGATCCAGGCGATCGACGACGAGGCCGAGCGGGAGAAGTTCGTCGAGCAGAAGCGCGAGGAATACGCCGAGGACATCGACCTCCTCCACCTCGCCTCCGAGCTCGTCGTCGACGCGGTCGTCGACCCGGCCGAGCTGCGCGCCGAGGCGATCCGCCGCTTCGCCATGGCCGAGAGCAAGGCCCGCGGCTTCGCCGAGCGCCGCAATCCGGTGACCCCGGCCTGAGGCTCGGGGTGCAACGCGCTGTGGACGAGATGGGGCCACAAAGCGTTGCGCCGGCGATCGAGGTTGACGGCCTGCGCGTGCGGCGCGGCGGCCGCGAGGTGCTGCACGGCCTGAGCTTCGGCGTGGCGCCGGGGCGTGTCACCGGCCTGCTCGGTCCCAGCGGCTGCGGCAAGTCGACCCTGATGCGGGCGATCGTCGGCGTGCAGGTGGTCGAGTCGGGACGGATAGCGGTGCTCGGCAGTCCGGCGGGCTCACCGCCGCTGCGCTCGCGGGTGGGCTACGTGACCCAGGCGCCCTCGGTCTACGGCGACCTCAGTGTGCGCGAGAACCTGCGCTACTTCGCCCGCGTGCTCGGCGTGCCGCCGTCGCGGGTCGAGGCGACGATCGAGACCGTCGCCCTCGGCGAGCAGGCCGACCAGGTTGTCTCGAGCCTCTCCGGCGGGCAGAGCGCCCGCGTCTCGCTGGCGACGGCGCTGCTCGGCGAGCCCGAGGTGCTGGTCCTCGACGAGCCGACCGTCGGCCTCGACCCGGTCCTGCGCCGCGACCTCTGGGCGACCTTCGCCGAGCTGGCCGCGACGGGCGCGACCTTGCTCGTCTCCAGTCACGTGATGGACGAGGCCGAGCACTGCGACGAGCTGCTGCTGATGCGCGACGGGCATCTGCTCGCCTCCGAATCGCCCGCCGCGCTGCGCGAGCGCACCGGCCGCGAGCAGCTCGACCAGGCCTTCCTCGCGCTGATCGAGGAGGCCCGATGACCTTCCGGTGCGCTTTTCCCCGCCATTCGGAGATAAGGCGCACCGGAAGGCGGAGGTTCGCCTGTGAGCGCTCGGGTCACCTGGGCGACGGCGCTGCGGGTGTTGACCCAGCTGCGGCGCGATCCGCGCACGATCGCCCTGCTCCTTGCCGTGCCGCCCTTCCTGCTGACCCTGCTCAAGGGGGCCTTCCAGCAGGACCCGGCCTCCTTCCAGCACGTCGGCGGACCGCTCGTCGGCCTCTTCCCGTTCACGACGATGTTCGTCGTCACCTCGATCACGATGCTGCGCGAGCGGACGACGGGGACGCTGGAGCGGTTGATGTCCCTGCCGCTGGCCAAGCTCGACCTGCTCTTCGGCTACGCGATCGCCTTCGCTGCGGTTGCGGTGGTGCAGGCGGGGCTGACCGGGGCGATCGCCTTCGGCCCGCTCGGCCTCGATGTCGCCGGCTCCCCGGCCGCGGTCGTCGCGCTCGCCGTCGGCAACGCGCTGCTCGGCATGGCGCTCGGCCTCTTCGTCAGCGCCTTTGCCCGCACCGAGTTCCAGGCGGTCCAGTTCATGCCGGCGATCGTCTTCCCCCAGTTCCTGCTCTGCGGCCTCTTCGTCGCCCGCGACCAGATGGCCGGGGTGCTGCAGATCGTCTCGGACACGATGCCGCTCAGCTACGCCTTCGAGGCGCTGAGCAGCGTGACCACCGAGGGCACGCTCGGCTCGCGGGGCGCGCTCGACGTGAGCGTGATCGTCGGCGCGACGCTGCTGGCGCTCGCGCTCGGCGCCGCTACATTGAGGCGGCGAACTCCGTGAACCAGTCGAGGGCCGCCGGGTTGGCGAGCGAGTCGCGGCTGGCGGCCTGGTCGGCCGGGGTGCCCATCAGGATCCGCTTGACCGGCACCTCGAGCACCTTGCCGCTGAGCGTGCGCGGCACCGCGGCGATCGCGAAGACCTCGTCGGGGACGTGGCGCGGCGAGCACTGGGTGCGCACCCGGCGGGCGATCTCCTTGCGCAGCTCCTCGTCCAGCTCGGCGCCCTCGCGGAGGACGACGAAGAGCGGCATCCAGCCCTCGGTGCCGGAGCGGGGCACGTCGACGACGAGGGCGTCGACGATCTCCTCGAGGCCGAGCACGGCGCGGTAGATCTCGCTGGTGCCCATGCGGATGCCGCCGCGGTTGATCGTCGAGTCCGAGCGGCCGTAGATCACGGCGGTGCCGCGCGAGGTGATCTCGATCCAGTCGCCGTGGCGCCAGACGCCGGGGAACATCTCGAAGTAGCTCTCGCGGTAGCGGCTGCCGTCCTCGTCGCCCCAGAAGGAGACCGGCATCGAGGGCATCGGCTCGGTGACGACCAGCTCGCCGACCTCGTCGATCACCGGCTTGCCGTCCTCGTCCCAGGCCTCGACCGCGGCGCCCAGCGCCCGCGCCTGCAGCTCGCCGCGGTAGACGGGCAGCAGCGCGCAGCCGCCGACGAAGGCGGTGCAGAGGTCGGTGCCGCCGCTGGTCGAGAAGAGCCAGGTGTCGGCGCCGACGTGCTCGTAGATCCAGTCGAAGCCCTCGGGGGCGAGCGGTGAGCCGGTCGAGCCGACCGCCCCCAGGCGGCTGAGGTCGCGACCGGCGCCGGGCTCGACCCCGGCCTTCATGCAGGCGGCGATGTAGGCGGCGCTGGTGCCGAACATCGTGATCCCGGCGCGCTCGGCGAGGTCCCAGAGCACCCCCATGTCGGGGTATCCGGGGTTGCCGTCGTAGAGCACGATCGCGGCCCGGGTCAGCAGTCCCGAGACGAGGAAGTTCCACATCATCCAGCCGGTCGTCGTGAACCAGAAGAGGCGGTCGCCGGGATGGGCGTCGACGTGGAGATTGAGCTTCTTCAGGTGCTCGAGCAGGATGCCGCCCTGGCCTGGACGATCGCCTTCGGCAGGCCGGTGGTGCCGGATGAGTAGAGGACCCAGAGCGGGTGGTCGAAGGGGACCCGGTCGAAGCTCGAGCTCGGCTCCCTCGCCGCCGGCAAGCAGCTCGTCCCAGCGGACCGCGTCGCGCAGGGGGGCGAGGTCCGGCTCGGGATCGAGGTAGGGCAGGACGACGGTGCGCACCAGGCTGGGCATCTCGGCCTGCAGCCGGCCGAGGGTCTCGCGGCGGTCGAAGTCCTTGCCGCCATAGCGGTAGCCGTCGACCGCGAAAAGGACCTTGGGCTCGATCTGGGCGAAGCGGTCGATCACGCTGGCCGGGCCGAAGTCGGGCGAGCAGCTCGACCAGATCGCGCCGATGCTCGCGGTGGCGAGGAAGGCCACGATCGCCTCGGGGATGTTCGGCATGTAGGCGACGACGCGGTCGCCGCGCTCGACCCCGAGGCCGCGCAGGCCGGCCGCGGTGGCGGCGACCTGGGCGCGCAGCTCGCCCCAGCTCAGCTCGCCGAGATCGCGCAGCTCCGAGGCGTGCAGGATCGCCGTCTCGGCGTCGTCCTTGCCGGCGAAGACGTGCTCGGCGTAGTTGAGGCTGGTGCCGGCGAACCACTCGGCGCCGGGCATCTCGCGGCTGCCCAGAGGCCCGCTCGTGCTCGCCGTCGGCCCGCACCTCGAAGAAGTCCCAGATCGCCGACCAGAAGGCATCGAGGTCGTCGACCGACCACTGCCAGAGCTCGTCGTAGCCGGCGAAGCCGAGCCCGCGCTCGGCCGCCAGCCAGCGCATGAACTCGCGCAGGCGCGAGCGCTCGACCAGCTCGGCGGGCGGCTCCCAGAGCTTCTCGGGCGCCGCGCCGCTCACGCCGCCGCGGCGCTGTCGGCGGCCTGGGCCAGGCTCCAGCTCGTGCGGGTCGTGTGAGCAGAGCAGCCGCACCTCTTCGCCGTGGCGGGCGACCAGCTCGCGCAGGCGCTCCTGGTTGGCCAGGCGCTGCTTGCGGTCGGCGTTGTTGAGGTTCTGGAAGAGGCGCAGGCCAGGCGGGCAGGAGGGGGGAGTGGTGAGCTCGTCGTGGTGGAAGTAGGCGTCGCCGCAGTGCAGCAGCCAGCCCTCGCCGGTCCTGATCGCGACGCCGCTGTGCCCCAACGAGTGCCCGGCCAGCGGGATCAGCAGCATCTCGCTGCCGAGGTCGGGGAGGATGCGCACGCCGCCGAAGCCGAACCACTCGTCGCCTTCGCCGTCGTGGCGGACCCACCTGGGGTTGTGATTCCAGTGCACCGGCAGGTAGCGGAGGCGGTCGCGCAGGCGCGGCCCCATCGCCGCGTCGAGCTCACGGCCGAAGACGTGCACCTCGGCGTCGGGGAAGTCGGGCAGGCCGCCGGAGTGATCGGGGTCGAGGTGGGTGGTGACGATCTGGCTTCACGTCGCTCGCCGCTAAGCCGAGGCCCTCGACCTGCTTCAGCGCCGTCTCGCCGAGCTCGGCCCGCGGCCGCATCAGGGCGAAGAAGGCGCCGAGCTGGCGCGGGTTGCGCGTGTCCTCGGCACCGAAGCCGGTGTCGAGCAGGACGAGGCCGTCGTCGCTCTCGATCAAAAGGCAGTGGCAGACGACCCGCCCCTGTTCGAGCCAGCCTCCCTCGCCGCTGATCAGCCGTGCCCCGTTCGGGCACATCGTCCCGCAGTTGAGGTGGTGAATCCTCATCCCGGCGCGGCAGTCTATCTCCGCTTAGCGCTTTGGCCCGATGTGGCGGTCGAGGATCGCGACCGAGTCCCGCCGGGCGACCGAGATGTTCCACGGCCCATCCTGGCGCCACTCGACCCCGAGTCGGTCGCAGGCCTCACAGAAGATCCCCTGGATATCGAGCGAGTGGTTGGAGAAGAAATAGCGCGGATAGGCGTAGGTCTTCTTCGGGTGGTGGATCACGTTCGTGACTTGGCAGCCGTCGGAGTGGACCAGGCCGCGCAGCAGCCGGCCGGGATAGCGATCAGCGATCAGCTGCTGCCAGGGCTCGAGCGCGATTTCACGTTCGTGCTTGACGCCGGGGCCGTGCTGGGGGAAGAGGTGCGGCCAGTGCTTTGAGAATGAGCTCACTTCCTCCATGTTCTGGGTCTTGTGGCTGAGTACATTCACCGCGCTGGCCGGAAGGACGATGCCCAACGCGGCTCGGGTCTCGGCCACGATCAATGGATAGGCGCGGTCGAGAAAGATTCATAGGCGAAAGACATCGCGAGGGTGTCTGGAGAGCGGGCCGTCACCCAAGTAGAGACCGAGGAGATACGCGTAGGCGTGCGCCGTTATTCCAGGCAGGAACTCAACCCAGCCCGGACATCGCGGGCAGGTCACGGCCTCGCGTCGTCGTGGATCTCGGTATGAGGACACTGGACGCCGATGTCGAGTTCGGCCTCTGACCCAGTCGCTGATCGTCCTGCGGTTGACTCCGATCTCGCGCGAGATCTGGCCGTTGTTCTAGCCCGCGTCCGAAAGCCTGAGAGCACGTTCGACTTGCTCGGCGGACTTCACGTCTCGCCTCGGCGGCGGATGCGGCGGGTGGGACTCGAACCCACAAGCGCTTGCGCGCAGCGGCTTTTGAGACCGCCTCCTTTGCCGAGTTTGGACACCGCCGCTTGTCAACCATTCTAGGGCCAAAGCTAGGCCGAGCACCGGCTACCAATGCGTGAACCGCGCGCTTTGAGGGAGAGTCGCTACAGAGTCGGCACAGGCCCTTAACGGGCCGTCGCTACGCAGGCAGAGGGGCGCCGTCGTCGGGCGAGGCGCCGGCGCCGTAGTCCTCGCCGTAGCCGATCGGGCGCTCCTCCTCGACGTGCCAGTTCTGGTTGAAGCCGTAGAGGGCGACGGCGATCAGGACCAGCTGCAGCAGGGCGAGGATGATCACCAGCGTGCCGATCACCGGGGAGGGCAGCAGCCCTTCGTCGAAACCGGCCTTGTCGCGGGCGAACCAGCTGTTGGCGCCGACCGCGCAGAGGATCGCCAGGATCATCGAGAGCGCGGCGGCGACCGGCAGGATGCCGCGGCTCCAGCGCAAGACGAGGAAGGCGAAGAAGGCGTAGAGGGCGGCGTAGATCAGGCTGGCGACCGCCATGCCGCTGCCGCCGGTCATCAGCGAGAAGCCGGTGATCGCGATCAGGGCCGCGAGCGCGGCCGTCGCGGCAAGCAAAAAGACCAGCACGAACTTGGTCGTCACCGACCCGGCCTTTTCCCGATTCGGCCGCCACAGTTCGTAGCCCGGCCTGACCTCTCCTACCGCCACGCGAACGATCATAGAATCTAGGAGCGACGCAGCATTGGTCGCGCGTTAAGCCCGGAACGTCCGGGTGCCACGCGGGCGTGGCGGAATTGGCATACGCGCCAGGTTTAGGGCCTGGTGGGCTTCGGCCCGTGGGGGTTCAAGTCCCTCCGCCCGCACTTATCTCTTCGGACCCACGAAGTCGTCCAGGAGCGCAACGCTCTTGCGGTCCGCGACGGAGATGTTCTTGTGGCTCGATTGCGTGCAGCGGATCCCAAGCTGTTTGCAGCTGTCACAGAACAAGCCCCGAATGTCGTCGGAGAGATTCGTGAAGAAGTAGCGGGGATAGGCGTATTCGCGTTGCCCCGAGCCAAGTCGGACTTTGAATCGGTTGAGAACACGGGAGCCGTCTGAGTGGACGAGGCCGCGGAGGAGCTGCTCGGGGAAACGATCGACGATGGCTTGCTGCCAACTGACAAGTCGGATCGGCCGCTGATGCTTTCTCCCGGGTCCATGCTGGGGAAAGAGCGCTGCCCACCGGGCGCTTGTCGCGGCAAGGCGGATTCCTTCACCTTTTTGCGTCCGCTGTCGAGAGGTCCGAGCCGCGACGCCGGCAACCCGCCAGACGGCTACCGAGCACTCTTCGATGATGCCCGGATACTTGGGATCGAGAGAGATTTCGAGCACCGTAGATTGAGGGGATGGGTGGGCTAGATAGCCATCGCCCAGATAGATGCCCAGCAGGTAGCAGTAGCTCCCCGGATCGAAGGGCATCCATGCTCCCGGGTTGCTGCAATCACGTCCAGATACCCCGCGCGTGCGCCAGCGCTGGACCGAACTTCGGCTCACGCCAGTTTGGCGCCCAATCTCATGGTCGCTGAGGCCGGTGCCGAGAAGCTTCGAGACCGCTTCGATGTCGGCGCCTGTTCGTTCGAAAGACACGAACGTATGTTCGCAGTACTCTCAGATGGCAGAGTCGTAGACTTCGCCGCCCCCCGGGGGAGTGAGTTAACGGCTATGCGCACGGTCTCCAAAACCGTGAATCCGGGTTCGAATCCCGGCTCCCCCGCTCGCGATCGCCTGATGGATCCGCCGACGGCTAACGTAAGGTCAGCGCAGAAGATGGCCACGAGGAGACCCGGATGAAAACGACGCGCTACGTAAAGAAGGCCCCCAGCGGAAGAGGCTGGGATGTTGTCAGGGAGGGCCATCGACGTGCGACCGCACACGGCGCCACGAAGGCCGATGCCGTCGAAACCGCGCGAGAGCTGATTCGCCAGGAAGGTGGAGGCGAGATACGGATTCTCAATCGCACCGGCAAGGTCGTCGATGCGAGCAAGGTTTCGCGGTCACGGAAGCGGGCCGCGGCGTAGCCCTAAGGAGCTCCGGCAACCGCCAGGGCGGGATTGCCCAGCGGGTGCGAAGTCGCGTCGAAGAAGAGCAGGGAGCTCGCCTCGAGGCGCCCTGAGATGTCGACTTGTCTCGCCAAGAGCTCTTTCTTGGGCGCGGGAAGCATCGAGATAGCAACCGGTCGGCCGGGATTCTCGCTCAAAGCCTCGGCCAGGTGAGAGTCGGTCTCGCTCAGGCTGCTGCCGAATACGACAAGGGGAAGGGCGCGTCCCCTCAGTCGCTCGAGGGCGTGTGAGAGATAGGCATTGTCCTCGATCGCGGCCAGCTTGTCGGCGGCAGATCCCTCGGTGACGAGGAGGGGGCGCGCCCCGGGATCCCCCGTAATCGGCTTTCCAAATTGGTCGAGGATCGTGTCGAGATCGGTTTGCCTCAGCTTCCAGGTGGCGCCAGAGCTGCCGGCGACAAGATGAAGCGCCCCGTGGAGGAAGTAGACCGGAATCCGGTTGGCAGGGACGTTCGCCTTGGCGGGGTCGAACTCACAGCGACCTCGGTAGCGGAAGTGGTCCATGAATGGCTCGAATCCACCCGCCGCCATTGCCCAGTAGACGAGCAGGTCGTAGCTCGTGGTGAAGACCCACTCGAACTGCTCCATCGTGTCGCTGATGACTTTGCGGGTCGCGAGAGGAACGCGATTGAGCTTCAGGTGGACCTCTCGCACGGCGTGGACCAGCGCAAGTTGGATGTTCCGATATCGCTCCAGCAGGGGCTTCGTGTCGAGGTCGATGGCGCCGTTGACCCTGATCGCGGTTAGAAGATCGGCGAGCACCCGCTCGAAGTTCGGGGTGGACGAGAAAAGCTTCAAATCCTGGCTCGAGAGATCGCCGGATCTTGCGCGGTCGTACAACTTCCGGTACCCAAACGGCTCCCAGATGTTGATGCTCATCCCGTTGCCGAGCAGCAGGGTGTCCCACTTATGCGCGGTGGCGATGTCGCCCCAGTCAACGAGCGTCCCGTCAGGCTCCCCTGCCATGGGGGGTATTTAGCAGTCATAACGGCGTCCCGTTAAGGCTTTACGCGGAAGTTCTGGGCAGCGTTCGGGTCGCCATTGGGATCCTGGATCAGGCCGGCGCCGATCGTCACGCCCGTGAGCTTGGCGCCGTGGGGGAGGCGGGGCAGGCAGAGGTCGTGCATGTTGTCGGCGTTGGCCGCGCTCGGGTGATCGTGGAGGTCGGCGACTTCGAGCGGGGCGACGGCGATGGTCTTGCCGTTCGGCAGCCTGTAGATGGCTCGGTAGGAGGCGACGACGGGGGCGCCGACCTCGGCGCCGGTGGGGTAGGCCGTGAGGCCGTTGGACCACATCACGCGGACGAAGCTCCTGCCGACCGTGCAGCGGTTGCGGTCGCCGCGGTAGATCGCGGGCGTCAGCGTCCAGGCATCGACGATGTAGGGGCCGCCGGAAAGCGGGTCCACGTTGACCTTCGGCAGGGGCGGGATCCGTCGCCACCGCGTCGCTCCCGGAGTCTTGCCCTGCAGCGGCCCGACGACCCGGATCGCGACCGGCGTCGGGCCGTTGACCGAGTCGCC
Source organism: uncultured Solirubrobacterales bacterium (assembly GCA_963774405.1). Classification (GTDB taxonomy): domain Bacteria; phylum Actinomycetota; class Thermoleophilia; order Solirubrobacterales; family 70-9; genus VRUE01. Next base: position 152,699 of record CAVZEV010000007.1, on the reverse strand, counting down.
GAAGTCGCCGATCAGGTTCACCGTCTGCGCCTCGTCGGACTCGTTGGGCGGGAACTGGAGGGCGCAGGTGGGAGTCGCGGTGCTGCCGTCGCTGCGCACGATCCGGAAGTCGCCGGCCTGGATCGAGGCGCGGCGGATGAACCAGTTGAAGGTGACCGGGATGTTGTCGAGGCCTTTCGCCCCGCTGGGGCAGCCGACCGCGTTGTCGGTGCCCCACGAGGCGCTGAGGATCCTCGGCACGGGACGGTGGAGCGTGGCGGTTGCGACGCCGGTCGCCGGCAGGGCGCCGATCAGGAGAGCTGCGGCGAGCAAGGAGAAGACGGGCCTGCGCATGTGGACGAGCGTAGTCGCTCGATCGGCAGCCGAGCCGAGTTTCTCTTCTCGTCACATTTGCTTCCTACGGTGGCCCTCAATGGCACTTCTAAGAAGGAGCGGCGAATGCGTTTGAGGCAGGCAGTGGCGATTCCGGCGGTGGCGGCGATCGCGGTCAGCGGGGCGGTGGCCTTCGGCGGTTGCGGCAGCGACTCCAACGCGGCCAGCTCGACCGGCGGGTCGACGACGGACGCGATGAAGCACGAGGGCGACGCGATGAAGCACGAAGGCGAAGCCATGAAGCATGAGGGTGAAGCGATGAAGGACGAAGGGCATGCGATGAAGGACGAAGGCGAAGCCGCCATGAAGCACGAAGGCGACGCGATGAAGCACGAAGGCGATTCCATGAAGCACGAAGGCGAAGCGATGCACGACGAAGGCTCCTCGAGCGACCACATGGAAGGCTGAGCCGGGGCTCCAATGGCACTGCTGATTCTCTTTGGCTTCATCGCCGGCGCCGCCACGGCGCTCTCGCCGTGCGTGCTGCCGGTGCTGCCGATCGCGCTCTCGGCGGGCGCGACCGGCGGCCGGCGGCGGCCGCTGGGGATCGTCGCCGGGCTGGCGGTCTCCTTCACCTTCGCCACCGTGGCGCTGGTCTACGTGATCTCCGCCCTCGGCCTGCCCAACGATTTCCTGCGCAAGCTGGCGATCGTCGTCCTGCTCGGCTTCGGGATCACGCTGATGATCCCGAAGCTGGCGGCGCGGCTGGAGGCCTGGATGAGCCAGTTCGCCAGCCGGGCCGGCGTCGCCCAGGGCAAAGGGGACGGCTTCTGGTCGGGCACCGCGGTCGGCGCCAGCCTTGGCCTCGTCTACGCGCCCTGCGCCGGGCCGATCCTGGCCGGGGTGATCACCGTCTCGGCCTCGCAGTCCTTCAGCACCGGCCGCCTGGCGGTGGCGCTGAGCTACGGGATCGGCTCGGCCGTCGTCCTCTACTTCCTGATGCTCGGCGGGCGCAAGGTGGTGCGGCCGCTGGCCCAGCGCGGCGTCGGCCTGCAGATCGCGATGGGCGCGGTGATGGTCGTCGTCGCCCTGGCGATGCTCGGCAACTACGACATCCGCTTCCAGAACCACATCGCCGGCAGCCTGCCCAGCTTCCTCGTCAACCCGAGCAAGGGGCTCGAGGACACCGCCTCGGCGAAGACGGCGCTGGCCGAAATCCGCGGTGGCGGCGGCCACGGCGTCGGCAGCAAAGCCACTGGCGCCGCGCCGGAAACCGCCGCCGACGGCAAGCTGAAGAAGCTGCCCGTGCTCGGCGTGGCGCCGGAATTCGTCGACAACCAGCGCTGGTTCAACACGCCCGGCGACAAACCGCTCACCCTGCGCGGGCTGCGCGGGCGGGTCGTCCTGGTCGACTTCTGGACCTACAGCTGCATCAACTGCATCCGCACCCTGCCCTACCTGAAGGCCTGGGACGCGAAGTACCGCAAGGACGGCCTGACGATCGTCGGCGTCCACACCCCCGAGTTCCCCTTCGAGCGCGAAGCGAGCAACGTGCAGACGGCGATCGACGAAAACGGGATCCGCTACCCGGTCGTCCAGGACAACGAACAGGCGACCTGGAACGCCTACGGCAACCAGTACTGGCCGGCCGAGTACTTCATCGACACCAAGGGCCGGGTCCGCTACGTGCACTTCGGCGAGGGCGAATACGGCGAGAAAGAGAAGGTGATCCGCGAGCTATTGGCCGAAGCGGGCAAGTCGGTCAAGGGCGGGGACGTGCGGGTCAAGGCGGTCACCCCCTCGACGACCGTGACCACGCCGGAGACCTACCTCGGCGCCGCCCGCGCCGAACGCTTCACCAACTCGATGCTCTCGCCCGGCACGCACGACTTCACCGCGCCGCAGTCCCTGCCCGCCAACGAATTCGCCTACCACGGCAAGTGGCGCATCGCGCTCGACTCGGCCACCGCCGGGCGCGGCGCCTCGCTCGATCTCAACTTCGGTGCCCGCCGCGTCTACCTCGTGCTTGGCTCGCCCGGCCGCGACCGCAAGGTCAGGGTGCTGCTCGACGGGCGCCCGATCTCCGCCGCCGAGGCCGGCTCCGACGTCCACGGCGGTGTCGTCACCGTCAGCGGCCAGCGCCTCTACAGCCTCGTCGACCTGCCCAAGGTCGGCCATCACGTCCTCAGCCTGGAGCCCGAAGCGGGGGTGATGGGCTATGCCTTCACCTTCGGCTAGCCGCGAGGCCGCCCGGCCAGGCGCGACAATCGCGGCGATGGCCGACTCCGCCAAGGGCACCGTGCTGGTCGTCGACGACGAGCCGACGATCCTCGACGTCGTCGGTCGCTACATGGAGCGGGCCGGCTATGAGACCTGGCGCGCCGCCGACGGGCCCGAGGCATTGCGGCTCGCCGCCGAGCACCGTCCCGACCTGGTCGTGCTCGACCTGATGCTGCCGGGGATCGACGGGATCGAGGTGATGCGGCGGCTGCACGAGGAGCCGGGGGAGCGGATCGCGGTGATCATGCTGACCGCTCGCGGCGAGGAGTCCGATCGCCTCGTCGGCCTGCGCCAGGGCGCCGACGACTACGTCGTTAAGCCGTTCTCGCCGGCCGAGCTGGTTGCCCGGGTCGACGCGGTGCTGCGCCGGGTCTCGCCGCCCGACGAGGAGGCGCCGCCGATCGAGCACGGCCCGCTGCGGATCGAGCCCGCCACCCGCAGCGCCTTCCTCGACGGCGAGGAGCTCTCGCTGACGATGCGCGAGTTCGACCTGCTCGCCCACCTCGCCGCCCACCCCGGCCGCGTCTACTCGCGCGACCAGCTGATGGAAGCGGTCTGGGGCGAGCTCTTCTTCGAGGACACCAGCACCGTCACCGTCCACGTCCGCCGCCTGCGCGCCAAGCTCGGCGACGACCCGGCCGAGCCGCGCTTCATCGAGACGGTCTGGGGCATCGGCTACAGGTTGCGGCCGTGAAGCGCGCCGTCCTCATCGCCTTCGCCGCCTTCCTCGCCGGCGCCGCCGCGGTCGCGGTGCCCGGCCACATGGGCGCCGACCAGATCCTCCTGGTCCTGCTCGCCACCGCCGGCGCGGCGCTGGCTGCGGCGCTCGCCGTTCGCCTGGCGATGGAGGAGCGCTCGCGCCGCGAGATCGAGGCGGCGCGCCGCCAGTTGGTCGCCGCCGCCTCGCACGACCTGCGCACGCCGCTGGCCTCGCTGCGGCTGCTGGTCGAGTCGATCGACGACGGCGTCGCCACCGGCGAGACCCGCGACCGCTACCTGAAGGAGATTCGCACCCACGTCGCCGTGCTCAGCGACCTGATCGACGACCTCTTCGAGCTCTCGCGGATCGAGGCCGGCGACATCTCCTGGACGATGCGCCAGATCGAGCTGCGCGAGCTGATCGGCGACACCGTGGCGGCGATGCGGGCGCCGGCCGCCGAGCGCGGCGTCAGCCTCGCCGCCGAGCTGCCGGCCGCCGAGCTGCTCGCCAGCGCCAACGCCGAGAAGCTCCAGCGCGTCCTCTTCAACCTGATCCAGAACGCGATCCGGCATACCCCGGCCGACGGCAGCGTCACCGTGCGCGCGCGTTCCGCCGCCGGTGGGGTCGAGGTCGAGGTCGCCGACAACGGCGAGGGAATCCCGGCGGGCGACGGCGAGCGCGTCTTCGAGGCCTTCTACCGCGGCGACGCCGCCCGCGGCGAGGACGGCGCCGGCCTCGGCCTGGCGATCTCGCGGGCGATCGTCGAAGCCCACGGCGGCAGGATCTGGTTCGAGGACGCCTCGCCCGGGACTAGGGTCCACTTCACCCTGAAGTCCGCCTAGCGCTGCCCACGATGACCAACCGAGCGAGCGAGGAGACGACGTGACCGAGCTGACCGAGAAGCAGGCCGAGCTCTGCGAGAGCAGCACGACCGACTACTCCGACCTGAAGGCGTTCTTCATCAACTGCACGCTGAAGCGCAGCCCAGAGGTGTCCAACACGCAGGGCCTGATGGACATCTCGATCGAGATCATGCGCCGCAACGGGGTCTCGGTCGACTGCATCCGCGCCGTCGACCACGAGATCGCCACCGGCGTCTGGCCCGACATGACCGAGCACGGCTGGGAGCGCGACGAGTGGCCCGCGATCTTCGAGCGGGTGATGGCCGCCGACATCCTCGTCCTCGGCATGTCGATCTGGCTGGGCGAGAAGTCCTCGGTCGCGACCCAGATCGTCGAGCGCCTCTACGGCAACTCGCACCTGCTCAACGAGGCCGGCCAGTACGCCTACTACGGCCGCGTCGGCGGCTGCCTGGTCACCGGCAACGAGGACGGGGTCAAGCACTGCGCGATGAACACGCTCTACTCGCTGCAGCACCTCGGCTACACGATCCCGCCGCAGGCGGACTCGGGCTGGATCGGCGAGGCCGGGCCGGGCCCCTCATACCTCGACGAGGGCTCCGGCGGCCCCGAGAACGACTTCACCAACCGCAACACCACCTTCGCCGCCTGGAACATGCTGCACCTGGCGCGGCTGCTGAAGGACGCCGGCGGCATCCCCGCCCACGGCAACCAGCGGCCCGACTGGGACGCGGGCTGTCGCTTCGACTTCCCCAACCCCGACTACCGCTGAGCTACTCGGGCGGCTTGTCCTCGCCGTCCAGCGACTGCTTGAACCCCCTGATGCCCTGGCCCAGCGAGCGGCCGAGCTCCGGCAGCTTCTTGGGGCCGAGGACGAGCGCCGCGATCACGGCGACGACCAGCAGGTGCATCGGGCTCTCGAGGCCGGAGAACATGCGGACAGGTTAGACGGTGCCATCCCTCAGGCGGTTGGGATCGCGATCAGGCTATTGAAGTTGGCCGCTCCGTTGGCCACCAACACGCTGCACTGCACGGTCAGCTGGGTTGACGAGGCAGTGGTGGTCACCGCTTGCAGCGATGCCGGGATCGCGGCGAGTGCGGGCAGCGTCTTCATCGCGATCTGGTCGATCGTGGTCGCGCCCGCCTCGAGCGCGCATTCGACGCTGTCGCCGGCGCCGGTGTGGGAGAGCTGGGTCTTGGCCAGGACGACGTAGTTACCCGCCGGAACCGTCAGTTCGACCACCGTGGTTGGGGGGGCGGCGGTGGGTAGGGCGGTCAGGCCTTTCGTCGCCGACAGCGGCGCGATCGTGCCGTTGGTGCCATTCGTTCCGTTGGTTCCGTTGACCCCGTTGGCTCCGTCTTTCCCGTCGATCCCGTCGACCCCGTTCGCTCCGTTGGCGCCGTTCGGTCCGTTTGCTCCATTGGCCCCGTTGCTGCCGGGGGCTCCGTTGGCGCCGGTCTCCCCCCTGGCGCCGGTCAGGCCCTGGCCGTCAAGCAGCGCTCGCGTGTGGGCGCTCAGGTCCGCGGGGCTAATCGCGCCGTTCCTGATCGCCCTGCTCGTGACCGCGCCCGGGGCGATGTCCCTGGCGTGGATCAGGCTGTTGGCGGCGACCGCCGATCCGCCGAGCGCGAGGAAGAGGGCGGCGCAGGCGAGGACGATCGAGGGCGTCGGCCAACTTCGCCGTGTTGGGTTGGTTGCACGCTTCATTCGATCCGCTCCTTTGACTCAAAGCCGCTTTGCTGGGGCGGTGCTTGACAGCGCGAGCGATTGCCCTCGCTGTCAAGCCATCGACGGAGTGGCGTTCCCGCATGAGCGCTTCGCCGCATGCGGACTCAAAGGCGTTGGCAAGACCGCCGCTCAGTCGCTTTTTCCACGCACGGCGAGCGCCTCATCCAGCCATTTGAGCAGGATGTCGACAATTCGCGGATCGAATTGGGCGCCCCTGCCCGCTTCGAGGATCGAGACGGTTTCCGCCACCGAGAAGGCCGGCCGGTAGCAGCGGTCGCTGAGCAGCGCGTCGAAGACGTCGGCGACCGTGGTGATCCGTCCCTCCAGGGGGATTTCCTCTCCGGCCAACCCCTGCGGGTAGCCGCTGCCGTCATAGCACTCGTGATGGGTCAGGGCGATGGTCGCGGCGAGATCGAGCAGGTCGCTCTTGGAGTCGGCGAGGATTTCGTAGCCGACCGTCGTGTGGCATCTCATCTCCTCGCGCTCGGCCGGCGTGAGGGGGCCGGGTTTGCGGAGGATCTCGCTTGGCGTGGCGATCTTGCCGACGTCGTGCATCGGAGCCGCCAGTCGCAGGAGGTGTACCCGCTCGGCGTCGAGGCCCAGCCGGGTCGCCAGCATCGCGGCGACCCTGGCCATCTGGTCGACGTGCGTCCCGGTGGAGAAATCGTGCAGCTCGATCGCCTTGGTGAGACGTTCGACCGTCTCCTGGCGGGACAGCCGCAGCTCTTTGATCGCCTCCCGTTGAGCAGCGGCCAGCTCGTCGTGCAGCCGCAATGCCTCCTTGTGGGCGGTGATATCGGCGGAGATGCCGCACACGGCAGTGGCCTTTCCATCCTCGTCGAGGAGCGGGAACTTGATCGTCTGGAAGGTGCGCTCGACGCCGTTGATCTCCAGCGTTTCTTCCGCCTTGTACGTGATGCCCTCTGCGAGGATTCGGCGGTCGAGGGCGCGGGTGTGCGCCAGGGCTTCGGGGCCCATGATCGCCTCGTCGGTCTTGCCCAGAAGCTGCCCCCGCTCCTGCCCCGCCAGGTCATCGGCCTGCGCGTTTGCGAAGACGTAGTGGAAGCCGTCGTCCTTGACGTAGACGGGCATCGGCGCCATGTCGATGATCGCCTGGCGCCGCTCTTCGAGGTTGCGCCTGTGGGCGCTCTCGAGGTCTTCGAGCTCACGCCGTCGCAGCGCGTTCATCACCGTGATCAGCAGCTGTCCCGGCCAGAAGGGCTTGACCAGGTAGCCGTGAACCCCGTGGCCGCCAAGCCCAAAGGCTCTCGCCGCGACCTCGGGATCGTCCTTGTCGGTGATCAGGACGACCGCGGTATCGGGGTGTTCTTCGGTGATTTCTTCGGCGAGGACCAGGCCCGACCCGTCGAGCATCTGAAGGTCGCAGAGGGCAAGCCGAAAGGGTGTGGAGGCGAGCTTCTTATGTGCGTGGGCGGCGCTCGTCGCGAACTCGCACCGATATCGCCCGCCCAGTGCCTTGTCGACCAATCGCAGCATCTCCGGTTTGTCATCGGTCACCAGGATGCGGGGCAAGCCGGGCTTGGCCCTCGAGCCAACCGTGCCAGATCTGTTCGTCCTTCTCGAAGCGTTCACCGGCGGATGGACCGTAGGCTCTCTGGGGTGCAAATGCAACACTCAATATTCGCCTTCCTGTCATACCCGGTCCGCCCCAGGTCCATCATGTTTATTGGCCTGAGGTCATAATCGGGCGTACTCTTTGCAACTGTGACTACGTCAGCGGAGCCGGCCGAGGGCCCGGCGCGGCGCGAGGCAGACAAGTACACCCGTCGTCTTTCCCGCACCTACCAGGATGCGCTTACGGTTGCCGACGCAGAGGGCGCCGGGCGCGTGGCCAGGCAGGCTCTGGGCGAGGGTATGGGGGTTGCGGGCCTCTACCAGCGAGTGATCGCGCCGGCGATGTGGCGGATCGGCGATCTCTGGGAGGAGGGCGCGATCTCGGTTGCCGACGAGCACCTGGCGACCGCGCTGACACACCAGGCGATGGCCGGTATCTACGGCCCAAGCCTCGGCCACAAGGCGATGCCGGGACGAGTGTTGATGGCGACGGTGGAGGGCGAGCGCCATGCGCTCGGGTTGAGGATGGCCGCCGATGTGATCGAGCTGGCGGGTTACGAGACGATCTATCTCGGCGCCGATGTTCCGCTCGGCGACCTTCTCCAGGCGGTTGAGAATCGATCGCCCGATCTGGTCTGCCTCTCGGCGACGATCCCAAGCTCGACCCCCGCGCTGGATCGCGCCATCGCGGAGATCCGACGGGCCAATTCCGGCCTCGTCGTCCTCTACGGAGGCCAAGGGGCGAAGCTTCGTGAGAACGACGAGGGAGCGGTGTTCGTCCCCGGCCTCGAGCAGTTGCCGGCCGCGGTTGAGACGGCTCTCGAGGCGCTGGACTTGAAGGGCCCGCCGCGACCGAGGGCAAAGGCACAGGAGCAAGGCCCAAAGGGGGATGACAAGCGTCCCGCAGAGCCGGCGAGGCTGGGTAAGGCCTCAGCGGACGATGACAAGTCGGTTGAGCGGGACCTCTCCGGCATTGCCGCTGAAACGGCCGACCTGGCCCGGGATCTGGCTCGCCAGGCGAGCGCCTACAAGGACCTGGCCTACACCGACGTGCTCTGCGGCCTGCCCAACCGCCGTGCCTTCGAGGACCGCGCGGCCAGGCTCAGAGACCTCTCCGATGCCAAGCCGCTGGCGGTGTTGATGGTGGACCTGGATGGCTTCAAGCGGGTCAACGACTCAGACGGGCACGATGCCGGCGATCGAGTCCTTGCCCTGATGGCCAGAGCAATTGCCGGGGGCCTTCGCGAGGGCGACTTCGTCGCTCGCCTTGGCGGCGATGAGTTCGCCGCCCTGCTGCCTCGCACCGGCATGGCCGAGGCGGAGGTGTTGGCGGAGCGACTTCGGACAGAGGTGCAGAATGCCGGCGCCGACACCTCGGTTACAGCCAGTATCGGCGTGGCCGCGCTGGAGGACGACGTTCGGCGCGCGCTGCTGCGGGCGGACGGCGCTCTCTATGAGGCCAAGAATGCCGGCCGCAACCTGGTCAGGCGCGGCTAGCGGTGCCGTGGCTGGGCGACGCAATCCCCGGATATGCGGAGCACAGTGAATATCCCCCAAACGGGTTAGTGCCCGCAAGACAAGGTTGCATGCTCGAGTTGCTGTCCCTATCGTAAGCAGGTACGGCAAGTAATCAGCGTGTATGGCCCCAGAGTCAAGGGGGTTTTGGTGGTATCTCCCAGCCTGCCCGGCGGTGGAGAGAACATGCCCGTCCTTGAGGGCGGCGAGTCTGGTTCGCAGGCAGCGGCGCGCCTGCGAGTCGCGTTTGAGCGCTCGCGGCATCCGATGCTGATCGCCGACGACCAGCGCCGCTGGGTGACCGGGAACAACGCCGCCTGCGATCTCCTTGGCGTTGCCCGCGAGGAGATCCCCTGGCGCACCATGGATGAGTTCACCTCTCCCGCCGAGCGCAGAAGGCTCGAGGAACAGTGGGGCGGGTTCCTGGCCAGCGGGGGCGCCGAGGGCTGGTACCAGCTGTACGTTCCCGACCGGGGCCCGTTGCCGGTTGAGTTCAGCGCCACGGCCAATGTGTTGCCGGCGCGCCATCTCTCTGTCTTCATCCCACCCGAAGAGGCATCCGCCGAGCAGGCGAGGATGGCCCAGGCTCGGGAAGCATCGTGGGCGCCGGTGGCGGTGGAGGGCGCCGGCAGGTTACAGCTCACCGAGCGCGAGCGAGAGGTGATGAAACTGGTTGCGTCCGGGCTGCAGAGTGGAGACATCGCCGGGCGCCTGTACCTGTCGCCGGAGACGGTCAAGTCACACGTTCACAACGCGTTGGGCAAGCTCGGAGCACACACCCGCGCACACGCCGTGGCGATCGCGCTGGTAACCGGTGAGATCACCTGGGAGGTGGAGACCACGCAATAGTGTGTAGCCCTTCCGGGGGATATTTGGGAGGCTCATACGTCCGGGGGATTGTGCTGCCCATGGATGCGCGCGCATAGTGACCTTGGAATGAAAGGCGTTGTGCAAAAGGCCGTCACCGTGTCGCTTGTATTGACCGTGACTCTGGCGCTTGCGGGCAGCGCGCGGGCGGCGACGTCGGTGGGCCTGGGCACGGCAACCAGCTTTGCCGTTCTGGCCGGGGCCGGGGTGACTAACGAAGGGCCGAGCGTCATCAACGGCGATCTCGGTACCGCTCCCACGCCCGCGGTGACCGGCTTTGGCGGCGCTCCCAACGGAACGGTCAACGGGGCAACCCACCCGGCCGACGCGCTCGCCGCGCAGGCCCAGGCCGATCTGACCACCGCCTATAACAACGCCGCCGGCCAGGGCCCGGTCAACACGCTCGCCACCGAGCTCGGTGGCCAGACCCTGACGCCCGGGGTCTATGACTCCGAATCGGGGACCTTTGGGATCACCGGGACGCTGACACTGAACGGCCAGGGCAACCCGGACGCCGTCTTCATCTTCAAGACCGCGACCACGCTGATCAGCGCTTCCGCCTCCCAGGTGCTGATGATCAACGGCGCCCAGCCCTGTCATCTCTTCTGGCAGGTCGGCTCTTCGGCAACGCTCGACACCGACTCTGTCTTCGCCGGCAACATCCTGGCGCTGGAATCGGTTTCGCTGAACAGCGGCGTCGTCGTCAGCGGCAGGCTGCTTGCCCGCAATGCCTCGGTGACGCTGATCAACGACACGGTTACCAGGGCTGATTGTGCGGTCGCCGGGACCGGTGGCGGTGGTGGCGGCGGCGAAACCGAAGCAGGCGCCGCCGGCGGTGAAGTCGCGACGGAAGGCGCCGGGACCGGGGGCCGTGGCGGTAAAGGAGGAGGCAATCGCGGCGGTGGCAGCGGCGGCGGCGCAACCAAGCCGAGCGTACGGATCTTCAAGGGCCCCGGGGGCCCCACGGCCGGCCGGGCTCGCGGCACCTGCACCGGTGCCGGCTTCAGGGCGAGGTTCAAGGTGCGCAGCTCGGCGAAGCTGCGCAGTGTCGAGGTCTTCGTTGACGGCAAGCTGATCAAGCGAACCACCAGCAAGCGGTTCTCGGCCTGGATCGGCGTCGTCGGCCTGCGCGCGGGGCGCAACACGATCCGCGTGGTGGCGGTCGACAGCGAGGGCCGCCGCGGTGTGTCCAGCCGGACCTTCCGCCGCTGCGCCCGCGCCGTTCCAAGCCCGGACTTCACCGGCTGAGCCATGGTGGCTCTCTTCGCCCTTTTCCTCGCGCTGATGCTTCCGGCGGCGGCGAGCGCCGGCATCGCCCCGGGCGCCGGCGGCAGCGTTCGGCTCTCCAACGAATGGACCTTCACCCACTGGGCGCACCCGCTGCGGAAGGCCCCGATTCGCTGGTTGCCGACCCCAGGCGCGCGCTTGATCGCGCGGACCCATTACCTCACCGAGGACGGCTTTCCCGAGGTCTACCCGGTCCTGCGCAGGTGGATGGATTCGAGCCGGCACGGCTGGCTCGAGGTGCGCATCCCGATGCGCCCGAACGGGCGAAAGGGGTGGGTCCGGCGCTCGGCGCTCGGTCCCCGCTACCGGGTGCGGACGGTGCTCGTCGTCGTACGCCACAAGCTGCGGGCAACCCTCTACAGGCGGGGCCGGCGCATCTGGAGGGCGCCGGTTGGGATCGGCAAGCCGAGCACTCCGACGCCGGCTGGGCACTTCTGGATCCGCGAGAAGTTCAGGACGCCCGGCCCCGGCGGCCTCTACGGGCCGGTGGCGTTCGGCAGCAGCGACTACTCCGTTCTCAGCGACTGGCCGGGCGGCGGCATCGTCGGCATCCACGGCACCAGCGAACCCTTCCTGATCCCCGGCCGCCCATCGCACGGCTGCATCCGCGTCCAAAATAAGGAGGTGCGTCAGCTATGGCACCTGATGCCGGTTGGCACCCCACTGCTGATCCGCTGAGACACGCTCGCCGCTCGCGCTCGCACCGATCTCAGCTGCCCGAGCAGGACATGCATGTCAGCTCGACCTTCTCGGGCGCAGGGAACACGATCGCGGAGAACATCGCCACGGCCGAGCGGATCGGACTGACCGAGCTCGCCTGCGTTGAGCAGGTGCGAGCGGACACCACGTGGATCCCCGCCTACGTCGCCGCGGTGCAGGAGGCTGGGGAGCAGACGGCGATCGTCCTGCACTGTGCGGTGGAGGCAAGGATCCTGGACGCCTACGGTTGCCTCGATCTTCCCCCCGAGCTGGAGGGGATCGATGCCGTCTATGCGGTAAGCCATCATGCGCCCTCGCCCGACGGCCCGATGAGTCCCCGCTCGACGCGCGAGCGGATTGGCGAGGGGAGGCTCGATCCTCGCATGGTGCTTCGCTGGCTAGTCGACGGAACGGCCGCGGCGCTCGGTCACCACGAGCACGTCGTGATCGCGCACCTGTTCAGCGTCCTCGCCGAGCTCGGGCTCGAGGAGGGCGACGTGCCGCTGGATCTGGTCGGGGGGCTTGCGCTTGCGGCGGCCGAGGCGGGCGCGCAGATCGAGGTGAACGAGGGCTGGCGGTACCCCACGATGCGCACCCTGGGGCCGTTCCTGCGCCACGGGGCCCCCTGCTGCTGAGTCCGCCCGGCCTCGAGTCACCACCGCCGGGCGGCCCCAAACAGCTCCTGCGCGTAACCCGCCACCGACACCGGTGACATGAACAGCTGGTAGGTGAAGAGGTAGCCGATGAAGCCGAGTCGGTTCTGACGCACCTTGAGGCCGATCTCGTCGAAGGACTGCTTGCTGAGGTGGAACATGATCAGCGAGAGGCCGACGTTGAGCGGTAGGACCGCCAGCGTCATCGGCCCGATGATCGCGAAGTTGCCGAAGAGGGCCAGGACGATCCCGATCGGGAAGGCGATCGAGTACACGACGTCGACGTAGGGAAAGACGAAGTTGACGAGCACAGCGTGGGCGTTTGACCGGCCTCCGGTCAGCAGCGGACCACCGTGCTCGCGCAGTCCCTCGATCATCCCGCGCGCCCAGCGCCGTCGCTGGCGGGCGAACGCCCGGACGTCTTCCGGCGCCGTGGTGAAGGCGACCGCGGTTCTCTCGTAGCCGACCCTGCCGCCTTTTCGCATCATCGCCCAGGTGAGGACGATGTCCTCGCCGATGCGGTCTGGCCAGCCGCCTGCATGGCGGAGCGCCGCCGTGCGGTAGACGCTGAAGGCGCCCTGGGCGACCATCGTTCCCTGGAAGAGACCCTGCTGGCGCTTGACCGAGGCGATGCCGAGGAAGTAATCCCACTCCTGGGCGCGGGTGATGAAGTTCCGCCGTGAGTTGCGGACGAAGACCGCGCCGGCGACAGCGACCGTGTCCGGCGGGGAGATCAGCAGCCGGGCGACGACCCTCTGCAGCGCCGAGGTCATCAGCAGCGTGTCGGCGTCGACGGTCGCCATCAGCGGGGTCTGCACATGCTCCAGGGCCGCGGTCAGCGTCTGTGCCTTGCCGCCGTGGGGGGTGGTGAGGACGGCGATGTCGGAGTTGGTCGCGGCCCGCGCGCGGGCCAGCTCGACGGTGCGGTCGGTCGAGCCATCGTCGGCGACCAGGACCCTCATCCCGCCCGGATAGTCCTGCTCGACCAGGTAGTCGAGCGTTTCCTCGATCGTCTCCTCCTCGTTGAAGCAGGCGATCACCACGGTGGTCTCGGGGAAGGCGAGATCGAAGCGCAGCGGGGAGGGCGGTCGAGCAGCAGCGAGGCGATCAGGTTGGCGTTGAGGTAGCCCGGGATGATCGCGATGCCGAGGATGACAGCGATCGCGAGCGGCATCGTGATCGACTGGCCCAGGGTGTCGATCCACGGCAGCGAGAGCCAGAGCGAGAAGCCGGCCCAGGCCAGCCCGATCGCAACGACGATGAGCAACTTCAGGTTGAGAGCCACGTAGAGGCCGCGGCGTTCTCGCGGCGTCCGCTCGAGCTCCTTGACCAGGAGCGTCGGAGCGTCAGCGATCTCCGGCGTCTCGGCAAGCGGGGGTGCAACGGGCTGCGTGCTGTTGGAAAAGAGCGTCACTGCAACCGATGTCCTCGTTTGTGGCCTGGGCCAAGCCCATCGACGCGGGGGCGATCGACTTGACCTCACGCCGCCAATCTCAACGTCTGATGTGCGCCAGGACGCCGCCTGAGCGGCTGTTCCGTTTCGGGCTATTCTTCAGCGCATGCAGCTCGCGGGGCGCTTCACCGACGGTAGGGCATTGACGATCACGCTTTTCTGGGTGATCGCCTTGGCCGTTGCCGGTTCGACCGACGTGCTCCTCTTCCTCGCGCCGGCGCTGTTGATCGCGATCCCGCTCTTCTGCGGCCTCTACGTCGGTGAGGAGCTGATCGTCAAGCTGGCCTCCAAGCGCCGCCGGGCGCCGCGCCGCGCCGCCGCCTCCTACGCGCCTGTTCCGCGCCCGCCGCTGGCCCGGGCGCCCCGCGGGCCCCGCCTGCTCGCCTTCTCGCGGGCTGAGCGACCGCCGCCGTTGCGCCTCCTCCTAGAGAACTAGCGCCGGCGCCGAAGATTCGACCCTCGGTCGCCGTGCGCGCGACCGAAGGGAAACATCGTGCGAAAGCACCTGGCGGCGCTTGCCGCCGCGACAACCTTGCTCTGCCTGCTCCCGGCCGGCCCGGCGTCGGCCCACGAAGGCAACCCCGATTACCGCTCGGTGATCGACCGGGTGACGCCGCAGGTGGCGGGCGTCAGCTTCGAAGTCCTCAGCTACGACAGCTACTTCCAGCTGCTCGACCAGCACGGCCACGAAGTCGTCATCTACGGCTACGAGAAAGAGCCCTACGCGCGGGTGCTGAGGGACGGCACGGTGCAGGTCAACGAACGCTCGCCGGCGCTCTACCTCAACGACACCCGCTTCCCGACCTCGCAGGTGCCGCCGATCGCCAACCCGAAAGCGGCGCCGAAGTGGAAGACGGTCGATGACTCGGGCACCTTCATCTGGCACGACCACCGCATGCATTACGGCTCGACCGCGGCCCCGCCCCAGGTAACCGACACGAGCCGCAAAACCAAGATCTTCGACTACACGATCCCGCTGCGGGTCGACGGCCGCAAGGGCGCGATCGACGGCACCCTCTACTGGGTCGGCAGCCCCAGCACCTCGAAGCTGCCCTTCATCCTCGCCGGGATCGTGATCGTGCTCGGCGGCGGTGCGCTGGTCCTCTTCCTGAGGCGTAGGCGCGAGGACGAAGAGCCGAGCGATCGCGACGGTGACGAGCCGCGGGGCGACGAGCCGGTGAAGGAGGCCTGGTAGATGCCGGGACGGCTGCGCGCCTTCCTGCCGCTGCTGAGCGCGGCGCTGTTGGCATTGCTCTGCGCGCCCGTCGGCGCGCTCGCCCACGCCCAGCTCGAGGGCACCGTTCCCGACCGCGGCGCCGTCGTCAAGCAGGAGCCGCCGGCGGTGATCTTTCGCTTCGACGAGCCGGTCGAGGGCAACTTCGGCGCCGTTCGCGTCTACGATGCGACCGGCTCGCGGGTCGACGAGGGCGATGCCTTCCACCCCAACGGCGAAGGGCCGCGGCTCGGCGTCCACCTCGAGCCCGGCCTGCCCGACGGCAGCTACACCGCGACCTACCGGGTGATCTCCGCCGACGGGCACATCGTCTCCAGCGGCTTCGTCTTCTCGATCGGCAAGGCCGGCAAGGCGCCGAGCCAGACCGTCGCCGAACTCACCTCCGGCTCGGGCAGCGGCAAGGTGACCGAGACGGTCTTCGGCCTCGCCCGGGCCCTGCAGTACGCGGCGACGGCGTTGGGGTTCGGCGGGCTCGCCTTCCTGCTGCTCGTCTGGCTGCCGGGACTGGCGGTGCTGGACGGCGCCGGCGAGGAGCGAGCCCGGGCGGCCCGTGCGTTCGGCTCGCGGCTGCGCGCCGCCCTGATTCTCGCCGCCCTGCTCGGCGCGATCAGCGCCGCCGCCGGGGTGGTGATGGAGGCCGCCGAGGCCGCCGGCATCTCCGGCTTCGCGGCGCTTGAGTGGACGATCCTGCACGAGACCCTGGAAACCAAGTTCGGCACGATCTGGGGCGTCGCCGTGCTCGCCTGGCTCGCCGTCGGCGTCCTCGTCGCGCTAGGCCTGCGCCGTCCGGCCGAGCGCCGCCCGAACCCGCTTCTCCTCGTCCTCCTTGGCGTGCCGCTGCTCTACACAGTGTTCGTCCCGGCCCTTTCCGGTCACGGCAGCACCCAGCACCCGATCGCGCTCAACTTCCCGGTCAACGTCATCCACGTCGGCGCCATGGCGGTCTGGCTCGGCGGCCTCGCCGTGCTGCTCTTCGTCCTGCCCCGCGCTACGCGCGAGCTCGAGCCCGCCGGCCGCGGCCGGCTGCTGGCGGCCGACCTCGCCCGCTTCTCGCAGGTGGCGCTGATCTCGGTCGGCGCGATCCTGCTCACCGGCCTGATCCAGGCCTACGTCTACGTGCGCGAACTGGACGCCCTGACCGAAACCGGCTACGGCCGCGCGGTCCTCGCCAAGTTCGTCCTGCTGATGATCCTGATCGGGATCGGCGCCTACAACCGGCGCACCTCCGTCCCCCGGCTGAAGCGGATCGCGGCGGGCGGCGAGTCGCCCGGACGAGCGGGGGTGCTGCTGCGCCGCGCCCTGCGCGCCGAGCTGGCGCTGCTCCTCGTCGTGCTCGGCGTCACCGCCGCCCTGGCCAGCTACGCGCCGCCGATCACCGCCCAGTCGGGTCCCTTCGCGGCCGAAACCCAGTTCGGCCCGATCCAGCTCGAGATGACGGTCGAACCGGCCAGGGTCGGCGGCAACCAGATCCACGTCTACCTCTTCGACGCCAAGAGCGGGGCGCCGTTCGCCAGGATCAAGCAGTTCGAGGCGACCGCCTCGCTGCCCGACAAGGGCATCTCGCTGCCGCTGGAACCGCAGCTCTCCGGTCCCGGCCACTACACGATCCCCGACGCCTTCCTGACCGCCTCGGGCGAGTGGAAGATCGCGATCACGGTCCGCGTCTCCGCCTTCGACGAGTACACGCAAACGACCACGGTGCCGATCCGCTGATCGCGCCAAAGAAAGGAACATCCCCGATGCGACGAATCGCTCTCGGCGTGACTGCGGCGCTGGCGCTGCTGGCGCCGGCCACCGCGCAGGCTCACGTCAGCCTGCACCCCAACGAGGTCCCGGTCGGCTCCTTCGCCACCCTCGACATCCGCGTGCCGAACGAGATGGAAAGCGCCAACACGGTCAAGCTGGCGGTCCAGTTCCCGCCCGGCTTCCTCGACGTCTCGACCGAATACATGCCAGGCTGGAGCGCGGAAGTGAAGACCACAAAGCTGGCCAAGCCGGTGCAAACCGGAGACGGCGAAGTCACCGAACAGGTCTCCGAGATCGTCTGGAGCGGCCATGGCGGCGAAGGGAAGATCCCGCCCGGGCAGTTCCTCAACTTCCCGATCTCGACCGAGATCCCCGGCAAGGCCGGCGAAGAGCTCAGCTTCAAGGTGCTGCAGTACTACGACAACGGCGAAGTCGTGCGCTGGATCGGCCCGCCCAACTCCGACGAACCGGCGCCGCAGATCGACGTCACCGCCGAAGGCGGCCCGCTGCAGGACGTCGCCGGCTCGGAGACCGCGCCGCCCAGCCCCTCGGGCGAAGCGAGCGAAGCATCGGAATCGAGCGGCTCGGGCTCGAGCGACAGCGCCAGCAAGGGGCTCGGCATCGCCGCCCTCGTGATCGGCGCACTCGGCCTGATCGCCGGCGGCGCCGCCCTGGTTCGGAGCGGGCGCAAGGGCTAGGCGGCGGTGCCCCGGACGCTGAGAAGAGACCCGCTGCCGCTGCTCGTCGCAGTGTGCAGCGTCTTGCTCTGCGCCGTCGCCGTCGCCGCCGGCGGCCCGGTGCAGCTGCTCGGCGTCCTGCCACCGATCCTGCTCGTCGTCGCGCTCGCCTGCGACCGCTATCCCGGCGAGCAGCTGATCCATCGCCTCGTCGCGCGACGTCGCCGGCGGCGGCGCAGGGACACCGAGCGCGTCGTCGGGCGCCACCGTCCGGCCCCGGCGATCACCCGGGCGCTGCTGCTCCTCGCCGTCTCGCGCAAGCTGCGCGGTCCTCCTCTCGCACTCGCTTCCTGAGTGACGAGTTCGGCTCTCTGCGGCCGGCTCGAAGAGTTCGAGAAAAACAGACCTGAAGGAGGACCGATCGTGAGATCGATCAAGACGCATTGGGCCACGGCCCTGCTGACGCTGTTCGCACTTGCCCTGCCGGCGAGCGCGGCGGCGCACCCACAGGTGTACTCGCTGACGCCGAAGAAAGCGCCGAGCGGCTGCACCTTCGAAGCCCACGAAGACGGCTCGTGCCTGGAAGACGGAACCGCCCGCTACGCGATCGCCAACGACGGCTACTCGATGACCTACACCGAGACCGCCGGCAGCAACCCGGGCCAGGGGATCGTCAACTACCAGTTGATCCCGAGCACCTTCCGCACCTGGAAAGTGGGCGAAGTCACGCACAAGATGACGGCGCTGCAATTGCTCGGATTCGCCTCCCTGCACGGAGCGAACTCGCCGGTGCAGGCGCACGCGACCTGCGGTCTCGCCGCGCTCGAAGAACCGGCGACGATCGCCGCCTGGCAGGAGGCCGAACCGTTCTTCGACTACGTCCCCTGGCAGAAGGTGAGCGCCGGCCTCGGCGACATCCCGGCCGACTGGATCCCGGTGGTGCAGGAAAAGACCGGGGTCGACCTCGCGGCGTTGCCGAGCGACAACCCGGAAACGAAAGAAGTCAACGAGGAAGCCGAAGCGGCCAAGTCGCTCTGCGAAAGCAAGGGCGGCACCTACTACAAGGCTGACACCGGCTCCAACCCCGCCACGGGGGCGATCGCCGATGCGGTGGCGCAGGCCGTGACCCCGCTGGAAGGCCAGATCACCGGCCTGTTGCGCGACGAGTCGAGCCTGCAGTCGCAGATCGACGACTGGAAGACGAAGAGCGTGACGCTTGCAGCCGAGAAGGCGAACCTCGTCGGCCAGGTCAACTCGCTCCAGCAGCAGTTGACGGCGACCAGGAAGACCGGTGCGAAGAAGGCGAAGACGATCAAGCGGCTGCGCAAGCAGCTGAAGGCGGCGCGTCGGCGTGGCTAGCCACGCGATACGGAGGGCGGTGGCGGCCTTGGCCGCCACCGCCCTCGCGGCGGGGCTGATCGCTCCCGCCGCCGGCGCCCATGTCCAAATCGTCAAGACCAACCCCTCGGGGTCGGCGAAGACCTCCCAGCGCTCGGTCTCGATCCTTTTCAGCGGGCCGATCCGCAGCGGCACCCTGAAGGTTTTCGGCCCCGACGGCTCGAAGGTCTCCAAGGGCCGCGGCGGGCGCGACCCGCGCAACGTCGATCGGCTCCTCGTCGGCCTCAAGAGCGGCCTCAAGGCGGGGCGCTACACGGCGAAGGCCAAGTGGATCGCCGCCGACGGCCACCACCAGGAAGCCGGCTTCGGCTTCAAGTTGACCAGGTGAGGGCGCGGCCATGCTCAGCTCAACCCTGAGACGAGCCTGGCTGGGGCCGACGCTCGCCGTGGCGCTGCTCGGGTGCAGCGCCACGGCGGCCGGCGCCCACATCCAGGTCGCCCCCACCGAAGCGGCGCCCAACGACGCGGTCAAGTTCACCGTGCTCGTGCCCGGCGAGCGCTCGCCGCACTGGACCAAGCAGGTCGTGCTGAAGGTTCCGCCCGGGGTTCTGCCCTACTCCTTCGAGGCAACGCCGGGCTGGTCGCGGCATCTCGTCCTTGCCAAGGACCACTCGGTCGATCGGGTCGTCTGGGACGGGCGCCTGGCGCCGGATGGCTTCGTCGAGTTCTCTTTCCTGGCAGCGACGCCGCCCAAGCCGGGCGTGCTCGCCTGGAAGGCCCTGCAGCTCTACAACGACGGCGACGTGGTGCGCTGGATCGGCTCGCCCGAATCCGAGGAGCCGGCTCCGACGACCACGATCACAGTTGGCCTGCCGCCGCAGAACGCCGGTGGCGAGGGTGCTTCCGGCAGCACCACTCCGGTGGCGGCAGACGCCTCCGAGACGGCCGCGACAAACACCTCCTCGGCCGACGACGACTGGCTCGCTCGCGCACTCGCGCTTGCCGCTCTCGTCGCGGCTCTGGTGACCCTTGCCGTCGTTCTGCGCAAGCGAAAGGAGCAACGATGAACACCTCCCGCAAAACCAGATCGCGCCTCGCTTGGCGCCTGGCCGCGAGCGCTCTCTGCACCCTGGTCGTCGCGGTCGCCGCCCCGGTCGCGAGCGCGGCGGCTCCCCAGCCCTGCGGCGGGGTGCCGCAGATCAGCGACGTCAGCGGCGACGGTCACCACTCCTCCTCCGACGTGCTCGCCGCCTGGTTCTCCGAGGAAAGCGGCCGGCTGACGGCGACGATCAAAGTCCGCTCGGCCACCTGGGAGCCCGAGCATGAAGACGCCGAAGAAAACGGCTCTGGCTTCGCGATGCTCTTCAGTCTCGGTGGCCAGACCCACTACGTTCGCGCCCGCGCCTGGCCGCACGGTGAAAAACCGCTCAGCTATGACTACGGCACCTTCGCTCAGGGGAGCTGGTTCAGCAGCGCGGGGACGACCGAAGGCGACGTGGTCTACGCCGCCTTCGGCGGCACGGTGACGATCGACGTGCCGGAAGCGACCGGGGCGGTTGCGGGCGCCAAGCCGGCCGGCCCTTTCGTCCTCACCTACGACGGCATAACGGCCGGATTGCCCGATTGGGTCGACCAGGCTCCGGGCGGGACCGAGCCCACCGACAGCGCCCGCGGCGCCGACTACGTGGTCGGTTCCTGCAACGCCGTTTCGGGCGGAACCGTCGCGGTTCAGCTCAGCGCGCCTGCGAGCCTGCGGGGCGCGGGCAAGGCTCGGGTCAGCGGCAAGGTGGTGCCGGGCCGGCCCGGAGTGGCGGTTGACCTCGGCCGCCGCGGCAAGGCCGGCGACAGCAAGATCCTGCACCTGACCAGTGCCGCCGACGGCGGTTTCTCCGCGACGGTTCCGGTGCGGGAAGTGACCCGCCTCAGCGCCGTCGCCGAAGGCATCTCCTCGCAGACGCTGACCGTCGACGTGCGCTCGCGCACGAAGATCCGCGTCCGCCGCCTGCGCTCGGGCGCGACGCTGATCACGGGTAGGCTCGACCCGGCGCTGCCGGGGCGGTTGCTCCTGCTGCCGATCGACGAAGTCAGGCCGCGCGCGGTCAGGCGCGTTCACGGCAGGCGCTTCCGGCTGCGCCTTGGGCGAGGGAAGCTGCCGCCGGGCCGATACCAGGTCGTCTACATCCCGCTCAAAAACAGGGCAGAGCGCTCGACCTCGAACGCGGTGACGGTGCGATGAGGCTGCGCAAGGCAAGCACGGGCCGACTGCGGCGGGTGGCTACCCTCGCCTGCCTGGCTCTGGCCCTGGCCCTGTCGGCGGTCGGTTGCGGCAACCGCTACAGCGGCATCAGCGCCGCGCCCGCGCCGCCGCGCTCGGATTTCCCCGCGGCGGGGGGCAGGACACTGGCGCAGCTCTACGCGGCGAGCGGCGGCGAAAGCGAACTCGTCGTCCTGCCGACCGAGCTGGTCTTCGACAGGGGGCGGGATCGCTACGGCTTCGGCGTCTTCACCACGAGCAAGGAACAGGTGTCCGATGCCAAGATCGCCCTCTACTTCGCCCACGGCGGCAACGGCAAGGCGATCGGTCCCTTCCCGGCGCGGATCGAATCGCTCGCGACGCAGTCGGCCTTCATTGCCGAAACCACGGGCAAAGACCCCTCCGCCGCGAAGGTCGTCTACGTCGCCGACGGGGTGCCGCTGAGCGCCAACGGCGAATGGCAGGTGCTGGCGATGTCCGAGGAAGGCGGCTCGACCAAGGCGACCTTCGTGCCGAGCGCCGTCGTCGGTCACTTCCCAAAGCCGCAGAAGGGCTTCCCCAAGAGCCCGGCGAACCCGCCTGACGTCGGCGAAGCGGCGCCGCGCGTCCACACCCCGACCGCCGCCGACGTCGGCGGCGAACTGAGCAAGATCGACACGCGTATACCGCCGGATGACATGCACGAAGATCTGGCCGAGGTGCTCGGTAAAGAGCCGGTGGTGCTGCTCTTCGCCACGCCGCAGTTCTGCCAGAGCCGCGTCTGTGGCCCGGTCGTCGACGAGGCCGAGCAGGTCAAGCAGACCGACGGCAAGGGCGTCGCCTTCATCCACATGGAGATCTACAGGGGCAACAACCCGAGGGCCGGCGTGCGCCCGCAGGTCCAGGCCTATCACCTGCCCAGCGAGCCCTGGCTCTTCGTGATCGACCGCCACGGGATCATTCGCACCCGTATCGAGGGAGCGTGGGGGGTGCCGGAACTGGAAAGGGCCCTGCGTGAGGTGAAGCGCTGAACGGCGAGTACCAAGGTAAATTCGAAGACTCGACAGGAGGAGAACGATGAGCAACAAGCGAGAGCGTGAAAAACGCCGCGAACAGCGGCTGGAGGAAGAGAGCGAAGTCCACGGGCAGGAGCGCCGCAAGCGTCTGATCCAGTTTGCCGGCATTGCCGCGGCGCTCGCGGCCATCGTCGTCGTGGTGCTGATCGTGGTCAGCCAGAACCAGGGCAAGAGCAGCGGCGGCGACGCGAGCAACCTGGTCGACGTGAGCGAAGTGGAAACCCGAGCTGCAGGGAGTGCCGCAGAAGAACCTGGTGCTCGGCGAACCGGGAGCGAAGGTGCGGCTGCTCGAGTTCGGCGATCTGCAGTGCCCGGTCTGCAAGGCCTACTCCGAAGAAGTGATCCCGGAAATCATCTCCGGGCCGGTTGGCACGGGCGAAGCGAAGATCGAGTTCCGCAACTTCACGATCATCAGCCAGCAGTCGGTGCCCGCCGGCGCCGCGGCGATCGCCGCCGGCGAACAGGGCCGCGGCTGGAACTTCATCGAGCTCTTCTACCGCAACCAGGGCAAGGAGGGCTCGGGCTACGTCACCGACGAATTCCTCACCTCGATCGCCAAGGGCGCCGGGGTGCCGAACCTGAAGAAGTGGAACGCCGATCGCAAGAGCAAGCGGGTGCTGGCCGAGGTCGCGAAGACGACCGAAGAAGCCGGCAGCCGCTTCGAATTCAACGGCACGCCCTCGTTTGCCGTCGAAGGTCCGGGTGGCACGGAAGCTCTGGGGACGCCCGGCTCGGCCGAAGCGATCGAAGCGGCGATCCGGAAAGTGAGCTAGCACCGCCTCCAGGACAAAGATGGGAAAGAGAACGAGTCTCATTTATGGTGTAGGGTGCGCGGCGACGGGAATCAGGCCCGTCGCCGCGGGCCCGAACCGATCAAGGAGATTCCATGCCGTTGCCGCGTCGCCTCGTCGCCCTGCCGATCGCCGCTCTCGTTGCCGTTCTGATCGCGGGCTGCGGAGGCTCGGGGTCGCCCTCCGGCGGCCCCTCGGGCAAGCTGAACGTGGTCGCCGCCGAGGACTTCTGGGGCTCGATCGCCGCACAGCTAGGTGGCAACAGGGTGGCGGTGAGGAGCATCATCACCAACCCCGCCGTCGACCCCCACGACTACGAACCGACGAGCGAAGACGCGAGGGCGCTGGCCGGGTCTGAGGTCTCGATCGTCAACGGGATCGGCTACGACGAATGGGCCTCGAAGCTGCTCGCGGCCAGCCCCGCCGAAGGCCGCACCGAACTCACGGTGGGGGATGTCCTCGGGCTGAAGGAGGGCGACAACCCGCACCAGTGGTACTCGCCGGCCTCGGTCCATAGGGTGATCGACGCGATCGTCGCCGACTACAAGGAAGCGCTGCCCGGCAACGACTCCTACTTCGACCGGCAGCAGGAAGCCTTCGAAACCGAGGGCCTGGCCGAATACGACGAACTGATCTCAGAGATCAAGTCGAGCTACTCGGGCACGCCGGTCGGCGCCTCGGAGAGCATCTTCGAACCGCTGGCGCCCTCGCTCGGGCTCAGGCTGATCACCCCGAAGGGGTTCATCGACGGGATCGCCGAGGGGACCGAACCGACGCCCGCCGAGAAGGCGAGTGCCGACGAACAGATCAAGGACCACCTGATCAAGCTCTGGGTCTACAACAGCCAGAACGCTACCCCTGACGTGAAGCGCCTCAACGAAGAAGCCGAAGCGGCCGCAATCCCGGTTGCCACCGTGACCGAGACCCTTACCCCCGAAGGCGCCGGTTTCCAGGACTGGATGTCCAGGGAGCTGAAGGGCATCAGGGCGGCGCTGGCCAGGGCGGGAGGCTGAGATGGAGGCGGCGGCGAAAACCGGCCCCGTGCCCGCGGGGCGGCGGCACGATGGCGAGGCGATCCGACTCGAGGGGGCCGCCGTCACCCGTGGCACCGTCCCGATCTGGTCGGGCCTCGACCTGCGGATCGGCAGGGGCGAGTTCGTCGCCGTGCTCGGCCCCAACGGTGCCGGCAAGTCGACCCTGCTCCACGTCGTGCTCGGCCTGCTGCCGCTCAGTGCCGGCAGGGCGACGGTGCTGGGCGAGGAGCCCGGCGCGGCGAGGAGCCGGATCGGCTACCTGCCGCAGCGGCGCAGCTTCGACTCCGGCACGCGGATCCGCGGCGTCGACATGGTCCGGCTCGGCCTCGACGGCGCCCGCTGGGGCCTGCCGCTGCCGCCGGCCCTCAGCCGCGCCGACCGCCGCGCCCGCGAGCGGGTCGAGCAGATGATCGAGCTCGTCGGCGCCGGCGAGTACGCCTCGCGGCCGATCGGCTCGCTCTCCGGCGGCGAGCAGCAGCGGCTGCTGATCGCCCAGGCGCTGGTCCGCGAGCCGGAGATCCTGCTGCTCGACGAGCCGCTCGACAGCCTCGACCTCTCCAACCAGGGGGCGATCGCCTCGCTCGTCCAGCGGATCTGCAACAGCCAGGGGGTGACGGTGCTGCTGGTCGCCCACGACGTCAACCCGATCCTCGGCTACCTCGACCGGGTCGTCTACTTCGCCCGCGGCCGCGGCGTGCAGGGCGCGCCGCGCGAGGTGATCGACGGACCGACCCTGAGCCGCCTCTACGGGGTGCCGATCGAGGTGTTGGAGACCTCCGACGGGCGCCTCGTCGTCGTCGGCACGCCCGAGCCCCCGGCCCATCACCACGACCGCCACGACCATGGCTGAGCTCGCCGCCCTCTCCTGGAATCCCCTCAGCGACTACGAACAGCTGACCGAATTCCCCTTCATGGTCAACGCCCTGCAGGCGGGGACGATCGTCGCCGTGATGGCGGGCGCGATCGGCTGGTTCATGGTCCTGCGCCGCCAGACCTTCGCCGGCCACACGCTCTCGGTGATCGCCTTCCCGGGCGCGGCGGGGGCGACCCTGGCCGGCTTGCCGATCGCCCTCGGCTACTTCGGCGCCTGCGGCCTCGGAGCGCTCGTCCTCGCCGCGCTCAGCGGCCCCGCCCGGACGGCGCGCAGCGGCGAGTCGGCGGCGATCGGCACCGTCCAGGCCTTCGGCCTCGGCCTCGGCTTCCTCTTCGTCAACCTCTACAGCGGCCAGCTCGCCGGTCTCGAGTCGCTGCTCTTCGGCACCTTCCTCGGCATCACCACCGGGCAGGTGGCGACGCTGCTTTGGATCGCCCTCGCCGCCCTGCTCGCGCTCGTGGCGATCGGGCGGCCGCTGCTCTTCGCCTCGGTCGACGGCGAGGTCGCCCGCGCCGCCGGGGTGCCGACGCGGGCGCTCGCGGTGCTCTTCCTGCTCCTGCTCGGCCTGGCGGTCGCCGCCACTGCCGAGATTACCGGCGCCCTGCTCGTCTTCGCCCTGCTGGTGACGCCGGCGGCGACGGCGCAGCAGATCACGGCGCGGCCGGTCCCGGGGCTGGCGCTCTCGGTTGCCCTGGCGCTGGCGGTCACCTGGCTCGGTCTGACGATCTCCTACTTCTCGCCCTACCCGGTCGGCTTCTGGGTGACCAGCCTCTCCTTTGGCCTCTACGTGCTGGTGCGGTTGTGCCTGGGCGCGGTCCGCCGCCGCCCGATCGCCCTGCCGACGGGAGAGCCGGCCTGATGCTCGCCCATGAGTTCATGCGCAACGCCCTTCTCGCCGGCACCCCGGTCGCGCTTGCCTGCGGGCTGATCGGCTACTTCGTCGTCCTGCGCAGCCAGGTCTTCGCCGGCGATGCGCTCAGCCACGTTGCCTTCACCGGCGCCCTGGCTGCCGCGGCGGCGGGAGTCGACGTCAGGCTCGGTCTGTTCGTGGCGACGATCGCGGTGGCGAGCGGGATGGGGCTGCTCGGCGAGCGCGCCCGTCCCGACGACGTCGTGATCGGCTCGGTCTTCGCCTGGGTCCTCGGCCTCGGCGCGCTCTTCCTCTCGATCTTCATCAGCGGCTCGAGCGGCTCCAACGGCACCGCCGCGGTCCGCGTCCTCTTCGGCTCGATCCTCGGCCTCTCCCCGCCCGACGCCCGCCTCGCCGCGGCGATCGCGATCCTCGCCTGCCTGGCGCTGCTGGCGATCGCCCGGCCGCTGCTCTTCGCCTCGGTCGACCACGAGGTGGCGCGCGGCCTCGGCGTGCCGGTGCGGGCGCTCGGCCTCGGCTTCTTCATCCTCCTGGCGGTGGTCGCGGCGGAGGCGACGCAGGCGGTCGGCGCGCTCCTCCTGCTCGGCCTCCTGGCGGCGCCGGGCGGCGCGGCGCGGCTGCTTGCCGACAACCCCTGGCGCGGCCTCTGGCTCTCGGGCGCGATCGCCGTCGGCTCGATGTGGGCCGGGCTGGCGCTCAGCTACCGGGGTCCCGGCGCTGCCGGCGAGCACCGCGGTGATCGGCGTCGCCACCGCTGCCTTCCTGCTCGCCGCCGCCGTCGCCCGCTGGCGCCGGCGTGCCCGCCCGCACGGGGCGGGGGGAATCGACCGGGTGGGCGGCGAGCTGTCTCTAGGATCGGAAGCATGAGCACCGCCACCCGCACGCGCTGGGCCGAGCACGCTCTCGCCACCCTGCGAGCCGCCGGCTACCGCCGCGGCGGCGCCCGCACCGTCGTCGTCGAGGCCCTCGCTCGCCACGATTGCGCCGTCACCGCGCTGGACCTCGACGACGAGCTGCGGCGGCGCAAGGCCGGGGTGGGGCGGGCCAGCATCTACCGCGCGCTCGAGCAGCTCGAGCAGCTCGGCCTGCTGCGCCGCATCGAGGTCGCGCGGGGAGTCGCGGGCTATGAGCGCATCGAGTCCGACGGCGAGCACCACCACCACGCGATCTGTCGCGACTGCGGCCGGATGATCCCCTTCGAGGACGCCTCGCTGGAGCGGGCGATCGACAAGGTCGAGCGGTCGGATCAGCTTCGACGCCACCGAGCACGAGGTGACGATCCGCGGCCGCTGCAAGCGCTGCGCGGCCTGAGCGAGCCGCGCGGCTCGGCAGCCAGCGCGTCAGGCGGCGACGGCTACGCGCTCCTTCTCGCCGCTCTGCTCGGCGGCGGGCGGCGGGCCCTCGACGCCGCGCTTGCGGTCGGGAAGCGCCAGGCGGCAGATCTTCTTGACCACGCTGCCGAACTGCTTGCCCAGCGGGCCGACGTTGTAGGGGATGCCGTAGCGCTTGCAGATCTCGCGCACCTCGGTCGAGATTTCGGCGTAGCGGTTGGCGGGCAGGTCGGGGAAGAGGTGGTGCTCGATCTGGAAGCTGAGATTGCCGGAGAGGATGTGGAAGGGCCGGCTGCCGCTGAGGTTGGCCGAGCCGAGCAGCTGGCGGTAGTACCACTCGCCGCGGCTCTCGTTCTCGGTCTCCTCCTCGCTGAACTCGTGGGTGCCTTCCGGGAAGTGGCCGCAGAAGATGATCGTGAACGACCAGACGTTGCGGACCAGGTTGGCGGTCGCGTTGCCGGCCAGGGGGAAGAGGAAGAACGGGCCCGAGAGCGCCGGGAAGATCACGTAGTCCTTGAGCGTCTGGCGGCGGACCTTCTTCCATATCCCCTTGACCAGCTCGCGCTTTTCGGCCAGCTTGACTTCACCGGTCGCCAGGCGCTCGGTTTCGAGATCGTGCAGGGCGACGCCGTACTGGAAGAACAGCGCCAGCAGGGTCGCGTAGACCGGGTTGCCGAGGTAGTAGGGGCGCCAGCTCCTGGTCCTCTGACATGCGCAGAACGCCGTAGCCGATGTCGCGGTCCTTGCCGACGATGTTGGTGTGGGTGTGGTGCATGTAGTTGTGCGAGTGGCGCCACTGGTCGGCCGGGCAGGCGTTGTCCCACTCGAACTTCTTGCCGGAGAGCGCCGGGTCGTTCATCCAGTCGTACTGGCCGTGCATCACGTTGTGGCCGATCTCCATGTTGTCGAGGATCTTGGAGAGCGAGAGGGCGGCGGTGCCGGCGACCCAGGCCGGCGGGAAGACTCCCGCCCAGAGCAGGCCGCGGCCGGCGGCCTCGAGCCCGCGCTGGGCGCGGATCACCTTGCGGATGTAGTTGGCGTCGGATTCGCCGCGGTCGGCGAGCACGCGCCGGCGGATCGCGTCGAGCTCCTCGCCGAAGCTCTCGATCTGCTCGGGCGTGAGGGGGATTTGGCTTTCGGTCGTGGTGCTCATTGGCTGCCTTTCGTTGAAAGTCGGTTCAAAGGTCGATGACGAGATCGCTGAGGGGCGCCGAGATACAGAGCTGGATCTCCTCGTCGGGCGCGGCCGAGACCTCGTCGGTGAGCAGGTTCTTGACGGTGCCGCTCAGCTTGCGGCAGGTGCAGGTGTGGCAGATCCCCATGCGGCAGCCCGACTGCGCCTGGATGCCGGCCCGCTCGGCCTGCTCGAGGATCGAGGCGCCGCTGTTCTCCACCTCGAGGTCCGAGCCGGCGAAGCGGATCGAGCCCTCACCGGGCTCGCCGACGGGGACCAGGGTGGGCGGGACGAAGCTCTCGACGTGGAGGCGCTGCTCGAGGCCGTTGGCCCAGGTGCCGCGCACCGCGTCGAGCAGGGCGGGCGGGCCCGCAGGCGAAGGTCTCGGCGGCGGTGAAGCAGGGGTCGGACTGGGGGAGGTGGGTCGGGCTGAAGTGACCGTCGAGCTCGCCGGCGCCGGGGGCCCGCGTGTAGGAGCGGATCAGCTTGAAGTTCGGGTGCTCGGCGGCGAGGCGCTCGAGCTCCTCGCGGTAGATCGTGCGCTCGGGGTCCGGGGCGTACTGGATCAGGGCGATCGGTCCCGCGTATCCCTCGCCGCAGAGGGTGCGGAGGATCGCCATCAATGGTGTGATGCCGCTGCCGCCGCCGATCAGCAGGATCGAGTCGGGGCGCGCATCGGGAAGGTGGAAGTCGCCGTCGGCCTGCGAGAGGCCGACCACCATGCCGGGCCGGGCGCGGTCGACGAGGAAGTTCGAGACCAGGCCCTCGGGGTGGCGCTTGACCGTGATCTCCAACTCGCGGCCGCGGCCCTCGGCCGAGGCGGGGGAGTAGCAGCGGTTGTGGCGCACGCCGTCGATCTCGACCGCGACCTGGACGAACTGGCCGGCGCGGATGCCGCCGCCAGGCGCGGTTGGGGCGCAGGGTCAGAGTGACGCTCTCCTCGGTGCCGTGGCTGACCGCGCTCACCTCGGCCCGGCACTCGCCGATCACCAGGGTCGGCTTGATCTGCTCGAGGTAGCGATCGAGCCCGTGCGGCCCGGCGATCGCATCGAGCAAGCTTGTTGTGGTGGGGCTCATGGTCTCCTCTTCGCTGGGTGACTGGCAGCGATACCCGTGACGAAAGACAACGTAACATCAAATGCCGTCACGTCAACTAGCGGTCCGTCTTTCAGTGATAGGTTTCACACAGATGGCGGCCGCCAAGCCCGAGAACGACCTGACGATCGAACAGCTCGCCGCCGAGACGGGGATGACGGTGCGCAACATCCGCTCGCACCGGGCGCGCGGGCTGCTGCCCGCTCCCGAGGTGCGCGACCGCGTCGGCTACTACGGGCCCGAGCACCTCGACCGGCTGCGGATGATCCAGGAGCTGCAGAGCGACGGCTTCAACCTGAAGGGAATCGAGCGCCTGCTGAGCCAGAACCTCGGGCCGGCCGAGCAGTTCCTCTCCTTCAAGCGGGCGCTCGACGAGTTCGACGGCGAGCAGCCCGAGACCTTCACCCGCAAAGAGCTGGCCGATCGCTTCGGCACCGAGATCGAGGACGCGACGAAGCGGGCGATCGACGCCGGCGCCCTGGTCCCGATCGACGACGATCGCTTCGAGGCGCCCTTTCCCTCGCTCCTGGATGCGGCCGAGGGGGTCGTCGCGACCGGCGTGCCGCTCGATCACGCCCTGGCCGTGATCGCCAAGGTGCAGAGCCGCTGCCGCTCGGTCTCGCACGAGTTCGCCAAGCTCTTCCTCGAGGACATCTGGAAGCCCTTCGAAGAAGAGGGCTACCCGGAGGAGCGTTGGCCCGAGGTCCGCGCCGCGCTCGATCAGCTGCGCCCGCTCTCGATGCAGGCGCTGGTTGCGATGTTCCGGATGACGATGTCCGATGAAGTCGAGCGCGCCTTCGGCAAGCAGCTCGAGCGCATGGCCAAGCGCAAGGGCTGAGGAGGGTCAGGCGGGGGTCGGCTGCAGCGCCCTCACCCCGGCCGGACAGATCAGGACCGGGCAGGTTGCCTCGCTGATGACGGCGTTGGAGACGCTGCCGTGCAGGGTGCGTCGGATCGGGCCGCCGGGGCGCGAGCCAAGAACCAGCAGGTCGACCCCCGCCTCGCCGGCGCGGATCAGCTCATCGGCGGGATTGCCGCGCAGGAAGACGGGCAGGGCACGGGCCTCGCTCGGCAGGCCGGCGACCACCTCGTGCAGGAGGTCGCGCAGCGCCTGGGCTTCGCTGGGGATGCCCGGCACCTGACCGCCGGCGCCGGCCGCGGGAGGACGGGCGTAGCTGTGGGCGACGGTGTAGACGCGCAGGGCGGCGCCGTTGGGCAGCGCCAGCTCGACCGCCGCGTCGAGCGCTTCGCGAGCGGCGTGCGAGCCGTCGAAGCCGACGCCGATTACGCGCAGCCCGGGATCGTCGGCGCCACCGCTGAGCGGGTGCCAGCCGTCGTAGCCCTCGGCGCTCTTGCCGAAGCCGGGCGGCGCCACCGCAACGGCGCAAGTCGCCTCGCCCAGCAGGCGGCCGGCCGTCGCGCCGGGCACGACTCTGCCCAGTGGGCCACGGTGGCTGGAGCCGAGCACGAGCAGGTCGGCGGCCTCGGATCGAGCGAGCTCGGCGAGCTCACGGCCGTCCTCGCCGGAGGCGGTGAGGACCAGCATCTCGGCGTGGTTGGCGCCCGCCAGGACCCGGCCGAGTTCGAGCGCGTCGCGCCCCCGCTCGGTATCGAGATAGCCGACGATGATCTTCTCGTACACGCCGGCCTGGCTCGTCGGGGGGTTGAGAGGTCTCATCGCACGCCTCAAAAAACTAGGTGAGCGAGCGGCTCGGGGAATCCGCGGAAGACCGCAGAGATCGGGTGGCAGAACCCCGATCGGCTCGTCAGTCAGTCGATCAGGATCAGCACGACGGTGAGCAGGCCGAGCAGCACGCCGCCGGCGGCGAGCGCGGCGTGGGCGAGCCGCGGCGCGGGCGGGAAGCGCCCCGCCGCCAGCGCCCGCTCCACCGTGCCCCGCCGGACGCTGCCGTAGACGACGACGGCGACCCCGTAGATGGCGAAGCAGACGCCCGCGACCACGTAGGGCCAGCGCTGCGAGGTCGAGTCCAGACCGGGGACGATGCGGCCGACCGCGAGCGCCACCGCCAGCGCGGTCAGCCCGGTGCGCCACCAGGCGAGCTCGGTGCGTTCGCTGGCGAGCAGGGTGCGGCGGGTGGCGTCGACCGCTTCTTCGCGCTTCGACTCGGCCCTCCGTTCCTCGCCCTGGTGCTCTGTCACCGCTTAACAAATACCGACTCCAGCGAGAGGGGGGATGATCCAGATGTGAATTCACCCGAGTCGTCGAACAGCCGGCCGCCGGAGGAGCGCTTTCGGCGGCTGATCGAGATCGGCTCGGCGATCCTCGCCGAGCTCGACCTCGAGACCGTTCTCAGCTCGGTGGTCGAGGCGGCGCGCGAGATCACCGCCGCCGAGTACGCGGCGCTGGGGGTGCTCAACCCCGAGCGCACCGAGCTCGAGCGCTTCATTTATCTCGGCATCGACGACGAGACCAAACGGGAGATCGGCAGCCTGCCGCGCGGGCGCGGCGTCCTCGGCGAGCTGATCCGCGAGCCGGTGCCGTTGCGGCTAGGCGACGTCAACCAGCATCCACATGCCTACGGTTTTCCTGCCGGCCACCCGCCGATGCACTCCTTCCTCGGCGTGCCGATCGCCGTTCGGGGCGAGATCTTCGGCAACCTCTACATGACCGAGAAGCGCGGCGGCGAGGAGTTCGACGCCGACGACGAGGCGGCGGCGACGACGCTGGCGACCTGGGCCGGGATCGCGATCGAGAACGCTCGTCTCTACACGACCCTGAGCGAGCGCGAGGCCGAGGTCGAGCGGGCGCTGCGGCGGGCCGAGGCCTCGGTCGAGATCGCCCGCACGGTCGGCGGTGAGACGGACGTGCCGCGGGTGCTGGAGCTGATCGTCAAGCGCGCCCGCGCCCTGGTCGAGGCGAGGACGCTGCTCGTCCTACTGCACCGCGGCGGGCGCCTGGTGGTAGCCGCCCAGGCCGGGTGAGATTCCCGAGGCGGTGGACCGGCTGACGATTCCAACTGAGGACGCGGTCTTCCAGGCGGCGATGCGGGAGCGGGTCGCCCAGCACCTGGAGCGCGGCACGCCACCTTCGGAGGCGCGGCTGCGCGAGCAACTCGGTGCCGAGGCCGCCCTCGTGGTGCCGCTGCTCTTCCGTGGCCGCGCCGTTGGAGCGCTGGTCGCGCTCGACCGTGAAGCCGGGGGTACCGATTTCGACCAGGAGGACCTGCGCCTCCTGCAGGCTTTCGCCGGCAGCGCCGCGACCGCGGTGGCGACGGCGCAGGGCGTCGAGTCCGAGCGCCTGCAGCAGCAGGTCGAGATCGGCGAGCGCGAGCGCCGGCGCTGGGCCCAGGAGCTGCACGACGACGCCCTGCAGGGGCTGGCGGCGACGCGGATCTCGCTCGCGGCGGCGCTGCAGAGCAAGGCGCCGGATCGGGCCGAGCGAGTCGAGGCGGCCGCAGGCGAAGCGATCGAGGGCCTGGCGGGACAGATCGACGAGCTCAGTCGCCTGATCAACGACCTGCGCCCGGCCTCGCTGGAGCGCCTCGGCCTTGCCGCCGCGCTCGAGGCCCTGGCCGAGGAGACCTCGGCCCGCGGCGATTTCGAGATCGAGATCGAGGTCGAGCTCGGCGAGCGAGCTGGGCAAGGAGGAGGAGCGAGTCGGTCTTCCGCCTCGTCCAGGAGGCGCTCAACAACGTGCTCAAGCACGCCGCCGCGAATAGCGCCGCCGTCTCCGCGTGCCTGATCGATCACCAGGTGCAGATCGTCGTTCGCGACGACGGCGCGCGGCTTCGACGCCGGCCGCCGTCGCCGCCGGCCGCGGCCTGCTCGGGATGCGCGAGCGGGTCGAGCTGCTCGGCGGCGAGATCGACGTCGGCTCAGAGCCCGGAGGCGGCACCCGAGTCACGGCCAGGGTGCCGGTCGAGCGCGGCTAGGAGCCCGGCCGGTGCCTGCCCGCCTCGATCACGCCGTTGGCGATCGCGAAGCGGACCAGCTCGGGGCGGGACTCGATCCCCAGCTTCTCGAGCAGCTTGGCCCGGTTGACCTCGATCGCGCGGACGCTGAGGAAGAGCTGCTCGCCGATCTCGCGGTTGGTGTGGCCGAGAGCGAGCAGGCGCAGCAGCTCGCGCTCGCGCTCGCTCAGTTCCTCCATCGGGTCCGCCTCCAGTTTGGCCAGCGCGCCGCCCAGCTCGGGGTCGATGTAGGAGCCGCCGCGCGGCGGCGATGCGGATCGCCTCGGTCAGCTTGCGCTCGGCCGCCTGCTTGAGCACGTAGCCGGCGGCGCCGGCGCGCAGCAGGTCGCGCGCCTTGCGCGGGTCGCTCTGCATCGTCAGCATCACGATCGCGGTGGCGGGGACGGTCTCGCGCAGGCCCTGGACGTCAGCGCACCGGCTCGGCGCCCGGCATCTGCAGGTCGAGCACGAGCACGTCGGGGCGGCGGTCGCGAGCCAGCTTGACGGCGGCGGCGGAGTCGGCCGCCTCGCCGATCACCCGCAGGTCCGCCTCGGCCTCGAGCATGCTGCGCAGCCCGGCGCGGATCACGTTGTGATCGTCGGCGAGAACAACTGTGATCTGCTGCTCGTCCACCATTGCTTCGGTCTCCTGATCCGCAGTCTGCCACCTGCCTCCCCGGTTCGATCCGCATGCCGGAGTGTGGCTTTGGCCCGATGGCAGCGCGGCCCGGGTTGGGCAGCCTGTCACCGATGCGAGTTCTGATCGCCCATGACGGCGGCGATGTCGCCGATGCGGTGCAGCCGCTGGCCGAGATCGCCGGCGAGCACGAGATCGTGATCGCCTGCTCGGAGGGGGCCTCGCTCGGCTTGGCGCTGAGCAACGCGCTGCCCGATCGCGATGTGGTCACGGTCCTCTCGCAGGTGGTGGTCGGCGCCGACGACCCCGCCCTCCTCGCTGCCTCCGGGCAGCGCTCGGCGGAGCCGATCGCGATCGTCGAGCTGCGCAGCGTCCGCGGCCTGATCGCCGCCGGCAGCCTGGTGATCTGCGCCTGCGACGTCGAGGCCCCGGTCCTGATCGGCGATGACGGCACGATGCGCGAGGCCGACGCCGTCGTCGACTCCGACCTCCTCGCCGCCCTGCTGGCCCGCCGTCTCGACGCCGACCTGCTGCTCCTGCTGAGCGACGGCGCGCCGGGCTCGCCGGGTGCGAGGCAGGAGGCGGCGCGCCGCTTCGCCGACGTCGACCGGCCGCCGCGCCGCCACCGGCAGCGTCGCCGATCTGGGCCGGATGGCCGCCGGCGCGGGGATTCGCGACGGCGCTACGCTGGCCCGCGATGACAGCTTCCGGGGCGGATGATGAGGTCGACGATCACGGTCGTCCTCGCCGACGACCACGCGGTCGTCCGCGGCGCCCTGAAGGCGCTGCTGGAGGGCCAGACCGACCTGGAGGTCGTGGGCGAGGCCGGCGACATCGCCTCGGCCAAGGCGGCCGTGCGCGACGCGCCCGGCCCGGTGTCCTGATCCTCGACGTCAACATGCCCGACGGGCTCGCGGTCGACGCGGTCGCGGGGCTGCGCGAGGAGGCTCCCGGGACCGCGATCGTGCTGCTGACGATGGAGCGCGACCTCACCCTCGCCCGCCGGGCGCTCGACTCGGGCGCCCGCGGCTACCTCTTCAAGGACGCCGCCCACCTGGAGCTGATCGACGCGGTTCGCCACGCCGCCGCGGGCCGCGAGTACCTGCCGCCCGCGGTCGCTGCCGGTCTCAGGGACGAGGGCGAGGACGAGAGCGCGGTCGCTCTCGCCGCGTGAGACCGAGGTGCTGCGGCTGATGGCGCTCGGACACACCAACCGCGAGATCGCCGAGCTGCTCACGCTCAGCGTGCGCACGGTGGAGACGCACCGGGCGCACGTGCAGCAGAAGCTCGGCCTCGACAGCCGTCCCGAGCTGACCCGCTACGCGCTCGACAACGGCCTGATCGACGCCTGAGCTTCGCGGCATCGCCGCATCCGGGGTTGTGGGGAAACCCGGATGATCGGGCGCAAGAGCGCGCCTAGTCTCGCGGTCCGATGAGCGCCCTCGAACTCGCCCGCTGGCAGTTCGGGATCACCACCCTCTACCACTTCATCTTCGTCCCGGTGACGATCGGCCTGGCGATCTGCGTCGCCATCTTCCAGACCCGCTGGTACCGCACCGGCGAGGAGCACTGGCTGCGCTCGACCCGGTTCTGGGGCAAGCTGATGCTGATCTCCTTCGCCCTCGGCGTCGCCACCGGGATCGTCCAGGAGTTCCAGTTCGGGATGGCCTGGTCGAACTACTCGCGCTTCGTCGGCGACATCTTCGGCGCGCCGCTGGCGATGGAGGGGCTGGCCGCCTTCTTCGTCGAGTCGACCTTCCTCGGCCTCTGGATCTTCGGCTGGGGGCGGCTCTCGAAACGGGTCCACCTCGCCTGCGCCTGGCTGGTCGCCGGCTCGACCGCGCTCTCGGCCTACTTCATCCTCGCCGCCAACTCGTGGATGCAGCACCCGGTCGGCTACAAGCTCGACGGCGGCAAAGCGGTGCTGACCAACATCGCCTCGGTCCTCTTCAACAGCACCGCGCTCTACGCCTTCGCCCACACGATCCTGGCCGCCCTGCTGACCGCGGGCATGATCCTGATCGCGGTCTCGGCCTGGCACCTGCGCCGGGGCAACGAGACCGAGGTCTTCTGCGGCGCGATGCGGCTCGGCCTGCCGCTGGTCGACGCTCGCCGCCGATCGCGACGATCTTCGTCGGCCACTTCAACGGCATCCTGATGAGCCACCAGCAGCCGATGAAGATGGCCGCCGCCGACGCCGTCTTCGAGACCAAGAAGGGCGCCGGCCTCTCGCTCTTCGCCACCGGCGACTTCAAGTCCAACCCGGAAGGCCTCAACCGCAACGTCGAGATCCCCAACCTGCTCTCCTGGATCTCGACCGGCTACCCGAACGGCGAGATCGAGGGCATCAACGACCTCAACCGCGAATACCAGCGCAAGTACGGGCCCGGCAACTACACCCCGATCGTCGCCATCGCCTACTGGACCTGGCGGGCGATGCTCGGCTGCGCGGTCGCTGATGCTGGCTCTTCGCCGCCTAGGGCTGGTGGCTGCTGCGCAGAGGCAGGCTGCGCGACTCGAAGTGCTTCCTGCGGTTGGCCGTGCCGGCCGTGGCGCTGCCGTTCGTCGCCAGCGCCACCGGCTGGCTGTTCACCGAGATGGGCCGCCAGCCCTGGGTCGTGTTCGGCCTGCTGAAGACCGACGTCGCCAACTCGCCCAGCGTCGGCCCGGCCGAGGTCTGGATCACCCTGGTCGGCTTCACCGCTGCTCTACGGCGTGCTCGCCGCGATCGCCGGGCGCGTCTTCGTCAAGGCCGTGCAGAAGGGCCCGGTCGAGGCCGGCAAAGCCGAGGACCCGGGCCAGGAGCTGGCCCTCGCCTACTGAGATGGACGCCTACACCTCCCTCCAAGTCGTCTGGTTCGTCCTGATCTCGATCCTCTGGCTCGGCTACTTCCTGCTCGAGGGCTTCGACTTCGGCGTCGGCATGCTGCTTCCGCGCCGTCGGCAGGAACGACGAGGAGCGGCGCGCCGTGCTGCACACGATCGGGCCGATCTGGGACGGCAACGAGGTCTGGCTGCTGGTCGCCGGCGGCGCCACCTTCGCCGCCTTCCCGCAGTGGTACGCGACCCTCTTCTCCGGCTTCTACCTGGCGCTCTTCCTGATCCTGTCGGGCTGATCGTCCGCAACGTCTCCTTCGAGTTCTGGGGCAAGGGCGAGACCGACGCCTGGCGGCGGCGCTGGGAGTGGGCGATGATCCTCGGCAGCTCCGTGCCCGCCCTGCTCTGGGGCGTCGGCTGGGCCAACATCGTCCACGGCGTCCCGATCGACGCCCAGCACGAGTACACCGGCACCCTCTTCGACCTGCTCAACCCCTACGCGCTGCTGGGCGGGCTGGCGACGCTCTCGATCTTCCTCGCCCACGGCGCGATCTTCCTCGAGCTCAAGACCGACGGCGCGATCGGCGAGCGGGCGAGGGCGATCGCCGCCCGCGTGGCACCCGTCGCCGCCGCGGTCGGGATCGGCTTCCTGGCCTGGACCGTCGCTCGACCATCCCGGCGGCGGCATCGACGTCGCCTCGGCGATCGTCGCCGCGCTCTCGGCCGCCGCGCTGATCGCCGCCGCCTACCTCGCCGGGCGCGACCCGCTGCGCGCCTTCGCCGCGACCAGCGCCGCGATCCTCACCTTCTTCATCGCGCTCTTCGTCGACCTCTTCCCGCACACGATGGTCTCCAGCACCAGCGACGCCTTCGTCGATGACGCTCA
Organism: uncultured Solirubrobacterales bacterium; assembly: GCA_963774405.1. Lineage (GTDB taxonomy): Bacteria > Actinomycetota > Thermoleophilia > Solirubrobacterales > 70-9 > VRUE01. The sequence continues at coordinate 115,044 of CAVZEV010000007.1, read as the reverse complement.
ACCAGTCGGCCTCCTCCAGCTACACGCTGACCGTGATGACCGTGGTCGCGGTGCTGCTCGTGCCGGTGGTGCTCGCCTACCAGGCCTGGACCTACTGGGTCTTCCGCCAGCGCGTCTCGGCCGAGGACTTCGGCGAGGTGCGGAGCCCGCTCGACCTGCTCGACAAAGCGAAGCGGGAGGGGTCGGGTGGCGAGCCCGAGCCGGCAGGACCCGGAAGCTAGGTCGCGGGCGCGCGAGACGCAGCGCCGGCTGACCCGGACCAGCCGCGCGGCGCGGGCGCACCTGGGGGTCACCGTGGTGCTCGGCCTGCTGGCGACGGCGCTGATCGTCGCCCAGGCGACGCTGCTCGCGCACGTGATCGTCGGCGCCTTCCTCGGCGGCGAATCGCTGGCGGAGCTCGCGCCGCTGCTGGTCTGGCTGGCGGCGGTCTCGGTGGCTCGCGGACTGGTCGACGCCGGCTTCGAGGCGGGCGGGCGGCTCGGCGCCGCCCGGGTGATGGCGGAGCTGCGCTCGCGCCTGGTCCGCCACCTGCTGCTGGTGCGGCCCGGGGCGCTGCAGGGCGAGCGCTCGGGCGAGCTGGCGACCGCCGCGGTGCAGGGCGTCGACGCGCTCGAGGCCTACTTCGCCCGCTACCTGCCGCAGGTGGTGCTGGCCGCGCTGGCGCCGCTCGTCATCCTCGCCTGGACCGTGCCGCGCGACTGGGAGGCGGCGGCGATCCTCGCCGTGACGGCGCCGCTGATCCCGGTCTTCATGGTCCTGATCGGTCGCCTCGCCGAGCGCACGACGCAGCGGCGCTGGCGCCGTCTCTCGCGGCTCAGCGCCCGCTTCCTCGACCTCGTCGGCGGGCTGGAGACGCTGCGCGCCCACGGCCGCGCCGAGGCCCAGGCGGACTCGATCGCGGCGGCCGGGGAGAGCTACCGGCGCGAGACGATGCGGACGCTGCGGATCGGCTTCCTCTCGGCCCTGGTGCTGGAGCTGCTGGCGATGATCGGCGTCGCGATGGTCGCCGCGACGGTCGGCATCCAGCTCGCCGAAGGCGCGCTCGGGCTGACCGCCGGCCTCACCGTGCTGATCCTCGCCCCCGAGGTCTACATGCCGCTGCGCCGCCTCGGCCGTCCAGTTCCACGCCAGCGCCGACGGCATGGCGAGCGCCGAGCGCATCTTCGAGGTGCTCGACCAGCCGCCCGCGGTGAGCGCGCCGAGCGTCCGGTGCGCCTTTTCCCCGAATAGCGGGGGAAAGGCGCACCGGAACGGGGAGGAGGTGCCGCCCGCGCCGGATCCGAGCCGTGGGGCGCTGCGGGTGGAAGGGGTGCGCTTCTCGCACCCAGGGCGGGAGGAGGTGCTGCGCGGGCTCGACCTCGGCATCGAGCCGGGCGAGACCGTCGCCTTGGTCGGGCCGAGCGGCGGCGGCAAGTCGACCCTGCTCTCGCTGCTGCTGCGCCTGGCCGAGCCGAGCGCCGGGCGGATCGCCTGCGACGGCGTCGACCTTGCCGAGGTCGACCCGGCCGAGTGGCGGCGCCGGATCGCCTGGGTGCCGCAGCGGCCGACGATCTTCGCCGGCACGATCGAGGACAACGTCCGCTTCGCCGCGCCGGAGGCGCCGCGCCGAGCAGGTCCTGCTGGCGAGCGCGGACGCCGGCCTGCTCGAGGTCGTCGAGCGCTTGCCCGAGGGCATGGCGACGCGGGTGGGCGAGGGCGGCCGGCGCCTCTCGGCGGGCCAGGCCCAGCGCCTCGCCCTCGCCCGCGCCTTCCTCCGCGACGCGCCCCTGCTGCTGCTCGACGAGCCGACCGCGCACCTCGACGAGGAGACCGAGCTGGCCGTGGCCGCGGCGATCGACCGTCTGGCGGCGCGGGCGCACCGCCCTGATCGTCGCCCACCGCCCCGAGCTCGCCCGCCACGCCGACCGCGTCCGTCGAACTGCGCGACGGCAGGTGCAACGCGCTACGGCTCCCAGAGCCGAACACGTTGCACCGCAAGTCGCCGCCGGGCGCCCCCGAGGAGGTGCAACGTTTTGCGGCTCTCTGAGGACCGAAAAACGTTGCACCCCCGGAGGGGCGGGGACGGCGCTGCGGCGGGCGGTTGCGGCGACGCGGGCGCGGCGGGGGCTGTTGGCGCTCTCGGTCGCGCTCGGGGCCGGGGCGGTGCTCGCCGCGGTCGGGCTGCTGACGACCTCGGGCTACCTGATCAGCCGCGCCGCGCAGCACCCCGACATCTTGCGCTCTCGCGTGGCGATCGTCGGCGTCCGCTTCTTCGGCATCTCGCGGGCGCTGCTGCGCTACGCCGAACGGCTCGTCTCCCACGACCTCGCCTTCCGCACCCTCACCGACCTGCGCACCCGCTTCTTCCGCCGGCTCATCCCGCTGGTGCCGGGCGGCGTTCCCGGCCTCGGCCGCGGCGAGCTGCTCAGTCGCTTCGTCGGCGACGTCGACCGCCTCCAGGACCTCTACCTGCGCGGCACTGGGTCCGCCGCTGGTCGCGATCCTCGCCGGCGCCGGCGCGGTCGTCGTCGCCTCCCTGATCCTTCCCGGCCGCCGCCCTCGTGCTTGCCCTGGCGCTGCTCGCCGCCGGCGTCCTGGCCCCGGCCCTGACCCGCGCCGCGGCCCGCGCCGCCGGCCGCCGCCAGGCCCCCGCCCGCGCAGCCCTCGGCGGCGGGCTGGTCGAGATCGCCTCCGGCTCGGCCGAGATCGCGGTCGCCGGACGCGCCGGGGACTGGATCGAGCGCGCCGAGCGCGCGAGCCGGCGAGCTTGCCTCCCTGCAGCGCCGCGACGCGCTCAGCGGCGGCCTCGCGGCCGGGCTCGGCACCGCGCTCGCCGCCGGCGCGGTCGTCGCGGTGCTCGCCGTCTCGATCCCCGCGGTCGGCAGCGGCGCCCTCGCCGGGGTCATGCTGGCGGCGCTGGCGCTGCTGGCGATGGCGGCCTTCGAGGCGGTCGCGCCGCTCCGCGCCGCCGCGGCCAGCGTCGACGCCTGCGCCGGCGCGGCGCAGCGGATCGAGTCGGTGCTCGAGCGCCGCCCGCCGGTGCGCCGAGCCGGCCCCTGCCGCTGGCGGCTCCGGCCGGCGAGCCTCGAGTTGCGCGACGTCCGCTTCCGCTACGAGGCCGGCGCGCCCTGGGTGCTCGACGGCGCCGACCTCACCCTGCGGCCGGGGCGCGCCGTCGCCCTGCTCGGCCCCAGCGGCGCCGGCAAGAGCACCCTGGCCGAGCTGGCGGTCCGCTTCCGCGACCCGGTCGCGGGCAGCGATCGGTCTCGGCGGCGTCGTCGCTGCACCGCATCGCCGGGCGAGGAGATCCGCTCGGCGGTGCGGCTCTCGCCCCAGGACGCCTACCTCTTCACGACGACGCTGCGCGACAACGTCGCCCTCGGCCGCGCCGGGGCAGGCGACGAGGAGATCGTCGCCGCCCTGGAGGCCGTCGGCCTCGGCCCCTGGCTCGACTCCCTCCCCGAGGGCCTCGAGACCGAGGTGGGGGAGGCCGGCGCCCGCGTCTCCGGCGGCCAGCGCCAGCGCATCGCCGCCGCCCGCATGTTCCTCGCCGAGGCCCGCTTCCTGATCTTCGACGAGCCCACCGCCCACCTCGACCCCGCCGGGCGCCGCCGACCTGCAGCGCCGCATCGCCGCCCTGGCGAGCGAGGACGGCCCCGGCGTCCTCGTCATCACCCACGAACGCCCCGCCCTCGACGCCTTCGACGAAGTCCTTGAGCTCTCCGCCGGAAAGCTCACCACACCCAAGGAGAAGCCATGACCGAGCAGACGATCACCCTGACCCTCTCCAAGCCCGACGCCGAAGTTCTCCTCGGCGTCCTCGCCGCCGAGCGCTACAACCCCGAGGCCGAGTCCGTCTGCGACGCCGTCCGCAGGCAGTTGGACGAGGCGATCAGGGGGAGCTGAGGCTGGACCGGGAGTTTGGGTCCGGTCGAGCAGCCGTCAATCGCGCTCCAGCCCGTGGTGGAGGTGGCGGGCCGGGAAGGCGAGCACGTATCCGTAGGCAACTGGATCCTCGAGCGGATCGAACACGTCGTGACCTTCCACCAGGGCTCGTTGGTGGTAGACGTAGCGGCCCTCTTCGTCGACGACGTCGTAGAGGCCGCTGATCGGGACGGTTTCTCCGGGCCGGTAGATGTTCGGCGGATAGGGAAGAGGCTCGTCTGCGGGGGCGAGGTGGATGGCCCGGTAGGCCAACTCATATTGGGGGTGGACGCCCTTCTCGCCCGGCGGCGGGAATTGGTTGCCGGAGTGGCAGGTGATCTGGCGTTCCAGGTAGGCGCCGTTCTCGTCGAGCACGTTGTAGACGCCACTCACCGGCACCTTCTCGCCGGGGCCGAACGTCCGGCCGTCGAGTTCGCCGGGTCGCTCGGGCTTGCGGTCTCTGGGTCTCGGCCTGCTGCCGGGATGGGGTAGCTCAAGCGGTTGAAGCTGGATGCTTCCAGCCGTTGATTCGAGCTCGATTCCGCCCTGTCCGGGAATGCGGGTGGGCTCCCGGTCGGGTGAGGGCCGGCTGGAGTCTCGCCGGCTCATGCGAGCTCCCCCACCAGCGTGGCCAAGAGCAACAGCAGGCCGATCCCCACTGCCAACACTGCTCGGGTGAGCCACGCCTGGGCGGCTTCGTTTGCCTCGCGGACGCTCTGCGCGGCGAGCACGTACATCTCGGTGAAATCGCGGACGTGGAGGTGCATCTCGGCGACCTGGAAGCGGTGGGTCGTCCAGTTGTCAAGCTCCTCCCGGCTGGGACGATCGCCGGGTTCGACCGGGCTCCACAGCGCCACTGCCGCGAGCAGGATCGCCGCCAGAAAGGCGACGACTGCGCCGAGCAGGATCCAGCGGGTCGTCCCACCCAACGCCGACACCTCGAATGCGGGAGCGGCGAGGATTGCGACGAGTGCGGCTGCCAGGGTCGCGACCGCGCCGGCCTTCGAGAGGGTCGCTTCCCGTTTCCGCTCGGCGACCTCGTGCTCGGTGGTGGCCCGTTCGAGCAGGAAGGCTTCGCTGTCGGCCTCCGACGCTTGTCCCTGAGGAGCAAGCAGTTGATGCATGGCCTGACGGTATGACCCCCCGTATTGGTCGGCATCCGCCCAACGCCGCAGAGATGTGTGAGGGGGAACCCCGATGCGATTCAAACCGCGGAGCGTGAGTGCGCGCGCAAAGGGACGCTCCGCGGCGCCCCGCCGCTGCGGCACAGCCACCTCGGGACTGTGGCCTTCCCCGGATGGCGGCGACGGCGAGGCGTTGCATCCTGCGGGCATGAAGCGGGTCGTGATCATCGGCGGCGGCACGGGCGGAACGCTCGTCGCCAACCGCCTGCGCCGCCGGCACCCGGCCGAGGAGCTGGAGATCGTCGTGATCGATCGCGACGACCGCCACCTCTACCAGCCGGGCCTGCTCTTCGTGCCCTTCGGGCTCGAAGACCCCGACGGCATCGTCCGCTCCCGCCGCGCCCAGCTGCGCGAGGGGGTCGAGTTCCGCCAGGCCGAGGTAGACCGGGTCGACGCCGCCGCGAGCACGGTCGAGCTCGGCGACGGCGAGGGCATCGCCTACGACGCGTTGGTCGTCGCCAGCGGCGCCAAGCTGCTCTACGAGGAGACCGAGGGCCTGCGCGGCCCCGGCTGGGGCGAGAGCGTCTTCGGCTTCTACACGCTCGAGGACGCCAGGGCGCTGCGCGAAGCGCTCGCCGGCTTCGAGCGCGGCCGGCTCGTCGTCAACCTGATCGACATGCCGATCAAGTGCCCGGTCGCGCCGCTGGAGTTCTGCTTCCTCGTCGACTGGTTCCTGCGCGAGCGCGGCGTCCGCGACCAGGTCGAGATCACCTACGTCACCCCGCTCGACGCCGCCTTCACCAAGCCGGTCGCCGCCGAGCACCTGGGCGGCATGCTCGAGCGAGCGCGGGATCGAGCTGGAGAGCCGAGTTCGCCACCGGCCGCGTCGACGGCGCCGAGCGCAAGCTGATCAGCTGGGACGAGCGCGAGGTCCCCTTCGACCTCGCCGTGGTCATCCCCCTGCACGGGGGCGCCCCCTTCGTCGAGCGCTCGCCGGGCCTCGGCGACGAGCTCGGCTTCGTCGCCGTCGACATCCACACCCTGCAGCAGCAAGGTCGCCGCCGAACGTCTTCGCGATCGGCGACGCCGCCGGCCTGCCGACCTCGAAGGCCGGCTCGGCCACCCACTTCGAGGCCGAGACGCTGTGCGCCAACGTCGGCCGCGCGCTCGCCGGCGAGGAGCCCGAGGGCAGCTACGACGGGCACGTCAACTGCTTCATCGAGAGCGGCTTCCACAAGGCCCTGCTGATCGACTTCGACTACGAGGTCGAGCCGCTGCCCGGGCGCTACCCGGAGCCGCACGTCGGGCCGCTCTCGCTGCTGCGCGAGTCGCGCCTCAACCACCTCGGCAAGCTCGCCTTCCAGCCCCTGTACTGGCACGTGCTGCTGCCCGGTCGCGAGATCCCCGGCGTCGGCGCCGAGTTCTCGATGGCGGGCAAGCACGCGCCCCCCGACCAAGGAGGACAACCGTGAGCACGATGACCTACGCCGGCAGCGCCGTCGACGTCGACGCCGAGGGCTTCCTCGCCGATCCCGGCCAGTGGAACGAGCAGGTCGCCGCCGAGATCGCCGCCGAAGCCGGCATCGGCGAGCTGACCGATCGCCACTGGCTGGTCGTCAACTTCATGCGCAAGACCTACCTGGAGACCGGCTCGGCGCCGACGATCCGCACCCTGGGCAAGGCCTCGGGCGTGCCGGTCAAAGAGCTGTACCAGCTGTTCCCGAAGGGCCCGGCCAAGCTCGCCGCCAAGGTCGCCGGCATCCCCAAGCCCCGCGGCTGCATCTAGGAGGAGGAGACGATGAGCGAAGCGAACGGCAACGCCACCGAGGCGATCGAGAAGGTCTCGATCGTCGTCTCCAAGGGCTCGCTGGAGGGGATCTACCCGGGCTTGATCATGGCCAACGGCGCCCGCATGGAGGGCATCGAGGCCAACCTCTTCTTCACCTTCTTCGGCCTCGACGCGATCAACAGGGCCAAGCACGAGCACGTCAAGGTGGCGACGGTCGGCAACCCCGGCCTGCACCTGGCGACCTGGGCCGGCGGCATCCCCGGCGTCTCCGCCCTCGTCACCCACAAGCTGGCGACGGAGATGGAGAAGCTCGACATCCCGCCGATCCCCGAGTTCGTCGAGCTGATCGCCGAATCCGGCGCGGGGCTCTACGCCTGCAAGGCCTCGGTCGACCTCTTCGACCTCTCGCAAGGACGACTTCATCGAGGAGGTCGACGACGTGATCACGGTCGGCGAGTTCTACGGCCTCGCCGCCGGCGGCCAGATCGTCTTCACCTAGCTCAGGACCAGGTGCCGGGCCAGGGGCGGCGCCCCGGCCGTGGCGGCGCGATGCGGACGCGGGCGTCGACGGCGAGGGCGCCGTCGGGCGTCGCGATCACCGGGTTGAGGTCGAGCTCGACGATCTCGCGGTGGGCGTCGGCGAGGGCGCCGACCCGCAGCACCAGCTCGGCGAGCGCCTCGAGGTCGACCGGCGGGGCGCCGCGGAACCCGGTCAGCATCGGGAAGATCGCCAGCGAGAGGATCATCTCCTCGCCGTCGTCGGCGTCGAGCGGGCAGACCCGCACCGAGACGTCGCCGAGCAGCTCGACCGCGGTGCCGCCGGCGCCGCAGGCGACGACCGGGCCGAAGACCGGGTCGCTCGCCACCCCGACCAGCAACTCGACCCCGTCCTCGACCATGCGCTGGACGAGGAAGGAGGCGCGCTCGAGCCCGGCCGCGGCCAGGCCGGCGTCCATCTGCCGCGCCGCCGCTGCGACCTCCTCGGCGCCGCGCAGGCCGGCGCGGACCGCGCCCAGCTCGCTCTTGTGCAGGATCTCGGGCCCGTGCGCCTTCAGCGCCAGCGGCCCGCTGAGCGCGCTCGCGGCCTCGCCCGCCGCCTCGGGGCTCGCGGCGACGATCGCCTCGGGCGCGGCGATGCCGTAGCAGTCGAGCAGCCGCAGGCACTCCTCGGCGCCCAGCCACTCGCGCCCGGCGCCGAGCGCCTCGGCCAGGATCGAGGCGGCCTCGGCATCGCGCAGGCCGCCGAGCCGCGGCGGCGCCGGCTGCGGGCGCTCGCGCCGGCGCGCGTAGCGGGCGGCCTTGGCCAGCGCCCGTGCCGCGTCCTCGGGGTAGAGGTAGGTCGGCAGCGTCGCCGTGGCGGCGATCGCGGCGCTCTCGGCCGGGGTCATGAAGACGGCCTGGACGGGGATCTCACGCTCCAGCTCGGCAGCCGCCTCCTGTACCGCGGCGGCGATCTCCTCGCTCTCGGTCTGCAGCGGCCGGATGAAGATCGCGATCAGCGCGTCGATGCCCTCCCAGGCGCCCAGCGCCGCGATCGCCCGCCGGTACTGCTCGGCGCTCGCGGTGGCGATCATGTCGACCGGGTTGGCGGTGGAGGCCTCGCTCGCCAGGAAGGAAGCGAGCTCGGCGCGCAGCTCCGCGGGCAGCTCGGGCACCTCGAGCCCGGCCGCGTCGCAGGCGTCGGCGCACATGATCGCCGGCCCGCCCGCGTTGGTGAGGATGCCGACCCGCGGCCCGGCCGGCAGCGGCTGGCCGGCGAGCAGCGAGGCGACGTCGAGCAGCTCGGCCAGGGTCTCGGCGCGGATCACGCCCGACTGCTCGAAGAGCGCGTCGGTGGTGCGGTCCGAGGCCGCCAACAGCGCCCCGGTGTGGGAGCTTGCGGCCCGCGCCCCGGCGGCCGAGCGGCCGCTCTTGACCACGATCAGCGGCTTGCGCCGACCGACTCGCCGCGCCACCCGGGCGAAGCGGCGCGGGTCGGTGAAGGACTCGATGTAGGCGAGGGCGAGGCGGGTGCCCTCGTCCTCCTCCCAGAACTCGAGCAGGTCGTTGGCGGTGATGTCGGCGCGGTTGCCGAGCGAGGCGAAGGAGGAGACGCCGAGCGAGCGCGTCGCCGCGAACTCGATCAGGGCGAGCCCGAGCGCGCCGCTCTGGGTGGCGAAGGCGACGTTGCCGGCGCGCGGCGCGCTCGGCGCGAAGGTGACGTTGAGGCCGCGCTCGGGCCGGGTGTCGAGGATGCCGAGGCAGTTGGGGCCGATCAGTCGCATCCCGGTCTCGCGGCAGGCGGCGAGCAGCTCGCGCTCGCGCTTGGCACCCTGCGGCCCCGACTCGCCGAAGCCGGCCGAGAGCACGACCAGCGAGTGGGCGCCCTTGGCGGCGCACTCGCGCGCCACCGCCACCGTCGCCTCGGCCTTGACCGCGAGCACGGCGAGGTCGATCTCGCCGGGAACCTCCGCCACGCTCGCGAAGGCCGGCAGGCCCTGGACGCTGCCCGCGGCCGGGTTGACCGGGTAGACGTCGCCGGGGAAGCCGGACTCGAGCAGGTTGCGCAGCACGGCGCCGCCGACCGCGCCCTCGCGGCGCGAGGCGCCGACGACCGCGATCGAGCTCGGTTTGAGGAAGCGCGCCACCGCGGCCCGCGCGGCGATCCGGTCGCGGTCCTCGAAGCGGGCGATCGCCGCCGCCGAGAGCGAGGTCGGGAACTCGACCCGCAGGCAGTCGGGGCCGGCGGCGATCTCGACCGGGAAGCCGCTCTCGCGGAACATCCCGATCATCCGGTGGTTCTGGGGCAGGACCTCGGCGCGGAAGGTCTCGATGCCGTTCGCGCCGGCCGCCGCGGCGAGGTGAGCGAGCAGGATCGTCCCCAGGCCGTGGCCCTGCAGCTCGTCGACGACCGCGAAGGCGACCTCGGCCCGGCCTTCGCCGATCCCGATGTAGACGCCGTGGCCGACCGGCCGCCGCCCCGGCCCACGCGAGGCGATCAGCCCATAGCGCCCCAGGTAGTCGACACCGGCCATCATCCGCGCGATCCCGTCGAGGTCGATCGCGCCGGAGAAGAAGCGAAAGGCCTGCGAGGCCTGGTCGAGCCCGGCGAAGAACTCGCGCAGAGCCTCCTCGTCATCGGGCCGCACCGGCCGCAAATGCACGGTCGACCCGTCCCGCAGCACCCCATCGGCCTCCCGTCCCTCCGGATACCCCCCGCTCACCCCGGCCCCCATCCGTTCCGGTGCGCCTTTTCCCGGATATAGAGGGATAAAGCGCACCGGAAGCTCATTGGCCCAGCTCCACCAGGAGGTCGGCGTATTCGGCGAGGCGGGTTGGCATGAGGAAGTGTTCGTAGACGCGCTCGCGAGCGCGCTCGCCCAGCTCGGCAGCCAGCTCGCGGTCGTCGGCGAGCGCGCCGATCGCCGCCGCCAGCGCCTCGAGGTCGTGCGGGTCGTCGACCAACAGGCCGCTCTCGCCGTCGACGATCTGGTCCTGGATGCCGCCGACGCGGGTGCCGATCACCGGCCGGCGCTTCCACATCGCCTCGGCGACGGTCAGGCCGAAGCCCTCGGCGATGCTCTTCTGCACGACGATCTCGGCCCGCCGCTGCAGGGCGTTGACCATCACCGCGTTCTCGTCGGCGTCCTCCATCGGCAGGTTGACCAGGTGAGCCCGCAGGCGGACCTGCTCCGGCAGCTTCTCCCAGGCCGCCTTCACTTCCTGCCAGACCTGTACCCCCTCGGGGTCGTCGGAGACGGCAGCGGTCGCCGGGCCGGCGAGGACGAGGTGCAGGTTGCGGTCGGCGAGCCCGCGCTCGAAGCAGGTGAGCAGGCCGGGATGGTCCTTGAGCCGGTCCCAGCGCGAGACCTGGAGCACGACCCGCGCTCCCTTGGGCAGCGGCGCCTCCTGGACGATCGCCGCCCGTCGGTCGACCCGGGCGGGGGTGCCGTCGGCGCGATCGAAGGCGGGGGCGAAGCGGGCGGGCCGGTGGCCGAGCCCGATCATGCAGACGATCTCCTCGACGGTGGCAGGGTCGAGGCCCTGGTTCTTCGGCGAGAGCGGGTCGACCGAGGGCGGCATCACCCGGACGCGCTCGGGGTCGAGCCCCTCCCAGGCATAGGCGCTGCGCGAGAAGACGCAGAGGTCGGCGGCGCCGACGTCGGGGCGGAGAAAGTCCCAGGCGCGCTGGACGAGCTCGTTCGGCCGGTCGGCGCCGATGTGGCAGCGCCAGATCGCCGTCGCCCCCGCGGCCTGCACCGCGCCGACCAGCCCCGCCGTCTGCGGGTCGTGGAGAAAGACGAGGTCGTCGGGCTGCAGCAGGCGCCCGAGGTCGCGGGCGCTGGAGGCGAGCGTTGCGCTGTAGAGATCGCGCTGCTCGGGGCCGAGCGGCCCGCCGTCGCCGGGCTCGCCGTGCAGGTTGTTGTGCAGGCGCTTGGTCAGCTCGAAGAAGGGGCCGTCCTCGCGCAGCACCACCCAGCGCGCGTCGACGCCGGCGCCGCGAACGTAGGGGAGGAGCGTGCGCAGCATCTCCGCCACGCCGCCACCGGCGAGGGTCGAGCTGAGGTTCCAGACCGCCCGCCCGGCGAAGACCTCCCTGGCGCGCTCGGCCGCCGCCTCGACCCGCGGGTAGTCCTCGCCGAGCAGCTCCTCGAAGCGATCGATCCGGAAGGGGACGAGCTGCGCGAACTCGGGTCGCGCCATCGGCTCAGAGGCTCCAGTAGCGGGCGACGCCGGCGGCCGCCCGCGAGGTCAGCAGCGCCTCGGGCGCGGCGCTCTCGGCCTCGCCCTCGCCCCCGAGCGCGGCCATCGTGGCGAGCACCGAGTCGGCCAGGGCGGTCGGTTCGTAGCCGCCCTCGAGCACCAGCCCGAGCGGCGCGCCAAGCCCGGCGGCGAGCTCGCGCACGTGGCGCGCGATCGCGCCGAAGGACTCGGCCTCGAGCCGGCAGCTGGCCAGCGGGTCGGCCCGGTGGGCGTCGAAGCCGGCCGAGACGAGGACGAGGTCGGGGGCGAACCGGGTCGCGATCGGCGCCACAATGTGCTCGACCAGGGAGAGCCACAGTTCCTCCTCGCTGCCGCCGGGCACGGGCAGGTTGACCGTGTAGCCCTCACCCGCGCCCGAGCCGAAGTCGCTCGCCGAGCCGGTGCCGGGGAAGATCCCCGCCTCATGGATGCTGACGAAGAGCACGTCGGCGCGGCGGCGGAAGGCCTCCTGGGTGCCGTTGCCGTGGTGGACGTCCCAGTCGAGGACGAGGACCCGCTCGGCGCCGAGCTCGCGGACCGCCAGCTCGGCCGCGATCGCGACGTTGTCGAAGAGGCAGAAGCCCATCGCCCGCGCCGGTTCGGCGTGGTGGCCGGAGGGCCGCAGCGCGGCGAAGCCGACCCGGTCCTCGCCGCCGAGCAGCGCCCGGGTCATCGCGCAGGCGCCGCCGGCCGCGTGCAGGGCGGCGCGGTAGGAGGCCTCGCCGACGAAGGTGTCGAGGTCGATCGCGCCGCCGCCGGAGAGGCAGAGCTCGCGGATCTTCTCGACGTGGCGGGGGCGGTGGACGAGCTCCAGCTCCTCCTCGCTCGCCGGCGGCGCCTCGCGCCGCTCCCAGTCGAGCCACTCGCGCTCGCCCAGGGCCCGCTCGATCGCCAGCAGCCGCTCGGGCGTGTCCGGGTGCATCGGCATCTGCGCCCGGGGATCGTGCTCGAGGCCGGCGGGGTGGCTGAAGTAGAGCATCAGTGGCTCTGGAAGCGCGAGACCGCGGCGGCGAGGGCGATCGAGTCATCGGAGCCGACCATGTCGAGCACCAGCTCGGCGCCGAGGCCGGCGGTCAGCTCGCGGATCTCCGCCTGCGACTGCCAGGCGGTCAGCTGGTAGGCGTTCACCCGGGACTCCCTTCGCTTGATCCTCGTTCGAGCCTCAGCCGCGACTCGGCCGCGCCGATCAGCTCGCGGGCCCGCCCGACCGCGTCGATGTTGACCGAGATCGCCTCGATCCCGCAGCCGACCAGCAGCTCCGCGTACTCGGGGTAGACCGACGGCGCCTGGCCGCAGATCGAGGTGCGCAGGCCGAGCTCGTGGGCGCGGTGCAGCAGCTCCTCGATGTACTCGGTGACGGCCGGGTCGCGCTCGTCGAAGACCTCGGCGACCAGCTCGGAGTCGCGGTCGGCGCCGAGCACGAGCTGGGTCAGGTCATTGGAGCCGATCGAGATGCCGGCGATGCCGAGCTGCGCGTAGCGCGGCAGGTGGAAGAGGACCGAGGGCACCTCGGCCATCACCCAGAGCTCGAAGCCCGGCCGCCCGAGCAGGCCCGCGCGCTCGAACAGGGTGCGGCAGAAGGCGACTTCGCCGGGGGTGCGGACGAAGGGCAGCATCACGTGGATGTTGTCGTGCCCCGCCGCCCAGACGCGCTCGATCGCGACCAGCTCGAGCTCGAGCAGGTCGGGCTCGTGGGTGTAGCGCAGGGCGCCGCGGTAGCCGATCATCGGGTTGGCCTCCTCGGGCTCGAAGCGCTCGCCGCCACCCAGGCCGCGGAACTCGTTGCTGCGGAAGTCGATCGTGCGGTAGGTGATCGGGCGCGGCGAGAAGGCGGCGGCGAAGCGGGTCAGCGACTCGGCCATCCGCTCGCTGAAGCGCTCGCCCTCGCCGCGCTGCAGCAGCGCCCGCGGGTGCTCGCCGTCGAGTGCCTCGACCACCATCAGCTCGGCTCGCAGCAGGCCGACGCCGTCGACCTCGAGGTCCTTGATCCGCTCGAGCTGCGAGGGCTCGGAGAGGTTGACCAGGAGCTTCGTGCGCAGCGGCGGCGCGGGCGCCGCGGTCCCGGCGGCAGCGGCGACGGCGGCCTGCTCGCTCGCCGTCGCCCCGGCGCTGACGACCCCGCTACCGGCGTCGACCGTGACGGTCTCGCCGTCGCGCAGGGTCGTGGTCGCGCTCGCGGTGCCGACCACGCAGGGGATGCCGAGCTCGCGCGAGACGATCGCGGCGTGGCAGGTCATGCCGCCGGAGTCGGTGACGATCGCCGCGGCGCGGCGCATCAACGGCACCCAGTCGGGCGCGGTCATGTGGGTGACCAGGACCTCGCCCTCGTTGAGCTCGTCGGCTTGCTCGCGGGCCTTGATCACCCGCACCGTCCCGGAAGCCATCCCCGGCGCGGCGCCGAGGCCCTTGACCAGCTGCTTGCCGGTCGCCGCCGCGGGCCCGGCCTCGCCGTCGCCCTCGCCGCCGATGCTCGTTACCGGGCGGGACTGCAGCATCCAGACCTCGCCGCCGGCGTCGAACGCCCACTCGGTGTCCTGCGGGGTCCCGTAGTGGTTCTCGATCCGGACCCCCAGCTCCGCCACCCTGCGCACCTCCTCGTCGCTCAGCACCGCCCGCTCGGCCTCGTCCCCGCTCAGCTCGCGGGTCGCGGTGCCGCCGTCGGCGGCATACTCGATCGTCAGCTCCTTGCGCCGCACTTCGCGCTGCTCGATCGCCAGCCCGTCCTTGGCGACGACGTAGCGGTCCGGCGAGACAGAGCCGGAGACGACCGACTCGCCGAGGCCGAAGGCGCCCTCGATCACGAGCCGGTCGCGCGCACCGCCGGCGGGATCGATCGTGAACATCACCCCGGCCCGGGTCGACTCGACCTGGCGCTGGACGACGACGGCGATGTCCATCCCGGCCTGGTCGAAGCCGCGCTTGGCCCGGTAATAGACGGTGCGGGCGCCGAAGAGCGAGGACCAGCAGCTGCGCACGGCCGCCAGCACGGCCGATGCGCCGCGCACGTTCAAGAGCGTCTCGTTCATCCCCGCGAAGGAGGCCGACGCGGTGTCCTCGGCGGTGGCCGAGGAGCGGACCGCGACGGCAAGCCGCTCGTCCTCGCCCCCCAGTCTCAGGTAGGCCCCGCGGATCGCCTCGCTGAGCCAGTCCGGCAGGGGCTCCGCCTCGACCTCGGCGCGGATCTCGGCCGCGGCCCGGTCGAGCTCGTCGGTGTCCTCGACGTCGACCGCCGCCAGCCTCGCCTCGATCCGGGCGCGCAGGCCGTTGCCGTCGCAGAAGGCCGCGTAGGCGGGAGCGCCGATCACGAAGCCGGGTGGGACCGGCAGGCCGGCCGCGGTCAGCTCGCCGAGGTTGGCGCCCTTGCCGCCGGCGAAGGCGACGTCGCCGTGGCGGAGCCGGCCGAACTCGCGTACCGCCTCGGCGGCGCCGAGGGCGAGATCGCTCATGGCCGCCTCACCGAGAGGACGGGAAAGCGGGCTTTCTGGATGATCTCGCGCGAGACCGAGCCGACCAGGACCCGGGTCAGCGGCCCGTAGCCGCGCGAGCCGATCACCAGCAGGTCGACGCCCTCCTCGCAGGCCTCGAGGATCTGTATCGCCGGGTCGCCGTCGAGTCGCCGCGGCTCCACCGCCAGCGCCGGGTCGACCGAGTCGGCCCCCTCGCTGAGCACCTTCTCGGGCTCGGGGGGAGACTGCGGCGCGTAGGCGCCGGGAACCATCGCCGGCGTCGCCACCGGCGGCACGACCACGGTCAGCAGCTTGATCGAGGCGTCGAACGAGCGGGCCAGGTCTTCGGCCCGTTGCAGCGCGAACTTGGCTTCCGGGCTGCCGTCGTAGGCGACGGCGATGGTGTCGAGCGTCTCGTGCTCGCTCGCCGCGTAACCGCTCGGCGCGACCGCGACGTCGGCCGGCGCGCCGTTGAGCAGGCTCCTCGCGGTGCTGCCCAGGACCACCCTGCCGATCGCGCCGCGGTGGGGTGAGCCGACGACTATCGCGTCGAATTCCTCGTCTTCGGCGAGCGTGGTGAGGATCGCCGCGGCCGAGGCGCCACCGTAAGCGCGCGTCTCCACCTCGATCCCGGCCAGCTTTGCCCGCGCCTGCTCGAAGATCGGCTCGGCCTCGTGCGCCTCCTCCGCTTCGAGCCCGGCCAGGTCGACCGGCAGCGGGCCGCCGAAGAGCACCGTGGCCACCAGGGCGCTGCCGCCATCCCCGGCGGCGAGCAGGCGAGCCAGCTCGAGCGCGTCGCGCCCGCCCTCGCTGCCGTCGTATCCGACCAGCACCCGCGTCATCTCGCCTCCTCCGTTGGATTGCTGCCTGTCCCCAAACTTAGGCGCGCCCGCGGCAAGCGCCATCCGGGAAATCCCACAGGCGATGGACGGCAGTTCCCCGATGTGCAGCGCCCCGAGGCCGCGCAGGATGGTCCTCGACAGCAACCTCGACAGTTGGGGGACAGCTTGCTCCGCGACCCGGTATTTCGACTTGGATGGAGGCTTCAGACGATGACGATCCGCGATGTGATCGAGAAGCACGGGCACTTCGCCCACGGCGGCAATCCCGACGAAACCGCCGAGGCCTGGGCGGAAGCCGGCTTCGAGGCCGACGAGGTCGAGGAGTGGCTGAACGCGCGCTGCTTCGACCCGAGCGTCGCCCGCGACCTGGCCGACGCCGGGCTGGTGGCAAGCGACGCGCGGATCAAGACCGAGGCCGGCGCCGGCGACTACGTCGACACGGTCGGCTTCAAGGCCTCGGCCGCCGATCTCGAGATCGAGGAGGCCCGCGACCTCGTCGGAGTCGCCTGAGGAGCGAAGATGGGCCAGGGCAGCATCCGCGTCGGCCGCCTCGGCGGCGTCCCGATCGGCGTCCAGCCCCTCTGGCTGCTGATCGTCGCCCTGGTCACCGTCTCGCTCGGCAGCGCCTATTACCCCGATCAGGTTCCCGGCATCACGCCGGTTGCGGCCTACGGGCTGGGCTTGCTCAGCGCCCTGCTGCTCTTCGCCGGCATCCTCCTGCACGAGCTGGGCCACGCCGTGGTCGCGCGCCGCCACGGCGTCGAGATCGAGGAGATCGACCTCTGGCTGCTCGGTGGGGTCGCGAGGATGAAGGGGTATCCGAAGGCGGCGGGAGACGAGCTGCGCTTCGCCCTCGCCGGCCCGGCGGTGACGCTGGTGATCGCCGCCGCCTTCGGGCTGGTCGCGCTGGCGCTGCCCGCCTCGGCGCCGGCCGCCCTGACCGCCGTCGTCTCCTACCTGCTCTTTGTCAACGCGGCGATTCTCGTCTTCAACCTGCTGCCGGCCTTCCCGCTCGATGGCGGTCGGGTCGCCCGGGCGCTGATCTGGCAGTTCAGCGGCGACCTCTCGCGAGCAACCGCCACGGCCGCCTCGATCGGGCGTGGCCTCGGCTACGGAATGATCGGCCTCGGTGTCTTCGCCGCCCTGGCCGGTGGCTTCGGCGGGCTCTGGCTGGCGCTGATCGGCTTCTTCGTGATCGTCGCGGCGCGGGCGGAGGCCGAGGGGCTGCGGGTTCGCACCGCGTTCAGCGGGCGCCTGGCCCGCAACCTGATGAGCTCTCCGGCGGTCTGCGTGCCCGCCGCGATCAGCGTCGAGGACGCGCTGCGGGGTTACTTCGTGGCGTACGGCTTCTCGGCTTTTCCGGTGCTGGACGGCGAGCGCCTGCTCGGCCTGATCGATCTGGCGACGGTCGAGCGGGTACCGCACGGGCGGCGTGACGAGACCAGCGTCGGCGACGTTTGCCTGCGGGACCCGAGCCTCGTCGTCGACGGGGACCAGGACGTCGCCGAGCTGTTCGAGCGGCCCAGCTTCCAACGGGTGGGCCGCGCGATCGTCACCACCGGGGACGGACGAGTCGGCGTTCTCTCGATCACCGACGTCAATCGGGTCTTGCGGGCCCTGCGGCTGGGGGAAGGCCCGGCGCCGAGGGCCCACCCGGCCTGATCCCCCCGGCCAGCGCCGCCAGCCCGAGCAGCATCGCGATCTGCAGCGCCATTCCCAGCGGCGAGGTCAAGGCGTCGAGGGCGAGCGAGCCGAGGCTGCGCTCGGCGACCGTCGCGACCGCGACGTAGATCGAGTAGGAGACCAGGCGCCCGGCGAAGAACGCCGCCGTCAACGGCGCCAGCGGCACGCTCAGCAGGCCGGCGGCGACGAAGAGCTGCCCCGAGGGCAGGGGGGAGAGGGCGAAGAGGCCGAGCCCCGCGGCGGCGCGCGCCCGGTTGGCGCTGAGCGCCTGCTCGGCCCGGCGCAGGTGGCCGAGGCGCGCCTGGGAGAGGCGCGGCCGCAGCCTGCGGGTCATGGTCGCCAGCAGGAAGCGCCCCGAGGCCGCGGCCAGGGCGCCGCCGATCACCAGCGGCACCGCGGGCAGGTCGAAGTCGAGGCTGAAGAAGACGAGCACGGCCCAGGTGGGCGGGCCGAACGCGGGCAGCAGGTTGACGGCGAAGACGACGCCAAGCGCAAGCGCGAGTTGGCCGAGCATCGACATCGCCCCCTCAAGTTAGGGCCGGGATCGAGCCGGTGCCATCGGGGAAAGTCCGCATCGCAGGAGGGGGGACTTCCCGGATGGCGGCGCCGCCTCGGCGAGGAAGACTCATGTCATGGAGAGCTCGAGCAAGGCAAAGGTGGTGATCGCGGGCGGTGGCGTGGCCGCGCTGGAGGCCGTGCTCGCCCTCGGCGACCTGGCCGGCGACCGCGCCGCGGTGTCCGTCTACTCGCCCCGTGAGGACTTCATCTACCGCCCCTTCGCGGTGGCCGAGCCCTATGGCACCTCGCGCCCGATGCGCTATGCCTGGGCTGATCTGGCCGAGCGCTCCGCTGTCGACTTCCACCGCGCCGCGATCGCCTCGGTCGACGCCGAGGCGCAACGTGCGCGCACGCACGGCGGCGAGGAGATCGAGTACGACCGCCTGATCGTCGCCTGCGGGACGCGGCTGCTGGCCGGGATCTCGGGCGCGGTGACGTTCTGGGGTGTTCCCGACGACGCCAGGGTTCACGAGGTGATCGGCGATCTGCGCGAGCGCAGGCTGCGCCGGCTTGCCTTCACGATGCCCGGTGGCGGCAGCTGGGCCCTGCCGATGTACGAGCTGGCATTGCTCGCCTCCGCCGAACTGGCCAAGCAGGGCATCGAGGACGCGAGCCTGGTCGTCGTCACCCCTGAGGACGCGCCCCTGCACCTCTTCGGTCGCGTCGCAAGCGAGCGGGTGGGCCGGCTGCTGGCCGAGCGCGGGATCGAGGTCGTCGCCGGCGCCCTGCCGATCCACTTCGCCGATGCCGTTCTCTCGGTCTCGCCGCGAGCGACGATCGAGGCCGACGCGGTGATCGGCATGCCCCGCATGGAAGGGCGGCGGATCGCCGGCGTGCCGCACGATCTGGCCGGCTTCGTCCCGGTCGACGACCACTGCCAGGTGCGGGGGACGCCGGACGTCTACGCCGCCGGCGACGTGACCACCTTCCCGGTCAAGCAGGGCGGCCTCGCCACCCAGCAGGCGGACGTGGCGGCGGCCGCGATCGCCGCCGGGCTCGGCTGCGACGTGCCCGCCGAGCCGCTCGACCCGATCCTGCGCGGCGTGCTCTGGACCGGTGGAGAGCCACTGTTCCTGTCCGGCCATCTCAGCGGCGGGCGCGGGGAAACGTCCTACGCGGGGCCCGAGCCCGCCTGGGAGGGCGCCGCGGAGGGCAAGATCGTCGGCCGCTACCTGACCCCGTTCCTCGGCCGCGGCGACCGCTTGGCGGGCAAAGCGGCGGCCTAGGGGTACACGGTCTCGCCCCTCTCCTGGTCGACGATCGAGATCGCCACGGCGGGGCAGGACTCGGCCGCCTCGAGCAGCAGCTCGTAGGGGCCGTTGAGGCGAGCAGCGAGTAGGCCTGGGACGGTGCCGCCGAGGGGGCGAAAGCGCGACATCTGGCCGAGGCACTGGTGCCGGTTCCACGTTCTATCTGAACCACCTGCCGTCAGCTCCCGTCACGCCGTCGCGGCTTGAGCCGAGAAGGATCGCGGGAATTCCCCGGGGACGTACTCGGGTTTTCACCGATGAATGGGCCAGGAGCTCGTCATAGATTTTGGACGAAGACACTTGCGCCACACAACTCGGTGCAAGCCGGCAAAACGACGAGGAGGCGCAGATGCCAACCGCAACCGCGAAGCCCACCAAAAAGACCGCCGCCGCCAGGGAAGCCGCGGCCGAGCAGACCAGGGTCGAGCGGACCGCCGAGCTGTCCGAGCAGGTGCTCGAGCAGGTCAAGGGGAGTCAGGAGAAGGCGATCGAGGCGGTGCGCAAGTTCATGGAGTCGGTGGATGAGGCCCTTCCACCGCATGGCGAGAACCCGTCCCGGCGGCAGGAGGTCATCGACTCGGCGCTCGAGATGTCGGAGAAGCTGGTTCAGACCCAGTACGACTTCCTGACCGGCGTCGTGCGCAGCGCCGGTGAGGCGCTGGGAGCGTCGGGCAAGAAGGCTTAACCGCACCGGGTTGACCCGCATGGGAAACCGTCTGACCCCGCTCGACGCATCGTTTCTGGAGCTTGAGGAGGCCGATGAGTCTGCCCACATGCACATCGGCTGGGCGATGGTCTTCGACCCTCTGCCAGACGGCGGGAAGCCATCGCTGGAGGCCCTGAGGATCCAGACGTTGGAGCGGCTTGATCCGCTGCCCCGTTTCCTCTGTCGCCTCTCCACGCCGCGGGTCGGCAGCTTCTCCCTGCCGACCTGGGAGCCGGACCCCGACTTCGAGATCGCGACCCACATGCGCCACGCGTCCCTGCCGGCGCCGGGCGGGGAGTCCGAGCTGCTCGAGTGGCTCGGCGACTTCTACTCGCACCGCCTCGACCGCGCTCATCCGCTCTGGGAGACGACCCTGCTCGAGGGGCTCTCCGATGGGCGCTGGGCGCTTGCAACGAAGGTGCACCATTGTCTGGTCGACGGGATCAGCGGCGCCTCGGTGACGAGCGCGCTGCTCGACGCCGAGCCAAGCCCGGCGCCCGACTCGAAGGGGCTCACGGCGGCCCTCGTGTCGCTTGGCGAGGACGAGGAGGCCGCACCCGGCACGATCTCGAAGCTCTTTGGCCTCGTGGGCGATGGTGTCGATGCGGCGCTGCATCCGCGCAGGCTCGGCTCGACTCTGTCCCGATCCAGGGCGCTGGCCGAGATGGTGATCCGCGAGGAGCTGATCGGCGCGCCCCACACCAGCCTCAATGAGCCGATCGGGGGCACGCGGCGCCTTGCTGCGGTCGACGTGCCGCTGGATGACCTCAAGCAGATCAAGCGCGAGCTTGGCGGCACGGTCAACGACGTCGTCCTGGCCGCCACCGCCGGCGGCTTGCGCCGCCTCTTCAAGCACCGCGGCGAGGGTTCGCAGGTGGAGGGCATCCGGGCGATGGTCCCGGTTAGCGTGCGCCAGGCGAGCGAGGCGCTCGCCTTGGGCAACCGAGTCTCCTCACTGTTCGTCGAGCTGCCGGTCGCAGAGCCAGATCCGCTGCTCCACTACCGCAAGACCGTGGCGGCGACGGAGGCGCTGAAGAGCGGCGACCAGGCGGCAGGCACCGAGGCGCTGATCGAACTGGCCGGCGCGGCGCCACCGTTGATCCACAGCGTCGTCGCGCGACTGGCCTTCACGCCGCGGCTGTTCAACATCACGATCACCAACGTGCCGGGCCCGCAAACGACCCTCTACTCGCTGGGCGCCCCGCTGCGCCGCATCGTCCCGCTGGTGCCGATTTTCTCCGGCCACGCGGTTGGCGTCGCCGCGGTCAGCTACGACGGCCACCTCACCTTCGGGCTCAACGCCGACCGCGCCACGGTGCCCGACCTCGACCTGTTCCGCGACGGCATCGAGGAGGCCCTGGCCGAGCTGGGGCGCCTCGCCGGCTCCGACTCCGGACCGGCGAAGGCACCCGATCGCGCCGCCTCAAGCTAGGGGTACACGGTCTCGCCGCTCTCCTGGTCGACGATCGAGATCGCCACGGCGGGGCAGGACTCGGCCGCCTCGAGCAGCAGCTCGCTTTGCACGAAGGCAGGGCTTGGCTCGTCAGCCCGCCAAGCCCTGCCCTTCATCTTCACCGATTCTTGAGGGTCATCAGCAGCGGAGCCACCGTCGGGCATGGCTTGATCGTCATCGCGGTTCTCCTTTCTCGGGCGTGGGCAGGACTTGGCGCTCGTCAGCCTCGCCAAGTCCTGCCCTACGTCTCGTCAGCGGTTCTTGACCGACGACAGCAACGGAGCGACGGCCGCACATGGCGTAATCGTCATTGCAATCCTCCTTCCCCCTATTGATCGTAGATTTCCGATTATTAGCAGAAATTTAGAGCAATCAGGAAGCGTGGATACCTTCGGTGCCGTTTGCGGCTACTTTTCTGTTCAAACCACTGGGACATACCGGTAGAAAATCCTCATGTACCGGATCAGACCCAGCGAGAGGAGCCGGCATGCCATCCAAAAAAAAAGAGATCGACCAATCGCCAAAAAGGAAGCAGGGGAGGGCAGGGAAAGCTCTCACCCAACGGCTGATCAAGGGCATGAGCCATTCCCTTCGCGTTCGAATCCTTGCCCACATGAACGAACGGGCGTGGAGCCCGCGAGAACTTGAACGAGAGCTAGGGGAGGGACTGAGCCAGGTCAGTTACCACGTCAAGGTGCTCGATGAGCTTGGGATGATCGAACTGGTTAAGACCGAGCCGCGGAGAGGTGCCGTGGAGCATTTCTACAGCGCAATCGAGCGAGCTTTCATTCCATCGAGCATGACCAAAGACATCCCAAAATCGGCGCAACGGATCCTTGGCGACGACACTTTGGAAAATCTAGATGAGGATCTCCGAGCCTCCTTGAAGTCGGGAAAGTTCTACGCTCGTGACGACTGGCATGTGAGCTGGACTCCCGTCGATCTGGACGATCAAGGCTGTAGCGACGCTGAGAAGCTGGCCGATCGCTTCGTGGAAGA
The DNA here is from genome assembly GCA_963774405.1 of uncultured Solirubrobacterales bacterium. GTDB lineage: Bacteria > Actinomycetota > Thermoleophilia > Solirubrobacterales > 70-9 > VRUE01. The sequence continues at coordinate 92,569 of CAVZEV010000007.1, read as the reverse complement.
CATGCTCGCAATTGAGGCGGAATCGGCACAGAGGCGGGCCGATTCCGACGACGGCGGCGAACACATTTCAATCAGCGCATCGGCCCTGGTCTTCGGCTCGGAGCGCGCAGAGAAACAGAAGGCTCCACCGAGAACTCAAGCCATGAAGAAAGCAAAACGCAAATAGTTGCTCAGTTTTCGCTGTTAGGACGAATCTTTTTCCTCTCTACTATCGCCCGCGCATCGGGGCGTCTTGGCCTCGGAGGTTGGTCGTCAGCAAACGCCACCTCTCGCGCGTGGGCGTTCCGGTGCTTGCTCGATGGACGCAGGGGAAGGGGGCGGTTGCATGAGCCGCCCTCCCGCAAAAAGTTGAAGCGGACTTGCCGAGTTTGCCGGACAACGAAGGGGGCGTCAAATGGAAGCCGTGTCCGACAGTCATAGCGCGCTGGTCGTGCCTCTGAGTGATGGCTATGTCGTGTCCTGATCCTGCGGTTGGACCGGAGGGAGCCATGACGACCCGGGGCGTGCCGAGAAGGAAGCCAGGGCGCACGAAGCCGACTCGGTCGAAGGCCCGTCCGATACCGGTACGGGCCGGGACTGACCGCCAAGCTCCGACCCCCGACCCTCCGCGAAAAGCAGCCAGGGAGGCCGCACCGCCCCGGCGTTTGATCTCCCTCCCGCCGGGGCGGTGCGGCCGCACGCGCCGGGCTTGTTGCACTGAACGGATTCGCGGCTCGGCCCAGCATTTCGACCGGGTCGCCGTCAAGCGGATTGGCTCTTGCGGCGTTGAAAGCAGACGTGGAGGAGGCTCCGCTATGAGCGAGGACAAGCTTGAAGCGGCAATCGAGGACATTCCGGTCCGTGAGCGCGAGCAGACTGGCGTCACACAAGAGGGGCCTGCGGGCCGATGGCAACGAGCAAGATATGTCTGAAGGCGACGCTCCAGTGGATTGGCTCGGGGCAGTCATGGGCCTTGTTCACCCGACTAAGGTCATCATCCTTGAAACCATGCTCTGGACCGGTCGACCCACCTCGGCAACCGAGCTCGAGGAGATTGCCGGCGGTGAACCCGGACTATCCGCTTTTTCATTTCATCTGAAGCAGCTTGCAAAGGCGGGGGTCTTGGAGGTGGTTGGCAAACTCAAGATCCGCAAAGCTCAAGGTTCCGCCGGAGAGACCTTTTTCTACCTTGCGCGCCAGGCGCGATGGGCTGAACAGATCTTGGGATTGGAAGACCAAGGGGATCCTTTGATCGAGCTTGCACTGGCCACGATCGCACCTTTAGGTCGCAACGGCAAAGCAGCGAAGCCCGGCTGATCCTGACCCAGTGTTCTTATGCTTCGCCGTTCGATCGGAGAAATCCGGGATGGCGCACCAGTCGGAGAGACGAGCTCGCGCCGAGGGTCAGACGCCCTCCCTTGGGAGCCGCTCTCCAGCTCGGGAGACTGTCCGAACATGAGCCGGCGACGGCCTCGACGACAGTTTTAGTGGCACTTCTCTCTTTCATTCCTCTGGGAATGCGAGAGAAATTCTCTGAAAGGTTTCTACCTCCATATCTGTCGGCCGGCCGCCGAACTTCAGCCATATAGCGAAATTAATGGTGGAGTCAACTCCACTGCGAAAAAACGGCCGAGCATTTACTCAAGAATTCACTTGCAATCCATCCCTTCCGTGATGTAGAAGATTCGCGCCGTACCGGAACCAGTCATCGTGCCGCCCGGGTCGCCGGGTGGGGAGGGGGAACTCAGTTGAAGGGGATCAGGCTTATCGCAGCGCTCGTCGCTGTCTTGCTGGGGCTGGTGGCTGCGAGCGTGGCGTTCGCCGCCCCGGGTGAAGGCGAAGGATCAAGTGTCGCCGCCGAAGCCGAAAGCCTGCCCGCCCGCACCGCCGACTCCGAAACCCTCGTCCTCCCAGGTGGCCGCCTCGAAACGAGGATCTACCCCAATCCCGTCAACTACCGCGACGAGGAAGGCCACTGGCGCCCGATCGGGGAAAGGCTGCACGAAACCGGCGCCGAAACGCTGGTCAACGGCCCCAACGACTTCGACGTCACCCTGCCCAAGCAGATCGACTCCCAGCCGATCCGCTTCGAAGTCGGCAGCCAGTGGATCGAAAGCCGGCTGCTGCGCAAAGACCTCGAAGGCGCCGAGCTTGAAGGCGAGACTGCGACCTATGAAGGAGAAGGCAACGCCCCCTCCTTTGAATTCACAGGGCTCAGCAACGGCCTCAAGGAGGGGATCGAACTCACCGGCCCCGGCCAGGCGACCACCTACAGCTATGAGCTGGCCGCCTCGAGCGGCCTCGAGCCCAGCCTGATCGAAGGCGGCTCGATCGCCTTCCGAGACTCCAAAGGCAAGGCCGTCGTGATCCTGCCGGCGCCGGTGATGAGCGATGCCGCCGGAGCCCAATCACGCGCCGTCCACTACGAGCTCGGCCCCGAAGAAGAGGGCCAGTGGAAGCTCTCGGTCGTCGCCGACCCTGCGTGGCTCGCTCAGCCCGAGAGGAAGTTCCCCGTCGTGATCGACCCAACGATCACAATCGGCTCGCCCTACGGCTGCGTGATCGGCGGCCACAAAGGCGAAACCGGCTGGATCGACTGCGCCTCCTGGGGGCGGGAAACCTTCCTCGCCGGCTACACGCCCAAACTCAACAGTGCCGAAGACAACTGGTGGCGGACGCTGATGAACCTCGAAACCACGGCGATCCCGCCCACCGCGACGGTCTCCTCGGCCAGCTTCCACATCCACTCCTCAGAAGCCGCCCTGAACACCTCCGGGGTCGAACTGCGCAAGGTCACCAAGCCCTGGAACTGGGAAGGCTCGTGGAGCCGCTATGACGGCACCCACCTGTGGAGCACCGAAGGGGGCGACTACTCCGAATCGCTCGGCGAAGTGCTGACCTCAAAACGCGGCACCGGCGCGGGCTGGTGGGAATTCTCCCTGCCCACCAAAGCCGTCGAAGAAGAAGCGACCGAAGGCACCGAACTGCCGGTGATCATGAAGCTGATCGACGACAAAGTGCGCGAATGCGGCAAAACGAGCTGCACCAACCGCCAGGTCACCTTCGACTCGAGCGCCGCAAAAACCGAAGCCAACCGGCCCTATCTCTCGGTCGTCTACTCGGTGCCGAGCTCAGAAACGCCGGTCGCCGAATACTCCTTCAACGAAGGCTCCGGAGAAGTCGCCAAAGACGCCTCCGGCCACGGCCACGAAGGCACCCTGCACGGCGCCAAATGGAGCTCAGAAGGCCACTTCGGCGGCGCCCTGTCCTTCGACGGCAAAAGCGCCCTGGTCACGGTCCCCTCCTCCAAGGAACTGGAGCTGAGCCGCGCCTTCACGCTCGAGGCCTGGGTCAGGCCCGAAGAAGCCAACCCCTGGAGCGCGGTCTTGGTCAAGGAAGTGCCGGGCTGGGCAAGCTTCGAGCTGCATGCCGAAGCCGGAGGCGAAGCCCCCGCCGCCTTCCTCTACGACAGCGACGAAGGCGAAGCCGTCGTGGAAGGCACAAGTGCCCTGCCGACCAAAGCCTGGTCCTACCTCTCGCTCACCTCCGACGGCACGACCGTGCGCCTCTACGTCAACGGCAAACTCGCCGGCAGCGCCCCCGCCGTCAATGCGGCGGGCGGCAAAGGCCCACTTCAGATCGGCGGCGATGCGCTCTGGGGCGAAGGAGACGCCTTCAAGGGTCTGATCGACAACATCCGCCTCTACAACCGCACCCTGAGCGAAGCCGAAGTCAAAGCAGACGAAGGCCGCCCCGTCGGGGTCAAAGCCCCCACCGCGACCACAGAAGCCGCCACCGGGATCAAAGCCGCCGAAGCGACCCTGAAAGGCTCGGTCAACCCCAACGGCGGCGCCACCACCTACCAGTTCGAATACGGCACCACGACCTCCTACGGGACCAAAGTTCCGGCAAGTCCGGAATCGGCCGGCTCCGGCACCAGCGCCGTCGCACTGAGCAAAGCGATCACGGGGCTCAAAGAAGGGACGACTTACCACTTCCGCGTCGTCGCCACCAACGAAGCGGCCACGGTCGAAGGCGAAGACAAGACCTTCACGACGCCGAAACTGCCGACCGTCACAACTGAAGCCGCCACCGGGGTCAAAGAAACCAAAGCGACCCTGAAAGGATCGGTCAACCCCAACGGCTCAAGCACGACCTACCAATTCGAATACGGCACCACGACCGCCTACGGGACGAAAGCTCCAAAAACGCCTGCCTCCATCGGGTCAGGCACCACCGCGCTCCCGGTCAGCGAAGTCGTTTCCGGCCTTGAAGAAGGTGTCACCTACCATTATCGCGTCGTCGCTTCCAAGGGCGCAGGCACCGCCTACGGCTCAGATATGACGGTGAAAACGACCCACCCGCCGCAGACGACGATCACCTCGCCGACCCCTACCTATACGAGCCACGAAGAGCCCCCGATCCAATTCGAATCGAGCCAGGCCGGCTCGACCTTCAAGTGCGGGCTCGACGAAGGTGAAACGCCGACCGAACCCTGCACCTCGCCCTACGTGCTTCCCGATCACCTCGAAACCGGCTGGCACACCGTCGTCGTCGCCGCGGTCAACGCCGAAGGCCAAGCCGACCCTACGCCGGCAAAGTACGTCCTCAACCCCGATATCTATCCGCCGGTTCCCGCAGGCAGCGAAGACAAGCTCGTCTCCCCCGAAGAAGGCAAGAGGAGCGCCGACTACTTCACGCTGAAAGCCGAATGGGGGAAAGCGCCCGAAGGCGGCGGCGTCACCGGCGTCACCTTCCAGGTGCAACTGCCCAAATGGGAAGCGTTCAAAGACGTCCCCGCCGAATGTGTTATTGACGGCAACGGCGAAGAGGTCTCGTGGCCCCTGCCGGCATCGGAAAGCCCGGGTCACACCGAACCAGTTTTTCTCAAGGTCCGAGGCTGCGCGCCCTTCGAGGAAGCCGAATATCCGCAGAAGGAAATCAAGTTCCGCGCCGTCTTCGACGGCGGACCCGGCGCCGCGGGCGCCAGCGAACCGGCCGCGACGGAATTCAGCTACTGGGACGACGGAAAGGAAGTGCCTACCGACGCGGTCGAACAGATCGGGCCTGTGTCGGTTGACCTGCTGACCGGGAAGATCTCAGTCAGCCGCACCGATGTCTCGATCCCGGTGCCCGGCACCGAAGCGAACCTCGAATTCACCCGCACCTACAACTCAGGTGAATACGGCCCTTCCTACCAGCTCGGCCCACAGTGGCAGCCCTCGCTGCCCGTCGAACAGGAATATGAAGGCGAAGCCTGGACCAAGCTCCAAGAACAGGTGATTCCATACCATCCGCCCGTCTTCAGAGAAGAATGTTGGGATGAAGAAGGCGAAGAAGTCAATTGTGGGACCGCCAACAAACCCTGCAACGAAGCGCACTTCTGCGAAGAATGGGAATACGAAGAAGCCCAGCCCGAAGAACGCTGGATCGAACTGACCGACAACACCGGCGCCGGGATCTCCTTCGAAATCGTCGAAGAAGAAGGCAAAACACGCTATGTCTCGCCCGAAGAAGCCAAAGAACTTCTGCTGACGCGCCCTGAATCAAGCCACTTCGTCCTGGCCACCCCCGAAGGCACCCATACCGTCTTCAAGGAAAACGAACTCGGGGCTTTCGTGCCCGAAACGATCTCTTTCCAGGCAACGCCCGGATCGTCGCGGATGGTCTACGAACACAAAGAACACGAAGGTCTGGTGCTGGTGAGGGAGATCGCGCCCGCCCCCGTCACCTGTGAAGACACGAGCGCGACCAAAACGCCGGGCTGTCGGACGCTTAAATTCGAATACCGCCCGGCGACGGAATGGGGCTTTGAAACCTACTCCTGGGAACAGCGCCTCGCCTCCATTCGCTACTACACGGCGACCCACGAAAGCGGCAAAGAAGAGAACAGCTCCCAAGTCGTCGCCCAATACGACTACGACAGCAATGGGCGCCTGATCGAAGAGTCCGACCCGAGGGTTCCATCGGTGCCACCGGAGGAATACGGCTATCCCAGCGAATCGTCCTGGTCAACTATTCTCACTTCGCTCACGCCGCCCGGGCAGGAGCCGTGGCGCTTCGATTACTACTTCGAAAACTATTATCGAGGAGGCCGCACCGGCAACCCGGGGCTGCGGCTGAAGAGCGTGAGCAGGGACAGCTTGATCGAAAGCGAACCCACCGCAACGACGACGCTCGCCTACGACGTGCCGCTGAGCGGCGAAGACGCTCCCTATGACATGAGCCCGAAACGGGTTGCTGAATGGGGCCAGTCAGACCTTCCGGTCGATGCAACTGCTGTCTTTCCCCCGACCCAGGTTCCCTCGATCGAAACCTTTGGCCTGCGCTCGCAGATCGGCTCCCACGGCTCCGGCGACGGCCAGCTCGCCTCCCCGCACGGACTCGCCGTTGACGGCGAAGGCAACGTCTGGGTCGCAGACACCGAAAACAACCGGATCGAGGAGTTCAATTCAGAAGGGGAATATATCTCCCAGTTCGGTTCCTATGGTTCGGGTAACGGCCAGTTCTCCTCCCCGCACGGACTCGCCGTTGACGGCGAAGGCAACGTCTGGGTCGCAGACACCGAAAACAACCGGATCGAGGAGTTCAATTCAGAAGGCAAATATCTCTTCCAGTTCGGCTCCTACGGCACGGAAGTGGGCAAGATGAACAAGCCGACCGGGGTCGCCGTCGACGCAGGCGGCGTTGTTTGGGTCGCCGACACCGCCAACAACCGCGTCGAGCGCTTCTCCGCGAGCGGTAAATATGAAAGCGACTACACCTCGCTGAAAGAACCCACCGGCATCGTGACCCACGGCCCGAGCGTCATCATGGTCGCCGACACGGGCAACAACCGGATCGTCGAACTCGCCGACTACTTCGAATTGCCGCCGACCTTCATCGGCAAATTCGGCTCCGCGGGCTCCGGTGACGGTCAGCTCAGCAAACCCGAAGGCATCGCCGTCGATGCCGCCGGCAACCGCTGGGTCGCCGACACCGGCAACGACCGACTTGAGGAGTTCAAGCCGGGGATCTACAAACCCGAATACGCCTCGCAGATCGGCTCCAAAGGCTCAGGCGAAGAAGAATTCGAAGCCCCTGCCGGCCTCGCCAACGACTCCAACGGCTCCATCTGGATCGCCGATACCGGCAACGCCCGAGTCCAGGAGTGGAACTCGGATACACCGCCGCTCGACGACTACTCCCAGGCCACCGTCCACTACATGGACCCCGGCGGCTATGAGGTCAACACGGCCTCACCGGCGCCCCCGGGCGTCGAAGGCGATGCGATCTCGACCAGCGAAACCGATGCCCACGGCAACGTGGTTCGCTCGCTCTCCCCGCAGAACCGGCTGCTGGCGCTGGCCGCGGGCTCCGGCTCGGTAGCTCGCTCCGAGCAGCTCGACAACCAGTCGATCTACTCGACCGACGGGACCAAGATGACCGAATCCCTCGGCCCCCTGCACAAAGTACGGCTCGAATCGGGCTGACCGTCGAAGCCCGGGCCCGGACGGCCTTCAAATACGACGAAGGCGCGCCGGCGCTCAAAGAAGGCGAAACGGCCCCGCGCCTGCCGACGCTCGAAATCACGAGTGCCAAGACTCCCAGCGGGGAAGAACTCGAAAAGCGCTTCGCGGAAACTCACTACAACTGGGAACTGCGCAAGCCGACCGAACAGATCACTGACCCTGCCGGATTGAACATCATCAGTAAGACTGTCTACAACGAAGCCGGCCAGGTGGTCAAAGAAAGCCAGCCCTCCGACACCGGAGGCAAAGGGGCGGGGACGACCAAGACCGTCTACTGGACCGCCGGAGCCAACCCCGAAGAAAGCGGCTGCGGCTACAAGGCGGCCTGGGCGGGGCTGCCGTGCATCGTCAAAGCGGCCGCCGAACCGACCCCCGAAGAAGGCAAGCCGAAACTCCCGTGGACCAAATTCAGCAGCTACTCCACCCTTGACCAGCCGCTGGAAGTCTATGAAGGGAACACAACCGGAGACTCGCGGCGGACGACCACGACCTATGACGCCGCTGGCCGTGTGGTGAGCACCCACCAGACCGGATCGGGCACCGAAGTCCCGAAGGTCGAAACCACCTACAACGAAGACACCGGATTGCCCGAAAGCCAGTACTTCGTCTGCGAACTGGCCAAATGCGAAGGCTTCGACACCCAGGAAGTAAAGACGACCTACGACGAACTGGGCCGCCCGGTCAAATACCTCGACGCCGACGGCAACAAATCAGAAGTCGGCTATGACCTGCTCGGCCGCCCTGCCGCCGTCTGGGACGGCAAGGGCACCCAGATCACCACCTACGACGAAGCCTCGGGCCTGCCCACCGAAATGACCGACTCGGCCGCCGGCACCTTCAAAGCCGTCTACAACGCCGACGGTCAGATGACCGAACAGCTGCTCCCCAACGGCCTCGCCCAGAAGGTGGGATACGGGCCCGAAGGAACGGCGACCTCGCTGCAATACGTCAAGGAAACCGGTTGCTCTTCTGGATGCACCTGGCTTTCCTTTGCCCGTGAAGACTCGATCGCGGGCCAGGGCCTAAACGAAGAAAGCACCCTCGGCACCAACAGCTACAGCTACGACAAGGCCGGGCGGCTCACCCGGGCGAGGGAAACGCCGAGCGGAGAAGGCTGCACGACTCGTAGCTATGGCTTCGACAAAGACTCCAACCGCACCTCCAAGACCACCTACGGGCCGGCGCCCGGAGGTGCCTGCAGCACGGAAACCGAAGCAGCCAAACAGACCTATGCCTACGATTCCGCCGACCGGCTGATCGGCGACGGCGTCGAATACGACGGGCTCGGCCGCATCACGACGCTGCCGGCGAGATACGCGGGTCCGAAGGAGAGCTGGTACGTCGGTGGAGAAACGCTGGCCGAACGCAAACTCGAATCGGCGCCTTTCATCTCCGGCGGGAACCTGACTCTGAACTTGACGAGCGTGTCGGCGAGGCTCGAATGCGAAATGTGGAGTTCCGGCAAACTCACCGGCACAGAAGGCATCGAAGAGTCCTTCGAACTCGCCAACTGCGCGCTGTACTCGTTCAAAGGCGGGAAAAAAGGCAAAGAATTCGAATGCGGAACCATAAAAGCGTTCATGTCGACCTACAAAGGGACGGCAAAAGGGATGTACATATTCATTAACGGGGGCGAATGCCTATACGAAGAAACCTTTATATATTTGTCCTCCTTCCACCATAAGTTCTCCAACGAAGAAGAGCAGAAACTATCGGTGGAATCGACAGGTACGGCCACCTTCGGCACAGGCAAGGTGGAAGTCTCTGCCGCATCGACTTGGCAGCTCTCCGGGCCGCAGGTGGGGGAAAAACTTGGATTCAAGGCCGCAGGGCCGGTTCCGAACGAAGGCGAACTCACGACCGGCTACTACGTCAACGACCTGACCCACACTCAGAGCCAGGGCGGGGTGACGAACACGTATGGGCTCGATGCGGCTGGTCGTCAGCGGGAACGAGTCAGGACGGGCGGCTCAGAAGAAGGGACTGAGATCTATCACTACGGCGGTGGCTCGGACTCGCCGGCCTGGACGGAAGACATCAACGGCGAAGAAACGAGTTGGACGCGCAACATCTCCGCCTTGGGCGCCGGTCTCGGCGCGATTGAGACGAGCACGGGCGAAGTCACTCTTCAGCTCAGCGATCTGCATGGCGATGTGGTTGCAGCGGCGGAAGACGAGCCTGAAGCGACGAAACTTCTCGACACCCAGCGCTACGACGAGTTCGGCAACCCCCTCGAGTCGGGAGCGCTGGAAAAGGGAGACCCTGAATACGGCTGGCTCGGAGGCAAGGCGCGTCGCACGCAGCTTCCGTCCGGGGTGATTCAAATGGGGGCGCGGAGCTACGTTCCGGCTATGGGACGGTTCATCTCAACCGATCCGGTACCAGGCGGTTCGGCTAACGCCTATGACTATGCTGACCAAGATCCGGTCAATGGGTTTGATTTGGAAGGAGAATGCAGTAATAGGCGCTGTAGGCATTCAGGCCAGCGTCGCCACCGGGTGGAGAGATCGGCACTCCGCCGTGCTCGGAATATTCGCATTCCCGGTCCGACAGTCCATTTTGAAGGAGCCCTGAGAGACGAAAAGTTCGAGAATCCGTATTCGGGTACGGAACATGAGGTTACCGGCTTTATTCGATGGAAAAGTAGTGCAAAAGTAACCGCATATGGATGGATTAAGGTAAACGGGAAGGCAAGGAGAGCAATTAGACTCGGTAATGCCGCAAGTGGGGAAAGTCCTCTACATAAAGCGTTTTATTCCGGGTCTGAATATGCGACTCTGGAAGTATGTGCTAGATTCTTTTATGCACAGCGCGGTGTTACGCGGTGTCGGTCGGTTCCGACTTTCTCAGTTTAAATGATCGTGAAAAGGAAAAGTTGGCCACGACGAGCAACGTGGATCACGTTGCTCGTCTTGTTTTGTTTTAATCTCGGTGCCCTGAGTGGCTGCGGAGGGACTACTACTTCAACGAGCAGCGTTCGGACCGGAGTCTTCCACGGGACCGCTACGATTCCAACGCAAGGTCGACACAGAGATCAATCAAAGCCGAAGTCCATGTCGCCATAGCCGACTCAATTGGATCCCCATGATTTCCCGTGGTTCGGCCCTGTACTTTTCGACGCTATCTACACTATCTCTATTAATCTCGTGTGCGCATTGTTTAGTGGTTTGTCTATCGGCGAGGTCGTGGGCGGTCTTGTAATGCTGTTTGTCTCGGTGTTCGCGGTGTTTTTTGGGGTAGCGGCCTTGGCTGGCGCGAGCCAAAGAAAGACCGTCGAAACGGCCTATGACGTCAGTCTTCGTGACGGCGGGAGTTGAGCCGCGAGGCCAAGGTATTCCAATCCGTTCAGCGCTTTGATTCGGCAAGTGCACTTCCAGTGGATTGTCTCGGGACTCGTGATTGCCTGCCTAGCACTGGGCGCGACCGTTAGGGATGCAACTGGACAAGGCGGAGCTGCCGCATCGCAGGTGCGAGGCGGCGTGTCGGTCATCGACACGACGACCGACCGATTGATCGGTCCGACGATAAAGACAGGGCGCTTTCCAAGTGCGATTGCGCTGAGCCCCAACGGCGCCCTTGCATATGTAGTCAACGCGGGCGGCTTGCGGAGGGGCACCGTTTCAGTAATCGACACCGCAACTCGCAGGGTGATCGCTGATGCGATCGCCGTTGGCCGCTTTCCTGAACAGATCGCAATTTCCCCTGATGGACAACGCGCCTATGTGACCGATACGGGGAGCAACGCTGTGTCCGTGATTGACACCGCTTCGGACAGGCCAGCCTCCCCGCCAATCCGGGTCGGCCACGGACCGATCGCGATCGCGGTCAGCCCGGATGGAGAGCGCGCCTACGTCTCCAACGCGCGCAGCAATACAGTCTCGGTAATCAATACTGCTACGAACAGACCTACCGCTCGGCCGATCAAGGTCGGGCGGTATCCGCTTGCGGTCGCCATCACGCCAGATGGTGCCAGAGTCTTTGTCGCGAACGTGCGTGATGACACTGTCTCAGTAATCGACACCGCCGCCAATAGGGTGATCCGCAGGGGTATTAGGGTGGGTGACAGCCCCTCAGCCATCGCAGTCAGCCCTGACGGGGGCCGCGCCTACGTAGCCAATGCGCGCGATGGCACGGTGTCGGTTATCAACACCTCGAGCAACGAGGTTGTGGCAGGGCCGATTCAGGTCGGCAGCAGGCCGACGGCGATCGCAGTCAGCCCCGCTGGCAACCGGGCATACGTGAGCAGCCTGGGACAGGGAGCAGTATCCATCATCAATACCGTGACCGAGAAACCGATCGGCGCGCCCATCAGGGTCGGTCCCTTTCCGCTTGGGCTTGTAGTCAGTCCGGACGGCCGCCGCGTATACGTCGTCAAGAACTAGACCGTGATGCTGTAAGTGTGGTGCCCCGCGCCCCGGCCCGCGCTTGCCACGCTCGGTGCTGAGCGTCGCCGAGGTTGACGATCGGGCACCCCGACAACGGCTACCTCTTCCTCACGTCACCGGCCAGAAGATCTAGGCCGAGAGCCTGAGCCGCTACGTCGCCTCCTACATCTGCCGCGCGGGCATCACCAAGCCCGACTCCTGCCACCTCTTCCGCCACACGATGGCAACCCTGATGCTCGAAGGCGGCGCCGACATCCGCTACGTCCAGCAGATGCTCGGCCACACCGACATCTCAAACACCCAGATCTACACCCGCGTCCCCCTCCGCGCCTTGGAGGCGGTCCACTCGGCTACACATCCGGGGGCGGGGAACGAGCCGCACGGGGCGCGTGAGGGCGTGCCGGACGGCGAGGCGGATTAGGCGCGGCTGCTCAGCGGATTACGGCTCGCCGCCCTCAACTGGGGTACCGTGTTCGCATGGCTTCAAGTGAGTTGATCGAGCGGGCTGGAAAGGCACTTGCCGAGGCCGCCGGCGCGGATTCCAGGGTTATCCTGTTCGGCTCCTACGCGCGCGGGGAGCAGCGCCAGGACAGCGACCTCGATTTCCTGGTGATCGAGCCGGAGGTCGAGGACCGCTTCGGCGAGTCGGTTCGGCTTGCCAGGCTCGTCGGGGAGCTCGGTGTGCCGGCTGACGTGATGGTTGCCAGCGAGGCTCACGTGCGCGAATGGGGGGGGCTGTCGGGCACCATGATCCACAACGCCCTGACCGAGGGAAGGGTTGTCGGTGGCCAAGCCGCGTAGCGGCGATGACCTCGCCCAAGTGCTGATGGAGAAGGCCGCCAGCGACGTCATCACATAGTTTTCACCCGTAAGGGCCACAGACAAAACCTTGCGCCCCTACGGGTACACGGTCTCGCCGCTCTCCTGGTCGACGATCGAGATCGCCACGGCGGGGCAGGACTCGGCCGCCTCGAGCAGCAGCTCGTAGGGGCCGGTGCCGATCACCTCGGCGGTGTCGTCGAGGCGGAAGACCTGCGGTGCGACGTCTACGCAGTCGCCGTGGGCGCTGCACTCGTTCGGGTCTACTACTGCCAGGTAGCTCATACGGCCTCCATTGCTCGGTCCTTTGCCGGGAAGTGCGCCTGCTCGATCTGCTTCTTCAGCGGCGGGATCGCCCGCGGGCGGCCGACCGTGAGGCCGGCGACGAGCGCGTCGGCGCGGCTGAAGGTGGCGGTGAAGTCGCGCCCGTCCGGGTCGCCCTCGATCGCGACGCCGTCGGCGTGGTGGGCGTGGCCGACGTACTGGATGCGGACGCCGTACTGGTCGCTCCAGAAGCTCGGCAGCGGCGGCGTGCCCGGGTACTCGCCCAGCATCGCCTTGGCCACCGCGGTGCCCTGCCAGGCCGCCGCGTCCCAGTGCTCGGTGCGGGCGTGGTTGCCGAAGCGCGGGTCGAAGGGGACCGAGGCGTCGCCGGCGGCGAAGACGCCCGGCAGGGCGCTGCGCCCGGCGGTATCGGTGCGGACGCCCTTCGGGTCGAGCCCGCTGCCGTCCAGCCAGGCGGTCGCCGGGGCGGTGCCGACGCCGACCACAACCGCGTCGCAGGCGATCGTCTCGCCGCCGGCCAGGGTCAGCTGCTCGAGCCGGCCGGCGCGCCCGCGCCCGCTCTCCAGCATCGCCCCGGTCATCACCCGCACGCCCTCGCCGCGGTGCAGCTCGGCGAACCAGGAGCCGAGCTCGGCGCCGAGGATCGGCGCCAGCGGCGTCTCGAGCGCCTCGATCATCGTCACCTCGAGGCCCAGCCGCCGCGCCGTCGCGGCGACCTCCTGGCCGATGAAGCCGGCGCCGACGACGGCCAGGTGGGCGCCGGGCACGAGCTCCTCGCGCAGGCGGCGGGCGTCGGCCAGGGTGCGCAGCGCGTGGACGTTCTCGAAGCCCTCGAGGAAGGGCAGCCGCCGCGCCGCGCTGCCGGTCGCGATCAGCAGCTGCTCGTAGCCGAGCTCGGCGCCCGAGTCGAGGCGAACCGTCCGCCCGGCCGGGTTCAGCGCCTCGGCCCGGGTGTCGAGCAGCAGCTCGATCCCCTTCTCCTCGTACCACCAGGCCGGCCGGTAGGCGACCGAGTCCTCGGCCGCCGTCCCCGCCAGCAGCTCCTTGGAGAGCGGCGGCCGGTCATAGGGCGGCTCGGGCTCGGCGCAGACCATCCGCACCGGCCCCTCGTAGCCGCGCCGGCGCAGCGTCTCGGCGCAACGCTGCGCCGCCAGGCCGCCGCCGACTATCAGGATTCCTCGCTCGCTCATCATGCCTCCTCGGGTACTGGGGTGGGGTGGATTGCGCCGCGATGGTGTGCGGCTGGAAGGACCGGTCGTTCGCGGGCGCCCAGGTGGGAGCGTTCCCCGCTGCCCGCGCGAGTGCGCTTCTTGGCGGCGCCGGCGAAGACGCGGTAGACGAACAGGCCCGCGATCGGCGGCGTCGTCATCAGCACCCACCAGCGGAACCACGGTGCCGATGCGTCGCTGCCGGCGCCGAAGGCGTGGACCAGGCCCAGCACCCAGACCAGGACGGTCGCCCGGTGGGCCTTGCGCCAGAGCTTCGCCCCGATCCGCTTGCGGAAGTAGAAGCTCAGCCCGAGCAGCGCCGCGAGGTAGCCGCCGAGGATGCCGAGGCCGGTAAAGAGGGGGCGGAAGCCCATCGTGAAGGGGACGGCGATGCCGCCGAGGCCCGGGTTCAGCCAGGGATCGCCGAGCAGGGTGATGCCGTGCACGGCGATCGCGACGATGCCGGCGACCGCGGTGTGCTCGTGGATCGCGATCAGCTTGCGCGAGAGCCCCGGTCGGCGCATCACCTTGCCCGCCATCGTCAGGCCGATGCCGACCGAGACCGTCACCAGGACCAGGGCGAGCAGCCCGGAGGCGCGGCTCGCCAGCCACCAGCCGTGGGTCTGCAGGGTTTCGGCGGCGGTCGGGCTCATCTGCCCGCCGCGAGGTCGGGGATGCGGACCCTGGGAGGCGCGGCGAGCGGCCCGACGGTCTCGACCCGGCCGCTGTCGTGGACGATCAGGCCGCCCCGCTCGGCCAGCACCGCGCGGCCGCCCTCGGGCCCGGAGAGCAGCGCCGCCTTGGCCAGGGTCTCGGCCTCGACCGCGGTGTCGCCGAGCGCCGTGGCGCCGATCAGGCCGGTCCAGGCCGGCTCGCCCGTCGCCGGGTCGAGCAGGTGGTGGGAGTAGCGGCCGCTCTCGTCGCGCCAGATCCGCACGTTGAGCCCGGAGGTGGCGACGGCGCCCGAGCTGAGCTTGAGCACGAAGGCGCGCTCGCCGCTCAGCGGGTGCTCGACGAAGATCTCATAGGGCGTGAGCAGCGCGTCGGCGCCGCCGATGCGGATGTCGCCGCCGCAATCGACGATGAAGCGCGAGTAGCCGCGCAGCTTCTCGGCCACCAGGTCGGCGGCCAGGCCCTTGCCGGCGCCGCCGCTGTCGAAGCCGGTCCCCGGCGGGCGCGTGATCGTGCCGCTGCGCTCGTCGACCGCGAAGCGGCGCCAGGCCCGCGCCGGGTTGGGGCCGGCGGGCCGGCGCTCGGGCGCCTCTTCGAGCGCGGCGCCGAGCGGGGCGCCCGGCACGCCGGCGCGCGAGGCGACGTAGCCGGCGCTCTCGATCTCGCCGAGCAGGGTCGGGTCGACCAGGCCGCCGCTGCGCTCGGCCGCCTCGATCCCGGCCCCGACCGCCGCCCGCAGCAGCGCCGAGGCCGGCACCCGCTCGCGCGGGTCCGTCGTTGAAGGCGCAGAGCTCGCTCTCGGGCTTGAAGCGCGAGAGCGCCCGGTCGAACTCGACGATGAACTTCCGCGCCGTCTCGGCGGCCGCCGGGGCCGGGGCCATCCCCGGCCCCGGCTCGCCGATCAGCAGCCGTACGTGGGAACCCATCGCGTCGAAGACAACATCGTGCTCGCTCATCTCAGGACGCTCCTGTCGTAACTGGGGCCGCGGCAATCGAGCCGCCTTCCGATGTGACCGCGCCGCTGCTGGAGACGCTGTTGCGACCCGGCGTCGGCACGATCGTCGTCACCACCCGCCGTTTCACCACCTTGCGCACGACCACGGGTCGCGGCGGCGCCGGCTGGCTGGCGGCGAGCTGGTAGGTGAGCAGGACGAAGAGCACCCCGAAGAGGGCGATCGAGCTCCAGATCACCAGGGCCGGGCCGGGCCGGCGCACCGATCGGGGGCGGTCAGTCGCCACCGCCACCCTCGCTCTCGTGCTCGCTCTCGCCGCCTCCGCCGCCGCTGGCGCCGGTCACGACCGGAGTCGAGCCGCCGCCCCCGGCGCCGGCGCCGCTGGTATGGGTAACGACCGGGGTCGTCGCGCCGCCGCCCGAACCGGCGTGCGAGCCGCTGGTGTGGGTGACGACGGGAGTGTGGGCGCTGCCGCCACCGCTCGTGTGGTGCGAGCCACTCGTGTGGGTGACGACCGGGCTGTGGTGACGGCGGCCGCCAGAGGTATGGCCGTGGTGCGAGCCGCTGGTGTGGGTGACCACCGGCGTCGTCGGGGACCCGGCGGAGCCGCTGCTGGGAACGCCGGTCGAGGCGCCGCTGGTGGCGGTCGTCACCGGCGAGTAGCCGGACGAAGACGAGGTCGACCCGGCGCTCGCCGAGCCGGTCGAGGAGCTGCCGGTCGTGGCGCCGCCGGCGCCGTAGCCCGAGCTGCCGGCCGCGCCGCCGGCGGCGCTCCAGGCGCCCGGGCCGGCGGCGCCCGGTTCCTTCGGCTTCACGTGCTTGGTCACCCGGATCGTGCGGTGGATCACCTTGGTCTTGACCAATGGCTTGGCGGCGACCGAGGCCGCCTTCTGATTGCCGGCGCTCAGCGCGATGGCCGAAAGGCCGCCGAGTCCGAGAATCGCGGCCACTGCCGCGAGCCGGGTCTTCAAGTTCTTCACGTCGTCAACCTCCTGGCCGGATTTGCATTTCGCAGTCTGGGGAGGCGCTGTGCAAGCCCTTTCCAGGGGGGGTAAAGAGTTGGCAAAGCCTGCGGTTTGCCCGCAAATCGGGCTCATTCGCGGCGTTACAGTGACTCCATGGCGACACCAACCGCGACCGCCGGGCGCATCCTCGTCGTCGAGGACGAGGACTCGATCTCTCAGCCCTTTGCCGAGGCATTGCGGCGGGCCGGGTTCGAGCCCCTGGTGACGCGGACCGCGGCCGGCGCGCTCGAGCTGGCGGAGGGCGCCGAGCCGGACCTGGTCATCCTCGACCTCACCCTTCCCGACGGCGACGGCCGCGACGTCTGCCGTGAGCTGCGGCGACGCTCCGACGTGCCGATCGTGATGCTGACCGCGCGCGGCACCGAGATGGACCGGGTCGTCGGCCTCGAGCTCGGCGCCGACGACTACGTGGTCAAGCCCTTCAGCGCCCGCGAGGTGATCTCGCGGATCCGCGCCGTGCTGCGCCGCAGCGCCCGCAACGGCGACGGCAGCGGCAACGGCGCCGAGCCGATCCGGATCGGCGAGGTGGAGCTCGACGCCGCGGCCCGGGTCGCCCGGCTCGGCGAGGAGCAGCTCGAGCTCTCGCGCAAGGAGTTCGACCTGCTCGCGGAGCTGATGCGCAACGCCGGCCGGGTGGTGCGGCGGGAGGACCTGATGGCGAAGGTCTGGGACGTCAACTGGTTCGGCTCGACCAAGACGCTCGACGTCCACATCGGCTGGCTGCGGCGCAAGCTCGGCGACGACCCGAGCCGGCCCCGTTACATCGAGACCGTGCGCGGCGTCGGCTTCCGTTTCGCCGCGCCGGAGAGTGGGGAACCGTAAGCCTCCGCGCCGCCCTGCTGCTGGCGCTGGCCTACGTGCTGCTGCTGGCGCTGATCGCCCTCGGCGTGCCGCTGGCGGTGAGCCTGCGCGACCGGGTCGACTCGGAGGTGCGCGGCCAGGCGCGCAGCCAGGCCGACGTCGTCGCGGCCTCCTCGTCGGAGCTGCTGCGCCCGGCGCAGCGCCCGGCGCTTCGCCGCCTGGTCCAGGCCTCGGCGGAGAGCGTGCGCGGCCGGGTGATCGTGGTCGACGCCCGCGGTCGCCTGATCGTCGACTCCGCCGGCGGGCCCACGGGCCGCAGCTACGCGAGCCGGCCGGAGGTGCGGGCGGCGCTGAACGGGCGCGCCGAGCAGATCACCCGCCACAGCACGACGCTGGGCGACCGAGCTGCTCGCCACCGCGGTGCCGGTGGTCGAGCACGGCCGCCCGCACGGAGCCGTGCGGATAACCCAGAGCGTCGCCGCGGTCAGCCGCGCGGTCAAGACCTCGATCCTCGACCTCGCCGCCCTGGCCGGCGTGGTGCTGCTGCTGGCGCTGGTCGCGGGCGCCCTGATCGCCCAGCAGATAGCGCGGCCGATCCGGCGCCTCGACCAGGCCGCCCGCAGCGTCGCCGGCGGCGACCTCGACGCCGCGGTCGCGGTCGAGGGCAGCACCGAGCAGCGCTCGCTGGCCCGCGCCTTCAACGAGATGACCCAGCGGATCAAGCGGCTGCTGCGCGTGCAGCAGGACTTCGTCGCCGACGCCTCGCACCAGCTGCGCACGCCGCTGACCGGGCTGCGACTGCGGCTCGAGGGCCTCGCCGAGCGCTTCCGCGGCGACCGCCCCGCGGCCGACGAGATGGAGGCGGCGATGGCGGAGATCGACCGGCTCTCGCTGATCGTCGACGAGCTGCTGATCCTCAGCCGTGCCGGCGAGCACGAGCTGCCGGGCGAGGACGTCAGCCTCGCGGCGGCGGCGCGGCGGGCGGTCGAGCGCTGGCGCGGCGCCGCGCGCGAGCAGGCGATCGAGCTGGAGCTGCGCGAGGACGGCGAGGCCGGCACGGCCTGGTGCGCCGCCCCCGACCTCGACCGCTCGATCGACGCCCTGGTCGAGAACGCGCTGCGCTACTCACCGGCCGAATCGACCGTGACCGTCGAGGCGGGGCCCGGCCAGATCGAGGTCCTCGACCGCGGTCCCGGGCTCGAGCCCGGCGAGGAGGAGGCCGTCTTCGATCGCTTCCGTCGCGGCAGCGCCGGCCGCCGCGGGCCCAACGGCACCGGGCTCGGCCTGCCGATCGCGCGCGAGCTGACCCGCCAGTGGAACGGCGAGGTGACGCTCGAGCTCAGGCCGGGCGGCGGCACCCGCGCCTCGATCGCCTTCGACCACGACGAAAGGATGGCCTGAGATGTCGACGACGATGCGCTGGGTCGCGCTGGCCCTGCTCGGGGTGCTGATCGCGGTCGGCGTCTCGATCGCCGCCAGCGGCCTGGTCAGCCAGCAGATCGGCCTCGCCTCCGAACCGATAACGGCAGGCGACGCCCTGGCGCCGCAGGCGACGGCGGGGACGAAGCGCCACCAGGGCGCTGGCGGCAAAAAGGCGCCGGCGAAGACGCCCACCTCGCACACCCCGCCGCCGGTCACCACGACCGCGCCGGAACCCGTGGAACCCCAGCCCCCGGTCACTGCGCCGCCCGCAACGACACCGACCGCCCCGACCGTCCCAAGCGGCTCGAGCCCGCACGGCGGCGAGGGCGATCACGGCGGTGGCGGCGGCGGAGGCGGGGGAGGGGGAGCCGACGACTGAGCGGGCCGCTGCCGCAACTCGGTCATCGGCTGCGGCGAGGCCCGCTCATCAGTCATCGACCTCCCCGCTCCGATGCGCGCCGCTGGTGCGGGTGACGATCGGCCGGCGGGTTCCCGCATTGGTGCTCACCGCGACCGGCCGGCCCGCGGCGCCAGCGCCGCTGGCGCTGGTCACGATTGCCCCGGAGCCGGCGCCGGAGGCGAGCGGCTGCGTCGTCGGGATGCCGTGGTTGGTTGCAAGCGCGGCCCCGCCGAGGGCGCCGAGCCCGAGGACCGTGGCGCTCGCTGCGAGCTTTGCCCTTCGATTGTTCATGAGTCGCTCCTTTGAATCGGTCGACTCATGGTGCGCCACGGAGGGCAAGGGCAGGTCCAAGCGAACCCCAAGAAAGGGTGAAGACTTACCGTGGGTCGGACTGGGACGCCCGGGCGCTGCGCGCTTCGCGCCGCCGTTGCCGGGCGACGAGGTCGGGCCCTCTCTCGGCGCTCGCCTGGCGCGCCGCTCGGCGGCGCCCGAGTGCGCGAACCACGGCCTCGAGCGCGAACCAGATGCCGATCGCGACCAGGGTCAGCACCGCGATCACTGCGGCGATGCCGAGCCCGGCGCAGAGGGTGAGGACGACGAGTGCGATCGCGATCGCAAGCAGCACGTCGATCAGCCACGAGCGCCGGGCCGCCGCCCTTGGCGAGATGCGCCGCGCGCGGCTCACCAGGGCTGCCCCCGTCGCAGTGAAACGGAGAAGAAGTCACGTTCGTCGGGCACCAAATACCGTTCGGGTGAGCGGTACATTTCCGGCAGCAGGTTGCTCGGTTCCAGCGCCCCGGGGTGTCGGTAGGTGATGAAGCTCGTCCAGTCTTCGTTGATGTCGAGCTCGAGCGCGCGGACGGCGCCGGCGCGCTGCAGGATCTTCGCCAGCGATTCGACCGTCTGGTAGTTGGCGGCGGCGTAGAGGAGGTTCCCGTGGCGGTCGATGCCGAGGCCGGAGCGCCAGACGCGGACCGCGTTGTTGACCGTCGCGCCCCATTCCGGGCCGTCGCTGAGGTTCGGGTTGAGGCGGCCTTCGTAGAGGATCGGCGGCAGGTTCTGCTTCGCGAACCAGACTCCGGCGGGCGCGCCCGGGCCCTGGTGCCAGCGCACGACGTCCACCTTGCCGTTGCGGTACTCGACGATCGTCGCGATCCCGTTCACCATGGTTTCCCTGACCTGGCCGCGGTAGATCAGGCCCGCGTTAGAGGTTTCGAGCGGGAAGCCGCCGTTGAAGGTGGCGACCAGCCGCTTGCGGGCGGCCGGCGGGACTTCGCCCGGGCCGCGGTGGGCGAGGGGTTCGGGTGGCTCGGCCAGGCCCGGCACATAGGCGAGCCGGGTGCGGGCGGAATCCATCCAGGCGACGCCGGCGACGAACTGCGGGTAGGCGGGATCGCTGCGGAAGGTGGTCAGCAGCACCGGCGGTTCGCTGCCGGCGCCCGCCGCGGCCGGCTTCCAGACTCCCTCGCCGGGAAGGGCGGGGTGGATGATCGGGGTCACCCGCGGCGGCCGGTAGGCCTTCTTGGGGGCCGTCGCGCCGGTGCTCGCCACGCCGACCTGGGGCAGCGAGCGCAGCGGCGCGCCGCCCTTTTCAGGTGCGGTGAGGGTGTAGTACCAATTCTCTATTTCCGAGACGAGCGAGTTGCCGCCGTTCTGGCGCAGCCACTCCACGCTGGAGACGCCGAGGCCGACGTTGTGCTTTTCGGTCATCGCGCTGACGTATGAAACCCCGGTGGGGATCAGGCACGCGATCGCTGCCAGGAGGAGGATTCGCCGTGCGCGTCGCCAGAACGGAATCGACGGGTAACGACGCTCGCGCGGAGCGGTCGGCATTGCGCAAGGTTCGCGCAAGAACCTGAACGTAAAGTGAGAGTTACGGTGTGCGCACTCAGCGCAGCTCGTCGAGCGTGGCGACCTCGAGGTCGAAGGGCTCCTCGGCGGAGCGCCGGCGCCGGTAGGGCGAGACGATCACGCGGTGGGTCTCGCCGCAGGGGCAGGGGACCTCGATCGGGCTGGTGTCGGAGGCCGGGTCGGCGTCGACCTTGAGCCGCATCAGCTTGCCGGCCGTTTTGCAGCCGAAGGAGATCACCCAGCCGTAGTCGACGGGCTCGCTGCGTTTTTTGGGGCGACGCGGGTTGGGCATCTGCCCATCCTCTCTGGTTGTGGCCGCGGCCGTCGCCCGACCCGGGTGTAAGAGATCTAACAGGCGGGCTTGATTTGGGCCGATGCGGCCCGGCGGACAGCCGGCCAACTCATAGGCTCAGGCCATGGATGGCACGACGATCGACGCCGGCGCGGGGGATTTCTCCCTGCGCCGGCTCGACCGGCTGCGCTCGGTCCTCGGCGGCGAATCGGGCCTGCTCGTCGCCCTCGCCCTGCTCACCGGCGCCGGCGCCGGGCTCGGCGCGATCGCCTTCCGCTACCTGATCCTCGGCTTCACCGAGCTCTTCACCGGTCACAGCGACCCGAGCGCGCTCGGCCACTTCAGCAACCCCAACCTGCCGCTGCTCGGGCCGTTCGTGGTCCTCGTCATCCCCGTCGTCGGTGGCCTGCTCTACGGGCCGCTGGTCTCGCGCTTCGCCCCCGAGGCGCGCGGCCACGGCGTGCCCGAGGTGATGCTCGCCGTGCACAGCAACGAGGGCCGCATCCGCGGCCGCGTGCCGTTCGTCAAGTCGCTGGCCTCGGCGCTCTGCATCGGCGCCGGCGGCTCGGTCGGCCGCGAGGGCCCGATCGTCCAGATCGGCTCGGCGATCGGCTCGGCCGCCGGGCAGGTCACCCGCCTCTCCGCCCAGGACCTGCGCCTGCTCGTCGCCTGCGGCGCGGCGGGCGGGATCGGCGCCACCTTCAACGCCCCGATCGCCGGCGTCTTCTTCGCCCTCGAGCTGATCCTGCGTGACTTCCAGACCCGCTCCTTCGGCCTCGTCGTGCTCAGCGCCGTGGTCGCGACCGCGGTCGGCCAGCTCGCCTTCGGCTCCGCCGCCTTCCTCAGCCTGCCCGGCTTCCACGTCGTCTCGGTCGCCGAGTACCCGCTCTACGCGATCCTCGGCCTGCTCGCCGCGGTGGTCGGCGTCGCCTTCATCCGCACCCTCTACGGCGCCGAGGACACCGCCGACCGGATCTGGCGCGGACCCGAATGGCTGCGGCCGGCGGCGGGCGGCCTGCTGCTCGGCACCCTGCTGCTCGTCCTGCCCGAGATGTACGGGGTCGGCTACCCGGTGCTGGAAAACGCGATCGACGGCGAGTACGCGGTCGGCCTCCTGGTCGCCTTCCTCGCCGGCAAGATCGCCGCGACCAGCCTGACGATGGCGATCGGCGGCTCCGGCGGCGTCTTCGCCCCCTCGCTCTTCATGGGGGCGATGCTGGGCAGCGCCTTCGGCCTCGGCGCCCACACGCTGCTGCCCGCCGCGACGGCCGGCGCCGGCGCCTACGGCCTGGTCGGCATGGGCGCGGTCTTCGCCGCCGCCGGGCGCGCCCCGATCACCGCCGTGCTGATCGTCTTCGAGCTGACCGGCGACTACTCGATCATCCTGCCGCTGATGCTGGCCGTGGTGATCGCCACCGCGGTCAGCCGCCGGCTCTCTCCCTCCTCGATCTACACGCTGAAGCTGAAGCGGCGCGGCATCGACATCGAGCGGCCGGCGCTGGCCGGGCCGCTGGTCGGCGTCGCGGTCGAGGCGGCGATGCGCGACGCGCCGCAGCCGCTCGAGGCCAACCAGCCGCTGGAGCAGGTCGTCGCCCGTTTCGCCGGCGGCTGGGAGGCGGCGCTGCCGGTCATCGACGGCTCCGGTGAGCTGATCGGCCTGGTCGAAGCGGCCGACCTCGAGCGCGAGGCGGTGGCCGGTGCCGAGGCCACGGCGGGCTCGCTGGCCGAGCGGGTGCCGGAGCTGCGCTGCGGGCAGGCCCTGGCCGATGCGATCGAACTGCTCGCCGACGGCGAGCGCGGCGCCCTGCCGGTCCTCGCCGCGGACTCGCGCGCCGTCGTCGGCTGGATCGACCACCGCGACGTGCTGCGCGCCTACTCGGCGCGGCTGGGAGCGGCGCGCCGGTAGCGGCTCGCGCTCAGGCGCGCTCCGCCGAGGCGACCACGGCCGGCGGCTCGCCCTGCAGGATCCAGCGCCCCGGCTCGGGCGCGAGCAGCAGGCCGCGCTCGCTGAGGCTGCCGAGGGCGAGGCTGACCGTCGGCCGCCGCGCCCCGACCATCTCGGCGAGCACGGCCTGCGGCACGTTGACCTCGATCTCGACGCCCTCGGGCAGCACCTTCCCCCAGCGCTCGGCGAAGGCCCAGAGCAGCGCTCGCACCCGTTCCTCGATGCCGACGATGCTCATGATCGCCGACTGCAGGGCGAGCGCCCGCGAGCGGTCGACCGCGCTGGTGGCGATCGCCGAGACCAGGGTGGGGGACTGGAAGTGCGGCGAGCCGGGCCGCAGGTCGAGCACCGCGAGGCGGGCGCGGTCAACCACCTCCCACTCGGAGTGCGAGAAGGAGGCACGCTCCTCGCGCCAGGGCAAGAGCAGGTCGCCGAGGCCGAGCAGCTCGACGCTGCGCCCGCCCTCGACGATCACCCGCCGCAGCAGCATCCCCGAGACGACGAAGTAGCCGAGCTCGTCGCTGCCGTGGTCGGGCAGCTGCCAGGGGCCCGGCTCGAGGCCGATCTCGGGAAGCTGTGCGGCGATGCCGTTGTCGTTGCTCAATATCCCTCGGGGTGGCGGGCGACGAAGCCCCGCGAGCTTGTCATATCGGTGTGCCATCGCGGGCCTGTGCCATTCGAGTTTCCCGCCGTGTCCCAGCGCAAACCGGCAATCACCGCGTAGGCGTGGCCGGCGTTGGCGTAGACGGTGATCCAGCGGCCGGGGCCCGGGTCGCCCCAGTGGGTCATCGGCCCCGACGGCATCGGGCTCCCGATCAGCCTGCCGCCGTGCAGGGCGTAGCTGACCGCGCCGGAGCAGTCATAGCCGTGGTCCCACCAGCGCCGGTGCCCGCCGCCCCAGATGTAGGGCCGGTTGCGGATCCGGTTGGCCGCGGCGATCACCTGGCGCACCGCGGCCGGTGCGTCGCCGGGAGCGATCGCCCGCCCGGCGAGCAGCTCGGCGCTGCTCCCCGCGGGGGCGGTCGGCTCGGGACGGCCGGCGGCGAGGCCGCCGGGAGCGGGGCGCGCCAGGGCGCGGTCCGCGGACTGGAACGCGAGCATCGCCGTGGCGAGCACGGCGAGCACTGTGCAGATGGCGGCAGGCGAGGCCGCCCTGCGGGCGATCGACATCTATTCCTCCTTCGTCGGCCGACGGGGTTAGCTGACGGGCTGGCGCTGAAGGAGCCTGCGCCCCCACCGAAGTGGGCTCGCCCCGAAAACGTGGGGCCCCCCGTTCCCCGGCAGGTGCCGGGGATTGGGCATTTGCTTTCGCTTGTTAACTCGGCAGCGGCCTCAGTGTTGCGCCTTGAAGCTCACCCAGTGGGAGTCGCAGCGGACCTTGCCGAGGCGATCCTTGACCCGCAGGCGGCCGTTGACGCGCTTGCCGCGCAGCCGGCCGCGGATCATCACCGTGTCGGTCGAGCCTTCCTGCACTTCGCCGAAGTGGCCGCTGTGGCGGACCGGCGTCTTTTCGAAGCCGCTCTCTTCGTCGATCAGGATGCTGCCGTCGCGGCAGCGCAGCTTGATGTTGAAGTGGATCAGCTTGAGCGAGCGCTGCTGCAGCTTCAGCTTCACTCGCTGATGCTGTCCGGTGCGGCCCTTGAGCAGGGTCGTGCCGCCCGCCTTGGTCGCCGCCTCGGTGGACGTGCCGGCGAGTGCCGCGGCCGCAAGGCAAGCGAGCACCCCGCCTACTGCGATTCGTCGGAGCATGGTTCTCCCCTGTCGTCGTGATTTGCCTAGGTACAGCGGCGACACGGGCCGGGCCGCGGCGATGCTTGCGGGTGTAAGCAGGCTTACAGCAGGTGGTGCCGGCCGGCGTCCCAGCGTGTTGAATGGGCTCTCGCAGGGTGCTGGTGCAAACGCTTGCCGCCGCCGCTGTCCCGGGCTAGGGCTCGTCGCCGGGACGGCGGCAGCGCAGCGTTACGGCCTTGCCCCGGCGCCGCCGGCTAGCTCTCCGGCTGCTCGAAGACGGCGCCGATCCGCTGCAGGACCTCGGCGGCGACCCGCAGTTCCTCCGCCTCGACTCCCGCCAGCGCCGCCGCCCAGCGCTCGCGCCAGAGCGCCTTCGTCGCCTCCACCCGGCGCCGGCCGAGCGCGGTCAGCTCGATCAGGACGACGCGGCGGTCGCTCTCGGAGCGAACCCGTTTGACCTGGCCGTCGCCGGCCAGGTGGTCGAGCATCTGCGAGACGGTGGCGGCGCTGAGGCCGGCGACGTGGGCCAGCTCGCCGGCGGCGAGCGGGCCGCGCTCGCGCAGCTCGGCCAGCAGCTCGAACTGGGCGTGGCTGATCTCGCCGCCGAGCAGGTGGGTGTCGCGGCCGCGCAGCCGGCGCAGGCTGCGGTAGGCGTGGCGGAAGGCCTGGCCGAGCTCGGCGAGGCGCTGCTCGCGCGACTCAGGCACCGAGCGGCTCCAGCTCGGCCTCGGCGATCTCCTCCGCCTCGCTCGGCGCGTGGGGCGGGATCCGGCGCTCGGCGCGCAGCAGCACGACGCAGGGGATGAAGGCGAGCATGGCGATCCCGAAGGCCCACCAGTAGGCGGTGCCGAAGGCGCCGGCCAGCTCGGCCGGCGTGCTCGCCCCGGCGCTTGCCCGCTGCAGCACCACCGCCAGCACCGCGGTGCCGATCGCGCCGCCGACCCGCTGCAGCACGTTCATCTGCGGCGTCGCGTCGGAGAGCTGGTCGGTGCGCAGCGAGGCGAAGGCGACGGTGGTGGTGGGGATGAAGGAGAGGCCGATGCCGGCGCCGCGCAGCAGCAACAGCAAGGAGATGCCGAGGATCGAGCTGTCGGCGCCGATGAAGGCGAAGGGCAGCGAGGTGAGGCAGAGGATCGAGACGCCGACGACGGCGACCCGGCCGCCGCCGAAGCGCTGCGTGAGGCGGGCGGTGAAGGGGGCGACGCAGAGCATGCCGAGGCCCTGCGGGCCGACCAGAAGGCCGGTCACGATGACGCTCTCGCCGCGCACCTGCTGGTAGTAGAGCGGCACCAGGATCATCGCCCCGAAGAGCGCCGCGCCGAGGCCGAAGGTGGTCAGCGAGGCGGCGGTGAAGACGCGGTTGGCGTAGAGCCGCACGTCGAGCAGCGGCCGCTCGGTGCGCAGCGCGTGGCGGCCGAAGGCGAGCAGCATCGCGATGCCGGCGACGATCGGCCAGACCACGGTCGGCGCGGTGAACGTGCCCCTGGTGCCGATCTCCGAGAGCCCGTAGACGATCAGCGGCATCCCGGTCACCAGCAGCAGCAGGCCGGTGACGTCGAGCTTGCCCGCCTCGCCGAGCTCGGAGTGCGGCAGCATCCGCAGGCCGAGGATCGCGGCGACGATGCCGATCGGCACGTTGACGAAGAAGATCCAGGACCAGTGCAGGTTTTCCAGGATCAGGCCGCCGACGACGGGGCCGAGGATCGGCGCCAGCATCGCCGGCATGACGACGATGCCCATCACTCGGCCCATCCGCTTGGGGCCGGCGACCTCGGCCATGATCATCTGCGCGACCGGCATGATCATGCCGCCGCCGATGCCCTGCAGGACGCGGAAGAGGATCAGCGAGGTGCTCGTTTCGGCCAGCCCGCAGAGCGCCGAGCCGACCGTGAAGAGGACGATCGAGGAGATGTAGACGCGCTTGGCGCCGAAGCGTCGCGCCGCCCAGCCGGTGAGCGGGATGACCGCCGCCAGCGCCAGCAGGTAACCGGTCGCCACCCACTGGATCTGGGCGATCGTGCTGTGCAGGTCGCGGCCGAGGGTGTCGAGGGCGACGTTGACGATCGTCGTGTCGAGGATCGACATCATCATGCCGAGGATCACGACCCCGGCGATCTTCCAGACGTAGGGCTCGATCCGATCGCTGCTCTGCTTCGCGTCAGACATTCGGTACCGAAAAGTTAAGTACCTAATGTTTCCCTGTCAAGCGTCTTAACCGCGGCTTAGTCTGGTGGGGTGGCCAACCGCGACGACTCGCCCAAGGCTGCCTCTCGAGGAAGCAGTACGAAAAGGAGCTCGTCCGCCTGCAGGAGGAGCTGGTGCGGCTGCAGGAATGGATCGTCCACGCCGGGCTGCGGGTCGCGGTGCTGTTCGAGGGCCGCGACACCGCCGGCAAGGGCGGCGTGATCAAGCGGATCGGCGAGCGGACCAGCTCGCGCGTCGTGCGCACCGTCGCGCTTGGCGTGCCGACCGAGCGCGAGCGCAGCGAGTGGTACTTCCAGCGCTACGTCGCCCACCTGCCGGCGGCCGGGGAAATGGTCCTCTTCGACCGCAGCTGGTACAACCGCGCCGGCGTCGAGCGGGTGATGGGCTTCTGCACGGACGACGAGTACCAGGAGTTCATGCGCTCGACCCCGAGCCTCGAGCGAATCCTGATGCGCTCCGGCCTGATCCTGATCAAGTACTGGCTCTCGATCTCCGACGAGGAGCAGGAGCGCCGCTTCAAGGCTCGGATCGACGATCCGAGCAAGCAGTGGAAGCTGAGCCCGATCGACCTCGAGGCGCGGGCGCGCTGGGTCGACTACGCCGAGGCCAAGGACGAGATGTTCGCCTACACCGACACCAAGGACTCGCCCTGGTTCGTGGTCGAGGCCGACGACAAGCGCACCGCCCGGCTCAACCTGATCAGCCACCTGCTCGAACAGATCCCCTACGAGCACCTGTCGGCGGAGAAGGTCGAGCTGCCGCCGCGCCAGGAGCGCGCCTACGTGCGCCCACCCGCCGAGAGCCAGACCTTCGTCCCGACCAGGTACGTGGTCGAGTAGGGGCTCGCCTGGTCTACTCGACGATCGCCTCGCTCGACGGATATTTCGAAGATGCGGCTCGAGCTGCCCGAGCAACGCCGCTTCGCAAGCGGGTTTGCTTACCTGCGTTACGGGGCGACACGCTAGAAAATTGGCTGAAATTCGGACGAGTACATACAAATTAGTTTGATTTTGTTTAGCATGCCGAGCGAAATGTCGTCGAATTCGATGGAGCCAGGGGAACGGTTTAGCTGGGAACAGGCGAAGCCCCCGTTGCAAGCACCAAGGGCCGCTGGGTTGCTGTTTGAGGCCTATACGCAGGACGGGAGCGAGTTTCGGAATCGGGAGTTGCGACTTCGTACGGCGATTGCGGATGCGGCCGACGACGAGGCCTGCTCCGAAGCGAACCATTTACTGGGACTACATCTCGAGGCGGCGGGTCACCTTAAGTCTGCCGAGGCGGCCCTCGGTCAAGCGGTCTCGCTAAGCAGCGGAAACTCTGAATACGGCGGGGCGGCGATGAACGATCACGGAGTCGTGCTTGCGCGCTTGGGTCGGAAGGGTGATGCCGAGGCCCGGTTCGCCAGCGGACTTGAGCGTCTGGGGGGTGAAGGGCGTGACGCGGCGATCCTGTCCCTGAGACGAAATCTGGCGCTCATGGCATGGATTGATGGTGATGCGGACGGAGCACTTCAGCAGTGGGATGGTGTGTTTTCCGACGCACGTGAGCGGGAGGACACCGTCGCCAACGCCCAGATTCTCAATAACGTCGCCGTGATGAAAATGGTTGAGGGAGAGACTGATGATGCAGTGCTTCTGCTGAATCGCGCGATCTTGCTTGCGCAGCGTGGCGGGGACATCCGGGGACTTGCGTTTATGTACAACAACCTCGGGCTGATCTATTCGGGTTCGCCGCTTGGCGATCACTTTGCGGCGATTCCGTTCGTCGAGATGGCACTGGCTCTTCTGGAGGGGTCCATCGACGTTCTTGCTCGCCTTTATGTCCTCAATAACAACATTGTCATCTACGAGCAGGCCCACCTTGAACCTGCCCGCAGGTTCCGGGCTCAATGGGCGAGCGTCCTGAAGGAATTCACCACGGCCTATCCATCGCGTGCTGCCGACTCGGAGTACCTGGACTTTTCGCGCAATTCGCTTGGTGCCTTGGGAGACGGACTGGACGACGAATGGGAGATCTCCGCGTACCCAGGCCTTCTGAGGGTCCACGCTCGCTGTGGTGTGCAGGGAAGGGGCACCTGACGTGGGCTCTCTTGGAAGGCATCGGTTCAGCGAGAGAAAGAGCTCGCGGGGGTTAGTCATCGCCGTTGGGCTTGCCGCTGCGGTTGTCATCTCGGCCTTGGCCGTGGCCGACTTCCAGTCGAACGGAGAATGGCGGGACGCTGCCTACGTCTTTCTCGGAGTGGTGGCCACGCTATGGGTTGCGGATACGGCTCACCGAGTGCAGAGCGAGATTAGAAATTTCCTGATGGGGCGCGTCAATAGCCGATTAGAACGAACTAACGCCGTTATCGAACTGTGCAAGTCGGCCAACCATGAGTTCCGGGCGGCAACCTTCTTCCCTGCGGTTGGCGTACGGGACGATCCAGAGAGGGCCCCGACTCGGTATATGGCCGCGATCGAGGACGCGCTCGAGCGCGGTGTGGAGGTTACCCTCGTCTCGATTTCGCTAGATGAGGCATTAGCCTACAGCCGCGAAAACAAATTCGATCAGTCGTGCCTGGACGCGCTCGAGCGGATTGAGCTAAGGATGAGACAGCTCGACAGGCGATTCAAGAAATTGATTCGCATCGAGGTGGTGGGCAAGGCGATTACGGTCAACGTATGTCATAACGAGTCTGCGGCCCTGATCTACCACATGAGTTTGGGCATCAAGCAAAGAGAGTACGGCGATGACTTCGGTGCCGGTTTCAAGAGTTCCGATGCGAGGATTGTGACGATCGCCAAGGGTGGATTCTCGCGCTATCGCCAGTTCAGCGCGGTCAGCCTTTAGGCGGATTTGACCGGCAGCTTCGCCTGGTTCAGCCATGACGTCGTGACTACTAGAGGCCGTTCGGGTGGCGGGCGGCGAAGTGGGGGGCTTCGACCCTGGCCCGGTGCCAGCGGGGGCCGCTGACGCCGGGCGGGTCGTCGCGGGTGTCGAAGCGCAGGCCGGCGATCACCATGAAGACGTGCTCGTTGTTGGCGTAGACGGTGATCCAGCGGCCGAGGCCGCCCTCGCCCCAGGAGGCGAGCTGGCCGGAGACCATCGTCTGGTCGAGCAGGCCGGCGGCGTGCAGCACGTAGCTGACCGCGCCCGAGCAGTCATACCCGTGCGAGCGGAAGCTGAGGTGGCCGCCGCCCCAGACGTAGGGGCGGCCGTCGATCCGGTTGGCGGCGGCGATCGCCCGCTTGACCGCGTCCGGGGCGCCCTGAGGAGCGATCGCCCGGCCGCCGGCGAGTTCGGCGCCGCAGTTGGCGCTGCTGCGCGTGGCGCCTTCGGGGGTTGGCATGCAACCGGCGCCCCAGGGCACCTGTTCGGCGGCGGCGCGCGGCGCGGCCGATACCCAGGCAGGCAGTGTTGCGAGACAGATAAGGGCGAGCGAGAACCGCCGGGCGCGCATCGCGCGAGGGTACAGTTCTGAGCAATGGGCGGGTTGCGAACCGGGACTGCGCTGCGGCTGCTGGTCGCGACCGTGCTTGCCGCGTGCTCGTGTTTCGCGGCCCCGGCTTCGGCGGTTGCGGCGCCGCAATCCAGCTCCGACCCGCTCGGCCAGACGCTGCTCACCGCGGCCAAGGCGAGTGGCGTGCTCGGCGCGATCGAAGGCAGCCTCGTCTACCTCGGCGCCAAGTACGACGGCTCCTCGACCGCCAAGAAGGTGGCCGCGGAGTCCGCCGACCCGAGCTCGGTCTACTCGGGTGAAGGGAGCGCCTACAAACCCGGCGACCCGCTGCCGCCGGCCTCGGCGGGCACCAACGGCACGCCCGTGCCGCCGCCGCCGGGCAGCGGTGGCGAACCGTTCGTCGCCCGCATCCCCGCCACGCCCAACAATTACGGTGACCCCACCGCGACCTACGTCAGCGGCATCGCCCTGGCGCCCGCCGGGGCGCCGGAACGGGTCGCCGGGGTGATCAACGCCGCCAACACGATCGTCGGCCAGCCGTACGTCTGGGGCGGCGGCCATGGCTCCTGGTACTCGCGCGGCTATGACTGCTCCGGCGCGGTCAGCTTCGCCCTCGCCGGCGGTGGTTTCATCCCCGAACCGCTCACCTCGGGCTCGCTCGAGCACTGGGGCGCGCCCGGCCCGGGCCGCTGGATAACCGTCTACGCCAGCGCCGGCCACGCCTACGCGGTGATCGCCGGCCTGCGCTGGGACACCGTCGGCGACGCGCGCGGCAGCGGCCCGCGTTGGCACGTCGCCGGCACGCCCCCGGCCGGCTTCGTCGCCCGCCACCCGCCGGGCTACTGAGTCAGGCGAGTCAGGGCCGGGTCGGCTGCAGGCCGATCAGCCCGAAGTAGCTGATCAGGTAGAGCCGGCGGCCGTCGGAGACCATCGGCGTGTAGCCGGCCTGGTCCATCTCGAAGTTCTTGCGCCGGCTGCGCACGTCGATGCCGATCGTCTTTTTGGTCTTGAAGCTCGAGACGTAGGCGGTGTGGCCGATCACGGTCGCCGTGCCCGGCACCGGGCCGCCGACGTCATAGCGCCAGCGCTGCTTGCCGCTGCGCGCGTCGAGGGCGTAGAAGTGCTCGTCGTAGGAGCCGATGTAGACGCTGGGCGGCGTGCCGGGCACGTGGGCGACGGCGGGCGAGCCGTAGACGAAGTTGTGGGTCGGGAAGGTCCACTCGACCTTGCCGGTGCGCTGGTCGAAGGCGTAGACGATGCCGTCGTCGCGGGCCGCGTAGACGCGGCCGAAGGCGATCGCGGGGGAAGAGTAGAAGCCGCCCTCGCCGTAGGGCGCCACCTTCGAGGTGTTGGTGCGCCAGATCGGCCTGCCGTCCTTGGCGTCGAGGCAGAACATGCCGCTCTCGTAGTCGGCGACGTAGAGGCGGCCGTCGTGGAAGCTGGGACTGGCCCGGATCGGCCCCGGTGAGTTGAACTGCCAGAGCGTCTTGCCGTTGGCGGCCCGCAGGGCGATCACGTCGGTCTTGTCGGTGCCGAGGTAGAGCGCGCCGCCGACCGCCATCGGCGAGGATTCGAGGTGGCCGGCGATCTTGCGCGTCCACGCTTCCTTGCCGGTCTTGGCGTCGACGGCGACCAGGCTGCCGTCGACGAAGGCGAAGAAGACCTTGCCCTCGTGGTAGACAGGCGCGGTCACGTCGGTCGGCGTGCCCGAGTCCTTCGGGTCGGTGTTGCGTTCCCAGAGGATCTTGCGGTCGCGCAGCCGCACCGCCTTGGCGTTGCCGTACTTGTTGACCACGTAGGCGACCCCACCCGCGACCGCCGGCGGAAACTCGATCAGCGCGTGCGTGCTGATCGACCACGCTTCCCTCAGCGGCGGGTCGAGAAAGCGCTGCCGCGTCGGCAGGTACTGCGTCCGCTCCGGCACCCGACCGAAGAGCGACCAGGGAACCAGCGAGGCGCCGGACGGGGAGGAGGCCGAGTCCCCGCCGCCGCAGCCGGCCAGCACGTCGAGGCAGCAGGCGGCCACGAGCAGCAAGGCGAGGGCTTTCCCTGGCGAAAGGCGCATCCCGCTCAGCATCGACAACCGAGCGCCAGCCTTGAGCGCCCGGGTCTCCCTCGGGCCTCCGGAGAAAGCGGCGGACGGGAATCGAACCCGCATCATCGCCTTGGAAGGGCGAGGCTCTACCGTTGAGCTACCACCGCGCGAACGAAGCCGCCCCGTTTCGCGGTGCGGCGTCGATGACAGTTTGCACAAACCACCTCGCACTTTGCGATCTCGTCGAGAATGCTCTGCCAGTTGCGATCCCGAAACCCGTTGCCAATCCCGAATTTCTTGTCCCTGAGGTGATCGAACTCCAGCACCACAGGATCTTTCTCGCCGCAGTCGACACAGGGATGCTCGCGGAGATAGGCGATTAGATACTCGAACCGCTCGGCGACGACCGCTTCCTTCCGGCGCCGGGCCGCCTCGATGTAGCGGCGTCGGTTTGCGGCGTAGTGGATTTGCTTATAGGCCGCGCGGCAGGGGCGACAGTAGTTATCCCGCTGGTTCTTTGCCCTTCTCCTCCAGGCAAATTCCTCGAGCGGCTTGCTGGCCCCGCAGCTCCCACATCGCCTCATGGCCCGATTCTAGGGTTGCGAACAGACGTTCGTTTGCCACAACGGGCTGAAGCACCCGTCTGGTGCCCAATGCGTCAGAATGGAGACAGCCACGGGGAGTGGCGCAGTCTGGTAGCGCACTCGGCTGGGGGCCGAGCGGTCGCAGGTTCAAATCCTGTCTCCCCGATTTTGTGAGCGCCCCGTCAGGAGGCGACGAATCGCGACAGGACGGCTTCACGAAGCGGTTCCCATCGCGCCGCCCGTAGTTTCCGGGCGCTGGCGGATTGACGCCGAGCTCGACACCCTTGGACCGAAATCGGTGGCAGGCTGGTAGCCGGGCGGCCCTGTAGCAGGCTCGCTGCTGCCACCCACCGGTACCGAGGACGGATACGGCAGCGCTCGACACGCCCCGGGGCCGGCACCGAAGAGTTGACCTTCGATGCAAGCGAAACGCTACTCGCCAAAGTACTCAGGTGAGGCATCGCGGTGGCCTTCGGTGCCCTACCGAAAAGGAGGGGCACCGTGCCCGGCACCACGACGACCATCGACAAAGAGCAGCGCGATGGCCTCTATGAGCTGGTCCGCAATCACCTGGGCGGGATCGGCGACATCTGGATCGCCCTGGAGCAAGACGGCGAGTACATGCTCGCCGAGCGGATGGGGATCGAGTTCGGGGAAGACTTCCGCCTGCTTGCCGACCTCGGCTGGGAGCCCAAGGACAACGCAAATCGGTCGAGCTGACGATGGAGCCCCACGACCTGACCGAACTGCTCACCCGCCTGCGCGGCGAAGCCGAGGGCGTGCTCGACGGCACGACCGGCATGCGCCTCCAACGAGAAGAGGAGCAGCGGGCCAAGGCGCTCTACCAGGGAGCCAAGGACACCTGCGAGGAGCTGCTCGCCAGGCTCGACGGCGAGAGGGGCTGATCGCAATGGCCACCAAGCTGCAGCGCCTACGACCCGGCCAGCTCGACTGCCTTGTCCTCGACTACATGAAGGCCCACCGCAAGGAAGGCCCGCTGACCGCCACCTCCATCGCTAGGGGTCTCGGCGGGCGCTCTGCCGGTGCCGTCGCCAACTGCCTTACGCGCCTGGCCGAAGAGGGGAAGGTTCGCCAGGCCAAACGAACTCCTCGCGCCTACGCCCTCAAGTAGGGCACGGCGTGGTGAGCGGGCGGGGCCGACCGGGGAGGCCACAGGGCCTCAGGGGAGGTCTTCCCCGTGTCGGCCCCGTTCGAGAAGGGGCCACATCTAGGAATCCAAGATTGCTATTCTTGAACTTGGTTCAAGAATGCAAGGCAAGGATAAAAAGCGCTTGATGCCAACTGGCGAGTGCTGGTGCGGATGTGGCGAGACAACCGGCGTCGGTGCGTTCTTTGTGGTCGGACATGACAAGCGGGCCGAGGCGGCCATAGTGAAGACGGTCTACGGCAACGTGCCCGAGCTTCTTGCTGCCCACGGATTCGGTCCAGGCGGCAAGAACGCGACAGAAGAGTTGCGTCGCTATCAGGAGCAAGGGGGCAGCTATCTCTAGCCCAAGGTTCCTTCGCCCCAGTTCCGCGTGAGAGGCTAGCTTGATGAGCGCATCGACGTGACCTTCTCCGAGGATCTGTGGTCTGTCTCGTCCGTTCGGTTGGCGAGGATTGTCCTATGGCAATGACCACCGTGACGGCGCGCATCGCCTCAACACACCCCGTGGATAAGTACGACGGGATCCGTTTTGGGCGAGAGGTGATGGATCAGATGGCCGACGCATTCAATGCGGGCACTATCCCGATGAACTTCGATCATTCCGCATTGCTGCCGCTGGAGGCCACCAATGTTGTCGCGAGGGTGGTGGACCTAGACGATGGCGAGTCCGCCGTGGAGATGACCTTCGATATTGACGAAGAGGTCTGGCATTCGATCGAGGACCGCTTTTCTGCGGTCGGAGTTCCGGGCGGTTTCTCGTTCACCGCTGGTGTGTTGCAGATTGCGCCTCCCGACGGAAGGCAGGCCGTGTTGGTGATTTCGGCCGATGCGGCGGCTTTCAGCGACTCAGAGCGGGCGGAGGCGGGGGAGGTGCTTTCGAGTCTGGGACCGACCCAGGTCAATCGGCTGTACCAACTCAGCGTCGTCGATTTGGCACGAGTCATCATCGAGATTTGGCCTTCGCTTGCAATTGGCGTGGCCAGCTCGGGACTGTACGACGCCCTTAGACGACTCGTTTCCGGTCACAGGGAGCCGACCACAATCGAGATCCATCGTTATCGGCCGGATGGGAGTCAGATCAAAGCGATCATAAGAACCGAAGATCAAGAGGTTGTACGGATTGCGCTCGAAAATTTGGCTGAGGAGCAGGAGGCGCCCGCGATCCACTTTGATGCCGATCGTCAGATCTGGCGTCCAGTCGAAGAGGGACAACCCGTAGAACAACTACCCAAAGCCAATGGCGGCGTCGACGGAGAAGGCTAAGAGCCCGAGGACAAAGCGAGATTCGTTGACCTGACGATGGAGGCCCACGACTTGGTCGAACTGTTCACCCGCCTGCAAAAAGGCAGCGATCAGCGTCCTCGACGGCACCGCCTCCATGCACCTTCAGCGCGAAGAAAAGGAACGCGCCCAGGCGCTCTCCCGGGGAGCCAAGCAAACCTGCGAGGCGCTGCTCGCCCGCCTCGATGAGGAAACGGGCGAGTAGCGATGCCGACTGCCAAGCTGAAGCGGCTGCGCTCCGGCCAGTTGGAGCCTCTCGTCTTCGACTACATGAAGGCCCACCGCAAGCAGGAGCCGTTGACCACCACCGTCGTCGCCAAGGGCCTCGGTGGGCCTTCAGCCGGTGCCGTCGCCAAGCGGCTTATGTGCCTGGCCGAAGACGGCAAAGTCCGCCAGGCCAATGATCTCCTCGCGCCTACGCCCTCAAGTAGGGCAGCGGCGCGGAGAGCGGGCGGGGCCTACCGGGGAGGCAGGCCACACCCATCCAGCGGGACTCCCCGTGTCGGCCCCCGCCCGAACTACACGGGTTCGCCAGCCACGAGGACGGATGGCTATTTACACGTACCGAAGACTGTCCGCTAGCGCACCTAAGCTTTGTTTGTGGCCGACCTTCGGCAGTCGCTGTCCGAGCATTTGGCGAAGGCAGGGGTAGCTCCGTTTCTTTTCATTGGTGCGGGTCTCTCCCGCCGTTATCTCCAGCTCGACGGCTGGGAGGGGCTACTGCGCCGCATGGCGGCATTGACCGACGGCGACTACGAGTACTACGTCGCATCGGCAGATGGGAACCTGCCGATGATTGCGAGCCTGATCGCCGAGGAGCTTCACCCGAAGTGGTGGAAGGAAGGCGGGTTCAAAAAATCCCGCGAGCGATTCAAGGACAAGCTCAAGCACGGCGATTCCGCTCTAAAGGCCGAGGCCAGCCTGTACTTGGAGGATTCAGTGAAGCGTCTACCAAAAACGGGCGATCTTGCCGATGAGGTCGAGCTTCTCGCCAATGCTGTTGTCGATGGCGTAGTAACCACGAACTTCGATCCACTGCTCGAGCACGTCTTCCCGGATTTCGAGGTCTTTGTTGGTCAGGAGAGCTTGCTACTCGGCGACGTCCTCGGCGTCGGCGAGATCTACAAGATTCACGGGAGCTACGAGGATCCAGACTCTCTCGTCTTGACCAGCGCAGACTATGAGCGGTTCGCCGAGCGCAATGCTTACCTGGCAGCGAAGCTGATGACGATTTTTGTCGAGCATCCGATTGTCTTCCTCGGCTACTCGCTTTCCGACCCTAACGTGGGTGCCATCCTTCATTCGATTATGGATTGCCTCGATTCGGACGAAAGCATCGCCAAGCTTGCCGAGCGACTCATCTTCATCCAGTGGGATGAGTCGGCAACCGATCCTGAACTAGCCAAGACCGTCATCAAGGTCGATGACAAGCCGGTCCCAGTGCTAACTGCAGGCGTGTCTAACTTCCGCGAAGTCTATGAAGCACTCGGCGATCTCCATAGGGGCTTCCCGGCGAAGCTTTTGCGACAGCTTAAGGAGCAGGTGTATGACCTCGTGCTTGAAGACAACCCCAAAGGGAGACTGCACGTTGCTGAGCTAAGCGCGGATGACGACCTCTCAGGGGTCGAGGTTGTCTTTGGCGTTGGCGCAATTGCTGCACTTCGTTCCTACACTGGCCTTGATCGCGATGATCTAATCGAGGATGTCATAAATGCAGGCAGCGATCTGATCGCATCCCGCGTTGTTCAAGAGGCGCTACCAAGGATCCTTACTCATCCGGGAAACGTCCCCGTGTTCAAGTA
This sequence comes from uncultured Solirubrobacterales bacterium, assembly GCA_963774405.1. Classification (GTDB taxonomy): domain Bacteria; phylum Actinomycetota; class Thermoleophilia; order Solirubrobacterales; family 70-9; genus VRUE01. The sequence goes on along the minus strand of CAVZEV010000007.1, from coordinate 54,776 downwards.
CCTCCGGGAAGCCGGGCTCCTTGACTCGGATGGCGCGCTCTTGGATGCCGATGTTCCGAAGAAGGTGGCGAATGTCGTCAAAGCGCGGCCCAAAAGGTTGGGGCTGCTCAAAACGTACAAAGCGCCTGCGCAGGGGGCCCTGAAAGAGACCAAAGACCTAAAAGGCTTGATCGAGACAACTGAGCCCCATCAGGCCCTGCAGTACATCCCTGCCCTACCGGAGGCGGAGATCGACCCAGAGGAGTTGCGCCGATTCTTGATCCTGCACCAGGATATGTACGAGCATCCGCAGAAGCGTTCGCAATGGGTGAAGATCGCCTGCCTCTACGACTGGCTCCTCTACGGCAGGCAGAACAAGCCGAAGACCCGCCGGGGGCGGAAGCCACAGCTCAAGGCCAAGCCAGAGGCAAGCTAGGTGCGGGATGGGGAGCTGCCTTCCAGCATTGCGATGCGGCTAATGATCTCTTGGTTCAAATACCGTCCGGTTAGGCCGATGTAGACAATAACGTCCAGCATGTCTGAGAAGATGTCGCGTGCCCTCTGCCTCGATCATCGACCGCCTGAGGGGCGAGCGAAGCACGCTGGTAGACCGATTCGCTGAGGCAGTTGTCGTCGACGGCGGCCGCCGGGACGGCAGCGCCGAGACCCGCGTCACGATCGACCTCCGCCACCCCGAGTTGGCGGATGACGGGGGCTCAGGCGGACCCGAGCGCTGGCGCCTTCGTACTGCTCGCCATCGGCTTGCACGCGCGCCGTTCTCGCGCGATGTCCTCGCCGCTTTCCACGACGCCGAGGCCCATAAGGGCAGGCGGCTGACGGCAGTTGACCTGCGGAACCAAAACCGGGTCGCCGCGCTGATGGCCTGGCATTTCGAGCCCCGGCCGCGCCAGGGCGGCTCCCGCCGCCCCCACCTCGTTATCGCCCTGTCGATGGCGCAAGACGTCGAAGGCCCGCTACGCGGCGAGTACCTCGTCGCCTGCTGGCTGCTGTGCATGATCGGCCTGGCGATCGACCGGCGGACCGTGGAGAAGGGAGGGATCGGAGTCGTGCTCGATGCGGCCATCGCCCTCAAGCAGGTCGAGCTTGCCGACCTGGGGTTCAGACGAGGCCGCAGGCGAGACGGCTACAAGGGCACCTACTACGAGCTGGCGGCGTGACGTAGGTAGATCGCCTCTGCCTGCTTGGCGTAGCGCGCCGGCAGGGCCTGGTGAAGCTCGGCCACGAAGCGGTCGGGGTGCTCGGCGCGGCGCGCCGGCAACGAGTCGAAGAAGCGCTCGATCTCGGTGTTGACCGCCCCCACCTGTTCGGGATGGTTCCGCTCGACGTCCTCCTGGAGCCCACCGGCCACCTCCTCGACGGAAGCACGGCGCAGGTGTGCGGCGAGCCGCAGCAGATCCTCGACGCCGAGGTGCTTCTCGCGACGACCCCAGGGGACCGGCTCCAGCCCGAGCTCCTCGATCCCCCGCGTGATCCCGGCGGGGCTGATGTCGATCAGCTCCGCGGCGCGCGAGAGGGTCGGCAGGGCGCGCACGTAACCGCTGCTGGTGACGTCGATGGTGGCCATGGTCTGGGCAGTGTAGCGCAAGGATTGAAAGAAGTGAAAATAAGCTCGTGAGGCACGCCTTGGATGGCCTGACAGCCTCAAAGCAGCCTGTCGATTCGGGTGACCACGCCGTGGTTCAAATACCGTCCGGTTAGGCCGATTAGCCAGGACCAGCTGGGCTTATTTCAGCCCAATGCCGGTCGCCGGCGGATGCGAGTTAGACGATGTCGACTCGGCTGCCGGACGGGAGGACCGCTTCGAGCTTTATACCCATGGCGCTGAGGAGCCGGAACGCGTTCTCCGTGGTTGGGTTCGCGGTCTCGGCGGTCAACATGCGCCGCACACTGGACGCGTCAAGGCCCGCTCGATCGGCGAGGTCCTTCTTGGAGAGCTTTTCGGCCTCGCGGACGGACTCCAGGGTGCCGAGAAGCTTGTTGCGCGCGACGAGCGCCTTTACGCGGCGCTCGTAGTCGCCCCTCTCCTCGCTGGGAATAAGGGAGGCGAGAGCTGCGTCGTGAGGATTCCGAAGCTTGGCCACAAGGGAAGGGTAGCGTGTTTGTTGCATAAACGCAACACAGGGCAGGTGCGTCCAATTGTCGGTTGCAGTCAATACGCTTCGTAAATGCGCTGGGAGGTCGAGTGGCTTGTGGACCGGGGTGAGGAGCCCGCTTCGATTCCTGCCTACAGATTCCTGAAGTCCCTGCCGGTCAACGTCCGGGTCCAGCTTCTCGCGATCCTGGAGGCCGTCAGAACGACTGGCCCCGATCAGTGGGCTGATCGCCACAGCCACTGCCCGATGAAGGGAGACTTGGCCGACCTTCACGAGGTGCGCGACAAGCAGGGGGGAAACGCTTTACCGCCTATTCGTGCTTTGGCAACGCAAGGAACGTCGCGTGGTGATCGTCGATGGGAGGGCAAAGGCCAATAAGACGAAGCTGTCGGACGCTGAATACGAGGCCATACGTGCTCTCGCCGCGAAAATCTCCGATGACCCATCGCCATTTGCATCGGCCGACGACTTCATTCAGGCCGATCTCAAGGGACAGTGGAGGGGATGAAGATGTTTGTTGTTGACATCACGGCAGCGGATGCAGTCGGAGGGCGCGATCTCTACGGCGTGAAGACGACATACCTGATCCAGCCGGTCAAACGAAACGCGAAGCGCTCCCCCGGGGACTTCATGCTTCAGTAGATCAAGCAGAGGTCGAGACTTTGAGGTCACAAATTGCAACCTCAAACGATGGCCGGGGCGGACGCCGTTACGCTCCGTATGTCTTTACCGAGCAGGGCGTCGCCATGCTCTCCGGCGTCCTCCGAAGTGACCGAGCCATCGCCGTGAACATCGCGATCATGCGGACGTTCGGTCGAGCTGCGGCGCGTCGCCAACTCCTACGCGGCGCTGCAAGAGCGTCTGGAGGAGCTCGAGCGCGAGACGGCGGCGAAGTTCGGGAGGCACGATCACCAGCTGAATCAGCTCTTCGAGACCCTTCGGCAGCTCATCAGCCCGCCGGTTCGACCGAAGCGCCCGGTCGGGTTCCGGGCGCCGGATGACGAGTAGCGGCCTCCTCGTGCAGGGTCCGAATGCGCTCGGATGCGTCATGGCTCAAATGCCGTCCAGTTAGGCCGATGTAGATAATAAGTTCCGGCCCGTTTGTCATCATGGCGGCATAGACCAGGCAGAAGCTGAGGCTTTTGAGATCACAAATTGTGATTTCAAAAGAAGGCGGCGCATGGACGTGCAGCCAAGGACACCTCCGCGGGCCGCGGGCAAGGATGCGCCCTCGCGTCGTTCTTGATTCATTTATCTATATGGATAAACTAGTTCGCATGGGTGCGAAGAAGAACGGCAGCGTCAGCCCTCGAGGTAGGGCGGTCGCCGAGGCAGCACGGGATCGTGCTCGACGCAGCGAGGGGTATCGGGGGGCCCGCGGCGAGTACGCGGAGATCCGCGAGCTGCGCGAGCGGAACTGGATCGCCGCCCATATCCGCGAGCGGCGGTACGAGCTTGACCTGACCCAGAGAGAGGTCGCCGACAGGGCGGGAACCTCTCATTCCTTCATTTCGAAGGTGGAGGGCGGCGATCACATGCCGACGATCCCCGTGCTGAAGCGAATCCTCGCTGTTCTGGACGAGGAGCTACTGATCGGCATCGAGCATCAGGTACCCGACGAGGAGCCTGAGCGCGAGTTGGCGCCTGCGCCGGAGCTTGCTGTCGCCTGACACAAAGCCCCAACGCGGTTCAAATACCGCCTGACCAGTGCCGGTCAGCCAAATCCGGCTACATCCGTTGACGGCCGGTGCGAAACCTGGGCCCCTCGGCCCATGATTGTCAGGCGTGCCAGCCGACCCCTGAGAGCCCGCCTGCTCGTCGTCATATGCAGCGCCGTGGCCATGTTTGCCGTGGCGCCCTCGGCGGCGAGCGCCTGTGCGTCGCTTGCCGGGGTCCACGCCTTCGTCGGACACACCAGGATGACCTTCAGCGGCACCGCCTCGGGCCCCGTCCTCGGCTCCGGCGGCAACGAGACGATCGCGCTGCAACGCAGCGCGGCGAGCGTCCGGGTCAAGCTCACGCACAGGGTGCGGGGCAAGGGTCAGTACTCGGCGATCTACTTCTACTCCGGCAAAGCACGCCTCGGCAACGTCTCGGTCCACGACAGCTTCGACCTGAGCGAAGACAACGCCTCCGCTCAGGAAACCTACGGAGGCCCGCTGAAGAGCCCGTTCGGGCACGCGACGCTCGCCCTCGACACCGACGACTGCAAGTACCAGTTCGCCGCCGGCTTTGGCGCGAAGACGAGCTTCAGCGGCGACGAAGCGCTGCGCGCGGGAGATTCCGTGTCCGGTGCCGCCTACGGCGACCGCAACCACATCCCGAAGAATCTCCACCTCATTGGTGGGGTCGGTCCGGATCCCTACCTCACCTGTCCAGGAGACCCGTTGCTCACGGGCGTCCCCTGCTTTCAAATCGGCGGGGGCTGGGCAAACGACTTCGCCGAGCTGAGCGAATGCAAGCAATTCCCGCCGCAACCCAACTGCGGGTCGGGGGACAAGCAGCTCACGGGCAGCGCCCAATTCATCTGGGTGTTGGAGCCGAAGTAGGCGGCCGCCGACGGAATCGGGTCCGACCGGTCTCAGTACGGCGCGCGAAGGGCCTTGAACATCGGGAAGTGCTTGAGGTTGCGCGTGGCGAGCTCGGCGTCGAGCGCTTCGGCGGTGGCTGCGATTGCGAGATCGGCGACCCCGATGCCGGGATGGCTGCGCCGCCACTTGCGCCCCAACTCCCCGGCGCGGCGTGCCACGGCTTCGCTCACGGGCACCCAGGCGAGCAGCGCGAAGAGCCGTTCGGCCGCGCGCCGCTCCGAGGACCGCAGTCCTTGGATCACCTCTATCCGACTGATCTCCGAACACGAAGGGCGGTCGTCGAGGCTCGCGAGGTACTCGCTGGCCGGAGTCGAGGCGCGAAGGTGATCGACGAGGACGCTGGTGTCGAGGACGACGCTCAAGGCTCGAGCCGCGCCAGCCGCTCGGCGTCGTCGCGTCGAATCTCCTCGACGTAGTCGGCACCCTCAGCGAGGTAGGGCGCGATGCCGGCGGTGCCCTCGATTGCGCTTCTCCACTGCGCCTGCCATGCGGTGGCGTCCTGCTCGTCCTTGGAGAGGTAGGCGTCCACGGCGCGGCGGATCAACATCGAGCGCGAGGTGCCTGCCGCCGCGGCGCGCCTGTCGAGGCGAGCCGTCTGGTCGTCGTCGAGGTAGATCTGGGTGCGATTCACGATGTATAAGCGTACATCACTCGACGCGCGGCGCTCACGAGTTGCCGGTGGTCGGCCCGAATCAGGCTGGCGTAGGCTTGCGCCATGCCGTTCACGCACAAAAACCTCAAGCAGGACCCACAGGCCTCGGGTCCAACTTCGACGGCGCGCCGGACCTGGTGTTCCGCGCGGCGACCGCGGCGCTCGGGCTCGAGCAGTCCGGCCTGACCTACCAGCGCGTCCCGCCCGGCTATCGCTTTCCCTACGGCCACACGCACGAGACGCAGGAGGAGGTCTACGTGGTCGTTCGCGGCGGCGGCCGGATGAAGCTGGACGACGAGGTCGTCGAGCTCAGGGAGTGGGACGCGGTGCGCGTCCCGCCGGGTACCTGGCGCGGTTACGAGGCCGGGCCCGACGGCCTCGAGGCCCTCGTCATCGGCGCCCCCAGTCTCGGCGAGAACCCGCGCGGGGACGTCGAAGGCGAGCGCGACTGGTGGGCTGACTAGCTCAGTTCGGTAGCGGCGCTTTATCGTGGTCGCGATGGACGAGCCGCTGCAGCGCTACCTCTCGGCATCGGAAGCCGGTGACATCGCCGGCATCATGAGCGCGCTCAGCGCTGACGTCGAGGTCGTCTCACCGATCTCGGGTCGCATGGTCTTTCGGGGTCAGGAGGACGTCGAGGTTCTGTTCAGCGCGGTGTACGGGAGCCTCGAGGGGCTGCGCTGGACGCGCACGGTCGGCGAGGGCGAGCACCGGGTCGCCCTGGGCCAGGCCCGGCTCGGGCCGGTCGCGATGACCGACGCGATGGTCTTCGAGCTGGAGCCCGACGGCCGCATTCGCCGGATCAGCCCGCACCTGCGCCCCTGGCTGGCGCTGACCCTCTTCGCGCTGGTGCTCGGGCCGAAGGTCGGCCGGCGGCCGGGCGTTGTCTGGCGCGCGCTTCGCGGCTGACGGGCGCCGCGCTCTGGATCGCGCGGTTAACCCTGTCGCCCGATGGTGATCGGCACGCCCGCTCCGATTCGGCTTGCCAGCCAGGCGATCGCCCTGGCGCTGAGGCGGACGCAGCCGTGCGAGACCGCGCTGCCGAGGCTGCCGCTGAGGTTGCCGATTCCATGCAGCGCGATCTGGCCCGGGCCGCCGTCGAATTCATGCAGGGCGTTTGAGCGGGCGCTGGTCGCCAGCGCGAACGGGGCGCCGGCTTCGCCGGGCGCGAGCCGCAGCGCCTCTTCGACGAAGAAGCTGCCGCGGGGGGTGGGGGTCGCGGGCTTGCCGACGATCGCGGGGTAGCGACGGACGGTGCGGCCCGAGCGGTAGACGATCACGCGGCGCGCGGCCAGGGCGACTCGGATCCGCCATTGGGTCGAGGTCGCACGGGTGCGCGCGGCGGAGATCCAGCCGCTGTGGCCGTTGGGCCGGCCGGGAAGGCGGACCAGCAGCCATTCGTGCTCGCGGCCGGCGTGCCCGAGCACCGGCAGCACGGTCGGGGCCCGGGTGAGCGGCCGCCGCGCGGCGAGGGCTTCGATCCGCGAGCCGTCGGGGTTCGGCGCGCGGCGGGCGATATGGGCGTCGCGCAGGACCACCAGCGCCTGCGCGACGGGCGCCCCGCCGCTTGCCACCGCCGCGGGCGCCGCCGACGGCGCTTGCGAGGACGATTGCCGCCAGGCCGGCCGCGGCCCCGCGACGGGCGCCGCGGGGCCGACCTTGGCGACAACGCGCGGTCATCCGGTGAAGCGCGAGGAGCCGTGGCGGGGATGGAGCACCGGCGTCGGCACGCGGAAGCGGACCGTCATCGTTTTCGGCGGGGTCGAGTCGGTGAAGCCGGCGTGGGCGGTGATGACGTGGACGCCGGGAGTCGCCGGACCCTCACCGCGTGAGACCGGGAGCTGCCGATCGGAACGCCGTTGTCGGTGAACCTGACCCTGCCGATGCGGTGGCCGCGAACGCTGACGCGGACGCCGCCGGCGCTCTTCTTGCCGCGACGCAGCGTGGCGGTGCCCTCGTTCGCCTCTTGTCCCGGCCCTGTTTCTTCTTGCCGGGGCAGACGGCGGGAACGGCGGTGGAGGGAGTCCCTTGCTCACCGCCGGCGAGCCGGTCCGCTCGGATCCGGGCTCGCGGAGCCGGTCGCGCATTGCGGCGTGCCAGCACGTCGTTGATCAGGCTCACCTGGCCTTGCGGGCGAGCATGCGGCCCGAGCACGGTGACGCTGTCGTTCGAGCGAGATGCTTGTGAGGGCCATCAGGTTGCCCTCGAACGCGGTGCCTGGTGCCGAACGTCGCCGAGCTGCCGACCTTCCAGTAGACGTTGCACGGCGAGGCGCCGTTGGTGAGGATGACCGAGCTCGCCGAGGCCGTGGTCAGCGTGGAGCCGATCACGAAGACGAACTGGGCGTTGGGGTCCCCCTGGGCGTTCAGGGTCAGCTGCGCCGGTCGAGCTGGGCCGAGGAGCTGAAGCCGTAGGCGCCGGCGGTCAGGCTGTTCCGCCGAGGTCGGTGCCGGTCAGGTCGTTGCCCGGCGGGATCGGTTGGCCGGCGGCGACGTTGTAGGCGGTGGTCAGGTCCGCCTGCGCCTGGGCGGCGACGCGCGTCGTTGGCGTGGGTCGCGCCGTTGACCACGGCGGGCAGCCCGAAGCCGGCGAGCGAGGTGCCCGGCGAGACGCCGAGGTCGCCGTTGAGCACGGAGGGGCCGGTGTTGGTGACGCCGGCGCCGCTGAGGACGACGAACGGCTGGGCGGTGGCCAGGTTCACCGCCGAGGCCTTGGCGGCGATCGGAACGGCGGCGAAGACGAGGCAGGCCGCGATGCCGACCCACGCGATCCGGCCGCGCCTGAAGTCGAGATGGTTGGACATGGAAGTCCTCCCATGTGCGAGCAGCCCAGACAACGCTCTTCTTCGGCTGGTCGCGGCGAACTCCGGTGGAGTTCCGTGACCCTGCGGACCCGCCTCGCGACGAGGGTGCCTGAGTCGAAAAGTCTGCTCCGGTGTGGAGACTGCATCGTCCCCACGGCGACGGGACTTGAGCCCGATCGCGCCGGCCAGACGTTTGTTCTCGCCTCCTCGCCGCGTTAATTTGGTGCTGTGTCCGTCCCCGTCATCTTTGCCGTCGATGAAGACGAGCGTGCTCTCGGCGCGGTCGAGCGCGAGCTGGTCGACCGCTACTCACGCAGCTACCGCGTCGTCTGCGTCTCCTCGGAGGAGGAGGCGATGGCGGAGCTCGGGGCGCTGGCCGATGCGGGCGAGGACGTCGCTCTCGTCCTCGCCGCCCACCGCGTCGGCGAGGGGCTGGGGGGCGAGCTGCTCGCCAGGGTGCGCGATCGCCACGCCCACGCCCAGCGCGGCCTGCTGATCGAGTGGGGCAGCTGGGGCGACGGCCAGACCGCCGGGGAGATCTTCGAGGCGATGGCGCGGCGGCAGATCGAGTACTACGTGATCCGGCCCTCGCAGTCGCCCGACGAGCTGTTTCACCAGTCGGTCTCGACCTTTCTGCTCGAGTGGGCCCACGCGCGGCTGGTCTCGCCGCACACCGTCCACATCGTCAGCGAGTCTTGGACGGGCCGGGGCCAGGAGCTGAAGGAGGTACTCGGCCGCTGCGCGGTGCCGCACGCGTTCGTCCTCGCCGATTCGCCCGACGGGCGGGAGCTGGTCGCTGAGGCGGGTGGGGAGGAGCCGCTGCCGCTTGTCGTTTTCCCGAACGGCACCGTGCTCGCCAACCCGACCAACCTGGAGCTGGCGAGCGCCTCGGGAGCGACGATCGCCCCCGACAGTCGCGAGTACGACGTGATCATCGTCGGCGGTGGGCCGGCCGGCCTCTCGGCAGCGGTCTACGGCGCCTCGGAGGGCTTCCGGACGCTGGTGGTCGACGACGGCGGCGTCGGCGGCCAGGCGACCTCGAGCTCGCTGATCCGCAATTACTTGGGCTTCCCGCGCGGGGTCAGCGGCCGCCGGCTGGCCGAGAGCGCCTACGAGCAGGCCTGGGTCTTCGGCGCCAAGTTCGCCTTCATGCACGACGCAACCGGAATCCGGCGCGAGGGAAGGCGCATTCACGTCGCGCTCTCCGATGGCGGCGAGGTCAGCGCCCCCGCGGTCATCCTCGCCACCGGCGCCACCTACCACCGACTCGGCGTCCCCGAGCTCGAGGCCCTGGTCGGGGCAGGCGTTTTCTACAGCGGCCCCGCCTCGGAGGCGCCGACGACGGTCGACGAGGAGGTCTACGTCGTCGGCGGCGCCAACTCGGCCGGCCAGGCGGCGCTGCACCTGGCCGAATTCGCCCGCCGGGTGACGCTCGTGGTACGGGCCGACTCGCTCGCGAAGGGAATGTCGCACTACCTGGTGACGCAGGTCGAAGGCGCGCCCAACATCGAGGTGCGGCTCGGGACCGAGGTCGTCGGCGGCGGCGCCGGTGAGGACGGCTGGCTCGAGCGCCTGGTCCTGCGCTCGCGCGCCGACGGCGCGACGGAGACGGTCGCGGCCGACGAGCTCTTCCTGCTGATCGGCGCCCGCCCGAACACGGGCTGGCTCTCGGCGGCCTGCACGCTGGCCGACGGCGGCTTCATCCGCACCGGGGCGGACCTCGAGGAGGGCGCCTGGCCGCTGGAGCGCGACCCGCTCCCGCTCGAGACCAGCATGCCCGGCGTCTTCGCCGCCGGCGACGTCCGCCACGGCTCGATCAACCGCGTCGCCTCCGCCGTCGGCGAGGGCTCGATCGCGATCCGGCTCGTCCACGAGCTCTTCGCCGCCGAGCAGCTCCAGCTCAACTGAGCGGGCCGGCCGGCGGCTAGGAGATCGCGCGGGCGAGCGTGGTGACGATCCACGCCAGGGCGGCGATCCCCAGTCCACGACGAAAGCCGTTGACCCCGTGCGCGGCCTCCTCGTATGCCCAGGCCGTCAGCGCGACGTAGAAGATCGCTCGGGCCAGGTCGTGGACCGTGCCGCTGGTGAGGGACCCGACAAGCAGCGCCGCGAGCGCGGCCCAGAGCGGTGGGTTGGGGAACTGGCCAACCGTGTAGCCATTGATCTTGAGGTCTCCTCGGATGGTCTTGAGCATACGTTTTGCCGGCGCCGTGGCCTCTATAGGATCGGGGGAGCGATGCTTTTCGGTCAGGAACACGTCGAGCGCTACCGGGCGACCGGCGGCGCCGAGGGGCACGAGTGGCAGGACACGCAGGCCCTGCTGCTGACCACGACGGGTCGCAAGTCGGGCGAGCCGCGGACGACACCGCTGATCTACGCGCCCGAGGGCGACTCCTACGTGATCGTCGCCTCCAAGGGCGGTGCCGACGAGCCGCCCGCCTGGTACCTCAACCTCTCCGCCAATCCCGAGGTCGAGGTCCAGGTCAAGGCCGACCGCTTCAAGGCCCGGGCGCGGACGGCGAGCGCCGAGGAGAAGCCGGCGCTCTGGGAGAAGATGGTCGCCGAGTGGCCCGCTTACGACGAGTACCAGCGCAAGACCGACCGCGAGATCCCGGTCGTCGTGCTGGACCGCGCCTGAAGTACGTCGACCCCAATCGGCCGCCCGGCCGCCTCAGTCGGGCCTACGCGGCGTTCTCCAACACACGCCTGGGCCGCTTTCTCTCGATCCACCTCGTCTGGAAGCTCGACCCATCGCTGATGAGGCTTACCGGCGGGCGCCTCGGCTTCGACCTGATGATTCCGACGGCTCTGCTGGAGACGCGTGGCGCCAAGAGCGGGAAGAGGCGGCGCAACGCGGTCATCTACTTCCACGACGGCGAGCGGGTGACGATCGTCGCCTCGAAGCTCGGCCTGCCCAGGCACCCGGCCTGGTTCCACAACCTGCGGGCGAACCCCGAGGTCACGCTCGGCGGCGTGCCGATGCGGGCGAGCGTGGTCGAGGACGAGGCCGAACGCGAGCGACTCTGGGCGCTCGCCGACCGCGTCTTCGCCCCCTACGCGGCGTACCGCCGCGAAGCGGCCGAGGCGGGGCGCCGGATCCCGATCGTGCAGCTGGTTCCGCGCTAGCCGTCTTTGCGCTTCTGCCGGGTCGGATCGGCCGCGTGGGCGAGCCGTTCCGCTCCTTCGCGCACTTCGGCCCCTGCCTCGCGGGTCGCCGCCACCGTCTCTTCGCCGACCGCGGTCAGTCCCTCGCTCGGCTTGCCGCCGACGATGTCGCGGAAGGCTTCCTTGAAGCGCTCGGTGCGGCGGCCGGGGTGGAAGCGCTCCTCGGCCTTGGCCTGCTTCTTCGGCCGCCGCTCGCCGTAGCGCCGCCGGGCCCAGCTCGAGCCCGGCTTGCCGATCCGGCAGGCGCCGTAGATCGCGATCGGGAAGACGAAGAAGCCGACCACCCCGTGCATGATCCGGCCCTTGAGGAAGCAGATCGCGACCATGACGAAGACGAGCAGGGTGGCGAGGATGCTCGAGATCACCACCGCGGGCGAGCCGGAGTCGATCGCCACCGGGTTGGCGCCGAGCACGATCAGCAGCATCGCCGCTGCCGCGATCACCGTCGCGTCGATCGAGCTGCGTCCCTCCTTGGCCCAGTAGACGTCCTCGAGGTGCACCCAGAGAGCGAACTCGTCGATCGTCAGCCCGACCCCGACGCCGAAGCCGAGCGCGCAGATCTCGGTGTAGGGGGTACGACCGTCGGCGGCGAAGGCCAGGGTACCGGCAATCATCATCGTCACGATCCCGAAGACCAGGTGGTGGACGTGGACGCCGCTCTCGCTTTCCACGCTCCCCGGCCACCAGGAGACGCGTTCGCTGCGGATGATCCGCGTGCTCATGCGGATGAAGGCGAAGGAGGCGAGGAAGCCGACGAGGACGAGGAATACCGCCTGCTCGTGGTTTTCTTCGAGGCCGTCCCAGAAGTTGGAGAGGATCGAGGCGGTGGTCATGCGAGGCGTTCGAGTTTAAGCTGGCTCTCGACAAGTGGGAGTACGGCAGGACCGAGAAAGGGAGAGATGCAGAACTGGGATCTCAAGAGTGTCGAGGCGGAGCCGCACCAGCCGCAGATTCTCGCTTCGGCTGAGGACGCGCGGACGATCGTGCTCGACCTTCCTGACGGGGAGGAGTTGCAGGAGCACGAGGTGCACGAGCGAGCCCGGGTGATCGTCGTCAGCGGCGAGGTGGAGGTGACGATTCCCGCCGGAGAGGCCGTCTCGGCGAGCGCGGGTCATCTTTTCGAGTTCGACCCCGGCGAGCGCCACACGGTCACCGCCAGGTCCGCCGCCCGCCTGCTGCTGATCCTCAGCCCGTGGCCGGGAGACGGCCACCCTGGCGCGATGACGCTCGAGCAGAAGGGCGAAGCGCGCGAGCGCGCCGCCCGGCACGCCTGATGTCTTCCCTGGGGCCGGAGACCGCCGCGGTCGACCTCGCCGCCGCGCTGAGGGCGCGGGAGCTCTCGGCGGTCGAGCTGCTCGACGCCTGTCTCGCCGCCGTGGACGCGCGCAATCCAACGCTGAACGCGGTGATCTGGCGTGACGACGAGGCGGCCCGCGCGGCCGCGCGCGATGCCGACGCGCGGATCGCGGCCGGGGAGGAGGCGCCCTTCCTCGGTGTGCCGATCCCGATCAAGGACCTGACCTCGGTGGCGGGGTGGCCGGTCACCTACGGTTCGCACGGCGCCGGCGATGGGCCCAGCGAGGAGAGCGAGCTCGTGGTCGAGGCGCTGCAGCGGGCCGGCTTCGTCCTCTGCGGTCGCACCAACACGCCCGAGTTCGGCCCGCTGACGGTGGCCGAGAACTCGCGCTACGGCAACACGGTCAACCCCTGGGACACGGGTCGGGCCTCGGGCGGCTCCTCCGGCGGCGCCTCGGCGGCGGTGGCCGGCGGGATGTTCCCGATCGCCCACGCCAACGACGGTGGCGGCTCGATCCGCATCCCCGCTGCCTACACCGGCCTGGTCGGCCTGAAGAGCAGTCGCGGCCGCATCCCGCGCCGGGCGCAGACCTGGATGGGCGCCGTGGTCGAGGGCGCGATCACGCGCACGATCGCCGACGCAGCCGCCTCGCTCGACGCGATGGCCGGCCCCGACCCGCTCGCCTGGTACAACGCCCCGGCACCCGAGCGTCCCTTCGCCGAGGAGGTCGGCGCGGAGATCGAGAAGCTGCGAGTCGGCCTGATGGCCGAGGCGCCGCTCGGCCTGCCGACCGATCCCGATTGCGTCGCGGCCGCTCGTGACGCCGCGGCGCTACTCGAGGACCTCGGCCACGATGTGGCGGAGGTCGAGGTGGGGACGATCTCCGAGGAGCTGACGCCGGACTTCGTCACGATGACGATCGGCGGCGTTGCCGACTACGACGGGGTCGACTGGTCCAAGGTCGAGCCGCACAACCGCCACGCCTATGAGTCCGCGACCGAGCGGGTCAGCGCCTACGAGTACGTCGTCGCTGTGCAGCGCCTGGAGCGGCTCTCGCGCCGCGAAGTCGCCCGCTGGGGCAAGGACTTCGACCTGCTGCTGACCCCGACCTCGGGCATCCTGCCGCCGCCAAGCGGCCAGGCCCTGTCGACCCAGCACGCCGCCCCCGACCAGCCCGTCTTCGAGACGATCGCCTCGGTCTGCTTCACCGCCTTCGGCAACATCACCGGCCTTCCCGCGATCTCGCTGCCGTTGCACTGGAACGAGGACGGCATCCCGGTCGGCGCGATGCTCACCGGCGGCCCCTTCGGGGAGGCCCAGCTGATCCGGCTCGGCGCCCAGCTCGAAGCGGCGCGCCCCTGGGCCGAGCGGCTGGCCCCGGCGGCGGTTGCCTAGGTAGGCGCGGCGCAGAGTGATGGATTGACCCCGTTATAGGTGGGTCAATCCATCACTCTGACCGAAGGGCATCGGCCAGCAAGCGCACGCTTTGCTCGATCGCCGGCTCCGGCATGGCGGCGAAGCCGAGGACGAGGCCGGGTGGCCCGCCAGGCTTGAAGCGATGGAGCGCCAGCCCCTCGACGCCGACGCCGCGGCCGGCGGCGGCGCTCACCAGCGCGGCCTCGTCGACTCCATCCGGCAGTTCGGCCAGCTCATATAGACCGGCGGCGCCCTCCGTGACCCGCGCCTGGGGCAGGTGTCGCTCGAGCGCTTCCATCAGCGCCTCGCGCCGGCGCCGGTAGCGCAGCCGCATCCGCCGCAGGTGGCGGTCGAGCTCGCCGCGCTCGATGAAGTCGTGCAGGGCGAGCTGGCCGATTGCCTCTGAGCCGCGATCCTCGATCGCCTTGACCGAGATCAGCGGCCAGCCCAGCCATGACGGGGTCAGCATCCAGCCGAGCCGCATCCCGGGGACCAGGCGCTTGCTCGCCGAGCCGATGTAGGCGACGCGCTCGGGGGCGAGCCCCTGCAGGGCGCCGACGCCGCCGCGGTCGTAGCGCAGCTCGGCGTCGAAGTCGTCCTCGACGATCAGCCGCTCGCCCTGCTCCGCCCACTCGACCAGGGCAGCGCGGCGCTCGCTGCTCAGCACCGCGCCGGTCGGGAACTGGTGGGCTGGGGTGACGATGACGGCGGCCGCCTCGCTTTGCTCGAGCAGGTCAACTCGCAGTCCCTCGCCGTCGACCGGGATCGGTTCGACCGCGAGGCCGGCCTGCTCGAGGATCAGCCGCTGGCTGTGCCAGCCCGGATCCTCCAGTGCGACCGTGTCGACGCCGCGGCCCGCCAGCCAGCGCGCGATCAGCGAGAACCCCTGGCTGAAGCCGGTGCAGACGAGCAGCTGCTCGGGATCGACGGCGGCGCCGCGCACGCGCCCGAGGTACTCGGCAAGTGTCTCGCGCAGGGCGGGCACGCCGCGCGGGTCGGGGTAGTCGACGGCATCGATCGGCGCCTGCCGCCAGGCGGCGCGCAGCGAGCGCAGCCAGCGGTCGCGAGGGAAGCCGGCGAGGTCGGGCAGGCCGGGATCGAGGCGGTGGGTGAAGCTGGGTCGCAGCGAGGGGGAGGGTGCGCGGGGCGCTGTCGCCCGCACGGTCGGAGCCACCCGCACCGGCGCGCCCTGGCGGGCGATCAGGTACCCCTCGGCCGCCAGCTGGCCGTAGGCCTCGCTGACTACCCCGCGCGAGATCCCCAGCTCGGTGGCGAGCGCTCGGGAGGAGGGGAGCTGCGACTGCGCGCCGAGACGACCGCTGCGGACCCCTTCGCGAATCGAGTGCTCGATCTGCTCGTGCAGCGGCACGTCCGCCTCCCGATCGAGCGCAACCAGGAGATTAAGGCCAACTGGTCCTTCAGAATCTGCCATAACTGGCACTGTAGACCGAACCAGTCCCCCTCTACCATCCTCACCAAGATGGTGACTTCCTCTTTTTCCGCGGTATCCGCGGAAAAGCACGAACTCAGCGATGGACGACGAAAGCGAGGGGCGCTGTGAGTCGGATTACGGTTGTGGGGGGTGGGGTCGCTGGGTTGACGGCGGCGATCACCGCGGCCGAAGGTGGCGCGGCGGTGCGGCTGCTCGAGGCGCACGATTCGCTTGGCGGGCGGGCTCGCAGCGCGGCCGGTCCATATAAGGCGAACTTCGGCCCGCACGTGATCTACAAGGACGGGCCGTTCTGGGCATGGCTGGCCGAGCGCGAGCTGCTGCCGCGCTACTCGGGGCCACCGCTGGCCGGGATTCGCTTTCGCCGGCAGGGAGAGATCCGCCGCACGCCGCCGCTGGGGACGATCCCCGCCGTGCTGCGCCTGCGCGGTCGCGAAGCCCCCGTGGACCAGGACTTCCGCAGCTGGGTCGCGAGCCACTCCGACGAGCGCACCGCTTCGATGCTCTCCTCCGCCGCGGGCGTCTACACCTTCCACCACGACCCGGGCGAGCTCTCCGCCGCCTTCGTTTGGAAGCACTCGGTCCGCGTCCTGCTCAGCCCGCCGCCGACGGCTCGCTACCTGCACGGCGGCTGGGGGTCGCTGATCGAGGCGCTGGAGGAGCGGGCGCGCCGTCTCGGGGTGGAGATCGAGGCCGGCCACGCGGTCGAGTCGCTGCCCGAGCCACCGACGATCGTCGCCACCGAGCTGGGCCAAGCGGCCGAGCTGCTCGGCGACGACCGGCTGCGCTGGCCCGGCGGGCACACGGTCTGCATCGACCTCGGGCTCGAGCACCGACGCGGCGACCCCTTCGTCGTCTCCGACCTCGACGAGTCGGGCTGGGTCGAGCGCTTCAGTGCCGCCGACCCCTCGTTGGCCCCGGCGGGCGAGGAGCTGGTGCAGGCGCAGATGCCGGTGCGGCCGGGGGAGGGGACCGAGCAGGCGGCGCTGCGCCTCGAGCGCCTGCTCGAGGCCGCCTTCCCGGGGCTGAAGGAGCGCGAGCGCTGGCGCCGGCGACAGGTGATGAACGGCCGCAGCGGCCCGCTCGACCATCCCGGCAAGAGCTGGCGCGACCGCCCCGCGGTGGATCGCGGCGACGGCGTCTTCCTCGCCGGCGACATGGTCGCCGCTCCCGGCCTGCTCTCGGAGGTTTCCTGGGCGAGCGGCGTCGAGGCCGCGCGCCTGGCGCTTGCCGAGGCCGGCAACCGTCGCGGCGAGCTGAGGCGGGTGGCCTGACGCGCATCCAACGTTGGCCCCGCTCTGGTGTGGTCGATGTCGGATGCGCGGTCCACTACCGTCTCGGCGGTGGCAAAGACCAGCGCCGGCATCCTGCTCTACCGCGGCGAGGGCGAGGCCCTCGAAGTGCTCCTGGTCCATCCCGGCGGTCCCTTCTGGGCGAAGAAGGACGAGGGCGCCTGGTCGATTCCCAAGGGTGAACTCGAGGCGGGAGAGGACTCGCGCGCCTGTGCGCTGCGCGAGCTGGAGGAGGAGCTCGGCTCGGCGCTCGGCCTGACCCGAGAGCGCCTGGTCGACCTGGGCGAGGTGCGGCTGAAGAGCGGCAAGCGGGTGCAGGGCTGGGCCGCCGAGGGCGACTTCGACCCGGCGATGCTGCGCAGCAGCACCTTCGCGATGGAGTGGCCGCCGCGCTCCGGGAAACAGCGCGAGTTCCCCGAGTTGGACCGGGCGGAGTGGTTCGGCCCCGAGCGGGCGCGGCTGAAGATCAACCCGGCGCAGGCCGCGTTTCTCGACCGCCTGCTCGCGCTCTGAGCAGCGGCCGGACCTATACTCGCCGGGCGATGGCAGCCGGCCCGAACCCGAGCTCGACGCCCGGCGGCGAAGGCCCCTCGGGCAAGCCGCTGCCGCTCTCGGTGCGCCTGCTCGCGGCCGGCGTGCGCGGTGCGCGCGACGTCGGCAAGGCGACCGGGATCGACCAGGCGATCGAGCTCGCCGCCGAGGAGGCGATGGTCGCCGCGGTCGAGAGCGAGGCGGTCGAACGGGCGATCGCACGGGTGCTCAAGGGCCCGGCGGTCGAGGAGGCGATGAACAGCGCCCTGGAGAGCGACGCGGTCAAGAACGCCCTGATCGAGGCGCTCGACAGCGAGCTGGTCGACGAGGTCTGGCGCCGCCTGCTGGCCAGCGACGAGGCCCAGCGCCTGGTCGAGCGGATCGCCGAGGCGCCCGAGATCCGCGCCGCGATCAGCGCCCAGAGCGTCGGCATGATCGAGGATGTCGGTCACACGATCGGCACCGGCACGCGGCGTCTCGACGGCGCCCTCGAGCGGGTAGCGCGCAGGATCGTCTTCCGCAAGCGCCGGGTCGAGCCGACCGACCGCGCCGGCGCGGTGACCCGCGGGCTCGCCTTCGCCCTCGACGTGCTGATCGTCAACCTCGGCTTCTCGGGCCTGGCGGCGGTCGCCGCGCTGATCGCCTCGGCCTTCACCGGCAACGGCAACGGGGTCTCCAACTTCGCCCTGGCGGCGGGCACGGTGCTTTGGTTCGGCTTCGGCGCTCTCTACCTGGTCGGCTTCTGGTCGCTCGCCGGCCAGACGCTGGGCATGCGCTTCGTCGGCGTGCGGCTGGACGTCGAGGCCCGCGGCCTGCCCCTGGGCCGCTCGCTCAAGCGGCTGATCGGGATGGCGCTGGCGGCGATCCCCTTCGGGCTCGGCTACCTCGGCATCCTCTTCGACGAGCGCCGCCGCGCCTGGGATGACCGGCTCTGCGGCGTCGACCTCGTCTACGAGGGCAACGAGCGAACCCCGGCGCCCTGGTCGCGGCTCGCGACCGCCGAGCCGCCGCTCTCAACCGACCCCGCCACGACGAAGGCCCCGGATCCCCGGGGCCTTCAGTCACAGCGTGTGGCCGGCTCCTCGCCTAGCTGACGGAGCCTTCCGGGCCCTCGGCCAGCTTGTAGATGATGATGATCGCGAGGGCGAAGATCGCCAGCGACCAGAACGGGTAGGCGGGGATCGAGAGCAGCGCGCCCATCGCGTTCAGCGCGGCGATGAAGATGCCGAACCAGCGCCCGAACTCTCCACCGGAGAAGAGGGAGAAGGCGGCGACGAGCTCGAGCACGCCGAGTATCAGCATTACCCAGCCCCAGGTGTGCAGGCCACTGATGATGTAGGTGGCGTTTTCGGTGAAGAACTTCGAATCGCCGATTGCGGCGATTCCGTAGATGATGTTGAGGACGCCCGCGACCAGAAGCAGTACGCCCGCGAACACCCACCAACCGCTGAGTGTGCTCTCCTCGTTCATACCCAACCCTTTCGTTAACGAATAGGCACTGTGGACTTGCGCGAGGATATTCCAGGGAGCGCCGGTTTTTCCTGCTCTGGAGCGAGATTTACCGTTTTGGACATTGTGCGGGCGGCGGCTCGTCCAGCCCTGCTCAGGAGCTTTCCCCAGGCGTGCCGTAGTCTTCCGCAGCGTGGAGACCGTACGCACGCCGGAGGAGAGCCTCGAGGGACTGCCCGACTTCCCCTTCGAGTCGGAGTACACGGAGATCGACGGGCTGCGGCTGGCCTACCTCGACGAGGGGAAGGGTAAGCCGGTCGTCTTCTTCCACGGTGAGCCGACCTGGTCGTTCCTTTGGCGCAGGGTGATCCCGCCGGTGCGCGACGCCGGCTTTCGCTGCATCGCCCCCGACTACGCGGGGTTCGGCCGCTCCGACAAGCCGACCGACCTCGACTGGTACAGCTACGACCGCCACGTCGAGCTGATGTCGAAGCTGCTCGAGGAGCTCGACGTGCGCGACGCGACCGCGGTCGTCCACGACTGGGGCGGGCCGATCGGGCTGCGCCTGGCGGTCGAGCACCCCGACCGCTTCTCGCGCATCGTGATCATGGAGACGGGACCGTTCACCGGTCACCAGCGGATGAGCGAGGCCTGGCTGACGTTCCGCGACTTCGTTCGCGACAACGCTGACATACCGGTCGGGATGCTGGTTCGCGGCGGCTGCAAGCAGGACCCCGGCGACGCGGTGATCGCCGCCTACGAAGCGCCCTTCCCGAGTCCCGAGTCGAAGGCGGGCGCGCGGGCTTTCCCGCTGATCCTGCCGACCGAGCCCGATGCCCCCGGCGCCGCCGAGGGCAAGGCGGTCGCCGACGCCCTGCGCGAGGACGAGCGCCCGACGCTGCTGCTCTGGGCCGACTCGGACCCGATCCTGCCGTTCTCCATGGGCGAACGGGTCTCCGAGCAGCTCAACTTTCCGCCGCCGCGGCCGATCGAGGGCGCCGGGCACTTCCTCCAGGAGGACGCCGGGCCGGAGATCGGCCGGATCATTGCCGAGTGGCTCTGAGCCGCTCGGCCGTGCGCTGAACGGCGCCGCGCAGCTCGTCG
The DNA here is from genome assembly GCA_963774405.1 of uncultured Solirubrobacterales bacterium. Taxonomy (GTDB): domain Bacteria; phylum Actinomycetota; class Thermoleophilia; order Solirubrobacterales; family 70-9; genus VRUE01. The sequence goes on along the minus strand of CAVZEV010000007.1, from coordinate 34,933 downwards.
CGGGGCCGCTCGATCAGCAGCCGTTCGCGCCGCGGCGGCCCGTCGTCCTCGAGCCAGGTGACGGTCCCCGGCCAGTAGGGCCCGGGTGGGCGGCCGGGGTGATGGAAGACGTCGGCGTAGACCCAGCTGCCGGTGTTGTGGAGCGTGCCGCCGCCAGCGAGGGGCCACCGCGCATCCGTCTCTTCGGGGCCGGCGCGGTGGGTGTGCCCGGTGATCACGTGGGCGGCGTCGATCTGCAGGCGGCGCGAGAGCTCGGTCGCCGCGGCGATGCCGTCGCGGGTGATCGCCGCGGCCGAGACGTCGGGGGCGAAGTCGGCGCGCAGCAGGCGGTTGAGGGCCCAGATGCCGGCCGGGACGCCGGCGCCGAGCGCGGCTTTGCGGGCGGCCCTGGTGAGCGGGCCGGCGTTGTGGTTGGTGACCGCGCGCCAAGCGCGCTCCGAGGGCCGGTTCGCGCGGCCCGCCAGGCCGCCGTCGGCGAGGCCGAAGGCGAAGCCGTAGAGGGGGCGGAGGACGCGCTCGTAGTCGCCGGGCGCGGCGACCTCGGGCGGGCGGCGCCCCGTGCGCATGACCGCGGCGGCGGCGACGCACTCCAGCCGCGGCAGAGTCATGTGGCAGTCCATGTAGTGGCCGTGGGTGGCGTAGACGTCGTCGCGCAGCCAGACGCCGGGGTAGGCGACGCTGAGCTCGGCCGCGCCGAGCCAGGAGCCGATCCGGTTGAGTGCCTCGCCGGCGGGCAGGGCGCGGTGCTCGAGACCGAGCGAGCCGCCGCCGAGGCCGAGCTCTTCCAGCAGCGGCTCGGCCAGGCGGTGGTCGTGATTGCCGGGGACGAGGACGACGCGTCGCCCCGCCATCGCTTCGCCCAGCTCGGCGAAGAACGGCCGGGCCAGCTCCAGCACTCGCGCCAGCGGAAAATCGCGCAGCTCGAGCACGTCGCCGAGCAGGACGAGGCGGTCGGCGGAGGCGAGCCGCTCGAGCAGGGTGGCGCGGATCGCCGAGTCGCTGACCAGGTCCTCGCCGGTGCCGGCGCCCAGGTGCAGGTCGGAGACGATCGCCGTGCGCATCCTGGGCAATCTAGACTTCTGCGGATGGCTGAGTTGAGCGAGGAGCGCCTCGCCCCCAGCAACGGAATCGAGATCGCCTACCAGGAGGTGGGGGCCCCCGAGGCCGAGCCGCTGATCCTGGTGATGGGTCTGGCGACGCAGATGATCGCCTGGGACGACGACTTCTGCACGATGCTGGCGGAGCGGGGCTTCCGCGTGATCCGCTTCGACAACCGCGACGTCGGCCACTCGACCAGGCTCGACGGCGCCTACGTGCCGGGTCGCGCCGACCTGCTGCTGCGCCGGAGCGGGACCGCCGCCTACCGTCTCTCCGACATGGCCGCGGACACGGTCGGGCTGATGGACCACCTCGGCATCGACTCCGCGCACGTGGTCGGCATCTCGATGGGCGGGATGATCGGCCAGACCCTGGCGATCGAGCACCCCGAGCGGATCCGCTCGCTGGTCTCGATGTGCTCCACGACGGGGAGTCGCTGGGTGGGGCAGCCGACGCTGAAGGTCTTCGGCGTGATGCTGGCCGAGGCGCCGCGCGACCGCGAGGCCTTCATCAAGCGCATCCAGCGCACCTATGCACTGATCGGCTCACCCGCCTACCCGACCGACGAGGAGCGCCTGCTGCGGGTGGCCGAAGGGTCTTGGGAGCGCGGCCACAACCCCCGCGGCGTGCTGCGCCAACTGCACGCGATCATCGCCTCCGGCGACCGCACCGCGGCGTTGCGCGGGCTGGCCCTGCCGACGACCGTGATCCACGGCACCAACGACACCCTGGTTCGCTCCAGCGGCGGCCGCGCCACCGCCCGCGCCATCCCCGGCGCCCACCTGCACCTGATCGAGGGCATGGGCCACGACCTGCCCAGCAAGCTCTGGCCCCTCTTCGCCGACGACTACGTGGCCACCGCCGAGCGGGCCGGCTGGCAGGCCCCGGCCAAGCAGCCCGCCTGAACCGCGCCCTCAGCGCTTCGGCCCGACGAACTCGTCGAGCCGCGCCACGTCGGCCTTGCGGGAGACGTAGATGGCCACCGCCGCGGTCTCGGACTTCGGAAAGGCCGCGGTCCACTGCTGCCACGGCGCGAGGTAGATCGGGCGGGTGTGCTTCATGCCCGGGCCGTGCTGGGGGAAGAGGCAGGGCCACGAACGGGAATAGGCGGAGACCGAGTAGCAATTGGACGGTGTCAGAAGCACGTGCACACGGTTCTTGGGCATCGTTCTCTGCATCGATTGGCGGCATTCCTCCACGATCCCTGGATATTTCATGTCGAGAAACACGCGAAGGCGGTAGACGTTGCGAGCGTGAGCCGAGATGCTCCCGTCGCCTAGATAAAGCCCGAGCAAATGAACATAGGACGCCCCGAGATCTTCGTACCTGTGTCTCGGCTGCCGACAAGCCGGACAGAAGATTGGGCGACCCTTTTCATCAGCTCGTGGCGGGCGGGAATGCCAGGGCAGCTTTCCAGCGTGCCAATCGCGAACCGTGCCGAGGGGGAGTTCCAGATGCCGCGCTACCCGTCGCGCACCCCAGCCGTTCCGGGCGCGCAACCGCAGCGCCTCGACGACCGTTGCTTCGCTATGCACCGACACTCCAGATGCGGCTGAGAGGAGTCGAACCTCCAAGGGGTTTCCCCCACATGGATCTGAACCATGCGCGTTTGCCATTTCGCCACAGCCGCGCGCCCCTGCAATCTACCGGGTATGGAGATTTGAGATGCCGACGGATACGCGAACACACGTTCGTAACCTAGCCTCTCCGCCAGACGTAACCCGGAAGGAGCACGAGCCTCCATCCCGCTAGAATGCTCGTTCCTCGCCGCTATCGTCTAGGGGACTAGGACGCCGGATTCTCAGTCCGGAAACCGGGGTTCGAATCCCCGTAGCGGTATCTCGTAGAAACGGCTCTAGAAAGCCAAAAACCCCGGTTTTGCCGGGGTTTTTCTAGTTCTTTGGGGCAACGGTTCGGCAACAGTTAGTGCCGAGCAGGCACGTTTTGAGGCAACGGACGACCGGCTGGGTGTGTTGCCTAGCGACGCCGCGAGTGGCGGCGGGGGAGGACCGTGATCGCGAAGGTGGCGGAGGCGTCGTGGATCAGGTCAACCGGGATGGTCGTCGTCTTGGCGGCACTCCGTGGCGGTTTGCCCGAGCCGAAGAGGGCGATCGAGACCAGCTCCCCGCGCGGGTCGTGGCGGGCCTTGTAGCGAATGCCGTCATAGCCGGCCTCTTGCAGGGCGAGGGCCCAGCCCTGGGTCAGGTTGTAATCGGAGGTCGAGTGGATCTCAGCGGTGAGGCCGGCGAGGCCGAGGACCTTGGGGTTGGTCAGGTCGACCACCTTTGCTTTGGGTGGGCGCAGCCTTGATAGTCGCTGCGCGTTGACCAGCGGCTCCGGGATTACCCCGCCAGGCCGCAATAGGCGGCCGAACTTCTCGACGAAGGCGCCAATCGGCTCCTCGGCGAGGTAGCAAGTGCCTGGCTCGGAGAGGTTGAACCTGCCATCGGGGCCGACGTCGAAGAACCAGGGTGCGACGTCGGCAGAATGGATTCGCCACAGAGGCTTCGTTCCGAGCCTCGTGCTGGGAAGCTCGGGCAGGTCATCCGGGGGAGCGGGCAGGCCGCGCGAGCTCAACGCTTCAGCTCGGCTACGGCGCGGTGAGCCGAGAGAAGCAGCGGCTCGAGGTCCGTATCGCCGAAGACATCGACCGGAGTCTGGTCCTTGAGCTCCGGCTGAGGCGCAGTTGCAAACGCCGCGAGCGTCCACGAATCGAGCCCCGCATCGCCGAAGACCTCGTTGAGTCTCTTGACCGCCCCGTAGGGTGCCCCACTGGCCGCATCGAACTGCCAGCGCGGGTAGCGGATCAGTCCAGCGTCGTCGCGCAGCGCAAGAACCGATCCGCTGACGACCCGCTTGCGCAGCGCCTCCCGACTGATCCCCCCGAGCAAAACCCGAGTCTCAGCGCTGGTCAGCAGCTCCCCAAGCGCCCGCTCCCAGGCTCCACCGGCAAGCACGACCATCGCCGCGCGCCGGCCGAGCACCTCAGCATCGTCAGCCGAGCTCGGCTGCCCACCGATCTCGGCGAGCGTGCGCCGGAACTCTTCGACGGTGCGATCTAGGAGGGCTGGTTTCGCTGCCATTGGCCACCAAAAGTAGCGTCAACCTCGTCAACCGTCAAGAGGTTAAGTGCTGATCTGACCTAGGGGCAAGAACTGAACTGCCAGATCAGAAGCCGGTGACGGCTTGGGGGATAAGGGCGCGCCGGGCCTGCCCGATTCGATCGCGCGCTGTGGTCAGTGGCCCCGCCTGGTTGTCCGGCGGGTTGGTGGCAAGAAGTCCAAGCACCCAGTTCCATTCTGCGGCAAGCTGATCTTGCGGTGGGAGTGGGCACGGTACGCCATCGCCCCAGCGCCGGATTGCCTCATTGATCTGCACTGCGACGGTATCCACTACGCCAAGTGTAGAGGCGAGCGTCGTCAGCCGCCGTCGGCACTATCCTCGCGTACCGATGGGACGACCAATTCGTACCTTTGCCTCTGACCATTTTAAGACTGATTCAACGTGAATGACTTGGGCCCGGAAATGAGGTTGCAGATGACCTTCGCCTGGACGCTGGGGTCGTTCGGTCGCGCGGGGCGTTCAGGTGAGGATCTGGCGGGGGAGTGTCGATGCTAGGGCAGTCTGAGTTGCTTGACGCAAAGCACAGATTTGTAAATGCTGGCGAGATCACCGAGCCGCTGTTCGCTGAGCTCGCGATGGTTGCCCACTTCTTGATCCAAAATGGGCATCTGCCTCCGAGTTATGCGCCCTACGGACTTTGGAACGAAGAGGCGTCTCAAGAGCTCCTGCAGGAGTGGATCACCGAAAAGCTGCTGCTTGCGGGCGGCTTGGCAGCCATTTTTGACAGCGCTGCAAACCCAAAGGGCTTCCGTGTCCTCGCCGAACGCTCGTTGCGCCAGTTCGTCTTGAATCGGCGTCAGCGATCGCAATCGCAGAATCTCTACGAGCGCACAATGCGACTTCTGAAGGACGACCAGAGTTTCGAGATCGCCCACCCCGCGGAGCGACCCCAAGATGTTGTCTGGGCGCTACGCGATCAACCGCCGCGTGCCGCCTTCGACGGTAGCGAACGCGAACTTCTCGCATTCGCCTACTCACTCGGGGAGTTTGAGCTGATCCACTACAAGGCCTCGGCTGAGAAGCTTGCGCCTCTCTTGGCTACGCAGGAACTGACGCGCTTCACTAATGGAATGATTAATGCCGCTGGTCCGCTTAGCCTGGGCCAGTTGATGGTGACGCTTGAGCTGCGCTTCGACTTGGCGCCGGTCAGCTTCCAATCGTTGCAGGCCGAGAATCCTCCTGAGCCAGAGTCGGACCGGAGTCTCGAGGATGAGGTTGTGGGGCGCGCGAGCGGGTTGACCGTCATTGCTGAACTCACCTCGCGACAGTCACGGGTGTTGCTTTCGCGACGCGCTGAGGTCACAATCGAAGAAACTGCAACCGAACTAGGTTGCTCTGTGGGCACGGTTGTCAACGAGCAGGAAGCGATCGCGCGGGTATTGCGGCGCCACTGCCAAGGAGCCGACGAGGAGCACGAATTGTTGAAGATTGTCGGCGATCTGCTTTATGAAAGCAGTGGTGATGACGACTGATTGCCTTTGTCCTGCGCTGGCCGACCTCTTTGCCGACCCGAGAGGCGAGAGAGTTGAGCGCCACCTGTTGAATTGTCCGCGCTGCGCTGCCCTCATCGCGGCCGATGCTGGTAAGGCGGAGGCTCCCGCCGCGTTCTTAGACCCGCGAATACCCATGGTTGAGATCACGCCTTTTTCCGCGCCGCCTGCCTCACCTGACCGGGGGATCGTGGCCCTCTTTGGCGCTGAGGACTCTGATTTGCAACTGCCCGCGCTGATCCTCGACCTTAAGGGGCCGCTCTTTTGGGTGGCGCCGATTAGTGCCGAGGTTGCGATGGCGAGCGAGTGGGACCTCCTGTTGCCGGCGGCGACCCTTTCGTATCCCGCGATGGCATCTCTAGCCGCGGTCCATCCGATTCGCCGTGAGCAGCTATTGGGTGCGCGCGCTGCGCTTGATGCCGAGCTCTGGCAATGGGCACAGCGGCTGGCCGACCTCCATGGTGAAGGCCAGCATGCACCTGCGGAAGCACCGGTCGGCGTTCCCGTCCTTTCCGAGATCGATCTACGTTTGGCCTTCCACCGAGACTGGGCGACGTCCCAGGAGCCGTTCTGGGAGTCGGCTGAGTTGCTCGGGGAGGCCGAGACCTTCGGTGCGTTGGTCCACCGTCGTCGTGAGCAGTTGAACGTTGACGCCGCCGAGTTCGCTGAGTTGGTTGAGCGGCCGGGCTGGCTCGGACGCTTGGAGGATGACCGGCTTGATATCAACGGCGAACTACCGACCGGGGTGTTGGCGACGCTGATGCGAGAGCTGCAAATCAGGCCCCTGGTCGCGGTTATCGAGCAACTGCGCGCCGCGATCGAAGCGCAGGCAAGTAGCGCGCCCCAGCATGCCGTCTTTGGTCGCCGGCGCACGTCAAACCGTCGCGTCGGCTCTAGCACGCAGCCCGCTGAACGCAAGCAAATCGCCGAGGTGTACGTACGCAATTTGCTTGAAACGCTAAGGAAGCAATGACCGCTGTCGTTTGCGGCGAATGTGGTGCGCGCTACCCGCTCGCCTCCGATTTTGAGTTGGAAGGGCACTTGCAAAGAGTGTGGCGAGGAGGCTTTGGTCGAAGAGGGGGCGTACGACTCCGCACCGGCCATTCTGATCTGCGTCGACTGCCGACGCGAAGTTGACGGTGGTCCGTCCGGTCCGAAGACCGATGAGTTCTACGCAGGCCGCTACTGTGTTGATGATCCATGCCCGCTGTGTGAGGGCGAGCTGGTGCCCTTGGCTGAGGCGCCCAGCTTTCAACCCGCGCCCGAATTTGCTCAAGCCCGCGCTGCGGCACAGGTGCTGCGCCAGCGTCACGGTGCCACTGGCCCCTGGATCGATGTCGAGGCGCTGGTGCGAGCAGAGGGCCTCGAGATTGTTCGCAACCAGGGCCTAGTCGAGCCCTACCTGACTGAGGGCGTGATCCACCTGCCAGCTGAGCAGAGCGCTGGCGCTGAGCGCTTCGGTCTTGCCCACGAGCTCGGCCACCATGAGCTCCGTCACAGGGTGCCGGAGTCCCAGCTTGAGCTCGAGGCAAACGCCTTTGCCGCCGAGCTGCTGATGGGAGCCGCCGACCTGAAGCGCTTGGTGGGCGAGGGCTACACGCTCGCTCGCCTGGCTGTCGCTTTCGGTGTGAGCCGTGAGGCGATCACCCGCGCCCTCAGCTCTAACCGTCTGATCAATAAGGTCGCGCTCACCTAGCTGTAGTTCCCAACCAGGTTGTTCCCAAGTAGCTCGCTGAGACGAGCAACCGGCGGGCGATGACCGAGGGAGCCGTGCTTGCGTCGGTAGTTGTAGCGGTCGAGCCAGCCGGGGAGCTGGTGGCGACGTTCGGCTGAGCTCCCGTAGAGCCGCCCGTAGGCCCACTCCCGCAGCATCGTCTGGATGAAGCGCTCGGCCTTGCCGTTGGTCTGGGGTCGGTAGGGGCGAGTGCGGAGGTGGCGGATGCCCAGCTCCCGACAGGTGGCGGCGTGAACTGTCGAGACATAGGGCGAGCCGTTGTCGGTCATCACCCGCTCGACCTTCACACCGCGCTCGGCAAACCAAGCCACGGCTCGTCGCAGGAACGCGCAGGAGGTCTCTCCGCGCTCGTCGGGCAGCACCTCCACATAGGCGAGACGGGTGGCGTCATCGACGCAGACGTGGCAGCACTCCCAGCCGTAGCCCCGGCTGGAGCTGCGGTTACTCACCACCCGCTTGCCGGCGACTCCGAAGCGCCCCAGCTTCTTGACGTCGATGTGGATCAGCTCTCCAGGCCGTGAGCGCTCGTAGCGGTTGGGCGGCTCGGGAGGTTGGAGGCGGCTGCGCTTGCCCAGCCCGATCCTCTTCAGCCACAGGGAGACCGTCGAGAGCGCCAGGCCGAGGATCTCGGCGATCTCAGCCGCGGTCATCCGCAGGCGGCGCAGGGCGCCGATCGCCTCTACGGTCGCATCGGAAGTGCGATGGGGAATCCGCCTGGGCGCCGAGGAGCGATCGAGCAGGCCTGCCTCTCCCTCGGCGCGCCAGCGACCAAGCCACTTGCGGGCGCTCCGCTCGCTGATGCCGGCGGCCTCGGCCGCCACCATCAGCGACCAGTTCTCCTCTTCGACCCGCTTGACCAGCAGCTTGCGGCTGTTCGGGCAGGTGCGGGCGTTAGCGTGGATCTTCATCCGGTGTCCTCCTTGTTGGGTGGTGGCTTCGACACCCCCAGCCTTCAAGGAGGCCCGGATGAACAACGTTGTTAGGAACTACACCTAGCTGGCGCGATGCAGCTCGGTGTAGGCGCGGCGGCGGAAGGCTGAGTAGCAGAGGCAGCGACCGCTCTGGTCGCGTTCCAAGCGGCGGACGAAACCCGACGGCGGGCCGGTCAGGTCGACGTCGTAGCGGCCGTCCAGGCGGTAATCGGCGAGCTCGGGCAGCGCCTGCTTTATTGCCTCTGTGGCGAGAAGCAGGCCGCCGAACTGCGAGACAAATGGGGCGGAGACGAGCACCTGCTCCTCGCGCTCGCCGCTGGGGATCGCGGCCTGGGCATAGATTCGCCGCTGCAGGTCGGCGAGACGTTCGCCAGCGAGTGGCGCCCGCTCGGCGAATTTTCCGCTTGCGGCGATCTCCGCCGCGTCAGCGGCGGAGATGCGTCCGTCGCCCAGGTTGACCTCGATCACCCGGTTCTCATTCAGGCCGATCAGCTCGGCTAGCTGGGCAGAGCCAGAGAGGCTGGGAGCGAGGTCGACGTACTGGCAGTAAGGGCAGGGACCCTCATCGCCGAAGCCGTGAGAGGAGATGTGTAGCGAGAGGCCGCTGACGCCGACGTTCAGGGTCCGCCGCGCCAGCAGGTCGGTGGCGTCGCGCCTGCCCTCAATCGTGTCGACGCTGACCGCGGCCAGATCGATCGCCGGTGGCTGCTCAAAGCCGGCGAGGAAGCCCTGAATGTCGCCGACTCGCGCCCTCGCTTCGATCCCACCACGGTTGGCAAGCTCGGCCAGCCAGCTTGCCTTTCTGGCCTCCACCTCGTAGCGCAAGACCGGATATCGCAGGACGTTGCGGGCCGAGAAAACGTCGGGGTCGATCAGATCCAGTGGCCCACCTCCGATCCCCGCCAGTAGCAGTGCAAGGAGCATCGAGGAACCGACTGAGCCACAGCCGAGGGCGGCAAGCGCACCCAGGAGCGGTGTTGGCAGGTCGGGAAGCTCAGGGGCGGGACAGTTTTGGTAGTCGAGCAGGTTGGCTGTGAAGCCTTCACTCAACACCACTGGTAGGCCGAGTGGGGCCATCCGCGTGCCGAAGAGTTGAGCGACGAGGAAGGTGGCACAGCCGAGGGCGCCGAGCGCGGAAGCGCCAGCGGGTTCCAGTGCGATCAGCTGGGGGCCGACGGAGTAGCTCCAGCCGGCGGCGTCGCCGGCCAGTCCGGTGCCGCCCGGTTCGATACCGAAGGCGAGGTGAAAATCTTCTGTCGGCTCGCGGCTGGAAAGTGGGGCGAGTTCTTTGACCAAGTTGGCGAGCCCATCATTGAGCTCACCCTCAAGGAGGACACCGAGCTGAGAAGGCACGGCGCCCGCCAGTCGTAGTTCGAGGTGGGGGAAGAGGCGGGCAGCGAGATTGACGATTGTGAACAAGGCCACCTGGTCAGCCCGACCCTGACTGCGCTCCAGTGGCGCTTCGATAATCACCCTGACGCTGTCGAGGCGCTCGAGGACGGCGTCGCCGTCGACCTGCTGGCCGAGCTCAGCCAGCTCGAGGCGGGGGTCCATTAGCCCACCTCGACCAAGTAGTCAGCGAGGCTCTGGGGTTCGATCTCCTGCCATCTGTCATTGCGGCGGATGAATGTTGCGCAGGCTCCCGGGCCGTGGCGCAGGCCAAGGCCGTAGAAAGGCACGACGATCGAGAGCGATCCCTCAGCGGTCAGCACTGGGTTGCGATCGTCGGTCGAGCTATGGAAGGCCTCGTCGGGATGGCTGTGGATCCGCGACATCCAGCGCTCGCCCGGGCGCAAGCCTGCGGCGATTTCCAGCTTGCCTTGCTGGGTGACCTCGACCGCGACGCCGTAGGCGGTACGGGTCGCCTTCTGCTCCGGGATCAGCAGCCGATAGATCAGGCCGCGCTCGGGCGAGCCGGCGAGCATTGCCGTGCCCTCGAGGCCATGGGAACCGCGGTCTTCGAAGAAGGTGCGGGCCTCGGCGAGCGCCTCGGAGTTGACCTTGAGCGGCACGGCGGTCATATCCCCGCCTTGTCAAGCAGGATCCGCAGCATGTCCTCCAGGCGATACTTAAAGCGGTAGGCGTCCCAGGCGTCGGTCACGTGACTGGGGTGGCAGTGATACTCATGGAGCCCACGCAGGCAGGTGAAAGGGCGGTGCAGCACCGGGTGCTCGCCGGGACCGAGGTGCCTGCGGCCAGGACTCGAGCGCCAACTCATCGCCGCTGCTGGCGTCGCGCAGGTACAGGTGCAGGGGTTCGGCGTCGTAGTTGGGGCCGTCGAATTCGAACAGCAGCAGACGATCGCTGCCCTGGGCGACCGCCAGCGCCCTAGTGCCCTCGCGGCGGACGTCCTGTTGCAGCCGCGAGCGCACCGGGCTCTGGTTGGCCACCTCGACCTGCTCCTGCAGGAGTTCCTGGCAGAGGGCCGGATGCATCAGCCGTCTACCTGCGGTTCCTTGGGGACCAAGACCAAGTGGTCGTGATTCTTGACATCGGTGTCCTTCAGCCGGGCGCTCGGGTCGAGCGGCGGCTGAGCGATGCCTTTATGTATGCGGCAGAGGTCGTATTCGCCCTCTGCCATCACGCCCTTTTTGACGAAATGGGCAACCGAGCGCTTGATCACGCGCTCAACCTTGTCCTTGTCGTCGAACTTCTCTGTATCCCAGATGTCGCCGTTGGTGGCCTGGATCTTCAGCTCCAGCTCCCTCGGTGTTTGGCGACTCTCGCTTGCCTCGGTTTCGGTGCTCATCTGCTCTCCTCTGGGGTTCTTTCGGCGAACCCACTCGCTTGCACCCCCTATAAACCAGAGATCGGCGCCGATCTTCAACGGCCTGGCGAAAGTTCGTACTGGGGCTGAGCGAGCTCCATTTCATACGACTCGTTCTTTAAGCCGGACCGGTTCGCGGAGATGATCTACGCCTGAAAAACGGAGTCAGGAGCTTGGATCAGGCGGGCCTGACTGTGTTTCTCCACCGCGGACTGGTGCCGTTGGCCAGTCGCCATAAGCGGGTGTTATCGGGCGTGGGGGAGAGCGCACCGGTTGACAACGGGAGCTACATTGAGTTCACCAGTGGCTATAGGCTCAAGCGAATGGCCTTTGACGAGGAGAAGGGGCTTGCGGCGGAACGCAGAGTGGGGTGCGACGCACGCTCGAGGCAACACCGCGGGTCTGCAAGAAGATGGAGTCGCAGGACCGTGGTCTCGAAGGTGTCTCTTGCCGTCCTGGCGGCTGGGAGCGGGTTGGCGCTGGTGGCCGGACTCGGCGGTGCCGGCGCGATCATCCTCGGGGTCCTGACCATCTTGACGGCCGGCTTCAACGCCGCCAGTGAGGTGATCGGCCCAGGGGAGAAGGCCGAAGAACATCAAAAGGCCGCAGTTAGGTTCGGCAGCCTCGGCGTCGCATACAACACGTTGGTCCGGACCTGGAACGAAGACGAGGCTGCCGCCCACCGGCGGTTCGGGGAGTTGGAGGACCAGCATCGGAGGACCGAAGCAGAATGCCCCGAGCCTGAGCAATGGAAGGCGGCACGCTGAGCAGCGTTTCAGAGCGCGTCGCCAATCGGGCGCCTCGGCGTCTGCTCCGATACGCGGAGAATTGTCGCCACTACGGGGCCCTCGGCAGGGGCGCAGCGCGGTCTTCATAACGGCTCTTATCGGGCGTGGCGGAGGGCCGCCCGGTTCGTGCGGGCGTCCGGAAAATGGTCGCCCCGTTGCTCAGGGACCGATGCTCGCGCTGCGGCACGTCAATGCAGGCCGAGGGCGCGAATACTTCGGTTCTCAGCGCGGTCGAGTCTTGCACCGAGTGTCCGTGCATGCGAGGATGCTGCGGATGATCCTGGCCGAGGTTCGAGACGAGGTCAACCAGATCAACAGGCTGCTCGATGAGTTCCACAGCGTGCGCATCCGTCGCGCCAACCGCGAGAGAAGGGCAGAGCTACTCGAACGCGCTGTCAGGGCATCGGCTCGCGGCGTCGCCGCGCTGGTAGAGGATCAGCGAACCAAAGAGCGCCTTCCGATCGATGTCGATGTGTACCGCGTAGCCGAGGAACTTCGCCAGGACGAGGCGCTGCTTCGCCTATTCCTCAATGCGGAGACACAACTGCTGCTAGATATCGGCGTCGAGCAGTCCGCCGTTGATCGCATCAAACGTAACCTTGAAGAAGTTCTGCTAGATCTCGCACAGGATCCCGAGCCAGCCACCGATCAGCTAGAAGAGCTCCTCTCCGTTCTTGAGAAAGAACTACAAGATCTTGTGCACAGCGACTCAGACCAAGAGACCCTGCATCGTGTCGTGGGGGCGCTTCAAGCAATCGCGGGGGGACTCGTCGTAGCAGTCAACGGTGTGGCGGGAGTCTCCGGTGCCGCCGCAGGACCGGTCCTTATCCTCACTGCAGCAGGGGCCGGATTGTCGATAGCGGCCGGCACGGAGGTCATGAACCGTGGCGCCCGTCGAGCCCTAGACGGCTGAGAGAGACGATCAACCTCCTCTCGCAGGGCCAGCCCCCAACTGCGATGAGATGGCTTGGCCCTGGTTCAGAGCGGCGGCTTGCGGGTCGCCGGCACCCGATGAGGTTTCCGCGAAGTCTTCTAGCGCCGCTGGCGGCCAAGAGAACAGCGATAACGCAGAGTTATGCGCCTCCCCGTTAACGCAATTCCATAGGGCCGCCGTATGGATCGAGCCCTAGCCGGATCACGGAAGCGTGCCACCGGGGAGGACGAGTCGGCCTAGCGGCCTGCATATATGAGGCTTGTGGATCGACCGGGTACGGCTTGAGGTGGCCAAGACTAGCGGCGATGCTCGACTTGAAGGTGTTGAAAGCCTCACGGGCAACAGCCAGACTCGTCGCTGGAAGTCCGGTGTGCTCTGCCATCAGTTGGGTGCGGAGTTCCCTCGCGAAGGAGCCAGCCTCATCGACGATGCCAACATGGAGCTCGCTATCGTTGGTCATGCTGCGCCGGGCGATGTTTGCGGAGCCGATGCTGACGAACTCGTCATCGACGATCAGCAGCTTCGAGTGGACGTAAATGTCGCTGCCATTGTGATGGAGACACGCTACGACGATATCGCCAAGCGAGCCGGCCGCGCGAATACCGCGGAGGTAGTTGACACCCATGTCGCGGTGGTACTTCTGGCTGTCTCGGCGAATGCCGCTGAGGACGCTCGTCGTAACGACCGTAACATCGACACCACGCTTCATCGCCTCGCCAAGTTGGTAGAAGATGTCGGTCTCGCGAGCGAGCGCTGTGCGTGCGTAGCCGGGTGGCCATCCGAAGGGCCAGAAGTATTGGTCCTCAATGTAGATGTACTCAGCTGCTCGCTTAATGGCGTTTAGGTGAGAAGCCCATATCGTGAACTCGCCTATTGATGACCAGGTGTAGCCGAAGAATGGTGCCGTGATGCCATAAGTTCGAAGGACCTGCACCGAATGTGTTCCTCGACCCGAGAGTCTTGAGAGTGGGGTGGTGATCTGTGGCTCGGGACGCAAGATCGACGGGCGTCTGAACACTGTGTCCATGTCGTTCCACCGCTCCCGGAACGTCACCTCCAGATCTGTGACGGCCGGGCCCTCGATGCGCACTGAGACGTCGTGCGTTTGTCTGCCGTACTTCGAATCGCGACTCGAATCGACTGGCAGGTGTTCGGATGAGTCCCATCGGGTCCTTGTGATGTCGACGGAGCCGAGGAGCGCGCTTGTCTCGGTGGCGCTCTTCATGATCGTGAACTTCTGATGGTTGCTGCCCAGGGGCGGAAATCGGCTGTCCAGGCACGCCGTGCGGATGCCTTCGGACCGTAGGTGTCCGATTGCCGGCTGATTAAACGGAAAGCAGCGAAGATTGCGGCACGCCAGCACGTAGGTGTGTACGCCCTGCTCCGCCGCATCGCAGATGTTTTCGAGCGTGTCGGCGCCGGGTGTTCCTGCACCAAGCGCGTTCATTCGTTCGAAACGCCACCCAGCATGGTAGAACTCGGCACCGGGTTTGTCGTACAGTTCGAGCAGTCCATCGCGCCACGCGCGCATGTAGGCCTTCCCGTCGATCAGTGGCCTCACGGTGTTGCCGTCGGTGGACACGCTGAGGGCATCACTCCGCGGACCACGGTGGCAGGGGACACCGTCCGGACGGCTGTCGTCCGTCGGAATAAACCACTTTGCCTTCAACTCGGCAAGTGACTTCACAAGAGTCTCTGCCATTGCGGCGGCTGAGTCTACGGCTCACCGCGCTTTCGCCATAAACGTCACGGTTTATTCTGGCGTCGACAATGCGCCAGGATTCCTATTACGATGCCGCCGATGCCAACCGTTGTTGATAACTGAGAATTATCGGCGGGCGATGAGGTTCGATCCGGAGGATCCGGCCTACAAGCGCCTGCTATCCCGTGTCCTCCAGACCGACGGACGTGTGGTCCCGTTCGTGGGGGCGGGTCTCAGCGTGTACGGCGACTGCGGACAGCGACTGCCGCTTTGGCGAGAGCTGTTGGAACGTTTGGCTGCCGAGGGCGTTGAGCTGGGATTGATCAACGAAGATGAGCGGCGGGCGATCGTCGAGGTGCTAAACGACGATGAATACATCGAGGCGACCGATCTCATCCTGGACGCCTTGGGTGAGCCCACCTTCCGCCGTGCCGTGGAGCGGGAGCTGGACGAGGCCGGCAAGGAGATTCCTCCGGCGGTAACTCAACTGGTGTCTATTGACTGGCCATTGATCGTGACCACGAATCTCGATCGAATGATTTCCAAGGCCTACGTCGAGCGACGCCACGAACCGATGCAGATCGTGACGAACCAGGATCTGCGCAGACTCTCCGACGCCACCAGTGGAGCCTTGCGCTCAAGTGGCACGACCCTGGCCAAGATCCATGGCGACATCGACTTCTACCCGTCGTGGAAGCTCACGAAAAGACACTACGACCAGCTATTGCAGACGCCAGGTTATGTCCGGGCGCTTGAAACTCTCTTCTTGAGCCAGGTCTTCTTCGTCGGCTTCGGATTGCAGGACGATGATTTTGATCTGGTGCTCCAGACCATCACCGATATATATCCCGAGGGTGCCGGTGAAATCTACGCACTTATCGGCAGATCGAAGAAGGGCAAAGAGGTGATCAAGGAGCTGACCAAAAAGAACCTGCAACCCATTTACTACGACGACAGCAACCCGGTTACTCCCTCTGATCCGTTCGGCCGGCACCGAGCCGTATACGAGTGCCTTGCCCACATGGCCGCAAGTTGGGCTGTAGCGCGGTCTGGGCTCGAAGTTACCATGAAGTACTTCCCCGAGCTTGACCCGTACATGATCCGCCGGGAGCACGAGAGCAATCGCCTCGCAGGCTTGGTTGAGGCCGGGGGTATTGGTCAGATCGTGGGCCTAGGTGGATCGGGTAAGACCTCCATGCTTCAGCAGTTCCTGCACGACCATCGCCTGGAGATCGCAATGGCAGGGTATGTCGCCATCTTCGGTTGCTCATTGCATCGGGCAGACATCGACCAATTCGTCGCAGACTTTGCCTTGGCGACCGTTGGGCCAGCCCGAGAGCCGCTCCCGGAGCGGGTCGATAATGTCTGTCGGCACGTGCGGGCGCACCAGACCGTACTCGTACTCGACGGGATCGAGGTCGTCCTCGATGAGGAGGGGAATCTGCGCACCCCCTCGCTGATGCAGATTCTGGAAAGCGTCTTACAAGGTGGCGGCCTAGTCCTTCTGACATCGAGAGTCCCCATGTGCGGCGAACTCGGGGACCGGTCAGAACGAATCGACGTGTCTCCGCTGACCACAACTGAGATTGGCGACTTTCTCAATTCCTGGGGCCTCGGCGGCCTCCCCGAAGCGGCCAGGCGCCGCCTCGCCAAGGTAACGGCTGGTCATCCGCTGGCACTGCGGATCCTCGCGGGGTTGCTGTTGGACGTACCAGAGCGAGACGCAGTGATGACGATTGAACACTCAAGGGCGATCACGGTCTCCGACGAAGTGGATCCGCTGCGAGAGAACCGTCTTGCGAGGGTAGTCGGCTCTTACCTGCGGCACCTTGGGTCAGCCGAGCTGACGTTTCTCGTCTGCGCGAGCGCGTTCGAGGGCCCGGTGTCTTTCCCTCTTGCAGAGGCGACCCTGACGCGGAGTTATCCCGATACCGCGATCAACGCGGAGCTGGTCGGGAGTGACCTGCGGCCGATAATCGAACGGCTGATCCGGCGGCGCCTGCTCACGGTGAGCGCTGCAGCCGAGCTTTCCAGTCATCCCAGCGTGCGCGAATACTTCGAGCATCGAGCCGAGGAAAATACGGAGCCCCTCGTGCCGCTACACCAATTCCTCGCAGCCCAGCACCTGCGAGATACGGCTGATCTACCCGAGACGTTCGAGGATGCCCGCCCCCTGCTTGTCGCTGCCCGGCACGCTGCGGCAGCTTGCGACTGGACCCTTTTCGACGACATCGTCAGGAACCGCCTGTTGCGGGGACCACGACAGTATCTCTGTAACACCCTCGGAGCCTGGGAGGAGGGCCTGGCCCTCGGGCGCCTCGGGCACGAATTCTCGTTTCCGAGCGAGATGGTTCCGGAGCCCGCCTATTACCCCGCCACAGTCGCTCGATCCTTGAAGCACCTAGGCCGCAGCGCGGAGAGTCGGGCCGTTTACCGACAAGTGTTGGGCGCAGCCTGTCGGTCCCACGATCCAAACACGGCCAAGTACGTGAACAACTTCCTTACCTTGTTGATTTCGCGCGGCGAGCTGGTGCGTGCCGACAGGCTCGTGGAGCTGAACATGCGAGCGCTGGCTTGGACTGACGAACAGTGGATCTACTGCTGGCAACTAGAGCACGGACTGGCGTCGATTGCGTACCTGAGAATGCTCCAGGGCGACCCCACCGAGGCACTGCGGCTGCTGGATTTAGCCGAACAAGCCTGGGATGAGCATCCCAGCGGACCGCTGAAGCTATTCAGTCATTATCCGTACCATCGGGCCGAGATCGTTCTCCTCATGGACCAGTCCGGCCACGATGTGGCCTTGGAGTCGGTTTGGGATCTGCTTTCGGTCGCACTCGAAGAGTCCTGGCCGGAGTCAGTGTGTCGGGGCCATGTTCAGGCGGCTCGGGTGTACCTGGACCGGGCGGAGTGCGAGCACTCTTGGGCCGATCTGGCCCATGCCGATCAGCACCTTCGTGACGCTGACGAGATCGCAGCCGGGATGGTCGTGCCGGAAGTCGAGATTAGGCACCTACTGACCCAGGTCAGGCGATACCTAGTGAGCTTTTCGCTGGACCGGCTTGCCGACACCGATCATGTCGAGTTGAGCGACCTCGTCGTCCGTGTGGACCAGCGTGTCGAAATCTCCGGGCTCGATCTCTTCGCCCCGGAGGTGTCTGCCGCATGGGGTGCCCTGGCCTGCCTTAGGGAATCGCCGGAAGAAGCGCGGCAGTACTACCGACAGGCGGTGGAACGCTGCTGTGAGCAAGGCAATGCCCACGCGGGAATGAGCCGCAGATCGCTCGTCTATTGGCTCGGTGCGAAACTCGGGCCTGAAGCGGTACCCCTTCCCACCTGGACGACCGACCCCAGTGCGGTTTTTGGTACGAGCCTGACGGCAGAGCAGATGTCCGATCAGCTCGCCTTCGCGCTTGCGTAGCGGAGGATAGAGCTCAGATCTGAGTTGAGTTGGCCAGTTGCGATTGCCCCACCCATGGCGTGTACTTGCGCACCAGGCGATCACCCAGCACCAGCAAGTCGATGGGGCGCTCGACGAACATCGCGAGCGCGTTTGCTGGTGTCTCCACGATCGGCTTGCCTGGGAGATTCAGCGAAGTGTTCAGCAACACCGGCACACCGGTCAGCTCGCCAACGCTTTCCAGCAATCGGTAGAGGAAGGGATTGTCCTCCTCCCGCACCGACTGCACCCGAGCCGTTCCATCCACATGCGTTACCGCGCCCAGGCGCTCGCGGAACTCCTCTCGGACAGTTGCGACCAGCAACATGTACGGCGACTCCTCAATCCCCTCGAAATAGGTCGCGAAGTGCTCGATCGGCACAACTGGAGCCAGGGGGCGGAAGGACTCGCGCCCCTTCACGTTGAGGTTGACGTGATCACGGACGCGCGCTGGCCCAGGTAGCGCGAGCAGGCTACGGTTACCTAGCGCGCGTGGACCAATCTCCGAGCGCCCGCGGCAGACGGCGACGCAGGCGCCCGCTGCCAGCGTGCTCGCGACCTCCTGCTCGAGGTTCGCGGAGCGTGACACCAAGATCGGTGCCTTGGCGAGAGCGGCGTCGACCTCCTCTTCAGGATATTCGCGCCCGAGGTAAACCGCGCGACCGCGCCACCCTGGCGAGACGGGGCGACGGGGGTGGTCGCCGAGCACATGGGCTCCATAGAGCGCGGCACCCACCGATAGGCCATTGTCTCCTGCCGCCGGGAAGATAGCGAGCCGCTCGAAAGGTGTGGCCTCCAGAATGCGACTGTTTGCCGTCGTGTTGAGCGCGCATCCCCCGCCAAAGCTCAAGACCTCCGAGGGGGCCTGCCGGTGGGCGGCAAGAGCAGCGGCAATGATGGCCTCAACAAAGATCTCTTGAACCGCGTAGGCAAGGTCCGCCCGGACTTGGGCGGCGTTCCCTGCTGCGGAGATGGTCTCTGTCATCCAGTCCCAGATTCCACTGTAAGGATTGAACGAGAACCTACCGTCGGCGGGTACATCAACGAACTGGGCAAGCTCATTGAGGTACCGAGGAGTGCCGTAGGCGGCGAGCCCCATCGTCTTGCCGAGCTCTGCATGCCCGAAACCAATCGCGAGCGTTACGATGCGGTAGAACCATCCGATGGAATTCTGCATGACGTAGTGCCATCCACTGGACACCTTCCTTCGGGTGCCGGTTTGGTGCGGCGCGATGGTCAGCATGGTGCCCTCGGCCCAGCCGATCGAGATCGTCTGGAGATCCCAATCGCTCTCCGACTGTCCCACCTCGCCGCCGTGCCCGTCGACGACGAGCAGGGTCGACCGCTCATATGGTGATGTGAAGAACGAAGCAGCGGCATGCGCCGCGTGGTGGTCGACGAACGTGACTTGCGACCAGTCCATCCACTGCGCAGGTCGCTCGAGGTTCCCGCAGCAGAAGATGCCATCGAGTTCGTCTACCGTGACGCCGGCTACATCGAGGCAGTATGCGGTTGCGTCATGGGCCGGCCGCGAATACCACTCCGACCGGCCACGCTTGACACGCTGAATGCGCTCGTCCTCGATCGCAACGCGGATCTCTCCCTTGGAGACAATCGCTGCGCTGAAGTCATGGGTCGAGCCCCCCAACCCCAGGACCGCACCGCTCATAATTCTCAGTTATCGTGCGTGCACAAACCTCCCGAGGGCGTCAGCGTTCGCGGCGACGCGGCGCAGGGCGCGGTCGGGGACGAGCTGGACCAGGACTGTTTAACCGAGACCCTGGTCTAGGCACAATCTGATGGAGTTCCGTTTTAGCGCCTTTTGGCCACAGGAAGGATTCAGATGCTCCGCGGACTGAAGGACGTCACGTTCCGCCGCCTCGATGCTTTGCGATCGGCATTCAGCTAGTGGCGCCCCCGGTTAGGCACGGCAAGCCGATCGCGGATCCCCGCATCGTTGTTGCTCCAAACGCTTTCCGCGACGGCCCCTCGCCGCGGGCGGTTGCGGATGCGATGGCAGCCGGCATCGCCAAAGGCAATCCGAGAACACACATCCAGACGTTGCCGCTGGCAGATGGCGGAGACGGAACGTTCGAGGTGCTCGCTGCCATTGGTCAGGCGCACGTTGATCACTGCGTGGTCTCTGGTCCGACCGGCGAGAAGGTAACGGCTCGTATCGGCAGGGCCCGAAATTTCGGCTTTTGTGAGATGGCCGATGCTGTGGGCGCTGGGCTGATACCGTTGGCCGAACGCGATCCTTTCCACGCTTCGACCTATGGCGTTGGTGAACTGATCGCCGCGCTTCTGAAACAAGGCGTCGCGCGACTCATCGTTGGAGCCGGGGGATCAGGGACACTTGATGCTGGCGCAGGGGCGCTTGCCGCCCTTGGAGCCCGCTTTTTAGATGCGAAGGGGCGGCTACTAGAGCCAACGCCAGCTGGGCTCGAGTCAGTCGACGCGGTTGATATTTCGGGGCTCGACCCTCGCTTGCAGACGGTCGACCTCGTCGTCCTCGCCGATGTTGTTGCGCCGCTGCGCGACAGCCCACGGCTGTTCGGCGCACAGAAGGGTCTACGCGGTGAGACTGCCGGGCGGGTCAGTGCCGTTCTCGACCGGCTCGATCGTATTGCGCGTAGGAATGGCCATCGCATGCTCGACTCCTTTTGGCATGGTGCCGGCGGCGGACTCCCGGCTGGTTTGCACGCGTTCGCTGGCGCCCGGATTGTCCCCGGGGCGTTGTATGTCGCTGCAAGGTCAGGTCTTGCGCGTGCGCTGCGATGCGCGGATCTGCTGTTGACCGGCGAGGGTCGCCTCGATGTGACATCGTTCGCCGGCAAGGCACCACTCACTGCTGCGGCCGCTGCGTCTCATCGTGGTATTGCGACGGTCGTGCTCGCAGGAATGGTTGCAGAGGGCTTGCCATCATTGCCGATGGGTGCACGTGCCATCGCCCTTGGTACAACTCCCGAAGGTGAGCCATCCGCTGTGCTTACGCGTATCACGGAGTTAACGGCTCAGCTTGCGCGGCAGGGTTGGTGAAGCCAGCTCATGCTTCCCGGTGACGAAAAGTAGAAGCATTGCGCCGGGTTGCACACACCCTCCCGCCTTGCGAGATGACGGAACGACCGAAAGAGTCGCAAGCACGCAAGATGGAAGCGCCTAGGATTTAAGCCGATGACTGTCTCTTAATATAGCCCTTAGTTATCGCACCTGAACGAACCTCCCGAGGACATTGGCATCAGAGACGACGCGGCGGAGGGCGCGGTCGGAGACGTGGGTGTAGATCTCTGTCGTGGTGAGACTGGCGTGACCGAGTAGGCGCTGGATGTAGCGGATGTCGACACCGGCCTCAATCAGCTGAGTTGCGGCGGTGTGGCGAAGCATGTGAGGCGTGACGTGGGTCTCGAGGCCGGCGGCGCGGGCCGCTTTGGCGAGCCGGGATCTCATTGCGGGTGGGGTGAGTGGTGCGTAGTGAAGGTTGAAAAGGAGACGGGAATGCTCGACGCCAAGCGACGAGCGCGCTTCGATGTAGGCGCTCGTGAGGCCAGCGATCCAGTCATTTGGGAGAAAGACTTGTCGTTCGCGGCGCCCCTTTCCCAACAGCCGTAACGTCCTGCCTGGCAGGTTGATGTCCTGGCACCTGATGTTCACGCTCTCGTTGACCCGCACCCCAGTGGCGATCATCATTGCGACCGCGAGAAGGGTTGTCGACTCATGGGGCCTCATTTCGACTGACCGGATATCAGGTGGTCTGCTGGTGCCGATACGAGCTGCGCGCGCGAGGAACTCGATCAGCAGGTCGAGTTCGTGTGCTGGGAGGGTCCGGGGCAGCCTGCGGGATCGGCCCAGGGCAAGGCTCGCTCCGCTCCAGGGATCTTCCACGAGGTAGTCCTGAGAGAGCAGCCACCGACAGAAGCCACGCAGTGCCGCCGCTCGCCTTCTCAGGGAAGCGGGAGAGAGGGCCGCGGCCTTCTGCTTCTCGATGAAGGAGATCACGCTGTCTCGATCAATCCCCTTGACCTCGAAGTTGCCCCCTATGTATCGCTCGAAACTGGCCAGGTCGCCGTCGTAGGCGCGGATGGTGTGGGGCGAAAGGTCTCTGGCTGCCCGCAACCAGCGGATGTACTGAGTATGGGCTTGATCGATCTGCATTGATTCGGTCTCGGCGGAAGAACCAGAGCGTTTATCTTCGGATGGAGCAGCAACGACCTGCACTTACGGGACAACTTCTGCGTGTCGGGCTTTGGGCGCATGGAGTTCACTTGAGCTCAGCGCTGTCCGGATGGGCGGCAAAACTGACTCCATGGCAACGATCACACGCTCGCGGCGGGACGCTCGGCCGTGAGCGTCCCCGCCGACAACCCAATCCAAGATGCTCGCGACGATTCCCTCGGGCGCGAGGTGGGGGCCAAGGTGTTCGCCGGCCAGGTATTGGCGCTCGACGTGTCTGAGGGGGTCGTGGTTGGCGTACTGGGCGCCTGGGGATCGGGAAAGTCCTCCTTCGTGAATCTGGCCCGGGATGAATTCGCCGCCGCCGCCGATGTCCTCGACTTCAACCCTTGGATGTTCAGTGGCGCCGAGCAACTCGTCGAGTCGTTCTTCACTGAGCTCGCCGCCCAGCTGAAGCTGCGGCCCGGTCTTGCAGAGATCGGAGACGACCTGGCTGACTACGGGGAGGCCTTTGCGGGACTCGGATGGGTGCCTTTGGCGGGGCCGTGGATTGAGCGCGGGCGCGGTAGCGCCAAATTGCTCGCGAAGCTTCTTAGTCGCAAACGCGAAGGGACCGGCGGGCGACGCAAGAAGCTGAGCGCCGCCTTGGCCGGCCTGGAGCGCCCGATCGTCGTCGTCCTCGACGACATCGACCGGCTCTCAACGGGGGAGATCCGTGATGTCTTCAGGCTCGTTCGCCTAACGGCAAGCTTCCCCAACATCGTCTACCTCCTGGCCTTCGATCGTTCCAGGGTCGAGACGGCCCTGGCCGAGCAGGGCGTGCCTGGCCGCGACTATCTGGAGAAGATCCTCCAGGTGGCCATCGACTTGCCTGCGGTCCCGCCGGATGGTCCTCAATCGTCAGATCTTCGCGGCGCTTGACGGTGCCCTCGCCAACGCCTCGAATCCCGGCGAGATCGACGAGGAAGTCTGGCCGGACGTCTTCATGGAGATCATCAGGCCGCTGATCCGAAACATGCGGGATGTGAGGCGCTACGCGGCGGCGGTCCATGGCACGGTTGATGCCCTGGGCGCTCAGGTCGCCCTGGCCGATCTACTCGCCCTCGAGGCGATCCGTGTCTTTCTCCCGGACGTCTTTGCACAACTCCAGGTTTCGGTAGGGGGGCTCTGCACGCCCTCAGAAAGGGGCATCGGCAGCGGACGGGATGAGTCGTCCGACGCCAAGGAGTCCATTGAGCGGCTCTTGGAGGTCGCAGGTGAGCGCAACGACGTCGTCCGAGCCCTGATCATGCGCCTGTTCCCGTTCGCTCGGCGCCATGTCGAAGACAACAACTACGGGCCCGACTGGCTGAATCGCTTTCTACGTGAGAGCCGAGTGGCTCACGAGGCAATCCTTCGGCTCTACCTGGAGCGCGTCGCCGGTGACCAGCTAACGAACTTCTATGACGCTCAGAGGGCGTGGAAGCTGATGGCCGACCGAGCGGCCTTCGACGCCTTCCTGCGGGGTCTCGACCCGGAGCGGCAGGAGGACGTGATCGAAGCTCTCGAGACATATGAAGACGAGTACCAACCCGAGCACGTCGTACCGGCGTCGATCGTGCTCTCGAACCTGGTCCCCGATCTTCCTGAGCGACCCCGAGGCATGCTCTCGCTCGACACCCGAATGGTGGTTGGGCGAGTGATCTACCGCCTGGTCCGCTCGCTGCAAGACAAGGATGCGGTGGAGGCGGCGACCAAGGAAATCCTGCCCGAGCTGAGCACGCAGTCAGCCAAGTGGGAGCTGATCACCGATGTCGGATATCGCGAGGGAGCCGGCCACGAGCTGGTCTCTGAGGATGCGGCCACGGCCTTCGAGGCCCAGTGGCGCGAGGAGGTCCGCTCCTCCTCAGCCGAGGAGTTGGCAAAGGAGCACGACCTCGTGCGAGTGCTGATCTTTGCCATGCAGGATGCGGGTGGGGAGGAGCCCGTTCTTGAGGTTCCTCTAGACCCGCGGGTCACCCGTTGCCTTCTCGCTGGAGCGAAATCGGAGGCCCGCAGCCAAACGATGGGCACGCGTGCAGTCCGACGCGAGCAGCGTCTGTCTTGGGAGACCCTGGTCAAAATCTATGGTGAGGAAGCGACTCTCGAACAGCGCATCGAGGAGTTGCAAGCCTCAGATGTCGAACTCGAAGACGACCTTCGCGAACTCGTCGACAAATACGTG
Source organism: uncultured Solirubrobacterales bacterium (assembly GCA_963774405.1). Taxonomy (GTDB): domain Bacteria; phylum Actinomycetota; class Thermoleophilia; order Solirubrobacterales; family 70-9; genus VRUE01. The sequence continues at coordinate 10,552 of CAVZEV010000007.1, read as the reverse complement.
GGCGGCTGGCGTCCCGAGGACTGATTTCAAAAGGGGGGGTGGAGGCAGATTGCCTCAGAGCCGCCGTCGCTTTCCTGACTACCCTTCCCCAATGCCGACGATGATCGCAGACGGAGTCACGACCTGGGCGCGCCTGGACGCCGACGCCGCCCGCGTCTTGCCCCGGTCCCCTCGCTGATCGCCCGTGTCCGGCCCGACGGGAGCAATCACGCGCTTTTTGGTCCTTCGTCGCTGCGTCGGCCGCCGCGTCCGGCGCGAGCTCGCCGAGCGCTCCGAAAAGACCGTCAAGCGCCCCAGGGCCGAGCTGCGGGTGGCCCTGCGCCGACACGGCCCTGACGGCGAACGGGCCGAGAGCTATCTGGTGGATGCCGCCCGCCAGCTTAATCGTGCGGGGCCCAAGCAGGGTGAGGTCGCTGCCTTCGCCTTGCGCGAGGCATCGATGGCCCTGATCAATCTGGGCGGCCCGCGCCTCGCCGGGCTCAAGGACCGCGCCACCAAGGTGATCACGAGTTGGAGGCTCCTACGGGAGGGAGGCGGCTCCAGCGAGCAGCTGGGCGAAGCCATCACCGAGCTCCAGCAGGGCCTTGACGACCCAAACGAGACCAGGCTCGAAGAGGCGATCAAAAGCACCACCCGGCGAAAGCCGACCCGCAGCGACGCCGACCTCCTCGCCCGGTTTCTGGCAAACCTCGATCGAGCCAACAGAGGCGTTCACGACAAGATCGACATCAAGGATGCCGCCGAGCTATATCAGCGCTCGATCGAGGTGATCGATTCGCTCTTTGGCCCGATCAGCGACCGTTTCGCCAATCTCGACGCGCTGCTCGCCGTCCGCGAGCCCACCCCGGAGGATGTCGCCAGCCTTATGGCGCTGGTTGGAGACGATCGCCACCTCGCCTATTTCTTTGAGAAAGTCGAGGGTTCGGGTTGGCTCGAGGCTCTCTCTGAAGAGCCGATACTTCACCCTCCCGAGGATGGCGGCTGGCCCGCCGGCCCTTACATCTTTCGCCTCGCCAGTACTGACCCTGACGTGGTCGGGGCCTGGCTTGCGGCCCGCGCCGACGAAGAGCTCAGTGCCCAGCAGGCCGGTTTCCTCTTGCGCATCGCCCTCCGCTTTGACGGTGAGTTCGCCGAGCTCGTCGCGAAGATCGTCGAGGGCCACTATGACTCGCCCGAAGTCGAGTTTCAGCTCGAGAACTATCTCAGTGGGCTCTCCGACCAGGACTTGCTCGACCCCAATCTGCCGCGGCTTGTCAGGTCTTCCCTAAAGGCCCTGCTGCTCGGCGAGCGTGGCGCAGCCGACATGCATCTCGCATCTCGAATCCTCGAGCTTGCCCTTCGCGCCTTGGCCGTCGGCGATTCGAAGAACTGGCTTCAGGTATTGGTCCACCGCCTGCGCGAAGTGGCCACGCCAGAGTCCGATATTGCCCTTCGCGCCCTGCGCCCGCTGCCCGAGCTACGGCTCGACGCTCGCGCTCGATCGGCTCTCGAGCTGATCAGCGCGGCCCTGCGCGACGCGGCTCATGCTGCGGCTGGGGCCGGGGTGGCCATGGCCGAGGTGATCGAGATCCTCGGCAAGCTTGATGAGCCGCTTCGCACCCGGCTGATCGCTTGGTTCATCGCCGATAGCGACGCCGCCAACGACCAGGTGGCGAGGGACTTCCTGATCGCTCAGGTCGCCAACAACCCAGCGCCGAGCCCCGAGGAGCTCAATCTGCTGCGCGCCTGCCTAAGTCACTCCGACGAAGCCTTTGAGGAGGCCCTCCGCCAGGCCCTCGGCCCTGCACCATCGGATGAGCTCGTCAAGGCGCTTCCCACGGACGAGCCGATGCCGACCGATCTTCGTCGTCCCCATCGCTGGCTGGTGGCGGTGCCAGAGGAGGCCAGAGGCGATTGGGCCGTGGCAGATCGGGCGTTGGATGAGTGCTTTAACCGCGCTTCCCAAGACGGCGTCATGTTCCGGGTCGGCCCCGCCAGCTTTAGGGCGCCCACCAGTCCGATCCCCCACGAGAACCTCGCGGCGCTTGAGCCGCGAGCGGCGGCCGAAGCAATCGGGGCTTGGCGCCCGCCAGCGGAGCGCTCCTTCCTTGAGCCCTCGGAGGAGGGCCTCGCCGACGTGCTTGGCGAGTTGATCGCAGGCGACACCGAGGGCTGGCTCGCCGCCGGCCCGCTCGCTGTGATCGAGGCGCTGGGCGAGTCGAGCTACGTCGCCGCCTACCTCGACGGGCTGGAGAAGGCCGTTGAGCAGATTGAGGTCGGGCAGGCACAGGGAATTGTGGCTGCGATTGCGGTGGTTCAGGCTCGCGCCGAGGCCGCCGCCGCGCCAGAAGGTGACGGCTGGGCTTACGCTGCTCATCGCGGCGTCCGACTGCTGGGACGCCTGAGCGAGCGGGATTTGCTTCAGGGGCCGGCCGCCGAGCAGGCGTGGTCGACCGTCGCAGCGGCGGTCCGCCACCGCGGCACCGACTCCGATGTCGATGGCGATCTGCTCACGCGGGCGATCAATCGCCCCTGGAGCGCCGCTTTGGAGATCGCCTTCGTTCTCGGCTCCAATGACGGCGAGGTTGATCCCAAGCTGCTGGAGCTGCTCGATGAGTGCTTGGCGCTCGGGCCCCCCGCCGGCCTCCTTGGCCGGGCGATCATCGGCTCTCGCCTCGCCTGGCTTCGACGCGTCGCCCCGCAATGGTTCGCCGGCAATGAGGGACTGATACTCGGAGATCAGGCTCCGGCCGACTTGGGCGAGATCACCTTCGCGGTCTATCTCGAGTGGGGAAATCCGTCTGAGGCGTTGCTCACCGAGCAGCGCCGGCGCCTGATCGAGGCCCTCGGTGGGCCCGCCGCCGAGTTCGCCCGCCGTCACCTCCTGCACGGGCTGATCTGGGGGCTCGATGACTTCGGCCCCGCCGGGGTCTGCGAGATTCTCAGCGCCCATGGCGGCGAGTCGCTGAGCGAAGCCGCCAAATGGCTGGCCCTGGCTCTAGAAGAGTCCAGCGAAGGCCTTGAGTCCGCTCTGGCTCTCTGGCGCGAGACCCTCGCTCACGACCTGCCGGCCGAGGGATACACCGGCTGGGGATGGTTCGCTCTCAATAAGCACGTAGACGAGGAGACCTGGCTCGAGCTGACCCTGCGCACCGCCGAGCGCCCCGACGTCAATCTGGCCGAGTCCGAGGAGATCGCAAAACGGGCGGAGCCCCTGGCCGTTGACGGGCGGGCGCTGCGGCTCCTAGCTCGGCTCCTCGAGGCTGATCCCAAGGCTTGGGAACTCGAGGGAATCGGCGCCGTTGGCCTGCGCCTTCTTGCCCAAGGGATCGGTAGTGCGCAGGAGCGTCGCGATCTGCGTGAGCGTCTGCTCGAGCGCGGCTTTCACGATGCCGCGGATATTCCCTAGCCCGAGCTTGCTAAAGATCGCGCAACTCGGGATCCCTGAGGACCGCCTCGGTGATCGGGTAGATCGCGATCGCCGCTTCGATTGCCGCGCGAAGAGCCTCATCGACGCTCGGCTCCAGCAGCGAGGCGGGCACTGAGTTCCAGTCCCGCCTGAGGACGGCGTCGTCTTGGTGGAAGTGATGGCCGTACTCGGCCAGCCCCCTGACCTCCTCGCGGGTCGTGTAGCTGCGCTTGTCGTCGCCTTCGCTGATCCGAGCGGCGACGGTTGCGGGCTTTGAGGAGGCATCCCTGATCGCTCGACTCGCCGCTTCTAGGCGGTATCTGAGCATTGTTCCCTCCTCGGTTCCCCGCTGCTTGGTCGAGCGCTTCAAGGCGGCGCAGGCCTGCTGGAAGCTGCCGAACTCGCTCTCGGTGCGCAGTCGCCGAGAGGCCGCGAATATCGCGTCCCTCAATTCGGGCGCCGCGTGAGTTAGCCGCAGTTTCCCGAAGCCGCCGCCTTGCGGATGGCGGTACATGTCCGTAATCCGGGGCGGAAGGCCGAGCCTCTCGAGATTTCTTCCGAAACGCGATTCCTGCAACTCGCAGACGGTTTCCGCGAAGCTCGCCAGCACTTCGATGTCCTGGCTCTTGAAGGGAGCGAAGACAGTGCTCAGCTTGTCGGGAACGGGTAGAGCCATCGGCCTTGAGGAACCCTAGAGACTGTCGGCGCCCGGCTCGGGAGGTCGTATTCGGTTACCCGGCGGGGATGGGTAAAGGTCTCTGTAAGCAGCCCACCTACTGCCGAAATCCGCACAAGCTAGGTGCGAACGCCACCGCGATGGCGCGATTCCACGCCCGCCCGGTCGCCCGCAGACGGCTTCTGCCGCCAAGCCGCGCGCGGTCACCCGCAGCGCGTGCAGCGAGGCCGAGCCGAAGGCGAGTGCCTTGACGGTGATCGTGGCCCACGATTCACACCTGGTCGGCGGGTGTTGAAGCCGCCACCCCTGCCGACCTAACTGCAGTTCCCGCGGCCGAATAGGCCCTCGATCGGGGGGTCGGGTCGGCCAGTACCCTTGAGTTGTGGACCGCCACCAAATCCAACGCGACGTCGCCAAGGTTCATCGAATGACTCCTGGGTTCGAGACGGTCGCAGGGAAGAGCGTCGAGCACGTTCTCCCAACCTGGGTGGCCGGCGAGTCCGTTCTCGGCCATTTCATGACGAGCGATGGAGATCTGTTCAATTCCGAGACCCTGGCGCCGATCCGTCCCCAGGAGCTAGGTGACCGCTCACCCGAGGCCTATAACCCGCTCATCGAGCCGACCCCGGCGGAGCAGGCGCGATCGGTCGGCGAGGAAATCGCCGCCCGGGGCCTGCGTGAGCAAAAGGACGAGGTCGACGCTTTTCTCACCGATTGCGGTTTGGCCGCCGAGGTCGTTGAACTCGAAGCGGTCGAGAACCGTCTGCAAGGGCGCACCGAGCGCGATCGCCGCCACGCCGCCTTCAGTGCCAGAACGCTTCTCGAGGCAATCGCCGATGACTTGTTTCCGGCGCGCGGCGAGCCGTGGATCGACCTTGGGGGAATCGAGCGCGAGGTCGGCCAGGAGAACGTCGCCAACCGACTCTCGGCCTACGTCGATCGGCACCTCACTGGCAAGATCGAAGGTGCCGAGCGGCGGGCTTTCCAAGCCGACCTCGACGCGACTGCCCGATGGGTCGGCGCCGGTCCCCACGGCGTCCACACAGCGGTGGCCGCCGAACGGGCCTACACCCGGCTGATGGCCGTCTTGGCGACGATGGCTCGGGCCTACCGCGTCGCAGAAGGCCAGTAGCCCGATGGGGGAGGTCGAGACCTTCGATTGTCCAAATTGCCGAGCGCCAGTGTCGACTTCTGGCGGGCCGGTCTCGTTCTCGAGCAGCAGTGCGGGAACGACATCGAATACAACCGAGCTCATCGCCTGCCCCGAGTGCGATGCAAAGCTGAAGCGCGACAACCTCCCAGGGGCGCCGTGGCAGTTAGCTTCCGTCGAGTAGGCGCCTCCCGCGCGGCGCGCAGGGCAAATCAAACCGCCACCTCGGATTTCGGGCACTTCTGCGCGGAAGTTCCCAAATCACTGCATATCGGCGCATATCCCCACGTATTCGTGATCGCGGCCGCCCGCCGCACCACTACGAAACCCCCTGCAAACTGATGCTTTCACAGCGCGCGACTCTCGGAGACGGGCCTAATTGCCATGCAGACGGTCATTGGTTCGAGCTTGACGTCGCGGGTTATGTGAAGTTCATCTGCTGGCGCCAATTTGGCGCTACACTGACTTTATGCCAAGTGTCCAGATCAAGAACGTCCCTTCTGACGTGCATCGAGTCCTTCGTCGTCGAGCCGCCGGTGCGGGTCAATCCCTGCAGGAGTACCTGCTCGCGCAGCTCACTCAACAGGCTGGGGAAGAGACTCTCGATGAGGTGCTCGATCGCGCTGGTGGGCGGGCCGGTGGCTCTGTGGGTCTCGGCTTCGCGGCCGAGACGCTGAGGGCCGATCGCAAGCGCGCGGCGTGATCGTCGTCGACGCCTCGGTGTTGGCGCCGGCACTGGCCGACGATGACGCGGATGGGGATCGGGTCCGGCTGCGGCTGCGCGGGGAGCAGCTCGTCGCGCCGGAGCTTGTCGATCTTGAGGTCGCTTTCGACGCTTCGCCGGGCGGTTCGTGCTGGGCGGCTCGACGAGAGGCGGTCTGGTCAGGCGCTTGATGATTTGGCGGCGTCTACCACTGCGACGCGTTCCGCATCTTCCGTTGTTGGCGCGCGCTCTGGGAGCTTCGCGACAACCTCACCGCTTACGACGCCGCCTATGTCGCCCTGGCGGAGTCTTTGCGTGCCTTGCTGCTGACCGCGGACGGAGGAATTGAGAAGGCAAGCGGCGTTCGCTGCGATGTCGAGATTTTCTCGTAGGCCCTGCCGAGCGTAGGCTCCAAGCCGTGGAGGATCCGGTCGAGATCAACCGGCGGATCGAGCGGCTCGTGAAGCGCGTACGTCGGCGAGACGATTACGGCGAGCTGTTGTTCTCCGGAGAGGTGATCCGCTCGCGCGGCGGCATCGATGATCCCGACGAGTGGCGAGCCGAGATCAAGAAGAAGGCCAGGGCCGATCGCATCAAGGTGCGTACAGGCGAGAACGCCGGCAAGGTCTGGGCTCTCGTCAACGGCCCGCTCTCGAGCGATGTGCTCCTCGAGGGCCGACGGTTCTTCACCCTTGCCGATAGGGCGCTCGGCGAAGCCAGGTTCCATGGCCACGAAGCACGCGTGGCGCTCCGCGATGGCGAGGAGGCGGTGCTCAAGTGCGATGGCTGTGGGGCCCTCGGTTATGTGGATGCCGCTGAGTCGACGGCAGGTGGGCCGATCCTCGAGGGGGACTGCCAGGCGGGAGAGCTACCCGACCCCAAGTAACTCTCCCACGAAGGGCTCAGTCCTTCTCCTCTGGCTCCTCATCCGTCGCCCATGGCGACGACCCCACTTCCACCGCGTCGTCGAGGAAGTCGGCCGAGCCGACGCCGTCTTCCAGTAGGTGGATGTAAGTGCGCAGGGTGAAGGCGGGATCGGCGTGGCCGAGCCAGACCTGGATCTGCTTTACGTTCTTGCCGTCCGCGAAGAGCAGCGAGGCGCAGGTGTGGCGGAAAGCGTGGAAGCTCACCCAGTCCATCTTCACGAGATCACGCGCAGGGTTGAGCACGTTTTCGGCGACTTTGCCTCGGATCAACTCCGTGCCGACCTTTGAGGTAAAGACGGGTTCCCTGGGGCCGGAGTAGTTCGCCTCCTTGTGCTCGATCAGCCTCGCCGCCATCTTCGGGGCCAGGGGTATGTCCCGTCGGCCCGCACCGCTCTTCAGCGTCTTGCGCACGCCTCTGTAGACCTGCTCGCGCACCTTCACCCGAGGAGTGCCCTCCAGCTCCAAATGCCTCCAGGTCAGCCCAATCGCCTCAGAGATTCGCAACCCCGTGTGCACCATGAACTCAAAGAAGAGTTGCCAGTCCTCTGGGATCGCGGAGAGCAGGGTCGCAAGCTCGGTTTTGGTCAAGGCCTTTGCACGCTCCTCATCGGGCATCGCCTCGACCAGTGGCGGCGGGATGCGGACGCCGCGGATCGGATTCGAGCTGATCAACCCATCCTCGAGTGCGGTGGCGAAGAGCGGGGAGAGCGATGCCCTCGTCTTCTTGATCATCGACGTGGCCTTGCCTTCGTTGCGCATTGCCATGAAGAGCTCTCGGACATCCTTGGGCTCGATCTCGCTGAGCTTCAGACTCTTCCAGCGCGGCATCGCGAAGTTCTCGATCATGCGCCGGTACTCCGGGCGCGTGGTCTCTGAGAATCCGCGTTGAGTGCGGCCGGCGTAGGTCTCGATCCACTGCGGGAAGTAGTCGCCGAAGCGGGTCCGCTCGATTGGTTTGCTGTCGACCGAGTCGCGGAGCGACTTCTTCTCGCGTGCCTCATTGAAGGTGCTGAAGGTTTCCTTGTGCTGCTTGCCTCGGTGGCGCCAGATGATCACGTAGGGGCAATCGCATCGCCCCTGGCCGTCGCACCGGTTTCCATGGGCTCGGTATATGCCCGGGGAGGAGGTTTTGGCTAGCTGAGTCATCGTCATTCCTTTCGTGCTGGGCGTGGTACATGTCCCTTGCACGGACGAGTTCGATCTGGCGCCATCCCTCGGCAACATCATGCTGCCACTCGGCAACCAAAGAGCAACAGCGTGTTCCTTGCCAGGCGCAAAGAGCCGCAAACAGCCGCAAAGAAAAGTTGCCGAGATCATCGCTTTGGCTGATCAGGAAGCGAAATCGCCAAACAGCCGCAACGAGCCGTAACGCACTCGGGCTTTTCTCAGTCCGGAAACCGGGGTTCGAATCCCCGTAGCGGTATGGCCTTATTGGAGAGAGCCAGGTCGCCCGCCCCTCCAAGGTCGCTCAGGTCTTCGCCTCGCTGAATGCGCTTGACACCAGCGCTTTCAGGCGTATCTGGCCGGCGTTGCGGTCGATCTCGACGTGGAGGCGGAAGGCGTCGAAGACGGCGCGGCGCAGTTGGGGGTCGGCGGCTGCGAGGTGTTTGTTGAAGTCAGGGAGTGCGTCGAGAATCGCGCGGGCGTCCTCGGGATCGACGGCGGTGCTGTCGCGCTGTGAGTCTTCGATCTGGGCGAGTACCGACCGTGCCTCGGCGCGTTCTGCCTTGAGCTCGCGGATACGCCTGCCGACCTCGACCGGATCGACGCCCGCCTCGATCGCGGCGAGCTGGCGCTCGATCTTCTGCTCGGCAGTGGCGATCTGACCGGCGAGGCGTTTGCGCTTGTCGCCGTTGCGATCGCCCAGCTCCCCGGTCAGGTTCGCGCTCTGGCGACCGAAGTGGGCGAGCCGGTCGGCGCCGAATACCCGCGTGGCGAAGAAGCTGTCGATCAGCGTCGTGAGGCTGTCCTCGCGGACGTACTGCCACTTGCCATGACCGACTGCCTCCGCGGCCCTGTCGCCGTAGGAGGTGCGGTAGCCGCAGGTGTAGTAGGGCCGCTCGCCCTTGCGCGAGCGGCCCTGCATTCTCAGTGGGTTATGCCCGGTGGCGCAGTGGACGATGCCGCGCAGGAGGTAAGGGCGTTTCTGCGGCCGGCGACGCCGGTTGCCGCTCTGGCCGGTGCTGCGCCTCTGCATCTCGGCCCGCGCCCGCTCGAACTGCTCGTCTGAGATCAGCGCCTCGTGGCGCTCGTCGGCCTCGACCCATTCGTCCTGCTCGCGCCGCACGACCGGACCTACGCCCTGCTTGTGGGCGCGCGAGTCGAGCCGGTTCCAGTAGAGGCGCCCGGTGTAGGTCGGGTTTTCGAGCATTGACTTGATCGTCGTCTTCGCCCACTTGCCCGAGCTGTTGCGCTTGGAATCGACGTGGGAGGGAGGCGGCGGCCCGCCGGGCCGGTTCAGCTCGTTGGCGATCTCCTTGTAGCCGGCGCCGGCGAGGAAGCGATCGAATATCTCCGCGATCACCGGCGCCTGCTCCGGGTCCACGACGAGACGCGACTTCGTATCGCCGGCCTTTGCCCGCGCCGGGTCGGGATGGGCCTCGTGCCGCAGTCGATAACCGTAGGGTGCCCGACCGCCGTTGCGGAAGCCCTGTCGCGTGTTCTGTTTCTGCCCGCGGCGGACTTCGCGGCCGAGCTTCTCGACCTCGAACTGATCGAGCGCCTGGAACATGTGGCGGATCAACCTCCCCTCGGGGCTCGTCTGATCGCCGGCCGTCAGCGCGTAGAAGACCTCGACCCCGGCCCGAGTCATCTCCCGCTCATAGGTGAGCGCGTGGAACAGGTCGCGGCTGAGGCGCGAGGTCGCATAGACGATCACCGCATCGAAGCGCCGCGCGTCCAGCTCCTTGGCCTCTCGCAGCAGCTCCGCCCACCCGGCCCGATCGTCCCGTCGCCCGGCCTCCTGGTCGGTGAACTCGCAGACGATCTCCCCGCCCAGCTCCTCGGCCTTCGTCGCGCAAGCCTCCCGCTGCGAGGGAAAGGAGAGCGTCGGGTCCTGCTTGTCCTTGGTCGAGAGTCGCCCGTACCAGGCAAAGCGCCGGCCGGCACCCGCCGACCGCGACCGGCTGTCAGCGGCCATCAGATCGTCTCCATCGTCGTCTCAAGACCCATCGCGATTCATTGTGTCGGGCTTGTCTCGATTCCGCTCAAATCTCTACGCCGCGCCGAAACTGGCAGGCGCGGCGTTCGGAACGAGGAAGCGAAAACCACCAGAGCGGCAGGCGAGGGTGGCGGCGATCGGACGTCAGATAGATCGGCGGAGCGACTACCCACCGGACCGAATCGAGAGATGGGCGGTGCAGATCGAGATGGGGGAGTAGGTAGTCGGCGCTGCGCACCGAGGCTGTTGACAGGGTACGGGAGTAGGAAGTCAGCGTCGCCCGATTCCCGCAATCGCCTTCACAAAGAGGAATGCCGGGCGTTCCCAAAGTCGGGGTGCGAGGCGCAGAACGAGGTGGAGAACGAGGCGCAGAACGAGGTTGGCGCGAACCGCAGGGCGAACCGCAGGGCGAACCGCAGGGTGACCCGCAGGGTGACCCGCAGGGTGAACCGCAGGGTGAACCGCAGAACGAACTCTCCCGGCTGTTCCTCGACGACTGCTCCATGTCTCACCCCCTTGTCGTTGAGAACGGCGGATTGCGTCACCTGG
>CAVZEV010000006.1:0-43667 GCA_963774405.1 uncultured Solirubrobacterales bacterium | reverse complement strand
GACGGTGACGCCGAGCATCTCGTAGACGGGCTGCATCCATTCGGAGTCGCGGCGGGCGAGGTAGTCGTTGACGGTGACGACGTGGCGCCCTCTCCGGCCAGCGTGTTGAGGAAGACGGCCAGGGTCGCGGTCAGGGTCTTGCCCTCGCCGGTCTTCATCTCGGCGATCGCGCCCTCGTGCAGGACCATGCCGCCGATCAACTGCACGTCGTAGTGGCGCTGCCCGATCGCGCGCCGGGCCGCCTCTCGGGTCAGGGCGAAGGCCTCGGGCAGCAGGTCGTCGAGCGACTCGCCCTCGGCGGCGCGCTTGCGCAAATCGTCGGCCTCCTGGCGCAGCTCGGCCTCGTCGAGCAGCTCCATCTCCGGCTCGATCCGATTGATCGCCTCAGCCCGCTTCTCATAGCCCTTGAACTTGCGCCCCTCGCCAACCCGGAGCGCACGCGTAACCATGTCTCGCGCGTTCGCCATGCGTCAGAGGGTAGCTGTCCTGACGCACCCGGGCCGTCTGTATGCCGGGCGCCTGTCCGCGGCCCGGAGCGGGGCGCCTCCCGAACTGGCGGATACTCAAAATGCCGGTCTAATTAGACCGGCATTTGTCAGGGCGGGAGGCGCCCCGCTCCGGGCTCAGGCAGTACGCCCGCGCATCCGCGCCACCGCTTTGCGGGTGCGCGTCCGCTTGCGTCGCAGCTCTCGGTGCTTCTTCACTTGACGCCGAATGTCCTCGGCAAGCTCGTGGATCGTGTGGACCATCTCCGGCGAGGCCTCGCGGGCGCGCAGGGTCACTCCCTTGAGCCGCAGCGTCGCCTCGGCGACGTGGGCGTCCTCGATCGAGGGGTTGCGCTCTTCGTAGAGCTCGACGTCGAGCGTCGCCAACTCCGACACCTGCCTGCCGACCCGGCGAAATCGCTTTGTCACATGACCTCGCAGCTCGTCGGTGACCTCGACGTTGCGCCCACGTATCTCGATCCGCATCTTCCTCCTTGGCTGTCGGTCGCTCGATGCTTACGCCCCCGCACCCGCCTCGTAAAGGTGGCTTTTTACGGACGTCGGGTGAAGGTGATTGCAGCTACCCGGATCGAACCGCCGCCACGCAGCGCCCGGGCGCAGGCGGCGAGCGTGGCGCCGGTGGTCAGCACGTCGTCGACCAGGAGCACGCTGCGTGGGGCCTCGCCGCGCAGGCGGACATGGGGTGGCCTGCCGATCCGCTCGGCGCGGCGCCCGCCCAGCTGCCGGCCCAGGTCGCCGCGCGAGAGGACCGGGCGCAACGGCATGGCGGTGCGCAGCGCCAGCGCCGCGGCGATCTCGGCGGCCGGGTCGAAGCCGCGGCCGAGCCGGCGCAGGCGGCTGCTCGGCACCGGCACGATCACGCCGCTGAGCAGGCTTGCCGGCGCCAGCCACTCGATCCGCTCGGCGATCAGCCCGGCGACGGGGAGCAGGCGGCGGAACTTGAGGGCGCTGACCAGGTCACGGGCGACGCCCTCGTGCGCGGCCGAGGACCAGGCCCGGTCGAGTCCGGGGGCGCCGCGACCGGTGAGCGGCTGCGCCTCGGCGAGGCGGCGGGTGCAGCGGGTGCAGAGCACCGCGCCGGAGCGACAACCGCGCCCGCAGGCCGCGCAGAGCGCCGGGATCAGCTCGGAGAGGAAGGCGGGCGGCGAGGCACGGCCAGATCGTGCGGGGCCTCGACGCGCGTGTGGTGCGCAGAGTGTCAGGAAAGCGTCACGGCTTGGCGACGCGGCCGGCGATCGCGCCGACCAGCATGCCCTCGGCCGGCAACTCGGTGCCGGCGAGCAGGATCGAGTCGCGCACCCAGGCGCCGGGCCCGATCTCGCAGCCGTCGCCGAGGATCGCCGGGCCCTGGATGCGGGCGCCGGCACCGAGCCGCACGCCCGAGCCGATCAGGGCCGGGCCCTCGACCTCGACCCCGTCGAGCGGGCTGGCCGAGCGGATGCCCTCGCCCACCTCGGGCACGTCGGTCTCGATCTCCACCGCGCCGTTGAGGGCGTCGAGGTTGCTTTCGCGCAGCTCGGCGAGGTTGCCGATGTCGTTCCAGTAGGCCTCGATCTCATGCGAGTAGAACGGGACGTCGTTCTCCAGCAACGCCGGGAAGACGTCCATCGCCCAATCGGTGAAGCCCGGCGGGTCCTCGGCACCGGCCGCCTTGCTGGTGCCGGGCTCGGGGAAGTAGTCGAAGATCTCGCGGCGGAACATGTAGATGCAGGTATTGGCCAGGTCGGAGAGCGCTTCGCTCGGGTCGGGCTTCTCCTGGAAGCCCTGGATGCGGCCGTCCTCGCCGGCGATCACGACGCCGTACTCGTCGGTGTTCGCCACCCGCTTGGTCGCCAGGGTGACGAGCCCGTCGTGGGACTCGTGGAACTCGCGCATCGCGGCGAAATCGAGGTCGGTGAGCGCATCGCCGGCGACAACGAGAAAGGAGTCGCCGAGGTACTCGGCGACGTTGCGCACGCCGCCCGCCGTCCCCAGCAGCTGCTCCTCGTGGCTGTAGGAGAGCTCGATGCCGAACTTCGAGCCGTCGCCGAAGTGGTCCTCGATCGTCTCGGGGAACCAGTGCAGGTTGGCGATCGCCTCGCTGAAGCCGTGGCGGGCGAGCAGGCGCACGCTGTGCTCCATCACCGGCCGGTTCAGCACCGGCACCATCGGCTTGGGCACCGCGTAGGTGATCGGCCGCAGCCGCGTGCCGAGGCCGGCGGCCAGGACCATCGCCCTCATCCGAGCGCCACCTTGAGGTGCTCGATCGCCTCGACCGGCAGCGGGTCAACATCCGACTGCTTCGCCAGCTCCAATGAGACCAGGTCCCCGAGCATGACCCCCCAGAGCAGGCGGGCAACTCGGGTCTCCCCGTCCGTTTCGACCCGTATCGCTTCGGCACCGCCCGCTCTGATCTGCTCCGCGGTCAGCTCGAAGCGACGTCGCTCGCGTGGATGCTGATCGGAATCCTCAAGCAGGACAGCGGAGAAGGCATCGCCCTGCCAGCCGCAGATCTCGTTGTGGTTGGCCTCCGGTAGCTCGGAGAAGAAGACCGGTTGCTTCGCGTTCTCGTTGATCTGGGTCTTCCAGCGCCTCGCGACCGGGCCGGTCAGGTCGGCGCCGACGACGACCGGGACGCTCTTGCCGATCCGAGCGGAAATCTCTCGCGCGCGCTCTTGAAGGTGGCCGATCTGCGTCGCGAGGAAGCCGGCTGCGGCGTCGATCTCGGTGTGGACCCGGGGCGCGACGCCGACGAGCGCCGCCACCTCGGCCGCGACGACCAGCATGTAAGCGACGGCTGTGCGGGGCGCGGGAAGGATCCCCGGCAGGCCGATCACGGGCACACCGGCCTCGCGCGCGCCGTCGACCAGCGCGCCACCGGTACTGGCGACGAGGCGCCCCGCGCCCAGCGCCTCGGCGGCCTCAAAGCAGGCGAGCGTCTCCTCGGTGTCGCCCGAGTAGCTGGAGCAGAGCACGGCCCACTCGGGCGTCGCCCAGCTCGGCAGCCCGTAGCCGCGCACGGTCAGCAGCGGCCGGGTGAGGCGGTCGCCGAGGGCGGCAGCGGCGAGGTCGCCGCCGATCGCCGAGCCGCCCATGCCGCAGACGAACAGGCCGGCGGCCTCGCTCAGCTCCAGGCGCGCCGATTCGACCCGCCAGAGGGCGTCGCGCAGGTGATCGGGGATGGCGAGAACGTCGTCCAGCATCAGCTCGGCACTCTTTCATCCTGCCCGGCGACGCCGTCCTCCAAAATCGCGCCGGCCTCGACCTCGACCCCGGCGGAGAGGATCGAGCCGCTGACCCGCGCCCCCTCCCCCACCCGGCAGCGATCGAGCAGGACCGAGTCGCGCACCTCGGCCCCGGCGCCGACCCGGCAGCCGGCGCCGAGCACGGCCCGCGGCCCGACCGTGGCGCCGGCGGCGATCTCGACCTCGGCGCCGAGGTGCATCCCGGGCGCGGTCGGCTGCACGCGCGTGTCCACCCGTTGCTCGAGAATGTCCCAGCTCGCCTGCAGGTAGCGCTCGGGCGTGCCGATGTCCATCCAGTAGCCGTCGAGCCGCAGCCCGTGCAGGCCCGCGCCGACCAGCCGCGGGAAGACGTCGCGCTCGATCGAGACCTCCTCGCCCGCTGGGATCAGCTCCAGCACCGAGCGCTCCAGCACGTACATCCCGGCGTTGACCTCACCCGGCACCGCCTCTCCGGTCTTCTCGAGGAAGGCGAGCACGGCGCCCTCGGGGCCACTGTGGACGAGGCCGTACGCGGAGGAGTCCTCGACCGGGTGCAGGCCCAGCGTCGCGCTCGCCCCGCGCTGCTCGTGGGCGCGCAGCAGGGCGCTCAGGTCGAGATCGGTGAGCACGTCGCCGTTGAGGGCGAGGAAGCGGTCCTCGAGGCGGTCGCCGAGCTGATCGGCGGCGAAGCGGATCGCACCCGCCGTGCCGCGCCGCTCGGGCTCGACCACGTAGGAGATCGAGACCCCGGCCCGCTCCTCCTCGCCGGCCAGTGCCTCGCGCAGGACGTCGGGCAGGAAGCCGCAGGCGAGCACCACCTCATCGACACCGTGCCCGGCCAGCCACTCGATCATGTAGGCGAGGAAGGGCCGGTCGACCAGGGTCAGGGCCGGCTTGGGGACGGTCTCGGTAAGCGGCCGCAGCCGCGTCCCCTCGCCCCCTACAAGGACAATGGCCTGCACTACTCGGCAGTACCCGCGGGGACGGAATCGTCAACCGCGCGGCCGATGCCCTCGTACTCGAAGCCGGCGTTCTTGAGCAGATCGGCGTCGAGGAAGTTGCGACCGTCGATCAGCAGTGGGCGGGCCATCGCCTCCGCGGCGGCGGCCCAATCGAGCTCGGCGAACTCCGGCCACTCGGTGACCAGGATCGCGGCGTCGACGCCCTCCAGCGTCTCCAGGGCCGAGTCGCGGAACTCGACCCCGTCGAAGAGCTCGCGGGCGACCCCGCCGGCGACCGGGTCGTAGGCGACCACCTCGGCGCCCTCGCCTTCGAGGCGGGCGGCGAGCACCAGGCTCGAGGCCTCGCGCATGTCGTCCGTATGCGGCTTGAAGGCGAGGCCAAGCAGCGCCACCCGCTTGCCGACCAGCGAGCCGAGGTGCTTCTGCAGCTTCTGCACGACGCGGCGCTTCTGCAGCTCGTTGACCTCGATCACCGATCCCAGCAGCTGGAAGTGGTAGCCGCTGTTGCCGGCCAGCATCTTCAGCGCGCTGACGTCCTTGGGAAAGCAGGAACCCCCGTAGCCGATCCCCGCGCGCAGGAAGGCCGGGCCGATGCGCTGATCAAGGCCCATCCCGCGGGAGACCTCGGCGACGTCGGCGCCGACCTCCTCGCAGACGTTGGCGATCTCGTTGACGAAGGAGATCTTGGTGGCGAGGAAGGCGTTGGAGGCGAGCTTGATCATCTCGGCGCTGGCGACGTCGGTGCGGACCAGCTCGCCGCCGAGCGGCTCATACAGACGGGCGACGGCGTCGCCGGCGGCCTCATCGCCTGCATCGGCGCCGACGACAACGCGATCCGGGTGAAGGAAGTCCTCGACCGCCGAGCCCTCCTTGAGGAACTCGGGGCAGGAGACGTAGGCGAGGCCGGGGCGGTCGCGGCGGATCGAGTTGCCGGTGCCGGCGGGGACCGTGCTCTTCATCACCAGCACGTGGTCGCTGTCGGCCGGCAGCTCCTCGACCACGGAGCGCACCCGCGAGAGGTCAGCGTCCCCGGAGCGCGTCGGCGGCGTGTCGACGCAGACGAAGAGCAGTTTGGCGCCCTCGAGCAGCTCGCCCATGTCGGTCGTGAATGTGAGCCGCTCGGCGTTGCGCTTGAGCAGCTCGCCGAGGCCCGGCTCGTGGATCGTGATCTCGCCGCGCGAGAGCGAGTCGACCTTCTCGGGCAGGATGTCGCGGGCGATCACCCGGTGGCCGACCTCGGCGAAGCAGGCAGCGGTGACGAGGCCGACCCAGCCGACCCCGATCACCCCGATCGGCTCTCTCTCTGCACTCATCGCTTCGCTTGCCCCCTTCTGCGCTTTGGGTTGGGGACCTTCACGTCGGCCGAACGGGCGATCCCCATCATCTGATCGTTGCTCAAGGTGTTCAGCAGGTCGTTGGCGACCCAGTAGGAGTTGTTGCCACGATGCCAGGCGACCAGCGAGATCCGGCCGCCGTCGACGTAGATGTCGTATTCCCGTCCATTGATCGTCTTGGTCAGGCTCGGACTGTCGAGGATCGGCGGGTCCGACCAGCCCTGGATCCCCTGCAGGCCAAAGTAGTGGGTGCCCGTCGGGCAGCGGCCACTCGACCACCATGCGGTAGGCGCCGTGGCGCTTTTCGTCGGTGTCGCGCAGGTGGTAGACGCGTGGGTCCTGGACGTGTTCATAGGGATCGGTTTCGACGAAGTAGGCGCCCGAGGGAAGCCTCGTCGGGTAGAAAACGGGAAAGCCGGCGCTGACCTTGCGGGTGACGCCTTTCGCCTCTGCTTCGCCCGCTTCGCGGTTCGGCACAAGGCCGTCGCTCCCGGGCGGCTTCGGCGCCGCGATGTGCGGCTTCGGCCGCTTGCGTCGCTTGTGCTTCTTCTTGCCTGACTTGCCGCCGGCGCGTTCGTTGCGGCCTTCGTCGAGTTCCCCGCAGCGGGCCGCCGCTCGCTTCGATGCCGAGGAACTTGTCGACGGCTTCGTGGATCGCTTCCGAAGAGGCATAGACATAGCTCGGCCCCAGTTCGGCCGGGAAGTGGACCTCGTTGATCGCCGCGTTGCGCGAGGCGACGAAGAGCTTCAGCACCTGCAGCATCGTCTCCGTGTCGCTGATGTCGGAGGTCGTGTACTTGGTGAAGATGTCGACCAGGTCGTTCTGGCCGAGCACCAGCTTCGAGATCGGCACCCGCTCCCGCGCCGAGCTGAGGAAGTCCTGCTGGCGGGCCGAGCGGACGATGTCGGTGTCGGTGTGCCGGTAGCGCACGTACTCCAGCGCCTTCTTGCCGCAGAGCAGCTGGTAGCCAGGCTTGATGTTGATTTCCGAATACTGTTCGGAGGGCGGCACGCCGAGGTTGGAGTGGTAGTAGCGACGGTCGATGTCGGTGTAGACGCAGCCGATCGCGTCGACGGCGCGGACGAAGCCGAGGAAGTCGACGTTGACGACGTGGTTGATCTGCAGGCCGGTCAGTTCCTTGACCACCTGCAGGGTCAGCTTCGGCCCGCCGTCGGTGTAGGCGGCGTTGAACTTTTCCGTCCCGAAGCCGGGGATTTCTACCTTGAGGTCGCGCGGGATCGACATCACCGCGATCGCGTTGCGGTCGGGGTCGAGGCGCAGCAGGATCGTCGTGTCGGAGCGGCCCGGGTCTTCGGCCAGGTTGGCGCGCTTGTCGGAGCCGAGGATGAGGATGTTCTCGGGCTCGCCGCCGTTGACCTTGGAGAGGTAGCGGTGCAGTTTGGCGTTGTAGATGTTGTGGTGCGAGAGCGCCGTGGCGATGCTGCCGATGTAGAGAAGGATGCTGGCCGAGGTCGCCGCGGCGACCGCGATCACGATGATCACCGAGCCGAGGCTGAAGCGCCACCAGTAGCGCTTCGGCTTCGGCGCCGGCTCGTGGTCGCCCGAGGGCGGCGGCTTGCTCAGACCGGACTCAGCCACGGTTGCTCAATCGGCGCCAAGATATGCGGGAAGCGAGCGCAGGAAGGTGTCCAGGGTCTGGCGGTAGGTGTGCAGCGAGGAGACCGAGACCCACTCCGCCGGGCCGTGATGACCTTCCCCGCCCGGGCCGAACTCGACCGCCGGCACGCCGACCCGCAGGAAGGAGACCGCATCGGAGGCGCCGTCGCGCCCGACGCTCATCGGCTCGCCGTCGTGGTGCGTCCGCGCCGCCTCGCGCAGGGCGAGGACATAGGGCAGCTCGCGGTCGACGACCGCCGGCGGGCGGGTGAAGAGCTGCTCGACCTCGGCCGCCCCGATCCCCTCCACCTGCTCCAGCAGCGCGGCGGGGTCCTGATCGGGCAGGTAGCGGATGTCGACGTCGATGGCGCATCGGTCGGGCACCTTGTTGAGCGCGTCGCCGCCCAGGATCCGACCGAGGTTGATCGAGGGGCGATCGAAGAGCTCCGAGGAGTGCCGTGCGAACGGTAGCGACTCGATACTGCGGAAAACGTCGATCGCCCTCAAAACCGCGTTTTCGCCCAGCCAGGGCGTCGCTCCGTGGGCGGCCGTCCCCTCGACCGTCACCCGCAGCGCCAGCACCCCCTTGGCCTCGACCCCGATGTGCAGGTCGGTCGGCTCGCCCGTGATCGCGAAGTCGCCCAGGAAGCCGCTGTCGACCAGGTGATCGGAGCCCCGTTCGACTTCCTCCTCGGACTCCTCGTCGCCGACGATCCCCAACCGAACCCGGATGCCGTCCTGATCGCGCATCGCCGCCGTGACCAGCAGCATCGCCGCCAGGCCGCCCTTCATGTCATAGGCACCGCGCCCGTAGAGCCGGTCCCCCTCGACCCGCGGCTCGAACTGCCCCGCCTGTGCCGGCACCACGTCGATGTGCCCGTGCAGCACCACCGTCGGCGCGTCCTCAGGCCCGACTTCGGCCTTCAGCACCGGCAGCCCCCGCACCTCATCGCTCTCGACCTGGATCCCGCGCGAGTCCAGCCAGCCTTCGATGAACCCGGCGCACTCGAGCACCCCCTCCGCCGAGGATGTCTCGTACCCCACCAGCCGCGAGGCGAGCCCAATCAGCTCATCGGTCATGCGAGGCCTCCCAGAGGAGGGGTCCGGTCGGCCTCCACGTGAATAGATGTCGCTCCGCGCTTAGCGACGATGCTGGAGCGCGGCTGACGCCGCGCAGCCACCGGAATGCCTTTCCGCCGCTTCGCGACATTCCCCCCGGAGGCCAACCGGACCCTTCCTTCCAGCGCTGTCTCAAGTGCGAGCGTGACACGGGCCAGACCGTATTTGAACCACGGCACTGCCGCGCAGGTCAGAGCGATCGAGTTGTCGCCGCCGGATCGAGTGCCATCGTGTTTGACTCATGACCCAGGAACGTCTTCAACTCCTCGTCCTCGTCAAGGCTTATCCGAATCCGAGCCGAAAATATGGCGAGACCTGCTGCGTAGCTGGAGTAAGACTGGTGGACGGCAAGCTGGCTGGCTGGATACGGCTGTATCCGGTTCCCTTTCGCCAACTAGAGGAAAATGACCGCTTTCGCAAGTACGAAGTAATTGAATTGGAGGTCGCCAAAGCCTTGAGCGATCGTCGCCCAGAGACTCGAAAGCCCAATCTAGACTCGCTGAAAGCAACTGGACAATTCTTGGATACATCTCAAGCTTGGCGCCGCCGAAGGCCTTTCGTTGAGCCCCTAATGGCGCCCTCGATGTGCGAGCTCCAACGACGCCAGGGATCTGACAGAACGTCACTCGGCATTTTCCGCCCCCGCGAGATCAGGGGTTTGGATATCACGGCGGTAGACGTTGCCCAAGAGAAGCAGGCGCTGGCTGCTTCTGCAGTCGCCCAAGGCTCAATCCTTACACCCGCGGAGAGCGCTTACCAGCAGCGTGCGATCGAGCTTCTGCCCTTCGCATTCAAGTACCGCTACTTCTGCGCAGACCCCGCCTGCAAAGAACACGTGCAGACCATCGTCGACTGGGAGATCGCAGAGCTCTACCGAAGGGAAAAACGACATTCCGATTGGCGCGAGCGGATACGCAAGAAGTGGCTTGACGAGCTTTGCGGACCAACGAAGGACACGGCCTTCATTGTCGGAAATCAATTCATGCACCCGAAAAATTTTCTGGTCCTCGGTGTCTGGTGGCCACCGAGGCGCGCAGAACAGCTACAGCTCGGCTAGCGCAGAGACGGCCATCTCCAACCCCGGTCTTTCCCCCAGGGCAGCGAAGATCTCATCGCGATGACAGATCCCTTGCTCATGCTCGACGCACATCAAAGCGCAGCGTTTTTCTTCGAGGAGCGCCTGAAGTTCACCGATCTGCTCTGGATGCCCCCGCAGGTGCTCCCTATAGAGGTGCCTACCTGCATCGACCTCTCCCGACTTGTAGAGGTCGCGAATCGGCTTCGGATTTCCTAGACCCCGCCGATGTTCGTACTCGATTCCGGCCGCATGCAATGCCTCGGAAAGCGCAGTCTTCGCATATCCACGTCGCCTGGAAATCGGTAGCTCGCGTACATCGACTAGACACTCGACACCCGCCGCCGCAAGGTGCGCCGCGAAGGCGTCCACGTCAGGGAACCGCTCGTATCCAATGGAGCCCACCCAAACGCCATCCTGGTCCTCACGAACGGTATCCATGTCGACCTCTACCTGGGCTAGCAAAGCATCCAGGTCCGCCAAACCGAGCGATTGCCCTACCACTGCCCTAGTCAATGTGTGCAGATCAGGAGGAGGCATCAGTTTGTCTTTCATGACCGGGCATTGAGACCTTCTGCGCCCCAAAATCATCGCACCTCCGCAGGAGGGACGTAAGGCCAGACGCCTCCCTGGCGCGATCGACGTCAGGAACGACGTTCAAGGGAGCCGGCGCCGTCTCGGCGAGCGACTCAACTGGGTTTAGACTCATTTAGGCCCCCGTCTAAATTTAGCCTTCGATCTAAATTTAGGCGGGGGCCTAAATCGTCGTAAATCGTCTCCCGGCTCACTCGACATTGTCCCTTTGTATCGAGAGTCGACGTCGGATACGCGTCCGAGCAAGGGTGGCCGCTGCCACGGCTATGCCGCCGTCACCCTTCGGCAATCGCCAAAAACGCCTCGGCCCTGTCGCGGTCCTTCTCGGCCCGTGACCGCTTGCCGCTGCCCTCCTCGGACTCGGCCAAGCGCTGTTCGGCATCGGCCAGCTGCTCTTTGAGCGTGCCGGCGTCGAGCTCAGCCGGGTCGATCGCCTCCTCGAGCAGCAGCTTCGCTTCGTTGCCGAATACCTGCAACCAGCCGTGCGCTTGGGCGTAGCGC
Source organism: uncultured Solirubrobacterales bacterium (assembly GCA_963774405.1). Taxonomy (GTDB): domain Bacteria; phylum Actinomycetota; class Thermoleophilia; order Solirubrobacterales; family 70-9; genus VRUE01. Next base: position 32,755 of record CAVZEV010000006.1, on the reverse strand, counting down.
ACGGTCTCCGAATCGCTGACGTGGAGGCGCAGCTCGGTCGGCTTCAGCGCCGCCAGCAGCGGCGCGTGGTTGGTCAGGACGCCAAGCTCGCCGACCGCGGTGCGGGTCGAGACCTGGCGCACTTCGCCCGTGAAGACCTCCCCCTCCGGGGTGACGCACCTCGACATCGACCATGTGCTCGGCAGCCATTGGTCTTCCTAGGCGGCCGCGGCCGCCTCCTTGTCAGCGGTGACCTGGTCGATGCCGCCCTTCATGTAGAAGGCGCCCTCGGGCAGGTCGTCGTGCTGACCGTCGAGGATCTCACGGAAGCCGCGCACCGTCTCCGCCACCGGCACGTACTCGCCGGAGCGGCCGGTGAACTGCTCAGCGACGAAGAACGGCTGCGAGAGGAAGCGCTCGATCTTGCGGGCGCGCGAGACCGTCTGCTTGTCCTCGTCGGAGAGCTCGTCGATGCCGAGAATGGCGATGATGTCCTGCAGCTCCTTGTAGCGCTGCAGCACCTCCTGCACCTCGGTCGCCGTGCGGTAGTGCTCGTCGCCGACCACGTCGGGCTTGAGGATCGTCGAGGTCGAGTCGAGCGGGTCGACCGCCGGGTAGATCCCCTTCTCCGAGATCGAGCGCGAGAGCGTCGTGGTCGCGTTGAGGTGGGCGAACACCGAGGCCGGGGCCGGGTCGGTGAGGTCGTCGGCGGGGACGTAGATCGCCTGCACCGAGGTCACCGAGCCGCGTGCGGTCGAGGTGATCCGCTCCTGCAGTTCGCCCATCTCGGTCTCCAGCGTCGGCTGGTAGCCGACCGCGGAGGGCATGCGCCCGAGCAGGGCCGAGACCTCGGAGCCCGCCTGGACGAAGCGGAAGATGTTGTCGATGAAGAGCAGCACGTCCTGGCCGCCCTGCTCGCGGAAGTATTCGGCCATCGTCAGCCCGGAGAGGGCAACGCGGAGACGGGCGCCGGGCGGCTCGTTCATCTGGCCGAAGACCAGCATCGTCTTGTCGATGACGCCGGATTCCTTCATCTCGAGCCAGAGGTCGTTGCCCTCGCGCGAGCGCTCGCCGACGCCGCAGAAGGCCGAGAGGCCTTCGTGCTCTTCGCCGATCGAGCGGATCAGCTCCTGGATCAGCACGGTCTTGCCGACGCCGGCACCGCCGAAGAGCCCGACCTTGCCGCCCTTGGCGTAGGGAGCGAGCAGGTCGATCACCTTGATCCCGGTCTCGAGGATCTCCTGCGTGGGGGCCAGTTCGGAGGCTTCCGGGGCGGGACGGTGGATCGGCCAGCGCTCCTCGGCCTGGACCGGCTCGCCGAGGTCGATCGGCTCGCCCAACAGGTTGAAGATGCGGCCCAGGGTCGCGTCGCCGACCGGAACCGAGATCGGCGCGCCCGTGTCGATGACCTTGTCGCCGCGCTTGAGGCCGTCGGTGGCGTCCATGGCGACGGTGCGCACGCGGTCGTCGCCGAGGTGCTGCTGCACCTCGCAGACCAGTTCGTTCGATTCGCCCTCGTCACCGGCCATCTCGATCTTCACCGCCGAGTAGATCTCCGGCAGCTTGTCCGGAAAGACGGCGTCGACGACGACGCCCGTCACCTGCTCGACGCGCCCTACGTTGGTTCCGTTGTTCTCAGCCATGGTTCCTTTGTCTCGTTTCTCAGCTTGCTATCCGAGCGCCTCGGCGCCGGCGACGACCTCGAGGATCTCCTGCGTGATCTCGGCCTGTCTGACCCGGTTCATCTCCAGGGTCAGGGCCCCCATCATGTCTTCGGCGTTCTCAGCCGCACTGCGCATAGCGGTCATCCGCGCCCCCAGCTCGGAGGCGGCGGACTCGAGCAGCGCTCGGTACACGGAAATGTTCACGTACTCGGGAATCAGCTGGCCGAGCAGCTCCTCGGCCTCGGGCTCGTACTCCCAGATCGAGGCGCCGTGCGCCTTCTCGATCTCGGTCTCCTCGCTCTCCGATTCCTCCTCGTCGACGCCCTCGCCGATCACATCGGCCTGCTGCAGCGGCAGCAGGGTCTGGCGCCAGACGTGCTGGGTCAGCGGCGAGACGTAGCGGTTGTAGACCAGCTCGACCCGGTCGAGCCCCTCGTCGACATAGCGCGCGGTCAGCTCCTCGCCGATCTCGCGGGCATTGGCAAAGCCGGGCCGATCGGTGAAGCCCACGTACGAAGTGCGCGGGTCCTCTTTGCGGAAGGTCAGGGCCGAGACGCCCTTGCGGCCGACGGCGGAGAAGGCGACCTCCTTGCCTTCGCCGCGCAGCTCGTCGCGCAGGCGCAGGCCGTCGCGAATGATGTTGGTGTTGAAGGCCCCGGCGAGGCCGCGGTCGCCGGTGATCAGGACGACCCCGACGCGCTTGACGTCCTCGCGCTCTTCCAGCACCGGCACGCGCGGCACCCCGCCCGCCTGCTCTGCGGCGCGGCGGGTGAGCTTGCGCATCGACTGCGCATAGGGGCGCAACTGCTCGATCCGCTGCTCGGCGCGGCGCAGCCGCGCCGCCGCGACCATCTCCATCGCCCGCGTGATCTTGTTGATGTTCTTGATCGACGCGATGCGATTCTTGACGTCCTTCTGAGTTGCCATGAGCGGTACCGGTGCCGGGAAGGGCTAGGCCGGGGTGGCCTCCTTCTCGGCATCAGCGGACTCGGCTTCCTCGGTGCGGGAGGGCTTCGAGCGCTCCTCCGCGGACTTGATCCGGTCCGACTCGCCCTTCTCGACCGGGTCGCCGTGCTCGTCGAAGTCGGGGCCGAAGTCGTCGACGAACTCGGCGATCGCCTTGCCAAGCTCCTCCTCGTCGGCCTCCTCGAGCTTGCCGGTATCGCCGATTCGCTTCAGCAGATCGGACTTCTCGGCGTGCAGGCGGATCTTCAGGTCGCGCAGGAACTCGCCGACCCGTTCGGTCGCGATCCGGTCCAGGTAGCCGCCGGTGCCGGAGTAGATCGCGGCGACCTGGTCGGCGACCCCGAGCGGCTCGCGCTCCTTCTGCTTGAGCAGCTCGACCAGCCTTTCGCCGCGGTTCAGCGTCTTCTGGGTCTCCGGATCGAGCTCGGAGCCGAACTGGGCGAAGGCCTCGAGGTCGCGGTACTGGGAGAGGTCGAGGCGCAGCTTGCCGGCGACCTTCTTCATCGCCTTGGTCTGCGCGTTGCCGCCCACTCGCGAGACCGAGATGCCGACGTTGATCGCCGGCCGCACGCCCGAGTAGAAGAGGTCGGACTCGAGGAAGATCTGACCGTCGGTGATCGAGATCACGTTGGTCGGGATGTAGGCAGAGACGTCGGAGGCCTGGGTCTCGATGATCGGCAGCGCCGTCAGCGAGCCGCCGCCGAGGTCGTCGTTGAGCTTGACCGCCCGCTCCAAGAGGCGCGAGTGCAGGTAGAAGACGTCGCCCGGGTAGGCCTCGCGACCCGGCGGGCGGCGCAGCAGCAGCGACATCTGGCGGTAGGCGTAGGCGTGCTTGGTCAGGTCGTCGTAGACGCAGAGGGCGGCCTTGCCGTTGTAGAGGAAGTGCTCGCCCATCGCGCAGCCCGCGTAGGGGGCGATGAACTTGATCGGCGCGGCCTCGTCGGCGGGGGCGGCGACGATGATCGTGTTCTCCATCGCGCCGTTCTCCTCCAGCACCTGCTTGAGCTGGACGACGGTGGACATCTTCTGCCCGATCGCGACGTAGATGCAGACCATGTCCTTGTCGCGGTTGTTGATGATCGTGTCGATCGCGATCGCCGTCTTGCCGGTCTGGCGGTCGCCGATGATCAGCTCTCGCTGACCGCGGCCGATCGGGATCATCCCGTCGATCGACATCAGCCCGGTCTGCACCGGTTCGGTCACCGGCTGGCGCTGGACCACGCCGGGGGCCTTGAACTCGGCCGGGCGAGTCTGCGTCGTGTTGACGTCACCCTTGTCGTCGAGCGGGCGGCCGAGCGGGTCGACCATGCGGCCGAGCAGCTCGTCTCCGACCGGGATCCGCAGCAGGTGTCCGGTGCGCTTGACCGTGTCGCCCTCGACGACTTTGTCCCACTCGCCGAAGAGGACGGCGCCGACGTTGTCCGCCTCGAGGTTGAGGGCGAGGCCGGTGACGCCGTGCGGCAGCTCCAGCATCTCCAGCGCCATGCAGTTGTCGAGGCCGTGGATGCGGGCGATTCCGTCGGCGACCGAGAGCACGGTGCCGACCTCGGCCAGGTCGGCCGACTCGGCGTCCAGTCCCTCGATCCTCTCGCGAAGAATCGATGCGATCTCGTCTGGCTTGATCTCCATGGGGCTGCTCTATTCCTCCTTACGCCGCTTGGGCGACGCTCTTTCGAAGTTTCTCCAAACGACTGCGGATGCTCGCGTCGAGGCCTTGTTGCCGACCTGCAAGACGATGCCACCGAGGATCTCGCCGTCGATGCGACTGGCCAGCTCCACCTTCTGGCCGGTCTGGCGCTCGATCTCCTCGCCAACCTTCTCGACCACCGCCGGGGCCAGCTCAACCGCGCTGGTCACGGTCACCTCGATGCGCCTGTTCTCCTCCTTCCAGAGCTCGTCGAGATGGCGGCGGATGCGAAACAGCTCGGTCATCCGCTGCTTCTCGACCAGCAGCTCGAGGAAGTTGATCAGCTCGGTGTCGGCGCCGCTCACCGCGCGCTTCAGCCCCGCCACCTTCTCCGCCGAGGAGAAGTAGGGGCTGAAGAGGAAGACCTGCAGCTCGCGATTGCCGTCGACGGCGTCGGCGAACTGGCCCAGCTCGTCGCGGACCGCGTCGAGCTTGCCCTTGTCCTTGGCGACGTCGAAGAGCGCCTCGGCGTATACGCGAGCTGCCTCGGCCATCAGTTGTCGCGTCCCTCCGCACCGGATAGAGCGGTGAAGTCGACTTCGCTCAGCGCCTCCTCGACCAGGCGGCGCTGATCGTCCTCGCCCAGCGACTTGCGGGTGACCTTCTCGGTCGCCAGCACGGTGAGGTCGGCGACCTCCTTGCGGATCTGGTCGAGCGAGCGACGCGTCTCCGCCTCGATGTCCCGCTTGGCGGCCTCGACCAGTTCCTCGCGCTTCTCCTTGCCGGCGCTGGTTGCCTCCGCTTCGGCGGTCTCGGCCGCCTTGCGCGCCCTGGCCATGATGTCGTCGGCCTGCTCACGAGCCTCGGCGAGCCGGCCGCGGTACTCCTCGAGCAGCTCGTCGGATTCCTTGCGCTGCCGTTCGGCCGCCTCGATCGACTCGGAGATCACTTTCGCTCGCTTGTCGAGCGCCTCCTGGATCTTCGGGAAGGCGAGCTTGCTCAGCACCCACATCGTGAAGAGGAAGAGGACCAGCGTCCAGATCATCAGGCCGAGGCCCGGCGAGACCAGGAAGCTGCCGCCTTCCGACTTCTCGGCGGCGAGCGGGACCAGGCCGGCTATTTGACCGAAGAGCTCCACGAGATCGACCTAGAGGAAGAAGGCGATCAGGCCGAAGATGAAGGTGTAGAAGGCGACGGCCTCGGTAAGCGCAAAGCCGAGCCAGCGGATGCTCTGCAGCTCGTCTTTCATCTCCGGCTGGCGGGCGACCGACTCGATCTCCTTGCCGAAGATGATGCCGATGCCGATACCGGCGCCGATCGAACCGAGGCCGGCGCCGACGCCGAGGGCGATCGCCTTGCCGGCGGCTTCGATTCCTTCGTCGGAAATCGCGGCGGCAACTGGGGACAGATCCATTGTGGTGGCGCTCCTTTTCTAATGGCCGGCGGAGGTGGCTCCGCCGAGGTAGATAGCGGTAAGGGTCGAGAAGATGAATGCCTGCAGGGTGGCGATAAGGCCCACCTCGAGGATGAAGAAGAAGAAGGCGAGCGGGAAGGTGAGGGCGCCGAGCGCGGCGATCCCGAGCAGCACCGCCAGCCCGCCGCCCATGAAGAGCAGCAGCAGGTGGCCGGCGAGGATGTTGGCGAAGAGTCGGACGGAGAGCGAGATCAGCCGGGCGAAGTGGGAGATCGCCTCGATCACCCAGATGAAGCCCTTGGCGATCGGGTTCATGTCCTCCAGCCCGGGCGGCAGCCAGCTCGCCAGGTACTTGAAGAGGCCCTTCGAGCGCACGCCTTCGACGTGGTAGGAGATCCAGACGACGAGGGTCAGCACCAGCGGGATCGAGAGGTTGGCGGTCGCCGCGTAGATCGCAAAGGCCGGGATTTCGAGCCCGAAGACGCTGATCTCGTGCTCGGTGTTGGTCGGCAGCGGCAGGAAGCCGAGCATGTTCGAGAACCAGATCCAGAAGAAGAGGGCGGCGAGGAAGGGGAACCAGCGCGCTGCCGTTGCCGTATCGAGGTTGCCGCCGGTGATGTTGTTCTTGGTCAGGTCGTAGGCGACCTCGATCGCGGTCTGCACCCGGTTCGGTTTCTGCTGCATGCGGCGGGCGATCCAGACCATGACGAAGATCGTCAGGGCGCTGGCCAGCACCAGGTAGAGCACCGCCTTGTTGATGCTGAGGTCGATGCCGGCGAGGTGGATCGAGACCCACGGTTCGAGCTTGAACTCGTTCTGCGGCTTGAACTCTTCGTTTTTGCCACTGCTGCCGAAGATCAGCAGCATCAGGATCGCGACCGCGAGGTAGGCGCCGAGCCCGGTGAAGACCTTGGCCTTGGTGCTCATGCCTTGCCCGCCTGCGGACCTTCGTTGAAGAGGTGGGCGATCCCCTGACCGGCGAAGGAGACCGTGAAGAGGACGGCGACGAGGATGGCGGAGGTGAGGCCGGCCTCGCGTTCGACGATTCCGGCCGCCAACACGGCGGCAGCCATCAGGCCGACCCGCCCGAGGGTGGAGACGGCGACCGTCGCCATCGCCCGCTGGCGGTTGCCGGCGCGAAGTTCCTGATTGGCGCGGCGCTCGGCAAGCATCTGGATGCCGCGCTGCACGAGCCAAACCCCTGCACCGGCGGCAAATCCGAGCATGGGCAGGCCGCCGAGCAAAAACACGGCAAGGGCGGCGGCAAGGACCAGAAGGTCGACGTACTTGGGAGGAGACATAAAATTCGCCCGTCTCTAGGCTGGGCGGGCGGACGAGCGACTATATCCGAAAGGGCCGACGATCCGCTTTCTAGAGCCAGTTCGTGAGGCTTGTTACAACCTGTTACTAAGTCCTCTCGCGGCTCTGCTCCGCCTGCTCCAGCGTTATCGCTTCGATCTCGCCGGTTTCGGGGTTGAGCCTGCCGCGGCGCAGCTTGAGGATCTCGAGCACGTAGACGAGGTAGACGCTGGTGGCGACGGCGAGCAGGCCGAAGGCGACCATCACCGCGGTCCAGAGCGCGTTGAAGTGGCCGTGGTTGTCGCTGTAGGGGACGAAGCGCAGCGCCAGGGCGAGCGCCGCCAGGGCCAGGGTCCAGCCGTAGAGGTAGGCGAGCGTGCGTCGCTGCGAGAAGCCGATGTTGGCCATGCGGTGGTGGAAGTGCCAGGTGTCGGCCTGGTAGATCGGCTGGCGGTACTTGAGCCGCTTGGCGACGACGAAGCCGGTGTCGAGGATCGGCACCGCCAGCACGACCAGGGGGAAGACGAGGGCGACCACGGCATTGGTCTTCAACGCTCCCTGCACCGAGGCGGCCGCCAGCAGGTAGCCGAGCAGGTTTGAGCCGGTGTCGCCCATGAAGCTGGAGGCGGGCGGGAAGCCGTGGCGGAGGAAGCCGAGCGCGCCGCCCGCGGTCAGCGCCGCCAGCACGCCGGCAGCGTTGCGCTCCAGCGAGAGCGCGATCACCGCCAGGGCGATCGCGGCGATCGTGCAGACCCCGGCGGCGAGGCCGTCGACGCCGTCGATGAAGTTGATCACGTTGACCACGGCGACGATGCCGAGCACGGTCAGCGGGTAGGCGAGCCAGCCCAGTTCGAAGCCGCCGACGAAGGGCAGGGTCAGGTTGTCGACACGGACCCCGGCGAGGACCGGGATCAGCGCGGCGCCGGTCTGGCCGAGCAGCTTGGGCAGCGCCGGAATCTCCCAGACGTCGTCGACGACGCCGACGGCGGCGATCACGGCGGCGCCGATCAGGATCGAGCGGCTCTCGCCGTCGCTGGGCAGCCAGATCCAGCCCGCCACCTCGATCCCGGCGAAGATCGCCAGGCCGGAGAGCCGCGGCATCGGCTTGTCGTGCAGGCCCCGCTCCTTCGGCATGTCGATCGCGCCGATGCGAAAGGCGAGCCGCTCGGCGTAGGGAACCAGCAGCCAGGCGATCGCGGCCGCTACGAGGAAGGCGAGAACGGCGTCAGTTGTCGCTGCCATATCGCGGAGCCCCCGAGCAGGCGGGCGCCGCCCAGGCTACTCAACGCCCGCGACAGCCCCGAGCACGCCCTCAACGAGCAGCTCGGGATCGCGCGGGTTGAGGACGCCGACCGGGGACTCGCGCTTGCGCAGCGGCAGCTCGGCGGGGTCGCTGAGCACCCGCAGGCGCCCGGCCGCGATCAGATCCTCGTCAACGCCACCCATGCGACCGGCGAAGGTGGTGAAGACGGGCGTGCCCAGCGCCACCGCCTCGCGGTTCATCGTCCCCCCCGCGCTGACCACCAGGTCCGCATAGGCGATCAGGCTCTGGGCGTCGATCGCGCGCTCGGGCACGATCAGGTTGCTCGCCCCCATCCCCCGAACCTCGGTGCCCTGGCGCTCGGTGCGGGGGATCACGACCGCCTGCACCTGCGGGGACGCGGCGAGGTGGCGAATCGCTTCACCGTAGACATCGTTGCGGGCGTGGTACTCGGAGGTCTCCGGCGGCGGCCGCACGACGACCAGCACCTTCTCGCGGTCGAGCCCGAGCTCGTCGAGGACGCCGGCGTCCGGTTGGAAGTCGGCCAGGTAGTACTCCTCCTTCAGCCCCGGATAGCGGACCAGCTTGCGCTCCTTGGCGCCGATCTTCCGCAGCCGCTCGAGCGGGATCGAGTCGGGCATCAGCACCCTGCGCGCCGCCCGGAAGGCGATCTGCCGCTGCCGGCCGGCGAACTCGTAGTCCTGCATCTGCGCCGAGGGAATGCGGTAGAGCGAGGAGACGACGGCGAGATCGACCGAGCCGTGAGCGAGCGCCAGTTGTGGCCGCTGCTGCCAGACCAGCCGCGCCAGCTGTGCCGAGCGCCCGACCAGCGCCCGGCCCTTGCCCAGCGCCGAGGCGCCACCGTGACTGCCGACGGCGGTGTATGGGATGCCCAACCGGTCGAGGATCCCCAGCGTCTGGCCGTACTCGCGCGCGGTGACAAGAACCTCGTCACCGCGGGCTTTGAACCGCTCGATCAGCGGCCGCAGGACCAGCGGGTGCGCCGCCGCGGTGCAGTCAACCCAGATGAGCATGGGGCGACCCTAGCCACGGCGGCGGGCATCCGTATCGCTAAGCTCCCCTACGCGGTCCGCAGCGGACCCGGATCGGGGTCGGGTTTTGGTTTTTTCCCCGCCGTCTTCAGGTTCGCCAGCTTGCTCAGCGCGTCGAACCAGAACGGCGCGCCCAGCGAGATCGCTATCGCCGTAATCAGCCAGCCCGCGATCACCGCGAGGGTGACCGTTTCCGTGGCCTTGTTCCAGAGGATCGGAAGTCTGAGGGCTTCCAGTTTCTTGACCGCCGTTTCCGCGTCTTTCCCCGCGCTTTCCGCGCCGCTTGCCCCTTGCGACGATTCGGCCTTCGCCACTACCGCACCCCGCACGGTGGGTTCGTTGATCAGGGTTTCGGCGACCTTGATCGAGTTCACGTTGAGGCCGACGGTCACGAGCACGGCAAGAAGGCAGGCGATCAACTGCGCCCAGCGCCGGTACCAACCCGACACCCTGTCCATCCCGTCGTCGAACCATTTCTCGGCGGCAGCGCGAAAGTGCTCGACCTTGGTAACGACCGAGTCTCCCAGCAACAACGTCAGTTGCTTCTCGAGGGCGTCAGTATCCGGGCCGAGATCCTTTACACCGTTCTTGACGTTTTTGAGCGGGCCTCCGCTTCCACACCCCTTTTCCCCACCACATCGATTAGGGCAAGGGAGAAATTCCGGGCCGAGACGTAGGATGGAGCCTGCTTCCGCCTCCACCGGACCGATCGGCGTGCGTCGGACTGCACCAGTGGGTGACTGAGCAGATCTTTGGCGACCTTGTTGTCGCCGAGCAGCCCCAGCACACCCTGCTCAAGCTTCCTGGCGCGTTGTTTGGTTGCCCAGGCGATCCCCTCGGTGATCGCCGAGACCACCGTGCTGAGCAAGAAGAAGATGAAGGCAAGGCCGATCGCGACTTCGATCGCAGGACCATTCAGATCCACTCCCATTACGTCCTCCCCACGGCTGCACTTCGGATTCGGACCGTCCGAGCCTAACTAACGAACCTGACTAATTGCAAGGACCATATTCGTACAGTTAAACTAACCGCTAGACTGCGGCAGTCACCATCTGTGGGTACAGCGGGTAGCGCTCCATCAGCGTGCGGGTGCGCTCGCCAAGTGCGTCCTTCTGGGCCTCGAAGTCGTCGGAGAGCGTCGTGGCGATCACGCCGGCGATCTCGGTCATGTCCTCCTCGACCAGGCCGCGGGTGGTCAGCGCCGGGGTGCCGATGCGCAGGCCCGAGGGGTTCATCGGCGGTCGCGGGTCGAAGGGGATCGCGTTGCGGTTGACGGTGATGCCGACCGCGTCGAGCCGGTCCTCGGCGGTCTGGCCGTCGAGCCCGGTCGGGGTGAGGTCGACGAGGACCAGATGTACGTCGGTGCCGCCGGTGAGAACCGGGCACCCGCCCGCTTCCAGCCCGGCCGCGAAGGCCCGAGCATTGGCGATCGTCTGGCGCTGACGGGCGCGGAACTGCTCGCTGGCGGCTATGTGCAGAGCGACCGCCTTGGCGGCGACCGTGTGCATCAGCGGCCCGCCCTGCTGGCCGGGGAAGATCGCTTTGTCGATCGCCTTGGCGTGCTCCTCCTTGCAGAGGATCATGCCGCTGCGCGGCCCGCAGAGGGTCTTGTGGATCGTCGTCGTGACGACGTCGGCGTGCGGCACCGGGTTGGGGTGCTCGCCGGCGGCGACGAGGCCGGCGAAGTGGGCCATGTCGACCATCAGCTTCGCCCCGACCGAGTCGGCGATCTCCCGGAAGGCGGCGAAGTCGAGCCGGCGCGGGTAGGCCGACCAGCCGGCGACGATCAGCTTTGGCCTGTGCTCCTCGGCAAGCGCGGCGACCTCGTCCATGTCGACCAGCAGGTCGTCCTTGCCGACGTGGTAGGGGACCGGGTTGTAGAGCGTGCCGGAGACGTTGATCTTCATCCCGTGGCTGAGGTGGCCGCCGTGGTCGAGAGCGAGGCCGAGGAAGGTGTCCCCTGGCTCGAGCATCGCCATGTAGACGGCGTTGTTGGCCTGCGCGCCGGAGTGGGCCTGGACGTTGGCGTGCTCGGCTCCGAACAGCTCCTTGGCGCGATCGATCGCCAACTGCTCGGCGACGTCGACCTCCTCGCAACCGCCGTAGTAGCGCCGCCCCGGGTAGCCCTCGGCGTACTTGTTGGTCAGCACCGAGCCGACCGCGTCGAGCACCGCCTGGGGCACGAAGTTCTCCGAGGCGATCATCTCCAGCGTGCCCTGCTGGCGCCGCAGCTCGGCCTCGAGCACGGCGGCGATCTCGGGGTCGACCTCGCCCAACGGCGCGGTCTGGAAGTTCTCCGGCAGCTCGCTCATCAGGCCAGCGACGATAGCAACGCCCGCCGATAGCGGAAGCGGGTATAGGTGTGCCCAAGTGAAGCCGAAGCGCACCCTCCCTGCCCTGGTGATCTCGCCGCTGCCGCTCCTCCTCGGCAGCTCGCCCGCGCGGGCGATCGCGCCGCTCGGCGAGAACCCCTGCGCGGGGCCCGATGCGAAGCTCCTGCTCTGCCCGAATCTGCGCATCGGGCCACCCCACGACCTGTACGTCGACCACGCCGGCGGCCGCACCCGCCTGCACGCGACCAGCGACGTGCGGGCGAGCGCTTGCCGGGGCGGGTGCGCTCGAGGTCGCGCAGGCAGTAGTTGAGCTTCGTGGCACTACCCCGGCTGCAACCAGGACCCCTACATCCACCACGACACGCTCGGCACCTCGGTCGGCTGCTCAGACATCTACCCCCGCCCCCCCCGCCGCCGCCGACGGGCCTAAAACGTGTCCATATGTCACGTCTGAGGCCCGTCGGCGGCGGGGTTCAGCCGCCGATTGGGGCGCGGGGGGTGGAGCCCCAGAAGACGACGGTGCCGAGCATGCCGATGATGTGGACGATGATGATGTTGACCACCATCGACTGGGCGGTGGCGGTGCCGACGCCGACCGGGCCGCCCGAGGCGGTGTAGCCGTAGTAGCAGCCGACCAGCACGATCGCGGTCGCCATCACCATCCCCTTGGTTAGGCTGAAGAAGAGGTCGACCGGGTCCTGGAACATCCAGAAGATCAGCAGGTAGCCACCCGAGGAGACGTCGCCGACCTGCTGCACCACCGCCAGGTAGCTGGCGAAGTAGGCGACCCCGACCCCGACCAGGTAGAGGAAGGGGATCGCGATCCAGGCGCCGAGCAGGCGGGTGGCGCAGAGGAAGGTGACCGGCGGGATCCCCATCACCTCGAGCGCGTCGATCTCGTCGGAGATCCGCATCGCGCCGATCTCGGCGACGATACCGGTGCCGACCTTGGCCGAGAGGATGTAGCCGAAGGCGTAGGGCAGGCCCTCGCGCAGGTCGCAGTAGGCAGAGAAGAGCCCGGCCAGCGAGGGGGCGCCGATCGAGCGGTTGAAGTAGGCGCCCTGCAGGCCACACTGCAGGCCGAGGATGAAGACGAAGGCCCAGATGATCACCGCCGAGCCGAGGATCAGGATGCCCGACTGGCGCAGGCTCTCGCCGAAGAAGCGCAGCACGCGGCCGCTGTAGACGAGGCCGGCGACGCGCGAGCCGAAGCGGGCGACCTCGCCGAAGGAGTCGAGCCAGCCGCGCGGGACGTCGAGCCAGCCGATCAACGGATCGCCTGCAGTTCGGGATTCGTGGCGAGCAGGACCGCGGTGAAGACGTAGTTGAAGAAGAAGACCGCGACGAGGGCGATGACGACGGCCTGGTTGACGGCGCGGCCGACGCCCTCCGCCCCGCCCGAGGCGGTCATCCCCTTGAACGAGCAGACGACCGAGATGATCGCGCCGAACATCGTGCACATCAGCACCGAGCCCCAGATGTCGGTGATCGAGGCGTTGGAGAAGAGCGTTGCGAAGAAGCCGCCGAGCGACTGGTGGTAGAGCAGCTCGGCGGCGATGCCGGCGCTGAGGCCGAAGAGGATGGCGAAGATGTCGAGCAGGGCGGTGACGACCATCAGGGCGAGGAAGCGCGGCACGACCAGGTTCTTGACCGGGTCGACCCCCAGCACCTGCAGGGCGTCGAGCTCCTCGCGGATCTTGCGGGCGCCGAGGTCGGCGGTGATCGCGGTGCCGGCGACGCCGGCGACGACGACCGCGGTGACCAGCGGGCCGATCCAGCGGATCGCGGTGAGCACGAAGAAGCCGCCGAGCCGGTCGAGCGCACCGAACAGCGAGAGCACTCCCGCCGCCTGCAGGCCCGGCGCCCCGAGGCAGAGGGCGAAGGTCGAGATCAGCAGCGGGAACCAGGAGAGCTTGAGCACGAAGAGGAACTGCCAGACCAGCTCCTCGCCATATGGGAAGGGTGGCCGCACCGCCGAGACAACCGTCTTCGCGGTGAGGATCATCATCTCGCCCACCTGCTCGAAGGCGGACTTGGCGGGCGTGTAGGCCCGGCTCAGGACTTGTCCTGCCACCAGCTCATCGCCCTGCCGAGAGGGCCCCCGCCCGATCGTGGTGACGCCTCCTCTGGCGCGCCCCCGAGCTGCGCTTTGCGCCGTGCCCGCGCCTCGCCCGCCTGCCTGGCTCGCAGCTCGGCGGCGCGCTGTGCCTCCGAGAGCTGTGCGATCAGGGTGTCGCGGGTCTGCTCGAGCTCCTCGACGCCGGCGACGTGCGCTTTGGTGAAGCGGGCCGCGGTTGGCATGTCGGCGGGGAGATCGCGGGTGTAGGCCGCCAGCTCGATCTCCAGCCGAGCGATCTGGCGGCGCAGCTCGTGACGAACCTCGATCGCCTCACCCTCCTCGGTGAGGCCCGGGAGCTCCTCGCCGACCTCGCCCGCCTCACCGATGCTGGCGCAGGCGGCGGTGACGACGACCAGGTCACTCGGGTCCAGGCCCGCCTCGACTGTCCGCCGCAGCGCCTCGGCCGCGATCTCCTCCAGCTCCGGCGAGGCCTCGATCCGCTCGGCGACGAAGGTGCCCTGGCCCTGGCGACTGACCACGAGGCCGGCCTGCTCTAGCCCGGCGTAGACCGCGCGCACCGTGTTGACGTTGACCCCTCCCCACTCGGCGAGGCGGCGGAAGCTGGGCAAGCGCTCTCCGGCCGCGAGTCGGCCGGTCGCGATCAGTGCCCGCAGGCGCCAGGAGAGCTGCACGCCAACCGGCAGCTCCGCCGCAGGATCGGTGGAAAATGGCGTGGCTTCGCGAGCTGCGATCCGCTGTGCCATCAGATCACACAGTAGGCGATCGGTCTGTTCCAGTCAACTAGAACAGTCTTCAAAGGGCGCCGAGGCGCTCGCGCAGCTCCTCCGCGGGCATCCCGCCCTGGCGCAGGATGGTCCACTCGCCGGTCGTGTCAAGCGCGGTCACATCGACCACCGTGGACGGCGATCCGGTCAGGGCGCCACCGTCGATCGCGACGTCAACGGCGCTGAGGACGCCGTGGGGAACGTCGGCGAAGGTCGACGGCGCCGGCTCGCCGCTGTGGTTCGCCGAGGTCTGGAGGACCGGCCACATCATCCCGGCCAGGGGCCCGTCGATCAGGCGCACGCCCAAACGCTCGGGTCCTCGCGGCAGGCCAGCGGGTAGCGATGTTCGGGGTTGTCGACGACCAACGTCACCGGCCCCGGCAGCAGCGCGCCGATCGCGGCGCGGGTGCGCTCACCGAGGCTCTCGACCAGCTCGCGCATCGCCGGCGGCGAGAAGTAGAGGACGGCGGAGGGCTTGCCCTCGTCGCGGCCCTTGATCCGGTGGATCCGCTCGATCGCCGCCTGGTTGAGCGGGTCGCAGGCGAGGCCGTAGAGGCCGTCGGCGGGGAAGACGGCGACGCCACCGGCAGCGATACAGAGCTCGAGACCGGTGCGGGCGCTCGCGGCGCCGTCGCGCTCGAGCGAGACCGTGACGGTCATGCCGCCTCCCTGCGCCCGATCACGAGGCGCTCGATCCCGGCGAGATCGGGTCGCGACTCGACCGCCGGGTATCCACACGCGCGCACCAGCTCCCCCACCGGGACCGCCTGGCCCGCACCGATCTCCAGGGCCAGGACGGCGGCAAGCGGGGCGATTGCCGGCACAACCGCGCGCAAGACGTCGAGCCCGTCCGGCCCGGCGAGCAGCGCCTCGCGCGGCTCCCACTCGGTCACCTCGCGCTGCAGATCTCCCCATTCCCTCTCGCTCACATAGGGAAGATTCGCGACGACGAGGTCGAATTCCTCACCGTCGGGCGGCAGGGTTCCCTCGAACAGCTCGACTCGCTCCGCCAAGCCAAGTCGCTCGGCGTTGGCGGCGGCCACGGCAAGGGCGCCGGCAGAGGTATCGGTGGCGGTGACCTCGGCGTCCGGGAGCTCCGCGGCGATCGCCAGCGCCAGCGCGCCCGAGCCGGTGCCGACGTCGAGCACCATGCGTGGGCGCAACTCGAGCGCCAGCTCGACCAGCAGCTCGCTCTCCGGCCGCGGAATCAGCACCCGCGGATCGACGGCGAGCTCGAGATGGCGAAAGCCGCGCCTGCCGAGGATGTAGGCGACCGGCTCGCGCCGCAGGCGGCGGCGCACCATCTCGGCAAAGCTTCGGGCCGCGGGCGGCGGGATCTCGGCCTCGGGATCGGCCACCAGCCGCGCCCTGTCCCAGCCGGTGGCCGCTGACAGCAGCAGCTCGGCGTCGAGGCGAGGGTCTTCGACCCCGGCGGCGCGCAGCGCGTCGACCGACGCGCTCAACGCCTCGCCAATCACCCGACGGTGGCGGTCTCGAGGCGGCGGCGCTTCTCCTCCGCCGCGAGCGCATCGGTGAACTCGGCCAGCTCGCCGCCGAGCACGCCGTCGAGGTTGTGCGAGGTGTGCTTGATCCGGTGATCGGTGACGCGGCCCTGGGGGAAGTTGTAGGTGCGCACCTTCTCCGAGCGCTCGCCGCTGCCGACCTGCGCCTTGCGCTCGGAGGCGATCTTCGCCTGCTGTTCGGCCAGCTCGCGCTCGTACAGGCGCGCCCGCAGCACCCGCATCGCCCGCTCCTTGTTCTGCAGCTGGGACTTCTCGTCCTGCATCGAGACGACGATGCCGCTCGGTTTGTGGGTGATCCGCACCGCCGAGTCGGTCGTGTTGACCGACTGGCCGCCGGGGCCCGAGGAGCGGTAGACGTCGATCTGCAGGTCGTTCTGGTCGATCTCGACCTCGACCTCCTCGGCCTCGGGCAGGACCGCCACGGTCGCGGTCGAGGTGTGGATCCGTCCCTGCGACTCGGTCTCGGGCACGCGCTGCACCCGGTGCGTGCCGCCCTCGTACTTGAAGATCGAGTAGGCGCCCTCGCCCTTGATCGCGAAGGTGACCTCCTTGAAGCCGCCGACCTCGGCGCTCGACTGCGAGAGCGGCTCGGTGGAGAAGCCGCGCTCTTCGGCATAGCGGGAAAGCATCTTGTAGAGGTCGCCGGCGAAGAGCGCCGCCTCGTCGCCGCCGGTCCCGGCCCTGATCTCGACCAGGACGTTCTTCGAGTCGTTTGGGTCGCGCTCGACCATCGCCAAACGAATCTCCTCTTCCAACGCCTCGATCCGCGGCGGCGCCTCCTCGACCATCCTCAGCAGCTCGGGGTCCTCGCCGTCCTCGGCCAGCAGCTCGCGCGCTCCCTCGAGGTCGTCCTTCAGCTTGCGGTACTCGACCGCCAGCTCCCGCGCCGGCTGCAGCTCGCGATACTCGCGGCCGACCTCGGCGTAGCGCTCGCGGTCTCCGATCACGGCGGGGTCGGACATCTGCGCCTCGAGCTCGGCGAAGCGCGCCTCGATCTGTTCGACCAGGGAATCGATCACGACCACAACATAGACGGGGGCCACTCGATCGCGAACCCGGCACGGACTCGGCTGCCCGGAAATAGTGTGCCAGTTGACTAGCACAATAGCTCCGGTTACTGTGATAGCTAGCTAGTTCAACGGGAAACGCTTCGTGAATTTGCTTGGAGGCTGAGATGAAATCGGACACGCTCCTCGCCGCGCCACCCACGCGCATCGCCTGCCTCGCCCTGCCCAGGCTGATCGGGTCGGGCAACCTCGACGCGGCGACGGGCTGCTTCGCCCGCGACGCCTGCCTGCTGACCCCCGACGCGACCGCGATCCACGATCGCGAGCACATCCGCCCCCTGCTCGCCCAGCTGATCTCACGCCGCGTCCAGATCGAGGTCGAGCAGAGCAACGTCCTCTTCGCCGGCGACGTCGCCTACGTCCGCGAGCTCTGGCAGGTCAGCGCCCGCGTCGCCGCCGGCCCTCACTACGAGCACTCCTGCGACCCCTCGCTCGTGCTCAAGCAGGTCGAAGGCAGCTGGAAGATCTCGATCGCGACGCTCTGGGGCTGGGGCGGCCGCTAGGAGCTAAGCGACGATCTCGATGTGCTGCTGCCCGGCGGCGGCCTCGGGTGACTCACGCGCCAGCACCGCCTCCAGCGAGGCGATCGCGACCGCCAGCTCGTCCTCGTCGGGCTCGCGCGTGGTCAGGTTCTGCAGCATCAGGCCGGGCCACATGACCGCCCGCACCCAGCGCTTGCGGCGGTTCTTGCCCGCCCACTTGATCACCTCGTAGGAGAGGCCCGCGATCAGCGGGATGCCGACGATGCGCGAGAGGACCAGCCAGTACCAGGCCGGCAGCCCGATCGGGGCGAAGACGAAGATCGCCAGCACCATCACGATCAGCAGGAAGCTGGTGCCGCAGCGCGGGTGCAGCCGCGAGTAGAGCTTCGCCCGGGCGGGCGTCAGCTCGTCTTCGGCCTCGTAGCAGGAGATCGTCTTGTGCTCGGCACCGTGGTACTCGAAGACGCGGCGCAGGTCCTTGAGGCGGCTGATCGCCGCGATGTAGCCGATGAAGATGCCGGTGCGCAGCACGCCCTCGACCAGCCAGAAGAGGAAGGGCGAGCCGAGCTTGTCCTTGATCAGGCTGGTGAGGCCGACCGGGACGACGAAGAAAAGGCCGACGGCGAGCAGCATCGAGAAGGCGATCGTCAAGCCCCACATCCAGCCGCCGATCTCTTCCCGCTCGCCCTCCTCGTCCTCCTCCAGCTGGGCGTTGGCCGAGATCGCCAGCGCCCGGAAGCCGATCTTCAGCGACTCGCCGAGGGCGACGACGCCGCGCAGGACCGGCAGGCGCCAGAGCCGGTGGCGGGTGGCCCAGGGCCGGATCGGCTCGGAGCTGATCTCGATCTCGCCGTCGGGGCGGCGCGCCGCCACGGCCCAGATCGAGATGCCACGCATCATCACGCCCTCGAGCACCGCCTGGCCGCCGACCGGCGCGTCGCGCTTGGCGACGAGTGCGCCGTCGGGCATGCGCAGCGGGTCGGCCCCGTTTTCGGACGGGGCGGCAGCTTCGGTTTGCAGCGAGCCCAGCTCTGGGCTCACGGCCTACCTCCCGGCCTTGGCGTGCTTGGCAGCGCGGCGCTGGAAGCGCTCGACCCTGCCGCCCGTGTCGACCAGCTTCTGCTTGCCGGTGTAGAACGGGTGGCACTCCGAGCAGAGCTCGACGTGCAGGTCGGCCTGCGTGGAGCGCGTGTAGAACTGGTTCCCGCAGGAGCAGTGCACGTTTGCCAGCGTGTAATCAGGATGAATTCCGCTTTTCACGCTCTCCAGTCTAGATGACTCGCGCAAGCGGCCGATCAAGGGGTTGTGAAACGGCTCCTCGCTGCCGATAGCTCCACTGGTGGAAAGCACGGAGACCGCAACGGAGATGGCCGAGACCGCGCCCAGCTCGGGGCTTGCGCGCCGGCTTCGCCGCGCCCTCGCCGTGCTGCTGCTCGGCGGCACCACCGCGGTCGCCCTGCACGACTGGCTCGGCATCGGCGCCGGCCTCGATTTCGCGATCAGCGAAGCGCTCTACGACGCGGTTGTCCTCGGCGCCGGGCTGGCCTGCCTCCTCAGGGCGTCCGACTACCCCCGCGAGCGATCGGCCTGGCTGTGGATCGGCGCCGCCCTGCTCAGCTGGGGAGCCGCCGAGGTCTACTGGACCGCGTTCATCGAAGGCAACCCCGCCGCCCCCTACCCCTCCCCCGCCGACATCGGCTACCTCGGCTTCTACCCATTGGCCTACGCCGGCCTGGCGATGCTGGTGCGGGCGCGGGCGCACGAGATCAGGTGGCGGCTCTGGATGGACGGGCTGATCGCGGCGCTCGGCACCGCCGCGCTGGGCACCGCCTTCGTCTTCGACTTCGTCGCCGGCAAGGCGACCGGCTCCACGCTGGAAAAGCTGACGACCCTCGCCTACCCGATCGGCGACATCGCGATGCTCTCGCTGGTCGTCGGCGTGATCGCCCTCACCGGCTGGCGGCCCGGGCGCACCTGGTCGCTGCTGCTCGCCGGCCTCTCGGCGCTGGTGGTCGCCGACATCGCCTACACCCTGCAGTCGACCGGCGGGGCGCTGCCCGGCGGCGAATGGATCAACCCGATCTACCTGATCGCCGCCGTCTGCCTCGGCGCCGCGGTCTGGCAGCCGGCCGAGGCCGCCGCGATCACCTCTTCGCAGGAGAGCGACCGCCGCGAGATCATCGTGCCCGCCGTCTTCGCGGCGGTGATGATCGGGCTCTTCGCAATGCAGTACTACAGCGCCACGGGCGGCCTCTCGACGGTCCTCTGGGCGGCGACGATGACAGCCGTGATCGTTCGCCTGACGATGAGCGACCGCGAGAACCACAAACTGCTCGAGGAAGTGCGCACGGACTCGCTGACCGGGCTCGGCAACCGCGGCCGCATGGAGGTCGAGCTGGCGGAGACCTGCGCGCGAGCGAGCGACGAGTGGCCGGCGATGCTCTACCTCTTCGACCTCAACGGCTTCAAGCGCTACAACGACACCTTCGGCCACCCCGCCGGGGACCGGCTGCTGAGCCGGCTCGGCGACTCGCTGAAGGCGGCGATCGGCGATGACGGGGTCGCCTACCGGATCGGCGGCGACGAGTTCTGCCTGCTGCTCACCTGCGCCGCGGAGCGCTTCGACGCCGTGGCCCACGCGGCAACCGAAGCGTTGACCGAAAGCGATCGCGGGGTCGAGGTCAGCTCCTCCTGGGGGGCGGCGATGATCCCGGCCGAGGCCCGCGACCCCTCGGGCGCCCTGCAACTGGCCGACGTGCGCATGTACGCGCAGAAGGAGTCGCGCCGCCTCGCCCACCCCGGCGTTGCCGTCGCGGGCCCGCAGAGTCCCGAGCCGGCGATCAGGGCTTCGCGCGGCTGACGCCGTCGAGCAGCGCGGCGAGCATCCGCGCGGAGCGCTCTGCCTGTATACGTTTGAGAAGTTGATGCAGTTCGCTGCCGAGGAGGATTGCCGATGAGCCAGTCAGACCAGCGTCACGAGATCGAGCTGCCGGCGGGGCGGATCCGCTACCGCGAAGCGGGCGAGGGCAAGCCGGTGGTCTTCGTCCACGGCTTCCTCGTCGACGGCCGGCTCTGGGACGGCGTCGTCGACTCGCTCTCGGATCGCTGCCGCTGCATCGCCCCCGACTGGCCGATCGGGGCTCAGCAGGTCGCGATGAGCCCCGCTGCCGACCTCTCCCCTCCCGGCATCGCCGCGATCATCTCGAGCTTCCTCGAGGCGCTCGAGCTCGAGGACGTGACGATCGTCGGCAACGACTCCGGCGGTGCGATGTCCCAGGTGCTGGTCACCCGCCACCCGGAGCGGATCGGCCGGCTGGTGCTGACCAACTGCGACACCCACGACAACTTCCCGCCGGGGATCTTCAAGGCGATGCCGGCGCTGGCGAAGCTGCCCGGCGGCATGACCCTGCTCTCGGCGCCGTTTCGTATCGGCGCCCTCGCCCGCACCGCCTTCAAGCCCTTCGCCCGCACCCCGATCCCGGCCGACCTCGTCGCCTCCTGGATGAGGCCCAGCCTCAGCGACCCCGGGGTCAAGCGCGACGCGACCAAGGTGACCGCGGGAATGAACAAGCGCTACACGCTCGAGGCCGCCGAGCGGCTGAGCGAATCGGATCTGCCGCTGCTGCTGGCCTGGGCGCCGGGCGACAAGTTCTTCCCGATCTCCTACGCGGAACGCCTGCAGAGGGAGACGCCGAACGCGCGCCTGGTCCAGATCCCGGACGCGAGCACCTTCGTGGCGCTCGACCAGCCCGCCCGCCTCGCCGACGAGATCGCGACGTTCGTCCAGCAAGACTGAGCCAAAACGCGCAAGCTGCGCGTTCTTTTTCGCTACTTGCATGTTTTTCGTCCGATCGAGGGGCGAATGTTCCCTGCGGAGGTTCCATAACCCCCTACAGGACGGAGAGTCATGCCTAGGGAAATCTTCGACCAGGATCGGCCACGGAGCACGATGGCGCGACGCCTCGACGAAGCCTTTGCCGGCTGCGACCAGTGGACCCTCGCGCCGCCGAGTCAGCGGCGCAGCGAGGCCGTCTTCAGCCCGCGGGACTCGATCTCATCGAGGATCAGCGGCAGCGCCGCCGCCGTGCGCACCCAGGAGCCGCGCGCGCTGTAGTAGTCGGCATCGTGGAGGAGGACGATGTCGCCGGCCTCGATGCCGGCGCTCGCCCGACGCGCGATCGAGCCGGCGGTGGCGTCGCGGCGCCAGTCCTTGCCCCAGCGTGACCAGAGCAGCGGGCGCCAGCCGCGACGCTGCACCGCGCGCAGCGTCGCCGCGCTGAAGATCCCGTAGGGCGGGCGGTAGTCGGCGATCGCCTGGCCGCTCGCCTCCTCGATCGCCGCCCGGGCGCGCTCGGCATCGTCGAGGAACTGACCCACGCCGAGCCGCAGCAGGTTGCGGTGGCGGTGGCAGTGCAACTCGACCCGGTGGCCGGCGGCGACAATCTCGGCCGCCAGCGCCGGGCGTCGCTCGACCTGCTCCCCGGCGAGGAAGAAGGTGGCGGTGGCGCCGCGCTCGCGCAGCGTCTCCAGCACCGCGGGCGTGCCCTGTGGATGCGGGCCGTCATCGAAGGTGAGCGCAACGACCTCGGCGCCCGGCACCGTGTGGGTGATTCCCAGCGCCGGGCCGAGGCCCGGCACCAGGGGCGCCAGCGCCGGGCCGGCGTGCAGAACCGCGGCCGCCGAGGCGCCCAGGCCGAATACGGCCCTGATCAATTCCCGCTGCTGGTGCTCGCCTGCTTGCCGGCCCCCACGGCGGGCTGCGCCGGCTTCGAGCTTTCGACCGCCGGGCTCGGGGTGTCGGTGTCCTTGCCGAAGTGGATGCGACCCTCGAGCGGCTTGGCGACCACCTTGTAGGGGGCTTCGCGGTCGATCACGGTGAACAGCATCACCACCGCGATCAGGGCAAGCGCAACCGCCGTCGCCACCCGCTCCGCCCGCAGGCGCCAGACCGGCTGCGGACGCACCCGCGGGCGCACGGTGAGCACGCGCGAGGCGAGCGAGGGCAGCGAGGCAAAGGAGGAATCGGGCGCGCGGCGCTCCCGGGTGACGTGACGCAGGACCGACTCCAGCTCGTGCTGGGAAGCCGCCACCTCGGCCAGGCCAAAGCGGTCGAAGGCGGCGTTGTTGGCGCGCAGGTGGCCGGCCGAGAAGCCGTAGGAGACGACCGGGCAGCCGCGGATGTGGGCCTCGAGCACGGTCAGGCCGGCGGTGGCGTGGATCATCGCGTCGGCGGCGGCCATCCAGTCGCTCATCTGCTCGGTGAAGCCGAGGATGCGGACCTGCTCGTTGCCGGCGAAGGCGCTTTCCAGCTTCTCGCGGGCGATGTCGTTGCGGCCGGTGATGCAGACGACCAGCGCGTCCTCGGACAGCGCTGAGCGGATCGCGCCCTCCAGATCGCCGATCCCCCAACCGCCGCCGGAGACGAGCACGACGCGCGCGTGTGCCGGAACGTCGAGGGCCTCGCGCGCGTCGCGGCGGGTGCGCGGCATCAGGAAGTCGCGCGAGATCGGCGGGCGCACCCACTCGACGCTCCCCGGGCCGACCAGCCTCTCGACCTCCTCGATCGACTCCGGGTGGGTGACGTAGTGCAGGTCGACCCCGGGGTGGGCCCAGTAGCGCAGACCGGCGAGGTCGGTTATAGCCGACTGCACCGGGATTTCGCAGGCGCCGGTTCTCGCGCAGCATCCCCAGCACCGCGGTCACCCCGGGGTAGGTCGAGATCGACCGACATCGGGGTCATAGGCCGTCGATCGCCTTCAGCAGGCCACGGCGCCGAGACACGTAGCCGAGGTGGTGGATGAGCCAGCGGGTCGGCGCGAACTTGGTGATCAGCCAGTACTGGATGTCGAACAGCCAGGGCATCCAGCGAAAGGTCACTCTGGAGCCGTCGCGGACGACCGAGGACGGAGATCCTGCCCATCGCCTCGAGCCCGTTGACGATCTCGACCTCGGCGTCCGGGCATCTCCTCCTCGAGGTCGGCCTTGATGATCCGCGCGGGAAGGTCGTGGCCCTCGCCGATGTCGGCGGTGAGGATCAGCACCCGCGGCGGGCGCTCCTCGGCGCGCGCGGCGCCGGCGAGCAGCGCGCCGGCGGCGTGTTCGTTGCCGTTCAGCGAGGGCTGCTTGCCGGGGACCGGGTCGGGCGGGCGCGTGGTGCTGCGCACCCACTCGACGTACTTGCGCACGCCCTCTCGGAAGCTGGTCTCGGCCTTCCAGCCGAGCTCGTCCAGGGCCCGCTGCGTTGGAGATCGTCCTTGCCGGGGAAGTCGCCGGGGCGCGGCGGCGTGTGGACGATCTCGCAGCCATCGACGTTTTCCTGCACCCGCTCGGCGATTTCGAGGATCGTCACGACCTCGTCGCCGGAGAGGTTGTAGGTGCGGCCGGCGGCCTCGGGCGCCAGCGCGGCGACGATCCCGTCGGCGAGGTCCTCGACGTAGATGAAGCTGCGGGTGGTCTGCCGTCGCCGGCGATCGTCAGCGGCTTGCCTTCGAAGGCCAGGTCGGTGAACTTGGCGACGACGCCGGCGGCGCGGGCGCGCGGGCCGTAGGGGATGCCGAAGCGCAGCACCGTGCTACTCGAGGTCATAGAGCTCGGCGTAGCCGGCGCAGTAGGTCTCCCCGGCCAGCTTGGTCGCGGTGTAGAGGTGGCGCGGCGCCGGGATCGGCGTCTCCTCGTCGACCTCCTGCTCGGCGCAGTCGCTGTAGACCCAGGTGGTCGAGCCGTAGACGACGCGGCCGACCTTCGCCCGGCAGGCCGCCTCCAGCACGTTGAGCGTGCCGCGCGTGTTGACCTCCTCGGCGAGGACCGGGTCGGCGAGGACGTGGGCCGACGTCGGCGACCGCGGCGAGGTGGATCACCGCGTCGCAGTCGCGCATCGCCAGGTCGAGGTTGGCGGGATCGGTGATGCTGCCGGTGAAGGTCTCGACCTCGAGCGGCGAGTGGTAGGGCGAGGCGCTGAGGTCGAAGATCCGCGGCGTGATCCCGCGCTCGATCAGGCGGTCGACCACGTGGGAGCCGATGAAGCCCCCGCCGCCGGTTACCAGGACCCTCATGCTTCCTCCTCCTGCCGAGTGCCGCGGCTCGGCTCTCCGGGGCGGTAGTAGAGCGGCACGCACCAGTGGTTCTCCGCCACCCAGTCGGTGTTCGGCAGCTCCTCGGAGCGGCCCATGATCCGGTGGCACGGCTCCTCGTAGACGCGCGCCGGTGGACTTCTCGATCTCGTCGAAGACGATGTACTTGTAGAGGCCGGAGGTCATCCCGTCGGGCAGCTCGAGCCGGGCGGGATGCAGCGGGTCGAGGTGCTCGCGCGCGTAGTCGTTCTTCCAGGCGACGATCTCCTCCATGCGCTCGGCCTGGACCAGTCCGAGGGCGGCGGTGAACTCGCTCATCCGGAAGTTGAGGCCGTCGACCTCGTGCTCGAACTTGCCGTAGTTGCGGAACTTGCGCGCGAACTCGATCAGCTCCGGGTCGGCGGAGACGAGCACGCCGCCCTCGCCGGTGGAGACGGTCTTCGTCGCATAGAGCGAGTAGACGCCGGCATCGCCGAAGCCACCCGGCCTGCGGCCGTTCCAGTCGGCGCCGTGGGCGTGGGCGCAGTCCTCGAGCAGGAAGATCCCGTTGTCGCGGCAGTAGGCGGCGATGCGCTCGGCATCGAAGGCGATGTGGCCGCCGATGTGGACGAGGATCGCGGCCTTCGGCCTGTGCCGCTCGGCCTTCGCCTCGAAGTCCTCGAAGGACATGCAGAGGTCGTCGCGGTTGCAGTCGACGAACTCGACCTCGGCGCCGGCCTTGATCGCCGCCAGCGGCGTCGCCATGAAGGTG
This sequence comes from uncultured Solirubrobacterales bacterium, assembly GCA_963774405.1. Taxonomy (GTDB): domain Bacteria; phylum Actinomycetota; class Thermoleophilia; order Solirubrobacterales; family 70-9; genus VRUE01. The sequence goes on along the minus strand of CAVZEV010000006.1, from coordinate 7,423 downwards.
TTGGACGGACAGAGCACCGTCTCGCCGCGCACCCCGGCGAACTCCAGCGCCGCCAGTGCGCCGCCCGCCCAGCTCGAGAGGCCGAGGCTGGGCAGCCCGTTCCACTCCGCCCAGCGCTGCTCGAAGGCCTCCAGCATGCGCCCCTCCGACCACTGCTCGGAGTCGAGGACCTCGGCCCACAGCTCGAACAGCCTGGCGCGGTCGCGGTGGTCGAACCCAATCGCGAACTTGGTCGCGTCGGACCGGATTGTCTCTGCGGACCCTACGGTGGCCCCTTGTTCGTCGACTGTGGATGGTTGCCTTTCGCAGGACGAGAACGCAGCGAGGCGCGAAGGCGGCCGGCAAGGCTACGCAGTGCAGGCGGATCGGAGCTCGGGCGAACGCGTCGGAGTCCCCTTGCCTGAGCGCTCTCAATCACGCGCCGACCGCCCGCGAGCCGGCGAGGAGCGACGGTCCCGGCGACGGCGACGGCCATGAAGGCGACCAGCGCCGCACCGCCGAGCGGGGTCGCGCCCCACGACTCGCCGAAGATCAGCGGCGCGAGCAAGCACCGGCACGAGCACCTGGACGGCGAACATCGCCGGCGCCACGTGGGTCGCCGGCCGGCGCTGCAGGGCGCTCATCTCGCTGAGCAGCGCCAGGCCCTCGGAGGCTGCGGCGGTGGCCAGCCAGGCGAGCGCGACGCAGCACCGCGCCCGCCGCCAGCTCGTCGGTGAGCAGCTTGCTGGCGATCGCCGTCCAGGCGTAGCCGCAGCCGGCGCTGAGCACGGCAAGCGCCCCGAGACGCGCTGCGCCCGGCCGCGCAGCAGGTAGGGCGCGAGCGACCGGGATCGCGACCAGGACCAGCGCCAGCGCGATCGCGCCGCCGCCGGCGTGGTCGGTGGTCCGCTCCGGCGCGCCCAGGGCGACGCCGGCGACCCCGAGCGACGATCGCCGCCACGGCCAGCGCACTCGCGCCGTCCCGGCCTCTCCCCCAGCCGCGTCGCGCCCAGCCAGAGCAGCAGGATCAGGCCGCTGGCCAGGCAGGGCTGCACGACGGTCAGCGGCGCCAGCAGCAGCGCCGCGATCTCCAGCGGCCAGCCCGCCAGCCCCAGCAGCCGTCGCCCCCAGCCAGCGCCGGTTGCGCACCAGCCTGCCGATCAGCGAGGGCCGCAGCGAGTGCTCCTCCGGGCACCTCCCGCGCCTCCAGCGCCTGCAGCGCGATCGAGGTGTTGTAGAGCAGCGAGGCCCCAACCGCCGCGACTATGCCAAGCGCCACCACGGCGCGAGGTTAGCCGCCGGCCCCGGACCTATTTCCGTCGGTGCTTCTTTTTCGGCGCCTTGGCCGGGATAAGGGTCGATTTCAGCGTCAGCACTTTCTTGCCGAGCGCGTCCCTGACCCGGACCCTGACCAGCAGCTTTCCCTTGCCCGCCTTTTCCAGGGCGAGCAGGCATTTGCCGAAGACCTTGATCCCGAGCCTGGCGCGCTTGCCCGGTGCGAGCCTCCTGGCCAACCTGGTGCGGATCTGATCGCACGACCGCTTGCCCACCTTAAGCCGCGCCGAGATGACCCTGAGCGAGCAGCGAGTCCCACCACAGGTGATCGTGCCGATCTTGGCCCGGCCCTTCTTGTTGAGCCTGACCTTGCCCTTCCTCGCTTTTGCCTTGGGGCGCGCCGCGGGGGGTGGCGGTGGCGACTGAGGCTGCCAGGCTGGGAGCAAACCCGTCGGCGGCAATCCGCGTGAATCCCGAACCGTCGAGGGCCATGGTGAAAAGCCCGGATTCGTCTCGGCCGGTGGGGCCGTACACCCCCCTCCGCAGGGCGATGTGCGACCCGTCGGGAGAAAAGACCGGTGAGTTGACGTAACCGCCGGAGCCTTCCGGCGGAGCGGGCACCGGCAGAAGCTGCACGGTTCCGCCGCCGACACCCACCACGCCGATGTCGGCGTACCCATGGCTGAAAACGATCTTGGAGGAGTCCGGTGAAAAGTCGGGCGTGCGATCGGACTGGCCGGAGGTCACGCGTCGCGGGGCAGCGCCCGGCGCATCCAGCACGAATATCGACGACCCGCCCTGAGCCCCCCGGGCAAAGGCGATCCTGCCATCGGCCGAGTAGGAGGGCTTGGTGTCCCTGCGGTTGCCGACCAGTTCGGTCAGCGCTTCCAGTCGGACGCCGGTCGTGGAGCTGACCGAGATCAGGTGAGCCCCACAGGCATTGCAGCTGTATTCGTAGTTGAAGTAGGTGTTCGGGTCGGGAAAGAGGACGCATTGGTGGTCATTGAGGGCTTCAACGGCGCAGATACTGCTGTTGGTCCGCTTCCCGCTCGCCTCGGAGGCGGCGAGCCGCGTTCCGTCGGGAGAAAACGAGGGATGATCGAAGCTTTGCCATTCTTCGTCGAAGGATTCGATCTTTACAATCGGGATGATTTTGCCCGAATGGGGATCGGGGTAATTTTTCCTCCATTCGATTCGCGACGACTGCGAGTGGCTTCCGCTCAGCAGCTGTGTCAGCCCGGAGCCGCTCGCACTCATCACGGCGATTCCCCCGTCCTTGTCGAATGCGATCCGGCTGCCGTCGGCCGAATACGAGGGAGCCGAGACACCGGAGCCGGCGACCAGCATCGTGGGCGAGCCTCCGTCGGCGTTCGCGACCCAGATCGCCGCGCTCGAATAGGAGTAGGACTCACCGGACGCGTAGGCGATCCTGCCGTTGAGCCCGGAGAATGCGGCATCGCCGCTTTCGCTCATCGAGATCGCCAGCACGGCGAATCCGCACAGCGTGGCCAGGGCCGCGCCGGCGAACGTCGCGCCGCGGCGCGGAGCCAAACGAAAGCCGCCCACTCTCTACACCTAGTGCTTTGACTTCTTCTTGTGGTGCTTCTTGGCAGCGGGCGGTGGCGTCAACTTCGACTTGAACACCTCGACCTTCTTGCCAAGCCCTTCGGTGACCCTGATCTTGACAGTGAGCGCACCTTTTCCAGCCCGGCTCAACGCGGCCAGCGCCTTTCCGGTGACCTTCACCTTCACCTTGGTCGTTTTGCCCGGCGCCAGCGCCTTCGGCACGATGATCTTTACGGGATAGGCCTTGGCGCCCGACTTCTTCGCCTTTTTGCTGGAAGCCGCCGCCCTCCCGTGGCCGTGCTTCTTTCCGGCTGTTTTCGACGACTGGATTTTCAGCAAGGCCGAAAGCACCTTCAGTTTGCACGGCGAGCTGCCGCAGACGATCGTGCCGATCACAGCCTCGTGCCTTTTATTGAGCTTGATCTTGCCTTTTTTGGCTTTGCTGCCTACCGGCGTCGGCGGGGGCGGCGGGGGCACCGGCTGCCAGTCCGGTCCATAGGCTTCGTTGACTATCTTGGTCAGGCCCGAACCGTCGAGCCCCATCGTGTAAAGACCGCTGTCGATCTTGCCCGAAGAGCCATAGGAGCTGCGCTCGAAGACGATCTTCGACCCGTCGGGTGAGAATGCGGGTGACACTGCGTAGCTTTTGGTCGCTCCCGGCGGCAAGGGCAGGGTCGGAAGGAGCGATACAGGCCCGCCGCCGACGCCGACCACACCGATTTCCCGACCATCGTGCTCGAAGGCGATCCGCGACCCATCGGGGGAGAAGTTCGGCCCGGAATCATAGGGACCGGAAGTCACCGGAACCGCGGCTGCCCCAGGTGAGCTGACGACGTAGATCATCGAGTGCGAGCTGGACCAGCGCGAGAAGGCCAGTGCGCCGTTGGCGGCATAGGTTGGCCCGTAGTCTTCGTTGGTCGAGGAGGGCGGCGTCACCTCACCGGTAACAGCGCCACTGGTCGAGCTGATCGTGACGATGTGCGAGACGCATCCGGAGCATTCTTCTTCGTAGTTGAAATACGAGCCTTCGGTCGAGCCGTAGCCACTGATGCATTCCGTGTCTTCGAGCGCTTCAACGGCGCAGATGCTCCTACCCGTGTATTTCCCTCTGCTTTCCACGACGGCGAGCTGGGAGCCGTCCGGTGAGAAGGCCGGGCTGCTCGTCCTCTGCCAGCTTTCGCCGTAGGACTGGATCTTGACGAAGGGAATGATTTTGGCGGAACGGGGATCGTTGTAGTTTTCCTGCCATTTCGTGCTGTTCGAGTTAGTGCGGTTGCCCGACGTCAGTTGGGTAAGCCCGGAGCCGTCCGAATTCATCACGGCGACGCCGTCTTCACGGCCGAAGGCGATCCGACTCCCATCGGCGGAGTAAGACGGGGCATAGTCGCTGTTGCCCACGGTGAGCTGGGTCGGTGAGCTGCCATCGGCGTTGGCCGCCCAAATCGAGGTCACGTATGCAGCGCCGGAGGAGTAGACGATTTTGCCGTTCAGGCCTGGGAAGGCGGCATTGCCGTCGTCGCTGGCAGAAACGATCAGTGCCGCAAAGCCCAATAGCGCGGCGGCACACGTCAGAATCGCGAACCGCACGCGGACCCCGCTGGTCAACCCGCTGCCTTTCCCCAACGTTCAGCCTTTCTCCTGAAATTCAATTCACCTTCGGCGAGACCGAGGCGCGAATACACAATAACTCCTGTTTGGATACCCGGGCTTTATATCAATTGACCCGGTGGTCGGCCCCTTCCGCAGCTCACCTATGCTCGCGTACCGATCGGGCCGAGCCGGCCCGGGTGAAGCAATGAACATCGTCGAATACCTAACCGGACTCGCGCTAGTTGGCCTCATCATCGGTGGATTCTGGCTGGGCGCCCGGCGAGTGCGCGTCTGGCTGATGCCCGATTGGAACGCGGCCCCGGCTGCCCTCGCCACAATCGTTCTCACGCTCTCGGCAGCCGTCGTCGTAGCCGAGCTCCTGGGCATCGTGGGCTTGCTCAACGCCCCCGCCTTGGTGATCGCGGCACTGGGACTCGCCTTCGGCCTGAGTCGCCGGCGGCCGAGGCCCGTGGACGGCCGGGCCCCAGCACTGCCTCCCGCGGCCCCGGTCGGGCGCCTTGCCTCGACGATCGCAATCGGCGCCGCGCTGCTCACAGCCGTCCACTGGGCCGGACCGGTTCTGGAGAGCCTCGACGTCGGCATCTACCGTCAGGACAGCCTCTGGTACCACCTGCCATTCGCTGCCTGGTTCGCGCAAACAGGCTCGGTCGGGGGCCTGCTTCTCACCGATCCCCTGAAGTTGGCGGTTTGGTACTACCCACTCAACTCCGAGTTGCTGCACGCGATCGGAATGGTCGCGCTCGGCAACGACCTGCTCTCACCGTTGCTCAACTTCGGCTGGATGGGCATTGCGCTCCTGGCCGCTTGGTGCGTCGGGCGTCCATTCGGCCTTGCCCCCGTCACCCTGCTTGGAACCGTTCTCATCGTCGATTCCGACATGATGTTGATCCAGGCCGGCAACGCGCCAAGCGACATCATGGCGTTGGCCTGCCTGCTCGCGGCGGTTGCGATCCTGGCCAACGCCTGGGCCGCGGAAAGCCCAACGAGCCCAGGCCGACCGGGCACTGCGGACCTGAAGATCGCATCCGGCCCGCTCGCCGTTGCGGCGCTGGCTGCCGGCCTCGCAATCGGCGCAAAGGTGACGATGCTGGCTCCCGTCGCCGTAATCACCGCCGGGTTTCTCTGGATCGAGCGAGGCAGAGCTACCCGCCGTGCCGGGATCTGGCTCGGTGGGCTGCTCGCCACCGGGGGATTTTGGTACTTGCGCAACCTGGTTCATTCCGGCAACCCGCTGCCCTGGCTAAATTTCGGCCCGCTGCCAGGGCCCGACCAGGAGGCGCTCTATCCCCGTCCGGCTCACTCGATTGCCGAGTACGTCGCCAACCAACACGTTTGGGACAAGTTCTTCCTCCCGGGCCTCGACGAAACCCTTGGGCCACTTTGGTTCGTCATCCTCTTTGCCGCTCTCGCCGGGATCGTGCTCGGCCTGCGCCGTCGCCACAGCACGCCGATCCGCGTCCTCGCCCTCGCCGGCGCGGCGATCCTGATCGCCCACGTCTTCAACCCGATCTCGGCCTCGGGCCTGGACGAAGGGCCTTACGGTTTCGCCTCCAACCTGCGCTACGCCGCCCCCGGAATGGCAATCGGGCTGATCCTCTTGCCGCTCTGCGAGTCGCGCCTTATCGCCCGCCGGGTGCTGCTTCCCGCCTATGCGGCGGTCACGGCGGTGACCGCCATCGCCTCTACCGAATGGGTCCAGCCGCAGTTGTTCACGGCGCTCGCGATCGGCGCCGGCGCCGTCCTCATCCCGGTATGGCTACTGCGCGCGCCGGCCACCAACCTTCGCCGAATAGTCCTGCTGAGCGTGATTGCGATTGCCGTGACTGCCGGCTATGCACAGCAGCGCCAGTACTTCGAAGACCGCTACAGCGTTGACGTGGCGCCGCCGCTGGACAACCCCGGGTTTCGCGCCACCCCGCAATGGAGGTTGATCCAATCATGGGCTCGCGAACAGCACGGCCTGCGGATCGGCATAGTCGGGCCCCCCGCCGCCTACGGCCAGTACACCCTCTACGGGGATGACCTCTCCAATGAAGTCCGCTACCTGGGCGAACCCCGGCCCGCCGGCGGCCTCACACCGATCGCGAGCTGCCGCCGCTGGCGGGAAGTGATCAACGCCGGCCGCTTCGACGCGATCTTGATCACTCCCGAAGACCCCGGCTCTCCTCTGATCCCCCCACAGCTCGGCTGGACAGTCGCCGGCGGCACGGCAAGAACAATCCTCCGCGCCCTACCGGCCGGCCTCTTCTGGCTGACCGGGCCCCTGGACCCCGACCGCTGCGCCTCCGCCCGCTTCCTTCCGTCCGAGGCAGGAGGCCTTCACCTGCCCCCCGGCCAACTCGCCCCGGGCCGACTCCCGCCACGATTCGGCGGCGGCCCCTGATCGCGGCCACATCAGCAACGAAGGAGATTCCTGTCACTATTCAAAAATAGTGATTAAGTTGAGCGTCATTCGCGCAGGGGTGATTCTCGCCATCGCACTCTTCGCTGTCGGCTGCGGAGGGAGCAGCGGCCCCGACCGTCCCGCCACCTACAAGATCACGATCAACAACGGCTGGTCGAAGGTCGCGGACGAAAAGGAAGTGGACGGGTTCCTCGAAAGCGCCTGGCACGACCCGGTGGGACCGACCTTCGCCGTCAACACCCGCCTTGCGAGCGAAACCGGCACGCCGATGTACAACGCCCAGCTGGCGCGGATTCAGACCAGCAAAATGCCCGGCTACCGCGAACGGTGGCTGAAACGGCAGAAGGTCGGTGGCCGGCCCGTCGTCGCCTGGGCCTTCGACGTCGCCAACGAAGAATCGCGGGTTGAGTACTTCTTCGAAGAATGCGACACCCTCTTCATCGCGCGCGGGGCGATGGGCACGATTGGCTTCGAAGCGTTCGCCCGGGACTGGCACGAATACACCAGCTCGATCGAACCCGACTGCAGCGAATAGGCCTCTCGCGTCGCCCGGAGCGGCGCCCGAGCCGCCTCAGGTTTCTTGGTACA